>CAVQID010000001.1:0-5158 GCA_963712485.1 uncultured beta proteobacterium
CAAGCCTGGCCGACAACAACGCATTCGTGGGCGGCGTGCGCACGCTGTTCGGCCTGAAGCCTTGACATCCTCCCCGTCCTAAAGGACAGGGATTCCCTCTGCAGGCGCTCGATGTCCCGAGCGGGCGAGAAGGTTCAACGCAGCGTTCACGTCACGATCATGGCCGCAACCGCAAGCACTGCATACCCACCGCCTTATTCCAAGGTCTGCGATACCTCTCGGCCGCTCCGGCGGCAGGCTGCCGCACGCGAACAGACTTGGGAGCTAAACGACTCGTTCACTTCCTCGAACCACGCGCCGCGCGCTCATCGCCTTGTACCGGAGCATGTTGCGGAAGGACGACCACGATGCGTCAGCGACGCTCTTTGCCATCGTGGTTCTGGCAAGTTTCGAGGCGGACACGTTGCCGCACGCAATGTAGTCAAAGTCGCGCGTCAGGCGATGCGACAGCTTGTGCAGGAAGTCCCGGCGGGCGTTTGCAATGCGCGCGTGGATGCTGGCGGCCTGGCGCTTCTTGCGCGCCCGCTGCGCCTTTCCCAGCCGCTCCTCCAGCGCTCGGAAGTGGCGCGGGTTGTCGATCACCTCGCCGGTGCTGAGTGCGGCGAAAGACTTCAGACCGAGGTCGATTCCCACCCCGCGGCGGATGTCCCGCCTCTCGGCGTCGGCCACTTCGATGGTGATGTTCAGGAACCAGTGGCCGCGCGCATCCGCGGAAAAGTTGGTGCCGTCCTTGATCTTGCCGTCGGGAAGCGGGCGGCTGTTGAACACGCGAAACGTATGCCCAGCGAACCGGAAGGCGTCGCCCTCGCGCTTGAGGTCACGGCCCTTGAGCGGCACCCACCCCAGGGCGCGCCGGCCGCGGTAACGCAGCCAGGGGCGCTTCTTCTGGGAGCGCGACTTCGCATACTGCTCGCAGACGGCGTTGATGGTGCCGGAATGCAACCCCAGCTCCCGGCTGCTGCCCGTGGTGAGCCGGTTCAGATCGAAGCCGGTCAGCCACCGCCGCCCGAAGCGCAGCGCGTCTTTCTGCCGGTCGTTGCAGTAGTTCCAGACGAAATTGACCGCGCGTGCCTGCTGGTTCAGCAGACCGTTGAGCGACTTCACCCGATAGCGGTACACGATCACCATACTGTAAATAATACCAGTATCGGCGCTCGCCTCGCAACACTCGAACGCGTTGCGTTCGCCCTCTACCTCCCTGCCCTCAAGGACGGGGATTCTCGAGGGTACTGATGATTGACACGCTCGATCTGATCGACACGTACGCGGCAGCCGGTTATGCCTGGCTGCTCAAGGCCATCCTGATTCTCAGGATGCAAGAGTTCTTCTTCGTCGCGACCGTGCTCCTCGCAGGAACAGTGTGGGCGGTGGTAAGGGAGTTGCCCGAAGCCACCGACGGCCGGGCCGATCCGATCGCGGGCCTGATCAAATACTGGCTGGCGGCGCTGCTGGGTGTGTTCTTCCTATACGTGCACGTCCAGGCACCGCTCACGTACTTCGCGCCGACGCTCTCACCCACGGTGGCGCGCAAGCTCGATCCCACAACGCTGCCGGAGCCGTCGGGCGCAATCTTGCTCCCTTCCTACGGCGCCGAGTTGCTGGCGCGCGATGCCGTCACCGTCGCGCTGAGAATGAGCAATCCGACCAGTCAGAACCTGATTCAGGTTCCGGCTGCGCAGATTGCCGCCAGCAAGGTGATCGATTCATCTCTCAGATCCGGTGATCCCCAATACAACGCCAACCTTAAGGTCTGGCGTGAGGTGATCGCACCGGCCTACCTCGACGGTGCGACTCCGGCTCTACGCGACTCGCTCGCTGCACAAGGGCTGCTTGACGCCTTTTTGAACCCGTTCTCGGACCTGCATGCACGATCGCCGTCCTCCGAACAAGCGTTAAAGGTTATCGCCGCGATCAGGGCGGCGGCGCCGATGCCGCTGGCGACCATGCTTCCAGCCCTGCAACCGATGATCAATGAGCGCCTTGGAGGCGCCAGTGGTTGGACCCTCGCGGGGCCTAACGTGGCGGTTGCCATGATCAGCCCCTCCACGATTGCGGCAATGAAAGCGCTTCCGGCGCCACCTGCAGAAATCACTTCACGCAAGGAGGCCGACGCCGCTTTCACGCTGGGGCGAAAGACCCTCAGGACTGACGTGTACGACGATCCGAGGCGTCAGGCGCCTCCTGACTTCTTCTCGCTTGACGAACTCTATACGGCGCTCGGCCGGTCGAACGACGTTATCGCTGCGGCCAACGTGCTGCGTGATCCGATGACCACGATGTGGTTCGGGGCGACCTGTCAGCGCGACCAGCCGCTGTGCGTGCGGGCGCTCGTCGACGCACAGGCGGCTCATGCCGTCGAAGCGAGGGCGGGCAAAGACAACACCGCGGTCCGCGGCATCGCTACCTCTCTCGGCTTCATCGGTACCCTGGCGGGACGCCTTGTGGCTACGGTCATGGAGGCGATCATCAGCAGCATCATGCCGGCCAGCATCGGCTATGCGAAGGCCGTGGTCATCCTGCTCTCGCCGATTGCCGTGCTGTTGATGATGTGGCCCGGCCGCTTCCTGCTGGGCGTGTATCTCACCGTGGGTGCGCACGCGTTCATTGCACTGTGGACGATGTTCTATGTGATCTGGGACCGCTTCACGGGCGTGCAGCTGAACGCCGTCTCCGGAGTCCAGGCTGTGTCGGGAGACCTTTCGCCCGCGACCTTGCTGGCATCGAACATCGCCCAATTGCTGATCGTCGGTGGCTACTTCGGCCTGACCGCCCTCGCGTTCGCGATCGCAATGCACGCGACGGCCGCGCTCGGCCGTGCGGCGGTTGGAGCGGCCGGCGCCGGATTCGGGCGTATGGCGTCTGCGGGAGAGGGTGCGGTCCGTTCAGCGAACAGGTGGGGCGGATCCCGATGGCAGACGACTAACCAGCAGGTACGCGCATCCGCACGACAGGGCGGCGGAATGAGTGCCAATGCGACCGCAACCAGCGCTGCCGGTCACTTTGCCATGCAATCCAGGGCCCAGGGTCGGGCGCAGCCTGCCTCGGCCGGAGGGTCGGCCCCGGCTTCACCGGCGCCACGTGCCGTTCGGATCGGCGGAAGCGTCCAGACCAGTCCGGCATCGCGCATCACATCGTGAAGACTTTCATTCTTTTCGTCCTGCGGCCGATTGGGCTGGTTGTCTTTTACGTCGTCAAGATCGTTGTGGTGTTTCACTGGACAGCCGTCCGCGACATCGGTGCCGGGATTGCAGACGAGATCAGCGCCGTGCGCGAATCCGAAGCGGACGAGTGGCGCCGATGAACCCGCGGCTTTCGATGCCGGTCACGCGACAGAGCACGGCAGCGCTCGCTCTGATCCTGCTGTTGATAAATGCGATGTTCGTCGGCATGGGCGGCGGTGCGTGGAGCAAGACCGTGTATGCGCTGCTTGGCCTGCTGGCCGCATTCCCGATCGACCACGCGGCTGGCCTGTGGCGGTTTCTCACCGACCGACGACCAGAACCGGCGCACTTTGGAACTGCTGCTGCGCTAGATCCGCGCGAGGGTCACGTCGAGACTCCGGATCTGCACCTCATTGGACGAGTACTGGAGCGGCGGAAACTCTAGAGTTGCGTTTTGCCCATAAGCTGGCCAGCTGGCCACTTTATGGTGGTAGGTCGGTGCCGCATAGCTTGGCCACGGCGCCCTGTCGTGAAACGGGAAGCCGCCGCCTTCGGCCAGGAGCGGCCTTAGAGTTGCCTTGCCCAGTCAGCCTTGAAGCAGACAGAATGCGAGTGCCCGAAGTAGCAAGCGCGAACGCTTTATGCTCGTGTGCCGCACAGGACGAAAGCAATTTCATCGAGTGCATTCCATGAACATTTCGACCTTCGACGACTTGCTTTGTGCGGCGCGGGCGCAGGACAGACTCCCAGCGGCTGCTATTCGTGTTCGCGAAGGCAGGCGTCTCGGACGATGCCACGCGCGAACAACGCGAACGCTTTCAGGCAGGTCGGGGCGGCACGCTGACACCGTTGATGTGCGTGGACAAGACGCCTGACGAACTGGTCTCGTTCGATGGGCTGCTGGAAGAGTCCCGACAGTTCGGTCAAGCCTGGGACATCGTATTCGTCGCGGCATTGCACGGCACCGGAAGGCTCGCCCCGACCTCCGCGCAAGCGCAGGAACCACTGCAGCGCATGGTCGAGTCGATCAAGTCTGGCGCAATCGGTCGCTTCATCCCATTCGACGCTTACGGCGAACCGGTTCAGTTCGTTTGATTGTCTCGGGAGTTGGCATCGAACTGGTTCCCGGATGAAAGAGACGGGCTGACGGCCAAGAACTGGCGTTGCCGGCACAACTTCGAATCGCCTGATAGCGGAGTGCCTGTGCATTATCAGTGGCGTCACGACATGGAACTCGTCCGGCCGGTCAGTGCGGTTATCTGGGACGCCATGCAGGGACCTGGGTAGAGCTCGCGGCCGTGGACGTCTCTCGGCCCGACTATGGACCGATGCAACGCTGCTCGTTAGGTCAACGACCCGTGCCCATTGCAGAAGCGATGGCAGCCCACATATACGTTTGGAAAGGTTGGCGGGTTGCGGGGCGACCTACGCTGCGAAAGTAAGTGGCCCACTCCGGGCGACGCCGGATCAACGTCGTGGTCCGGTATTTGCCGAGGAGCCCCCATGACGTTCCATGCAGTCGAGACCCGTTGCCTTTGGCTCGAATTCTCAGGGGGTGCCGCTGGCGACCACGGCCTGTCCGACCCGTTCTCATTCATCCGCCTAGTCGACAGCCTGATCAAAGGCGGCGAGCAGCAGGAACTGATCGCCTCGCTGCGCGGCGGGCGCTGGGTTCTTGCGGCCGACGAGTCTATCCGCATCAGCCACATCAGCGGGCTCGGCGTGTTTTCGGTCCACATGGAGCAAATGGAGGGCTGCGATGCCTCTCTGGAATGCACGAAGATGCAAGTCGATGGGACGCTGTTGCTGGTGGACGGACGCCCTGTGGCTCACTTCGACGAGTCACGCAATGCGTGGACGAGGATCGGTACTGATACGCGCCTGCACGGGATCCGGCTAGAACCGGAGGTGCGACACTGCCCGCGCGCGTCCAGGAGCGGTTGTGACGAGGCGAGGCTTGTAGCCCAGCATCGTGACAAGTTCGTTCTTGCTATGGG
>CAVQID010000002.1:0-62986 GCA_963712485.1 uncultured beta proteobacterium
CGAGCAAGGTGGCAACGCGATCGACGCGGCGGTGGCAATCGCCTATGCGCTCAATGTCGTCGAGCCGCAATCGGCCGGCATAGGCGGTGGCGGTTTCATGATGATCCACATTGCGAAGACGGGCCAGACGTTTGCGATCGACTCGCGAGAGAAGGCGCCGGCCGGTGCGACTCCCACCATGTTCGTCGGCGTGCCAAGCCCTACCCTGCAGGGCGTGGCCGTTGGCGTTCCGGGCATGGTGCGGGGCACTGCCAAGGCACTCGCGCAATACGGCAATCTCTCGCTCGCGCAGGTGCTGCAGCCGGCGATCAAGCTGGCCGACGAGGGCTTCGCCGCGACGCCACGCTACACCGCGGTGAGTTGCAACAACGGTGGCCGATCCACTAACTCGCCCGAAGCCGCGGCCTTTTTCTGCCCGGGCGGCCAGCCGGTGCCCGTGGGTTCGCTGGTGCAGAACAAGCCCCTCGCGGAAACCTTCCGCCTGATCGCCGCCAACGGCCCCGACTGCTTCTACAAGATGATCCCGGCGAAGGGCTGCGACATCGCCAAGGGCATCGTCGAAGGCCAGAAGTTCAACCGTCCGCAGGCGCCCAACGGCAAGGGCGGCAGCATGACGTTCGACGATCTCGTCAACTACACGGCCGCGACCCGCGTGCCGACCGAGGGGACCTATCGCGGTTACCGCATCAAGTCGATGTCGCCGCCGTCGTCGGGCGGCCTGACGATGATCCAGATGTTGAAGATGCTCGAGCGCTTCCCACTCGGCGACGCGAGCCAGGGCTTCGGCTTCGGATCGGTGAACACGATCAACGTGATGGCCGATGCGATGCGACTGGCATTTGCCGATCGCTCGATCTGGATGGGTGATTCCGATTTCGTGCCGGTGCCGGCCAACGGGCCTGCTGAACCCGACCTACGTCGCGCTGCGCGGAGCCGCCATCGTTCCGGGCGCGCGCATCGACCCCAACCCGACACCGGGTGACCCGCTGCCCTACCAGTCGGCCGGTCTTGCGCCGCGCACGATGCTGGCGGTGGCCGAGCCGGTCACGGGCCCGGGCGAGACCACGACGCATTTCTCGGTGGTCGACAAGTGGGGCAACATGGTCACGTACACGAACACGATCGAGTCCTCGCACGGCATCGGGGTGTTCGCCGGGTACACCAAGCCGGATGGATCGTTCCGCAACTTCGGGTTCCTGCTGAACAACGAGCTGACGGACTTCAACACGGCGCCATCGACCAACCCGTACACCGGCACCGCCGGCTACAACGACGTGCAGCCGAACAAGCGCCCGCGCAGCAGCATGAACCCGACGATGATCTTCTCGCCCGACGGCAAACCGCTCGCGGCGTTTGGGTCGCCGGGCGGCGCGACGATCATCAACTCGGTGCTCAACGTGACGCTGAACCTGATCGACCACAAGATGTCGCTGCAGGACGCGATCGATGCGCCGCGCGCCTCGGTCACCAGCGCCGGCTCGGCGATCTCGCTCGAGCCCGGTTTTTCGCAGGCCACGCGCGACGGCCTGCTTGCGCTCCGCTATACGCTTCCGGCCACCGCCGACATCGGCTCGGTGCAGGCGGTCATCGTCGACCTGCAGACCGGCAAGCAATACGGCGGCGCCGACGCGCGCCGCGAAGGCACGGTGATCGGGCTGCCGCGGCCGCGCGGAAAGTGACCTCGGCGCCGCGCGCCCTTGAAGCCCGGCACCTGCCGGGCTTTTTCTTTGTATTGCACTCAAGGGGCGTAGCTATTCCCAGACATGGCTGTCGTAAACAACGGTCGAGCGTTTGCTCGGCACTCTGGTCGGGTGGTGCGCCATGTGGCTGGCCGAGTGTTGCAGGCAGGCGCCCGTTAGGAAGCCGCGCAATGCGGGAGTTCAACCAATGCAATCGATTTCGGGAGGCGGCCGCTTTCGGGTCACCGTCAGGACCGAGTTCGACCCCAGCTGCCGTTAGGGATCGCTGCCACCGGCCGTGCAGCGGTGTGCTGATTCAGTTCGGACGTGCGAGCGTGCCAACCGCATGCCGAGCGCGTCTAACTCGTCGACGCCGTCGAGCAGGTTCAGTCGGTCGCCACCGGTGGCGGCGACGCTGCGCCACCGCGTCGGATGAAAGAAGTGTCGGAAATCTTTGCGAGTTGCTTCGAGTCGAGGGTGCGCCGGGCGTGTAAGTGATTGATCTGAGAACTAATGGGTGCAGTGGGCACAACTATTGCTCGCACTGACTTGCTTGTCGCCATGCAGATCTGCATGCCTGGCTCGAAGCGCGCACTGAGTCAGTGACTGGTCCGCACCTGATTCAGACCTCCCGTCCAACACAATGGAGGTTGCCATGAACCTAATCGCTCGTTTGGCTTCGGCCGCCGCACTGGCCCTGGCCTGCACCGCCACCCCCGCAGCGCAGATCCTTTTTTTCACCGAACTCGGCCCGGAGGCCATCGGTGCTACCGGTAGCGGCACCGCAGTTCTGGTGTATGACGACGTCGGGCTGACGCTGACCTTCGATGTTGACTGGAGCGGACTGTCGGGCATTACGACGGTGGCCCACATTCACTGCTGCGTGGCCACGCCAGGGGTCGGCACGGTCGGCGTCGCGGTAACCCCAGGCACGCTGCCCAGCTTTCCGGTCGGGGTGAGCGCGGGCAGCTACGACGCTGTGGTCGACTTAAACACCGCGGCGAGTTACACGCCCGGGTTCCTGAACAGTGTCCTCGCTGGCGGCACGGTCGCGGGCGCGCGCGCCGCACTGCTGAACGGCATGGCCAACGGCACGGCCTACTTCAATATCCACACGACCGCGTTCCCAGGCGGCGAGATCCGCGGCTTCCTGCGGGTACCCGAGCCCGGCACCCTCGCCCTTCTAGGTCTTGGCCTCGTCGGTGTAGCAGCCTTGCGTCGGCGCAGGCACTAGGCGGTCGATCAGCGCAACGAACCCGCCCGCGAGGCGCGTCGTCTTGTGTGATGCGACGGGCATCTGCCGCGATGGACGCGGCCGGGGTGGGGTAGGGAGGCCAGGGGACTCGATCCCCGTTCATTCGGCCATTGAGCGGGACGCAGCCCATCGCGGCCCGGACAACCGCGCCACACCGCGCTCTGTTCGGTCCTTCGTCCATGATCCGTGGCCAGTGTATGGACGCGCGGAGCGAAGTGCCTGGCGGCATCATGCGGCGATGACGAACATCCGATTGCAGTCGTCCATCACCTGCCCCGAGTGCGGCCATGTGAAGGCAGAAACCATGCCCACGGAGGCCTGCCAGTGGTTCTACGAGTGCGCGCACTGCAGGGCAGTCTTGCACCCCAAGCCGGGCGACTGTTGCGTCTTCTGTTCGTACGGCACGGTCAAGTGCCCGCTCGTGCAACAAGTCGGCGGCTGTTGCGGTCACTGACGGCGGCGCGAGCGGTCGCACGAGCGGTCGTTCTCGCTACGAACCGTGCGCCTGCGGGGCGCGCGAGGTCCATCGGGCCCGTCAGCGGGCGCGACGCCGTATTGAACGCCTTGAACTGGGTGCGACTACAGGATCAGCGCGACGTAGATCATCAAGGCCCAGAGCATCGCTCCGGCCGTGACGCCGAGCACGATCCCTTGCATCGCATCGGTTTCTTGGTCCATGGGCCCCCCGCGCAGGCACTGTGCCAATGTAATCGGCGAGGACCGCGAGTTAAATCAAACCTTCATTGGGGGTACGGTACCGTGTTCGCGCGGCGGACGCGGACCGCTCGACCGACTTGCTCTGCGCCATCGTCGCGGCCGCCCGCAGCCCGTAGGCGCAGCCGAGTTCTGCGTGTCCGATTTCGTGCACGGCGGCACGCGAACGGCAGGCACCGCCCGCCCGAGTTCGCCTCCCAGGCTTCAAGAACAGCCTGCAGGCGAGCGTGGTCAACAGCCATGGCAACTCAATGCCGTCGCCGCGATGCGAGCGTCTCCTGAACAACTTGTTCGAAGTCGTCTCGCGGGTAAAGAAGCTCAGTCACGACCGTGAGAGGCCGCGCAGACATCAGGCTCTCCCATTCAGGTTGTTCGCCGGACACGCGATCCCGTTGTCCGCTTGCGGGCGAAGCGAAAGCCAGGCCGTATCGACTGCTATTGGTCTCGGCCGCGCTCGGACACCCGACTTCAGCGCGGCGCATCCCCGAAGAAACCGACGCCCAGCGTTCGCGCTTGATTCTGCACGGCGACCATCAACTGCCGTCGGGTCGCGGATGCAAAAGTAATGACCGCAACGCCCGATGCCGGGCCGGTGATGTCGCAGACGGCCAGCGGAAGCGTCGGACCCAATACCAGGTTGGCATTGAAGACGTTCTTCCCGCCTGCGCGAGGAGTCAAACTGCCACTGACTTGACATCCCGCCAAGCTGCCTCCTACGACGCCGGTCGCCAAGACAGTTAGGTTTGACCCCCCGCGCGGCGTCACCACGTCCCAATTTCCGGCGGCATCGGCGAGTTGTGCGCCGGAGTCATAGTCGTAGGTTGTCCCCGAAACACGCGTCGTAGAAAAGGGCCATGGGGCTGCTGGTATCGGCGGAGGAAGGCCGGGCGCGAAGCCCGTGAAGGCATCCGCCGCCGTGTAAGAGCCGAGGATCTGGCCAGGCAGCCCTGCACTGTTGTAAGGGTAATTCCGTCCGTCCGGGCTTCCGAGGTAGTTTCCCGTCACATTGTTGCGGACGCCGGCTCCCTGCAGGACGCCAAACGCCACGGGGATAGCTGCGCGTGAGGCATAGATGCCCCAAATCGTCGCGTCTTCCAGCACGAGCAACGACAAGCTGTAGTCAGGTTGCGTGATCGACCCGGAGTAAAGCCCTTCGAGCCGCAGTTGGGGCGGCGGTGGCGGTGGCGGCGGCGTGGAACTGGAATCCCCAGGAGCTTCGTCGCTGCAGGCTGTAACACCGAGTGCGATCGCGCATGCTGCCAGCCAGTGCCTTGCTGCCTGTGGCGGGCTGGAAGTCGCTCGGCAGTGCATGGCCGTACCTTTCAAAAGTTGGTGAGCTGTTGGCTGGGGACACAGCATCGCGTGCGCGTTCAAGCAATTCTGATGGCGTTCGGTAACGGCCGCAATTGGCACGTATCGGGTGTGCCCCAGGAACGCCGGCATGCCCACCGCGCCTGCGTGACGGCTGGACTTGCTGCAACGCGGGTGCAAAGATCGCGACCGACGCATTTTCCCCGGGACGCTCCCGTGTCCGCCACACCCGTCGTCACATCGCCATCGGTGCGCACCGCGCGACCCGATCGGCCGCTGTTTGTCGGCGCCCTGACTCTCGTCCTGGTGGTCGTCTTTGCCGGATTCGCGCCGACTTTCTATCTAAAGGGCTGGTTCGGCGCTCCGCCGCTATCGAATCTGCTGTTCGTGCACGGCCTCGTGATGTCGGCCTGGCTTGGACTGTTCATCGCCCAGACTGCGCTCGTCGAGTTTGGTCGTGCCGATCTGCACCGCCGGCTCGGAGTCGCCGGCGCCGGGGTCGCGATGCTGGTCGTTGTCGTTGGCGTGGCGGCTGCGCTCGATGCCGGGCGCCGCGGATTTTCGCCGACGCCGCACGTGACGCCGCAGATGTTCCTGGCGATTCCGCTCGCCGACATGCTCGTGTTTGCAATCCTGGTTGGGAGCGCGCTCGCCATGCGACGCCGTAGCGCGACGCACAAGAGGCTGATGTTGCTCGCCACCGTGGGGATGCTGACGCCGGCGGTCGCGCGCCTACCGATCGACGCACTCAAGCAGGCGGGCCTGCCCGCGTTCTTCGCGGTGACGATCGTTTGCGTCATCCTGGTCGTGGCGATTGATACCGTGCGCCACCGCCGATTGCATCCGGCCTTCGGCTGGGGCGCGGCGCTGCTGATTGCCGCGGTCCCGGCGCGCATCGCCTTCGCGCAGAGCGATCACGTGGCTTTCCATGGCGAACTGGCTGATTGCACTCGTTCGCTAGACCAAGCGCATCCAACGCGATTGCGCGAGCTGCGCGCTGCAGGGCGAGGCGACATGCTCCGTGCCCGTAATGCAGTGCCCGTAGCGCAGGAGACGAATCTGGGCGGAGTCGGAACGCGCGCGCGATCGGGCCAGGTCGCCGGACGGGCGCCATGGCCGGATTTGGCCGAAGTCGGCTGAACGCTCGCCGCCGGGGGACGCAGACGCACTGGATGTCTGCGCCGGTCATCTGAGTTCCGGCCGCGGATCCTCAAACTCGTCGAGGAGGTGCCACCCATAGTTGCTCGTCCCATGCATGCGATGGGGAGGCAAGTCCTTTGGAGCCGGGTCCGTTAGTGAGGACGGTACCTGCCGGACTCGAACGTCCTCCGGTGGCCGATGCGGGAGGGGAGGGCGCGGCGCTGCCCGCGACGGGGTCCCGCCGTGCCCATGCGTATGGGTCACGGCGGCGAAACACGACACGAAGATTGAGCGCAGAATAGTTGCAGCCTGGCCGTGGACTTTCGCGAACCCGCGCGCCGCCGGCCACCGAGGTCCGCGACGTGTCTGCCGGACTGCTGGTAGCAGTTCGCGGCCGGTCGAGGTGTTGTCGATGCCGCGACGATTGATTCTGTTGATGGTGCCGCTGCTTGTAGCGGCAAGCCCAGCGCCGGTCACGGTGCTGACGATCGATGGTGCGATCACGCCCGCCTCTGCGGCCTACTTCTCGAAAGGCCTGAAGCGGTCGGTCGAAGGCGGGTCCAGCCTGGTCGTGCTGAAGCTCGACACGCCCGGCGGGCTGGACACCGCGATGCGGGACATCATCAAGGAAATCCTGGCCTCGCCGATCCCGGTCGCCACATTGGTCTTCCCGAGCGGCGCACGCGCTGCCAGTGCCGGGACGTACATCCTGTACGCAAGCCACATCGCGGCCATGGCCCCTGGCACCAACCTGGGCGCCGCGACACCCGTGCAAATTGGCATCG
The DNA here is from genome assembly GCA_963712485.1 of uncultured beta proteobacterium. GTDB lineage: Bacteria > Pseudomonadota > Gammaproteobacteria > Burkholderiales > Burkholderiaceae_F > JALORV01. The sequence goes on from CAVQID010000002.1 coordinate 6,885, forward strand.
GTGGGACAGAGACGGAACCCGACGCGCAACCTAACGAGCGGCCGACGGAAGCGCCACCCGACAAAGACAAACCCGCATCGACAGGGCAACGAAGCGCGCTCACGAAGAAGCAGATCAATGACGCATCTGCGTACATTCGCAGCCTCGCACAGCTGCGCGGGCGCAACGTTGAATGGGCCGAGAAGGCGGTGCGCGAGGCGGTCAGCCTCACGGCCGCGGAGGCACAGAAACTTAAGGTCGTCGACTACATCGCACCGGACGTGCGCAGCCTCCTGGATCGCGTGCACGGCACGCAGGTTGCAGTCAACGGAAAGTCAGTGACTTTGGAAACGGCAGGGGCAGAACTTGTGGCCTTCGATCCCGGCTGGCGCACGCGGCTGCTGGCTGTGATCGCCTCACCGAGTCTCGCTCTCTTGCTGATGATGCTCGGGATCTATGGCCTGCTATTCGAGTTTTCCCATCCCGGTCTCGTGCTGCCAGGCGTGATCGGCGGGATCAGCCTGTTGTTGGCGCTGTTTGCATTCCAGATGCTCCCCATCAACTTCGCCGGCCTGGGCCTCATCGCGCTTGGGATCGCATTCCTTGTAGCCGAGGTCTTCATCCCCAGTTCCGGCGTTCTCGGCGTCGGCGGAATTCTCGCCTTCTTGATTGGCGCCGTCATTCTTGTCGACACCGACATTCCCGGCTACGGCATTCCGATGCCTTTGATCCTGACGCTTGCTGTCATCAGTAGCCTCTTTGTATTCATGATTGTTCGGCTGGGGGTGCAGGCACGTGTCCGCCCGGTGGTAAGCGGCCACAAGACACTGATCGGTGCTACTGGCGAAGTGCTCGAAGAGTTCACCGGCAATGGCTGGGCGACAGTTCAGGGCGAGATCTGGAACGTGCGCAGCGCGATTCCGCTGGTGCAGGGCCAGCGGGTACGTGTAAGCGGATTCGATGGCGCCACGCTGGTCGTCGAACCGCAATCGGACGAACTGAAAGGAGTGAATTCATGATCTGGGACCTTGCCTGGGCCAGCCTGGTCGTTCTGTTGGCCATTGTGGTGTCCTTGTCGATTCGGATCCTGCGCGAGTACGAGCGCGGCGTCGTTTTCACGCTGGGGCGATTCTGGAAGGTGAAGGGGCCAGGCCTGGTGATCCTCATTCCCGCAATTCAACAGATGGTGAAGGTCGATCTGCGTACCTTTGTGCTCGAGGTGCCGACTCAGGACGTGATTTCGCGGGACAACGTGTCCGTCAAGGTGAGCGCGGTCGTCTATTTCCGTGTGATCGATGCGGAAAAGGCGATCATCCAGGTGGAGAACTATCGCAATGCGACGAGCCAATTGGCGCAGACCACATTGCGATCGGTCTTGGGAAAGCACGAGCTCGACGACATGCTCGCGGGCCGGGAGAAACTCAACCTCGATATCCAGCAGGCGCTGGATGCGCAAACCAATTCGTGGGGAATCAAGGTCTCTAACGTCGAGATCAAGCAGGTCGATCTGACGGAATCCATGATCCGGGCGATTGCTCGGCAGGCCGAGGCCGAACGCGAACGGCGCGCGAAGGTGATCCATGCCGAAGGTGAGCTGCAGGCTTCGGAAAAGCTCTATCAGGCCGCCAAGGTGCTGGCCCAGGAACCGCAGGCGATACAGCTGCGTTACCTGGAGACCTTAACGGTGATCGGTGCGGACAAGAACACGACCATCGTGTTTCCGCTTCCAATGGATGTGCTGAGCCCGTTCTTGCGCAGGACGGCTGGAGGATAGTTGGCGCTGCGGCGTTGACCGCTGCCTGATGCGCCAGAACGCGTCCGTGGACGGCGTGTCTCGGCCGAGATCCACCTGCCGCGACGCGCAAGGGGCGCGGTGCTGGCCAAGAGCCGCCTGCAGTCCGCTGACAGACATCCGGCTGCGACGGGCTCTGTTTCACGGCTTGCGCCAATTACACGCGTTCCAAGCTGCCTTAGCGAGCACAGGACAAGTCAAGGCCACTACAGATCCTCGGCCAATGCACCAAGCGATCAGCCATTTCCTTTTTACTGCCGGTCGTCGCGGCGCCACCATGCGGGTCTGACCCCGCGATGGAGACTTGCATGAAACGACGCCAGCTGCTTCAGGTATCTGGAGCGCCGCTATGCCTTCCCGGCCTCGTTCGCGCCCAGGGGTTCCCGACGAAGCCCATCCGCTACATCGTCCCGGTGGCCGCGGGCGGCGGTAACGACATGATCGCTCGCGTGGTAACCCAACGCTGGGGCGCGGTGCTGCGCAAGCTCGCGGAGTGAATCGCAGCGCGTCCAGGCGGATCGTTTGCCAAGCGCCGGCACCTCCTTGATCTTTCAGCGCGGCCAATGCTTTGCTGAACCCGGAACCGTTCATCAGTATCCCCGAGAAACCCCGCCCTTCAGGACCGGGAGGATGTCAACGATGTACCTGGAACGCCTGGCCGCGAAGCTACTGAACGCGTTCGATGAGGCGGACCGTGGCTCTGTTTTGGTTCCGGATGACTTCCTGGTAAGCGGCGGATGAAAGCAGGTCCGCGAACTGGAATGGCACCCACCAGTCGGACCGGGTCACGTGCAGTACCGAGTTCGTGCACCTTTCGTGTTCCCACGTCACTTTACCGCCGCGGTTCGGCTCGGGCTTGCCCAGCAGGTGCACCATCTCGTGGGCGAGAACGTTACGGCTTGCCGAATCGACGGCGGTGATCCCGATCTGATTGAACTTGAGTTGGCAAGCCGACGCGCGTGTGGGCTTCGGGTTGTAGCAGATGTACTCGTCGATGAACAGGATCAGGGTGTCGCGGCATCCGGCGCCCGCCACGTCCGCTTGGAGCTGCACCATCTGCCGGTAGAACTCGTCGTGGAGGCCCGCGGGGATTGTCGCTGCCCTCAGGATCTTCCGGATCTCGCTCGCCACGAGGTCATCGATCTGAGCCGAAGCGAGGCCGGGGTTCTGAACAACCACGCGCCGACGCAACGCCGGGATGTGTCGGTCCGGGATCACGTTGTCCCTCACCCGCGCCTTCCAATCTGCGAACCACCCTTCGTAGTCGTTGGCACGGTCGGCAGCCAGCGTCTTTCGCGAAAAGTTGAAGTACAAACAGTATTTCCTGAAGAACGCTTGGGCCTCGATCAGCTTGGGGACCGGCGACGTTGCCTCCCATTCAGAGCCCGGGAAAACGAACCAGCAGAACTCGCCGCGGAACGCCGGCACCTCGATGGTTTCCGTGCTGCAGGCGGGCGGTGGCCGGGTGATGAACTCGGGCGAGCACGCTGCATCCAGCTCTTCACCAAATATTTCCGGCCCGGGCGTGTCGCTCGGATCATCGTTGTCCTTCCGCCAAAGATCTCGGGCAACGGCTTCCTTCCACGGCGTGTGCTCATCTCGTTCGCTCCAAAGTCATCAGAATCGCCTGGCTAGCGCGGCGGATGCAGTTGACCCGAGGATGCCAGTGCAGACCCAATCGCCGCGACGCATTGACTGAGCAGGAACTCGTACGTTGGGGCAGGGTGCGGCACCTGGATCGTCGGGTACTGCTGCCCCGGATCGCACTCGATCCGCGTGAACGAGTCCACCGTGAAGGTCTTCCGGCCTGACTCCTGGTAGGTCGTGGTCCACGCTTCGACTCTCGCGATCGGTAAGCCACTTCAGGACTTCGCCCACACCCGCGACGGCTGCACCAACTCCCGTGATAATTCCGCCGCCGACAGCGCCGATTGGCGCAGCCGGGGCCGCAGGCGTGACGGCGGCAAAGCCGGCCCATGTGAGCAACGCGCCACCGATTCCCGCAATGACCTGACCTGCGCCGCTTACCGCGCCGCCGGCCCTGTTCAGAATCGGTAAAGGCTTACTTGTCTTGGTTACGGTTTCCGTGAGCACGGCGGACCAGACGACTGTGTACTCGGCAGTGACGACCTCCCAGCAGGCGTCACCTTCCCGGCCCTGACGTGAGGTGACAGGTCCGGTGATTGCATCCCATGAAAGGGCGACATGGCGACCGAGCGTGATCTCAACCGCCGTCCCAAGGTCCGCCCCGAGGAGGAGAGCGGAGAGGTCACTGCCACTGAGCGTGGCGTCGTAAGGGAAACTGGTGATTGGCACTTGAACCTCCCTGGCAACGGAGAAACAAGTGAGCAGGCCAACCCTTCGCGCGCCGTGGACGAACCCAAGTTTCGTCCCGATCAGGACGATGCTCCTCGTCCGTCACGAACTCCCAGATTGGAAAGGCTTCGATGGCCGGCGACCGCAGCCGGTGATCGGCTTTCGCGTTCTGAGGTTAGGGCACGCCATTGAGCACGGAACGGGCTGCTCTTGGGTAATTCTCGACGGGTTTAGGTTTGTCCGCAATTCGCCGGCTCTAGACATCGTTGATGACAGCCATCAGGTATTCGTCAACGTAGTTGCCGTCGACCAGGAGGGAGCTCCGCCCGGACGCCCTCGACCTGGAAGCCGCAGCGCTCGTACACCTCGACGGCCCTGCGATTAGAAACATGCACTGTCAGCTCGATGCGGCGCAGTTGTTTCTCGCGCGACCATCTGAGTGCGTACTCAAGCAAGGCCGTTGCAATCCCCTTACCCCAGTGCGCCTTGACGACCCCGACCGCCAATATCGCCCGGTGACGCATTCGCCGCGTCTCGCCACCGTAAGCGCTAAGCGTTCCGATCGGATGGCCGTCCTCCTCAGCCAGAATCATCAAGCAGTTGTCACGCCCGTTTAGCCGGGTGATCCGCTTGGCTTCCTCTTCAATCGAGTCTTTGAACTCGCTGGCTCCCAGAGCATGTACGAAGTCTCGGCTGACAGCGTCTGTCGCAACTCAATGATCGCCGCTGCGTCGGATTCGTCGGCTCTCCTGACTTCGAATCTCCTGCTTTCAGCCATCGTTTCAATACTCAGCTAAGAGCTTGGGAACGGGGAAGGGTGCGCTATCGGGCGCCTTCAGGTACCCGAGGATCTGCTGCGTCGCTGAACCGCTACCTCTTCATGCCCGTCTTCTCCTTCGAAAACGGACTTTACTAAGCTCACCTTGGCACCGAATACTGGGGGCGCATACCCGACTTACGGCTGCCAAAGGCCGCAACTCGTCCCCACCTCAGGCTGAGCGCTGGACGATAAAGTTGCATCGTTCATGCACCGTTCCGCGCGGCGCCTCAACCAGATCGTAGCCGCACCTGCGGTACCAGGCCGTCACTGCGGCGTGCACCGCGACAGCATCCGCGAACGTCTGGTCGCGTTCGTCATCCGTCGTGTAGATCTCTTCCCAGGGAGGAAAGATGAACGCTGTCCGAGAGTACGAATACTCGGCCAGCAGAGGATTGCCAATTCCTTCACCGATACAGCGCCAGTTGATCGAGCATTCCCAAGGCGTCCAATACGCAACGATCGAAGAACGCCGGACCGGCGGCACGTGCCTTGCTACGGTACTGCGCCGTTTCGCGGCTCAGTATCTGTTCCGCGAACTGGCCGGCGCCGGCGGCGGAAGCTGAGGCCCTGCCGAATTCGTTTCCTGAATGATGGCGCGGGCCACGTCGGGAACGCACTCGAACCCTTCCTCGCGTAGCGCGGCAATGACTGTCGTTTTGCCCGACCCTGGTCCACCGGTGAGCGCATTCAAAGTCATGCAACGCCTGCCTGGTGTCAGAGACTCACTCAGCGGTCGACCACAGGTTCTTCGACCGGAAGAGCCGCATGTGTTTCGTCAACGGCGAACATCATGTGCCCACCGAGCTTGCAGCGATTTGCGTCACGCGGGCTCGGTGCCGTCAGCAAGTTCGACTTTGAGTCGCCAGCCACTGCCGAGCGAGCCGCTGTCCAAAGCCGCCCGGACCGCCTCGAGAATGGTTGTCGCGACCTCGTCTTCGATGTTGAAGCCGTCTCGCAGAGTAACTTCGTACGCTCGCGCCCAGGCGCCCGGCGCCGATTCGGGGCCGATCAGCTCGACCTCGACTATGACGCGTTTTCCGCCTTTGGCGACCGCCAACGGCTTTGCCGCTCGAACTGTCGGGTCCACCGGCACGCGGTGTCGAACCCGCACGTTTGGATTTCGGGACAGCTGCGCGACAAGATCCTCCGTTCTGATCCTGTCCGGAACTGCCAGCACGTGCTCGCCCCTTAGGTAACGGTGCAGGTCAGCCGCCAGTTCGCTGACACTGGCGTACCGCTCATTCGCGTTGAGGGCCAGCGACTTCAGCGCAATTGCGTCCAGATCGCCGCGCAGCCGTCCCACCAGGCGCACGTCGGTCGTTGCCCGCGCCCTGCCGGCTCCCGGCACCACCGCATCGCTGGGTCGAACGATCCATAGTTGTTCGATCGCCGCCGCCAGTTGCGCCGGCGGCCCCGCGAAGCTCAGTCGGTACGGCCGATCGCCCGCCAGCAGTTCATAGAGCAAGGCGCCAAGCGAGTACACGTCGGCGCGCGAATCTACCGCTTCGCCGCGCAGCAGTTCCGGACTGGCGTAGTCCGGCGTAAGCGCACGTGTGTAAAGATGCAGCGGCGAGCCATCGGCTTCGTCGTCCTCGAGCAGCTTCGCAATGCCGAAGTCGAGCAGCCGCACCTGCCCCGACGCGGTGACGAACACGTTGGACGGCTTCAGGTCGCGATGGATTACTTGTCGATCATGGGCGTACTTCACGGCTTCGTTCACCTGCAGCAGCAGCTTCAGGCGGTCACGCAAGCCAACGCGGTGTGTGTCGCACCAGGCGGTGAGCGGCTGGCCCTGCACGTACTCCATCGCCAGGTAAGGCAGCCCGTCGGGTGCGAGCCCCGCGTCGTACAGTCGGGCGATGTGCGGGTGTTCAAGGCTGGCGAGGATGTCGCGCTCGCGCTCGTAGTGCCGTTCCAGGTTGCGCCGAAGCCGCGTCAGCTTTGGCAGCTTGAGTGCCACCTCCCGCTTGTACGCGCCGTCAGCGCGGCGCGCCAGCCAGACTTCGGCCATGCCACCGCTGCCGAGTTCGCGCACAAGTTCATATGGACCGACACGATCGCCAGTCTTCAGCGTCCGCGTGATGCGTTCGTGCCGGGCGTCGTCGCTGAGTCGAGGCAGGCGATCGAGTAGCAACGTGGATGAAGACTGCGCGCGATCCAGCATCTGCCGCAGCGCGGGCACGAGCGGCGCGTGTTCCGCTGGCAGCGCTTCCAGCCAGGCGTTGCGGTCGGCGACATCGAGGGCGAGTGCTTCGTCCAGCAGGCGGCTGATCGCGGCCAGCGCGTTGGCATCGAACGTCATCCGTCTGCCTCGATGCGTCCTGTGCATTGGGGGTTGACCCGTCAAAGGACACGGCGTTGCCCATGGAAGCTCACTTCAAAGCGACTTCGAGCAGCAGCCGTGCCTTCTCCCAGTCGCGGGCCACCGTGCGTACGTTGATGTCGAGCGCGTCCGCGATCTCCTGCTCGGTGTAGCCGCCAAAGTAGCGCATCTCGACTACCTGCGCGGCCCGCGGGTCGGCCTCGGTCAGCGCGATCAGCGCCTCGTGCACCTGGAGGATGCCCTGGTCGTCCGCGGGTATGTTTTCGGCAATCTGGGTCGATAGCGTTACCTGCATCACGTCGCCGCCGCGCCGTTCTGCCAGTCGCTCGCGTGCACTGTCGACGATGACCGAGCGCATCACGCTTGACGCGTAAGCGAAGAACGCCCGCCGATCATCGGCGCGCAGTTCACCACTGTTCACGAACCGGAGGTAGGCCTCGTGCACCAACGCCGTCGTATCGAGGTGGTTGCCGCGGCCATCGCTTCTCAGACGTGACCGCGCCAGCCCCTTGAGGCTGTCATAGGCGAGCTCAAAGAGCGAGTCGCGCGCGGCCTGCTCGCCCTCCCGAACCCGCTGAAGCAACAGCGTGATGGTCGCCATGCTTTCCTCCCGGCGATCGCACAGTACGGTGATTGAACCCCGATTCCCGACGATGCGCAATCTGCCGCACCGGCGCTGAGTCGCACTTGTATTCATCAATCTCGGGGCAAGCACCTGCGACCAGCTTCTCGTCCGCATTCAACCAGTCTCCAACCTACTAGACGTAATCGGCCGGCCATTTCTGACATCGGCACCCCTCTCAGAGTCGGAATCCTGCAGCCCGCTGAAATGTCAGGTTTTGCCGCGCCAGCCCGTCCAGTGGAGTACAGGCAAGTGAGAGACAGCCTGTACTGAACCAGGAGAACGGTCATGAAACAACTACTGCAACGAGCACTCGTGCTCGCACTGGCGAGCGTCGCTTCCCTCAGCGTTCTGAGCGGCGTCGCGTCGCTGGCCGATCACGATCGCGCAGCGCTGGCGCAGGCCCAACAGGCACAGGCGTTGCTGGTGGCGGCCCGCTCAGGCGTAGTGCAGCGATGACTTCGCGGTGCGCAATGGTCGTCGACTCCTGTGCGGTCGCACGTCAGGGGCCTTGGGATGTCGTCGTCAGTCGCGGATGCTCGCGTGAATATTCACGCAATTGTCGGACTCAGGCGTCGGATCGCGTCTGTCGAGATATGAGGCGGCGCATGACGCCTCTAGGTTGCGGGGATCGCCCCGCGGACGTGGGCCGCCCACGTCAAGCGCGAGTCACGGAAGATGGCAACCGGCGGCCGGGTGCCAATTTTGAGAGGAGTCGGAAATGAAACGACAGCATCAGAGTTATGTGTTGAGCGCCGCTGCCGCCACGCTGCTTGTCTTTCTGGCGGGCTGTGAGTCCCTGAACAATGCAGCGATGGACGCCACTGCCGAGGTTGCGGAAGCTCCGATCTCCCGCGCCCAGGTCGTGGCGGAACTCAGGGAAGCGCAGCGCCTCGGCCTGGTTACGGTCGGCGAAGAGGATGTTCCGCAGGCGACCGCACAACAGGAACGGCTGATTGCGGAAGCCGGCGAGAAGGCGGCCGCCAGCGAAAAGGTCGCGAGCAAGTAGTCGCCTTCCCGACTGCGGTAGCGAAAACGGCCGACGCGGAGTGCCGCGCCGGCCGTTTTCTCTTTTGCCGTCGTCGCACGAGGCTGCAGTGCGTAAGGCAGTACATCGGACTAGCAGCTACGGGTCCGCTTTGCAGCGAGACGAATGACCGCTATTAGGCAGGTCAGTGCGGCTCATCGCATGGCCGCAGTTGGCCGACATGCGCCGGTTCACCGGTTGGCAGAAGTAGACCGGCGCATTCATCAAAGCGTCATGAATGAGATCGATCAGGCCCTTGCTTCTCGTCGTGCGGCCTTCTGAGAACTCTACTTTGAAGAAGAATTGCGACGCAATTGACAGCCCAGACGAAACTAGCCGCGAGCACAAACTCCAAGAAGACTGACCAGTCGAAGTTGTCCAAACGCCGAAGGAGAAGAGTGCTAGCAGGATCCAAGTCATTGCGAACTGCCACGGTCGCACTACCAGGGATCGAAACGCCTTGTCCACCTCCCGCGGCCCCCAAGCCTGAGCACGACAAGCAGTGAAACTGTCATCACGCTTGCTTGAACGCTCGCTGGTAGTGCGCCCCTTGCAGCATAGGTAGAGCAAAGAAGACGCACGCACCTCCAACTACCCTTGCATGATCCCAAGTCATCCTCGACAAAGGCCGCCTCGGTTCTTGCAGAGTGCAATTGGTGATGGAAGGTCAGGCAGCAAGGCAGATAGGGTAGTTCAAGTTGAGATTCTCTGGTCGCGTGGATTGTCCGCTATCGGGGCGAGTAGGCTAGGCGACTCCTTGACTGCTACTGGCCGGCGACGGCCGCTCATTTACAGGCCAACACTCGCCATTTCCTCAGCGAGCTTTGAGAAGCCTTCCTCTTGAGATACTGTGAAATCGATGAACGTGAGGCCAGCGAGTGCCAGCGTTGGCCCAAGCGCCTCCGCTCGAAGGATGAAGACGGGCTTGCCGAGTTCCTGGAGAAGTGAAGTTCCTGCAAGGCTGTGGTCGATCTCTTCCAATCGGGTGAAACTACGCTGAGGGTTGCTTCAGCGTTCGATATTCGTTCTTCTAACTCAAGCGTGTAGTCACTTGGTAGTTCCGCTTGCTTGCCAGATAGTCCCAGAATGAATAGCCGCGCCCTGCAAGGAATGTCTTCAATGAACCGACAAAGTCTGAATTTTCGCTTGCGTAGCTGAGGAAAACAGTACCCCTTGGACCTTGGCTCTCGTGACTCTACGGGGCGAGTTTCCCCGGAGCGAATGCAGGGCCTTGAGTAAATATGAGAGCGGCTGATCGAAATCGCCAGTGAAGTCTAGCCACTGGATTGTTCGAAGGGACTCGGGCATGGAATGCCTGCCAGCCTCGTCCAGGACTAGCGGCAGAACTTGAGTTCCTGGGCGGTCTGAAAAGGCTCGAAGTTCATGCTGCATCCACTCAGATCCGGCCGAGTGAGCGCTAGACACGTAGATGAGTACTTTTGCGTCCTGCAGACTCTTGGATATTGCGGTGCGAAAGTCTGCGCCTGGCGCTATGTTCTGCGTGTCGGTCCACGTGCGTACGCCAGCGAGTTGCAGTTCCCGTGACAGTCGATCGACGAAGTGCCGGTCTTGTCGTGAGTAGCTGATGAAGACGAATGGGTCACTCATATGCGGGCGTATCGGGTTTTGAGGTGCCTTACGCCCGGGATGAGCTGCAGGCAAAAGCGGCGCGCCCTTTGCTCTTCTCTTTGCAAAGGGCGTGTCGCTTTTGCCTGTCAGCTCCAACCCTTTGTTAGGCGGCACCGCGTTCCACTCCCGTTGCGATTGTGAATAGCGTGCGGACTAGTTTCGTGCCATGAACATCCATCGATGTCCTTCTAGATCCTCAACTCGATATCGTCGCGCTGGCGGCCCATCCTCCGGTTCAGACAAGATAACGGCTCCTGCGGCCTTAGCCCGAGCATAGTGCTCATCGACGTCCTCAACATAGACGAGAACACCATCAATGATCCATGGCAGAGCGGACCATGAGGCGGCAATCTCGCAGTTGTCGCGATGTCGCTTGGGGCCTTCATAGTCCGGCGACGGACTGGCCAACATGATTAGTCCATCCCCAATCGACATTTCTCCGTGAGAAAGCCTCCCATCGGAAGACGTGAAGCGAGCTGTCTCCGTGAATCCAAACACTTCGGCCAGCCATTCTAGGGCGGCAATGCCGTCCTCATAGGTCAAAAACGGAACCACGTCTGGCATCTTGTTCTCCTTTCGCCATGCCACGAAGGTTTCGAACACCAAACACGCACGATGGCACTGCCGAGCCGGCCGTGCCGCCTGCACTCGATTTAGCCGTCAATCCGAATGCAGGATAATTGGCGTTTGAGGGAAAAGTTGGACATTCACTTCAACTCCAGATCGTTGATTCTGCTGGTTAAAGTGCACACTGAGTGTCGCAACTTACAGTACTAACGGAATTGTGGGCTCGGCCCCGGCTAGCAGGCGATTCAGCGTACAGCCGACCGGCAGCTTTCGGGAGCGTCTCGAGCTAGTGCGAGCGTCGGCCTTTGGCCGTTCACCGCCAGCGCAGCTAATTCGCCAGCGAGTTTGCCTCTACTTTGTCACAAGGCCCGTAGACCCGCTGCGCTAGTAGGCCGTCCCTGTCCAAAGGATTCGAGCGCCGTCCCAGACGACCGCTGCGGTCCCGCGGTCGGGCGCAATCGCCGTCCAAGCGGGTCGTGTGATTCCGAACTCCCCTTCTGGTCCGTTTCGATAGAACTCGCGCACCGACTGTGCCTGGCCTCAGTCCTCATCGAGAACTCTGTGACCTAGCCAATAGTCGACAACAAGGCAGTGTGGGGTCACGTCGCCGCGTGCTTTGCTTCTCACACGTTGGACGGAATGTAGCCGTTGGCACGGTCCCAATCGCGCAACAGTTCAGGCTGGTAGCGCGGTACCGTGACAAATGCCCCTTTTGCCGTGCGCAGTGAGCGGTTTGACAAGAGTCGGAACAACGCTTTACGGTCACTGCCCGAGCCCGTGCGCGAGTTACTCATGCCTGACAAGAAGCTGGATCTCTCAGACCGTTCAAAGCAGCGCCGATCGGCGCTTTCCAGGTGGGAGAGCGAAGGCGGCGCGGGACCTCACCGATCGCGAAAAGTCCTGACATCAGACAAAGGTAGGCCGCGGCTTCCCCAGCTGACAATGGCCGAGTTGGTGCAGCTTCGCATTCGCGTGATCGCGCTGGAGAATCTGGTGATTGGGTTACTGGCAGAGGCGTCTGACACGCAACTCGACCTTGCACGAGAAATGGCGGTCTACATTTCTCCCCGGCCCAATTCCACGCGTCATCGGTCGACGATTCATGCGGCAGCCCAGATGCTTCATCTAGTAGAACGGGCCGCTCATTTCCGGAGCATGCTGTCGGACAAGAATTGAGCCAGTGCGTCGAATGGAGTTGCAGGCGCCGGCGACGGCAGCCGAGACTGCAGCGCTGAGCAGTTCAAGAAGCACGTCAACGAACGCGACCGTAATGCACTGTCACAGCCATCAGTGGCTTCGCGGCCGATGGCGCACCATGCGCCTTGAAATCGAGTCCAGTAGCTGACGACTACTGAACGAGCCCGATGGACTCTGCGGCGAGGGACTGGCCCGTGATCGAGGGAACTGAGCACTCTGCATCTGCGCCGGCGCCCAACGCCCTGGACAGGGTCATGCGCTACCACCAGGAGACGAAGCACCATTTTTCGCACTTCGCGCGCGCGCCGGGCTCACTGGACTGGGCGAATCAACCGGATCCGTTTCGACGCTACAAGGGAGCGCCGCTCTTTTCCTTACCGCGGCTGAAACCCGAGGACGCGCCGGCCTCGCCGCTGTACGAAGACCTGTATCGCTCCGGCGCCATCGCGAGCGTGTCGCTCAACCTTCCCAGCCTGTCGCGCCTGTTTGAATACTCGCTAGCGATTTCGGCCTGGAAGCAGGCCGGCGAAGTCCGCTGGGCGCTGCGAAGCAATCCGTCCAGCGGAAACCTGCACCCGACCGAAGCTTATTTGCTTATCGACGCCGTTGACGGCCTTTCGCCGGGTCCGGGTCTTTATCACTACGCGGCCAGGGAGCATGCGTTGGAGCTCCGAGCACAGTGGTCGAAGGAAAGCTTCATGCGGCTGCTGCAAGGATTCCCGCCGCAGTCCTTTCTTATTGGCTTTGCCTCGATTATCTGGCGCGAGGCGTGGAAGTACGGTGAGCGCGCCTTTCGCTATTGCCAGCACGACGTGGGGCACGCGATCGGCAGTGTGCGCATTGCGGCCCAAACGCTCGGCTGGCGCATGCTGCTGTTGGACGGTCTGGCCGATGACACGCTTGCCGCGTTGTTGGGCGTCGATCGAGCCGACGACTTCGAGGGGGCAGAGCGCGAGCATCCTGATTGCATCGCCGTCCTCTGGCCTGACGATCAAGCTGCCGGTCCCGCGACCAGCACGACGCGCTGTATGCCTCTGTCCCTCGCCGCTGATGCTGTTTGCGAATGTGACGAGACACATCTGGCACGGCAAGGCAAACCGGCTGAGTCGAGACGAGCCGGTGCAATGGAAGATCATTGATCAGGTGGTGGTCGCGTCGTGGAAGTCGAACACGGAGCACAAGGTCGTCGAACTGAATCAAGCGTCGCCCTACGCGGACCCGAGTCATGATGCGCCCCGGCCCGACGCCGGTCAGACAAGCGCGGCGCAGGTGATCCGCCAGCGACGAAGCGCACTCGCGTTCGATGGCACAACCTCGATCTCGGCCAGCCGCTTCTTCACCATGCTGATGCGCGTCATGCCAGGAGTGGAGCGCGGCCTGAGCCGGCGCCCTATGCCGTGGGACGCTCTTCCATGGGAGCCTGCCGTTCACCTCGCCCTGTTCGTTCACCGGGTCGACGGCCTGGAGCCGGGTCTTTACTTGCTGGCGCGCGATCCAGCGAAAGTGGACTCGCTGCGGGGCGCGACTCATCCACACTTCGATTGGACCTCACCAGCGGGCTGTCCCGACGGCTTGCCTTTGTTCCTGCTTCAAGAGGGCGATGCGCGGGTCCTGGCTGCCCAGCTTAGCTGCGGTCAGGACATCGCCGGGGAGAGTGCCTTCTCCTTGGGGATGATCGCGGAATTCGAACCCAGCCTGCGCCAGCACGGCGCGTGGTTTTATCGCCGACTCTTCTGGGAGACAGGGCTGATCGGTCAGGTGCTATATCTTGAAGCCGAGGCGGCCGGAGTCCGCGCCACGGGTATCGGCTGCTTCTTCGACGACCCGGTTCACCAGGTCATGGGGTTCAATGACGCGAGCTTTCAGTCGCTCTATCACTTCACCACCGGAGGCCCCGTTGACGACCCTCGCCTGACCACTTTGCCGCCCTATGGTCTTGATCACTAGGCAGCACGTCCCTCGGGCGCGGCGCTCAGCTCTTCCGCGAAGTTTTGGCGAAGAACTGCGTAGGGTAGTGCTGAACCGTCTCACTGCTGCACTTCGGGCAGCGCAGAGGAGTAGTTCCTGGCTCGAAACGCGCGGTGGCATGCTCGGCGACGTGTTCAACATGCTCGAAAATCTCGCCGCACTTCTCGCATCGGTATTGGTAGGTCGGCATGGGTATCCTCCGGTATTGCGGGAACGATTTTAAGCAGCTTGTCCCGCGGGTTGTTGACTGCGCTGGCGCGCGAGCGACAGTCATCGCTGCTCAGCCGCATCCGCCGTTGCCGCCTCTTGGAGGTGACTCGCTCGGTTGGCAAAGCTCAGATCATGGCCGTCCGGGTCGGTGATATGAAAGTACCGCTCGCCCCATGGCGCATCCTCGGGCGTGGTAGTTGGCGTCACTCCCTGCTCGATCGCGCGCTGGTAGAACGCGTTGACGTCAGACACATGAAAGATCACGCGGCCCCACCATGACCAGCGACGGTCGGGCGGCTGGGCGATCAAATTGAGATATCCGGAGCCCGCGTGTAGGCTGGTGAACGCGGCCTGCTCCCCGCCATAGCGCACGGAGAATTCGAGCGCGGCGTAAAAGCGCACCGAGCGACGCATGTCGTGCACTGCCAGCGTCACCGCGTTGATCGACTCGACTTGCATGACTGTCATGACCACGAGAGAGCCTACTAGCGCGCGGCGCGTTCGGCAGACACCGCTGGGGTCCAGAGCGGCCCCAGTGTCGGCCGGCAGAGCGCTGCGTTAGCCGTTTCACCCTTCATGACTCCACAATGCAAAAGATCACTCCGGCCGCCAATCCTGACGCCTACGTCAAATCATTGAGCGGGTGGCGCCGCACGTACGTCGCGGCCCTGCGTGCTGCGGTCCTTGATGCAGCTCGGCAACTCACCGAGACGGTCAAGTGGGGCCATCTGGTGTATTTGAGGAATGGACCGGTCGTGCTCATCCGCGCCGAGGATCAGCGCGTTCTTTTCGGTTTCTGGCGCGGCAAGAACCTGCGACACATTGAACCAAGGCTGAAGCCGAGCGGCAAGTACGACATGGCCACTCTGGTGCTGGTTGAAGGCACGCCTCTCGACCGAGCGTCCATACTCCAGTTGGCCCGCGAGGCGGCTGCCCTCAATGTCTCGTTGGGTAACCCGACCGCGGTCGCCGGCACGCATGTTAGGACCGCGGACTGATTGGTTCTCCGACTGGAGCTCCGGATGCGATCGAGAACTCGCGGCCAATTGCGGTCTCGCGGCTCCAACAGCAGAATCGCCTAAGAGCGGACTTCGCGACGCGTCTCAAGCAGCCCCAGTGGACAACATTGAGTACCGCCAGAGCTGTGCAGGCATCACAGCACAGGCGCTCCAGGACTTGTTCCAAGCCGCTGATCTCGCCGGTCGGGTTGGAGACAAGATTCTTCGAGCGTTCAAGAAGAGTGGCATCGTCTGCTTCGCATTCGCGGAAGACCGTCTGATTGGCGCATGCCGCGCCATCACTGACAGCGAGTACCACGCGTTCGTGTATGACGTTGCCGTACACCCTGACTATCAGGGGCGAGGTGTTGGTAAGTCGCTAATGGCTCGACTGCTGTCTCAGGTAAGCGTCTGGCGCGTGATGCTCGTCGCGAACGGGGAGGTTCAGGGCTTCTATCGAAAGTTTGGCTTTGCCCCGTACAACGATGTCATGGCAACGTGCAATGCGCAGCGGCTGTTCGACCGGACGGAGTGAGCGAAGTCGGCTAGGAGCGGCGCTGGCCCGGAAGTTGAAGTGATTCCAAAGCAGACAGGCTGACCGTGCATATCAACCCCGATCACTTTCTGCAGACGACGGCCGGGCGTGTCACCACGCCCGAGAGAAACGCCGAAGCGTGGACCCAGTGCTTCGCTGCCCTGGACGTCGCTTTGGAGGCGTCGGATCCGTCGACGATGGTGTACGTACTGGTGGGACCTCAGGGTTCAGGCAAGAGCACTTGGGCCAGGCAAAGAGCAGCGGACGAGCCGAATGCGATCCTATTCGACGCCATCCTTGTTAAGCGATCGGAACGCAGCCCGATCCTGACGAGGGCCCGGGACCGAGGGATCCCTGCCATCGCCGTCTGGTTCAGGACGCCGCTCGACATTTGCCTTGCGCGCAATGCCACACGTCCCGCCGATGAGGTTGCATCCGAGCAGGGCATCAAAAACGTTTACGCAGCGGTCGAGGCGCCGACTCAGTCGGAGGGCTTCGCTGAAGTCATTGAAGTCGCATACGCGGACGGCTGATCGGACTCAATGCGGCCAATATCTGCCATCGATTGATCGGCGGAGATTGCTTGAAAGCAGACATACTTGTCGCGCGAACCCGCCTATGAGGCCCTCTAGCTATCTGGATAGCATGGACAATTCAGAGCCAACCAAAGCATGCGCCCTTCCGCTGAGCGTTGCGCTTGTGCTGCTGGCGATCGCAACAACCTCCTTCGCGGGTTCGAGCTTCGAGTATGCGGGGCTCCGCCTCGATACGGACCCCAGCACTTTCGGCAGAAGTACCCCAATTCGACCGTCGATGCGACAACCGTGTGGGTCTCAAAGGTCGATGCGCATGACCAGGTTCGCTACGTTCGCCGATGGACAAACGCCGGCAAGGACGAGCTGAACATCTTGTTTGAGGTGCCGTACCAGGAACTCGCCAAGAAGCCAACCTCCTTTGAGGAAGAGCACTACGCGCGCAACCCGCTCTGCGTTCCTATCCTCAAGCGATTGACGAACATTTACGGAAAACCGGCGAAGACTCGGAGCTGGGTTGAGGAAAGACTCAGCCACAGAGCCAGCACTTGGACCAAGGGACGCGCAGAAATGAGCCTCGATTGCTACAGGGTGGACGGCAAGGGCAATCAGCTAGCCGCAGAAATAACGATACGAGTCAGGTAGAAAGACCGGAGCTAGCGGCCACTTTCTGCCGTTCGGTTGCGCCGCACGATTTGCCCAACAGCGGACGTAGTTACCTTTCAATTTATGCTGTCCCACACAGTCGCTCGGGTCCTCGTAATAGAATTGTTTTCGTAGGAGGCTACGATGACTGTTTCCGCCAAGTCGCTGGGAATTGACAAGCTCGGAGTAGATGACCGGTTGGCGCTGGTCGAGGAAATCTGGGCAAGCATTGTTGTGGACGCCAAGGTCTTTCCGCTCACCTCCGCACAGAGAGAAGAGCTGGATCGGCGTGTAGCGGACGACGACGCCTATCCCGGTGACATTGTGCCGTGGAGTGAAGTCAGAGCGTCAGTTCGAGCACGACTTGGACAATGAGTCTTCGCGTCGTCTTTCGGCGCGCTGCCCAGGACGAACTTGAGAATGCCGCTGCCTGGTATGACGAGCAGCGCCGCGGCCTCGGCGAAGAGTTTCTGAGGGAGCTTGGGGATGCGATCGAGAAGGTTGCTGGTTCCCCGGAGCGCTACCCGGTTGTCTTCGAAAGCGTGCGCCGTACAGTGCTGCGTCGCTTCCCGTACGCAATCTACTTTCGTCAGCGCCAGGACAAGTTGGTCGTCCTTGCAGTGTTCCACGGACGACGCAATCCGATGATTTGGAAGCGGCGGACGTAGCCAGACCGTCCGAGGCAGAGCCCGGCCAGTTGCGGACAAGGGCGTCGTTGTGAGAATTGCCGCATAGCGGCCGTTCAGAGGGTTCCGCGTGCGTCAGTAGCGGAAGCGGGTTACTCCGCCTACCAATCCCGGGCAATGGACCCTTATCCGCTTGTAATGCTATCGATCGGCCTCGCTGCTCGCGCTCGAGCTTCGTTTGTCTCGTACTCCCCCGCAACCCAACGAGGTTTACTTTCAGAAGGGCGAGCTTCCAGCTACAGTAGGCTGGCGCTTAGCACTTCTTAGGTGGTTAGCGAGGGGACCTTCCATGTCAGAGCCTCGTGGCGTTCACGCTGCCCTGCCAACCGGTTCAGTCGCGTTGCTGTTCACTGACATCGAGGGCAGCACTGCGTTGTGGGAGGCGGACGGGGCGCGGATGTCGCAAGCGCTGGCCTCCCACGACGTGTTGGCGCGCAAAGCGGTCGAGGGCCGTCACGGCACGGTGGTAAAGATGACCGGCGACGGTATGCATGCGGTCTTTGACGACGCACTGGACGCGGTCGCCGCGACCTTGGACCTGCAACAGGCGATCGCTGATCCAGCCTCCACCAACGGCGTTTCCCTGCGCGTGCGATGCGGACTGCATGCCGGCGTCGTCGAGCGCCGCGCTAATGACTACTTCGGCACCCCCGTCAACCGCGCGGCGCGGATCATGAGCGCGGCGCACGGCGGTCAGGTGTTGCTGTCACAGGCCGTGGTCGATTGCGTCCACGAAGTACTTCCAACAACGATCTCGCTGCGCGATCTCGGTCGGGTCCGGCTCAAGGACCTCTCGACGCCCGAACACGTCTATCAAGTTGTGCATCCGCAACTGCGGAAGGACTTTCCGGCATTGCGCTCGCTGGAGGCTACGCCGAACAATCTGCCGCAGCAGTTGACGAGCTTCATCGGGCGCGAGCAGACAATGGCGGAGCTGGAGTACCTCCTGACCAAGACCCGACTGCTGACGCTTACGGGCTCCGGTGGCTGCGGCAAGACCCGCTTGGTTCTCCAAGTGGCTGCGGATGCACTTGAACGTTTCAGCGACGGCGGCTGGCTCGTGGAGCTTGCGCCGCTTGCCGGCGCCGCCCTCGTGCCGCAGACGGTGGCCACCGTACTTGGGCTGAAGGAAGAACCAGGCAAGCTCATTAGTCAGACGCTGGTTGGTCACCTCAAGGACAAGCGGCTCCTACTGATCCTCGATAACTGCGAGCACCTCCTCGAAGGATGCGCGAAGCTGGCCGATGTGCTCGTAGCAGCGTGCCCGCAGCTGACAATTCTCACGAGCAGCCGTGAAGCACTCGGGATCACCGGCGAACAAAACTACCGAGTAGCTTCACTATCGCTGCCCGATTGCGAGCTGCCTAATTCAACAGCAGCGATTGCCTCGTCCGAGGCGGTTCAGCTTTTCGTTGACCGGGCGCAACTTGCTCGTCCTGACTTTCGGGTGACCGACCGGAACGCTGCGGCGCTAGCCGCCATCTGTCAGCGGCTGGATGGGATTCCGCTAGCGATTGAGCTGGCGGCGGCGCGGGTTCGATCTCTTTCTCTCGAGGAGATCAATCGGCGTCTAGACCAGCGTTTCCACCTATTAACAAGCGGTTCGCGCACCGCTCTGCCACGACAGAGGACCTTGCGATCTCTGATCGACTGGAGCTACGACCTGCTTGATGAACGCGAGCGGACGCTGTTGCGTCGACTTGCTTGTTTTTCTGGAGGCTGGACCCTTGAAGCTGCTGAGACGGCATGCGCGGGCGGGGCGATTAACCAAGAAGTCGTGCTCAGTGTATTGATTCAGCTTGTAGAGAAGTCCCTGGTAACACTTGATACTGAAGGACGACGCTACCGAATGCTTGAGACGGTGCGTGACTATGCTCTCGAGCGGCTTCTTGACAGCGGTGAGGCAGCAAACGTCCAAGCTAAACACTGCAATTACCACCTGGCACTAGCCGAGCAGGTTCGTGGCAGCATGTTCGGGGCAGAAGAGCGACAGTATGGAATTGGCGTCATTGCCCTGGAGATCGGCAATTTCCGATCGGCACTAGGTTGGGCACTTACAGGAAGCGGCGACGATGAGTTGCCCCTCTTGCTCTGTGAAAGGCTCTTCTTTCTTTGGATTTATTGTGGCTTTGAGCGAGAAGGCCGGGACTGGACGATCAGGGCACTCGAGAATACGCAAAACCGGCACACCGCAAAGTATGCGGCTGCGTTGTCGACCGCCGGCGCCATGGAACATCACCTTGGCAGAACTTTAATAGCGAAGTCTTACTATGAGGATGCGATAGCGCTGAGCCGCGAACTAGGTGATAGACACACACAAAGTCGTGTGCTCAACAACTTAGGCCTTCTGTTAATTGAGCAGCGGGACTTCGAGGCGGCAACAGCCAATCTGACGGAGGCGCTCGAGATCGCAAGAAATCATTTGGACGCACGTCATATTGCCCCCATAAATAATCTGGCCCTTGCAGCTACGCTTCAGGGAGATTTCGACCGCGCCCAGGCTTTCAGGACCGAAGCCCTACGTATATCTCGGTCCATGAAGAGTCGTCGCGACGAGGCACGGGCGTTGAACGGGCTCGGCTGGTTGGCCCAGTTGCGGGGCGATTTCGATGGCGCTACCGCCTTGCATGGCCAAGCACTGGAGATCGTCCAGGAACTGGGTGGCGATACCGAGCTTGAACCGATCCTACACAGACTCATCAGTACGCTTGCGTTTAGGAAGGGCGACGTAAGCGCGGCTAAGCGTGCCCTGCTTCTTTCGCTTGCGGGAAGCCACCGGACTGGAGGGCTCTTCGATGTCGCGAATTCCATTGATGAGGTTGCAATGGTCGCCTCTGCGGAAGGATCGTTCAGGCTCGCGACACGGCTGTTTGGAGCTGCGGCTGCGCTGCACGAGTCTTTGAATACCGCTATCGCGCCGGTTGATCAGCAACGCATCCAGCAAGCTCAAGAACTATCGCGCGCGCGACTTGGTGACGAGGCGTACAAAACCGCCCACGGCGCGGGCAGAGACTTGAGCCCGGCCCGGGCGGTCGATGAAGCGATGCAATTCTTGACCACTAAGTGACATCACGGTTCTGCAAAGACACTGGCTAACGACTCTCTCTCTCTCTCTCTCTCTCTCTCTCTGGGACCGGTCCGCTCAAGTCGGTAGACAGTTCGCAACCTTTTAGCGAGTTGTCCGTGAAAGAAGCAGTCAATCAACGTGCCAGTCCGGGCACGTGTTGCTTGAATGCAGACGTAATTATTGCGCGAACCCGCCCACGAGGCCCTCTTGCTATCTGGATAGCATGGAAAATTCAGACCCAAGCAAAGCATGCGCCCTTCCGCTGAGCGTTGCGCTTGTGCTGCTGGCGATCGCAACAACCTCCTTCGCGGGTTCGAGCTTCGAGTATGCGGGGCTCCGCCTCGATACGGACCCCAGCACTTTTCGGCAGAAGTACCCCAATTCGACCGTCGATGCGACAACCGTGTGGGTCTCAAAGGTCGATGCGCATGACCAGGTTCGCTACATTCGCCGATGGACAAACGCCGGCAAGGACGAGCTGAACATCTTGTTTGAGGTGCCGTACCAGGAACTCGCCAAGAAGCCAACCTCCTTTGAGGAAGAGCACTACGCGCGCAACCCGCTCTGCGTTCCTATCCTCAAGCGATTGACGAAGGTTTACGGAAAGCCGGCGAGGACTCGTAGCTGGGTTGAGGAAAGACTCAGCCACAGAGCCAGCACTTGGACCAAGGGACACGCAGAAATGAGCCTCGATTGCTACAAGGTGGACGGCAAGGGCAATCAGCTTGCCGCAGAAATAACGATAAGAGTCAGGTAGGAAGACCGGAGCTAGCGGCCAGGAGCGGCCTTGCGGTTTCGACCCCTCGATCGGCTCAAAGCAGACTCTTCGATGGGCGCATCGCAGCATTGCGACGGCCCACTTGCCTCTATAAACTCCCGCTGTGGTCGGCAGTTCACCAAGGCGTCGCCGCGCGATCATTCGCGAGCTAAACCTGCCATCTCTTCGGATCCTCTGCACCCATGCGTTACCGGTAGCGGCTCGGACCCGGCAAGTCGGCGACCTCCGGCATCGCCAGCGCGAGCGGTGCACTCCGAGCGGCTGCCGAAACTGAGGAGCCGTACAAATGGCGCGAGAAGCCACTCCGTTAGTCGTGTCTGATCTTTCCACATTCGCTCGCAGCCTAGGTCGTGCGTTGAAGACGCAGCAGGGCCGTTCCAATGAGCCACTTGGTCACCTGCACCTGCAGAACCTCATCGCGCGAGCCGCCGGCTATCGCAATTTGCAGGCGTTAAAGGCGAACGCACCTCGGCTACCGGCTGCGAGCGTCAGTGCTCGACTGTCCGACAATGCACGCCGCGCGCTGCTCCAATTTGATCGTGAGGGCCGGCTGCTGCGTTGGCCCACCAAGTTCAGCGTGCAACGGCTGGCTATGTGGCTGCTGTGGACGCGCTTTGAGGGCAGGCGCGTTTACAGCGAGCGCGAGGTCAATGAGGTATTGAAAGCCGCCAATGCTTTCGGCGACCATGTCACGCTTCGCCGGGAGCTCGTGAACCATCGGCTGCTAACTCGTAAGAGCGA
The DNA here is from genome assembly GCA_963712485.1 of uncultured beta proteobacterium. Taxonomy (GTDB): domain Bacteria; phylum Pseudomonadota; class Gammaproteobacteria; order Burkholderiales; family Burkholderiaceae_F; genus JALORV01. The sequence goes on from CAVQID010000002.1 coordinate 29,318, forward strand.
CTGCTCCGAATACCGAAAGCTTTCGGCACGCCCCGACGACGAAGTGAAGGCTCTGCTCGCCGCCTGGCGATCTAGGTCATTGACGCACTGACCGGACGCCGGCTGCACCTCGTCAAGTGCCGGCCAGAACCCACCATTGAATAGGAGTTTCCAGTGAGCCCGTTAGCAGCCGCTGTCGCAACACGGTCCCGCGAGGGGAATCTACCTCGCAAACAGTGTGTGAAAGAACATCAGCACGCGCTCGTGGGTCTGTGCCGCGGCCGCAGGCGTTGGACCGCCTTCGATGCCGGCGCTCACGCAGGCGTCGGTGGGGCGTAAGGGGTCGTTGGTGGCGGCGTTCACGAGGCCACCGCCGCGCTCCACCAGCTCACACCGGCTGAAGTTGGGCAGCGCCGGGTTGCGCTGCAGGGGCATGCGCGGGTCGCTGTCATAGCCGTGGCGCGCCTCCGGATACTCATTGAACTCGGCATCGCGCCCCGCCTCCTTTAGCCGGTCGACATAGGTGCGGCAAAACTCGGGGCGCGTGACGATGTCGGCCGCGCCATGATGGATGCGGATCGGCCCGGTGACGTCCGTGTCGTCCTTCAGCCGCAGATTGCAAGGCGGGTACAGCGCGACGAACCCGACGTAACGGCCGCTCGAGCCGTCCGCGGCAAATCGCCTGGTGGCCACGTACAGCGTCGTCCGCGCGCCGGAAGAAACTCCCATCAAGCCGATGCGCTGCGGGTCGATGCGCGGGTGCTTGGCCAGCAGCTCGAGCGCCCGCTGCGCATCGGGCACGCGCATCAGCGGAGTCGGCAAGCGCCCGACGATCATGATGCTCGGCTGTTGTCCGATGGCGCCGCGACCAGTAAAGCTGTCCACCGTGAACACCGCGATCCCCATGGCGATGAGCTTGTCGATCCACACGGGCTGGTTCGACAAGGCACCGGCGTCGCCATGCAGAAACACGACGGCCGGCACGCGCACCTCTTCCGTGAACGGCAAACGCAGTTCGCCGGCCACCGTGCGCGACGGTCCCTCGAAGTTGCCTTGGAGCGCCTGCGCGGCGTCCGCGTCGAGCGAGACGATCGGGTGAACCTCGATGCGGAACGTCCCTTGTGCTCGTACGGACGGGGCGCCTAGCAGCGTGCAAGCAAGCAGGGCGGACAGGAACGTGCGGCTGTGGGGCGTCAAGGACTTCTCCCGCAAACTTGCGCATTGGGAGCCGCTGCTTCGACGTCGTCAAGGCATTTCTTCGCGAATCATTGACTGCCATTAGAGCGGACCCTGCAGTCGACCCAGTTCGGTGTCCTGTTGCCGCTATTTCACGGCTGCACCGACCAGCATTTCGCACGGGCCGCGGAAGCCGTCGCTGCCTTCAAACTTACGCAGCGCGGACTCGATCTCTTCCCAAGTCTCAGCCCGTTCCGCATCTGAAAGCTTAGCCATCATCTGGTGCAGAGCTCCGAACGATTCGCGCTCGAAGCGCACACATTCGGCTGCCGTGGGCAAAATCACCGGGCAGTCCACGGTCTCGACGGTGATAGATCGAAATCCGCCGCTCTCCAGCAGCTGGGCGAGGGCGTCTTCCGCGCCGAGCGAGAACGGTCCGGGTTGGCCGGGGAACGGCGGCGGCAACTGCGCGCGGCGTCGAATGATGTTCACGGGAATGGAGAAGAACTCGTTGCGCGTCGGCGTCGAATACACCACCGCGGAGATGCGGCCGCCCCGCTTCAGGCACCGGTGCAGTCCGCGGAGCGCGCGCTGCTGATCTGGAAAGTAGATCAGCCCAACCCGGGAGATCGCGGCGTCAAACGCTTCGGCAGGCAATGTCTCGTGGCGCTCGCCGTCGAGTTCCATCGTTTCGATGTTGTGAAGCCCGGCGGCCTGCGCCGCGCGCTCGGCATACCGCAGGATGCCCGGCGAGATGTCGGTCGCGAGCACCCGTCCTGAGGGACCCACGCGGCGGGCTGCCGACAGCGTCTGTTCGCCCGCGCCGGCCGCTACATCGAGGACGCGAGCGCCCGGTCCGATGTGAGCGAGCTCCAGCATGCGCTCGGTGGCGGGCGCGAGCCAGCGTCCGATGAAGTCACCCCAGCGGTTCCACGCCTCGGCCGCGGCTTCCCACTGGGAACGCGTCGTTTCCTTGAACTTGACAGGGTCAAAGGCCGGCAGCCGGTCGTTCATTTCTCGCCTCCGCTTCAGAAGTCGCGCAGATGCGCGATGTCGTCACGGTGCGCTGCTACCTAGGCTTCCTCAAGTCCAAAAAGTGGAGTGTGCGATGCCTGACTATGGGCAGTTCTGCACCGTCGCACGCGGCGCGGAAGTTTTCGGCGAGATGTGGACTCCTCTGGTGATTCGCGAACTGCTGTGCGGCAGTCGCCGCTTCAATGAAATCCGGCGCGGCGTGCCGCGCATGTCGCAGACGTTGCTGACAAAGCGCCTGCGCAAGCTCGAGGAACTCGGCATCGTCGAGCGCAAGCGCCATGAAGGCAGTTGGGAGTACCAAATCACGCTGGCCGGCGAAGAACTGCGTCCAATCGTCGTCGGGCTCGGGCACTGGGGCGCGCGCTGGATTGGCAGTCGCCTTCGGCGCGACCAGCTCGATGCCGGATTTCTGATGTGGGACATCCGCCGCTTCTGCCGCATGGACGCATTTCCCAAGGGCCGGCGCGTGGTCATCCACTTTCACTTCACGGACGCACCCGCGCGCGAGCGCCTGTGGTGGCTGGTGGTTGAAAATGCCACCACCGATCTCTGCCGCGATGATCCGGGCCATGAGCTTGACGTGATCGTGGAGTGCACGGTCCGTGCATTGACAGAAGTCTGGACTGGCGACAGTGAAGCTGCCACCGAGTTGGCGTCCGGCCGCTTGAAAGTCAGCGGTGCCGGTCCGGGCGGCGCGAAGCTGTGGCGGTGGATCGGTCGGAGCATGTTCGCTGAGAGCCGGCGCCGCACGTAGTCTGCACGGCCTCGAACCAACCTGTGGCGGCGTTGGGTCGCGATCTGGCGATCACGCTCGCGTCAGCTATCGGCGTGAAATCGTTGGCGGCTTTCGGGCGATGCTGATGTCAGCAAGGGGTCGACAGCTGGCCTCTAGACCGCGTTCGTCCTGAATGTGTTCTGCTGAAGGGCGCCGAGCGGCCGTGGCCACGAAATGGGGCATCTTCGCGCACAAAAACTGCGGCGCGGATGCTTGGAGCAGTTCGATTGGCCACTTTGTGGACCCAGCCTGGCCAAATACGGGACAACGCAGAGTCACATGGACTAGTTTCCATCGGAGACCGAGTGGGGTGGCCGGCTAGAAGTGGCGACCAATAGAAATGTGCCTGCATCAACACCTCGGTAACCCAATCTGCCAAGGTGCCGATCGTAGTCGCCGATCGCTTAGTGCCTGCCCACCAATCCATTCGGCACGGGCGAACTGCAGTCCGTCAGACTCCAGCGTAGTCGATGAAGCCTTTGTTCACCTCAACGATCTTGCGGTGCAGGCGATACACACCACCACCCTCGCGCGTCTTGGAGGCATCGGTGTTGCCTTCGATCGTCGTGATAAAGCCGCCCGCGACTTCTTCCACTAGGCCGGTGTGGCCGGCACCCCCACCGAAGTCCATGATGAAGATCATGCCTGGCTCAACAAGCGAAGGATCCGCAGTGGCTTTGGCCTTGACGACTCGTTGGGCGCCGGCGGACTGCGCCTTGGCCCAGTGATCCAGACAACCCGCGGTTTTGACCATCGGGTTGTCACGACCGACCGCAATTGCGGCTTCGTCGAAGCACCAATAAACGAATGCGCAGCACCAAGCCAAGCCAGGGCCCTTGCCTGCGCGGCGAAGATACTCGTTGACTTCTGGCCCGCGGTTCGAGTTCTTGGGCAATTCGCGCACCTCTTTAGCTTCCTCGCCGACAGCAACTTCCACGACACGAGCCAGAAAGTCATCGCTCGCGGTGTCGCTCGCCGGTACGGATTCAGGCCCAAACAGGCTTTGCCAGGTGATCGACCCGACCTCGCCGTCAGGCTTTAGTGGCCGACCCTCCGGGTCGACATTGCGTGCTTGGTACAGCTGCACCGCCTGCTTCATCTTCGGCCCGAAGGTCGAATTGTCGACGTCAAGCCGCAACGAGGCGATGCGCTGTACCGCCAACGCCCGATTAAGCTGCGACTTCAGCGCCTTGACGATGCGGACATCCTTTTCGCCGACTTTGATGATGTGGCCAGGGTATTTCATGCGCTCTCCTCGACATCTGTCTTGAGTCTTGCGTCGTTCTCGGCCTTTGCAGCATTCACTCGTTCATCCAGCTCCGCCTTGCGATCGGCTAGGCGCTTGTTCAGGATCGTCATAGTCCTTGAGATTCCTTCGTCAGCCGGTGATCCAGAAAGCGCGTGGACCGGTACTGCGCCATACCGACGCTCGCCGGGCCAGTAAGTCCCATTCCGCCGAGCAGAGTAGCAACGTCCACCATGGCTACCCCTTCGGGCAATTGACACCGGTTAGCAGGATTTGCGAGCGAGGAACCTCGTAATCCCAAGCGCAAATCTTCGCACTTGTAAAGCCCTCTGGCGAAGGTCGCAAGGCTTGCGGTCCGTAAGGGCCGGTCCTAAAGTCGCTCCCAGGCTGCACCCGGATCATCTCCACGACACATAGCGCCAGGCTCCTCGCCTAGGCGGCCTTCTTCCAGCAGCCGGTGGAACTCGGGGCGTTGTTTGCTTTGAGGGGCCGTGGCGCGAAATCTGTACCTGAGCGACAAGGGGCGAGTCCGACACGAAATCGTGATCGGCAAGTCCGGCTCTGGCAAGAGCGAGTACATGAAGCTGCGCATCGCCAAGCAAATGGCGATGGGCGGTTTTATCCTGATCGTCGACGCCAAGCCGTCGCAGGAATTCCGCGACTGGCTCGCCTCGATGGCGTATTCCTACGGCCGTTTCAGCCAGCTGCGTGTCATCGACCTGCAGTACCCGGAACGCGGCCACACCTACAACCCGATTGACCGTGGCGACGGCGAGATGGTCGCCGGGCGCGTCGGCCAGATCTTCGGTACGGACTTGAGCGGCGGGTCGTCGGAGGAACACTTCAAACAGATGTTCCTCAACCCGCTGCAGCTCACCGTCGACTGCATGAAACGGCTCGGCCGGGCCTACAACATCTACGACCTCTACATCGCACTCACGAACGTCCACGCGATGGAGTGGTTGCTCCGCAACACGCCGGAGAGCCAGGAGCGGCGCAACTACGCGATCCAGCTGCACTCATACCGGACACCGGTGCGGGTCGGGCCGGGTCAGGAGGAATGGCGCCTCGATATGCGGCGCATGGGTCAGCAGTTCTTCAATACGGCCCAGCGTCTGATGCCGTACGGCACCGGCAACCTCGGCCGGATCATGCGCGTGTATTCGCCGGAGGTGGATCTGCTTCGCGCGATCGACCAATCGCAAATCGTATACGTCCCGCTGCCGACGATGGAGCGCAGCGAAAGCGCCTACGCCGCGGCAAAGATGCTGTTGTCGGACTTCAAGGCGGCGGTTGCAGAGATTTATGCGCGCGGCGAAGCAAGCCGACCTCAACTGCCGGGCATGGTGTTCGGGGACGAGTTCGCATCATGGGCGATCGACGGCTCCGAGGAACTGATCGAGAAGTGCCGGGGCGCCAACATCGGCATGCAGCTTCTGATGCAGACGTCGGCAGGCTTGACCGCCCGTGGTGACGATTTCGCGGCCCGGATCATCGCCTCCTGCGAAACGAAGACATTTCTGACCATCGGCGATCCGGATACCTGCGATCTGGCCGCCAAGATCTGCGGAGAGACTCTCAAGGAGTTCCGATCCGAAAGCGAAAGCAGCGCTAGCGGACAGAGCAACCGCTTCCTCGACGTGCAACTGTTCCATGGTGTGTCCAGCGCGCGGGGCAAGAGTCGTGGGGTCAGCGAGCGCTACGACTACGTCGTGCGGCCGGAAGAGTTCGCGAAGCTCTCCATTGGTGAAGCCTGGGTACTGCCCATGGGCGCCAAGCAGGTCTTCAAGGTCAGGTTTCCGATGGTCAAGCCGCGCATCAGCTACCCGTATCGCAAGGTGGCGTACGAGGTGCCGGCGCGGGTCGGCATCCGCCTCGACGAGCAGTTCCACCGTGGCGGCTTCGAGGAGGTGACGTGAGCCGCGTGCTGTCGGCCGAGTGGTGGAAGCTCGACGCCGACCAGACGGCGGTGTTCAACCACGAAGGTGCCTGCGTGGTCGTGGCCGGGCCGGGCTCCGGAAAGACGCGCACCGTCGTTGCGCGCGCCGCCCGCCTGATACATCTGAACGGCCACCGGAGCGTCGTCATGGCGACGTTTTCAAAGGCGGCGGCCGAGGAAATGCGTGAGCGCCTCAGCAAGGTGCTGAAGGCGCAGACCACCTCACCCCAGTTGCGGGTGAGCACACTGCATGCACTTTCGGTCCGCCTGCTCCGCACCCGGAAGGGCAAGCCGCTGCCCCGCGTCGTGGAGGAACAGGCAAGCCGCGACCTGATGCGGCGCTGCGCGCTGAGTCAAGGCGTTGACGAGCGACAGGTCGAGGCAGTGATTGCCCAGGTTCAGGCACTCAGGGCGACTTCGCTGGATCTGTCGTCGGTCAAGGATTCAGCCACCGCTGCGGTGCGAGCCGTGGCCATCGAGTACCAGACGCGGCTGGCCGCGGCGAAGTGCATGGACATGACCGACCTCGTGCGCGAAGCGACTCTCTCCCTTCTGACCGGCGAACTGCAGATCGATGCGACTCAACTGATCGTCGACGAGGCACAGGACATCGACCCGATCCAGCTCGAGCTGATCTGCGCCTGCGTCAAGCAGGGTGCTGTCGTAACGGCCGTGGCCGACGACGACCAGTCGATCTACGGCTTCCGCGCATCGCTCGGCCACAAGGCGCTCAGGGCAGTTGCCGAGCGCGCGCATGCGGCCGTGTTGCAACTCGTCAACAACTACCGCAGCGCGCGCGACATTGTGGAAGGTGCGTCCTATGTAATCGAGGAGTCCGTTCAGCGCTTCCACAAGCGCATCCGGGCTGTCCGCGAGGATGCCGGGCGCGTCCGCCTGCGCGCCCATCTCGACGAAGGAGCGCAGGCCCAGGCTATCGCGGACGAGGCGGCCGAGTTCCTTGCCGCCGACAAGTCTGCAACCGCGGGCGTTATCGCCCGCACCAATCTGGAACTCGATCTTGTCGAGGCTGCACTTCTAGCCCAGGACATAGCCGTCAACCGGCTCGGCGGAACCGGTCTCCTGAAGCGCGAGGGCATCCGACGCTATCTGGGATTGTTGCTGCTCGCCGACCAACCCGACGACGCCAACCGGATGCTTTCCGGACTGGAACTCCTTGCGATAAGTGCCGCATCCCGCCAAAAGATCGATGAACATGTGCGCTTGAGGTCCTCGTCGGAGCCGCTGCTGGACAGGCTGTTCGACACGGCGCTGCTGGATCAGCTTGGAAAGCAGGACTGCACCCTCTTCAAGGGTTGGCGCGACGACTTGGTGGACTACGTCGACGCCTGCGCGTCGGCCCGAGACGACGAACAGCGCAGTGCGGCCCTGCTGCAGCAAGGAATCCGGCTGTTGGCGCATTCACCGGATCTGCGTTTGCGGCAGGACGGCGCGTTCCTGACGCGGTTGCTGGCGCGACGACGCAAAGGTTCGATCACCGCGCGGATCCTCGCGTTCGAGGCTGCGCGCTCGACAAAGGAGGCGCGCGCCACGGTGCTCACGGCGCATGCGAGCAAAGGGCTCGAGTACGACGCCGTATGGGTGGTGAACTGCAATGAGGGCCGTTTCCCCATCGAGGGCTCGGACCCAGAGGAGGAGCGCCGTCTCTTCTACGTTGCGATGACACGCGCGCGTGAGGCGCTGACGCTCAGCTCGCTGAGCAAGGAGCCCCGCAGCGGCTTCGTCGAGACGCTGCGGGCCAAGGCGCTCGCCTCAATGAAGCGCGGGGAGGTGCTCGACCGCCCAGCGGAAGTCGACAAGGACCTCCTCGATCAGCGACTGCATGGAGCGGGTGGCATCCAGCCCCACCTCGCCGGCCTCGAGCCTGAGCAAACAGCCCGCCAATGAGAACGTCATTCGGACTTCGTCGTTGTCGTCGTACAGCACGTGGAAGCGGACACGGGAGGCCAGATGGTCAACCGTAAGCGCCGCGAACACGACACGCGTCTGTGGCTTGCCGTCCTCGCTGGCGGAGCGCCACACGCGCAGCTGGCCGGAAGACAGATCGTCGGCATTCAGTCCTGCCTCGGCAACGATGTCCTGCAGGGCAGGGGAGGCCATGACGCGGTCGGCCGAGACGTCGCCGTGGCCAGGAGTGGGATTGGAAAGGTCGCTCATGGTTCGAATTGTTTCCCAGACCTTCTATTTGTAACGCATTTTTCGGGGGCACGCTGTGCCGGCTGACCGTACCGCGCTCCTCTTCGACCTGCCCAAGCCCGCGGCAGGCGCAAAGGCGGCCCGCAGGAACGCCGCCGAGCGCCCGGCGCAGTCGCGCTGGGTGGACCGACATACAGGGCTGCTCTTCAACGAGGCGTCGCCGCGGACGTTCCGCGTGTATCGCGACCTTCGCCGCGAGGCCCGACCGGACCTGGCCGTCGACCTCGCGCACTGGCAATTCATGCGCACCGCGGCGGCGGCGGATGACCGCACCCTGTGGCAGGCGCTCAAGCGCGAAAGCCGCGAGCTGAAGCAGCGGTTTCACGAACTGCAGGCCGGACTCGCACCCCGCGCTCGACTGTTCTTGCGCCGCCGCAATACATCGGAGGTCCGCACCTACGTCTACTTGGGACGCCGTGCAGTGCGGGCAACCAGCGTTCGCTCTGATGTCCTAAGGAAGGCGGGCATTCGCTCCCTGACGATGCCCATCAAGAAGTTCGGCCGCGCCGAAGCGGCGATCAACGAGAAGGTCGATCGCATCAGGGCTCTTGCCGAGTCCATCGACGAAGCGTGGGCGGCGCTCCAGGCTGTGGAGCGCAAGCTCGGACAGCGCCCGCGAGCGCTCATCTTTCCACCTCTGATCGGACGCCGCCTCGCCACGCTTCGGTCGTATCGGCCGCGAGGTGTGGCGATCGTCGGGACGTACTGCCTGACCCCGCACATCCAGTTCGAAGGCTGGCGCATCCGCATGCTGGCTTACGCCGATGCGTTGAAAGCATCGGTCATGACGATCAACAAGTTCTACAACGTTCGACGCAACCGGGCGCGCGCACGCTACGGCGAGCCACGCAGGGTTCGAGTAGGCCTGATCAGCTGCATGTCCGATTCGAGTTGGCTCCTGCCGCCGCTGGAGTGGCGCTTGATCAAGCGGACACGTGAAAGCGGCAATGTCATCACCGCGAAGACCGTGAAGGGTCTGATCCGCATTCGCCGAGGCGAGTGGCGGGAAACAGGCGCCGCGGAGCCGGTCATGAAGGACAGCGGTCAGCTCAATCCGGCCGCATTGGCCTTATGCCACCAGCCGGAGATGTATTCGCTGCTGCGGCCGTTCGACGAGTTGGTGGCTTGCTACAACGCCATCGCGGAGCGCGTGCTGGTGGCGGCCGCTGCAGTGATCGGTACGAGGCCGTCGGTCCATCCGTTCGGCGCCAAGCCGAGGGCTCAGTGGGTCGCATCCTTGAAGACTCGGTGGTGGGTATGACGCGCCAGGATCCGTTCACCGTTGGCTCGATGTGGCCCGAGCGGCGCGAACTGGCGCGGTGCGGCGCGAACTGGCGCGGTGCGGCGCGATCCGGCGCGATCCGGCGCGATCTGGCGCGATCTGGCGCACGGGAATGCGCGCTGTGGATTCGGCCGTTACGTCGCGTGTCCAGTCAGTTGCGGACACCGTTGCGTTTCGGTCGCGCCGCAACCCAAGCGAAACCAGTGCCTTACTGCACCCCCAGCGCGATCGAGCTGCCGATGAGGAGCGTCTTGAAGTCCGCGTCGAACGGCGCGTGGCGGCCCACCGTGCATAAGCCGGATGACAAATGCGCCACTCGGCGTCCGCCACCTAAGTTCAAAAGGCCAATGCGCCTTCTGGTGCGCAGCATCGCAGCCTCGGAGGGAGGCGGCAAAAACATCACTCGAGTCCCGCCACCCGTAGGCATAGGGAAAAGGCCGAGCTCCTGGTGCGCAAATGAGGGGAAAGAAAGGGCCACATGGCGGTACTGAATGCAGGCATCAATGTGGGGTTCGGGTTCGTGAAAGTTGCGACCGACAACGGCGAGTTCCGGTACGCGTCAGTAGTGCGCGAATTACCGCAGTCCGATCCCTTAGGCGCTCCAACACCGGCTCAGAAGGTCAAGTACGCCGGTCAGCAGTACGAAGTGGGCGAAGACGCGGCCCTGTATGGCGGCGGAATTCAGCTCAAGGCGCTGCATCGAGACTGGGCGACGTCGCTTGCTTACCAGGTCCTCGCGCAGTCGGTCATCGATCGGCTCTCGGCGGAAGGTACCGAGTTGAACGTGGCGGTCGGTCTGGCACTAGACCACTTCAGACACCTGCCTTACCGACGCAAGGTCCAGGAGTTCTGGCAAAAGACGTGGAACACGAAACGCGGCGAGGTCAGTGTTCTTCGAGCCTCAATCGTCCCTGAACCGATGGGTGCGGCCGCCGTCCTCGCCACCGATCCCGACTACGAGGAACTGATCACCAACAGCGACGTGCTGCTCGTCGACTTCGGCCGCCTCACCACCAACTGGATGCGCATGCGCCGAGGACGGCCGGTTCCGGAACAGTCCGGCTCTGTGGATTGCTCAGTCACCGCCGCCCTAGCGAAAGCTACACAGAAACTCGCTGCGTCACTGTCTCGCCCGCAGCTCGATCCCGTCGATGTCGAAATGGCCTGGCTGGACCGAACCATGCTGCTTTCACGCGATCCGCCGCGGCAACCGGTGAAGGTTGACGAAGCCATCAAGGCCGGCGCACGCCGGGTCTGGCCGTCAATCGAGCAGGCGCTGAAAAACTCCGTTGACGCTCGCGGCATGGACGTCATCGTCGTCGGCGGCGGAGCAGGACTCTTTCATGATCTTCTGAAGGAGTCGCTCCCCGACAGCTCCGTGGTCGTACCGTCCGCCGATCCGCAGATGATCAACTGCCGCGGTTTTCTGAAGATGGTCGTGCCTTCGCGTGGCAAGCGCGCTTCATCCATCGGCACACCGGCGGAGGTTCGCTAGATGACCGCCACCGTCCGCGTGTTGCCGTCCGTGGACCGGCTGCAGTGGCGCCAGGAGGTTTCGTTCAAGCTGGCCGTCGACGATCTGCGTTTCACGCTGACCGAGGAACACGCCGAATTCCATCGGTTCGGCATGGCGCATCGCTTCCGCCAACTGGCCTTGTCGGGACTTGCCCTGGAGGCTTCATACCAGGGCAGGCACCTGCCGCGACCGGTGCTGATGTCGACCGCCCGCGCCGGCCTGGGGATGCCGGTGCAGCGCTTCCGGGTCACGCTGCCGCCGGAACTCTTTGACGATTTTCACGCGTGGAAGGCGGCACGCAACACCGCCTATTCCGTGCGGTTCGTCCGGCTTGTCGAAGTTGGCCTGCTCCATGAGCAGGCACTGCCGACTGCGCCCACCGTCGCCTCCAAAGCCCCACCGGCGCGACTGCATTCCGTTCAGGAGTCCACGAGAGCGGTCGCCGCCGCAGCGCCGCCGCGCAACCCGGCACGGGCCGAGGATGTGCTGCAGGGCCTGCACGCCGCCCTGGAGGCCGAATGGTGACCCTGCGCCGCGTTGTCCTGGCGTTGCTGCTGCTGCCCACGCTGATCCTCGCAGCCTTGCCGCCTGAACTCGTCCCCTTCTTCAACGCGATCCGCATCAAGGAGTCCGCCGAGCCATCCGTGGTCGATCTACGACAACACGGCCGCGAAGAGCTATCGCCTGGCTTCACGCGTCGATGCCGAGAAGCTCGCCAAGGATCTCGTCAGCCGTGGTCACAACCTGGACCTCGGATTGTTCCAGCTCAACTGGCAGTGGCAGCAGAAGCGTCCGGGGCTCACGCTCGACAACGTGTTCGACCCCGCGATGAACGAGAGCGTCGCCCAGACCGTCCTCGCAGAGTTCTACACGACCGCGCGCACCGTCTACTCGAACATCGATGATGCGATCCGCATGGCGGTCGGCGCCTACAACAACGGCAAGGTCCGCGTCCACAACCCGCGCTACGTCAACGGCGTCTACCGCATAGCCGGCCTGCCGCAACCGTATGCCGACGAAGGCGGCGGTGCGGCGGTCGCTTCTGCTCCGCCGGTGCGTGGCGCTGGACCCGCCGAGGAGGACTGGGGTGTCGCGTCCGAGCTGTCGCGCTGGTTCAAGGGCGCACCCAGCCTCGCCGCGCTGCTCCATCTGGCGAACGACGACCTGGGTGAGCCGGTACAGCCTGCCGACGAGTCGCCGGCCACGCTGATCGCCGCCGTCCTGGCCATCGCGCTCGTTGCCGTACTCCTTATTCTGGGTCTGCTCCTCGGGCTCAAGCTCGTTCCGCTGCTCTTCGGCGCCGCCGGGCTGTTTGCCAGGCGCGCTGCGCTGTTCGCGCTGCTGCGCATGCAACGCCGAATCGCCTCCGAAACCTCCAGGCTGGCGAGGATGTGATGAGCGCACTGGCCCTGCCGACGTCCACTCCCTGGCTGCGCCGCATCGGCTGGTCGTGCCTCGCCCTCGTGATCGGCTTCCTCAGCGTTCGTGGCGCCATCGGTATCTGGCAGCAACTGCAGTCGGCCCCGGCCGCAGCCACGCCCGCGCAGCCTGTGCTGTCGGCGCCGCCGCTCCTCACCAAGGAGCAGCGCCGCCAGCGTGCCGAAGGCCTGGTGAATCGGATCGGCGAGGGCGCCAGGGTGCTCGAGGTGTTCCTGTCACCGACCGGCCTGACGGGTGTCGTGCTCGACACCGGAAACGGCGGCCGCGTCGTCGCGTGGATGCCGGACACGCACGAGGCGCTGTTCATCGGTGCCGCGTTCGACCGCACCGGCCTCAACATCTCGCAGCAGGAGATGGTCGGCCGCGGCTTTGCCAGGCCCGACACCGTGCCGCCGGCGACCTCGGTGCAGGCACAGGCGGCCGCGTCGACCGCGCGCACCGCCGTATCGCTGCGTTCCTTCGAAAAGAGCGCCGGCTTCGTGGAAGGCAGCGGCGGTCCGACGGTCACCGCCTTCATCGATCTGAACTGCGCCTACTGCTCGCAGCTCTGGCGCCAGCTGCGTGCCCCGATTGCCGCTGGCGCGTTGCGCGTGCGCTGGGTGCCGGTTGCCGTCATCGCGCCGGACAGCGAGGGCAAGGCCGCCGCGCTGCTGCAGAACCCCGATCCGGTCAACGCGCTCGCCGCCCACGAAGCGCGCCGCGCGGCTCTGCCGAACGCGCGTCCAGCGCCGGCGACCGCCGACGGCATCGCGGCCAACAACGCGCTGCTCGATGTCGTCACGGCCGGCCGTCCGGCCACGCCCGTCCTGGTCGTGCGCGCCGCCGACCAGCAACCACTCGTCGCGATCGGCTTGCCGCCGGATCTCGGCGCCTTCCTGCGGGAGGCTCGCTGATGCACTTCCATCCTCTCTGTGACCGACTGGCCGAGCGCATCGCCGATGTCGCCGATCCGCTTGCCTGGCTCAACAAGGACCTCGACATCGAACGCGAGTCGCAGGCCCTGCTGATGGCCTGGACTGCGCAGTCGCACCTGCACCTCGAACCGATACCGCGCATCGAGCGCGCGCCCGGTCTCTGGCGCCTCGTCGTGCCGCGCGCCACCGGTGCGGTGCCGCTGCTGGCCGTGCGCGCGCCGACGCGGCCGCTGGCGCTGCTGAAGGGCGTGCAGTCGCACCAGCTGAAACCGCAAGCGCACGCCATGATGATCCGTCTGCTCGGCGTGCTGCTGGTCCGGGCGCCTTCTTACCTGCCGGCCGTGATCGATCTCGCGCAGGGCGAGCGCACGGGTGTGCCGCCGGCGGCCAGGGTGCGGATCGGCAACCGCGAGGAGTTCCTGCGCTGGGGCAACGGCGTCTGGCTACTCGAGCGCGTGCTGGCCCGCCATGGCTTCCGTGCGACCGCGGCAAGGTCAGCCTTCCTGACCAGCAGTGACGGAGTGCGCAGTGCTGCGATCCGCGCGGTACCGGTGCCCCCGTACATCTACGACCACCGTGACGGCTACCACTGGGTCGTACCGAGCGCGCGTGCGAGCGATCCGCCGCGCGCCGTCAGCGGTGTGCGCGTGCACATGAGCGCACGCCGGCACGATCGCGCCCGCTACGAACTGCTCACGCGCGAGCTCGCGCAGCTGCAGGCGCGCCACCTCGAACACTCGTCCCGTGCCATCGCGATCGCCACGCTGCAGCGGGCGATGCGCGACCGTATTCACACACCGGAGACCGCCGATGTCGTTCTCTGAGCACGTCAACCGCATTCGTCTGGGCGACAAGGTCTTCACGCGCCAGGCGTTGAGCAGCGACGACGGGCAGAAGGCGCTGCAGGACGCCTATGTCGCCGGCGACCGGCCGCACTGCCTCTGCCACGGCGACAAGCAGCCGCTGCCGCTTTACATCGCGCGCTGGGGCAACGGGCTGCTGCTCAAGCGCATGCCCAACAGCGGCGACGTGCACCATCCTGACTGCGAGTCCTATGGGCACGTCAGCGCCAGCGCCCATGCCGTCTACACCGAGGAGGCGATCGCCGAGCTGGACGACGGCCGCGTGCGCATCGCGCTCGACGCGCCGCTGTCGCTGACCGCCGGCGCCGCTCCCGTCGGCGACTACCGCGAAGCGATCGCGTCCGACACCGCCGGCATCACGCGCAAGCGCGCGAAGGTGACGCTGCGCGGCCTGCTGAACTACCTGTGGGAGGAGGCGCGCCTGAACCGCTGGTACCCCGCCATGACCGGCAAGCGCGGCCTCAGCGTCGTCTACCACTACCTGCGCCACACACTGGCCGAGCGTGAACTGGGCCCGCGGCTGCCACTGGCCGATGCGATCTACATCCCGGCCGTCCGCCGCAGCCTGGAGCGGGTGACGGTGCTCGCCGAACTGGAAGCGCACTACGCGCACCTGCAGCGCCGCCACGGGCCGCGCTACACACCGGTGCTGCTGGTGCTCGGCGAAGTGCTGCGCCTCGACGCGGCGGAGGAGGGCAGTCATCGCCTGGTGCTCAAGGGCATGGCCAACGTCGCGCTGCACGAGACCAACGGCGCGCTCGCCCGCCTGCGTGCATCCTGGCCGACGGCGTTCTCGCGTCTCGATCTCGCCCACGCCAACGCCGCGCCCGAGGCCGAGCCCAACCGCATCTTCGTGCTGGCCGGCGTGACCTTCACGCGCCGCGGCCAGCTCTCGGTGGTCTACGCCGCGGCGCTCGAGACCACGCACGAGTTCGTCCCGGTCGAGTCCGCCGCCGAGGCGACGATGGCACGTGCGCTGGTGCAGCAGGGCCGCGCCTTCGAAAAGCCGCTGCGCTACGACGGCGCGGCCGAACTCTTTCCCGATTTCCGGCTGCTCGACACCGAGCCGCCCACGGTCATCGAGGTGTGGGGCATGAACACGCCCGCATACCTCGACCGCAAGCGCATCAAGCGCGACACGTACCGGCACGACCGCGTTCCGCTGATCGAGTGGAACGCCGCAGCCGATGAGCCCCTGCCCCCCCTCTCGAAAGGAGCACGCTCATGCACCAAGCCACCTACCGCCCCATCCTCGGAGTCAGCAACGGCAACCGCCTCGGCCTCGAGGTCTGGCACACGCCGGGCGACAGTCTGACCGGCCAGCAGCGAACGCTGCTGCTGGCGCTGCGTCGTCGCGGCACCACCGCGGTGGCGCTGCCACTGGCGAGCGCCGTGATCGGCGGCATCTTCCCCGACTTCTTCCTGCAATGCTGCGGCGAACGGCCGCTGCTCCTCCTGTGGCAGCCGGAACGCGAGATCGCCCGGGCGCGCCGGCAGCGCGCGCTCGATGTGCTCAACCAGCTGGCGCAGGCCGGCGTCCTCGTCATTGCCGACGGCTGGATCGGCGCGCCCGGCGACGATGAGCGCGTCAGCGCGGTGCCGGGACTGTGGGGTGCGCGCCTCGCCGCGCACCTGTTGCCCGGCGCACGCCGCCGCACCGGCGCGCCGGATCTGTTCGAGGCGCTCGACTCCGCCCGCGGCCACGGGCTGCAGACGATCGTGTCGGAGGCAACCGTCGAGGACCTGCCGCTGCTGCAGCATCTCGGGGTCGACTGGAGTTGTCCGCCGGCAGCGGCGGTGCCGGCGACCGACAACCCGGCCGCGGCGGCCGCATGAACGAACTCCAACTCGCCGCGCGCCTGGAAGGCTGGCAGCCGCAGCCGACGCCGCGCACTGCCTTCCCGCTCCTGACGATCCGCGACCAGGCGTTGTCCGAGGAGCGGATCCGGACGGGCTTGCCGACCGTCGTCATCACGCGCGCGCGCGACACCTGGCCGGAGTGTGTCGAGTTCGAAGTGGCGTTTGGCCGTCCGAGCGCCGCAGAACTCGAGCGACTGTTTCGCGACATCGAACGCGAAGTGCTGCACTTCAGCTGCGACGCCACGCCGAGTCGCGGACGCTACCTCGTGCGGCACCCCGATCCGGCCGCGCCGCACACCCCGCTTGCGACCGGCATGCGCATCAGCTTCGACGCCACTGCCCGGACCATCACCATCGCAAGACCGCAATGATCGACTTCGAAGCGATCGAGGAAATGGCGGATCGGCTGCGTGACGTGCGCGTCGCCCGCGGTCAGGTGCGCTGTGCCCCTAGAAACTGGCCAATCGAGCTGCCTTTTGCACTCGCGCCGCGCTCGTGGTGCTCGATGCCGGCCCCCAACTAATGGTCACGGCATCGGTACGTGCGCGATAAATTGGCTGCTGCACCGATTTCATTGCCCGACACCATTCTGAAGTTCTGGATGGCCAGACCGACTGCGAAGACCGGTATCAGCAATCGCGGAGGACAGTTCGCGACCCAAAGCAGAAGCCCCTGATCGCCGAAAGCGGCCACTGAAATTCGTCGGAGAGCGCATCGCATCAATTGGCCGACCGCGACCTCAGCCGTCGTCAGCCGTCTCCCAAAGCAGTCATCGCTGCTCCCGCCGCGCCTGTCGCTGCGCGCGCCGCCAGGCCGCCGGCGGCAGCCCGGTGGCGCGCTTGAAGGCGCGGGCGAACGCCGCCTCCGAGTCGTAGCCGACGTCCAGCGCAACCGCCGCGACGGTCGCGTGGCTTTCGCGCAGCAGGCGGGCGCCGCACTGCATGCGCCAGTTGGTCAGGTACTGCATCGGCGCCATCCCGGTCAGCGCGACGAAGCGTTCGTGCATGGCCGAGCGCGACAGGCCCACGCGACGGCCGAGTTCCTCCAGCGTCCAGGGTTCGGCGGGATCGCCGTGCATCAGCGTGATCGCGCGGCCGACCTGGCGGTCGCGCAGCGCCCCGAGCCAGCCGTTTGCCTCGGGCGGCAGCGAGTCCAGATAGCGCCGCGCGCCGTCGACGAACACCATCTCGCTGACCCGCTGCAGCAGCGCCGCGCTGCCGGCGCGCAGTTCGCCGGTTTCCGCCGCGGCGTGTTCGAGCATCGGCGCCACCCACGCGCCGACTCCTTCGGCGGGCAGGTGCAGCAGTCTCGGCAATGCGGCGATCAGCGGGTTGAACGGCCGCAGGTCGCAGGCAATGAACCCGCACAGAAGGACGGTGCTGGCGTCGCCGGGTGGCAGGCCCGTGCCCGGCGGTGAACATGCCGCCGCTGTAGGTGATCGGAATCGGCTTCGGATCGTCGCGCATCCGGTACAGCCAGTCGCCGCCGTCATCGGCCGGAGCCAGGCCCGGTGCGCTCGACACGCACGTGCGCGTCGCCGTGGGGCAGCATCACGATGTCGCCCTCGCGCAGCCGCAGCGGCGGCTCGCCGTCGACCGCGACCCATCCCTCGCCCTTGACGAACAGGTGGTACTCGATCACGTGCTCCGCGCCCGGCATCACGGCCGGCCCCATCTCGTGCGAAGGCGCCGCGAGCGCCGACCATTGGTCGCGGCAGCTGACGTGGAAGAAGACCGAACCGCGCAGCCGCACGCTGCGCAGCACGTCGGACAGCGGGTCGAGGGTCGTCATCGGGCGGCGGCCAGCGGATTGGCGGACGCGCGAGCAAGTCTGCGCGACACCGGGTGAAGCGCCCAAAGGCGCCGACGGGAATCATGCACACACCGACCAGCCGATGCGTCGGCATCCATCCAACTTCAAGGAAAAAACCATCATGACTCTCGCCATCGCCACCCCCGCCACTCCCGATCCGCGACGCCGGACTATGCCGCGATCAAGCAGCGCCAGCAGGCCACCTGGGCCAGCGGCGACTACACCATCGTCGGCACGACGCTGCAAATTGTCGGCGAAATGCTCGCCGAAGCGGCCGACGTGCGCGCCGACGAACTCGTGCTCGACGTCGCCGCCGGCAACGGCAACGCCACGCTGGCCGCGGCGCGCCGCTTCGCCCATGTGACCTCCACCGACTACGTGCCCGAACTGCTGGAGAAGGGCCGCCTGCGCGCCGAAGCCGAAAACCTGCCTGTGCACTTCGAGGTCGCCGACGCCGAGGCGCTGCCCTACGAGGCGGCCAGTTTCGACGTCGTGCTGTCGACCTTCGGCGTGATGTTCGCGCCCGACCAGGCGAGCGCCGCGCGCGAAATGCTGCGCGTGGTGCGCCCGGGCGGCCGCATCGGCATGGCCAACTGGACGCCGGAAGGCTTCATCGGCCGCCTGTTCAAGATCATCGGCGCGCACGTGCCGCCGCCGGCCGGGGTGCGCTCGCCCGCGCTCTGGGGCGCCGAGGCCAATCTGACCGCCTGTTCGGTCCGCACGCGCGCGACCTGCGCGTCGAGCGGAAGCTCTTCACGTTCCGCTACCGCTCGGCCGCGCACTTCCTGCAGGTGTTCCGCGACTACTACGGCCCGACCCACAAGGCCTTCGGCGCGCTGGATGCGGCCGGCCAGGCGGCGCTCGCGCGCGACATCACGGCGCTGCTGAACGAACTCGACATCGGCGGCGGCCGTGGCCTGGTGGTGCCGAGCGAGTACGCCGAAGTCGTGATCACGGTGGCCTGAGGCCGACGATGCACAACCCATCGACCATCGCCCTCGTCTCCGGCGCGACACCTGCCGCCGCCGGAGGCCTACGAGCGTGCGCTCGCCGCGTTCCAGGGCTGGCACAGCGGCGCCGACGAGCAGCTTGCGTCGGCGCTGCGGGAGGCGCCCGGCTTCGTGATGGCGCACGTGCTGCAGGCCTGGCTGCTCGTGTGCAGTCGCGATCCGCGGCGCATTCGACGGGCGCGCCCGTTGCTGGTTCGCGCCGCGAGCCTGCGGGCCAACGAGCGCGAGCGACTGCATCTTGCCGCGATCGCGGCCGCCGCCGCCGACGACTACGAGCTGGCCACGGCGCGGCTCGATGAGGTGCTGCGTCTGCAGCCGCGCGATGCGCTCGCGCTGCAGGTGGCGAATACGTTCGACTACCTCACCGGCGATGCGACCGCATGAACGAACGCGTGGAGGCAGTGCTGCCGGCGTGGTCCGAGCGACATGCCCGGCTACCACGCCGTGCTGGTCATGCATGCCTTCGCTCTCGAGGAATGCGGCGAGTACGAGCGTGCCGAAGATGCCGCCCGTGCCGCGCTGGCCCTGAATCCGCTCGACGCGCGAGCGCACCACGTGATGGCGCATGTCTTCGAGATGACCGACCGGCCCGACGCGGGTGTGCGCTGGATGAACGAGCAATCGCCGCATCGGGCGTCGACCGTCGTCGCCACGCACTGCTGGTGGCACCTGGCGCTGTTCCATCTGGCGCAAGGCCAGACCGATCGCGCACTGACCTTGTACGACCGACTTCGTCCGGGCCGATCACTCCGGCGATATCGCCGACCTGATCGATGCCGCCGCGCTGCTCTGGCGGATCCAACTGCGTGGCGGCGACATCGGCGCGCGGTGGGCCGAGCTCGCCGCCGCCTGGGCTCCGCACATCGACGACGGCTTCTGCAGCTTCAACGATCTGCACGCGATGCTGGCATTCGTCGGCGCGCGCGACTGGGAGCGCGCGCAGCGACTCGAAGCGGCGCTGGTCGCAAGCCAGTCACTGCCGACGCGCCACGGCGAGACCACGCGGCAAGTCGGTCTGCCCGCCTGTCGCGCGCTGATCGCCTTCGGCCGCGGCGACGACACGCTCGCGATCACCCTGCTCGCGAGCCTGCCGGCGCTGGCGCACCGACTCGGCGGCAGCCATGCGCAGCGCGACGTACTGCACCTGACGCTGCTGCAGGCCATCGAACGCATTCGCCAGGCCCGTCCGCACCGCCGAGTCGAAGCGGTGGCGATCGACGGCAGGTCGTGAGGTGCGGCCTATGATCGAACTGAGTGCGGCGTGACGACCGATCCGGGAAACCGCCCACGCCGCGAATAAGGACGAGCGAGCAAATTTGAAGGATGCAGGGTAAAGCGTCAAGGCGCGTGAGCCATCAACATGCAGTCCGCTTACACACCTCCAGAGAGAGACAAATGACACAAGTTCAAGACCGTTCGGTTACCGAGGTTCGCACCTCGAAAATGGCAACCACAAACGAGATTCTGCAAGAACCACTTGAAGTGTTTTGGCGAGGGTGATCTCGAAGGCATCCTGTCCGACTATGCGCCGGGCGCCGTTCTGTTCACAGCGGATGGACCGCTCAGAGGGCGGGAAGCAATCAAATCGCTGTTCACGGCGATGCTTGCAGAGTTCGCCAAGCCCGGCGCCGCGTTCAGCATGAAGCAGCAGTTTGTTGAGGGCGACTACGCCTACATCGTGTGGACAGCCAAGACCGCCGATAACGTGTACGAGCTGGGTACCGATACGTTCTTTGTGCGGGATGGCAAGATCGCGGTCCAGTCATTTGCCGCCAAGACAAAGGACAACATCACATCACGAGCGCCTTGAGGAGTCCGGCGCTTTCAAACCAGCCGCATGACCACCGTTGCAGAACACTACGCAAACCACCTCGGCCCGATCTACGTTTGGATGGCCGGTGGTCCTGAAGCCGCGCTGCAGGCTGGTGCGGCTGAGATTGAAGCGCTGAACTTGCCGCTCACCGACCGAGCTGTCGTTCTCGATCTTGGCGCAGGCTTTGGGATGCATTCTATCCCGCTCGCTCGAAGAGGGGCACGAGTCACCGCAATCGACACTTCGGCCGAGTTACTGCGTGCGCTTGCGAACTTGGTGGCAACTTGCCTATCCAGGCAGTCAACGATGACTTGCTGGCATTTCAAAGCCACATCACAGAGGCGCCGTCCGCAATCCTGTGCATGGGCGACACGATCACTCACTTGCCTGACCGCAGCGCCGTCGAGAGCCTCGTCGAAAGAGCTTCCGCTGAGCTGCCACCCGGTGGCATGTTCGTGATCACGTTTCGAGACTATTCGGCACCTCTCATCGGCGACCAGCGCTTCATCTCCGTACGGAGCGACGACACTCGCATACTTGATTGCTTCTTGGAATACGAGCCTGAGGCTGTCCTCGTCCACGACATTCTTCACCAGCGCACACCGGAAGGTTGGCAAACTCGGGTCAGCCACTACCGCAAGCTCCGGTTGTCACCTGAGCATCTGGTCGCCAGCCTCCGGTCCAGCGGGTTCAACGTCCGTCGCGAGGCAGGAGCAAGAGGCATGGTTCGCCTTGTCGCGCAAAGTGTCTAACCGGTTGCCGGGGCCGACGGGCAAGAGCTGGCTTCGCCTGCTTTTGCGCAGCTGGCTCACTCGAATCTTCAGCCGCTGCGCAATCTGGCACTTCGGTCAGCCGTCCACCGTTACCAGCCGCGCCGCCTCCAACTTGCCCTCACGCATGACCGCAGTGCTATCCGCGCAAACTACGGGGTACGCACGAGCCCTTGTTTAGCCAGCCAGCCTCTCGCAGTAGCAGGGTCCGATGCCCTGTCGACGCTGGCCTGGACCTACGATGAGAAGGTCCACGAACGGCTGCCCTAGAAATCGATTGCTAAGAACCGCGTAGCCGGCGACGCCATCGCCATCCAGAGCTGCAATACAACGGCTTTGCTCGATCGCTTCCCGCACCGACTTTGCGCGGTCGGGATCTGCACGCAGAAGCGGGTCGATGAATCGCAGCATGGCCAGATCGCCCTCAGCTGCAAACCTAACTTCATAGCCCGACGTTATGTTTTCCATGAGAGACGGTCCGTAGATGTCTGCTTCAAGGTATTTTTGACCGGGTGTCTGGATGACCGCTAGTAGGCGAACTGGGTGGCCGAGAGCGAAGTCGGCTTGTGACCGGCTACGGCACTTTCTTAACTTCGAGTCGCAAGTTCGGATGAGCGGCCCGCCAGACTTGAACCTGCTCGAGGACCTCGGCTTCGTCTATCGCGGGCGCTTCGCTCGATAGGCTGAACGCGATGCGCGTCCCAGTGACTTCGTCGGCCGGCTCACTGCGTACCGGGCCATCCGCCTGGCCCCACGAGTAGGTCTGCGTGAACCGTCGACCGGCTCGCCTTGACTCGATGGTCAGAAGCGGCGAGAACATGGCCAGGACGGCGAGTCCGACGCCGTGCAATGCAACTTCGCCTTGCCGCGCCGTGAGTTGCTCCAGCAACGCGCTGACATAGCCTTCGCGATCGAGCCCCATGCCACGTCCGTCGTCCTCCACGGTGCACGAACGCGGCGCCAGCGTGACGACTACCCGCGTGGCTGAACCCTCTTGGTGCTCATGCACGGAATAGGCGATCAAGGCTCGGACGAGAACGGAGGACGGATTGGTCACCACGTTGGCCATTGCCAAGAATGGCCGGTTTCGGGACAACCAGGCAAGTGATGTGAACGGCTGGTCGTGGCCGATTTCGCCGGCACCGACCGAGGTTCAATCCGCGATCCTTCTGAGAAAAGCTGCGACGGCCGCTTCAGTTTCTTGCACCTGCTCCGGGCGCGCGCCCGCGAATCCATGGCCAACACCCGAGAGCGAGACAAATCGATGTTCAACGCCGTTCGCGGCTAGCCTCTCGGCAAGTTTCTCCGACTCCTCTTGCGGTACATCCTCGTCCATGGCGCCGTGTACCAGCATCGTCGGGGGATACGTCGACGAGATGTTGCGCACCGGACAGTAGGGGTCGAACCAGACTGGCTCCAGCGCGGGATCGTGGCCCGTGACCTCTTGCAGCCAGAGTCCATGCTGTCGGCAATAGAGATAGAAAGTGGAACGATCAACGCCGGCCGATGGATCCTGTATCGGCGGCGCGGCCAGTGAGGCAAGAGCTGCCTCCCGCGTCTGCAGATCCATCGTCCGGTAGTACGGACTGGGATCGGCCTCCCAAGGAGCAGTGATATCGCCGAATCCAAAGAGTGATGCAACGGCGCAGGGCCTCGGTTCGAACATGTAGCCAGCCATCAGCGACAGGTACCCGCCGGCGGAGGCTCCGGCGATGGCAATCTTTCTAGGGGCAACGCCAAGCTCTGCTGCGGCCTCATGGACCCAGCGCCACGCGTCCAGAACATCTTCAACGATCTCTGGCAGTTTTACTTCCGGTGCAAGACGATGATCGACCGTCACCACGACCAGGTCCCGGGCCCTCAATGCGCCAAGCAGGGAATCTCTAGGCGAGGTCGTTCGCGATCCGAAGATCAATCCGCCGCCGTGGATCCACATTACACATGGACTGCTTTTGCCAACTCGGGAACCGATGACGTCAAGCTGCAGCCCATGTCCGTCTACGTTCTTGTAGATGTGAGACTCTCGCTTGAGTTCGGAAGCTTCTGCCACTGGTGTTTTGCCTTGTCGGCGAGTCCATCCGGGGATCAGATCCAGCATGAGTCTAGATGCACGGCCGCTTCCGGGTGGCTCAGCCGATCACCGTCGAGGGCTGCTTTTGGCCGGGACCGCCCGTACCGTCATGTTTTCGGCACGCCAGTCGGCCAGCGGTGAGAGAGGATCGTTGTCAGCGGATAGAAATGCTCTCGAACTTCCTCGAGCTGATTTCCTCCGAGCAGGTACACGTTCTCGGCATCGTGGCGCAGGTAGTAACCAACGTGGCCTTTCCAGCTCGTTGGATCCTCCCGCCACAGCACGGTGATACATCCCACAACGGGCTCCTCCAGTGGCTGACCCCAGTCGAGCCACGATCGCGCCAGCGCCGAACCGGTGCCGGTGATGCCAACCTGCGCGAGGGACCAGTTGATGAACGAGGAGCACCAGGACACCTTGTCGTCGTAGCCGGAGATGCCGGCATGCTCGTGATACTCGCCGATCCGTGGGTGGCTTGAGCCAACGGGATGCACGCACACACCCATCTCGGCGCGCGCGATGACCAGCCAAGGCGGTGCCTTCATGAAATGCCGGGTTCGTCACGAAAGCGCATTGGCCTTCAATCTATCGCGCTGAAAAACATCCGGGAAGCGTCCGGTATCGGGCCAATTGGGTCTTGTGTCGCCGCGGCTGGTCCTGGCCGGGCTCGGTCGTCCCGCAATGAGCCTCGATGCAATTTCTTCATCCGCTCGCGACACGCAAACGAGTACCGAAACGCACCACGTCCGCGTCGCGTGCGTGGTCCTGGTTGGCCATGCACAAGGTCTGGAACTCGCCGCGGGTCTCACAGCAGTCGACGAACATAGACGCTTCCGTCCTCGTCTTCGCGATGCACAGCGAATCCCGCGCCGAGGTACAAGCTGAGTGGGCCGAAGTGGTTCCCGGCGGCAGAGGAAGTGTTAACGCGGGGATTGGCTTCCGCGATTCGCAACCCCTGTTGGCGGAGGCCATCACAGGCCGCCTCTAGCAATGCGCGCGCAACACCACGTCCGCGGTGCCTCGGCTCAACCAAGAAACAGATGATCGTCCCCACTTGTTCGGCATCAGGTGTCGGCTCGTCATCAAGCGCGTGAAGTAGATGCCGTGGAGCTGCATTGCACCAGCCGACCGGGGAACCGTCCAAGTACGCGAGGTAGCCCTGCATTGACTGCCCACTGATGCGCACGCATGCGAGCGCGCGATTCTGACTGGCGGTGCGCGCAGACCACTTGACCACGGAATGGTCTTCGTAGAAGCACTGGCAGTAGCACGAGGACCACTTGGGATTGTCCGAAAACGCCGTGCCATCAAAGAACTTCAGGAAATCTGCAAGGCGCTCGGGCGAGAGTTGCTTGACTTGGATCGCGGATTGACTCATGAGGATCACGTAGCGTCGTGCAGCCGTTTGGTAGCTAGGAGTCGGTTGATTCAGTGTCGCGCCGTCTACGCAGTCATGCGTCCGCTTTCGCGGCATTCTCATACAGCCACTCTCCGTCCGCTAGTGGCCGCGAGTCGTCGTCTACGCGGACGTCTCCAACGTCACGCATGTTGCACCGCTCAGCACGCTCTGGACGTACGACTGCGCGACCACCGCAGCCGGAAGCCCTTGGGAGGGGGGTCCATCTTCAGTACCAACAGGGTCTCCGTCACCTAGGGCGGGCTGACGCGTTCACCCGGATGCTATCGGAGGTGTGCGATAGGAAGCAGGAGGCCGTTTACAGCGGAGTTCAAGCAAGAGGTGGTGAAGCTGGCGGGCGAAGCTCTGGTCCCTTCCGCGCGATAGCGTCGCGCGTCGCGCCAATGCTATCGTCGACGCCACGTGGCGGCATCCGGCCGCAAGAAGCCGGCGACCGCTTCGTGCGAGAGAACGCTGCGGCAGTTCACGCGCGCTGCGATGTTCGCGCGGCCTCACGCGTTTCCCTGCTTCGATTGCGCGAGCGGCCATTCGCGCGCCGCCGGCGGTTCGCCGTCCGCCCAGCGGGGACCGACGAGCAGAACAACAACAAGAAGGGAGACGCCGCATGTTCGCCGTTCTCGGCATTCTCGTTTCGCTCGCGCTTCTGATCGGGCTCGCCTACCGCGGCTGGAACGTGATCCTGCTCGCGCCAATCTGCGCGTTGGTCGCGGCGGTTCTCAGCATCGGCGACGAGACGCCGCTGCTCGCGACCTACACCCAGGTCTTCATGCCGGCCCTCGGCAATTACCTGCTGAAGTTCTTCCCGCTGTTCCTGCTCGGCGCGGTGTTCGGGAAGCTGATGGACGACTCCGGCTGCGCGCGTGCGATCGCGCACCAGGTCGTGGCATGGACCGGCAAGGAGCGGGCGATCCTCGCCATCGTGCTCGCCTGCGGCATCCTCACCTACGGCGGCGTGTCGCTCTTCGTCGTCGCCTTCGCCGTGTTCCCGATCGCGCTGCGCATGTTCCGCGAGGGCAACATCCCGAAGCGCCTGATCCCGGCCGCGATTGCGCTCGGTTCGTTCACCTTCACGATGACCGCCCTGCCGGGCACGCCCGCGATCCAGAACGCGATCCCGATCCCGTTCTTCGGCACCAACACCTTCGCCGCTCCCGGCCTGTCGGTGATCGCCGCGCTCATCATGTTCGGGGCCGGGACCCTGTGGCTCGCGCTGCGCTCCCGCCGCATGCGCGGCGCCGGCGAGGGATTCGGCGAAGACGTGGCCGCCGCGCCCGGCGCCCTCAAAGTTGCCGAGACCGAAGCCGGCGATGTGCCGCCGTTCTGGATCGCGATCATTCCGGTGCTGCTCGTGCTCGGCATCAACTTCGTGTTCACGAAGTACATCGGACCGTCGATGGACACCGACTTCCTCGCGACGGCGAAGTACGGCAAGACGACCGCGGGCGCGGTATCGGGCATCTGGGCGATCATCGTCGCGATGGTCGTCGCCTGCGTGGTGCTGATCGGGCTCACCTGGAAGCGCTTCGCCAGCGTGCAGCGCTCGGTCAACGAAGGTGCGCTGGGCTCGATGCTGCCGATCCTCAACGTCGCCTCGGAGGTCGCCTACGGCGCCGTGATCGCGAGCCTTGCGGGGTTCGCGATCGTGCGCGACTGGCTGACAGTCGGTCACGACCGACCCGGTGATCGGGCTCGCGCTGATCGTCAACGTGCTCGCGGGCATCACCGGCTCGGCCTCGGGCGGCATGAGCATCGCGCTGCAGACCCTCGGCGCCAAGTACCTCGAGGCCGCGCAGGCCGTCGGGATGAGTCCGGAGATCCTGCATCGCGTCGCGGCGCTTTCCTCCGGCGGCCTCGATGCGCTGCCGCACAACGGCGCGGTGATCACGCTGCTCGCGATCTGCAGCCTCACCCACAAGCAGTCGTACTTCGATATCTTCATGGTGGCGGTCGCGTTCCCGCTGATTGTCGCTCGTGGTGGTGATCGCGCTCAACGGGATGTTCGGCACGTTCTGATTTGATCGAGGGCAGCCGACATGCGGATCCTCTTCCTCCTCGCCGCAGCCGCGCTCGCCGCGGCCGGACCGGCGCATGCGAAAGAACTGCGCCTGCTCGCGGCCGAGCTGCCGCCCTACACCTTCCAGGTCCCGCCGGCGAGCGTCTCGGAGATCCCCGGTCCCGGGCAGGGCGCCGTCCACGACCTCGTGGTCGAGATGGCAAAGCGGGCCGGCCACTCGGGCCGGATCGAGTACCTGCCGTGGGCCGAGGCGCAGCGCATCGCAAAGACCGAGCCGAACATCGGCATCCTCTCGCTCACTCGCTCGCCGGAACGCGAGAAAGAGTACCGCTGGATCGCGAAGATCCTCACCGACGACCTGATCATCGTCGGCGGCCAGGGGATCGACGTGTCAGCGCTGGACAAGGTGCGCGACCGGCCAACCGGCGTGCTCGCACGCTCCGGCGCCGAGGCGCTGCTGAAGGAGCGCGGCTTCACCCGCATCCGACCGCAGACCGAGGAGTGGATGAACGCGCGCCTGATCCGCCAGCGCCGCATCGACGCCTGGCTGGCGCCGCGCCTGATGATCATCTACGCGATGGTCGAGACGCGCGGCGACCTCGCGGCGCTTACGTTCGGCGAGATCGTCCGCTCGAGCGAGATCTGGCTCGCCGGCTCGCGCGACCTGCCCGACGCCGAGGTCGCCAAGTGGCAGAAGGCCTTCGAGGCGGTGAAGGCTGACGGCACCTATCAGCGCATCGCCGACCAGTACAACCGCATGAAGATCGTGCCGATCCCCGACGACCTGCGGCGTCGCTTCAGCGAGCCGGTCTGGACCTATTGAGCCGGCGCGATAGTCGTTACGCAGTTCCTGTCGGTTGCAACGGTTGCTGAAGTTACCCACGTTCAGTGGACAGTCCGTTTAGGCCGTTGTTGAAGCTTCGAAGACCAGCGGAGCCACGTACTTGATGGTCGAGTGGCGTCGCTGGCGGTTGTAGAACACTTCCATGTAATCGAACAAGCTGGCTCGCGCCTCGTCCCGAGTCTTGTAGTCGCAGTGCATGACGAGCTCGGTTTTCAGGGAATGGAAGAAGCTTTCCATCGGGGCGTTATCCCAGCAATCGCCCTTGCGGCTCATGCTCTGGCGGATCCGGTGTTTGCGTATGAGATCGCGGTAGATCCAGGTCGCATAAGTCGAACCCCGATCCGAGTGCACGATCTGCGGCTCACCCCGCCGGTTGATGGCCATCTCGAGCGCATCAGCGGCCAGCTTCCCGTTCAGCGTGTGACTCATGCCCCAGCCGACGATCGCTCGTGAGTAAACATCCAACACCGCCGCCAGGTACAGCCAGCCCTCGCGCGTCGGGATGTAAGTTACGTCGCTGAGCCAGCAGGCGTTCGAGCGTTTAGCCTTGAACCGCCGTTTGACCAGGTTCGGCGAGACGTCCTTGGTGTTGCGCGAATCGGTCGTCAACCGGAACGCCTGAATGGCTCTGGGCACGATCTGCTCCCGGCGCATGAGCCTGGCCACCGTGTTGCGGCAGCAGGCCACTCCCAGGGCCGTGAGCTCAGCGTGCACCCGCGGCGCCCCGTAGGTCTGGCGGCTGGTCATGTGCACTTCTCGGATCTGGGTGGCCAGGGCCGACTGGCGAACCGCCCGGGCGCTGGGCGGCCGGCTCCGGGCGGCGTAGTACCCGCTGGCCGATACCTGCAACGCTTTGCACAGCGTGCGCACGGCGTGGCCGCTTCGCTGCACATCGATGAAGGCGTACTTCACCGCGATGCCTTGGCAAAGTAGATGGCCGCTTTTTTTAAAATGTCGTTCTCCTCACGGAGACTGGCAATCTCGCGCCGCAGCTTCCCGACATCCTGCTCGGCAGTGGCCAACTCCTGCCGGGGAACGCCATTGCGCTCCTCTTCCTCAAACTCCAAGCGCCATTGCCGTAGCTGGTTCACACGGATGCCCAACTCCCGCGCTACCTTGGCCTTGGTCTTCTCGCCCAGGCCGGCTAGCCGCACCGCCTCCAGCTTGAACTCCCGCGTGTGGTGTCTGCGTTCCCGTCGTTCCATGACACAGCCCTCCCAGAGCCATTGTGCCGTTCCGGAACTGTCCATGAAACGTGGGTAGGATCACCTCCGGCTATTTTGTGCGCGCTTTGTTCCCCTTGTCCTCAGGGGTGATGAATCCGATGGGGCGCTTTGGTGGCTCCGGCGGCGTCATCAGATCGCGCAACGCATCAAACACCTGCTTGAGCTGGGCCCGGGTATTGCGACTGAAGGCATCCTGGTTGAGCGCGAGTGCCTCGGTCTTCCGTTCCAGGTCATCGAGACGCTTCGCCAGCTCCCGATGGCTGCCCGCCAATTCCCTCAGCTGTATGAAGGCCCGAACGACGTAGACCGAGACTTCCACCGCGCGCGGTGTGTTCAGCACCGTCGCCGCCATGATGGCGCCGTGCTCGGTGAAGGCAAGCGGCAGCTTTCGTCGGCCGCCCCAGCTTGATGTCGCAAATTGCGACTTCAAGTCCGCGAACTCTGTGGCGCTGAGCTCGAAGATGAAGTCCGCGGGAAATCGTGCTGATTCCTGCGCACCTGCTCATTCAGACGTCGGGTCTCGACGCCATAGAGGATCGCCAGATCGGAGTCGAGCAGGACCTTCTGCCCTCTGATGACCAGAATTCGTTGAGTGATCGCCTGCAATGGCAACGGCTGCACGCTGCTCGCCATGTTCCCTCCCGATCCGCGGTGCATCGTAGTTCGCAACCTCGGGAAGTCAATCGGCGTCAAAAACAAGTCCGCTTCGGTGCGCCGATTGTCGCGACCAGTGACGTCGACGTTGACCGCCAGCGCCGGCGGCGCTACGCCTCAGGCGACCGCTTTGGGCTGGATCAGAGAGCACCGTGGAACGGCGGCTCGCGGCCGAATGCCGAGGTCCTAGTCGCTCGCGTCCTGAGTGCGTCGTATCGCTTCATCACCGTTCACTTCGTGCTGGACTCGTGCGCGAAGATGATGCGCCAGCCGTCGTTTTGCTTCCGCCAAAGCGCCGACTAAGCGCGCGTCCGTTCAATGACGCGTCCCTCGGGGAGCTGAGTTCGCGCAGCGATCAGGAAGGTGGTCACCGTAGCTCCTCCGCCAATGGCTCCACGATCGGAGTGCCAGCGCACTTTGTAAGCCCCCGTGGCCGCGCCGTCCTGTCACCACTTGCGCTGTTGCTCCCGTAGCGCATTCCAGCCGCGAATAACCTCGCCATCGAATGCAAACGTCAGCGACGGATCATTGGCCGCGGTCAGCGGCGCGGCTACTTCTGCTGGCTGCCGATCTGACCGCCAACCACCGTTCCAATCACCGCACCCGATGCAATCGCCACGGTGCGTCCGGCGCCACCACCGATGAGCGATCCCAGCGCGGCGCCCGTGACGCCACCCACGATCTGACCGGTCGCCTTGTTCTGTTCCTGCGGAGTCATGTTGGCGCAGCTGCCCAGGCTGAGGACCGCAAGCGCAGCCACGACCGCAACGTTCAAGCGCTGAATGTTCTTCATCGTTATGTCTCCTACTTGCGCGCGCCGCGCAGCTTGATGATGTAGAGGCGGACTTCCTCGAACGTGATGACCCCGTTGAGGTTCGTATCCGCCTCGAAGAACTCCCAGACCCGGTCGGAGGCGACTTCGCCGATGGAGAGCTTGCCGTCATCGTTCCGGTCGGCCCGTTTCAGCCGGTTCGGGTCGTAGCCGGGCAGTTCATCGAACGAAAGATATCCGTCCTTGTTCTTGTCCAGGGTGGCAAAGATCAGAATGGAATTGCCGACCGATTGGTGCCGAGAATGTCGATCAGGCCGTCCTTGTTCACGTCGGCGGCATTGAACGCATTGCGCAACTCCTCGTCGGTCGGCATCGGCGGTCGAGTCTGAGCCTGCGCTGCGCCGAATGACAGGACCAGCACACCCATGACAATGATGCGATGTGCAGCGGACAGCCAAGTTCTCATGTTTTCTCCTGGGTGAGTCGGCCTGCCGACGGAAACAGGTTTCAAGTATCGCACCGCAGCAAGTCAGCTACTTGCACGACCGCGTGTCTGCTATGCAGCGAACCAGGTCGTGGCGCCGAGACGCCGCACTTGGCCGGGCGCGGCATCCAATTAGACGACGACGGCCACCATTGCCCGCGAAGTCAGTGTGAAGGCGGCCCAATGCCAGTCCCCTTCGTGCCTCCTCTGCGACGAGCAAAGGGCACGCCCTACACTACCTGATGGTCAGCTTGCTCAACCGCTGCCTCTTCGTCACCCTCATCATTGGCCTGGGGGCGTGGCGTGCGCTTCGGGGCATCCCGAGCGCCTTCCTCGCAGAGCCGGTCACCGCCATCATGTCTATCGTGTTCTGCGCATTTCCGGGCATGCGGCCGATCGCAGTGCTGTTGTCGAAGAGCCGGGTCGCCTGAGCTCGGGCACAGCGTATGGGCAACCCGTTGAAGGCCATCACCGGTCTGGTCAAGGCTGCGGCCGTGAACTGGGTGAAGGACTACGCGCAGAGCATGGGCGCAGCACTGGCCTTCTACACCATCTTTTCGATCGCACCGCTGCTGCTCATCGTCATCGCCATCGCCGGCGCGGTCTTTGGCGAGGAGGCCGCGCGCGGCGAGATCTACGGCCAGCTGCAGGGCATGCTCGGCTCGCATGGTGCCGCCGCCGTGCAGGGCCTGCTGGAAAGCGTCGGCGAGCGCAGCGAGAGCGTGCCCGCGGCGGCCTTCGGCGTGGTGGTGCTGTTCATCGGCGCCACGTCCGTCTTCGCCGAACTGCAGGACGCGCTCGACCGCATCTGGCGTGCGCCGCAGCGGCCCAGCGAAAGCGGGCCTGTGGAGCCTGGTGCGCGCGCGGCTGCTGTCCTTCGGCATGATCCTGGGCATCGCCTTCCTGCTCATGGTGTCGCTGGCCGTCATGCGGCCGCTGAGTCTCTGATCGGCGGTGGGACCCGGAATCGGCCGGCTGGGGCTACCTTCACCGGCGTTGACTGGCTGTCGGCTGGTCGCCCTCCCGATGGCGTGTTCGCGATGATCTACAAGCCGATGCCGCGTGGGCCTCGCCTGGCACGATGTCTGGGTGGGTGCGGCGTGACCACGGCGCGTTCTTCACGGTCGGGCGCTGCATCGGGCTCTACATCGGCGGAGCGGCATCACCACGGCTTCGGCGCGGCGGCTCGATCGCGGTCATCTGCTGTGGGTGTACTACTCGGCGCAGATTTTCCTGTTCGGCGCCGAGTTCACCTGGGTCTATTCACACCAGTACGGCTCGCGCCGAGGGCAGCCGCTGCCCGTGCCCAGCTCCAGCGCGTCCGGGCCGGCTTAGGCCGGATCAGTTGAACGGGAGGGTCGGTAGCCCGTTTTCGGGCCGGTTGGTGCTGCAACGGCGATCGGCCGTTGGTTGGGCCGGCTCAGGTCCTTCGTGCTACCGACCCAACGCGACACACGCCTGTCGTCGAGGCTTCTCAAGTGGGGTACGTCTGCAACCCCCAGTAGCCAACGCTCAAAGTTTGAGTTCAGCCGCGTGCGAAGGACGCGGGCCGTAGCATGTCGGCTGTGGAGCGAGGGGTTCGGCCGCAGATGGTTTACTTGCCCTTGATTTCTTTAATCATTGCGTCGGAGATCGCGATGACTTGCTTGTCGGTCATCGCCGGCGAGAAAATGCCCTCGAAGGCCGAGGACGAGGTGGAATACGTTCTCGTGCCCATGCTTCGCCTGCCTGGGAATTCAAAGAACTCCGTATCGGCGTTGATGTATGCGTTTCCGGTAAAGATCCCGAAACCAAAGCGAGCGCCAGGA
Organism: uncultured beta proteobacterium; assembly: GCA_963712485.1. Lineage (GTDB taxonomy): Bacteria > Pseudomonadota > Gammaproteobacteria > Burkholderiales > Burkholderiaceae_F > JALORV01. The sequence continues at coordinate 62,252 of CAVQID010000002.1, forward strand.
GTGACGTACCTGTACTTGGTCACTGTGACTCGAGCAAGAACGACTCCTCCAGGTTGCTCGCCGCCTTCTGCGTCAAGGTAGGTGAACGGCAGCCCCGCTGAAGCAGCCGCATTCGCGAATGCGGTTCGCCACTCCGCTTGGAGCGTGTGCCAATCGGCGGAGGCCTGAAGCGTCGGGCTGCCAGTAATGAGCAGTGCGACGGCGGTAGGTGAAGCCGAGACGGCGAGTGGTCGCGCTTCGGCAGTCGACTTGCTGACAGTGGCGGCGCAGCCCGCGAGGAAACAGACGGCGAGGCCGATGACAAACGCCAAGCTTCTATGGGTGCGCCTCATGTCGTCGCTCTTGGACGGAGGATGTGCGCCGACGTTAGTCAACTCGGCACTTTTCCAGTGAAGCCAGCGAGACCATTTGTGTCTTGCCGCCCGTCAAGCGCAGTGAAACTTTCGCCCGTGCTAACGTCAATTTGGAGTCCAGCGCTTGAAAGCGCGGTCCCGGCATTGCCAAGTGATCCTAGTGAAGGACGCGGCCGGACCGCCCGGGCGACTGGCGCTTGACGTTCGCGTCAATAGCCCGTCGTGCCGCGACACGGTGAGGGCGGCGCCAGTGGCCGGTCCGGTCGAATACGTTGTTGGGCAGCGATGGCGTGGCTTGCTAACGGTTGAACCCGATAACTGAGGGCCCAGCTTGGCCAGTAGATCGGGTGCGACTTCGCTCTCGGGGAGGCAGACCTCGCGC
>CAVQID010000003.1:0-13786 GCA_963712485.1 uncultured beta proteobacterium
TCCGAACTCGGGGCGCTGCCGCTCGGTCTCGAAACGTCTTGCTGAAGAACGTCTTCCCCAGGAAGAGCGCGAAACTGCGATGGCGCACTGCGATGCCGAAGTGCGGCCATGCCGATGAAGGGCTCGGAGCCGACGGATCGGCTGTCCCTGAAAGACAGTGCCGTCGAGCGGAAGGTAGTGGGCGACTCCTGATCTGCTACACCGCCGGACAGCGACACGGACGCTATCCCTCCACTGGCCCGACTCCGACCGTTGACGCCCCATTGAACCCCAGACGCAGGGCTGTTCCACCCAAGGCATCGACGAGATTCCAGCCGACCTCGCCGTACAGGCCGAGTCCGACACCGGTGAAGTAGTTACCGAGTCCTGCGTAGGCCACGGGAATGACTCTCCACGAGGCTGATCTGCCCAAGTCCCCCTGGGCCAGCAGGTACGTGCCGGTGTAACCGACATTGATGACGGGCTCGTCCGGAAGCTGCGTGTCCCAGCCCATCGGCTCATCCGAGTCGATCACTCGGTGGAGCCACTTCTGTACGTTGTCAGCTTGCGACGCGGGGCCGACTACACCAACTCGGAGCTGCCACGCGTGAGCCCACCGTTCCTTTCTCGAATAGATGACACTGTCGAGGTACAGAACGCCGGCGTAAGGCTGGTCGTCCAGGGGCGGGTTGGGATTCGTGATGTCGTCCGGCGTATGCATCTCCTGAGCGAGAGACCAGGACACATACGTGCGGGAACCTGCATTCCCAACGAACGGCAGGAACGACCAGAACTCACCCCACCGGCGGACAAAGCTCCCCTGGTCGTAGGTGTCGATGGCGTTCGAGACCCACGTCAGGCCGACGCCGTTGGTGTAATTGTTGTCGGAGGAACCGACATCGTTTTCAAGCGTCACCGTCAATGCACCACGGTAAGACGCAGGAGACTGCTCGGCGCAGTCAACTGCGCCGGATGACAGCAACGCGACCAATGCCAGCAACACGCTCGTCTTCATGCCTCGACCCCCGCGTCTTGTAGAGTGGATTTCGATGCAAGGCAGCGTAGTCAGGCGCTTACAGGAAGTGGTCAGCGAAGCGTCGAATTTCGGTCGCAGTTTGGTGGTCGAAGCCGCTCACCGTGACGATCGGTCCGGTGCGGCTGGAAGCACAGCGCGAATGCAGCGCTGCGTTTGCGGACGGAGACAGGGGTCGTCGACCGAGTCGGGCCGTTGTGGTTGCGACGGACTCGCCGCCGTGACTTATGGACGAATGGCGGGAGGCGCCGCCGATTACAACCGGGTCTTGAGGGAGGCGAACTCTTCGCGGCAGGCCTCTCCGAAGCCCTTCAGCGGATCGGCATCTTCGGAGCGTGCGAGTTCGCGCATCTCCTCAACGCTCAGGTTGTTGGAGAAGTACTGCTCGGTGATTCGCCTTACCAGATGCTCGGCCTCCCTGAGCACTGCGGGGGAGGCCGACAGTCGGATGCGGTTGAGCATGGCGTAGGCCTTCAGCAAGGTTTCCGGCTTGTCCAGGGTATGAGCCATCGCGTCGAGGAGAAGCTTGCTGCACTCGGCGATGAACTCGCCGTACAGCGCTTCCCGGTTGCGGAACTCCAGCTGCACCATCTCGCGCTTGCTAGCGGTCTTCTGCGTAAGCCACGCCGTAGCGACGGTTGCAGAGCCGCCGACCAGCGATCCCAGCACTCCCGCCATAGCGCCTACCAGGGTTGGATCCATTGCTTAGCCTTGGGCTTTGCCTCGCGGCAGCGAGGACTCCGGCGTGCGGCTACCCGCCTTTCAGTTGAGGGAAGCGTTGCTTGAGCCGGTCGATGACATAGTCCTCGACCCGCGCCGTCGTCGCCTGTCCAAAGGCGTCGACCGACTTTTCGCGTATCGCGAGGTGCATCATCAGCAGGGCGCGCAGCTTGGCAAAGGCGATCGGATTCTCCGATCCGCACACCGATGCATCGTTGTCCAGCACTCGCTGAAAAGAGCCTGGTTCAAGGATCCTGATCCCGCACAGCATCGCCAGTCGCGCAATTTCGCCATCGAGCTCTTCGAGGTTGTTCTCCCAGAACGCGATTGGAAGGTCATGTGTATGCGTGGCCATGGATCATCCCGCCTTGTTTGAGACGCTGCGCTTGACGCGTCGGCGCGCCAAGACCGGTGTCCGGTGACGGCCTGCCTGGCCAAGCACGCGACGGATGCGCGCGAGCATCGCGGTTTGCTCGGGAGAAGGCTGGATGCGTTGCACCCGCTTGTCTGAGAGCACGCGCTCGAGCAACGTGAGGAGGCGATCGCGGTCCTTGCGTTTGGCCAGCAGCGCGGGCAGCGTCTCGATCGCCTTGTCCAGTTCGTAACGGGCGATGATCTCCTGCTCGCCACCGATGCGCCGCACTTCGTCGCGGGGAAGATCCGGCAACAGGTCCCGATAGTCCTGCAGCAGATCGCTGGCCAGCTGCACTCTGGCGAGCGGCAGCGGCTCGTCCCGGTGTGCCATCAGGAAGCCGACGCGAGCCAACGCCTCCGGGTAGCCGCCCTTGTCGATCGAGGCCAGCGCTTCCTTGACGAATGGAAGCTCTCGCACGTCCACGGCCGGGGCCACCTTTTCAGGACCGCGTTCGTCGCCCAGATAGAACGCGAAGAGGTTGCCGTAGATCTGGAAGAAGGTCGCTTCGGCAACCGTGTCACGCAGCGCCCGATAACAATCGACCGAGGCGCTCAGCGTCTCCGACGCTGTCGCTTCGATCTGGCGCGCGGGATGGTCGGACGCCAGTGCCTGACGCTGCGCCTTCACCGCCTGCGCTGCCGGCGCCAGCCAACCCAGGAACGGGTTGAGGTCGGAAAATGCCCAACGCTGGAATCGGAGCGGGTGAAATTCGCGCGACAACTTGGCGCCGTACTCGTTGGCGAATGACTTCACCAGGGGCCGCCCAAAGAGTTCGTAGGCGCGCTGGTTGAACTCAGAGACGACCTTGGCCGCCTCAAAGGGCTTTTCGTCGACACGTTTGAAGCGATTCAGGCGCGCAACGATGTCCTCCAGACGCAACTCAACGAGGGTGACTTCGTAGGCCGGTTTGCCCCCGGAGTCCTTCTTCTCCGCGATCTGCATCCCGTACAGGCCCGGCGGCAGCGCCTCGATGGACTTGAGCACCGAAGCGATCTGCGTTCCTTCCTTCTTTGCCACTTTGCCGGAGACGAAGATGCCCAGGTGGCCGACTTCCTCTTGCATCAGGCCGACGATCACCTGCCCGCGAGCCTTGATTTCCTCGGTGCTGCCATAAACGTCAGCGACCCAATTGAAGGCCTGCTGGGGCGGGGTGATGTTGTCGCCCATCGAAGCGAACATCACGATCGGAACCTTGATCTCGCGCAGGTCGAGTGCGCCGACGGTGCCGCCTTTCGCCGTGCCTGACCACAGGTTGTTGCCGACGAACAGATTCTGGGTGATCCACTCGATCTCCTCGCCGTTGAGCAGGTAGTAACCACCCCACCAGCGCTCGAATTCGAGAAAGCGCGCCGACTCGGTGTCGATGTCGGCGAATACCTTGTAGTACTTGTCCCAGAATGTGTTGGCCGGATTCAGGTTCTCGAAGTTCTGCACCAGCCATGCGCCGTCGAAAATGCCCGCGCCCAGGTCGGAGGTCAGCGATGCAAGCCAGGTGCCGCCGAGCAGCCCGCCCGCGTACCGCATCGGGTTGTCGCCCTCGTTTTCCCTCCAGGCGCCGCCCCAGTAGGACATCGGCGCGCCGACGATCACGACCGGACCGGTGTCGTCGGGATGGGCGGACGCGAGCATCATCGCGGCCCAACCGGCTTGACAGTTGCCGACGATTCCCGGCTTCGGGGCGTTGGGGTGAAGCTCGCGGACGCGATGAACGAAGTCGCGCTCGGCGTTACACACGTCCAGCAGCGTTTGTCCCGGTTCGGGATTCGGGAAAAAGATCACGAAGTACACGGGGTGGCCTTCCTGCAGCGCCACTCCAACCTGCGAGTCGTCCTTGAAGCCGCCGATGCCGGGGCCATGGCCGCCGCGCGGGTCGATGATCACGAACGGGCGACGCCTAGGATCGACCGTCACCCCCTTCGGCGGCACGATGCGCACCAGCGCGTAATTGACCGGCCTTTCGAGCTTGCGCCCGTCCAGCACTATTTCATAGTCGAAGCGCAGCACCGGCGGCAGCCCCTGGCGCTCGTGCTCGATGAAGTTGTTGCCGCGCTGGCGCAGCGTGTCCAGCAGCAGAATCGAACGCTGTGCGAAGTCGACCGCGTACTGCGCCCCGCTGGTCCAGATCTCCCAGGCGGACAGCGGATTCTCGATCACCGCGGCGACTTGCTGCTCGCACGCTCCATTCACACGCTCGGTGAAACGTTCCAGTGCCAGCTTCGTGCGCGATTGCACGACCTGCGTGACTTTCGCTGCCACATCGTGGCTGTGGGACAGTTGTCTGGCTGGAGTGTTCATGAAGTCTTCCTTTGTTCATCGACGGTCGCTGCTTCGACGGATCGCTCGGCCGCGCTGGTCCGCAGATCGCTGGCGATCGACTCGAGCAATGCCTGGCCGGATACGAATTCACGCTGTCCTCCGGTCACGAGGTTTTCGAGGCGTCCCGCAAGGGTGTTAGGCCCCGCGTCGCTACGCAGCTTCAGCACGTAAGTGCGCCGGCTTGGAAAGGTGGATTCGGATTTGAGAGTCATTGAAGTTTCAACCTGCAATGCGATTCAGCATTAACGTTAGTCGGGGTCTGCTCAGGAGTGGTGAGCAAACGGTCGCTGTTCGGTCGGTATCGCTGGGTGTTCGGGCGCGCCTGCCTGCCGATGAGCATCACCGAGCGCCAGCGTCACGTGAACCACCCCGTCCTCTTCGCTTTCCTCCAGTGGCAGGCCGCTGCGCCGGAACACCTGCAACATCGGCAGGTTCTCGGCGAGCACGTCGGCCTCGAAATGGGGAATGCCCTGGTCGCGTCCGATACGCACGAGCCGCCGCAGCAAACGGGTGGCGATGCCGCGTCCCTGGAAGTCCTCTTCGACTGCGAACGCGATATGCGCAGTCGTGCCTTGCCTCGCGTACTGACCCAGTCCGACGATGACTTTCTGCGCGCCGCTCCTGGCCGTGGCGACCAGTGCCACGACGCGCGTGCCGTCACATTCAGTGATCTGCCGCAGGTCCCGGTCGCTCAACCTTTGCTTGTGAAAGAAAAAGCGCAGGTAAATCGACTGTCCGTCCAGTGCGTGAAAGGCCCGCACGAGGCGTTCGCGGTCGTCGGGTCGAATGGCGCGAATCGCGATGCGATCGCGGCCGAGCAGCAGCGACTTTAGGTTCATGAGCATCCTTCGTCAGACCGCGCTTGCCCTGGCGGGCAAATTCGTTGATCAACAGGTCCGGTGTACCAACCCCTATGAAGCCGCTGATCATCAGACTCGCTCCATTGGGAACCCGTTCGACCGCCACGGAGACGCTGCGCGCTTACATCGTCTGATCGTTGCCGGCTTGTGAAGGGTCATGGTGTTGCTGCGGATGGTCAAACCTACTCGAAGCTCAGCACGAACTCGGCAAGCACCTCGGCCTCTTCCTTGCTCACCGGCACCCGCGCAGATGCCGCAGGCATCTTGCCCGCAGCCCAGTGATTCTTAGCGCCCTCGGTTCCGGACTGGATGACCTCGGCGAGCATTGACTTGGCGTTGCTCACTTCTTTGTAGCGTCGCGCGATGTCCCTGAATGGGGGCCCGATAAACATCTGGGAATTGCCATCGTGGCAAATGAAACACTGCTTGGTCCCGGCAAGAGCAACTTGGTCCGTGCCCATCGCTGGACTCGTTACAGCGCCCGCACAGAGCATCAATACGATCATCGTTCTATTCATGAGGGTTCACTCCCCTTACTAGTAACCATGCAGCGCACGTTAGGCGCCGTAGGCAGAGATGTCGTCAGCGAACCGTCGCCGTTCGGTCGCAATTTGCTGAGGGTTGGCGGAGTGAAGGCGCTCTGAGTTGGCGGGTCGGAGGCGGGGTTCTCGGCACCGCCAAGGAAGCAGCGGCAGACCGGGGCTGATGTCAGCGGATGCATAGGCCTGGACGCTGATATCGCTGCCCCCGCCGCACCGCCCTGGCCGGCGGTATGCCGCCGCACGTAACCGTGCGACTCAATGATGTCGAGCAGGCAAGGTGCTGCTAAGGCTGTACAGATTCGCCAAATCGAGACTGAGGTTGCACCGCGGACCAGCGCACGGGCTCGTGCCACGGCATCCCTGTCAGCGGCTTCGGCGAGGCGATCGACGAGTGCGACGAGCCTCGCCGCGATCCGACCTCTAGTTGAAGCTCAGCACAAACTCAGCGAGCACCTCAGCCTCTTCCTTGCTCACTGGCACCCGCGCAGTTGCTGCAGGCATTTTGGTTGTTCCCCAGTGATACACAACACCCGGACGATCTGATCCGGCCTGGATGACCCCGGCCAGCATCGGCTTGGCGTTGCTCACTGACTTGAAGCGTCGCGCGATGTCGCTGAAGGAGGGCCCGATCACTTCCGACTTGGCATCGTGGCAAGTGAAGCATTGCTTCGCCTTGGCGAGAGCGGCCGGGTCCGCGCCAATGGCCGGACTGGTTAGCGCGCCAGCACAGAGCATCAATACGATCATCGTCCTATTCATGTGGCTCTACTCCTTTCACAGGTAAGGAACGACGCGGCGTGGCGAGAAGCGTCCGAATCAGCGACCTTCCGGCCGTTCGTGCAACAGCTGCACGCACCTGACGGTCGATGTCGGTTCGTTGCGCCTATCGCCTGCTGTGTCGTCATGCAGCGAACACTAGGCGCCGCGACTGAAAGAGTGGTCAGCGAACCGTCGCCGTTCGGTCGCAGTTTGTTGAGGCTTCGCGGATATGTGCGTCCTTAACGAGTGCGGGCTCGCAGAGTTCGCGGGGCCGGGACAGGGCGTCCTGGCCATGGCTCAGCTCCTCCAGGCGATCGCTCGGATGAGCGAAGCGCGCGAGCAACTGGCGCAGGTAGCCGTACGGCTCAACGCCGTTGAGCAGGCAAGTGCAGATCAGGCTGTTGAGATGCGCTAAGTCGACGCCACCCTTGCGCCGCGGAGTCAGCGCACGCGCTTGTGCCACTGCGTCCGTGTCGCCGGCTTCTGGCAGGCGATCGACGAGTGCGGCGAGGGCCTGGCGGTCCTTGGCTTTGGCACCTTCGTGCTTGCACAGTTCGACCAGCGCAAGCAACTCGAGCCACGGCGCCTCCTGGGCAGCGTGCCTCTTCGATCGCACGTCGGACCGAGGCAAGAGCCGCGGCCGGCTGTCCGCGCGCTCGAGCGATCGCACCTTCGATAAGGAAGAGCTGCGGCAGATACACGCGCTCGCCATGGGCATCCACAATCTCGAACGCCTGCTCCAGTTGGCGTTGCGCTCCGTCACTGTCGGCGGCCAGCAAAAGCGCCTCCGCCCCGTAGCCCAGTGTCTCGCTCGCCCCTGCCACCATCCTGAGCCGGGTGTTCTCGTCGTGCGACTCTCGAATCAGGCGAAATCCATCGCGCGGATTCCCGTTTCGCGCGTCGGCCCATCCACTGAACCAACGCCACGCTGCCCGACCGTGCGCCAGGTCAGACTCTTCGACCAACGTGCGCAAGTCGTCGGCGAGGGCGGCAACGCGGTTGGAGTCTCCGAGGCGAACCTCCATCAGCGCGTCGCACCAGATCGCAACCATCTTGCCCATGGGCTGTTCCAACTGGTCCGCGCGGGCGTATGCCTGCTGCATCCGGGTGCGCGCTTGATCGACCAGACCAAGGTGAATCAGATGAACGCCAAGAAGCCCGAGCAGGGTCACCTGAGCAAAGCTGTGCTCCGGTCCAACGTCGATCGACTCCAGGGCGGGCAGAACACTTTCAATCGCCACGCGGGCCGCCTGAGACCGCCCCTGCATCAGGAAAACCTGTGCCCGCACGGTACAGGCGGCGAGTTGAAGGATCGCTCGTATTCGCTGAGAAGAGCGCCTGGGCTCGGTCCGCCAGGGCTAGCGCCTCGGCGTACTCCGCGCGAAGGCCAAGCACGAAGCCGAAGTTGTGCAGAAGCAGGCCGCGCGTGGATGCTGCGGGATCTCGTCGAGCAGCACGTACGCGCGCTGAAAGGCGTCCCTGGCTTCGCTTCCGACCCCAAGCAGATGGAACGCGGCCATGCCGCGCAGGGTCATGAGGTCGATCTCCAGTGAGTCGCGTTCAGCGCCCTGTTTCGTGAGTTCGAGCAGGCGCGCCGCGATCTCGGTGAGATTCATGCACTCGTCAGGGCTGAAATGCAACAGTGCCGCCTCGGCCGCCTCGGCGTAGTAACGCAATGCGCGCATCGGCTCGCGGCCTCGCTCAAAATGCATCGCCAGTTCGGCCGGAGTCACCGGCAGACCAGCGGCACGCTCCTGTTCAAGGGCGGCGCCGACTCTGCGGTGCATCTGTCCGCGGACGGCCGTTGCGATGCGCTCGTAAAGAACCTGACGAAAGAGCGCGTGCCTGAAGATATAGGTGGGCTCCGACGAATCGCCTCCTTGCTCGGTGCGCTTGAGCCAAAGCTGCATGCGGACGAGTTCCTCGCAGGTCTGGTCGACCCAAGCGGCCTCGCGCTCGAGCGCGAGGGCAACCGTACTGACGCGGAACTCGACACCACAGATGGCGGCCGCCGACAACATGGTCCGTTGCTCGTCCTCGAGCTTGGCGATGTAATGATCAATGAGCGCCGTCAGATTCTCCGGAACGGCCAGCGCCTCGCCGATGTCGTCTGCGCTGTCGGCACGCGTCATCGGACTCGGTCATCACCGAGGCGACGAACAGCGGCACCCCGTCTGTGCGCCCATGCAACGCGCGGGCGAACGACTCGTCCCCAGCCATCGGCGGTGAGCGTTCCGCAACGTATTCCGCCACCTCGGCCTCCGAGAACGGGTCGAGAACGATCTCCTCGCACAGCCCGTGCAGTCTCAACTCGTGCCGCAGCGGGTTGAGCGGATGGTCCCGGGCGACCACTTCGGCCAGCCGGAAGGTCGCCAGCCACATGAGCCGGGCGCTGCCGCGCCGCCGCGCCATGTAGTCGATGAGCTGAATAGTCGCCCGGTCGCTCCAGTGCAGGTCCTCGGTCACGAGCAGCAGGGGCCGGCGTTCGGTGTAGCGGTCGAGCAGCTGGCCCATCTCGCGCAGCATCCGATCCGGGCCGACACCCGCTAGCTCTCGGCGCAGCGCCTCGCGCTCGTCGGCGGTGCTGAGCCACGGCAGCTGAACCAGCCAGGTCGGTGCGACCGCACGCAGCAGTGCAGCAAGCTCAGGTCGCTGCGGCACATCTCCGCGAGTGCCTCCAGCACAGGGAGATAGGGCTCACCGGCGCCATACAGATCGACGCACTGGCCGCGCGCGCACGCGACGTTGCCAAGACCGGCGACGAAGTGCTCAATCAGCGTGGTCTTGCCGATCCCGGGTTCGCCGGCAACCCAGACCACGGCACGCTTGCCGCCGAGCACGCCGTCCCACAGGCTGTGCAATCGCTCGACCTCTTGAGTACGGGCGATGAACCACGAATCGGTCTGCCGGGCGGCGGTGCAGGCCTCGCCTGCGCGACCGCGCCGTCGGCCGGCACCGCGGTCGGGACAGCGATGAACCGATAGCCTCGGCGAGATACCGTTTCAATAAAGCGCGGCTGGCGAGGATCATCACCAAGCACCGTCCGCAGATCGCTGATCGCTGTCTTGAGCACCGAGTCAGTGACGAACTGGTGACCCCATACCTCGTCCAGCAGCGCATGCTTACTGAGCAGCGTCCCGGGCTGTCTGACAAGCGCGCAGAGGAGCGTGAAGGGCGTTGGCGCGAGCGCAACCGGCTTTCCACGGCGCAGCAGCGATGCGTTCGCCTCATCGAGATCGAACTCGTTGAAGTGAACCCGCACAGGGTTCGAGGTAGCTGAGGGACGAGCCATGGGGTCACCTCACGCCAACTGAAGGGTTACCAATTCCGCCGGCGACGAATGTTGCAACATGCCGGTGGAAGCTACCGCCGCTCCGGCAATTATCACCCGGATGGCGATAACGCCTTGAACGAGCTCGAACGCAGGGTGCAGCAGGAACAGCACGCGGTCCGCGGCAGCTGAGGGCTCGGCGTGTACCTTTCTGCGGCGGCCCCAACCCGATACTGCAGGTAGAGACCTTCAGATTTTGCGGACTCTTCGGCTTTCAGCGCGAACATGAAATCCGCCGGAAACCGCGCGCTCTGCCGACCCGGCAGCGGTCATCCACCAGCAAACTGAGCGTCTGCTGTTGGGCGCCCTGGTCGGCAAAATCTCATGGCCGGACTTGGCCGCGTCCAGCCTACGCGAGCGCGGGGGAGCCGCAGTCATAGCTGCGGGCTTCGAGCAACGCAGGTAGCGACTTTCTCGAATTGAACAGTGTGTGACGTCAGAAAGGCGCCTTCGCGGCCTTGAACTTTCCCGAGACATCACCGGACAAGCCGATGTTGTCCGGATGCAGGACCATGACCGGCGAGCCGGACGCAAGCTTGAACTTCGCGAGGTCCGCCCAAATGACGTTCGGACTGGTCGTCAGTTCAAAGAAGTAACGCTTGTTCGTCAGGTCGGTGACCGTACGGTATTCGGTGTTGTAGATGCCGAAGCCCTTGTAGGGCGCGCCGAAAGGAACCGAGACGTTACGGGCAATCGCCAACACCCCTGCCACCGCTTCGCGCTCGGTCTTGGGCTCCGGCAACATCGACGAGAAATAGGCGGCACGCTGAAAGCGGTCGGTGGGCTTGACGTTGCCGGGCAACGGCGTGTCGCTGCTGGGCTTGGAGAAGTCCATTTTCTTCAGCAACGCCAACTGCTCGTCATACGGTGGGTCGTTGGTCATCAGCTTGAACTCGCGGCCGTGATGAACGACTCGTTTGCCGCCGATGTATTCGATGATGGCGGAATCGCCGCTGGCATCCTCGATGGCAAGATGGACTGTGGTCTTGGTTCCGCGTGCTTCGGTCATCACAATCTGCACCTTCTCCAGCAACGCGAGCGCCTCCGTGACCGTGGCAGCGTTGTCGAGCAGGTACTGCGCCCAAAGGCCGCCATGAATGCCCGGCTTGCTGGGATCGCGGGGTCCAAAGTCGGCAGCGTTAAGGAACAGCATATGGGCGCCGAGGCCGCGCTCGTTCAGTCCGTCGGCAGTGCCAACGCCGTAGATCGTCGTCACCAGACTTCCGTACTTGGCCGACCAGGAAAGCGCGTTGTCCTTGACCACAATATCTGGCCCCAGACGCCCGCCATTTCGCTTGACGCCACGCGGGAAGACGGTGAGAACGGGCTCCGTCGATTCCGGCCAGTCCATCGTTCGTCCAACGACGACCGCAAGCTTGTTGTCATTCCACAAGATGCGCGAGCAGGCATCGGCAACCTCGATCGGACTCAGCGCCAGGACCATCGCAGCCACTGCGCCACAGGTCGCGTGGCCCATCATCGTTCGATTCATCATGAGATTCCTGTGCTCGGTGAAATAGCGGTTGACCGAATGTCGGGAAACGCAGTCCGACTGCGCCGTAGTGTGCAGAGGACCGCTTTCAGGCTAACTGTAACTTGCGGCGCATGGCCGGTCGTGGCCGGGTCTCGACCAAGGACAGCCGCTTACCCGTCTTGCAGTGTTGGTGAAGAGCGAACTTGGCTAGTTGAGCTTGAGATTAGAAAGTCTCACGGCTGAGCAACGCCTCCAAGTCTTCGAAGATGCTCTCTCGCGTCAACTTCGCATTGTCGGAGCCCACCTTGATGTCTTCGGTCCCGTCAATGGCATGCGCCGACACGAAGACCCACTCGGTAACGAGCTTTGATTGACCGATCCCCTGCATTGTCAAGACGTCGTCCTCAGTAACGCCGAGGGCTGCCAGTCTTGAGCGGAGCGTCGACGCATCAACCGAGTCAGCCGCATCGTTTGTCAGCTCGCCCAAGGCATCAAGAATCTTCAGCGACTGCGCCTTGGCCGACACAAGGTAAAAGTGATATCGGTTGCCGTCGACCTCGGCCGCAAACACCGGCTCTACGCGAGCCAACTTTCCGGTCAGCGGACTGGGTTGGTTCTTCGGCCTGGGGAAGTAGGCGTGATACCCAGGCGAGTAGAAATCGCGCACGACAACATCGGTCGACTTTAGGGCGGACGCCTGCGTGATCAGGGCCAGCAAGAAGTTGAGATACTCGCCGCGGCTCTCGAACGTCGCCGCGAAGTTCGGTTTCTTCAATTGCTGCAGCATGTCCCTGAGCAACTGGAGTTCCTGCTCGCGCGTCGGCTTCGGCGCGTTGGGTCTGGAGAAGCCATCCAAGAAGTCATTGATCCCCTTGTCGACCGTATCCCTCACCTTCTTGTTGCGCAGGAGGATGCCAATGAGAATTTGTATGGGGTCCATGAAGTCGCTCCTCCCTCGCTTGCGGGCCTAAACCTCGGCTGCGCTTCGACCGATGATTGCGTGCGCTTCCGTCAATTGCCGCTGTTCTTCGTTGTGCGCCACTGCAAGGGCACTGCGACCGACGTGAGTTCGTCCGCTTTGTAGCCTGTCCTCTCGGCCTTGCCTACTTCCGCTCCTGGCCGCGCACTGCCTAGTCGTTTGTGGCGTGACGGGAGCACTTTGGGTAGCCGCTCTTGAACAAAGTGGCCGGCTGGCAATCTTGTGTGCCAAGACGCAACTCTACGTCACCCGCGTTCCATCGACCTGCCGCCGCATCAGTGCGGCGATCTCCGAAGGATGGCTGCTCGGAAGAAAGTGGCTTCCGCCTTCAATGGTGACGAGCTGCGCCCCGGGAATCGAAGCGTGCAGAAGCTCAGCGATTCTGCGCATGGCCGGGTGACTGCTTCCTCCGCAAACCAGCGTCGTCGGAATGGCGATCGACTGCAAGGTCTCCTCGCTGGGTTCGAACGGTGTTCCGGAGGACCAGTCACGCACGTTCACCGCGGTGGTCGAGATGATGTAGGTGCGGACCTTCGGGGGCATCGAATCGAAGGCGCCCGGACCGCCGTAGAAGTCGATGACGTGCCGGGCAGCCTCGACGTTCCCTCGAGCAAACTCGGCGAAGTACAAGTCCGTCATCGCCGTAAACATCCGATAGTGTTCCCAGTCCCCCACGGAGCGCAACACGCCCAAGGGGTTCGCCTCCACCAGAAGAAGGCTCGCGGGCCGGTGTCGGCCCGTCAGCGCATGCACCAGGGCGGCGAGTGCTCCATACGAGTGCCCCACGACGTGGGGAATAGTGCCGATCCGGTCAATGATTCGGTCGATGAGATCGACTTGCTGGACCATGGTGCCATTGCCATCCGGCCGAACGTCCGGCGTTGCTCCATAGCCCAGCAGGCTGGTCGCGACCGTGCGGTAGCCGTTACCCAGATGCCCGAGGACCGCCTTCCAGCCTGCCCCGGTGCCGAAGCTTCCTGGCAGGAGCAGCAGGGCTGGACCAGAACCCGTTTCGGCGTATTCGAACGCAGCGGTCTGTTCGCTCATGCTGTTTTCCGGTTTGCGTCTTCACCCGCTCGCTGCGTCGCCCTGCCTGGCTTGGCGGCGGATCCCGTCCACGCCACCTGATTACAACCTAGCTCTGACAGTGTCTAGTACTTTCCGCACGTCTCGCCCATTTCCGAAGCGCTGACAGTTCGGCGGCCGCTTTCGGGCGAACTGGGTGCACCGAGATCAGGGCCGCTGTTGGCCGGGTTCCGAAGTTCCGTCAGGCGACGTGTAAGGCTGCTTTACGAGCGGAGCGCACGTCAGCCGCCCTCCTCCCACCTGTTGACATTATTGCGCTGATGCTCGGCCCTGCCCCACTTCCGTGTTCGGC
>CAVQID010000004.1:0-32403 GCA_963712485.1 uncultured beta proteobacterium
TCTTCAGGCCACACGTTCAGGCACTACTAAGTCCGCTCTTCGCGTTTGCGCTTTGCTTGGGCGTGTCTGAGGTAAGCGCCCAGTTCCGCGCAGCACCCGGTCGCGGAGACTTACGCGAGTTCCATAACCCCGTAAACCCTGTAAGGGGAGAAGCGGTAATCGGAGTCGCACTGGTGCCGACTTGAAGTTCGGCGGGCCGCTGTGCAAATTCCTCAACCTTTCACCGGGGAAATTAGGCTTGACCGCGACTGCGGACGGGCGCTTCCGTGGCGAGGGAACTTTTATCGGCTCAAGCAACGGTAATGAGTGGATCACCCTCGAACTTGCGGCGCCTTCCAAGCCTGACGGAGGCTCCCAACTCGTCAGGCCGGTCGGTGCAGCGACCCTAGCGCTGTAGTGGTGCCTCGGGCAAACTTTTCGTAAGTCGCTGGGGGACTGAAGCTCCGAAGAGTGCACGAGAAAGTACCGGCTTTACGTGAACAGCCGCCGTGCTGACATGTTCTTCGCGCTGGATCCACTGTAGTCCCCTGCAAGAGCAACGGGGTTTCACAGCCGGTGCGGTTCGACACCTACTGCGATGTTTTGCTGGCAGACATTCCGAAAGACGGCCGCCTAACGCTGATCCGACGTGAGGGATTCGATGAACAATCCCAATCCATCAAACTCTTCTGGCGCTAGCCAAGAAGATCGAGCCAGTGTCGCGTCTCAGAGTGCTTCCTCCCATGAACCGAGAAAGCTCCTACGCGATTGGCGCTTTGTAGCGAAGGTAGGCCTGTTAATCGGCCTTTCGTGCGCCTTTGCATGGTGGCTTACACGTCCGGCGAAGACTGCAAGCATTGCAATTGCCGGACAGGTTCGTTCACTCACCATGGAAGTTTTGTGCGGAGAGAAGCTTCTCTGGGATTTGCCACCGGGACAAATCAGACATCGCAGTGCCGCGCAAGGAGCCGGCGAGGCACAGTTCACTGAAGCTACCCCTGCATCTTCGGCCATGATGGCTCCCGTCGGCACGCTACGCCTGGCGGTAGATCAAGTTGACTCGATCGCCCGGCATTGCGGTAGGGAGGCCGGCTCTTCCTTGAGGTCGTCGTCGATGGGAAGCATCTGCCACATGATCCAGCGGGTTTCTACTATGCGGCGGCCTCGGTAGATGCTAGACCAGACGCTGCGACAGTTTCGCTGCCGCTTAAGGGGCGAGTCATGCTCGGGCGGCCCATTCAATACGGGGGAGGCTGGAAAGGAGGCGATGGTGGGGCGACCGAATCAATCTTCGTAACGCGCCGGGTCGTGCCCGCCTTCAGCGACGAAAAGGTGACGCTCGGCACGGATCGGCTAGACGACGGCAGCATCCTTGACACGCACGCATGCTTTGATGCAACACCCGATGTACCGAAACGCTGCGCAAGCGGCGAATTGGACCCGGCCACTGGCTTCTTGCGTGCATCTGCAGGCAAGGGGCTGGAGGTCCAACTGTATGTGCGAGGTCCGATCGGCGTCAGAACCTACGAAGGCGATCGGCAGCATAAAGTTGATTTCCGAACAGCAGTTTTGCGTGGCAGTCTGAGTCGGTCAAGTACTGGCTTGCGCTATTGGTTCTTGTCGTCAGTTTCTGGGAAAAGCTGGTGAAGCCATTTGAGAAAAAACAGAAGGAAGCCTTAAACGACACCGCGGCTGACGTGGTTCGATCACGGTACTGCCGTTAACAAAGATGAGGATGTCAAACGGCAGGATGATCGGTCGGCAATCGCGAAGGCTCTTGGCCCGCTGGTGACGTTGATCCTAGCCTCGCTTTCATGCCCACCGCCTTCATGGGCAGAACCTGTCGAAGTCCGGCAGGAAGGAAGCATTGGCGCGGGCTACTCCTCCGGCGAGGCTCCACTTGCCACGTCATCACGGCAAATCACGTCGTAAGGGAACTCGGCGCTCGCGTGACGGTGGAAGACAAGACCGGAGCACGTGGCGTTGGGGACCGCACCTTTACGAGCGAGGAGAGCGACTTGGCGTTGATTTCCCTCCTCGACAATTTCGAGCGTCGCTTGCACCACCCAGTGGCCTGATGGCGCTTGGATGCGAAGCGCGACGTTTTCAGGGAGCAACGCCTTTCGAGCTGTGCGCCACTACACAAGCGGGCGAGAAGCGATCGTGCGCTTGGTGCACGCTGGAAGCGGAATTACTTTTCCCTCGCGCCGGCCGACAAGCTGAACATCCGGGAGTCTGATAGCGGAGCAAGTGTTAAAATTGAGGGGAAACTCGTCGGGATTGTTCTGAGTGTTGACACGGCGACGGATCGCGTAAAGGTGCTTCGCTTTGACAGGATTGACGAGCTTCTCGGTGAGCGTCTCGAGGAGCAGCGGTTGCTCGAATAGTGCGCTTTCTCGGCGTTGTGCAGCGCGGGGTAGAGAATCCCACTTGGACTAAGTACATGGAGGCCTGGATTACCGAGAAATCAGGGCGTGTCGTTATTTCTGCGACCGCCTCCGCCGGGCAAGCGGCGAAAGCGAACTGCGAGGCGAAAGTGGAGGTCCTGTCCTGGGACCACGCATCGGCACCAAATCCAGACCGGAACGCCATCGAACTGCAGTTGAAGTCTTGCGGAAAGAAGGGATTCTTTTTTGAGCAGTTGTGCAAGCAAGCGAGGCAATCAGCCGCCACCGCTCCATCTCAAGTCATCAGCCAGCGACTAACGCTCAACGTCCTTGTTACTCCGAAGGGCGCTCCAACACAGAGCAAACTTGTTACGAACACGTTTGTTCCTCCCGTGCCGCAAGATCCAGCGGAGATGGAGTTATCAGCCTTGCAGGCAACCGCCGGCCCGCCATTTACTGAGTTCTTCAATCGCGGAGCGTGCGATTAATGGGTGCGTTGTCTAACGCGAGTTGGCCTAGCTAGTTACATTTACGGGCGCCTTCTGAGCGAAATCGTCCAAAGGCCGGTGAGGACCGCCAGGCGCCAATTGGGCCGCGTTTCTTGCGCAGCATCTGCGGCTCTCCATAGAAAATTACTGCCTCCTGCACCCGCAGGGCCGCACCTACGATGGATCGATGAACGACTTTGTGCCTTGCGCGAAGAGCGACACGAGGTCGTTTGTCGTGAAGTGCCGAGGCACCAAGCGCTTGGTTTCCAGAAAGGTCATCCGGCAACCCACGGTCGGGACGTCCGCTTGCGGGCGATTCTCGGGTCTGCTGCCAATGACAGCAACTGGCCGCACTGAGCCATTCATCGCTGCAGCGACGCCGGCGGCAAAATTCCCCGACCACATTCGATGGGCAGGCTAGGCCGCCGATGGTAGCTAGTCTGCCGCTACTTCAACTTGCCGCTTTCGACCACTGTCTTGTTATCCACCTTCACCGTTGCCCCTCCAATCTGCGTCGCAAGACCGAAGTCGCCTGCATTGGTCCCGCCGAAGGCACGGTTGTCACCGAGGCCGACGGTCACCGCTCCGCTTGGGCGCGGTCCACACGATGTGGCCGGTTCCGACGGGAAGTTTGGACTCAGGATTCAAACCGATATCGAGGAAGCCAAACTGGTCCTTGCCTCCGCCTGCAGCCTCGTAGCGTGCCTTCAAGGTGTCGATGTTCGACGCTGCCGTCATGGCCGTGAGACGGCCCTTCATGTACGTCAGCGTCAGGCCGCGGACCTCTTGACCCTCCCAACGCATCTTGTCGACAACCACCTTGCCTTCCGCGGTGCCTGGAGAGGCTGGAAGAATGAGTTCGCCGGCGGGAAGCCAGGTGTTCGCTGCAGCACCGCCCTGCTTCAGCTTCTCGGGTGTGATGGCGCCGTCCGAGACGAAGGCGCGAGCTGCGTCGACGCCAAAAGTTAAGTGCGTCCCCGTTCGGGTGCGTTTCAGTGTGATCTGTTTGGCGCCGACAAACTTGGCGCGCACTGCTTCTCCACTCGTCCGCAGAGTTTGAGGCGAAACGCCCGCACCCTTCCAAAAGATCGACGCTAGGTCCGCCTGTGACACTCCGAGTGTGCGTGACAGTGTGGCCGTCGGGTACTGCCCATTGCCCAGATTGACTAGTCGCACATTGCGCTGGAAGAAAGCCTGGCTGACAGGCTCATTGGCCTTGGCGCGCGCCGCCTGCCGCGACTGCGGAACGCCCGCCAGTAAACCCTCGGTCTCAGTGACATCCAGCGAGATCTGAACGTCGAATGTGTTGACCAGCGCAAGGTCGAGCGTCTGCGGCAGCGTGTCATAGCTGGCGGGCACCTCGTCATAGGAACGACGCATTAGCTTGTCGCTCGTTATCGAGATTAACGGCTGGCCGCCGGCCTTTCATGGTCTCGATAGCGATGTCTCCAGAGTGCGCTGCATCCCGAACGCTTCCCGTGATGAGAACCTTGTCGCCGGTCTTGACCATTCCTGCCTGAACGAGATTGCGGGCAACCGCCTGGAGGAGGTCGCTGGGCTGAGCAAGAGCGCACGTATTCAGGAGTGACAGGACAACCGCAGCGATAAGTCGCCATTGCCGCGCTTCGGATTGCATATAAATCCCCCTCGTGAATGAAAGAACTTTCTTGTTTACTTCCTTCCTCTTGACCACGCCTCGGCGAGCAAGCCGAGCGTTCTTGCTCGTTGCATCGTACGCGCCCTTGGATGGCGTCCGCAGCGCAAAGCGCGGGCGTTTCAAGCAAGCGTTGGGACTGATCAGCTCTGCCGAGTGACCCAACTCGACGCCATGTTCGTGAAGTTTGGTCGCAGACTTAGGCCCCGCCTCAAACGTCCGGTTTGAAGCAATGTGGCACGGCGGCCGTAACGACCGTTACTGGCCGCTACCCGGCTCGGCCACACCCTTGGGGTTTAGGTACGCGCTCGGTAGACGCTGGGAAGCGATCTAGCTTGGTCGCTGGTCGACGTGGCCTCTGTACCAGTTCGCCTCCGCAGTTCGGACAAACGCCCTGCAGAACGTCCTGGCCGAAAGCGGACGCCGCCGAGTAAACGGAGCGGCGATCGAAACAAGGAATGCTGGAATCCCGCCGACATCGCGCGCCAGCAGCGCGAAGGTGAGTCACTCGACGAAACCGCTGCGGCCGCTCTGTTTCAAGGCGCCGAGGTCCTATCCCGACAGGCGCAGTGACTCGCGTTAACGCTTGGTGTCGGCGAAGTCACCCGACCCCGTAGAACGGGTGGCAGAACTCGCCCTTGTATTCCTCGACCACGAAGCGGCCCGACCGTTCGAGGATCCTGAACCTGACCTTTCCGGTTCGGGCCGACAGAAACTGAACGACGGCATCGTGCAGCGACTTCACGTCGGCGGCCGGCGCGCTCTTCCAAGGGTGCGTCTTGACCACGGTCGCCTCGATGCAGGCACTCCAGTCAGCCGACTGTCTGCCGGCGCGCTTCATGATGTCGCGCAGTACCGGTGCGAAGTCCGTGATCGTTCCTGGACCTTGCGGCACCGGCGTGCTGAGCGGGATCGCCCGATCGTTCGGTCCGAGCGCCAACGTGAATCTCCTCGGTGAGGGATACTGCCCGCTATATGCATTGGGATACAAACCTCGCGTCGGTTCCCAGTCGATCGATGCAGGAAGCAGGATGCCCTTCGGGCATTTGGCCCCTGGGTCTTTCGTATCCACCCGGTACTTATTGTTGCCTCTCTCAACGCAGAGTTTCAGGCGCGACGAGGCGATGCCTGTTGGCGGTTGGACTTTGGCTGCGCCCCAGACACCAGTCGAGTCGGTGAACGCGAACGCCAGATGCAGCGGAAAGCTTTGGAGACCATCCGGCGCATAGTAGTGAGAATAGACGAGCTTGCACTTTCCGGAATCTACTCGATACCAATAGACGATGATCCAAAACTCGTCGTTAAAGCCGAAGTCTCTATAGGCGACCGCCACATCGACGGCGATCCGGCCCTGATTGCAGACTTCGGCGTGATATAGCTCATTCGGCTGTCCGGCGTAATCATGTTGTGGGACGTGTGCAGCCGTCAGCAAAAGCAGCGTAGGTAAGAGCGCGATCCGGAGACGCTTCACTTGGCCTCCTATCTCCTTCCGAGCAACCGCGGACCGGTCGAGTTGATCCGCATAACTCCGCAGGAATGGTCGACGTGGTCAGGCCGTCGCGCGCATCAATATACGCTCCGGATCGCTCCAAAGATCGACAAGATCAGCGTGTAGGGTGGTCTCGACCGCGTGCTGAAGCACTTGGTGAAGATCCGTGTGTAAGTGGGCACGTCGCGCGTGCCGAGTCGTGGCACGCACGACGTGCCCACCGCTCAAATGCTCGTCCCAAACGGCTGCTCGAACTTGGACGCTCGGAGCGTCCGCTTACAGGCGAACCAGCTCGGGCAATGCGATGTCCAGAAGTGGCCGAAAGCTCGGAGACGGTCCAGTGCCGGAACGGGCTTCCGGCCGCCTTGATTCGTTCCATTCAAGGATGGTCTCTATCGTTTCCTCTTGATGGGACGGGTCGTGGACTTGGCGGCCTTCTTCGCGCCGGCAGCCTTGGATCGAGACTTCGCTGCCGCCTGGCGGCGGGGCGCAGTCGCCTGCTTGGCGGCGTAGTACGAGAGTGCCCAGCGCGTCTTTGTCTGCTGTTCGTTATCTTTGTCTGCGCCGACCTCTGCAAGGAATGCCATGAAGCCGGCGGTCGCCACCGCAGCCTGCACAGCCGGCGCCTTGATCGATGCTTCCAACAGCCGTTGGCCGTCTTCTCGTATCCACAGTTCTCCCGTTATCCTCCACGGGCATGCCGGATCATCGAACTGCCATCGGTGCGCGCGCAGCGGCCCGAGCACTGCAAGACGGTCGAAGTCAATCTTGCGTTTGGCGGTCTTCTCGATGAACGCCCGCTGTTCGCGCGTGATCAGGTCTCGTACTTGGCGTTTGCCAGTCACAACAGATTTGATCAGGCCCTTCTCGACGGGCATCGAGAACGACGCCGATTTGACGAGCCCCTTCTCGCTTGCGTCGGCCTCGATCTTGAAGTCGCGATACTTGCGCCACGCTTTGCTGACTGACGCGGGATCGACGGGTCGAAACTTGACGGTGCTGTCGTGGACATCCCCAACAGTGCGCCGGGCGCGCACAATGATCCCGGCTGTGTGAAGTTCGAGTTTCGGCGAGTCGAAAAAATAGATGTAGCGCTCTTCGTCGTTTTTCGGTGTGAGCCCGTAGCGCTCGAGCGCTGCCTTGATCTGGTGATCAGGGATCGTCGCCTTGATTTCAATCGATTCCGCGCCGGTCATTGCGCGCGCTACCCGTCCGCGCGTGCGCACGCCACGTTCAACTGTCATCTCGTACCCTTTCCGCGTTGGCCAAGTCTGCCGCGAAGCGCTGTCGCACACCTGGCAGAACCAATCTTAGAGTGCTGCAGATGCGCGGGGTCGATAGCCGCGATGCGCCAGGTCGCACGCAAACCCTGGGAGACCGCTAACGGGCAGCGTGGCGCCTATCCGGAATGGCTGCAAGTGGCCGAGCCCGGTCTCATGTCCGTCGCAGACAGCAACATCAACAGCACAAAGAGCATGCGATCCTCTAAAGAGAGTCGTTGCTCCTACTCGCCCCTCAGAGCCGGTCCGCGCTTTCAGTAGAGGCGACTCCCATCGACCTTTGCTTATCACTCGTACGTCGACTGGCACCGGTCAAAGGTACCTGGCGCGCGCCGCCGGCTTCCCGCTGTCAGCTATGTGCGGCGAGGAAGGCCCGCAGCTTATCGGCGAAAGCGTCGGGCAATTCGAAGTGCGGCAGCGCGCCGGTGGGCAGCGCCTCGAAACTCCAGTTGGCCCGCGCCCGCGCCCAATCCGCAGCGCTGAAATCCTTGAAATCGCCCCGCGTGGCGTGCGGCACCCACACCGGCAGCTTCAGGCAGGCATACACCGCGCGCACGTCCCGGCTGAAGAGCCGCGCGGACAGGAACGCGAGCGGCGCGTGTTCAGCGTCGGGCTGGCGCGCTGTGAGGTAGTCGTAGTCGACCAGCGCTTCATCGACCTCCTTGCGGCCATAGGTGCGCCGCAGGAAGTAGCGGATGCTCGGCCGGGTGGTCAACGCGTCGTAGAGCGCCCGGCGCCACAGCGGTATGCGCAACGCGCGCAGCACGCCGGGCACCTCGCGCGAGCTCTCCGGGGCACCCTGCAGCGGCGTCGCGCGGCTGAAGCCCGTGGGGGTGACCAGTGTCAGCGTGCGAACGCGCGCAGGGGCTTCGGTGATCGCGCGCGCCGCGAATTCGCCGGCGAGCGACAGCGCGACGATGTCGACGGGCGCGGCACCGCTGTCCTCGGCGACAAGGTCGAGCGCGTCGTGCACGGCGTCGGCGTAGAGTCGCAGCGTGTAGTCGCGCGGCCGCCGGTCGGCGAAGCCGAAGCCCGGCAGGTCGATGGCGACGACGCGGCGCTCGCGACGCAGGCGGTCGTAGATTGGCTTGACCTCGTACGCCGAGGCGGCCGCGTTGACGCTGTGGATGAGCAGCAGCGGCGCCGCGCCCGCCGGCCCGTCGATGTACGCGCTCAGCGAGCCCGCGCGACCGCCGAACGCGCGGCGATCACCGGCAAGCGCCGGGGGCAGGGACAGGCGGTGCGAGGACAGCATCAGTTAAGGCGGAGAGGCAGGGGCGGGAGCGGACCGGTGAAGGGCCGAGCGTAACGAAGCGCCGGGCACGCCCCGGCACGGGGCATGCCCGGCTCCAATGCGCGCGAGTTCACACAGCCCCTCCTGGATGGCCGCCCGATCGTCGATCTCGCGACACGGGATGGCGGTACTGCGGATCGCGTCGTTCCTCGCGCAAAGAACGTCTCCTCAGCTGGCGTGAAGTCAATCTTGTGAACGGTGCCTGCCAGATTGCCTGGCTCGTCGATAAACACGCAACTGCCGACGACGCGGTCGCGAGTGCCGCGTGTGCCTCCTTAAATTCAAGTTGCTTGCAGAAACGCGGCGAACCGATACCGACGGCAGCAGCGACCTCGTCGATCGTCAG
Source organism: uncultured beta proteobacterium (assembly GCA_963712485.1). Lineage (GTDB taxonomy): Bacteria > Pseudomonadota > Gammaproteobacteria > Burkholderiales > Burkholderiaceae_F > JALORV01. Next base: position 8,918 of record CAVQID010000004.1, read on the forward strand.
CAAGCCATAGCCTTTCTTTGCGAGGAACTCGTTCACGGCCTTAGGAAGGAGATCCTCTTGAATCTTAAGTCACTGATATTTAATCATTAAGTGAGCAATAGCTACTTATTGGTACGTAGTTATACTATGTAGTATCAAAAGATACTAAATAGTCGTACAATTCACTCAGTCGTTCACGTCAAGCGTTTCGTGATTGACGCTTTCGTTCAGCAAATTCCCCCTGCCCTAAACCAACGCCGGCGAACTCATCGACGGCACTTTGCAAATGCAAACAGGAACTGACTTGAAGTTGGATTCCTGCCCTTGACCACGGAGTTACGAGAATGACTAGTCGTCGAATGTTCAGTGCTGCTTTGATTGGTGCCGCCTTGACCCTCGCAGGGTGCGGAGGTGACGACGATATTTTGCCGCCGGCGCCGCCGGCGCCGCAGGCGCAGCTGCGCGCGGTCCATGCCTCGGCGGACACGCCCGCTGTGGATGTCTACATAAATGGCGCTCGCGCACTCCAGAACGTCACATTCGGCGCGGCCTCGGCCTTCAGCGCAGTCACTTCCGGGAACACGCGGGTGCAGGTCACCCTAGCAGGCCAGACCGCCAACACGGCACCCATCGACGTCACTGCGCCACTCGCCGCGGGTCGCGATTACACCGCCATCGCGATCGGCAGTGGCAGCACTGGCGCAACTCGACTGCAGGCCGTGCTGGTCGACGATGCCGGCACTGCACCGGCCGCGGGTCAGGTGAAGCTACGCGTCGTGCATGGCGCGCCGGCCGTGCCCGCCGTCGACATCTTCGTGACCGCCCCGGGCGCCACGTTGCCGTCGGCGCCGACGATTGCCGCCCTGTCCTTCGGCCAGCAGGCGCCTGACGCGACCGCCGCCGCGTTGTCTGTGCCAGCAGGGAACTACCAGATCCGCGTGCGGGTGACGGGTCAGACTGCCATCGCCTACGACTCGGGCACGGTTGCGCTCGCCGCCGGCAGTGACATCGTGGTGGTGGCAGTGCCGGAGACCGGAACCAGCCTGTCGCCGGTCCAGCTGCTACTCGCACCCAAGGGTGCCTCGGCCGCCTTCGCGAAGGATGCACGCGCGGCGCTTCGGGTCGCGCACTTTTCGCCAAACGTGCCCGCCGTCGACGTCTTTCTCAAGGCACCGGGTGCGGCCAACGACGTGTCCAATCGCGCGCTCGCCGGTGTCACTTTCCCCGCTGATTCGGGATTCCTCGACCTGTCGGCCGCCACGTATGACGCGTCGGTTGCACTCGCCGGTTCGCTGGTCAGCGTGATCGAACTGAACGGCGCGGCGCTCGCGCGCGGCACGAGCACCAGCGTCTTCGCAATCGGTCTGCTGAACGGGGCCGGGAACCAGGCACTGCGCCTGGCGGCCTACGCGGACAACCGCAGCGCCGTCGCCGGCAAGGCGAAGGTGCGCGTGATTCACCTTTCACCGGACGCGCCCGCCGTCGATGTGGTCGTCCTGGCGAACGGAGCCATCGCCGCGCGACCCGTGACCAACATCAGCTTCCCCAACGCGACCACGCAGCCCCTGGAACTCGATCCGGGCACCTACGTCCTCGGCATCGTCCCGACCGGCGCGACGACTCCGATCCTGCCAACGGCTGCAGGCGTAAGCGTCACGCTAGCCGCGGGCGACGTGAAGACGATCGTCGCGATCGGCGCGCTGGCCACGACCGGTGCGCAGCCATTTCAGTTGAAGGTGCTTGACGACAAGTAGGCGCCATTGACTTTCCCCCGTGCGCGTCCCGTGCACGGGGTTGTCTTGCCCACAGGAGTAACTCATGAAGAAGATGTTGTTTGCCATGGCCGCCTCGACGGTGCTGTCGGCGTCCGCGTTCGCCAAGGACATTGTGGATACCGCCGTTTCCGCGGGCAGCTTCAATACGCTCGCTGCCGCGCTGACGGCGGCCGATCTGGTGACTACGCTGAAGGGTCCTGGCCCATTCACCGTGTTTGCACCGACGGACGCCGCGTTTGCCAAGATCCCGAAAGACCAGCTCGATGCATTGCTCAAGGACAAGCCGAAGCTCGTCTCGGTGCTGACGTATCACGTTGTTCCCGGCAAGGTGCTCGCCAAGGACGTGAAGCCCGGCATGGTCAAGACCGTGCAGGGCCAGTCGCTGACCGTCAAGGTTGACGGCGGCAAGGTCATGGTCAACAACGCGACCGTGACCGCGACCGACGTCATGGCCGACAACGGTGTCATCCACATCATCGACACGGTGCTGATGCCCAAGTAACGCGTGTTGCTCGCGGATAGACGGATGCGCTGCGTCCCGGAGACGCAGCGCGTCTGCAGCGGCGCCTCGCCGAGGCGCCCCGCGTTGCTCGCGCTTGTCTCCAGAAACGATCCCCCGCTCCCCACAAGCACGCTTGGAACGAGCTATCGGCATGATGAACGAACCGTCCACGCCTTCTGGAACGACCACACCCGGACTCACCGTGCTGTATGACGGCGCCTGCCCGCTGTGCCGGCGTGAGATCGCGCTTTACCGTGGCGTGCGCGGGGACGTACCGCTGGTCTTTGCCGATGTCAGCGATGAAACGGTCGGGCTGCCGCCCAGCTTGACGCGCGATACGGCGCTTGCGCGCTTTCATGTGCGACGCGCCGACGGCCAGATCGTGAGCGGTGCTCATGCATTCCTGGCGCTGTGGTCAGTGCTGCCGGGCTGGCGATGGCTGGCACGGATTGGCCGTGTTCCTGGCGTCGCCTGGCTTCTCGAGCGTGCTTACCTTGGCTTCCTGGTCTCTCGGCCCTCACTGCAGCGCTGGGCCACACGACTGGATCAGCGCGCATGAATCGACTTGCGGCTCCGGCTGGAGAGAGATCACGATGAACAGTATTGCCATGATCACAGGCGCCAGCGGCGGCATCGGCCGCGCTCTGTGCAGCCTATTGAGTGCGCGGGGCTGCCGGGTGGTCGTGGTTGGGCGAGACGCCGAACGGCTGGCCGACATTGAGTCGGCAGCGCGCGTCGTTGCCGACACCACCACGCCCGAAGGCGCTGCAGCAGCAGTCACCGAATGCCAGCGGGTGCTCGGCGCAGCGCCGGTGCTGCTCGCCCATTGTGTCGGCAGCACAATGATTGCCCCGCTGCACCGCACACGTATCGAGGCCTACCGGGAGGTGATGCGCGTCAACCTCGACAGTGCTGTGTTCATGCTTCAGGCGTGGATCACGTCCCTGAACGGCAGCAGCGGAGCGGCGGTGTTTGCGAGTTCCGTAGTCGCGCGCATCGGCGTCGCCAATCACGAGGCCATCGCGGCGGCCAAGGGTGGCGTCGAAGCGCTGGTGCGCAGCGCGGCGGCCACTTACGCAGCGCAGGGCGTTCGCATCAACGCGGTCGCTCCCGGCATGACTGAAACGCCGATGACCGCAGGGCTGCTGAAGTTGCCTGCCATGCGCGAGGTTGCTGCACGCCAATATCCTCTAGGCGGCGTGCAGAGCGCGGGCGAGGTCGCCGGAGTCATGGATTGGCTGCTCGGCGCGGGCGCCGCTCGCGTCACCGGCCAGGTGATCGCGGTTGACGGAGGTTTCACCACCGTGCGGCCGTTGGTGAAATAGATCCTGAGTAAGTGTAGGTCAGCCTTACGAGCTCCTTGGCCTGTACGCGTTGCAGTCCGCGGCGACACTGACGGGCGCCGGGCTAATGGTGGGTCGCTCGCCACCGGCGGGCGATGCCGCTGGATTCTGTTTCTAGTCAACGCGCACGTGAGAACGACGCTGCGGAGTATCGAGGGTGCCCGATGACCGACCATGTAATGGTGGACGTGCGCCGCAGCGGCCGCCGCTTCGAAGCCGAGGCGCTGCTCGACCTTTCCGCCGATGCTCAGACCGTCTGGGAAACGATCACCGATTACGGCGCATTACCGAGCTTCATGCCCGGCATCCGCGCCTGCCGTGTGATCGAACGCCGGACGCCGACGAAAACGGCCGAGCATCTGGTGGTCGAGCAGCACGGCGAGTTCCGTTTCCTGCTATTCGCCCAGGCGATGACGGTGCGGCTGAATATAGAGCACCAGTTGCTTCGCGTGGCAGAGGCGAAGGCCGTGAGTTTCGACCTGGGGCTGTTCAAGCGCCGCGCGATCGATGTGTTCGAGGGCCGCTACGAGCTGGCGCCGCTGAGTGGGCGTCGCAGCGCGCCGCGGACGCAACTGCGCTACACCGCGGTGATCGGGCTGCGGCTGCCGCCGCCGCCCGCAATTGGCAGCGTGGCGGTTCGGCAGAACCTTTCGGCTCAGCTCGAAGCGGTGGCGCGGGAGATTGCTCGGCGCGGCGGCCGACCAGCGTCGGCATTGACTGGCCATTAGCGCAGAATTCCCGCCTGCCTTGATGCCGACTTCACCCACTGAGCCTTCTGTGGCTGCGTCTTTTCTGGTCGGGACCCGTCGAGCACGAGTGTGCGTGGCCACCCAAGGCAGATTGCAGCGAAAGCAAGTTGCGGTGACTGCAGGGGAGAGCGAGCGCCCCAAGGCGTTCCTCGGGCAGATGTCTACTGAGTAGTGCGTCCGCTCGTGGCTTGATTGAAGCGGCAAGGCGAACGGCTGTTCTTAGTCGAATGAACCTCAAGCACGTCTCCGAGATCAGGGCTTTCCAGCGCGGACGATGACGACCGCCGCGATCGCCAGCAGCAGGATCGCGCCAGCCTCGAACGCGATGTTCTCCGGTGCCATGTCTTTGCCCTGCAGCACGATGAGGCGGGCAAGGGCAGTGATCGCGATGAAGATCGGATAGATGAAGGGCGAGCCGCGTCCCGTGTAGAACACTGCGATCATGCCGATCACCTCGGTGTACAAAAACATCAGAAGGATGTCGGCGAGGTCGATCTTGCGGGACTCGATCACGCCCCAGACCTCGGTGGCGGCCGCACCAACCGTCATCACCGCGACGGTGATCAACAGGCCCCGCTCTACCAGGCGGAAGCCTCCGACGACCAGCGTCTCCTCGTCCCTGCTTACCGTGGGAGTAGAAGGATCTACGATCCCTTTCGGAACATCGGGCGGCGGCTTGCTCTCTGCGGTCATGAACGCAATCTAGCGCATGCACGAAACACCGAAAAGCGTCCGCTCTTAAGCAGATCGGGCGGCGCAGACAAATGGCAGAAACTGGCCGAGATCTGCAGTGGTTCACGACGACTTCTTGACCACCCATACTTCCTCGCAAGGCCACTTGCGCGCCCACTCGAGAGTGGAAGTGATGTAGTAGGAGTGCTCAACCGCGTTGCTAGGCGGGTAGAGCTCGATCAAATCCACGATATCGAAGCCTGTCCGGCGCAGCAAGCGAATGAGTTCTCCGTGCGGCAGCTGCCACTCCACACCCACTTCGCTCGGCCATTCGAGGCGTCCTAACCCGCGCTGCGGCCGCTGCAGCGTCTCGGAGACTGCTCCTTCATCAGTTGAACATAGGATCGACAGTGTGCTGTTGCGGAGAAACCATAGGCGCCCGCGCGGGCGCAGAAGCCGATGTGCCTCCGGTATCCACACGTGCGGATCGCACCAGATGCTGGCACCGAACTCCGAAATCGCCAGGTCAAAGCTCTCAGAAGGGAGGGGCACGTTCTCAGCACTCGCTTCGATGAGCGGAAATGCAATTCCGAACTCATCTTGGCAGCGGCGTGCCGTAGCAAGCTGCGCAGGAGTGACATCCACCCCCACCGGACGCGCACCCCTTTTCGCAAGCCAAGCAGAGACGTAGGCTGTGCCACAGCCGAGTTCGACGACATCCAGCCCATTGACATCACCAAGCGTATTGATTGATGTCTCCCGGACACCGAACACTCCCCACGTCATCTCCGTGGCCGCCCACGCGGCGCTTGCCTGCTGGTCGGTGAACTCGGCGTTGATCTTCGTCCAACTCGCGCGATTGCGTTTTGCGTCGTCTGAGATCTCAGGCATGGCCACTGAAGTGCCCTGGCTTGTGATCGCTAATCATGTCCGCTTCTCTAATCGGGCGTTGTTGTCAAGGTCGAAGCTCCGATTGGTTTGAAGTGTAGGTCCGGTTGTTGTGTGGGTCACGCTTCTCTACGCAGTCGGGCGCAGTTCGGCTGGCGCGCTGCAGGCATTGGTCGGAAGGTTTGGACGAGCCATGCTTTCGGGCGCGCTCGAAGCGCAGCGGACACTTGCGGCTTCATCCATGACCATCGTCCACACAATCAACACAGAAGCGAGTTTGCGGAGTTGCGACTGGTTTAGCTCATGCGGCCCCCTGCAGCCGTGCGGCCCGGAAGTCGGTGCCGTCGACCCACATGCGATGCAGGATCACCGCGAGCTTGCGGGCCACCGCAACGACGGCGCGCCGATGGCCACGGACCTTGGCGAGTCGCAGCCCCCAGGCCTTTAGCGTCGACCAGGCGCCGGAGCGCGTCATCATGATGTGCGCGGCCGTGTACAGCGCCTGACGTACCTCGACATCGCCTGCCTTGGAGATGCGCCCCGGGTTGTCGGTCTCGCCCGACTGGTAGCGCCGCGGAGTCAGCCCGAAGTGCGCCGCCACCGTGCGCGATGAGCGGAAGCGATTGACATCGTCGACGCCCGCCTTGAAGGTGAGCGAGGTGACCGGCCCGACCCCAGGCGCCGTCATCAGCCGCCGGCAGACGGGATCGTGGCGCACGACGCCCTTCACGGCGTTATCGAGCTTGAGATACGACTTGTACAGCACCGTGCGTGCGTCGAGCAGTGGCAGTAGGCTCGTGCCGAGCTCGGGCGTCGTCGACACTGCCGCGCGCACCGTCTCGTCGAAGCGGCCATGAGCGACGTGGGAGGCCAGGCGCACGCCGAAGATCTTGAGCAAGCCGCGCAGCTCGTTCTCGAGATCGACGCACTTGGCGAGGATCGCCTTGCGGCTGGTGAGCAGCGCCCCCACCTGGTGGCTCGCGAGGCTCTTGACGTGAACAGTGCGGTACCAGCCGGTTCGCAGGATCTGCGCCAGGCCGCGGGCATCGTTGCGATCGGTCTTGTTGCGCATCGCGGCCAAGGTGGCCGCCGTCTGGCGCGCCTCCAGGCAGATCACCTCGAAGCCTGCCTTCTGCAAGCCATAGGTCAGGTACTGCGTGAGGGTGCCGGATTCGAGTCCGACCCGCTTGATGTCGGCGCTGAAGCGCCGCAGTGCTGCCACGATGAGGTCGACTTCGGCGGGGATCTTGCCCTCGTACTGCACCACACCCGCTTCGTCGACCACGCAGATCGACACGGAACGCAGTGACACATCGATACCGGTGAAGTAGTTCATCGCGATCTCTCCTTCGCAGGGTGGGTGTCCTGCCAGTCTAGGGAGAGCTCGACCCTACGCAGTGGTCAGCCCGATTACCGATGCTTTCGGACTGATTGGCCAGCTTAGTCAGACGTCTGCCCGTGGCCGACTCGAGACCCCAGCGGGGAAGACTGCTGGCGGTCTATGGCCAATTGCGGGCAATGATGACAGTCCGGTTCCCGGTCGGCCAGACTTTGCGACCGTTCGTGCGAGAGCAACTTCGCAATAGCACTGCACCCAGCCATCGACTAGGTTCTCCCATAGGTGCAGGCCCGGCGGATCACTCCAGCGCGATGGAACGCAGTGCCAGCGCAAACACCCCAGCCTGACGATCGCCAATCAATAGGCCCAACTGGCGCAGGCTCTCCGGCCGAACTGCGGACCCATCCTCGACCGGGCGACCGCGCCAGGTCGGCACGAATGACATCAGCGGCAACCGCAGCACGGCCCATTCACTCGGCACCGGCTCGAACGTCGCCTGGTACGCCACGCCGTCGAAGAAGTCGTCGGTGCGCAAGCTGAGCTTGTAGCGCTTACCGTCGCCAAGCACCTCGATGCGACAGGTCACCGCCTGCGCGTCACCTAACGGAAGCGGGCGTGTACGAACCGACGCGAAACCGCCACCGTTTGCCAGCGAGACCTCACCCTCGAAGACCGCGTAGCCAGCAGGATCGTGGCGCAGGCGGCTCGCGGAGCGGCCACCCATCACGCGGTCGTCGATCGGCGAGAAATCGGCCACCGACGCGGCAGTGTCGAAGCGAAACAGCTCGCGGGGCATGACCGCATTGTCCACGGAAGGACATGTTGGTACTCCCGCGAGGCGGTCGGTGCCACGCGGTGCACGTGGGCGTGTGCGTTTTCTAGCAGTGCTGAGCCGATGCCCTAGCCGACTCATCCAACTATTCGTAGTCGGAAAGACCCGTCCGCTTTTGGGTCAACCACACGAGCCAATCGAAGGTCCGAAATTGGCCGGAGTCGGCCTAGCCGGGCGAGTCGTCCTGCGAAACTACCGCAGCGCGGACCACTGAAGCAGGCAGCAAGACAGCTACTTTGCCTTGAACTTGTATTCGGAGCAGTTGACGCTCTTGCCTTTGAATGGATAAACCGGATCGTTCGGATCGAACGCAATCGTGATTCCAGGATCGCGGCAGCCTCTAAAAGAGTAACCACTTGGGATCATCGCGACCTCGGACGAGCAACGCATGTCAGGTGGGACTGCCAGCTTTGCTACGACCTTTCCTCCTTGAGCCTCAAAAATGGCCTCGGACTCCCCGGACTCGGGCGGAGGAATACAGCCCCTCCAATAAACAGTCCAGCCGGCCGGTCGAAGCAGCAGGGCGGTGATCTTGTCAGGCCCACCTGCAGCGGGCCGCTCTTGTGCGACAGCGGTCGTTCCGATTCCAAGAACAAGAACGGCAGCCGCGATGGCTGTCAGTCTCCGAGTACTCAACATTTTGGTCTCCTGGAGACCACGAACTCACTTCGCGCCCGCGACGCCCGTGGTCTCGACGCCGAGACATCTCAGTAAAGCGCGTCAGTGGCCGACGGTGTTGCCTACTGTCAACCTCTCTGTAGGTCCGCTTTGGAGCGAACTGGAAACCGTGGTCACACGTCGGCTTCTCTAATCGGGCGTTGTTGTCAAGGGTCGAAGCTCCGGTTGGTTAGAAGTTTAGGTCCGGCTGATGTGTGGGTCACGCTTCTCTACGCAGTCGGGCGCGGTGGTGCTGGCACGCTGCAGGCATTGGTCGGAAGGTTCGGACGAGCCATGCTATTGGTCGCGCTTGGTGAGCGCAGCTGCCGTTCTCGGCTTCATCCAGGACCATCGTCCACACAGTCAACACAGAAACGGTTGCTCGTTGTCGGCCTGACTGGGTTAGCTCATGCGGCCCCCTGCAGCCGTGCGGCCCGGAAGTCGGTGCCGTCGACCCACATCCGGTGCAAGATCACCGCCAGCTTGCGGGCCACCGCAACGACGGCGCGCCGATGGCCACGGACCTTGGCCAGTCGCAGCCCCCAGGCCTTCAGCGTCGACCAGGCGTCGGAGCGCGTCATGAGGGCGTGCGCAGCCGTGTACAGCGCCATGCGCACGTCACGATCGCCGGCCTTGGAGATGCGCCCCGGGTTGTCGGTCTCGCCCGACTGGTAGCGCCGCGGCGTCAGCCCGAAGTGCGCCGCCACCGTGCGTGACGAGCGGAAACGATCGGCATCGTCGACGCCGGCCTTGAAGGTGAGCGAGGTGACCGGCCCGACCCCTGGCACCGTCATCAGCCGCTGGCAGACCGGATCGGTGCGCACCACAGCCTTCACCGCGTTGTCGAGCTTCAGGTAGGTCTTGTAGAGCACCGTGCGGGCATCGAGCAGTGGCACCAGTGCGCGTGCCAGCAGCGGCTCGGAGGCGATCACGCCGCGCACCGCCTCGTCGAAGCTGCCGTGGCCAACGCGCGACGCCAGTCGTACGCCGAAGATCTTCAGCAAGCCGCGCAGCTCGTTCTCCAGATCGACGCACTTGGTGAGAATCGCCTTGCGGCTGGCCAGCAGCGCCCGCACCTGGTGACTCTCGAGGCTCTTCACATGCACGGTGCGGTACCAGCCGCTGCGCAGGATCTGCGCCAGGCCGCGGGCATCGTTGCGGTCGGTCTTGTTGCGCATCGCGGCCAGCGTGGCCGCCGTCTGGCGCGCCTCCAGGCAGATCACCTCGTAGCCCGCCTTCTGCAAGCCGTACGTCAGGTACTGCGTGAGGGTGCCGGCTTCAAGACCGATCTGCTTGATGTCGAGGCTGAACCGACGCAGGCTGGCTACGATCAGATCCACCTCGGCGGGGATCTTGCCTTCGTACTGCACCACACCCGCCTCGTCGACCACGCAGATCGACACGGAACGCAGCGACACATCGATACCGGTGAAGTACTTCATCGCGATCTCTCCTTCGCAGGGTGGGTGTCCTGCGAGTCTATGGAGAGCTCGACCCTACGCAGTGGTCAGCCCGATTACCGATGCTACTGGCCGCCTTCTGCCGATCTGTCTACGAGAATGCGCTCAGACGACGTAGGGACTTTGCAGATTCTGTGAGAAAAGTGCGGTGGCGTTTCTCAAAGAAGTTGCAAGCGCTACCTCTGGGGTGAGAGGCTAACGTTTGCAGGTTTTGAGGGGACCTACAAACCGACATCGGCCTGATCGGCTGATCGCGACCTAAATTGGACATGCGCATTGCCGAGAAGCGGACGCGAGTTTCGCGCCGATAGCGCGACGCACAAAGTTGAGGCTCTCGCGCGGCCTCTTTGATCCGTTAACCTTGATAAGAGCGCAAAAGGCAGATGCGGTTAGAAAGCAACGGTCCAGGCGCGCGCGGGTATCGCGTTCGCTCCTCAGCCCGTGCTCGGCTGCCAGTTCTTGCCTTTCAGCTCGATGATGTAAGCGCGCGTCCCGGAACCACCGACGTTCTCGACCGAGTGTGTCGCCGCCGGGTCCCAGAAGATATCTCCCGGCTTGTTCTCCGCAACGAAAGTCTTACCGTCCTTCGAGACCTTGGCCTTGGCATCGGTCAGCAGCAACGTCAGGTGGTCGGGGTGCGAGTGGACGCCCTGGCCGCAGATGCCGAGTCCAGGCCGACTCCGGTACTCGAGCACCCGCACCTGCTCGTTCTCGAACACGACCTTGTACGAGCGGCGATTGACCTGCGCGGCGTCCTGCGCCAAGGCTTCTGCCGAAACGCCGAACCCCGCCAGCAAAGCGAGCAGCTGGCGTCGATTCACGGAATGCGAACGAGCAGGTGATTCAACCATGCGTTTCTCCTCATGCGAGTGGACCTACATCTGCCGAAACAGGTTGCGATACGCCTCGGCAACGGGCAGGGTTTCCTTGCGGCCCTTCAGCCGCAGCAGAAGATTCGTGCGTTCGTCGCGGATCACGCTGTCGATTGCATGGACGTTGACCAGCACCGAGCGATGGACCTGCCAGAACATGGCCGGATCGAGTTCGTCCACCAGCTCCTTAATTGTTTTCTTGATCAGCGATTCGGCGTCGCCGGTTGCCACCAGCGTGTACTTGCTATCGGACTTGAAATACAGCACGTCCTCAACCGTGATCAGCCTCACGGCCGCGCCGCGCGTTGCGCTGATCCACTGCAGGTACTGGCGCGGAGGGGACGCCGTCGGCTCGACGCCGCCGAGCAATCTACTCAGATCGCGCGGCGACTCTTCTAGTCGCGCCTTCATGCGTTGAACGGTGGCGAGCAGCCGCGCTGCAGTAAATGGCTTCAGTACGTAGTCGATCGCGCCCGCCTCGAACGCTTCAATCGCGTGGTGATCAAAGGCGGTGATGAAGGCGACATGACAGCGCCCGGCGATCTGCCGCGCGACGTCGAGTCCCGTCAGTCTCGGCATGTGGATATCGAGGAACGCGACGGTCGGACGATACTGCTCGACAGCATTGATCGCCGCCGCTCCGTCGGTGACTCGCGCAACGATCTTCAGCGGAGGCCACAGCGCGCTCAGGTGATCGATCAGCTCATCGGCGAGCAGAGGCTCGTCCTCGGCGAGGACTGCTGTTGGAAAATCGGAAGGATCACGCACCGGTCGGTTCATGGGGAACCCTCACAGTGGTTAGTACAGCTCGGTCCGGGGAACTGCTAAACACGAGATCGGCATCGCTGCCGAACAGCTCGGCCAGCGTCGCACTGACGCTCGTGACGGTTTCACGGCCTGGACTGGCGGAAGACGCAAGAACCACGAGTGCGTGGCTGGCTGTTGCGTCGGCGGTCAGGAGCAGGAGATGCTCCGACGAGTCGGAGCGAAGTACCCCTTCGACCAGCGGCAGCAGCACTCCCGGAGGGAAGGGAGTGCTTTCGAGCGGTCGAGGAATGACAGAATCGAGTTCTGCCCGCGACAATTGCGCCAGAGTTCGCAGCCGGACATACGATTTGGCCAGATCGCATTCCTGCCCGATGGTCGATGAAGCCGTACGCAGGCGCGGCAGCGCCGCGCGCAGAAACACAATCAGCTCATCGAGCAGAAGTTCTGCGCGCCTGACATCGAGTTCGTAGGCGCGCTGCACGGCATCCAGCATGTCAAAGAGAAACCGTGGGTCGATGCGCGCCTGGATCGCTGCCAGTCGCGCCGCGACCAAGCGCCGCCTCGCCGCGACTTGCTCGCCGCGACTCTGCGCAAGCCGCGCGTTAGCGGCCTGCTCCTCATTGCTCTTGGCGAGGTACGATCGAGCGATCAGCGCCAGTACGCAGCTGCTCCAAATGCCATAGAGCAGCAAAGCCAGTGGGGAGGCGGTAATCCCGTATTCCAACCCCGCCGGGAAGTAGGGCGAGCCCAGGAAGTAGACCGGGGCATCGACCGCCAACACACTGCCCGTTGCCACAGCGACGGTGACAAGATGTCGGCGCCAACCCGAAACGCGCAGACGCTCGGCCCAGGTTAGCGCGAAAACGAGGACCAAGGTCGGCAACACATTCTCGAGAAAAACCAGTCCAGAGAAACTCAGGATCTCGCCGCTGGAGCGGTCGCGTATCGCACTGAAAGCGGACGATGCATTGATAAGGGTCATTCCGAGGGTAAGCACGAAAGCCAGTCCGAACTCGCGCTGGTGAGCGCGGAGCCACTCGATCGGGCGCACGTGCGCGAACGCAACCACCATCGGCAATTTTGTTCGATGCGAGATCGCAGTCAGCATGCTCGGCACTTCAGTTCCGGGCAATGCCATTCGGTTCCGCCGCGGGAGCGCCGTCTGACTCGGCCAACGGTATGCGCAGGGTGGCCTTAACACCGTTCGGCTCCCTTTGCTCGACGCTCAGAGAAGCGCGCGATCCGTAACGAGCGGCCAACTGTCGGCGTACGTTCACCAGTCCGACGCCCGTGCCGCTGCTTGGCGCCAGAAAGAATCCAACGCCGTCGTCCAGTACGTCGAGCTGAATGCAGTTCGCCGAGGCGCGCGCCACGACATCGATTCGCCCGCCTGCCTCACTGGGAGCGATGCCGTGCTTGACCGCGTTCTCTACGAGTGTCATCAGAAGCAGCGGCGGCAGCGGCAGGCTCTGCAACTTTGGTTCAACTTCGATATGGAACCGCAGTCGCTTTCCGAGCCGGACTTCGAACAGCGCAAGGTAGGCGCGGATGAGTTCGATCTCGCCGGCCAGCGTCGTCCCGCGGTGCCGAATGCGAGGCAGCGCAGCACTCAGATAGCGTTTGAGGCTTTCGATCATCTGTACGCCAGTCTGGGGCTGCGTCCGGTACAGTCGGCGCAGGTTGGCCAGCGTGTTAAACAGGAAGTGTGGTTCGATCTGGGCTTGCAGCAACTGAAGTTGCTGTTCAGCCTCTTCTCGAATCAGTCCGGCACGCGCCTCGTCCGCATTCCGCGCCTCGGCGTACGTACGCGTAACGCGTCGGTTCAGCGCGACCACTCCGGCGACAAATGAGCCCAGGATGCTCCATCGGAATGACTCCCGCACGATGGTTTCGAGCGGCGGCATCGGACCGAAGGTTTCGATCGTCAGTGCCACATACGTGCCAGCGACGGACGCAAATAGGATGACAAAGACGAGCACGAGCCAGCGCCAGATTCCTTCGGGCGGCAGCGCTTCGTCCGCGAGCGTGAAGGCGAGAGCGATGGTCGACGCGATCAGGAGCAGCTCCGCCGTGTACGCGAGCCACGCCCGCGCGATATCCGCGAACGACCAGAAGTCAACGTCGATGGGCTGGGCGAGAATCTGAACGGAAGCCACCGCTGTGATTGCCGCGACGACTCCTGTGCGCTGCCAACTGAGCGCATTCGCAACGCGAGACCAGTAACCGTCGGCAGTCCCCATCGGCAAGTCTGCTGTTTGGGAGGACAAAGTGGTCGTCTCTGACTAAGGGTCGGCTGAAAAGCGCCTGGAAATCCTTGGGATCTGCTTCGCGTGATCATTGTTGCGCCGGTTGTCCCGGAGAGGCAAGTAGCGCCGACGAAACCAGTAAATCGCGGCATGGTCGCGGATTCTGGCTGCAAATCCAGGTTGTCCGACCAGGAACGCCTGTGTGTCGGGCTGCCGGTTGCCCACGTTGAACCTCATCCATCTCCATTTCCGGGCATTTCGTCGGGCTGCGGCGGTCCCATCGTCGGAACACTGTGCTGCGGCTCTAACGAAGCTGTGAATTCCGCAATTCATCGCTTGGCGCTCGCGTTTATCGCAGCGCGTTCCTAAGTTGCGCTCGACCCTGCCGCGGGTCAGTCCCTCGAGCGGCAACCACAGGAGCGAGCCATGAGAAAAGATTCTGTGAATCCCGCTGGATGCAATCGTCATCGCCGCATGCTGCTTTCGCTTGCAACAATCGTCGGCCTGCTGGCTGCCTGCGGCGGTAGCGACGAGGCAGTCGTGCCACAGCCGCCGGCGCCGGTAAGCGTGCCGTACACCAACGGCGTCACGACGACTGCCAACCCGGTCGCCTACTGGAACAAGATTGCCTCCGACACCATCAACGTCGCGGCCAACCCTGCGGGATCGCCGGCTGAGCAAAGGCCGAGCGTCCAGGTGGATCTGGCCACGGTTCACGTGGCCATCTATGACGCCGTCAACGCCATCAGCGGCACGCACAAGGTGTTCGCTGCGGTGCCAACGACTAGCCCGGTGGGTGCCTCGCAGGAAGCCGCCGCTGCCGCGGCCGCCGTCGGCGTACTGAAGGGCCTGTTCCCGGGCCGTTCTGCGCAGTACCAGGCGGCCTACGACACCTATATCGCGGCGCTGCCAGCCGGAGATGCGAAGACCCGTGGACTTGCGGTGGGGAATGAAGTAGCGACCGCCATCCTCGCGCTGCGCGCCAACGACGGCCGCTCCACCGTTGTCAACTACACGCCGGGCACCGCGCCCGGCAAGTTTCGCGGCGTCAATCCGGTCGCACCCTTCAATCCGTACATCAAGCCGTTCACCCTGACCAGCGCTTCTCAGTTCCGTGCGCCGCCGCCACCGGCTCTTGACAGCCCGACCTACGCCACCGAGTTCGACGAAGTGCGAACCATGGGTGGAACCGCCAGCACCGCCCGTTCAGCCGCCCAGCTCGAAGCCGCCCGATTTCATACGGAGAACCCGGCAGTCTTCGGCTCGCGCAACTACCGCGGCTTTGCCATGGACAGCCGGACGCTGGCCGACAACGCGCGCCTCGCTGCCATGATCTGGGTGGCGCAGGCCGATGCCGCCATCGCGTGCTTCGAAACCAAGTACTTCTATGAGTTCTGGCGTCCGCAAAGCGCAATTCCGCTGGCCGACACGGACGGCAATCCAGCCACTACGCTTGACGCCACCTGGACCCCGGTGGTGCCGACGCCGAACCACCCCGAATACCCGTCGGCGCACATGTGTGTCAATGGGGCCGGGGTGACAGCGCTCAAAGCGTTCTTCGGCACCGGCCAAGTTTCGTTCTCGTTCGGCAGCACGGTCACGTCAACGACCCGTGTGTACGCGACACCGGATGAACTGATGAACGAGATCGTCCTCGCGCGGATCCATGGCGGCATGCACTTCCGGACGGCCAACGTGCAGGGCGGGGAGCTCGGCAAGAAGGTTGGCGATTGGGTCGCGAAAAGCCACTTCCAGCCGAAGGAATGAAGGAGCAAGTGCTGGCCAGGTCGTGCCCTGGCCAGTGCATTCGCATTCGCATCCGCGCCCAGCTGGCGTATCAAGACAGGGATCGGGATTGATGTGCATGGCCTTCGCACGGATCCGACGCCGAGGACCTTACGTCCGCTGTTGGGCTGATTGACCGTCCATCTCAAACTGCCGTTTCTGGCCGACTTCGACCGCCCGAGGATGCTCTATTGCTACGACGCCAACGACTGCTGACCGCAGGCCGGGTCGTCAGCCCTGCATCTGCAAGAGGATGGTGCGCTCGAGGCCCGCGTAGCGATGGACTAGCGCCTCGCGATACGCGGCGTCGGCCATCATCGCGAGGAAGTGCTGGCGGCTCGGGTAGCGGACCAGCAGGCACTTGTCCCAGTCCTGGCTGGCATCACCGACAAAGGTTCTGTCGATCTTCCCTTCCCACACCACCTCGGCACGGCTCACGTCGCCCACGGTTTCCACGAATGCCGTCTGGTACCTGCGGTAGGCCTCGGCACCCGAGCAGGGCGCGTGGGGCGACCCTGCGGGGTAGTTCGCTTGCTTGCGGAACTTCAGAAGATTGAGCATCACCACCGGGCCGTCGGGGCCGGCATCACGCAATGCGCGCACCTGATCGGCCGTGGGGTCGATGGACGGATCGAAATTGGCGGGAGGGAAGGTCATGGTTGGCACTTTCTGATGCCGCGTGGTGCATGCGCGGACCGTGTTGTCGGCGGGGGCTAGTTCACCGCCGGCGACCTCGCAGAACGGCCGTCGTCGGCTCGGGGTCAAATCAGCGCACCATGGTGCCACGTCCGCTTCAGAGGCGAAGGACTATCTAGGCTCCGCGTCCGGATTTGGCCGACTGCTGAATCAGCCTCCGGCTTGGCGTAGCTGGACGAGTTCAGTTGCTTCGCTCGATTAGCCGCCGGAGATCACTGCCTCCGGGATTCGGTAGTGCTCGTGGTCGTTGACGTCGACCGACCACATGTCGCCGCTCTTGCTGGCCTTCACCTTGGCACCCGCGTCTGAGGTCACCGTGCCGCCGGCGAAGTTCAGTACACGCTTGAAACCGCCGGGCGGCGTCACATGGATCACAGCATTGCCATGCTTGCCGCGGATGACACCGAAGTCGCACTGCGGCGAACTCTGAGGCGCGCTCCCCATGGAGCAGGGAACCTTCCCGGTCGCGTGGTATGGCGTGCCCTTGACCTTGGCGTCCCCCGCGGGAGCAGATCCCAAGTTGGCTGCCGCGCTGCCAGTGATGCCGACGGTGAGTGTGTAGTCGGCCGTCTCGCTGCGGCGGGCGGCGCTGCGCATCAGATAGACCCGGACCGTGTATTCCCCGTCGGCCCGAAGCAGGCTCGTCCACTCGTTGCCGCTGGTGGAACCGATAAAGATGGCCTCACCGCTGGAACCAGGGGGCAGCACGTTGAAGTAGTTGGCGCCGTTGCTGGTCTTCAGCGTAACGGACATGTTCTGGCCAGCCTTCGCACGCAACTTGTAGTCGATGGTCTTGTCGCCCTTGAGTGAGCCCTTCACCGTGGCCGACGAGGTGCCCTTGGCGAACTGCAGCGGCCTGGATTCGATGCCATCCGCAGCGAGCACCGAGGAACTGGCGGCCACCAATAGACAGACCATCAACAGTCGTCCGATGCGTAATCGCATCACAATCCTCCATTTCGATTCGGCTTGAGCTCAATGAGCCACAATTCGGGCGACACCAATACCGGGTCCCGAGCCTGATGCCCACGCTCCATCGGGAGCCCGTTCGGCGCGCAATCTTGACCGCTTTCTGGCAGAGCAGGCAACAGTCCTGTAGGTCGGGTTCTGGCCGATCGCCTGCATCACCGATATCGAGCCGACGTAATGAACTGGCTGAATGCCTCGCACCAGACAATCACCGTCGTATAGCGAGAAGGGTCGACGGTCCCGGCGATGGGAACAATGAAGTTTTCGAAAGTCTTGACGTCGCCCACCTGGATCATGGTTGGCTTCAAGCGCTGAAAGTCGGCTTCGGTCTCAACAAATTCAGGAGAAAGGTAAAGCTTGTAGTTAGGGCCTGGCGCAAGCCTGCCTGTAAACGTGATGGCCTTTGCACCGACCAGTACGTGTCCTTCGCCCCAGTGCAAGGCGTCGCTGTCCTTCAGATCGCGGCGGAATTCACCGCGATAGGTAGCACCGCCCGCCAGCATGGCGAGTTCAGCACTCGACGGAGGCTCAGGAGCCGTGAGGATGGGCAGGACGTAAATGCCCAGCGCAAACCCTACAGCCACGGTGAGGCAGTGGGACACCACGAGTAGTAGTTTTGTCATTGGTTATGCCGCGAAGCAGCCCACACGCCAGTACGGTTAGTACCGCACTGCCGAAGTGCTCGATCAGGCTGCGGCGCGCCGAGGCAAGACCCAGTTCGGCCGCGCGAAGTGGCAGGTGTAGCCCCCCGGGTTCCGCTCCAGGTAGTCCTGGTGTTCCGGTTCAGCCTCCCAGAAGGTCCCCACCGGCGCAACTTCCGTGACCACCTTGCCCGGCCACAGGCCAGAGCCCTCGACATCCTTGATAGTGTCGATCGCTTCAAGACGCTGGGCTTCCGAAGTGAAGTAGATCGCCGAGCGATAGGACAGCCCGCGGTCGTTGCCCTGCCGATTCGTCGTGGTCGGGTCGTGGATCTGGAAGAAGAACTCGAGCAGGCGTCGGTAACTCATTACGGTCGGGTCGAAGACGATTTCGATCGCCTCGGCATGGCTACCGTGATTCCGATAAGTGGCATTTGGCACGTCACTGCCGGAGTAGCCCACCCGAGTCGACACCACGCCGGCCATCTTCCGGATCAGGTCCTGCATGCCCCAGAAGCAGCCGCCTGCCAGAACTGCGCGCTCAGTCGTCATTTCATACCTCCTCAACTTGGTTCAAGTACTCGCCATATCCTTCGGCTTGCATGTCGTCCCGGTGCACGAAACGCAGCGAGGCGGAATTGATGCAGTAGCGCAGCCCGCCTCGGTCAGACGGACCGTCGGGGAAGACGTGTCCGAGGTGACTGTCGCCATGGACCGAGCGAACCTCGGTCCGCACCATTCCGAGGCTGACATCGCGCAGTTCGTTCACGTGCGCCGGCACGATCGGCTTGGTGAAGCTCGGCCAGCCACAGCCCGACTCGAACTTGTCGGACGATGCGAACAGCGGCTCCCCAGAGACGATGTCGACATAGATGCCTGGCTCATGGTTGTCCAGGTATTCGCCGGTACCGGGATGCTCAGTTCCGCTGCGCTGAGTGACGCGAAACTGCTCGGGGGTGAGCTTGGCGATCGCTTCTGGGGA
Source organism: uncultured beta proteobacterium (assembly GCA_963712485.1). Lineage (GTDB taxonomy): Bacteria > Pseudomonadota > Gammaproteobacteria > Burkholderiales > Burkholderiaceae_F > JALORV01. The sequence goes on from CAVQID010000004.1 coordinate 28,073, forward strand.
CTTGGTATAGGTCATGGTGATTCCAGTTTGTTGGCTGCAGCTCTTCAAGTGGGCCGGCAGAGGACACTCTTCAACCGGGCTCCTTTTGTCGCCAGATACGATCGAAAATTACAGCGCCGTTCCGGGCCTCACAGCGGCGACTGCCCTGCGCTTGAGGATCTTCGCCCTCCCGGGGTGTTCCCGCGGATGCGTGGCCCGTCGCCGATGACTCCCCATCGAGGCATTTCGACGGGGTCCATGGACGTCCGCTCATAGGCAAACGACGCGGCACGGCGCGGAGGCCGCTACTGGCCGATGCGGGCTCGCCTTGACGTGCGTAAGTAGGGAAAGGCAGAAGCCGCGCTATTGAGCTGGCGTCATGTACTTTGCGAAGTTCTCCACGTAGTCATCGAAGTTCTCTTCAAGCATCAGCCGATACTCGCTCAAGAAGTAGTCGATCGTTTCGTCGCGCGAGGCCGCCATTTCTTCCTTGGTCCCGAAGCCACGTGCGCTTGCCCACGCATTGAAGCGCGCGGTTGCGTACATCATCGAGGCGCTTGCCCTAACCCGATCGATCTCCTCTAACTGCTCGTTGGAAAGATGGATGTGCGCGTCCGCGCGCTCGTAGAACTTGTCGTCAACACCGTCTGGCACAAACCCTCCCACCGGTAGTTGGTTTGACTGCTTTCGGGCAATTGTGACGGCACTGCATCAGGGCGGCATTTGGCCGCGAACGTCGCGGCAATTGACCTGCCGACCAGTGCCTCGACCCCGCTCTAGGTTAGTGGAACTCAGCTAGGGACGGGACACTCCCGCGGCTACACTTTCGCAGGGGGTTCGAGTGCGCGTTCTCGTCACCGGTGCCTATGGGTTCATCGGGCGCCACATTGTCCGAACGCTGCTCGCGCGCGGTCACTCGGTGTTGGCCGCTGTGCGGGCGGAGCGTCGCGGCAGCCGCATGCCGGGTGTCGAGACAATAGCCTGCGACTTTGGCAGCGACGTGGACCCGTCGTTCTGGCGCTCGCGGCTGGAGAGCGTGGACGCGGTCGTCAACTGCGCTGGCATCCTGCGCGATCGCGGCAAGGCGTCGTTTGATAGCGTCCATCGGGCCGCACCGCGCGCTTTAGGTCTCGCAGCGCAGGAAGCGGGAGCTGGGCGCTTCATTCAGATCTCGGCGCTCGGTGATCCCGCGGATGGCGCCTTTGTCGCGAGCAAGCACCAAGGGGACGCCGAGCTGCTTTCTCTTGACTTGGCAGTGACTGTGCTGCGTCCGTCGCTGGTTTACACCCTGAGCGGTAGCTATGGAGGCAGTTCACTGCTGCGCGCACAGGCTGCCGCCCCATTCGTTCTCCCCTTGCCGGGTGATGGCACGCAGCGGATCCAGCCGCTTCATGTCGACGACCTCGCCGCGATCGTCGCGGCCGCGATTGAGCGGCCGGACCCTGCCCGTGGCGTGTTCGCCATCGGCGGCCCCAACGGCATGACGCTTGCGGAGTACCTCGAAGGCCTTCGAGCCTGGCTCGGCGTCGCAATGGGCCGCGTGGTGCGCATCCCGTCGCCCATGATGAGTATTGTCGCGCGGCTCGCCGACTGGTTCGGCAGCGGTCCGGTTGGTTTGACGATGTGGCGTATGACTCAACGCGGCAACGCGCTTTCGCTTGCTGATATCCAACGACAACGGGACGTCTTTGGCATCGCCGGGCGATCGTTCAGCGAAGCTCTGCGTGGCGCGCCCTGTCACACCCAGGACCGCTGGCACGCACGCTTGTATCCGTTGGCGCCGATCCTGCGCATTGCACTGGCAGTGGTGTGCCTGGTGTCTGCCGTCGCAGGCCTGCGCATGACACCCACATCCTTGGGCGCAATTGCGGCGCCGATGGGGATCTCGCAGGAAGTTGCTGTCGCGCTCGGATACGGTGGCAGCGCGCTCGATGCCGTACTTGGCGGCATGCTGCTGTTCCCCCGCCTGGCTCCGATCGCCGCGCGCGGGCTCTTGATCCTCGTTGCGGTCTACACGGTGGTCCTGGGCTTGGGGTTGCCCGCACTGTGGTTCGATCCGTTCGGCGGCCTCGTCAAGAACCTCGTTTTGCTACCGGCGATAGTGGTCTACCTCGTACTCGCGAACGTCCGCTGATGAGCGTGTACCTCGTCCTCAAATGGCTGCACGTCGTTTCAGCGACCGTGCTCTTCGGCACGGGCCTCGGCATCGCCTTCTTCCAGTGGCTCACATTCCGACAAGGCAATGTGCACGCCATCGCGGCGGTGACCCGTATCGTTGTACGAGCGGACTTCCTGTTCACAACGCCCGCGGTAATCGTGCAACTCGTCACGGGCCTGCTGCTCGTGCAGACGCTGTCGTTGCCATGGACGACACTGTGGGTCGTCCTGGCCCTGGCGCTATATGTGGTCGTGGGAGCCTGCTGGCTGCCCGTGGTCTTGATTCAGATGCGACTGGCGCGGCTCGCTGCAGCGGCCAGCGCGACGGGGACTGCACTGCCCTACGACTTCCATCGCTCAATGCGGACGTGGTTTCTGCTCGGCTGGCCCGCATTCTTGGGCATGCTGGCGATCTTCTGGTTGATGGTCGCCAAGCCAACCAACCTGGGCTTGTGACCGCTGCTAGACCAAACGGTGATCCGCTTGGCCCGCAGGTCACGCAAACTACCCTGGCGGGCAGCGATTTCGCGGACCATCGTATGGCCGCTTCGGGGCGCCTTGGGGTCTTGTCCCTAAAGGCCGGTACTGGCCGGCAGGAGCAGTCGTGCCCGAGGCACGCGATGACCAGGCAGGCGCTGCCTCACTTGTTGCCGGTAGGCCCGTAGATCACCCGCCCGCTCCTGATCGTTGCCTGCACGTTGCTGTAGCCCATGACGTCCACTGCTGGGTCAGTGCCCAGCAAAACGAGATCAGCCTCCATCCCGGGAGCGATGCGACCCTTGCGCTTGCCTTCACCGAAACGCCCGGCAGGCGCGGTGGTCAGGCTGGCCAGGATCTGACGCCAATCCAACCCCGCCCGCGCCACCAACTCAAGCTCGCGACGTGTGTCGAACTGATCGATGTAGCCGGCGTCGGTCCCAAACAGCACCGTGCCGCCCGCTGCGGCGAACATCTGCACCTGCTGCGTCGCGTCGGCGATGAAGCGCGCGATCACCTGGTCGGGTACAGCCTCGCGACGCAGTTCGGCCTCGAACAAGGTCAAGGTGGGTATCAAGGCAAGATTCGCGGCACGCAGCCGTTGCACCAGCGCAGCATCCCAGGGACCCGAAAACGGGGTGGTGTGGGCCAGCACGTCTACGCCGCTGGCTAGTGACACCTCCAGCCCAGCCATGTCACTCGGGTGTGCAAACGCAGGCTTGCCGGCGCGATGGGCCTCGGCCACCACGGCGCGGGCAATGTCTATGTCCATTGGCAATACTCCGATCGCGCCACCGACAACCGATCCGGTGAATAGCTTGACCCCATCTGCGCCCTCTGCAAGCTGCTGTCTGGCCCGCGCCCGAGCCTGATCCGGGCTGGCGACTTCTGCGCTCGGTGCCCCAATCTCTTTCAGCAGGGCGCGCACGTAAATCGGCGTGCCGTCCTTCGGAAAGAACGGTGCGTCTACATTCAGGATGGCCGGTCCCGTGACCTCGCCAGCTTCGATCCGCTTACGCAACGCCCGAGCGCTGCCGTTGAGCGAAGCGACGTCGAACACTGTCGTGAAGCCCCAGCGCGTAAGCATCGTGTTCAGCGCCGCGTCCAGTTCCGATGCCGGGCGCGTGGCTGCCTCGCGCAGCGGCAGTGCCAGGAAGTGCACGTGGCTGTTCCAGAATCCGGCTGTGACGAACCTGCCCTTGCCATCGATCACCGTCGCCCCTGCGGGTACCGTGAGCGTCGCTGAAGGTCCGACTGCTGTAATTCGGCCATCGCGCATGAGCACTGTGCCGGGTTCGATGGGCGCTGCATCGGGTGCCGGATATACGCGGGCATCGACGATGGCTAAGTCCGCAGCCATCGCCGGCCAAGCGCAGGCGACAAGCAACGCAATTGACAAGGAAACGGTTTTAATCACGGAAGGCGCGTCCATGTTGTCGCACTGTCCCAAACCATACACGGAGGCGACCCTTCCGAGTCCGGGTGAGCCGCGATCGAGCCACAACGGAAGAATGCGGCCAACGCCAAACAGGGCTGGTCACGTGAGGACAGACATCGCTGGGGATCAAACCCGACTTGCGTCTGCGTTGTGCGCCTTTGAACGGGGGCCGGCGCCGTTCGGTTCTGGCCATGCGGGAAGCATTCAATGAACTTGACTGGTAATTCACTCGCCGTGACGGAGAGTCCAATGGAACTGACTGTCTAAGCCGCACTGCAAT
>CAVQID010000005.1:0-33987 GCA_963712485.1 uncultured beta proteobacterium
GTCGTCAAGGACGGCATATATGCCGCAATTGGCGCAGTCATTTTCCTGGCCCTCCGCATTGTGGATATCGTGCAGTCGGTGCTTGGTGTCCAACCCGCCAAACGACATCTGACTAAGGGGGAGCGAGGACTCCTCTGGCCGATCTTTGGCGAGTCGCTAAATTACGACGCGATTGAAATCGTGGATGGCCCCGCCGGCCTCCTGACCATGACGGGCCGCGCCCTTACGATGGGGTTCACGATCTACCTCCCGTCGTACAGCGAACAGACGCTGGTCCACGAGTGTGTCCATGTCTGGCAGTTCCAGTTCCAGGGTTTCCAGTACATCGGGAACTCGGCGTTGAATCAGCTCGACCGAATTGCGTTCAACAAGGGCTATCAGCCTTATAACTGGCAGACACGCCTTGATGCCGGTGATACCTGGTACACGATCAAGAGCGCCGAAGCACAGGCCAAGTTTGTCGAGGACATATACGCATCGGGGCGCTTTGACATTGAAGCGCCCGGCGTACCGGACGACGAGACTCCGGGTGCGTTCTTCAAGGAAGACGAAAGAGCTAGGCCACAATGTGTTCGAGGTCAGCGGCACCTCGTACACCGAGCAGGCGAATGCAGCCTGGCGGATCATCCGCACCGGGTAGCCACGACAAGTACGGCCCGGCTCCGAGAACTAATGCCTGAGCAGGGCCTCACGCCCCCGGCAAAGCGTTCGAAGCGCGCACCACCGCCGCGGTCGGTGGCTAGCGCTTGCGTCAACTCGTCGACCACAAGGAGCTGTGCAGCGACCCCGAAGAGTTTTATCTGATTGACGCGGCCACAGCCGTCGTCTGCTTCGGCAACGGACTGCGCGGTGCACGGCTCGCACGCGGTTTTTGTCGACCAGGCAATTGAGCCCGCAAAGAAGGGCCTTCCTAGAAAGAATCTAAACACGGCAACGGCGGTCTCGGCCAATTGCAGCCTTCGGGCCTCGGCGTCAGAATGCCTAAGAGCGGACCCACCGAGCGCGCCCTATCGTTGATCTTTGCGCAAGTTCCCAATCGGTCCTCCCTGGAGGATTTAAATGCCGCCATTAGTCGACGAGCGTCTTAGGTCCATGGGAATTGAACTCCCCGATCCAAGTTCGCCCGGGGCGAACTACCTGCCGTTCGTTCAATCTGGAAACTTGCTCTTCCTCACCGGCCAGCTTTCACAGTGGAATGGTGAGCGGCGCTTCATCGGCAAGCTCGGGCGCGACTTTTCGGTGGAAGAAGGTCAGCAAGCAGCACGCCTTTGCGCGTTGAATCTGGTCGCGCAGGCCCGGCACGCTTTGAACGACGACCTTGATCGAGTGAGTCGTTGTATTCGGCTTGCTGGCTACGTCAATTCGGCCCCGGAATTTTCCGGTCAGTCTCAGGTCATCAACGGAGCATCTGACCTCTTCGTTCAGGTCTTTGGTGAGTCGGGTCGGCATACGCGAATGGCAGTCGGAGTCGCGGCCCTGCCCTATGGTGTGGCCGTTGAAGTCGAGGCCGTCTTGCAGATTCGCTAGGTGTCGCAGCGTTTGCGGTCCGACCGTACGCAGGCCTAGGTCTCAGCCCGGCCAAAGGCCGACTTCTCGCGCGAGGACCTGAGGCCGCTGAAAGCCGCCCGTTCTTGTTGCGCTGGGCCCACCCGCGGAGCGGCTCTGGACAATGGTTTCGGGCCGGGCGCAAGATTTGGCTAAAGTCACCGAGTGGTCCGGTTGGCCGTCAGAACAGCCAGATAAAGTTAGGCAGCAACGTCGGGGGAAACCGTGGGGTGGATCGTCGCCAATATCAAATGGATCATGTTGGTGTCTGGAGTGCTGACGTGCACGATGATTTTCGCCGCGGTCGCGCCGCAGGCTGCACTGCGCTCCACGTTCGGGGCGACTCTGGAGGGTCCACTCGCTGAGATCGTCGTGCGCAATTGGGGCGCACTGATCACCCTAGTGGGGGCTATGCTGATTTATGGCGCATTCAATCCATCGACACGCAAACTGGCGCTGACAGTTGCTGGCCTCAGCAAACTGACCTACATTGGCCTTGTCCTTGCCTACGGTACGCAATACCTCGGGCATAAGGCTGGCGTCACCATTGCCGTGGACCTCGTCATGGTGGTGCTGTTCATCTGCTACCTCACGGCTGCACGCAGTGACAGCACTGCGGCCTAATTGCAGTCGAGGCGCAAGATGCCGCGGATGCCGGAACTCGATCGTTGAGCGTCCGCTATCGAAGTGAAATACGCTTCCGAGCGGGTCTGCTTGGGCTCGCAGTCAGTACGGGGATCGATAGACGTCACCCGGCCAGTGGCGGACATTCCTTGGAGTGGCAAACTGGTCAAGAGCTGACAGTCCGTCGCTCATCCAACTCGATAGCCTCGTCGCCATGGGACTCTTGACCTTTAGCATCAACGTCACGCTCGACGGTTGCGTAGACCATCGGGAGGGAATCGCGGACGACGAGACACACGCTTTCTTCACCCGTCTCATGGACGAGGGAGGGGCGATGCTGTGGGGCCGCGTCACCTACGAGATGATGGAGAGCTACTGGCCGGCGGTCGCTCGCGGCGCCGAGGAGGCGCCTCCGTCAATGCGCGAGTGGGCAGTCAAGCTGGAGGCCAAGCCGAAGTACATCGTGTCCTCGACGCGAACGGACTTCCGGTGGACCAACAGCCACCACATCGCCGGTGACTTGCGTACGAGCGTGCAGAAGCTCAAGGACGCAACCCCTTCCGGCGTACTCCTCGGTAGCGGCAAGCTCGCGACCGAACTGGACCGGCTGGATCTTATCGACGAGTACAAGTTCCTCGTCCACCCCAGGATCGCCGGTCACGGCCCGACTCTGTACCAGAGCGGGCTGCCCAGCACGCGACGGCTCGAGATGGTCTCGGCGACGCCGCTCCACAACGGCGCCGTCGCTATGCACTACCGGCGCGCGCGCGGCTAACACCGGCCATCACCTGCCATCGACGGCCGCAGGCCAACTTGCCCAATAGCAGACGGCCATGTGATGCTTGATTAATGGCCAACGTAAGCATCGCCGCCGCCTCGTCTGCGGACTGTCGCGCCGTCGCTCAGATCCATGTCGACGCTTGGCGCATTGCGTATGACGGCATTGTTACGCCTGACTGCCTTGCGGCGCTGTCCGTCGACCAGCGCGAGACCATGTGGCGCACGGCGGTCGAGCGCGGTGCGCCAAGAGTTCTTGTAGCCAGGACGGATGAAGACGTAGTCGGGTGGATCGCCTACGGACGCTGCCGGGATGATGGATCCGGCCCGGATGTCGGGGAGATCTGGGCAATCTATGTGACACCGACGGCCTGGTCGACTGGGGTCGGACAGGCGTTGTGGAAGGCTGCGTGCCGGGACCTGCAAGTGCAAGGCTATCTTTCCGTGACGCTGTGGGTTATCCGCGACAATGCGCGAGCGATCCGTTTCTACGAGCGTAGCGGCTTCGCCATCGATGCTGATTCGGCGAAGGAGTTTGAACTCAGCGGTGCCCAGATCACTGAGGTGAGGCTGGTTGCTAGCATCGCTGGCAGGCTGGCGTAGTCCGGCCAATTGCTGCCTCCAGCCGAGCGAGCGAGAATCGCACACATGCAGACGTGCTGGAGATGATGAAGTTAGCGCGATAGCAGACCAATTCGTCCTGGCGGGCATTGGCGCTTACCGACGTTTCGTTTCACCGCACAAGGGCTTCAAGTGCGCCTATGGCGTGATTAACGGTCGCGGATCGTGCTCAGACGTTGCTTTGAGGTTGGTGAAGAGGCGTGGCGCGTTCCGCACGCTTCAGGTGCTGCGACTACAGTCGGCGGGTTGAGGATGAAATCCTTGCCCTCTCGAGCGGCCTCGTCGCCCGTTTTATTCGCTACGCCGAGCGCATGGAGATGCATGGTCCAGATCTCGGCATGCCGCATACGAAAGCGATGGGCGGTGGGCTTTTCGAGCTGCGTATCAAGGCTGCCGAAGGAATTGCCCGGTTGTTCTATTGCACTGTCGTTGAACGGCGAATCGTCTTTCTCCACCAGTTTGTGAAGAAGTCGGACAAGACGCCGCCAAAAGAATTGCAGATCGCGCGGCTAAGGATGAAGGAGGTAACCAGTGGATAACAGTCTGAAGCAGTTTAGGTCCAGGGCTTTCGCGCGGCCGGATGTAAAGAAGGCCTATGACCAACTCGATGAGGAGTTTGCGTTCCTGGATGAGGTGCTCAAGGCCAGGGCAGAAGCAGGGCTCACCCAGGCCGAAGTAGCGGCGCGGGTTGGGACCACTCAATCGGCGATTGCGCGTCTCGAATCGGCTGAAGCGAAGCACTCGCCGTCCATTGCAACCCTTCAGAAATACGCAAGGGCCCTCGGCTACCGAGTTCAGATTCGCCTTGTGAAGAGCGAACGAGGGGTAACTTCTCGCGGGAGCAGGCGCGTCACAAAAGCATCAGCGCGCCGCCCGGCCTAAGCGCTGGGTTGTTGCGGTTATGGACGAGTTCACTAAGCGCGAGCGTGGGCAGCTGCGTCGCCTCGCCAGCGCGGTGTATGAGGCTGAGGCGCACACTCTTCTCGAAGAACTCGACTCTTCCTTTGAGCATTGGCGCAACGGAGGAGTGCTCAGCTCGGAGCTGCTCCAGGCCATTCACGAGTTTCACCAGCACCAGTCCCGAGAGCTGTGGTCCACCTATCAGGCGCTTCGCGACCCCGAGATCGTTGCGCGGGGGTTAGCGCGAGGTCTTCTCCCCGAGAGCGAGGTCGCACCCGCTCTACTGGCCAAGCTAGCGCCCTCAGTTATTGGATTCAACCGTTAGCAATGCACGCCATCGCTGCACAACAACGCATTCGACGGGACCGGCCGCTGGCGCGCACCCTCACCGCTTCGCCGTGACGACCGGGCATTGACGCCAACGCCAAGTGCCCGCGCTCAGTAGGTCGGCCGTGTCCTTCATAGAATCTCATTGCAATGCCCGGGACCGCGCTTTCGTTCGCGGGACGTCCTGGGGCGCCAGGTCTCAGGCCGGCCCATGAGCGGCCATCGCAGCCACTCCCCTAATTAGCGTGATAGCGGACACAATCCGGCCGTCAGAATCGAGTGCCGAGTCGTTGCATGGCAGTGCCGATCGAAGATGCGCTTGTCCGCGGGTTGGTGTGCACAGAGTCGAGTAGCAGGCGTCTAGTCGCTGGCTGACCGCACATGAACGATCCGATCCACTTCCGCCGCATGTCCGAAAGTGATCTGCCGATGCTGTCGGAGTGGCTGCGCCGTCCTCATGTGGCTGCTTGGTGGGACGACCAGACATCACTTGAGGCTGTTCGCACGAAGTCGCTGCCGCGCCTCGCTGAGGATTCCACCGTTGTTCCGTACATTGCCTTCCATGGTGACGAGCCGATCGGCTACATCCAGTCGTACGTTGCCGCTTGCTGTGGGGACGGATGGTGGCCCGACATCACTGACACTGGTGTCGTCGGGATCGATCAGTTTTTAGCCGACGGCGCCAAGTTGGGTCAAGGACTCGGCTCCGCCATGGTGGCCGCGTTTGTGAAGAAATTGCTCGCTGACCCAGCAGTCACGCTAATCCAGACCGACCCATCTCCGGACAACGCTCGAGCAATCCGCTGTTATGAGAAAGCCGGATTCCGGAAGGTTGGATTGGTTGCGACGCCAGACGGTGAAGCTCTCCTCATGGTGATTCGACGGGCGGCGCCCGCCTCCCTGCTTGGCGTCGTCCGGAGGTGGGCTGGCCTGCGCGAAGACGTTCTTGGCCTGGCGGTGGTTGGATCGCACGCCCGTGGCGATGCGAGGCCGGACTCGGACGTCGACTTGGTCCTCGTCTGCAGGGAACCAAGTCGACTCTTGGTCGACACCGCTTGGGTTTCCACCTTCGGGGAAGCGCATGAGGTCTGTCGCGAGGACTGGGGCCTCGTTCAGTCGGTGCGAGTGGTCTATCAGGACGGTCCAGAGGTCGAGTTCGGTGTCACCGCAATCGCATGGACAGAAACGCCGCCAGATGGCGGCACGGCGGCTGTCGTCAGAGGCGGATTTTCGATACTCCTCGACCGCGACGGCAGCCTCGGTCGGTTGAAGACGTGCGTCGAAGAGTCTGGGTAGCCGTCACGAGGCGGGCCAGTAGCCGACGCTGAAATCGGTTGCAGATTTACTCAGAAGCGACGCCGCTCTGAAATCGAAAATCTGCTGGCCGCCACGCGGCCTTGTTTTGCGCCGCCGGTCAAACCCCTGCCCTCATTGTCGAAGTTGTGGTTGAAAGGGAAATGCAACAGGGTCGCCGTCATCGACCAATCAGCAGCGCGTCTCCGTTCCGACATACCGCATCAACGTTCCCGCTCGAGTTGCGATGGGGAAATCGGCGGGAACACAGCGCTTCCATGGGAAGATCTCCGCCATGAATCGGTTTGCGCAGCGCTCTCTTCTCGCCTGCGCGCTCAGCTGGCTGCCCGCTGCCGCCCCGGCTCAGCCGTTTCCTACCGGCCCGATAAGTCTCGTGGTGCCGCTTGCCCCAGGTGACGCTGCAGACATTGCCGCGCGCGCTCTTGGTGAAGAAATCTCGAGACGGCTGAAGACGCCGGTGCTCTCGATCAATCGTCCCGGCGCCGGGGGCGCGATCGGCACCAATTCCGTCGTCCAGGCCAGACGGGACGGTTACACGATTCTGTTTGCGCAAAATAGCGCACTTACCTTTCGTGCCGTTCTCGACCCAAAAGCAGTCACCTACGATGCGCTCCGGGATCTAGCCCCACTCGGCACCGCCTCACGCACGCCGACCATCCTCGTCGTGCGCAGCGGCGCACCGTACAGAAACTTCGCAGAGTTCATCGAATACTCGAAGAAGAATCCGGGCCGTGTGCGCATTGGTCATCCCGGATCCGGCTCAGTCGGTGATTTCTGCGTGCAACTGATCAACGCGCTCACAGGTTCCGAGCTCGTACCGGTTCCCTATACCGGCGCGGCGCCCGCCATCGTCGCATTGCGCGGAGAACACATCGAAGGAGTCGTGCTGTCGCTCGGTGCGCTGAGTGCTCACATCAGGTCAGGAGCGTTCCGCGGTCTTGCCACTTCGAGTCGGTTTCCTGAGTTTGCCGACATCCCCACGCTACGCGAGCTCGGCTATCAAGAGGACCTGTTCGGCATCTGGTTCAGCTTTCTTGCGCCGGCAGGGATCCCCGAAGACGCGAGGAAAGCCCTCGTCGGTGCGATCGAACAGGCGGTCAAAGATCCGACCATTACGGCAAGACTGGCGTCCCTCGGCATCTTGCAGAGCTACGCCAATCCAGGGCAGACCGCAGCCGAGATCAGCGCGGAGTTCAAACGGGCGGGTGAGATCGCGAGGAAGACAGGCTTGGTCAAATGAAGCCGGTTGAGAGCGACTGGGCGGTTGAAGTATGAACGCTACTTCTGGAGCATCAAGGTGAGCACGCCGGATCCCTATCTTCTCGGCTACCGACAGGCCGAGCAGGAGCGACTGGAGCAACAGTCGCACCAGCTTGCTCAAGAATCAGAGTGGTTGTTCGAGCAGATTGGCATTCGTGAGGGATGGCGAGTGGTCGAGATCGGGTGCGGCCCGCGAGGCTGCCTCGCCCTTCTCTCCAAGCGCGTAGGTGCCTCGGGAAGGGTGGTCGGGGTGGAACGAAGTACCGAGCAAGTGGAACGCGCCCGGCAATTCGTCTCCGACAGCCAGTTGATGAACGTCGAAGTCCTTGATGCAGATGCGCGCGCCACGGCGCTTCCAGACAAGACGTTCGATCTCGCAACGGCGCGCCTGGTTCTTGTGAATGTGCCGCGGCCGGAGGAGATCGTTGCGGAGATGATCCGTCTTCTTAAACCAGGTGGCGTCATTGCCCTGCATGAGCCGGATTCAACGGCACAGCGGTGCGATCCTCCGCTCGCGGCTCAGACGCGTCTCTTGCAGGTTCTGAACGCCTATGCGGAGATGAATGGCATCGATCGGTCTATCGGTCTCCGAACGCCGCGCATGCTGCGCGACTTGGGCCTTATCGATGTGCGTGTGAATCCGCTGGTACACGTGTATCCCCTGGGCCACCCTCGCCGCATGCTGTTGCTCGATTTTGTAGAGAACGCGCGAAGTCGGATCCTGGAGAAGAGTCTAATTGCGCAGGCTGAGCTCGATGAGGTCATGGCGGCTCTGAGGCATCACCTGATGGATCCCGCCACACTGGTCATCTCCTCTCTCTTCCTTCAGACGTGGGGACGGATGCCGGACCGATAGTCAGTGCCGACCCTCAGTGTCTGCGCTTGACCCGGCCCAGCAACGGCGTGGTGGCGTCAGGGCTTGCTTGGGCGCTCGGCGGCCGCTCGGCCGCGCAGGTGAGCACCGAGCCGGCCAAAACCTGCCGATCGGAACGCGCAGCTCATCTACCCAATAGCCGTCAGCGTTCCCAGCCGCTAAGCTGACGTTCGGTCACATCCCCCGTGGGTTGGCGCCTCACTCCTGCCGCGATGCGAGGTATCACCGCGCTGATCTTTTGGACTTGGTTGGCGGTCTCTCCAGCAATGGCCATCAACCTGTCCGAACTGTGGGACTTCAGCAACCCGGAGGTCAGCGAACAGCGTTTCCGGGAGGCGTTGACGACCGCGTCCGGCGATGACGTGCTGATTCTCCAGACACAAATTGCCCGCAGTTATGGGCTTCGCAAGCGCTTCGACGAGGCGCGTGAAGTTTTGCAGTCGATTGCGCCGCAAATACACAGCGCCGGAGCCGAGGCCCGCGTGCGTTACGCCCTGGAACTCGGACGCACCTATGCCTCGGCGGCCCACTCGCCAGCGCAGCAGACAGCGCAGAGCAGAGAGTCCGCGCGATCGGCCTATCAAAGCGCGCTCGACCAGGCGCGGAGGGCGGCGCTCGATGGGTTGGCCATCGATGCGATCCACATGCTCGCCTTTGTCGACACCGCGCCGGCGGATCAACTCAAGTGGGCCGAGCAAGCGCTCGCGGTCGTTGAGTCATCCGCCCAACCCGCGGCTAAGCGGTGGGAGGCTTCGATTCGAAACAACCTGGGCTACGCCCTGCATCAGCTTGGGCGCTATGACGAGGCGCTGGCGCAGTTTCGCCTCGCCGCGGCTATCAGGGAGCGTGGCACTAATGCTGAGGCCACGCGCACGGCATACTGGATGGTGGCGTGGACGCTGCGTGCGTTGGACCGCACCGATGAGGCGCTCGATCTGCAGTTGAAGCTTGAGCGCGAGGCCGATGGCGCCGGAAAGCCAGACCCGCTTGTCTTCGAAGAACTGGAGCTGATTTACCGGCGCAAGGGTGACGCCGAACGCGCCCGGCATTATCAGGAGCGCAGATCAGCGGTCGCCAAGGACAAATGAAGCGGCTTACTCATCTGCTTCACTCGGCCAGAAACTGCCGCTGTCGAGAGAGCTGCCCTGCGGTCAACAGCAGACGTGTATTGGTTGTGCGGATCAGCGCGCGTGCCCCAAGGCAGCGCGCGCCGTGCCGTCTCGCCTCCGTTCGGTCGTGCTGCCCTACTGTGGTGGCACTGGGATCGGAAAGATACTCATCACCCGCCAGCCTCCCCCTGACTTCACGAGCACCTGGTTCAGCAGGAACCGCGTAGTTTGTGGTGGCTGGTTAGGCGCGCCGATCGTGAACTGCACCGTCGCGTGCAGTTGCGCGACGTCGTCCGAAAGCGGTACTACCCGCACGGTGGTGGAGTCCGGGTCGAGCCGCCAGGTGCCCTCGTAGAGCTTCGAGAAGCGCTGCAACGCGGCGTCGCGGCCCCAGACCGTGGTGCCGCGTGTGATCCAAAGGAACTGAGGCGAGTCGGCAAGGAGCGGTTCGAGTGCCTTGGCGTCGTGCGCATTCTGAATCCGCACGAAGCGGTCAAACGCGGCGCGGACCTCGTCCTCGACCGATGCATGCGCTGCGCTACCAGCACAAGCGAGTGCGATCGCGAGCATGATGGAGGGGAAGACTTTGCGGACGGATGTGCTCATGAAGGCTCCTTCGAGGTGGTGGACACCGGCGGCTCGCCGGCTCTGGAAGATTCGTACTTCGCCTGCCGAAAGTCCCTGCCGAGCTGCTGTTTTTCGCCTGCGAGCCGCCTAAACCGTTCCGATGAACGGCCACGACACCGCGGTCTATCGGTTTGGCGGCTTCCTGCTCGTGCCGAGGGAGCGCGTTCTACTGCACGAGGGCGAGCCAGTCGCGCTGGCCGGCAAGGCGTTCGATCTGCTCGCCGCGCTGGTCAGTCAGGCCGGCCAGCTTGCGACCAAGGACGAATTGCTCCGACGTGTCTGGCCAGGCCTCGTCGTCGAGGAAGTCAACCTAAGTGTCAACATGTCGGCGATTCGCAAGGCGCTGGCATGTTCGCCGGACGCTGCCGAATGGATCGAAACCGTACCGCGTCAGGGTTATCGGTTCAAGGCGCTGGTCGGCGTCGACGACATCGCAACGTTCAATGCCTCCCGGCTCAGCTCCACTACGGCGCACGAGCCGCTCGAAGCGCTGTCTCCCCTGGCGGCGAAACGCATTTGGCCGAAGTCGGCATGGGTTGCATCCGGAGCGCTGGCGCTTGCGCTCGCCGTTGGGCTCGGATGGCTCGCGTTCGGCCGCGCAATGCCGTACGCGGCACTGGCGGTTCTGCCTTTCGCTAGCGATACGCCCGCCAACGCTCACCTCGCCGACGGTATCGCAGAGGAGGCGATCAATGCGCTGACGCGTTTGATCTGCGCGTCGCGTCACGCGCGTCCGCGTTTCGCTTTCGCACCGCTGACGCACTGGACGCCGGACGGCGGCTCGATGTGCCAGCCGTCGTCCGGATCGCTCGCCAGCAGCGGCGAGCGTCTGACGTTGCAGGTCGAAGTAGTGGACGTCGCCCGCGCGGCGCAAGTCTGGAGTTCGCGCTATGAAGTTGCCCTTGCCGATTTGCCGCAACTGCAGGGACGCGTCATCGGTGACTTGACGCGCTGGCTTGGAGTGCGCTCGACTGCCAGCAGCGAAACGAAGCACCTCGCTCGGGACCCAACCCGAAGCGCCGACGCATACCGGGCGTACCTGCAAGGACGCTTCCTGTGGAACCAACGCGCGGAGTCAGCACTAGGGGCGCGATCGAGCACTTTCGCCGCGCCATTGACCTCGACCCCGGATTCGCGCTTGCCTTCTCCGCGCTCGCCGACACCTACACGACACTGGGTTACCTGAGCTACGACGCGCCCGCGGCGACGTTTCCGGTCGCGCGGCCGTACGCAATGAAGGCAATCGAGCTCGACCGTCGCTTTCACAGGCGCACGCGTCGCTCGCCTACATCCGGTTCTACTTCGACTGGGATTGGTCCGGCGCGAGCGAAGCGTTCCGACGCGCGATCGAGCTGAACCCCAACGACCCGGTGGCACACCAATGGCATGCGGTCTACTTGCTCGCGGCCGGGCGGCCGGACGAAGGCATGGAGGAGATAAGCCGCGCGCAGCAGCTCGACCCCTTATCGCTTCCCATCAACACCGACGTGGGCTTTCACCACTATTACAACGGCCGCTACACCGAGGCGATCGCGCAGTTGCAAGCAGTGCTCGCCATGAAGAGCGATTTCGGTATCGCGCACCTGTGGCTAGGACGTTCTTACCTGGAGGTTGGGCGGCTTGACGAATCACTAGCCGCGACAACGAGCGCCGAGGCCAGAATCCCGGAGTGGATAGTGCTCGTCGCAGGACGTGGCTACACGCTCGGCGTGATGGGCCGAGGCGGCGAGGCGCGCGCGGTGGTCGAGGAGATGGACAACTTGTCGAAACGGCGTTTTGTCACTGCGTATGGAAAAGCCCTCGTGTACGCCGGACTCGGTGATAAGGAGCAAGCGTTTGCCTGGCTTGAAAAGGCCTTTGCCGAGCGCTCGCATTGGCTCGTATGGCTGCGCCTTGATCCGCGCTGGAAAACGCTTCGCGACGATCCTCGCTTTGCGGCACTGATTGAGCGGATGGACACCCGAATTGAACCGGTGCGGTGCGCAGCCAAGCTGCAACAGGAGTGCTCGACATGGTGGAAGCGTCGGGGTCGATCCGGCGGAATAGGGGTCAGTGTCGGCCACGAGCATCGGTAATCGGGCTGACCACTGCGTGGGGTTGAGCTCTCCATAGACTCGCAGGACACCCACCTGCAAAGGAGAGATCGCGATGAAGTACTTCACCGGCATCGATGTGTCGCTGCGTTCCGTGTCGATCTGCGTGGTCGACGAAGTCGGACGGCTGCAGTACGAAACCAAAGTGCCTGCCGAGGTGGAGCTGTCGTGGCAGCAGGCGCAGCAGGTCGCTCGCCTGCATCCGGTATCTACTTACGACTGCGGATTGGTTCGGCGTGATGCGAAGCGTGCCGACGCGCCGACGCAGCTGCGATGCGCAACAAGACCGACCGCAATGATGCCCGCGGGCTGGCGCAGATCCTGCGCAGCGGCTGGTACCGCACCGTTCATGTGAAGAGCCTCGAGAGCCACCAGGTGCGGGCGCTGCTCGCCAGTCGCAAGCGCGATCCTCACCAAGTGTGTGGACCATTGAGAACGAGCTGCGCGGCCTGCTGAAGATCTTCGGGGTGCGGCTGGCTCGCGCGCTCGGCCACGGCAGATCGACGAGGCCGTACGCAAAGCCATCACTGCCGAACCGCTGCTGGCACGGGCGCTCGAGCCGCTGCTCGACGCGCGCACGGTGCTGTACAAGACCTACCTCAAGCTCGACAACGCGGTGAAGGCCGTGGTGCGCACGGATCCAGTCTAGCCAGCGGCTGATGACGGTTCGCCGAGGTCGGAACCCCGTCACCTCGCTCACCTTCAAGGCCGGCGTCGACGATGTCAATCGATTCCACTCCTCGACGTACGGTGGCGGCGCACTTCGGGCTGACGCGCGCGGCGTTACCAGTCGAGCGAGACCGACAACCCGGGGCACATCTCCAAGGCCGGCGATCGTGACGTGCGCATGGCGCTGTATACGGCCGCGCATGCCTTGATGACGCGCTCCGACGCCTGGTGATAAGGAGGCAAGCGTTTGCCTGGCTAAGAAAAGGCCTTTGCCGAGCGCGGTCGCATTGGCTCGCACTGGCTGCGCCTTGATGCGGGGCGCTGAGCAAAACGCGTTCGCGACGATCCTCGCTTTGCGGCACTGATTGAGCGGATGGACTACCCGAATTGAACCGGTGCGGTGCGCAGCCAAGCTGCAACAGCGAGTGCTCGACATGGTGAGAAGCGTCGGGCGTACGATAACCGGCGGAACTCAAAACCCAGGGGCTCGACGTGCGGCCCGAGCGGCCATCGAGGCCACTCCCCCGATTCACCCGTTAGCGGACCTTTCGGCGCTGGGAAGTCTCGGAAAACATCGCAGCCGAGCCGCACGGTGGTGCGCCTGCCCCGGCTGCTAACGTTGCTGGCTGGCGGCGCCCCGCGCTAGCCAGGTCACCATTTTTGGGGCTCCCGTCTGTAGATCAGGTCGACAGCACATTGGAGAGCGAGCCATGCGCACGGTTGTGATCATCGTCATTGGGTTAGTCCTGCTTGCTGTGTGGCTCCTGGTGGCCAGATCCGTTGCAAAGGGTCGGGCGGAGACTTTCCGGACCGCCGTGTGGGCGTTCATCGCCGTATGGTTCGTGGCAGCCGCAATCAACCTCTGGATTGGCGTCTCGCAGGCGGGCTTTTCATTTCTGGAGGAACTGCCCATCCTCCTCGTGATCTTCGGCATCCCGGCGGCCCTTGCATTGTTCGCCGGCCGCAGACTGCGCTGAGTCGACGCGATCCGCTGCGCAGACCCACCAGGGCGTTTCTGCACGATGTCTCAGGAAACGACCGGCGACCGTCGGCGCTCGTCGCTGCTGCGCTCCGATGGGTCGACTCGGGGTCGTGTCGGCATGGTCGAGCTGTTCTTCGATCTGGTGTTTGTTTTCGCCATCACCCAGTTGTCGCACACGCTGCTGGCGCATCTGGACGGGACGACGGTGGTACAGGTCGGCCTATTGCTGGTCGCAGTCTGGTGGTTGTGGATATTTACCACCTGGGTGACCAACTGGCTCGATCCCGAGAGGGCTCCGGTCCGGGCGGCCTTGTTCGCGTTGATGCTGCTGGGCCTGCTTCTGTCGGCTTCGATTCCGCAGGCCTTCGGCGCTCGCGGGGTGGTGTTCGCCTGCGCCTATGTGGCGATGCAGGTGGGCCGGACGCTGTTCTTTTTGTGGGCGGTTCGCCACGAGCCAGCAGAGATGCGTCGCAACTTCCAGCGGATTGGCGTGTGGCTCTCCGTCGCCGGTGTGTTCTGGATCGTCGGCGGCCTCGCCGAGCCTTCCGAGCGGCTGGCGTGGTGGGCCGCAGCATTGGCCATTGAATTCATCTCGCCGGCCGTGTACTTCTGGGTGCCCGGATTGGGGCGCTCGCGACTGTCCGACTGGAACGTCGATGGCGGTCACATGGCCGAACGCTGCGGCCTGTTCGTGATCATCGCCCTGGGCGAGTCACTGCTGGTCAGCGGCGCGACGTTCGCGGCCGCGACCTGGAACGTACCGGTCGTGCTCGGATTCGGCTGTGCGTTCGGCGGTGCGGTGGTGATGTGGTGGCTCTACTTCGACCGTGGAGCGGTGGCGGGGCATCACCGCATCGCGCACGCCACCGACCCTGGACGTACGGCCCGGATCGCGTATACCTACCTGCACCTGCCGATCGTCGCGGGCATCATCCTGAGCGCCGTGGCTGACGAGCTGGTCCTGGCTCATCCTGAACATCTGAACGCGGCCGGACTCGCCATGGCCATGGGCGGACCGGCGCTCTACCTGATCGGTGTGGGCGCTTTCAAGTGGGTCGGTCGTAACCGCGCGTTGCCGCCGCTTTCGCACCTGGTTGGCCTTGCGCTGCTCGCGCTCGTCGCCCCGTTGGCGATCAATTTCCACTGGTCGGCCGTGGCTGTAGCCGCTGCGGTGTTGGCGATCCTAGTGCTGGTGGCCGCATGGGAGCACCTATCGCTTCGAACGTTGCCCAGCCATGCGTAGGTCCGCGAACAGGGAGGCGGAGCGAGCCGCTGTCGGCCGAGGCTGTGTGAAAACGTGGTGTAAGGATTCTGCGTCACCATTGGCGCATCTGCTCAGTTGGGGATGCGATGAAGCGATTCATCGAAGGCGAGGATCGAACCCAGGTCGCGCTGCTGCCGGATTGCCTTGACGACTACATTGCCGAGGACAACCCGGTGCGCGCAGTGGACGCGTTCGTTGAAGAACTCGATCTGAAGACGCTGGGTTTCGCTGGGGCCGACCCGGCGGTCACGGGTCGGCCGGGCTATCACCCGGCGGTGCTGCTGAAGCTCTACATCTACGGATACCTGAACCGCGTGCCGTCGAGCCGCCGGCTCGAGCGCGAGGCACAGCGCAACGTCGAGTTGATGTGGTTGACGGGGCGGCTGGCACCGGACTTCAAGACAATCGCCGACTTCCGGCGGGACAACGGCGCCGGCCTGCGTGCCGTCTGCCGTCGCTTCGTGCAGTAGTGTCGTGAGCTGAGGCTGTTCGGCGAGGCGATCGTTGCGATCGACAGCAGCAAGTTCAAGGCGGTCAACAGCCGCGACCGCAACTTCACGCCGAACAAGGTCGCGCGGCCACTCCCTTTGCCGGCCAAGTGCGGTCCTTCAACGTGACACCCTAAATCGCCTTAGAGCGGTCACTACCGGAGTGGCCCGTGGGTCGGCGAGAGGGCCGCTTTTGGTAGTTGAAAGTCGACGGAGTTGTGATATTCTCCAGCTCGTCACTTGGAGTTTTCCAATGGAAACATTACAAGTCAAATCAGCGCGCTCGAGCCGCGCTCCGGCCCGTCGATCGTCGTCGGAGCCGTTCGGCTCGGCGGAGCTGGACGCCCTCAGCCTGGCGATCATCACGGACAAGCAGCTCATGCGTAGGGTGCGCGGTTTGGAAAAGGTCGACCTCGAGGCAATCCGCGCGCAGATTGCCAAGGCGCTTGCGCGCTTTCAAACGGAAGCGCCTCGGCCAACAGCGCAGCCCATCGACATGCATCGGCGCGTGATGGAAGGATTCGAGGGAGAGGCGATCCTCATTTCGTCGGCTCTGCTATTGGACACACTGGGAGAGGCCGAGTCGTTCTTTCACCTCTCGTTTAAAACAATAAAGTCCAAACTGGGGCATTTGCTGGAGCCTGGCCCGAGCGAACTAGCACTGCGGATGGCCCGAGCCACGCTCGCGGCAGCCGAAGTATTTGGCGACATCGATGCTGGCCGCACCTATCTGCGCACCAGAAACTTCGCACTGGGCGGGGTGGCCCCCATCGATTTGCTGCAGACGGCGGAAGGCGAACGCATCGTTCTCAATGAACTGCAAACCCAAGCTGATGGCGGACCGGTTTGAGACTGTTTCGTGCCTCGCGTCTGCCGCGCGCGCAGTTTGATCCGCTCGACTCGAGCCGCTCGGTAGCACGAGACGGCTGGCGCTTCAACGACAGCAAGACAGAGATCCTGTACGCGGCGACGGTCGAGGCGCTGGCACTGCTGGAAGTCGTGGTGCGGCCCGGCTGGGAGTCGGTCCGTGAGATCACGGTGGCCAGCATCGACGTTCCAGACGGTCGCGTCGTTGATCTCGACGACGTCGGAATCACCTTGCCGACCAACTGGAATGCCCGACCGGTTGCACGCGATTCCCAATCGATCGGCGCGCAGCTACTGCGGATCGTCGACACTCGTGCCCCAGGGGCGGCGGAAATCTGTGGGCTGCGCGTGCCTTCGGTGGTCAGCAGCACGGACTTCAATGTGCTACTCGACCCCCGCCAGAAGACTTCCTATCGCGTCACGCACTGGGCTCGAATCCCGTTTGAGACGCTGCGATCGACTGCGACCTGAGGCAGGGACCGGAACCCTAACCGACTATGCCGCACGTAACGGCAGTGCACCAGCAAGGCGTCTTACCGCGTCATCTTGAGTCGGGGCTGGAGTTGCTGATGATCAAGTTCGCCAGGCTGAGTGCGCAAAGAAGGTCATCCTCGCGCGCGTCGAGGAGTTCATCGGGATGTTCGAGACCATCGTCGGCCAGGCTTTACGCCAATTCCCAGAGCCGAAGGCTAACGTGCGCTTGGCGGCTCACATCCTGACGTTTCTGCCAGTGATGCTTGCGCTGCGCCGCTGGTCGCTGTACCGCGACCTGACCCACGAGCAGGTGGTCGATGGGTTGACCGATTTTCTCGTCAGGGGGCTAGGGCTGGAGCCTTAACGCCGCTGGTACGAAGGTTGGCGCGCGAAAGCGTCGATTGGGCGCACAAACCAGAACCACCGACTGCGTTGTCGGCCAATTGCTGTCATCCAGGACTCCTAGCCGGCCCGCTTGAAAGCCGACGAACTACCGATAATGGTCTCTTGTAAGTTGTGAGTGACCAGTTTCAGACATCTGGCCAGCCGCCCGGCGGCGGACTGGAACTTGCGACTTCCCGATACGCCTTCCATCCATCGCCTGTGTTTCGCAAGAGTAGGAGATATGTATCGCGCAGCTGATTCGTTTCCTTGGAACCTTGAGGTGTGTACGTCGTAATGGCCGTGCCGAACTCGTACGCCCACTCGTCACTCAATGCAACGACTTCTATAGGATTGATGGCGATCTTGGCGCCAGCGGGAAAAGGCGCATCTCCTGCAGCTACGGCCATGGCTTTCCAGTCGGGTGCTCCGGGATGCACCATCACTGCGCCTTCTGATAGGAGAGGGTAAATTGCTTCGACGCGGCCCGAAGCGACAGCAGTCTCGTAAGCCAAGCGAAGCTCGTCAATTGCCGCTTTGACCATGCTTGTCATCGCAGACCTCCTCACCTGACGGCATTACGGCACTGTCCTCATCTGCTCATCGTACGCACATTGCCGAGCGAATTCGGAGGCCTCGGCGGTCTGCTCCGTGCCGCAGGATGCCCGCGGCCAAAAGCAGCCCATCGCCGGGGGCAGCCCAATAGCCTAGAAACGTACGTCCCGATCTGATTACCGCTGCCGAACGCCGAAGTCTGTGCGTTCTTACGTCGAGCCTCTTTACAACTCCGCACTGAAGCTTGCGCAGGACATTGATTTTTCGACCGTGGTACCCCTTTTGCTTGTCGCAATCTCTCTAGCCGCAAGAATTGGAAGGGGTTCATATGAAGGCCACCTCAGAACTGCCTTCAAAGGCGCACGTTCTTGCGGGATCTCTTCTCGCGTTTCTCGTGTGCGTCGGCGCGCAGGCCGCTCCTATCGAACTGGTGCCCAACACCGTGAATATGTTTCGCGATACGCGCGCGGCGAATAATCTGAATATCCGGGCTGGTGACGTCTTCCAGTTCGGCGCGAACGTCGCGGGTGGCTCAGGGGGAACATCTCTCAACGCGATCTACCCGCTGACGAATTTCACGACTTCGCCAGCGCCCTGTGCTCCCCTGACTGTTAGCCCGAACTTCTGCGCAGCAGCGACGAACTTCAATCCCAACCGGATGGCCGTCCCCTGGACGCTGCGGTTCAGCCGCGCCAGCGAAGCGGATCTTCTCGCTTCGGCGCCATCGCTGCTTGGCGCGGAAAACCCCGTGCCCTTTCCCGTCAACGTGACCATCTCCGGAACCGGACTCACGCCGACCATTTCGTGGACGATTCCGAACAACTTCACCGCTGACGCGGTCCGGATCAACATTTTCGACTTCAGCAAAGATCTCGAGAACGGCAGTTTCGACGTCATCCTGACGCATGCGGTGGCTTCAAACCTGCTTTCGTACACGATTCCCAGCAACGTGCTGCAGATGGGTGGAAACTACTCCTTCAGCGTGCAGCTGATCGACACGCGCGGCGACCCCGCCGTCTTTGTGGCGAACAACAACAACGCCGAGATCCTGCGCCGGTCATCGTCGTACTTCAATTTCTCGCCGCTCGACAGCAACGCTCCTCCGAACGTCTACCTTCCGACGGTCGTCGACGGCGTCTACAACTTCAGCATCACGGAGGTTGGACCGAACTCGATCACGTTTATCGATCCGTTCGTGGCGATCGGCTACGACTACGCCACTGCCGAAGGGGATCCGAATTTCGCGTCCGTGCTCCTGCCGACCGGAATCGGCGACAACCTGTTCGACCTGTACTTGTGGGACGGGCTGCAGTTCGCCGACAGCGGCATCGACCTGATGGGCGGCAGTCAGTACTTCTTTGACGCGGTCGGATTAAGCCGCTTTTCGATCCGCGGCATAGAAACGTCGGCTGCTCTCGATCCGAATAACGTCACGGCGTTCATCACGGGTTTGACGTTTGTCCGCGAGGGCGAGTTCAACGGCACGATGACTCCTATCACCGCTGAAGTCAGCGTCCCCGAGCCCGGCACGCTGATTCTGCTGTTGACCGCCGCTTTGGGAATGGCAGGGTGCCGCCGCGGATTCAACGCACCCGAGCGAAGGCCGCAAATCAGATATGGAAAGTCGCGCGGGGCTTGAGTGTGTCTTACGAACGAAGCAAGACACCAGGCACATCAGCACCGCAACTGCGTCGCCGCGCATTGCTTCTGGTCAGGCCGGCGCCAAGCTCCTGCACGGTCGGACCTATCGGGTCCTCGAGACGCTGCCTTGCCCTTGGACAGGCATCAGCGGGACACGTGGCTGGCTCGGTACGTGGAGTCCCTTTGCCGGGGAGGCCAACGACGGGGTGCTTTCACTGAACGAAGCGTGGTCGCCAATGTGTACTGCCCGACACGAAGTCCGTGCGACGCACACGTTCATGATGAATTGCAGTGCTGTCCGCAAGATTGTTATGGAAAGTCTTGTTGATCGGGCGCACCTCACGTGATGACGAGGGGGACAGTGCGATCTGTGTGCCGGGCGCTGGCGCCAACTGCAGCCGTTGCAGTTCTTGCGGCGTTGCAGGGGTGCGCTACGAATCCGAATCCATACAAGGCGAGCGAGTACCTGATCTTGATTGAACAGGCCCGTCAGATTGGCGTGGTGCCAGGCCTTAAGTCAGAGGTGCCCGTTGCGCACCGAGTCCTGCGGCCGGAGAAGAAGAGTGCTGACGACGAGTGCTCCTGAGGCGCTCTCGGCCAAGACCTGCCGCGAGAGCGACCCTTCCCCATCGGACCCGAAAGCAGACAGAATCGCGCCTTCAGATTGGGGCGCCATTCATGTTCAGAAGTTTTCCTGCAATAGCAGCGGCCGCGCTTCTTGTCGCCTGCGCGTCGTCGTCAACCGCTCCCGGCCGCAGCGCGGCGGAGGCCAAGCCGCCCGAGGCCCTCACAATGACCGGCATCCCTCCGGTGCCGGCCAGCCTGCCGAGGCGCGTTGGTCAGTACACCGAGTTCAAGGGCGCCGGCCTGCTCGACTGGTCGCCCAACGGCGACAGCCTCCTCGTCAGGTTCCTGCGCAACAACCGAACCCAGTTGCATGCCGCTACGGGGTCCGGTCAACCGCTTGAGCCGCTGACCTCGTCGCCCGAGCCGACCCGGACAGGAGCCTATCTTCCAAGCGACGCGGACATTGTGGTGTTCGAGCGCGATGTCGGCGGCAGTGAGACATCGCGTGTCTTCCGACTGGATCTGAAGGCCGGCGTCGAGACGCCTCTGACCGACGAGAAACTGCGCTGCGACATGGGACCGTTCACCACGAGCGGCACGGCGATCCTCGTGAGTTGTTCGCGCGTCGATCGCAATGCCGGCGGCAATGTCGAACGCACCCAAGGCGTCACAGTGGACTTTGCGCTGCTCGATGTGAAGTCGGGCGGCACTCGTGCGACGGGCAGCATGCAGGGTGCAGGTTGGTATCCCCTGGACATCGCCCCGGACGATCGGACCGTACTCTTGCTGCGCTATCGCTCCGCCTCCGACGCGGAAGTATGGCTGCTTGACTTGGCCAACGGTTCGTCGCGGCGGCTGCTGCCACGCGAAGGGGACCCCTCCGCGTTCTACGTCGGCGTCGGGTTCGCGCCGGACGGACGACGAATCTTCGTCTCGACGGATCGAAACGGCGAGTTCGTCCAGCTCTACCGCTACGACCCGGCGACCAACGCGTTCGAAGGCGTGACGACCGACATTCCATGGGATGTTGCCGGGGTGAGCCTGACGCGCGATCGCGGCAAGCTCGCCGTCATCACCAACGAGGCTGGTGGGGGCGTGCCGCGGGTCTACGACGCGTCCACGCTGAAGCCGGTCGCGGTCCCGCCGCAGGCCGGCGTCAACGTGTCAGCAGCCGTGCTGTCGCCGGACGGCAGACGCCTGGCTTACTCCGGCTCCTCGGCGACCGCGCCGTCCGAGGTGCGGGTGATCGACCTCAGCTCGCAGCAAGCGGCGCTTTGGGCTGCCGCAGACAAGGCCGGCATGGACACCTCGGCGTTTCAGCCGAAGGAAGCCATCCAGTGGAAGAGCTTCGACGGTCGCATGATTTCCGGCCTGATCCAACGCCCGCCGACGAAGTTCACGAGCAAGCGCCCGGTGCTGATTGAGATTCATGGCGGGCCGGAGGCGCAGGCGCAAGTCGACTTCAGCGGACGCTACAACTACATCATCAACGAGATGGGGATCGCGCTGATCGAACCCAACGTGCGGGGTTCCACGGGATTTGGAAAGACGTTCCAGAAACTCGACAACGGCAAGATGCGTGAAGATTCTGTCAAGGACATCGGCGCGCTGCTCGACTGGATTGCTACGCAGCCGGATCTCGACGCCTCGCGTGTGGTTGTGCAGGGCGGCAGTTACGGCGGATATATGGCGAATGCAGTGGCAGCGCACTACTCCAACCGCATTCGCGGTGCGATGCCGGCGGTGGGGATCTCGAACTTCGTCAGCTTTCTGGAGCGCACCGAGAGCTACCGGCGTGACCTGCGACGCACCGAGTACGGCGATGAGCGCGATCCCGCCATGCGCGAGTTCCTGATCTCGATCTCGCCACTGACCAACGCCGACAAGATCAAGACCCCGCTGTTCGTCATCCACGGCCGGAACGACCCCCGTGTTCCGGTGCAGGAAGCCGAGCAGATCGCCGCGACGGTCGCGAAGAATGGAGTTCCCGTGTGGGTCATGATCGCCGAGAACGAAGGGCACGGCTTCGCCAAGAAAGAGAACGCCGATTACCTCTTCTATGCACGCGTACTGTTTCTGGAGAAGTTCCTGTTATCGAACTAGACGCGGATCATTCGTCAAGGGCCGGCCATTAGCGGGATTAACTGTCTTCAACTGCGTCTCCGCAAAGCCGACGGAATTAGACCCGCCTGATCTGCCTGAAACCTGACCTGAACTGGCCGCAACTTCGCAGTCAGCGCAAACGACACGCCTCGCAGTGGGCGCGCCTATGATGGATTCCCTGGGGCTGAAGGAAGTTGTCCTACGCCCTCTTAACTGGAAGGAGACAAGATCATGGCTAAGAAGAACGCCGAATCCGGTGTCTATCGCGTCACTGACATCATCGGGACAAGTCCAGTTTCGTGGGAAGCCGCGGCGAAGAGCGCCGTCGAGGCGGCAGCTAAGTCGCTGCGTGACCTTCGCATCGCCGAAGTCAGCAAGCTCGACATGAAAATTGAAGGCGGCAAGGTCGTCGCCTACCGTGCGCGGGTTTCCCTGTCTTTCAAGTACGACGCCTGAGCGGGACGCGGACGCTGTTGAGTAGCGGTGAGACTGCCCGGCGAGTGTCGGCCAGTAGCGGACGCGGTGAGACCCAGCCTCATCGTCCTAAGACGCGTCCGGGACATATGTGGACGTAAGGCACAACAGCGAGGATTTCACTCGAATGCGAGTCTCTACGTCACAGGAGCAAGCGCGTGTGCTGGCGCTGATCGCCGAGAAATCGAGGATATAGCAAGCAGGTCCCCTGATGAGCGAAGTCGCTAGGATCAAGCAACTAGATGCCTTGTGAGCGGACATCCGGTCAATCTGAACGGGTCTGCGACCTTGATATCGAAAAGGGAGCCTGGTTTTCTCACACCCTTTCAGATTCCATTGCCTTTGGTTTGGTGTTGATCGGCTCGTAGCCGATGCGTTCGTATTCGGCAATCACCTGCGCGCCGAGCAACAAAACGATCGCGCCGATCTCGACACTCAATAGCACGGCAATCGATGTCGTCAGCGATCCGTAAACGAGCTGAATCTGCGAAATCGTCGAGTAGTACCAAACGAGCAAGTGCCGCGTGATTTCCCACAGAAGCGTCGCGGCCGTGCCGCCGATGAGGGCGTGACGAAGTGACAGGCGCCCGACGGGCATCACCAGGTATATGGCCGTAAGAAGAAGGACCTCGCCCGCGACGCCGAGCACGTACAACAACCTGGACGAAAACAAGTCGAGCAAAAAGGGGTGGCCGAGTATCACCAGGGAGCGCGTGCCCAACTGGTTGATCGCACCCGAGACGATTGTGACGATAAGCAGACCAACGGCCAAAGACAGCATGAATAGATACGGCATTACCGCGGACATCAGAAAGTGGCGCCGGCGCACGGTCACTCGATGAAAGAAGATGACCGACATCGCGCTCTCCAACACAGTGAACGCGAGAGAGCTGAAAAACAGCATCAAGGCGAGTAGTAGCCACCCAACGACGTCCCGATGCGCCAGGAAAGTTCGCAACTCTCCGACCAGCGCATTTGATTGACCGGGCACGACGAATTCCAGGCCGGCTCCAATCGTGCCAAGCACTTGTGCTTCGTCGAAAATTTGGGTCAGCGCGAGTACGACCAGGATCAACAAGGGCACAAGTGATAGCAGCGCGTAATACGCAACCGCGCCTGCTAGCAGCAGGCCCTGATTTGCGCGAAATTGTTTGATGACCGCGAGAGCAAACGCGGCTGGATGGCGAAGCGCCTTCCTCGCATTTCGGCCGAAAACTTGCATCTGGAGCCGCTATCACTCTCATCCCAACTCGCCCATACTTTAGCGCTAGGCGGACTCACTCACGCTCGATCGAGCTCCGTGTGAAACAGCGCCGCTCGACGACACGATTGAGCGGCACGCGAGAAGTCGTCGCAAATGCGCCCACGGACCGGCGCAGTGGCGGGAAATATGACTTTGAGCACGCTTCTGGCTGGAGCCTCTTCGGTCACTGGCGGCCAACTGCGGACAGTCGCCAGCCGCCCAGCGATTGACCGAAAGCTGCCAGCCTTCCCATCGGATTGGTCAACCAAGCGGTCATCTAAGAACCGCGACCGCGGAGATAGGCGGGGAATGGTGAGGTGTTGCGAAAGCTGCTGCGGGAGTCCGACGCGAGCTGGGGGAGTTCCAGCGCTGACAAGTGTGGAACCTGATGGGCTTGTAGCTGAGCTTAAGGTGCGATTTCGCGCGGCTGCGAAGACGAGGTGCAATTCCTCGCTCCGCAGTCACGTCTGCTAATGATGGATCCTAGGGCGGTCGCACGCGTACGTCCCGTATAGGACCAAGTGGGTTGGTAAAGGACATAGACGCGAGTCCTGGACGTGCGCCACCTATTGTCGGCAGATATGTGGAATCTGCTTCTGAGTAGGTGAAGTAGCACGCCCAGCTGTCCGCAGGCAGCATCAACCTCAGTGAGCCTGCCGCCATGCTCAGGACCCGCGCAAGACAACGGAAGAAAGCCGCATTCATAGCGCCTCCTGGCCGACTTCAACTCTGCGCTCCTGCAATCCGCAGACGTTGCCGGCAGATGGAAGCTAAGCCAAAAGGGACGGGGAAGGGAAAGCATTCGACAAGCGGCGGGCACTTTGCGCCAGGATGGTCAGCCGGTGCGCGTCATTGTCGAAGATTCTTACAAACCTGAGCTGACTGCCGCCTTGTCGTCACTCCCCCAGCCCGTATCCAATACGCGCAGCCGAGTCTCGCGTCCCCGACCATGCCCCCGCTCGAACCGCGCGCAGACGAGGTGACCGCCTGACCATTGGCATCGATGCGGGAGCGTCGGGCCGAATTACCGCTCACTAGGACGACCGCCTTCGTGAAAGATTCGCTGCGCGCTGGAATTTCGTCGCGCTAGCATCTTGCGGCCAGAACCTGACATTGACTTCCACTGGGCGAGCCGTCATGAAGCGGACGGCTGGCTCCCCGCCGGTCTCTGAACCACCCTCCTCGCGTCTGGCACAAATGAACACTCCTGCCGCTCCCGCTCCCTTTGTGCCACCCGACTTCGCCGTGCCGCAGTCTCTCGAGACGGACGAGTTTCGCTTGCGCATGCTGACTATCAACGACGTCATCAAGGATTACGACGCCGTCATGTCGAGCGCAGATCACTGCAAGACGATCTGGCCCGGCTTGGGTTGGCCGGAGGGCCTGACGCTCGAGCAGAACCTGATCGACCTCGGCTGGCACCAGAAGGAGTTCCAGCTGCGCAGATCTTTCGCCTATACGGTTGTGAATCTGTCGGAGTCCGCTGTACTCGGCTGCGTTTACATCGAGCCCACGAAGAGGCGCGGCTACGACGCCGTGGCCTTCTTGTGGGCGCGACAGAGCGAGCTTGCCGCGGGGCTCGAGGATCGTCTGTACGACAGGGTGAAGAGCTGGATCGAAACTGATTGGCCGTTCAAGTCGGTGGCGTTTCCCGGTCGAGACATCAGCTGGGACGCATGGAAGGCAATTCCCACTGAGCGGCGCTAGAAACGAAGCGGGATTGGCGGCTGTTTTCAAAAGGCGCAAAGGCTCCCCAGTGTCGGAACGCGATCAAGCAGTGAAGGACGCTGACCGGCCACAACCCGCCATTGATAGCAGCGAGTTGGCCTGCCCGAAAGCGGACGGGCGGAACTTGAGAACTTGCGCCATTTGCTTCTACGATCGCTGCACCTACTCGTACCGCACGCCCCGAGGGGCTGACGCACAGGAGCCGCTTTCATGCAATGGCCGACCATAAGCGAGATCTCGGCGATGGCGCCGCTGCCCGAGGGATATCGCTTCGAGCGCATGACGCGATCCGACATCCGTCCTCTCATTGAAGCGATCCGAGAGTGGTTCCCCAGCGTGTCGGTGGGCGCGGCGAGCTGTTACCTCACGGAGCAGTTCTATCTGGACAAGGTCGTTCTGGATGACCAGACCGACAAGGACGTTATCGCTCTGCTGATCAGAAAAGATGGCGAGCTGGTCGGCGTGGGGTCCTGGGAGCGGGAGAGCGCTGCAATGACGCTCTATGCCCGTCTCGGCGTGATTTCGCCCGCGCATCGCGGGGCTCGGATGGCCGTCACAGCGATGGAGCTTGGCGAGAAGATGGGGCGCGCCATGGGGGCCGGGTTCATCTACACGCTGGCTACCATGAAGATGCCGCAGATGCAGCTGGCGCTCGAGCGGGCCGGATATCAGCTGATCGGCTTCATGCCGGGCTACGACCGTGAAGAAGTGTCCCCGGGCGTCGTCAAGCGAGTCTTTGAAGCGGGCTACGCGAAGCGGTTGGCACCCGCGGAGGAGTTCTTACGGCCGGAAGACCAGAACATGACGCCAAACGTGAAGCGGCTCTTTGACATCATTTTTCCCCCGAACCAGTGACTGCGCTTCTCGGCCACGAGCGGTCCTGGTGTCCGGGACCCCAGTCCGCCCGAAAGCAGCCGCCGGACTACCAGCGCATTGGCAGTCGGCGAGAAGTGTGGAAAACGCGCAAGATCTCGACGGCGTCTCTTTTGACGCGGTACGGAACTATGTAGCGGGTCCGCGCGACCACGAGCTCGCGCGTGTTGGGAACGCGTCCCGGCCTGCCGAGTGCGGGTTGATCCGACAGTTGAGCGACAGCCTCGAGAACGCGCGCAACGATCAGGCGTGCAGCCGCCGGATCATCGGCCGCGATGTAAGAGGCTTCCTCGTCCAGGTTGCGCAATGCCGTGCGCAGCCACCGAAGCCTCATTTACTTCCACTTCTTGGCGAGCGCCGCGACGTCCTTTTCCGACGCGAAATCGCCAGCATCGGCCTCCTTCAGGGCGGCGCGAATCTCCGCGACTTGCCATTCGTTGTTTTCGACGAACTCGCGAATCGCTTCTGCGGCCAGAAACGATTTGCTCCGCTGAGTTGACTCGGCGAGGCGATCAAGCCGATCCTTTACCTCGTCTTCGAGGCGGATGGTCATGGTTGTTGACATGGATGGGCCGGCGTGTTGAGTTGTGTACATGATAGCACGTCAGCCTGCCCGGCCAACGTGTTCCGGTCAGAAGCGGCCTCCGCGCCGTGCCGCGGTGTTTGCCTATGAGCGGACGTCCATGAACCCCGACAAGATGTCTTGATGCGGGGTCACGGCGACGGGGCAAGCCTGCCGCAGGAACATCCCGGTAGGGCAGAAGATCTCAAGCGCGGCACGGCGCTGTAACTTGCGATCGTTTCAGGCGACTAAAGGACCTCGGTTGAAGAGCGTCCTCCGCAGGCCCATTTGAAGGGCTGCAGCTAACGAACTGGAATTCCCATGACCTATACCAAGTCCCCAGAAGCGATCGCCAAGCTCACCCCTGAGCAGTTTCGTGTCACTCAGCGCAGCGGAACCGAACCTCCCGGTACCGGCGAATACCTGGACAACCATGAGCCGGGCATCTATGTCGACATCGTCTCTGGGGAGCCGCTGTTCGCATCGTCCGACAAGTTCGAGTCGGGCTGCGGCTGGCCGAGCTTCACGAAGCCGATCGTGCCCGCGCATGTGAACGAACTGCGCGATGTCACCCACGGGATGGTGCGGACCGAGGTTCGCTCGGTTCATGGCGACAGTCACCTCGGACACGTCTTTCCCGACGGCCCATCTGACCGGGGCGGGCTGCGCTACTGCATCAACTCCGCCTCGCTGCGTTTCGTGCACCGTGACGACATGCAAGCCGAGGGCTATGGCGAGTACTTGAACCAAGTTGAGGAGATCTGAATGACGACTGAGCGCGCAGTTCTGGCAGGCGGCTGCTTCTGGGGGATGCAGGACCTGATCCGGAAGATGGCAGGCGTGGTGTCGACTCGGGTGGGCTACTCGGGCGGTGACGTGCCGAATGCCACTTATCGCAATCACGGTACCCATGCCGAGGCGATTGAGATCACCTTCGATCCGACCGTGGTGAGTTACCGGCGCCTGCTCGAGTTCTTCTTCAAGATCCACGACCCGACGACGACGAATCGGCAGGGCAACGACCGCGGGCTCTCGTATCGCTCGGCGATCTACTTCACTTCGGAAGCCCAGCGACTCGAAGCGATCGACACGATCAAGGACGTCGAGGCCTCCGGCTTGTGGCCGGGCAAGGTGGTGACGGAAGTCGCGCCGGCGGGAGCCTTCTGGGAGGCCGAACCGGAACACCAGGACTATCTGGAGCGGAACCCAGGGGGCTACACCTGCCACTTCGCGCGGCCGAACTGGGTCTTGCCTCGGCGTGCCGCTGCCTGATTCGTCACTTGGCCGCGCGGTACCAACAAGCACCGGCGGCCGCCGCCCTCGGCGATACACCTGGAGTGTGGCTCCTTCGCGGAACCCTCGACGCCTGAATCGTCGTTCGAATGCCGACGCTCGGCAAAGTGCGGCCAACAGCGGCCCCCGGTGCACCTCGATCGCGCGGCAGAAAGCGGACCTCCATTAGCCGGCCTGAGTCAAGGGACAAAGCGAGTACGTCGCAATTCAATTGCGTTGCTTCAGACTCGCGGCGCTAGCCACCTTCAAGTCTGCAAGTACTAACCGCGCCCTGTTTCTCACTGGTCGGTTGCGAGGCGAATCGCACCAGACATCCGTCGGGATCAAGCGTGTCGCGTTGCTCTGCGGCCGCCCTGGCGGCGCTTGATCATCACTTTTGGCAAAGGGACCGAAGCAGCCATCGGGACCCGGATATCACGGGCAACGAGACTTGCCGGGCCGCTCTGGCCCTCCTAAAGCTGCGTGTCACAAGGACTTTTCGTCGACCGGCGCTTCCGGTTAAATGGAGTCCGGATCCCGTTAAACGGAATAACTCCCCTGATAAATCAAGTTAGCCTGCTCGACCATGTCATGCTTTCATCGGACGCCAAGAAGAAGATTCAGGAGCACATCGAGGCGATGCCGGAGTCGTTGCGGCGAGAGCCAGCGACCGACGAGCAGTTGCGCGAGTTCGAGGCGAGCTTCGGTTCGATTCCCGCAGACTATCGCTGGCTCTTGCTCACCTGCGGCGGTGGTCATTTCGGTGCGGAGGAGGTGGATGACATCGTTCGCCTCACCAAGAGCCACGCCAAGTTTCGGCGCGAGTTTGGCCCACCACGCGGCTGGACGATGAGCGGCGTTTTCATTATTGGTTGGGACGGTGCTGGTAATCCGTTCGGCATTGAGACAGCCACAGGTCGAGTGGTTGTAGAGGATCACAACTTCGGCGGCATCCACGAGCTTGCACCGGTCTTGAGGAGTCCATGCTGAGAGGAGTTTGGAGATGAGATTTTCGCAGGCTAACCAGAGCGCTGCAGCGAACCGTCGCCCCGCTGGGCAGTTGAACGGTTCGGATAATTTGACCGCGACTGTTGCAACCGAGCGGGCGTTTCCGACGGCGGTCGCTGAGCTTGATCGTTACGCCCGCTAATCAGCGTTTCAGCTGCGACCGCTTTCGGAGAGCGGTGATGTCCGCAAGGGGTCACGGCGCGTCCGGCGTCTCGGAGGCTTGAGCCGGCCAATTGCCGCCCTGATGCAGTGCCGTCACAATTGCCCGAAAGCAGTCAAACCGACTACCGGTGGGAGGGTTTGTGCCAGACGGTGTTGACGACAAGTTCTACGAGCGCGCGGACGCGCACATCCATCTTTCCAACGAGCAGCTAGAGGAGATCGATCGGGTTAGGGCAAGCGCCTCGATGATGTACGCAACCGCGCGCTTCAATGCTTGGGTAAGCGCACGTGGCTTCGGGACCAAGGAAGAAATGGCGGCCTCGCGCGACGAAACGATCGACTACTTCTTGAGCGAGTATCGGCTGATGCTTGAAGAGAACTTCGATGACTACGTGGAGAACTTCGCAAAGTACATGACACCAGCTCAATAGCGCGGCTTCTGCATTTCCCTACTTACGCACGTCAAGGCGAGCCCGCATCGGCCAGAAGCGGCCAGTTGGAACTCCAAGCTTATCTGCCTGATAGCTGTCGCCTTTCACCGGCAATAAGCTGACGCTGGTCCGAGGAGATTGCATGAACCGCGTGCCTGCAACCATTCTTCTCATCGGCGCCAGGCGGCATTGGCATAGAAGCCGCCAGGCGCTTGGCTGGCGTTGGCTACTCGCTCGTTCTGGCGGCTCGCAACGTCGACACGCTTCAGGCGCTCACCGCCGAACTGAAACACCTTTTCCCCGGCGCCGGCGTCCGTCTTTGAATCAGCGTCGGCATGAGGCGTAAAAACTCCATTGAGTCATTCTCGACGGAGCTCACTGCGAAAAGGCTGGTTCTGGATGGAGCGGTCTTGATGCCACCACAGGTGTCAACAGCCGACCGCCTCCCAAGAGTAATAGATGGCGCGAGATCTTGTTGCAAAGCGCCCGAACGCATCTGGGAAAGATCACGATGCCGGGCCTGCTACCAACGAGAGTCGCCTGCGACGTTTGCCATAGCCCTCAAGACCGAATGCGGTCACCAGCAGGTCGCAGTGGACGACATCGACGAGGCGCGTCGTAGCGCGCGGTCACGATCTCGCAACGAAACCGGTTGGTTGCGAATGCCGCATTCGCCGTCGAGCTCCGCAACGGCGTGCCACCCAGCGCGCGACGATCACGGGATGCGGAACAGCTCGCAGCTCGGCGGCGGGCTGGCCGGGTCGCCCCGCTGCTCGGTGATGAACCGCGCCAGCAGCTCCTGGGTCAGGTCGTCCGGCTGGCCCTTGGTGATCCAGAAGCGGTTGAATGTGACCAGCGAGTTGGGCATGCCCCAGCGCCGATGCTGGCCGGAGTACTCGCGGTAGCACGACAGGTTGATGCGGTCGGCGTCGTCCACAGCACGCTGGAAGTGGTCGAAGTTCCAGCGCTCGGGCATGTTGATGTGGCAGGTGCGGCAGCTGTGTGCGAACACCTTGTGGTAGACGTCATCCCAGCCCTTGCCCGCCCAGGACGGTGGCAAGTAGTTGCTGTTCTGCGTGGTGCCGCTGGAGTACCAGCCGGCGATTAGTTCCTGCGCTGCAGGCGTGGCGCCGGCCTTTAGCACGTTCTGGTTCAGGTTGTATATCTGCAGCTCTTGCGCAGCGCGCGTCAGGCCTGCCGCCGAGCTGAACGCGAAGTTGCCGACGTCGTACGGCAGGAAGTGCGCGCCGATATCCGGCAGGCCGCTCCCGTCCTCTGGGAACTTGCCTGCATAGCGGTCACCGCCATGGCACGCCACGCACACGCCGGGCACGAATTTCTCGCGCCGGCCGTCCAGGTTAATCGACGGCAGCAACTCGCCGCTGGGGCCGAAGATCAGGTAGCGCGTGTCGGGCTTACCGCCATTGACGCCAGAAGTGGCGATGCTGTCCATCATCACGCAGGCCACCAGGTTCTTGCCGGCCACCGCGTCGGCGACGGCGGCGTCGATCTGCGCCTGGGTGGATCGCTGCAGCGCGTCCACCGCCGGGCCCAGATGGTTGCACACGTAGGCGGCCGTGTGGTTGGGCCCGTAAGAGATGGAATGGTGGTTGCGTGTGAGGTTCAAGTCCACCTGGTTGACGAATGTGGCGGCGTACTCGGACGTGCCGCCGGTGGCGTATGTGCCGATCTTCACCGCGCGCCGCCAGTCTTCCACGTTGATCGGGTCGATAAAGTTGCCACGGGCGTCGCAGGCGCGCACCGCACCCACAGCCTTGTAGTACTGACACGCGCTGCGGCGCGTGTCCAAACCCTTGTAGCCGAAGAAAAAATCCGATGTCGGTACGTTGTCTGAAGGCAGCCCGCTTGGCGGTGGCAGAAACAGGCCCACCGCCGTGGTGCCGAACGTCGCCGACGTTCGCCGAAACGATCGGCGCACGTACCCGGGTGCTGCACAGCCCCGCCAGCGCGTTGCATGCGGATCGTTGGGGGCGACCGGGATGCGGAGCACCGGCGCGGCCTGGCAGGCGATGCGCACCGCGGCGGCGCTGGCGGTCTGCTTGAAGGAGAAGTCGCCGTCAGTGCTCATGCGAACGCTGCTGCCGATGGTGCCCCCGGCGGCGTTGAGCAGCGTAGCGCTGCCCACGAATTCGGCATCGAAGAACTCGTTCTTGGTACCACAGGCGGTGTCGTCGGCCAGGCGATGGCGGCCGACTACGTCCCTGGTCGCCCGGGAAGTTGGGACCGATGTAGTCCGCGAACGACGGCATGGTGGCAAAGCCCAGTGGGACGTCGCAGTCGGTCCAGCTAGTACCGTCGCGCGAGCAGAAGTAGCTGTAGACGTCAGGGTCGGAGGGCGTTACGCCTGGGATGATCACCCGCCCGCGCACGTCGGTGCGCGCGGGCGCCGCCGGGCCGCCGGGCGGGAGCAGCGCGCCGGTGACGCTGTGCTGCAGGTAAACGAAGGTGTCGGGCGCGAAGGCGCGGTGCCCCACCGCCGCGCCGGAACGCGGCTCGGTCAGCGGCAGTTCGCCGTAGCCGCCTTGCATCCAGGTCAGCAGTTCGCCGCTGCTGGGCACCGGCGATGGCGGCGCGCGATAGATCGCGGGCGCTGGCACCACGCGTGGGCCGCCGATCGTGTCAGTGTTGACGGCCACGCGGCGCTCGGTGAACCCGCCCTGGCCGTTACTCACCAGCACATAGGCGAAGTGCAGGCCCGGGCCGGGCGGCAGCGTCCAGCTGGTGGCCGGTGCGTTGACGTCCACAATGTTGCCGTCGGTCGCGCGCCAGCGGTAGCTCAGCGCGGCGTTGGTAGCGCCCGGGTCGGGAACTGCAACCGACACCTGCACCCGCGGACCGATGGGCGGCTGCTGGAAAGTCCAGGCCAGCGAGGCGGTGCTGAACGGGCGCGTAATGTCGTGGCGAATGGTGATGGTGTCGGCCGGCGTCACGCTGGCACCCGCGGCCACGTTGCCGATGCTCACGTCGCCGTCCAGCATCTGGCTGCCGGTCGCGGCAATGTCGGCGTGGCCGATCGCGTTGGCGACGGCAGCGGCGCCGGCGGTGAAGGTGACGGCGAACTTGTAGTCGTAGACGGTGCGCGGACGCGCTCGGTGGACACCAGCGCCAAGCGGCTGACCGATAGCGGCCCGGCGGCGGTGGCGGGCTGATGCAGGACCAGCGCGCCCAGCACTGCCGCGGCTGCGGCGGCCTGCCGTGTGATAGCTTGGAACCTCGACATGACGAACCCCTTCATGTATGGGCGGGCAACGGCAGGCTGTGTCGCCGGCCGGCGCACGGCGGCGGGGGCACTTGGGTGGCAGTAAGCGGTGGGACGGGAGGGCCGCGCATCGATCAGCGTGCCCGCCAACGCCTGGCCAGCGCCAGCGCGGCCAGGGCCTGCAGCAGGAGCATGACGCTGCTCGGTGCGGGAACGGCTTGGGTCACACCGCTTTGCACGACGGTGAACGCCGCGTCGTGGGTATCATAGGCCTGCGAGCCTGGCCGGCCCAGTCCCGACCACGTGAACTCGACGCGGAACGGGTCGACCGTGGATGGCACGTCCACAAGCGCCAACGCGTCGTACAACCCGGGGAAAGGCACGCTGGCGTCGGGCTGAACAACCAGAACGTCCCAATCGTCGTTGACCACCGCGGGCACGGCCTGCAACGCGCTGTAGTTCAGCGGGTCGAAGTACAACGTGAATCCCTCGCTGCGAGGGAGCTAGCGTCTTGAAGCTGGTAGCTGTACGACCAGCGATCATGCCGGCCAGCAGGTCCGGCAGATCGGTCGCGACGTAGCTGATGCTGGCCGCAACAACCGGGTTCGCCACGATCATCGATACGGCCACCGCTGCCGCCATCCTGATGCAGCAAGCGCGGCGCGGGGTGCCATTGCTTGGCATAGGGAACCTCCCTTGGTTTTGGGCCGTGGGAGGTACCCGCGGCTTCGATTTGTGCTGCCGGTACCACCGATCGGCCGGATTATGAATGGGCCCGCGGCCGCGACAACCCACGCACTTTGGGGGCGGAACATCCCCACCTCGTGGCTGCACTCGGTTGTCGCGCGCACAACAATGTCCGCTGTCGCACGCTTCATTCGCTTTGCTGCCGTCCATTTGACGCGGGCCGTATGACTGCAGCGGATCCCGATCTGCCTGTTCGCAAACGTCC
>CAVQID010000006.1:0-4591 GCA_963712485.1 uncultured beta proteobacterium
ACTTCCCATAGATCCTTGAGGGCTTGCCCAAGAATGGACGCGTCGCCCGTCAGCAGTGCCAAAAGTCCAACTACCAGCATCACCGCCGTGCAGACGGTGCGATAAACCCACCGCACGACCACCGTCGTGACCCACAGGGTGACCTTTACCAGCACGGTGGCAATCCAGCAGAACAGCTTGTTCAGACACAACATCCACCAGATGCACGGCTCGTCGCGGCAGCGCTGCTCCTGCTGCGTTACCCACTGTTCGATCGGCTGGAGGACGGTCTCTTCAATGCGCTCCTGCTGCTGCTTGCACGACTCAGCCATGCTGGTGTCCTCAGAACGGCAAGAGGCTGCCGCCCCAGCACATCAGTCGCGCAACGGAAGGCACCGCGACTGGGAACTGATTGAACGGAAATACCAGCGCCCAGGGCGCCCGAACGAACGACGCGGTGTCGATAGCCAGACCCCCGAAGCCGCTCGCCGCCGCATTGGGCGGAAGCGGGCTGTTGAATCGAATACGCACGTTGGGATTGCCGGCCACGGGAAATGAGGCAATGCCGCCGAACGAGCAAGGGGGCAGCACCACCTGAAACAGCGGCGCGACGGGCAGGAAAACCGGAAACACAGTATCGAAGAAGAAAAAAGTGCCGTGCTTCGCCGTGGGACGGAGGGTGACCGTCATGGTGCGCGAGGCGTTCTCGGCGGGTTTCTTAACCGCGACCTTGGTATTGAGTCCCGCGGGGTCCATGGCCCGCTGCGCCATTTCACGATGCCAGGGCTTCAGCGCTTCCATGACCCGGCGGTCCGCGGACTCCTGCGTGGCATCGGGATCGATGTCGAACGTCAGGTCCGCTTCACGCAACGCCTTCTCGACCACGCTCTTGGGTCCCGCGACCGACACCTCGTAATGAGATCGTCCTTTGCGGTCCTTCGCGGGCGAGCTGTACAACACCTGGGCGCCGCGAGTTGAGCGTTGCATGTCCTTGAGCTTCATGGCGTCATTCCTTCGGGGTGATTACGACTGGACGTGCGGAGCCGATACGCCAATCTACGATGCGATCCTGCCAGCAGCAATGGAAGATTCACATCCGGGCGCGACCCGCGCCGCTACTACATCGGGGAAGGATGCCGGGAGGCGACCGCGCGCTGCAATTCCCGCAATTCACGCTGTAGCCGGCGCCGTGCAGCCAAGTGGCCAGCGATGCGCCCGATTGCTCCAACGGAAAGCGCTACGCCGAATCCCACAACAAAGCCGGTCCAAAGATTTGCCGTGCGCAACTCCGGGAAGAGCGCGATAACCGCCACGTAGCCAATGGCGCCCGCAAGCATCCCCAGGCCGCTTTCCAGGCAGCGACAGCCGGACAACTGAGCATGGATGCGTGCCTCGTGCTCGCGTCGCTCCGGTTCGGGCAATAAGCCGACGCCGACAGCGATGCGTGTAAGAGTGAGCAAGCGCGACGGTGACGACAGCAAGGTGTCGAGGTCACCGGGGTTCGCGAGTCGAACTTCGGATACACCCCACACCGTACCTGGATGCGAAGAAAGGCGCGTACTCATTCAATTGGCGGGGGAGGTGCAGCTGGCGCTGGCGCAACCGGTGGAGTCGGCGGATCCGGAAAGGACGGCTGAGGTAATGGACCCGTACCGGGATCGGGATTGCCGTTGCCAAAGCATCGCGCCTTTGAATCCGGACCAATCGACGAGAAGATGCACAAGATCTCGCAGATGATGACGACGACCAGGATCGTCAGTGCGAAAAGCGACCATAAGATGATCGTGATGATCGCAACCAGGATAAGGAGCAGCCAGCAAATCCAGCGATTGCAGCAGAGGCACCACCAGACACAAGGGCTGCTCGAGCACAGTGTCCACGGGACATACACAAATTGATTCCACATGCCAACGAGCACGTGGAAGATGCGGATGAACATACTTTCGACTGCGTGGCAATCCATGTGCTGGTGCTAGTGCATTTGCCGAAAGTTGACTCAGAAAATCACAGCTTTGCGCGGCATTGTCGCTCGGAGCTCGTCCGCGTGAAGTAATGTCCCACGGCGGCACCGATTTAGCAATATGAATATTCGCCGGTTCGGCGCTAACGCGCCCAGCCCGTACTTGCGCCGGGCAGAAACTTCGTCGATCCGGCAACTGCTGATGAACGCGGGGCCAGCGTGTGTCGGAAATCAAGAAGGCATAAAAGGCAGCGCTTCCATGCGCTTCATGCGTTGCGTCGAAACTTCACGCAGCGTTGAGGAATGTGTCGGCTCCGCGTGTCGGCCGACCTGCAAGTCCACCTCGCCTGAAAGCGTCTCAAAGGGTCGGCTTCGAGGTTATTCTGACTTGGCTTCTGAACTTCGAATATGGCCGAAGCGGCGGCTCCCCACTGCTACTCGTCCATGAACTGTAAAGCGGCTGCTCCACTCCCAAGCCTAGAAGTCGGCTCTCAGGAGATTCCGGCGCGCGAATCGGATGTCGGCAATTGGCCGGCAAGCGTCGGCGGTCTTGCTAACGATCCTCGTCAGTTGTGGGGATGCGCCATCGCCCCGGCTCATGGCACTCGAAGAGTTCTATGAGGAGCTCGTCTGGCCCGGAAATCATGACGTACTTGAAGGCCCCGTCTTCCTGGACGGGCTTCCGAAATACAAACCCTCGTGACCCCATCTGTCGGACGAGTCCGTCGAGATCGTCAGTCTCGATTCCAAGGTGATGAAACGCGCCGCCCCGCGGCGCTTTGGGTGGCTGGTCGTAGATAAGGATGAAAGCGCGCCCGAGCTGCAGGCGAACGCCGCGCACGCCAGCGACTACGTCGTCCCAGACGACCGCCGCATCGAACATGGTCCGGAAGAATCCAACGGTTGCATCGAGATTCGAGGCAAAGATGTGGGCGTGGTCGAGACTCACTCGCATCGCATTGCCTC
Organism: uncultured beta proteobacterium; assembly: GCA_963712485.1. GTDB lineage: Bacteria > Pseudomonadota > Gammaproteobacteria > Burkholderiales > Burkholderiaceae_F > JALORV01. Next base: position 2,906 of record CAVQID010000006.1, read on the forward strand.
GCTTGGAAGCTAGACCTTCTTCTCGCGTCCGGCCCAGTACGGCTCGCGCATCTCGCGCTTTAGCGTCTTGCCAGCAGCGCTACGAGGGAAGTCCTGCAAGATCACGACCTCCGAGACGCGCTGATAGCGGGCGGCCACGCGCTCGTTGATCCATGCTCGCAACTCCGCTGCCGTGGCGGTTGCGCCATCGCGCAGGATGACCGCGGCAAGCGGCGTCTCGCCCCATTTGTCGTGCGGCACGCCGAACACCGCGACTTCGCGAATCGCCGGGTGGTGCGCGGCGATTTCCTCCACATCCCGCGGGTACACCTTCATCCCGCCTGAGTCGATCATGTCCTTCTTGCGGTCGACGAGATACAAGTAGCCGTGCTCGTCGGCGTAGCCGAGATCGCCGGTATAGACCCAGCCGTCGCGGACCGCCTGCGCGGTCAGATCGGGCCGCTTGTAGTAACCCTGCATCCTGATCGGTCCGCGGCCGATGATCTCACCAACCTCTCGCGGTGGAAGGTCGCGTCCTTCGGCATCGACGATCCGCATCTCGAAGAACTGGGTCGGGCGACCCACGGATCCGGACTTGCGCTGTGCCTCGTCGCGATCAAGGATGGTGACGAAGCCCTCCGTGCAGCCGTACAACTCGTAGAACCGGTGCGGCAGGTCCGCGTTCAGCCGGTCCTTGTGCTCCTGCAGGAGTGGTGCGCCGAGCGACACTATGCATTCGAGCGACGCCAGCCGCTCTGGTCGGTACTCCTTTGACGCCAGTATCGCGATGATCTGCGTCGGCACCAGCATGATGTGGGTAATGCGCTCGCGTTCGATCGCGACGATCGTTGCGTCGGCATCGAACTGCGGCAGCAGGACGTAAGTCGCTCCCAAGTAGAATGTTGGCATCAACGTCACGTACGCACCGTTGAATACGATCGCGCCCGCGTGCAGCGTGCGCGATTCGAGGCTCATTGGTAGGCAGCAGCCATCAGAAGGCAGTACATCGAGCGCACATAGTGGCTGTGCATGATCCCTTTCGGCAGCCCGGTCGTACCGCTCGTGTACATGATGTTGAAGAGATCGTCGGGACCGCAGGGTTCAGGCGCAAACGTATCCGCCTGGGCGGCTGTCAGAGCGCCGTAGTCGCCGAAGTCTCGCCCGACGCGCCATCGATCAGGAGGACGCGACCGGGAAGCACGGAGCCAGGTCAGTGCGGATGGCCTCCAGCGTTGCCAGCATCGAGCTCTGGCTGACGAGGCACTTCGCGTCCGAGTCGCGCAGCAGGCTCGCGAGGCCCGCGGGCATCAGAAGCGGTGAGAGCGGCACCAGCGCGGCACCCACCGCGGGAATAGCCAGACGAGTTCCGAGCGCCTCGCGCGAGTTGCCAAGCACCGTGGCGACTTTGTCACCCTTGCCGATGCCGAGTGACCGCAGCAGATTGGCGGTTCGTGCAACGCGCGCGCCAAACTGCGCGTAGCTCGCGACGCTCACTCCCGAACACGACCGCCGTTGCGTCAGGGCGAAAGTGCGCATGGCTCGAAATAAGGCTCGCGAGTTCGAGCATTGACATGCTTCTCCAGACAAGCGCACCGAAGCCGGCATGCCAGAGCCGTGAAGGCGCGCATGGCGTATGCGACTCACCGTACTGCGTGCAGTCTAAGCGGAGCTCGACTCCTCGGGAAACGGGTACGTGGCCAGCGTCTG
>CAVQID010000007.1:0-22166 GCA_963712485.1 uncultured beta proteobacterium
CCGCTGCCTGATTCGTCACTTGGCCGCGCGGTACCACCAGACACCGGCGGCCGCCGCCCTCGGCGATACACCTGGAGTGTGGCTCCTTCGCGGAACCCTCGACGCCTGAATCGTCGTTCGAATGCCGACGCTCGGCAAAGTGCGGCCAACAGCGGCCCCCGGTGCACCTCGATCGCGCGGCAGAAAGCGGACCTGTATTAGCCGGCCTGAGTCAAGGGACAAAGCGAGTACGTCGCAATTCAATTGCGTTGCTTCAGACTCGCGGCGCTAGCCACCTTCAAGTCTGCAAGTACTAACCGCGCCCTGTTTCTCACTGGTCGGTTGCGAGGCGAATCGCACCAGACATCCGTCGGGATCAAGCGTGTCGCGTTGCTCTGCGGCCGCCCTGGCGGCGCTTGATCATCACTTTTGGCAAAGGGACCGAAGCAGCCATCGGGACCCGGATATCACGGGCAAGAGACTTGCCGGGCCGCTCTGGCCCTCCTAAAGCTGCGTGTCACAAGGACTTTTCGTCGACCGGCGCTTCCGGTTAAATGGAGTCCGGATCCCGTTAAACGGAATAACTCCCCTGATAAATCAAGTTAGCCTGCTCGACCATGTCTACGCTGCAGTGAAGAGACGGCGCTTCACTGCAGCGTGGTGTTAGCAACCGGCCGCATCCTGCCGAGCGCGCGGTTGTCAGCTTTCAGCGCGAAGTCGGCGGCTGCTTTCGGAAAGCGCTGACGGCAGCAAGGGGTCGCTGCAACGGGCTAGGCGTCGGCCAGAACCGGACCTAGCCCCTGTGCTCGAAGCCAGCCGCAAAGCGGACGGAGTTTGGTCGCTTAGAGCGGACGTTTCCCCGCATCCGTTACCGGTCTGGCGAGATGGAGCGGGGTCCGGTCGAGAAACAGCCGACCTGCGCGGCTCAGCGACTGGAGTACTTGCTATCGCATCTTGCGGTAGAGCGCGACCGAATACGGGTGCAGCGTGGCCGACATGATGTTGGCTTCGACCGCCGGATCAGATTCCATGAAAAGCCTGGCAGCTTCTTCGCTCTCGGCCTCAAAGATCACGAGGCCGAAAGTCTTGTCGAGCGCTTCGGTTGTGCGCCCCGCGAGAATTACCTGCCCCGCGTCAGTCGCCGTAGCAAGGCGCGCGAAGTGCCGTCCGATCACGCCATTCTCCGTATCCGTCCAGGCGGTTGCTTCTTGCATGCGCGGAATCAACTTCAGAACGTAAACGTACTGTTGACGTTTACGCTCCGACTGGTGCTCGGCCGCAAGGCTCGGCGCCACGAGCAAGGCGGTGAAGACAAATGGAAGCACTGTTCGGAACGAGTTAACCATGGCTCTGCCTTTCAAATCACGTACGCGGATGCAAGCTGCGGCAATAGACTCATCCCGCCGCGTCGTATGCCGCGCGCACCCAGCCCAGCAGTTCAGAGTCGACTTCACCCAGCTTGGACAAGCGCACGCTGTACTGGCACATGCCACCCGGCGGCAGAGCCTTCAGACGTGATGAAGCGGCAAGCGACTTCGCATTGAGCCCAAGCTCAATCTGATCCTTCGTTGCCGGTCCGAGCGTGGCGAACTGCTTCTTCCGGCGCAAGCTGACATAGCCCTTCTTGGGCGCGACCTCGAACGGTCCGAGCTTGCTGATCGCGGTGTGCAGGCGCTCGTGGATCATTCGCAGTGGTGCCTTTGGGTCGGCGTAGATCACATCCAGCGGGTCGGCGCCTTCCGTCGCCGGCAAGGCCGCCTGCTTGGCGCGAAGCGCGAGCATGTTGGCATCGCCGTAGCCGAGCTGAAGTTCTTTCATCAGCATCGCGCGCTGTTCACCGACCTTGGTCAGGCCCGAGCCGGCGACCAACTTGCAGAGTTGCGCAAAGGTCTTTCCGGTCTTGCCTTCAATGTTGCGCAGCTGGGTCGCAACGGCGGCTTCGGGACTTGCCATGGTTGTCTCCTTTGTGTGTGACGTGTCGTTACAGCGGCCAATGCTCGCTGCGAGTGCGCTTCGGCAAAACGAACTCCAGGATGTCAAAAGCGGTGTACATCAGCCGCGTTCCCAGCGCTGGCCGACCGGTCTCGGCGATGGCCTTGAGTGATTTCAGGATCATGTGGCCGCCCTGCTGCATGCTCTTGGCCGTGCGCGTTCCGGCCGGCATTCCGCTGACACGCAGCGTCACCTCGACGCCGGAGGCCACTGGCTTGAGTTCGTAGGCCACCTGGCAAACAGGATCGTCGTACTGGGTGAAGCGATGGCTATGCACAAAGCGGTGGGGCGGGTCGACCTCAAGCACTTCGCCCACCACCAGGGTGTGCTTCCCGGAGCCGGTCCGCATCTGCATGTGTCCACCAGGCACCAGTCCCTTGGTATGCAGCCAGGCGTTAAACACCGCGCCTTGCGCTTCGTCTGTCTTGGTCAACTCACGCCACACCCTTTGAATGTCGGACTGGATCACGATGCGGAAAACCGCATCCGGGGAAGACCTGTCATCAGCCATGCCGACGTCCTTTCGTCTGTTGAGTGGGAAGGCGAATCACTTCAGCACCTTCTGCTCTGTACTTCAGCCGCGTCAGTCGTGCCGCCCAAAAGGCGCTGAGCTCCGTGGTCCAACGCTCATGGATCCACTGAATCGGCGTCGGGTCGAACCAGAGGAGGCGTTCACGGCCGGAGCGCTCGGCGATCACCAGGCCCGCAGCCTCAAGAGTGGCGAGATGCTTCATGACGGCAAAACGGCCAATGTCATTCTCTAGGTACTCGCAGACGCGGTTGACGTTGCACCCGGGTTCCTTCTTGAGCGCGTCGAGGATGCGTCGACGCGGCTCGGATGCGAGCGCGAAGAACACAGCATCCAGCTGGTCGCTGTCGGGATCAGACTTGAGTTTCATATGTGCCTTAATGGTCACATATTGAAGAGCCCGCTGTCAAGGGCCATCTCGGGGATCTGTTACGCCCAGGGATGGTCTCGGTCAGGCCTGCGGCGAACCCTTGGCAGAACCCCTTACTCTCAGAATTGGCGCCGTTCGACGCCGCGACCGACTTGCGTGCCGTCGGCGTGATCTCGAAGGTCACCGGGCGCTGTGTCTTGCTTTGTCGGACGCTGGCGCGCGGGGCCACCTGCTCGCCGTGGCACACATCCTGGACGCGCAGCCGCGTCACGTCGCCACCGCGCATCTTGCTGTCGATTGCGATGTCGAGCAGTGCCCGGTCACGCACGTTGTGCTCGAAGTCGAGCCACGCCCGGATCGCGCAGATCTCCTTCAGTTTGAACGGCGCCTTCTGCCCGATGATGCGGTTCTTGTTCCACGGCGGGTGATGCACCACGACGAGCGGAAATTCCAGCGTTTGATTGTCCATAGCAGTTCTCCTCGAAAGTGAAAGCGGAATCAGGCGGCTTCGGCCAAGCCGCCCGGCCTGCGGATAAGGGCATGGGGACGCCCAGTAGCCGCGGCCGCATCGTCGATGAGTCACACTTTCGACTCGAATGCCCGGTATCAGGCATTGACATTGACGTATCCGTGTGGATACTCTATGAACGAGCTTCTCCGCACCCCTGAATTTGACGATTGGCTAAGAGCCTCCGGGATCCGGTCGGCAAGGCCCCAATGCTTGCCCGCCTTCGATCTGCCTCCTTAGGCAACTTCGGCGACTGTGAGCCCGTCGGCGAAGGCGTTGTTGAGATGAGGATTCACGCGGGGCCGGGTTATCGCGTGTATTACGGCCGGCGTGGCCGCACGGTGTATCTGCTGCTGTGCGGCGGCGACAAGTCGAGCCAAAAGAGGGACATTCGGCAAGCCAAGGAGCTGTTCAAACAGCTGGAGGACTGATCAATGCCAAAGCCCAGCGCATTCGACGTCGCCGACTACCTCGACCATGACGACGTTATCGCCGAATACCTGACGGCCGCTTTGGAAGATCCCAATCCGGACGTATTCCTAATGGCGGTCGCCGATGTGGCGAAGGCCAAGGGCATGTCACACGTGGCGAGTCAAACCGGCCTTGGAAGAGAGAGCTTGTACAAGGCGTTTGCTCCTGGCGCCAAGCCACGATATGAGACGGTCCTGAAGGTGCTGAAGGCGCTCGGCGTTCAGCTGCACGCTGTTCCCGTCGCGGAGGATGTCGCCCGGTAGCAGGCGGCCAGGAACCGACATTGGCAAAGGGCCAGATATCTGCCTGAAAGCCGCCGTGGCGGAAGGCTGAGGAGCGGAGCAAATAGAATAAATAGCGCGATTCGCCGCATCGTGCCGCTACCGGAGGGGGTTGATCCGGCCATAAGCCGTCGGTCGTTGTTGCTGCTCACGTCACCCGAAAGCAGTCGTTTAGCTCCAGAGCCACTATTCGTCACTGCGGTGCATTAGCGTGCCGCAGCTAGACCGGCAGGATTCGCTGGTGGGTGTAGTGTCGTCGCTCTTGAAGGAGAAAACCATGGTCGGACAGGAAGCGCATGGATGGTGGGCGTATGCCAAAAACTCGGTCCAGACCTGGGAGATGACGGTTCAGGTGAACAAGCGCGACACGTTCGCCGAGACAGCGATCACCGCGTTTGGCAACAAGGGTGAATCCCCCACCGGCTACTTCGGCATCATCAAGATCGTCAGCGACAGCGGCACCGAGACGTTTCTTCAGGACGGCTCGTTTGGCCTGCCCAGCTACCGCCAGGCCGTCTTCCGCAAGAAGGTGAGCAGCGTTCGCGTGCAACTCGCCTGTTGGGATTCGTACGTGCGGGGACGGCTGTTTCTCAACTTCTGGTCGTAGGGGGTCGGCCATGGAATTCGAATCCTCGGAAAAGAAAAAGGCACCACGGTCTCTTGTCTGCGTCGTGCACGACCGTAACGGGCGCATCGTCCACGGGCACGTCTTCGTCGGCGACGGGACCGGCCTGTTCGGCCCGCAGGGACGCGAAGAGCGCGAACGCGAGACGCTGGAGGGGGCGCGCCGCAACCATGGCGACCTCGTGTCGCGCCTTCAAGTGTTTCACGCGCCAGCAACTTTCCGTATCAATCCGGACGTCGAATATCGGGTGGACACGAAAGCTGGGCGACTGGTCGAGCACGTGCGCCGCAAACCGAAGGCTTCGAAGAAGGGAAGAGCAGGGAAGCAAAAGAGGTAGCGGTTCCACCTTTGGCGCGTCTTGCCGTCAGCGCGGTCGTAGTCTGATCCAACTGCCGTTTGTTCGTAGCGAAGGAGCCGGGGCGGCGCCTTGTCACGAGTTCCTCGTACGGCCATATGCAGACGTTCATCGTCCATGCCGCCCATCTCCAAAGCGGACTGTCGGTCTCGTCCACGACTGCTGAGCGGGCTACTCCTCGAGCCAGTTCAGCCTGTACGCTCAAGTAAACCGCTCGTTGAGGAAAACATCGCGCCGTGGCCGCCTGGATCCTGCTACTACTGACCCTTATATGTGCATATGTTTCGTACCGTGCACAGAAGTGGGGCGAAGGTATTCAGTCTGCCCCACCCGAGATCCTTGGTGAGCTGTGGAAGGGTCGACTCGAACACTCGTCTCTTATGGAGCGGAAGGCGCTTCGCGACCGTTTGGCGACTTCGCCTATAGGCTTTGGCAGGCTCGTCGGCTGCGTTTACCGTCGTCCGCAACCTGAAGGACGAGTTGAAAACCGGAACCCTTCACGCGATGTGCTCCCAGCTCGGCATCAAGGTGAAGGACCTCTGAAGGGACTTGTATGAATCGTTTTCAGTACGCCGTTCTGCTTTCGCCTGCCGAGGAAGGTGGCTACGTTGTCACCTGCCGCGACCTGCCCGAGCTGATCACGCAGGGCGAAAGCGTCGAGGAGGCACTGGAACAGGCATCCGATGCGATGGACGAAGTGTTCGCCACGTACCTGACCGAGGGGCTGGATTTCCCCGAGCCGAGCAAGGCGCGGCGTCGCGAGCACATGGTGGCGCCACCGCCGGAGACTGTCGCCAAGGCAGCGCTGTATGTTGCCATGCGTCGCGCGGGGATCAGCAAAGTGCAGTTAGCCAAACGGCTTGGCGTAGACGAGAAGGAGGTTCGGCGACTTCTCGACCCGCACTACGGTTCCAAGCTGCCGCGCATCGCCAAGGCGATTAGCGTTCTCGGGCAGCGCTTGGTGATCGGCGTCGAGACGGTCTGATCGTCAGGGCGCGGCCACTTTCGGACATTGCGCGCGACCGCCTAAACTGCCTCAAAGCCGTCACCGACGGGGGCCGTTGCGCAATGGCCAACTTCTGGCCTGAGATCCCGTATCCGCCATGGGCGCAGACCTGCAGCGCGCTTCAGCTGTGGACGCAGATCGTCGGAAAGTACCGACTGGCCCGCACGCCGTGGCTGAATCACAGTTGGCACGCCACGCTGTATGTCGACGCTGACGGGCTCACCACTGGCTTGGTGCCCGATGGGACGCAAGCGGTCACCGTTCGCCTCGACTTGCGAGCGCATCGGTTGGCTGTGTGCGCCTCGTCCGGCGCTACGTCCGAGTTCACATTGGAGCCGATGTCGGTTGCAAGCTTTCATCGCCGCTTCTTGCACGCTATCCGCGCCGTGGGTGGCACCGCTGAGTTTCACGGCCGACCGAACGAGATGCCCGAAGCGATACCGTTCGCCGAAGATGATCGGCGACGGCCGTACGACCGAAATGCGGTCGAGCGCTTTCATCACGCGCTCGTCAACATTGCAGGTGTCTTTGGTCGATTTCGGACCGGCTTTATCGGCAAGAGCAGTCCGGTGCATCTCTTTTGGGGTAGCTTTGACCTGGCGGTCACACGGTTCTCCGGCCGGGTTGCTCCATCGCATCCCGGCGGCATCGCCAATCTTCCGGACGCCGTGACCCGCGAGGCATACAGTCATGAGGTTTCATCCGCGGGCTTCTGGCCCGGCGGCTTAGGAATCGACTACCCGGCGTTTTATTCCTACGCGTATCCATCACCGGCAGGCTTTGACGGCGCGCGGATCGAGCCGCCCAGTGCGTTCTTTCACCAACCGCTGGGTGAGTTCATTCTGAAGTACGACGATGTGCGCGTGGCAGAGGATCCGGAAGCGGTTCTCATGAGCTTCCTCGACACCACCTATCGCGCTGCGGCCGAATGCGCTCGTTGGGATCGCGCCGCGCTGGAGTGCGAGCTCGGCCAACCTGCGCAGCCGCGAGCGGTGCGCTAGGCCTGATGCCTCATTCGGCCACGAGCGGCCTTTTCCCGGTGCCGCTCGTTCTCCCGTAGAGCGGACATCGTTGAGCGGCGTCTTGGCTGCACCAATTGCTTTCCTCGGGTCGTCATGCTGCTTTCGTTGATGTCTTCGCATCTCCCAGCAAGCCGATTAGTGGGTACAAGGGTGCTCCTTTGAATTTGACCTAAAGTTTCTCGCTATTCGGCCGATAAAACAGCCAATCACATCAATTGGTTACAGACATTTTCGTGTCAGGAACTAAGGTGAGTTCGTGCGGCGTCGAGGTCGCGAAAGCGGCCGCAAGAAGATGCCATGGACGAAGTCATCCTGGCGCAAAGGGGGAAAGGCGACCGCCCTGGAATAAGGGTCGGGTCATCGGCCAGAAACGGCCGCTGCGGCAACGGGATATCCACGCAATCCGGACCCGACTTCAGATCGCATACAACGTCCGCGAGACCGCGATGTTCGATCTTGCCCTTGACAGCAAGTTGCGCGGGTCCGACTTGCTCGGCCTGCATGTCCGCGACATCTGGCAAGGCAACCATGTTCTCAGCCGCACGTCCGTCACCATGAAGAAGACCGGGTGCAACGTTCGGTTTGAGATCACGCCAGACACACGCAAGGAGGTCACCCCTTGGATCGAGCAGGAACACCTGCAACCGGACGACTACCTGTTCCCGAGCCGGCATAACCACAAAGTGCCGCTGTCGATGCGTCAGTACACGCGCATCGTCCACAAGTGGGTCGAGTCCGCCGCGCTGGATTCTCCTCTGTACGGAACCCACACCATGCGGCGGACGAAACCGACACTGATCTATCGCCGGACGAAGGACATCCGTGCGATACAGATCCTGCTTGGCCACAAGCGGCTCGAAAGTACGATCCGGTACCTGGGGGTGCTCGAGGAGGACGCCTTGAGCATTTCTGAGCAGGAGGAACTCTAGCGACGAGCAGTCAGGGCGTGCCGCCGCACCGCGCCCTGCCTGCCCCTAAGGTCAATCAACAGTTGCTTTAGTACGTCATTGACGTATAGTTGGCTCATGATCAGCTTTGTCGAAACTAGGCTGTTCACGCGCCTGGTTCAGGACTACCTGTCGGATGACGAGTACGGCGCCCTCCAGCAGGCACTACTCCAGGATCCCGAAGCCGGAGCCGTCATTCCAGGTTCGGGTGGTGTCCGAAAGCTGCGCTGGGGAGTTGCGGGTCGCGGCAAACGCGGAGGGCTGCGGGTGATTTACTTCCTGCGGACTCGACAAGGACAGATCTGGATGTTGACGATCTACCCGAAGAACGTGGCGGAGAACATCCCTGCTCACGTATTGCGGCAGATAAAGGAGGAGATCGATGGCTAAGGTTGCAGTTAGGCGGGACGTTGGGCGAGAGATCCTCGAAGGCCTACGTCAGCTGAAGAAAGGTGACGTTGGACGGGTCATCACACTTCCCTCGGTGGCTCATATCCGTGAGCGGACCGGGCTTTCGCAAGCGAAATTCGCCGGTCTGCTCGGCGTGTCCGTGCGGACGCTTCAGGAGTGGGAGCAAGGCCGCAGGGCACCTTCGGGAGCGGCTCGGACCTTACTTATGGTGGCGGCGAAGAATCCAGATGCGCTGCTGGAGGTTGCTTAACTGTAACTGTCACGGCGCAGCTCGGCCAGATGCAGACATTGCCGGTCGATGGACAAATCGCCTGAAAGCAGACCCGCTCGAAGGCATCAGCGCGGTGCCTGTGCCGCGAAGTCGTGAGCTTCGGCTTGCTGCCAATCAGCGTTGTGTGCGGTCGGTGGCCCGAGCCATAACGGTCGCCTTTGTCTGAGCAGCCGACAGTGCGGCCTTGTCTTGGTCCGCCAGCGAAGCCACCGAGCTGAAGAGCATCAGCGTGGTGACGACGGCGGCGAAGGCGGCGACGACTTGCGGCAGGTGCGACTTGGTCATGATGTCCTCCAGCGTGGCAGAGGCAGCACGAATGACTGTCTCTTGCTGGTAGGGACGTGGCCCATCCGCCAAACCGGACATCGGCGTCAAACTTCACGGAACTGGCTGGTCGGCGAGCTTGCGCTGAGTCGCATTCGGTGACCTGGCCAGGATTTCGCGTGCCTCGGTGACCATCCTCCGGCCACGCGTGACATCGCCGACAGCGATCCAAGCGCGCCCGAAACAGTATTTGGTTTCCGCGGCCCAGATGTTGCCCGGATCGCCCATTCGGAGCCACACGCTATAGGACCTCCGCAGCACTTCGAGCGCCTCGCGATCGTGCTCCGCGATCCGATGCAGCAGCACAGTGAAGTCGCCCGTCCTCGCCTTCCGGTATTCAATGGCAGGTGGAATTCTGAACGCATTCGCGCAGCCTGTGGCAGAGCGAAGTTCATGACCCACGCGCCAGCGCCTGGTGCGATTTCAGCTTGGAGGTCGCCAACGTCCGCTTGGCCTCGGCCACCATCCAGCGCCCGCGCTCGTCGCCGATCGCAAGGTAGGCGCGCCCAAACCAGTATTCGGCTTCGGCGGCAAACACGCTCCTCGGAGCCGGAGAACCTAACCAGGAACCGTAGGCTATCCGCAATTGCTCGATCGCTTCCCGCGCGCGGCCGTTGGCAAGCAGAGCGCGACCATAGGCCAGGGTGGCGTTCGGGTCGTTCTCGATGCTGAATGGCAACTTCAGACGACGCTCCATCGTCGCGAGGGCATCCGCCGGCCGACCCCAGTCCAATTCGGCGAGCGCCTGCTGCGACAGCGGTCGCGCTTCGCAACCCCTGCGCCTTTCGGAAATCGCTTGCTGCGTCTGCAGTTGCTCGGCACGGCAGCGTTCCATGATGGTCTTCGCGCTGCGTACCGCTTCCGCGTAGCGTCCGTTTTGACGCTGCGCGAAGCTCAGGCACGACCAGAGATTTTCTTCACCCTTGGTCACTCTTCCCAGCTTGCCAAACTCTGCATCCAGCCCAGCCACAAGTGGTGCGGCAAACCGTTCCGCCTCGACAGCGTCTCCCACGTTGGCCAGCAGACACACCCGTAACATCGCCACGGGCCGCATCAGCCGCTCGCGCAGCGCAGGATCCACGATTGCTTGCGAGTTTTCCAGCGCGCTCTGGTAGTAGCGCTCGGCCGCGACGAAGTCGCGATGCCCATTTGCCGCGGAGAAGGCGTCTTGCGCCCTGCGCATCAGGTTAGTCGACGGCGGTCGTTCGCGTGCGGCGGCAACATCGTAGGCCGCTGTGATCAACCCATCCATGGTCGGGTCATCGTTCGCATCCAGGCACTCTTTGAGTGGATCCAGCAGCCGCTCGAGCTGGACACTGTGTTCGCCGTGCCTGCTGCGCGCCTCAGCGACCGCGTCCCACAGCAAGGGTAGCGGTTCAGCGCTGTGGTTCAGTACGCACAAACTCAGCAGAGAGTCCGCATGCACTTCGCGGTACTCGCTACTCGACGTCACGTCGTCGGGGCGCATCCGAGCGTGCATCAACGACTCTTCCATGAGCCGTAATGCATCTGCGTGCTGCCCGGAGTCCCACCTCAGCTGTGCATACGGCAAAACAACCTTCAGATGCTGGCGACTGCCGTCGCCGAAGTAGCGCCTTGTGGTCTGAAGAGCTTCATCCAGTGTGTCGAAGCGATGTTCCGGCGGGGTGAAATCCGGAACGCCGAAGTACTCTCCGAGCTGATGGCGGACCAGCAGCGCGTCGATCAGCAGGTCGGCACCAACTGCGCCCTTGGTGCGCAGGATCTCGATTGCGCCGTCGAGGCTCTGCGAGGCCGCCGAGGAGACGATCAGGTTGTAGTCGGCAGCACGCACGCGCGCCGCCAGCAGCTGCAACTCATCGGCTGGCAGCTTGGGCGCGGCCTCGTCGACCGCGCGCTGGTAGACGCGGATGGCGGCTGCGCTCTCGCCGCGGTTGCGATACGCATCGCCGACGGTGACTCTCAGTTGCAGCAGCTGATCGGGTGAGCCCTTGAACTCGGCGTCGATTCGTTGTTCGATGGCGTTGAGCATCGCCAGATCGGCCGCCTTGGTCTGCTGACTCGCATTGGGATCGGCCTGTTGGATCAGCGACAGCACAAAGGTGTTCATGGCGGTGGCGCGTGCGGCTTGATCGCGTGCTTCATTGGCCTGCCACAGCGCCACTCCGAGACCGATGCCCAGTGCGATCAGCACCACACTACCAGCGGCGACGGGAAGCGTGTTACGTTGGACGAACTTGCGCAGCCGATAGGCACGGCTGTCGGGCTGCGCCTGCACCGGTTGGCCTCCCAGATAGCGTTCGATGTCATCGGCGAGTGCAGCGGCGCTCTGGTAGCGTTCATTGGGCTCACGCTTGAGTGCTTTAAGGATGACCGCATCGAGATCGCCTCTGAGCGCCTTGGCGCGTTGTCTATCCGGCGTGGCCTCACTCGGCTTTCGCAGATCCCCACGTAGTAGCTCGGCTTCGAGCGCGCGCGGCTCGCTGGCGCGATACACACGCGACCCGGTCGTCAGCTCGAACAGCATGACGCCGAGGGCATAGACATCGGCCGCGACGGTGATCGCCAGTCCCAGCACCTGCTCGGGGGCGGCGTAGCTCAACGTCAACGGGCGACCAGCGAGCCGCGTCAATGCGGTCGCGTCAACGCTCGGTACATCGCCTTCGATCAGCTTGGAGATGCCGAAGTCGAGCAGCTTCGGTGTGCCATCGGCGGTCACCAGCACGTTGGCCGGCTTCAGATCGCGGTGAATGACGAGTTGCGCATGGGCGTAGGCAACCGCTCGGACCACCTGCGCGAATAACTGCAGCACCAAACGCACATCGCGAGCGCTGCAGTACGCATCGATCGGCACCCCGTCGACGTATTCGAGCGCGAGGTACGGCCGGCCACTTTCGGTGACGCCGGCGTCGTAGAGCACGGCGATCGCCGGATGCTGCAACCTGGCCAGAATGGCGCGCTCGCGCGCGATGCGCTCGGTGAGCCCTTGATCGACCCATTCGGCACGTGGCAGCTTCAAGGCGGCGGTGCGCTGCATGAGTCCGTCGGCGCGCTGCGCCACCCACACCGCCCCCATGCCGCCTTCGGCCAGCAGGCGCTCGAGCCGCCACGGACCGATGCGATCCCCCGCCTGCTCGTGCCGCATCGCCGACAACGCGGCAGCGGCCAGCTGCACCACCGGCTGCAGCGTCTCGCTGGTGCCGCGCAGTGCGGTCGGATCGGCTTCACTCAGCAACTGCACCAGCAGCGGCTTCAGATCACATGCATCGTCCGGCAGCGCCGCCAACCAGTCGACGCGGGCCGGCGGCTCAAGATCAAGCGCGGTAGCCAGCAGGCCATTGAGACGGTGCCAGTCCTGTGCCGTCAGCTCACGGTTAGTGATCATCCCTGCGCGCTACTTGCCTTCACCCCAAAGACGCATTCGAACTTGAAAACCGGGCACGGCGCGCACCCCGGACCGATGAACGGTGTTCAGCGCTTCAGCGATACCGACAGCAGCAGCCGGGCGCGCTCCCAGTCGCGCCGCACGGTGCGCTCGTTTAGCTCCAGCGCTTCGGCGATCTCCTGTTCGGTCAGGCCGGCGAAGTAGCGCATCTCGACCACTTGCCGCAGGCGCGGATCGACCTTGTCGAGCTCGGTGAGCGCGTCGTTGATGCGGATGATGTCCTCGTCCCGGTTGCCGACAGAATCGGCAATCTCGGTGTTGAGCGTCAGGTTGCCTTTTCCTCCGCCGCGCCGTTCAGCGCTGCGCTTGCGGGCAAAGTCGACGATCACCGAGCGCAGCACCTGCGAGACATACGCCATGAAGCGGCCGCGGCAGTCGAGATCGATGCGGCCAGCACCCTGCAACCTCAGATAGGCCTCGTGCGCCAGCGATGTCGTATCCAGCATCGTGATCGGGCCGTTCTCGGCCAGTCGGGCGCGCGCCATCCGATGGATGTCGTCGTACAGCAGCGCGAACAGACTGTCGAGCGCATCGCGATCGTGCTCGGCGATTCGGTGCAGCAGAACGGTGACGTCGCCCATCGTCGTTTTACCGTAATTCGACGGCAAGTGGCATTCTGACTGCATTCGCGCGGTCTGTCCGGTGCCTGGGATGTGGCTCTACTTCCCTCTGCGGCTTTGACAGCGCCCGGCCAACACCCGCCGTTAGGCGCTGTTGGCTAGATCGCTTCATAGCGGCCGTTCGATCACGGAGCTAAGCTGCCCTGCAACTCTTGGCTAACCATGACCGTTATCGAAACTTTCGCCAATTACTTGCTCGGCGTGCTGCTTTACTCGGGCGCCGTCGTCCCTTTATCGATTGCGATTGGCATTTGTCGAAGCGATCTAGTAGTTCGCCGAAAGAGGCTGCGGCGGCTGCAAAGGACGCTGTTCTTCGTTCAAGTCGCATGCTTCGTACCGTTTGTAATCGAGTACGTGGCCGATCATCCCGACTTCATCCACGCCCTCACCATTCCGGCAATCACAGGCGCGGCGTTCTTCCTTGTCGGTGCGTACAACTTGTTCAGGGAAGTCTTGCATCGGTATGGATTCGGAACCAAGCAGGCCACCACCGATGAGAAAGCCTAGATCGGCCCAAGCCGGCCAGTAGCGGTCCTCGCGGAGCCGAGCGAGAATCCCTCAAAGCGGACGCCTCTATGCACGACGGTCAAGGAGGAAAGATGGCGACTGTGCGCTACTTGGTCAAGGACGTCGACGCGGCGCTGCCCTTCTATGCCGCGCTCGGCTTTTCGGAGAAGGAACGGTGGGGTCCGCCCTTTGTGATGCTCGAGAAGGGCGATCTGCAGCTTTGGCTAAGCGGGCCTGGAACGTCGGCGTCGAAGACGCTGTCGGATGGTTCGAAGCCGATTCCCGGAGGATGGAATCGGTTGGTCATCGAAGTTGCTGATCTGTCTGCTGCGATGGACGCCTTGCGATCGACCGGGGCGAAGTTCAGAAGTGAACCCGTGAAAGGCCCAGGCGGGCGACAGGTGCTGGTCGAAGACCCATCTGGCAATCCAATTGAACTGTTTCAAGGGACGAAGGAATAGAACGCCGATGACGGCCAACTTCGGACATCGCAGGCAGTGACGAAGTTGTGCCGATAGCCGCCTCCGTTGAGTGCCGCTAGGCCATGCGGTACGAGGCGTCGAATGCTTCGCCGCGCTCGAAGCGCTACGCAATTCGAATTCGCCGCTCGACCTGCCCGTTGCTTTCCCAGTAGGTCTTCTTCTTGGCGATGCGGGAGTCGTCCATCGCGGGCTGCACGTTGCCGTGCGTATCAACCGCGCGCGATGTGATCGTGTGCTCGCCAGGTGCCGGGTTCGGCCAGTCGATCGACCAGAAAGTCCACGCGAACTTAGCCTGGTCACTGCGGTCGATCGTCGCTTGCCGCCATGGGCCGCCGTCGACTTGCACTTCGATGCGCGAAATTGGCGCGCCCCACGCCGCGCCGACGATGCGGTACTGGCCGTCCTTGCGCGTGACCCTGGCGGGCGCGGACTTCAGCAACGTCCGACCGACCGAGGTTTCGACGGATTCCGTTTCTCCGTTGCGCTGCTCCTCACGGATCGTGACGTAGTCGCGCGCCATGAAGCGGCCCATGTAGCGGGTGTCGCGTATTTCGATGCGGTTCAGCCACTTGACGTTCGCTACGCCATACCAGCCGGGTGCGATCAATCGCACGGGAGCACCGTGTGGCTGCGGCAGCGCTGCGTTGTTCATTTCATAGCACAGCAGGTTGTCCGGACCCATCGCATCGGCAAGCGACATGCTGCGCGCGAAGTGCTGCGGGAGCTTCATGTCGCGGATGACCTCAGTGCCCGAATCGGCGCCCCAGAAGACGACCTCGATTCCGCGATCCATCACGCCGGCCTGCTTCAACAAAGGCGCGAGCGGCGTACCGCCCCACTTTGCGTTGCCGATACCGCTGGTGAACCATGGGAAGCCATGATTGCCGCCGCATTCGATCGTGTAAACGACCTCCTGCTTGGGCCGGGCCTTGATCGCGGGAAGCGCCAGTGTCATAGGCTTCTTTACCAGCCCGGCAATCTCTAGATTCCACTTCTTGCCGTCGATCACGGGCTTGTCGTAATGCGACACGCGGAAGAACTTATCGTTGGGCGTCAGGAAAGAGGAAGGGAGGTTCTCCCACGGCTGCAGGTTCTCGACGACGCCGCCACTCGGGTTTGCCCCCGGCTGGTCCAGCCACGGCACCACTTCCTCTCCTGGCCGGCTCGGCAGCGCCTGTACAAACCAGGGCGCATGCAGCAGCGCGAGCCCGGCACTTCCTTGGATTAACAACTGGCGGCGGGAAAAGTCCGGCGTTTTCATCCAACCCTCCTCCTTGCTCAGCGCTGATGGCCTGTTAGAGGAACCTACCCAGTATCGCGACAAAACGCGCCACGCTATAGCCCACACGGGGGACGCAACCGCTGGTCGTCCGCCGCGCGATGCCCTCCTGCGGGCGCGGGGCGCTGCCCAGTCCCTGGACCAGCATGACTGCGAGGTTGAACTGCGCCAATGCATCGTTGCGTTCGGCAGCCTTGCGATAGTGAATGAGGGCGCCGGCATAGTCGCTGGCACTGTATGCGGCCCAACCGCGGTCTGAATCGGAGTCGGTGACCCGCTCGATTCGCGGCGGTCCGCCGTCACTCGCGCCCAATAGGAGCGAGAGGATTGCCAGCCCGACTGCACGGCGCCAGACGGAAATACGCGAGAGGGGCAGCCTTGAAGAAGGGGTGCCCATGCCGATCGAGCTGCTCATAACCTGCTCCTGTGCCCCTGCAGTTGGTGAGTCCCGCCGTTCCGGGAGCGGCACAGAGTGATGCCAACGGGCTCGGAAGTCCCGATCGATTGCCGAATTTGTAACGAAAGAAGTACGATTTCTTTATGTGCGGCAGTGCGCCGTACTGCGCCACGGGTTGCGATCAGCGACTCAGCGAGGCGGAATGGAACAGGGCGTCACATCGGCGGCTGGGGCTGCAAATCGGTTGCGGCTGCTAGGGCTCACGCTGGATCTCACCCACGGTGAGCTGCGAACCGCGAGCAATGAGTTGGCGGACCTGCGCAGGCAAGCTCTAGATGTCTTGCTGCTTCTAGGCGCCCACGCCGGGCACGTTGTGAGCAAAGAAGAGCTAATGCGCCGCGTCTGGCCCAACGTCGTCGTGGGCGAAGATTCTCTGGTGCAGGCCATCGCTGACATTCGTCGCGTGCTGGGCGACGAGGGACATCAACTGGTGCGCACCGTTCCCCGGCGCGGTTACATGCTTTCGGCAGACCCGGCAACCGAGGCTGAGGGCCCCCTGGCGTCTGTCGGCCCTGCGGCAGCCCCTGCAGCCCGCCTCGCCGCGCAGCCGCCGGCCGGGACACACGCCGCGGCGATCGCAGGAAAGCGCGCGCGCTGGATCTCGATCGCTGTCGCGCTGGTACTTGTGGCCGCTGTCGCCGCCGGAATTGCGCTCATCCAGCACAACCGGTCCAGCACGGCCAGCGACGTTCCCACGCGTTCACTGGTTGTGCTGCCGCTCCAGAGCGAGGGCGTACCGGCCGAAGAGAGCTGGTTTGCCGACGCGGTAACCCTTGAACTGACGCGCGCGCTTGCCCGCTGGCCGAACGTATTGGTTATCGATCAGGGAACCGCGCGCGGTTACAAAGGTAAGGTAGTTGATCCACGCGAGGTGGCGCGAGAACTCGGCGTGCGTTATGTGATCCGCGGCGCCGTTAGGCGCGACGGCGAACGCGTGCGCCTGGACCTGGCGCTGGTCGACGGCGATTCGGGCGCACAGCGCTGGAGCGAGCAGATTGACGTAGAGCGGGCACGGCTCGCGCAGTCGATCGACGACATTAAGGGCGGCGTGGCCAAGACCCTGACGATCGAAGTCGGCCGCTCAGTGGGAGAACGGGCCGCGAAGATGCAACCGCATCAGGTTGAGGCCGATGACCTGGCGATGCAGGGCTTTGCTGTCTTCCTGCGCGGGGTCAGCAAGGAAAACTTTCTGGAAGCCCGGCAGATCTTCGAGCAAGCGGTGGCCAAGGACCCGAACTCGATCCGCGGGCTGGCCGGAGTGAGCCTGACCAACAGCTTCGGCGCCATCATGCACTGGGTGCCTGACCGGGAAGCATCGGTGCGTCGATCGGAAGAGACCCTGGCCCGGCTGGTGTCGCTTGACCCCGGCAGCGACCTGACGCTGATGTCCCGTGCCAGCGTGGCAAACATGCGCGGCGACTGGGACGGTCTGTTGCTCGTTGCCGGCGCCCTGGTCGAGCACTATCCGAGCAATCCGACGTCGCACCATCATCGCTGCTCGGCACTGTTGCGGCTCGGCGGCTTCGAAGAAGCGATTCCCTCGTGCCGGCGCGCGATCAGGATCAGTCCGCGCGATTCGCGCGTGCCCATCTGGAACGGACTGATCGGCATGAACTACTTCATGCTCGGGCAATATGCGTTGGCGGTTGATCACGTGCGCCAGACGGTCTCCGCAAATCCGAATATCGCGGGTTATTGGCCGGTGCTCGCCGCGTCGCTCGCGCTTGATGGACGCCGAGAGGAGGGCGAACAGGTCCTGAAGGAGTTCATGGCCCGTCACCCTGGATTCGAGGCCTCGGAGCTTCCGAAGAGGTGGGGCGGCAAACACCCTCGTTTCGTCGAAGGTGTCGATCGCATCGTCGCCACTATGCGGGAGATGGGAATGCCCTGACTAGCTCTGGTCGACTTCTGGCATCGGCGTGATGTCCGCTGTTAGGCAGCCGTGACCGCGGGACCGCGTTCTGCCGAGGGATTGCAACGCCCGCTCTCAGGGTGAACTCGAGCGTCTGCTTGCGGCGATTTCTAATGGCGGGAACGGGTCGACGAGTTGCGCGACGCCCGAAGACTCAACGCGGCCAGAAGCCGTCGCGAGGAGCTAGCGCCAATGGCCCCCTAAAGCGGCCGCGCGGATGCCCCTTGATCTGCCCGAAACCGGCCCTTGACTATATGCATATTATATGCATAATGGCGATGTGGACATCGAATTCGATCCGGCAAAGGCGCGCGCAAACCTGCGCAAGCACCGCGTCAGCTTCGCGGACGCAGAACAAGCGCTGCGAGATCCGTTTGCCGTAACAATCGACGACCCTGACGCGGAAGGCGAGCAACGCTTCGTCACGCTGGGGATGGACACTCTGGGGCGAGTGTTGGTCGTCGTCCACACTGCCCGGGGCGACCGAGTGCGTCTCATCTCAGCAAGGAAGGCCAGCAAAGGCGAAGTGGAGCAATACCATGCGTAAAGAGTACGACTTCAGCAAGGGGCGGCGCGGCGCGGTTGTTTCTTCGAAGGGCAAGACGAGAATCACGATCATGCTCGACGACGACATCCTCGGCGCACTTTCGTGCGCGTGCCGAGGCGGAGGGCATGGGTTATCAAACGATGATCAACGCTGCCCTGCGCGAAGCGGCCGCCGGGACGAAGGGAAAGGTGGCTGGCGAGAAGCCGTTGACTGCGGCGGCGTTGCGTAAGATTCTTCGAGAGGAGTTGCACGCCGCTTGATGCGCTGTCTCTGTCCGGCCAATTGCCGCCCTGATGCAGTGCCGTCACAATTGCCCGAAAGCAGTCAAACCGACTGCCGGTGGGAGGGTTTGTGCCAGACGGTGTTGACGACAAGTTCTACGAGCGCGCGGACGCGCACATTCCTCTTTCCAACGAGCAGTTAGAGGAGATCGATCGGGTTAGGGCAAGCGCCTCGATGATGTACGCAACCGCGCGCTTCAATGCTTGGGTAAGCGCACGCGGCTTCGGGACCAAGGAAGAAATGGCAGCCTCGCGCGAGGAAACGATCGACTACTTCTTGGGCCAGTATCGGCTGATGCTCGAAGAGAACTTCGATGACTACGTGGAGAACTTTGCAAAGTACATGACGCCCGCTCAATAGCGCGGCTTCTGCCTGTTCCTCTACTGGTTGTCACGCTCGTCGATGGGCTGCACCTGGATCGCTCGGACGCCGACACCAAAGGCGATCTCTTCGAGCATGTCCTCAAGCAGATCAAGCAGGCGGGCGAAGCTTGGTCAGTTCCGCACGCCGCGCCACATCATCCGCGCCATCGTCGAGATCATTGATCCGAAGATCGGCGAGACTATCTACGATCCGGCGGCAGGAACCGCGGGCTTTCTCGTCCTTGCGACGGGGTCTGCGCTGCAGCTGGCAATTTGTTCCGCCGTAGGCACATCCGGTTCGCTGGCGGCCCACGCCAGAGACCAGGAGAAACCAAGGGAACGACGGACAAAGCGTGCTTGATCATCCCAATTGACGGTTTGGTTCATTGTCGCTGCCAGGCGCCATGTCCGCGGCTGATCACGGTCCCGCCAGTCTCGCGACTGCAACTGTGTCCGCACTTGGGCGAACTGGGCAACCATCAGATGTGGCAGCTCGTTGGCCGGGTCGAGCCTCAGCCATTTCGCAAGGGAAGATCGCCGGCTCACGACCTTAGACATCAACCGCCCCGTTCAGTGGTACATCGCACTTAGAACCAGAGCGAGTGTCACGAAACGAATTTTGTCGGTCGCTCGAGAGGAGAACAGGAGCCTAAGCCAAGGGTCAGGATCGTTGTCGAACGTCGTTACAGGTGCTTAGCGCCGCGTGAGCGCACCGCTGGTCGAATCTGTGTCCGCTGTGTCATGCCGACTTCCTAACCACGCACTCACTGCACTTCCAACCACCAATCTGTGCGTTGAGGATTTTCCACACGACGATGAGCAGTAGCCAAACACCCGCCGTTGCTATGGTAAGGACCACGTGAAGCAGAAGCATGAAGCTGCTGGATTTGGAGTTGTTTCGGACGTGCTTGGTCGTTGTACCGCACTTCCTGCATTTCTTCAGTTGCTCTTCGATGTACTTTGCCATTAGCTACCTCTAATAGTTCGGTGGATCGAGGAAAATTCGTGACGTCGGAGTGGAGTGCGCCTTAGTCAATGTGTTGATTAACCAGCGAGCCGCTCAGGTTGACTGGGACGCGACCCTCAGCAGCCCTACCTCTTCTGAATGTGACGGTATCAATCTGCGTTCCGCCAGTTACCACCTGCAGCTTGTCGTCGATCTGGCGACCGTCGACACCCTGGTAGACGCCGACTTTGTATTGGCTCTCGCACGCGCTGAACGCCGGGTCCTTCTCGCTACACAACACATGCGTCACCCAGGTACCAGTCCTGGGGGAAATTTGCGCCGCTACAAGGTCACCGGAGCTGCCGACCATAAAGGTTCCAAAGGACGAAGAGAAGTTAATGCTCTTGGCGATATCGTTGGGGACTTCAGCGCGATAGAAACGCGAGTAGAGACCCGTGACGCCTGAAAACTTGACCGAAGTTTCTCCGGCGCTCGTCGCTGAGTACCACTCGCGCGAAAAATTGGGCTGTTTCGACGCATCCGTCATGCGCTTGAGGTAGACGTCGTAACGCTGATTGAGCACCGCTGCGTCGAATGCCTCGAACGCCATTACGTTCCCGACGATGATGACCTTCGCACCTTCCGGCTCCGGGATGAGCATCGACTTCACCGGCTCGCGGCTGGCCACGGGAGCAGGCCCGACGGTGGGAGCGGGGATCTGCGCGGGGTCATTGCGCTTGTTGAAATCCGCAACGTCGTCTTTGCTTGGACGCGTTGTTGGCAGAGCTATGCCTTCTCGGGTGGCGGGCCCGACAGTGTTAATAGGGCAGCAATGATGGCGAGCAGCGTTCTCATGTGTCCTCCCGGTTGATAAAGCTGCGCCGTCGTCAACGCAGTCCAAGCCATCGAGATTCTTACAAGGTGCCGTCCCGTGAAGGTCGCGAAGGTGCCGGGAGGTCTTTGCGCTTTTCAAGCAAATGGGGAGACTAAAGATTTGGGCTCTGCTACCAACCACTCTAAAAAGGAAGGTTGGACGCCTTCTCAGGAACCCGTCAACGCGAGAAATGGATTTCTGGTGCGGCGTCACCCGCGAAGGCTCCGCTCGCCGACCCAGCACGGAGCGCGACGCTTACGTCGGCTTAGGTCTGCTTAAGGCAAATTCAAACTTCATTCAAAGCTCAGCACGCGGTCGTAAGCGAAGTGCAGACAGTTGCCAAAGCGTCACCTTTTCGTTGGATCGCAGACGGTTCGTCATCGTTACAAATGCGGCGTTCCACGACCAGCCGACGAAAGGGGACTGAGCAATGCACCGGAGATTATTTGCCTGCGCGATCGTGACTGTCGGATTGTCAGCGTGCGGAGGGGGAGGAGACTCGAGTCCCGCGCCCGCCCCTGCACCTGTGCCAGCCCCAACGCCAGCACCGCCGCCCGCACCCTCGGGTCTGTATCAAGGAACGACTAGCAGCACCACCAGCAGCGAGGTGCGACTGCTCGCGCTCGAAAACGGCACGATGTGGGGCATCTACGGCCGCACGGTGAACGGAACCTACCTCGTTGCCGGCGTGCTTCAGGCCAATGGCGCGGCCAGCAACAGCAGCTACACGGCAACAGACCTGCGCGACTACTACTACGACGGCACAACAAGTGGCGGCACAGTGACCGCGTCGTATACAGCGGCCAATACCTGGAACGGTTCTGCAATTTATCCGGGTGCGGCGGTGAGCTTCACCACGCAGAAAGTGTTGATCTCGGACTACAACTTCGACGCTCCGGCGCAGCTGACGGCCGTTGCCGGTACATGGTCCGGGACGATTCTCGATGGCACGGCAACGACCGTCTCGATCAC
The DNA here is from genome assembly GCA_963712485.1 of uncultured beta proteobacterium. GTDB lineage: Bacteria > Pseudomonadota > Gammaproteobacteria > Burkholderiales > Burkholderiaceae_F > JALORV01. The sequence goes on from CAVQID010000007.1 coordinate 21,756, forward strand.
AAGCGCCGGTGCCATCAGCGGCAATTCGGCCGGCTGTCTCTTCACTGGCACGGTCGCGCCGCGCGCCACAGGCAAGAACGTGTTCAATGTGAGCATCACGTTCGCCAACAGCCAGTCCTGTAACAACCCTGGCGGCAGTGCCGCAGGCATTGGCATCACCTATCCGATCTCCGGGACAACGACGCGCAGCCAGCTGCTCTGTCGCGGTGCAGGACCCGTCACGCACGGGTGGCGACGCATTTATTGCGATTCGTTGATCGTCTAGCCCTGGGCACCCGCGCGCCCAGGCGACTGCATCGCTCAACGGGAGGGCGTCATGCCCTCTCGCACCACGGCCCAATCTGCGTCCGCTCGTGCCCCAGCGCGCTGGCGCGAGCATCGTTGCTGCATCGTGACATTGCCGGGCGCCTG
>CAVQID010000008.1:0-182195 GCA_963712485.1 uncultured beta proteobacterium
AGAACCAGGGAGTTGTTCTTAACGTAAAAAAGGTCGAACTGAAGCTTGCGCTGTGCATCGTCAACGGAAGCTCCGTAGGAGTACCGGATCTGGGCCCAGCCGGTGATCCCGGGCTTCACGCTGTGGCGGAGCTCGTAGAAGCGCACCTGTTCACGCAGTGTGTCGACAAAGATCGGACGTTCCGGGCGTGGGCCAACCAGGCTCATGTCGCCGTTGAGCACGTTGACGAGTTGGGGAAGTTCATCGATTCGCAGTTTCCGCAGCACGCGGCCCACCCGCGTCACCCGCGAGTCCGAGCGTTCGGCCCAGCGCGCGACACCGTCGCCCTCAGCGTCCTGCCGCATCGACCTCAGCTTGAGCACCTTGAATCGGCGCCCACCGCGACCGACGCGCTCCTGGGTGAAGAAAATCGGCAACCCGCTCTCAAGGAAGATCGCCAGGATCGCTAGGACCAGCACCGGCAGTGCAAGGACAAGCAATACCGTCGCCGCCGTCAGGTCGAACACGCGCTTGCTGAGTCGGCGTAGCGGGCTCTGGACGAACCCCTCCCCGTAGATCAGCCAGCTGGCCTTCAGCGAATCGACTGGCACCTCTCCTCGCACCCGCTCGTAGAAGGCTGACAGATCACAGACGGGGATTCCCGCGACGCGGCACTCGAGCAAGTCGTCCATCGGCAACGCGCCGCCCCGCTGCTCGCGCGCCGCGACGATGACTTCATTGACACGAAAGCGCTCGACAATCGCCTGCAGTTTCAGGTCGGGAGGAAAGGTCGGTGCGCGACCAGCAACGCTACCGTCGGGCGACCCGTTCTGCGGACCGGCTGGGAAGAAGCCCACGACGATGGCGCCGCGGGGACCATGCCTTTCGATCAGGTCCTCGACCGCCAGCGCGTCCGGTCCGGTGCCGATGATGAGCGTTCTGCGCGCACTCAGGCTGCTGGCCAGCGTAGCCAACAGGATCGGGCGAACCAAAATAACCAGGGACACCGTAAACAGCGCGGCATAAGGAAGCACCGCTCGCGGCCCTGTCCCCTGGGGCGCCAGTCCAAAGATCAGATAGCAGATCGGTACGCCGACGCCCATGGCGAGCACGGTTCGACCGAATACCGTACCAAGTGATTTGCGCTCACCACTCCGGAAAAGACCGAACATGGTCCCGACCGCAGTCGTGATTAGTGCGAACTCAACCGCAAAGAGCACAGCCGAGCTCGTCGGGACCCCGTAAGGCCCCAATTGAATAGACACCGCGAGCAGCATCGAGGCGATGCAGAACGCAGCGAACAGCGCCATGTCAGCAAAGGATGCGACTGACAATGGACGGCGCGAAATAGTGATCACAGCAGTTCCTTCCTTCTGCCCCCTTGCGCGCCTAAGCGACGGGCGGGTCTTTGGTCGTACTCTGGATGATCGATATGTCAACACTGCGACAGCCGCGAAGCATTGACTCCACAACTCTCCGTTAACGCTGCCTGCCCAGTTTGAAGGTGGAAAAGGGGGCCGACCAGCCGAGCCGTCGCTCGAAGGGTGTGGCGTTTTCCTCTTGACTTGGCGGAAGAGATGAGGCTGCGATCGCAGCACTCTTGGAAGAGGCGGAGGAGCGTCTGCTTCGGAAATCTTCTTTGTGTGTTGCCCCCTCCCACCAGTCTGTTCAGCGAAAAATTGAGCGTATACAAGAGCTTCTCAAACAGCAATGGCTATTCGTCGGTTGCGAGTGGCACTGCACCAAAGGGCGACATCCCAACTGCGCGCAAATGTCCAGTGCACGAAATTTGCTCTGCGCCGCTTGGCGTTGTCGGTGGACTAGCGTGGGGCCCGCGCCAGCAGATCGATCAGAAACGCGGACGGGATGGCATAACTTATGCCCGAAGGTTGTGTCAGCGCTGATTCCTTCGTTCCCTTGACGAACACCATGTTCAGGATGCCCACCACCTCCCCGGTCACAGGGTCGTAAAGGGGACTTCCACTATTGCCCGGATAGGCCGTCGCATCGAGCTGGAACACCGAAAAAACCGAGCCGCGCAGCCGGCGGATTACCTTGGGATCGAGTTGCCGACCTGTCGCCGACGGCAGTGCAACAGGGGCAATCGCGGACACCATGGCCCGGTGGGTGGCCGGGAAAAGCCCCAATACGCCGCCGATTGGAAATCCGGTGAAGAGCAGGCTTTCGCCTTCGGCGACCGACGACGAATCGCGCAGCTTGAGCGGCCGAAGCGCCGGCCCCTCCAGCTTCAGCAGCGCCAGGTCGTGTTCGGTGTCGACCGCAATGCGAGAAAGCTTTCGCATCTCGGTACGCGCCGGGTCGCCGCCAGGAATCAGGGCCACCAGCAGTTCCGGGTCGGCGCCGGCGTTGAGCGACGCAGGAATCACGTGGGCATTCGTGGCGGCAAGCGTGCCATCGCCCACCACGAAGCCTGTGCCGAGAAACCGGACCGGTGGGGAGCGAAGCGCCTGGAAAGTGCCAATCGCAAGGATGGACGGCTTGACCAGCGCAATCGCCGGGGCCGGCTGTGCGCCCGATTCGGCGCTGCCCAGCAGGCCAGCCGTCACCAAGGCCAGTGCGGCCAGTGCTCGCGACATCACTGATGTCTGCCCGGCCGCCGGGTGCGGCCTGTTACAGGCGCCACACGGTCAGCCCCTTGCCGCGCAGCACCTCGGCGTCCGCCTGGCACTTGACGTCCACATACAGGCCGCCGGGAAGCAGCTTGCCGAGCATGTCATCGACAGGTCGTTTGCGAAAGTCGTCGTGCGCCACCGCGGCGACGATCGCACTCGCGCGCGGAAGGTCATCCCAAGAGCACAGCGACACACCGTACTCGTGCATGGCTTCCTGAGGATCGGCCAGCGGATCATGCACGCTGACCCGCGCACCGAAGGATTGCAGTTCCCGCACGATGTCGATCACTCGCGAGTTACGCAGATCCGGGCAGTTCTCCTTGAACGTCAGCCCAAGCACGATGACGTCGGCATCCTTGACATGGGCACCGGACTGGATCAGCTGCTTGACCGTCTGCTCGGCGACGTAGTGCCCCATGCCATCGTTGATGCGTCGCCCAGCCAGGATGACCTGCGGGTGGTACCCCAGCATGTCGGCCTTGTACGTAAGGTAGTACGGATCGACACCGATGCAGTGACCGCCGACCAGCCCGGGTCGGAACGAAAGGAAGTTCCACTTGGTGCCGGCCGCCTGCAACACCTCCGTTGTGTCGATATCCATGCGATGGAAGATCAGCGCGAGTTCGTTCATCAGCGCGATGTTCAAATCCCGCTGGGTGTTTTCGATCACTTTCGCCGCCTCTGCGACCTTGATGCTGGAGGCCCGGTGCACGCCCGCCGTTACGACCATCTCGTACGTCTCGGCCACGCGCTCCAGCGTCGCGGCCGTGTCGCCCGACACCACCTTGACGATGCGAGCCAGCGTGTGTTCGCGGTCGCCGGGGTTTATCCGCTCCGGCGAGTAGCCAACAAAGAAGTCCTGCTTCCACTTCATGCCGGATTCCCGCTCTAGCAGCGGAATGCAGACCTCCTCCGTGGCGCCAGGGTAGACCGTCGACTCGTACACGACGGTCGCACCCTTCTTCATGTGACGACCTACCGTGATGCTCGCGCCCACCAGGGGCGAAAAGTCCGGCCGGTGCGCAGCGTCGATCGGCGTGGGCACGGCAACGATGACGAAGTCCGCTTCCGAAAGCCGGGTCGGATCACTGGTGGCCTCGAGGAACTGTGCTGCTTTCAGGTCGTCGCTGCTCACTTCTCCCGTCGGATCGACGTGGCGGCGATACGACTCGATCTTCTGAGGGAGTAGATCAAAGCCGATCGTCCTGACCTTCTTTCCGAATTCCACGGCCAGCGGCAATCCGACATAGCCGAGCCCAACGACTCCAATGACACCCATGATGAATACAGCCTTCCGTTCGTTTTTATGTCCTGCCCGATCACAGCTGCTTCAGGAGCGGTTCGATCTCGGCCTTGCCCGGAAAATCCTGGCTTACCGATTTCAGCTGCTGGAGCTCCTTGCGGGCATCGTCGGCGCGTCCGGCTTTCATCAGCGCCTTCGCATAGTTCAAGCGGATGTCGTGCCGGTCCGGGGCCAGCGCGGTCGCCCGGGCCAGATACTCGACGCCCTTGGCAGCATTGCCGCGGGACGTCAGCAGCACCCCCATGGTGTCCAGAACGAGCGGGTTGTCCGGCGCCAGCTTCAGCGCACGCTCCGCGGGCTCCATTGCCTTGGGATCGCCCAGTTTGTCCATCACCCAGGCCAGGTTGTTCAGTGCCACCACGTTATTGGGCTGCTGCGCCACGACCGCCTGGTAAAGCGCCATGGCTGTCTTGTTGTCGCCCGCGCGAAGCGCCTGCTCCGCCATGTAACCGCGAAACGCAACATCGCGCGGATAGTCGACAAGCCATTTGCGCGCCAGGGCGTCGGCCTCGGCCTTCTTGCCCTGCACGGCCAGCACCCCGTGCAGCTTCATGGCCAGTTGCACAGCGCCCGCTTCGACTTTCAGCCCCTCGCGGTAGGCGCGTTCAGCCGCAGTCCATTGCTTGGAGGCAGCGTGTACGTCTCCCTCGAGCACGAAACCAGCCGCGGATTTCGGGGCCGCCGTCTGGAGGGCACGTGCCTGCTTGAGCGCCTCGTCGGACTTTCCCTGCATAACGTAAGCGAGAACCAGGTCATGAGCGACCGCAGCGTCGCGCGGTGCAACCTTCTGCGCCCGCAGCAGGGCCTCGATCGCCTTGTCGAGGTCCTTCCGGCTGATGTGCACCGAGGCCAGGCGCATCAGCGGGACTGGGGAGTTGGGCTCCGCAGCGGCCAATCGATTGAACGTCTCGATCGCCTGGTTTGTCTCGCCCGCCGCCAGTTGCGCACGCCCCAGCGCATCCTGGATACGCGAGTCCTGACCGAGGCCAGCCGCCGCCTCCTGCGCCGCTGTCAGCGCCGCTCGCGTGTTCTTGTCCCGCAGGTAGAGATTCACCAGCGCGAGACGCGCCGCGACCGAATCCGGTTTCACCTGGACTGCCCGCTGCAGTACCGGCGCGATTTCAGCCGTTGTCGCGCCGGTTCCCGCCATTACTTCGGCGAGTCCCAGCAGCGCCAGTTCGTTCTTCGGATCCTTCTCGGCAATCTGTTCGAATCGTCGGCGCGCGTCGGCGGGCTTGCCTTCGGCGATGTCCAGCCGGGCAAGACCTCCGGCAGCGGCGAGGAAGGTCGGATTGAGTTCGAGGGCCTTGCCGTACTCCGCTCGTGCAGCGGGTATCTCGTTGCGCACGGCGTGCACGGACCCGAGGATCTGATGTGCCGTTGGATTCTTCGGCTCCCGCTTCACGATGTCCTGAGCCGCCTGCAGTGCCTTTGCTGTATCCCCCTTGCGGATATACGCGGCTACAAGGGACATCTCCGCCTGGATCGGCGCTCCCTGTTCGACCGTGGCCGTTTCGAGCTCCTTGATCCCGGCGTCAAGATCGCCACGAAGCAGCGCAATCTGCCCGAGGCGGACACGGGCCATCGACGACTGCGGCTCAGCCTTGGAAACCGCATCGAAGAATTTCGAGGCTTGCCGGATGTCGCCATTGGCCAGATAAGTCTCGCCGGCAAGCATCATGGTGCCGCGATCGAGAGTGATGCCGGAATCGACCAGCGGCTGGATAGCGTCCAGCGCGCGCGCCGTCTGGTTAGTCGCAAGGTAGCTACGAACCAGGAGGATCCTGGCGCCGCCGTGCTGCGGCGCCAGGCTCACCGCGCGCTGGAGTGAGCCCTCGGCCTCCGCGTAACGCTTTTCCTGATAGTCGACCGCGCCGGCCAGGACCAGCGTCGGCACATGGTCGGGAGCCCGCTTGAGCACCTGCTGCGTCAGTTGGCGCGCCTTGGCATAGTCCTTCCGCCCGACGGCGATCAACGCCTCAGCGTAGGCTAGGCGCAGATCGTCGCCGTGAGCTGCGCGCGCGGCGGTCACCTGCTCGGCGGCCGCATCGAACTGGGAGTCCGAGAGCAGCAGCGATATCAACTCGTAGCGTGCAGCGGGCAGCACGGGCGCGAGCGCAATGGCCTGCTCGAGCGCCGCGCGGGCGCCGGCCTTGTCTCCGGCAGCAAGTTTGAGCTCACCCTGCAGCACCCTGGCTTCAGCAGACTTGGGGTTGTCTGCCACGACTTTGTCGGCCCGAGCCAGCGCTTCGTCGAGCTTCCTGTCGATGGCCAGCAGGCGGACCTGGCCCAGCTGGGCCCGGACATTCGTCGGGTCGGCCGCCAACGCGGCGGCGAACGAGGTCGCTGCGTCCGACAGCTTGGCAATGCGCGTCTGCGCCTCGCCCACCCGCACCCGCAGTTCCGCATCCGACTTGGGATCGTCCAGCTTCACCCCTGCGAACTCCGAGATGACCTTGTCCGACTGGCCACCCTCGAGCAGGGACTGGGCCACCAGCGGCAGCACTATCGACTTCGGCTGACCGAATTCAAGCGCCTTGCGGAACTCCTTCTCGGCCGAGGCGGTGTCGCCGACAGCCAGCGAGGAGCGCCCCAGCAGCAGGCGAGCCTCGCCGTTTTCCGGCTGCTTCTGCACGGCATTCTTAAGCTGGATGATCGCTGCGCGATGATCGCCCCTGGCCTGATACTCCTGCGCCGAACGCATGAGCTCAGTCGGGCTGTCGGCGCCGCAGGCGGCAAGGCCGAGTGCAGCTGCGATCCCCATCAGCGCGGCTCCCAGCCGCCAAGCGAAAACCGTCGAATGTGTGAATGGCATCTGTGGGCGTCTCATTCTTGTTTCCTCAATCCGAATCGATTGAGCAGGTCGTATAGCGTGGGACGGCTGATCCCGAGGAGGTCAGCCGCCTTGGACAGGTTGCCGTTGGCTCGCGCCAATGCGCGTACGAATTCACGCCGTTCGGCGCTGTCGCGCGCCTCCCGGAGATTGAGCGGCTCCTCCTCCTGGGCCGCTCCATCCAGCCCGAGATCGCTGGCCCGCAGCACCGGACCGTCGGCGAGGATCACCGCGCGCTTCATGACGTTCTCAAGCTCGCGGACGTTCCCCGGCCAGCGATGGCGCTCGATGGCGACGAGCGCCTCGTCACTGAGTCCGATGCGAGCCTGTTTCTGTTCGTCGGCATATCGGCGCGCAAACGAGTGTGCAAGCAGCACCGCGTCACCCGGACGGTCGCGCAGCGGCGGCACCGTCACGACGATCTCGGCCAGGCGGTAGAAGAGGTCCTCGCGGAACAGACCTGAGGAGATGCGATCCTGGAGGTTCTGGTGCGTTGCGCACACGATGCGCACATCGACCGGAATCTCGTCGCGGCCACCCAGCCGCTCCACAGTACGTTGCTGCAGGAAGCGCAACAGCTTCGCCTGCAGCGACATCGGCAGGTCGCCGATCTCGTCGAGGAACAGCGTCCCCTGATTCGCGGTCTCGATGCGCCCAGGAGTCTGCTTGGTCGCCCCGGTGAAGGCCCCGCGCTCGTAGCCGAACAGCTCGCTTTCGAGCAGGTTCTCGGGGATCGCCGCGCAGTTGATCGCGACAAAGCGCTTCTTGCTGCGCGGCGAAGACTCATGCAGTGCGCGAGCCAGCAACTCCTTGCCGGTCCCTGATTCGCCAAGCAGCAGGACGGTCGCGGTGGTCGCCGCGACTTTTTCAATCATGCGGCAGACCGCCAGCATCGACGGCGCGCCGCTGATGATGCCTCCCTGCCCGTCCGTGCGCGAAGCGAGCAGCCGTCGGTTCTCCGCCTGCAACTCGTGCATACGGAATGCGCGGTCGATGATCAGCGACACGACTTCAGCGTCGAACGGCTTGGCGAAGAAGTCATAGGCACCGAGAGCCACGGCACGTCGGGCGTTTGCGCTGTCGTGCTGGCCAGTAACGACGATCACCTTCGTGTCCGGTGCGAGCTCGAGGATCTTCTCGAGCGTGCGGAAGCCTTCACCGACGCTGCCCGTCTCCGGCGGAAGCCCGAGATCCAGCGTCACGACCGCGGGTTCCACCCGGCGCAGCTGCGCGATGGCCTCTTCCCGGTCCGACGCGACGGCGACCTCGTAGGCATCAAAGGCCCATTTCATCTGCGTCTGCAGTGCCGGATCGTCCTCCACGACCAGCAAAGCGCGCCGCGCTTCGGTCATGCGGCCACCTCGCTCACGGATCGGGCAGGCTCGACCGCGCGCAGACGGATGCGCATGCGCGTCCCCTGCTCCGGCGCACTTTCGACTTCGAGACGCCCGCCCACCCGCTGGACATACTGCTGGCACTCGAACGCGCCAATACCCATGCCCGAGTCCTTGGTCGTCTCGAACGGTCGAAACAGGCGGTCGCGAATGAACTCGGGAGTCATACCTTTGCCACGATCCTCAACATCAATGAACACGCCATCGCCTTCGCGCCGGACCCGCACCATCACATCGGGCTGCGCCCCCGAGGCATCGAACGCGTTCTGCACGAGGTGAGAGATCACGCGCTCGAGCAGATCGTCGTGTGCCCAGGCGAGCATGCCCTCGCCCCCTTCGACTTTCAGGCCGCTGCGACCCGCGGCGCGAAGGGCCTGCACTCTGCGCACAACCGCGCCGACGTCAACTGCCCGGGCCGGGTCAGTGGCCGACCCCTCTGGACGCAGTTGCAGCGTCAGCTGGTGCATGCGGCCGACGACGTGCTCGATGGTCCGGAGCATGTCGCGCTGGAAATCCGGATTGTCACGGTGCCGCTCGACGTTCGAAAGCAGGAGCTGCAGCTGCGCAATCAGGTTTTTCAGATCATGCACGACAAACGTCGACATGCGATGAAACGCGTCAAACTTGCGCGCCTCCAGCAATGCCTCCGTCGCCTGCGCATATGCCAGGTAGCTGCCCGCCTGACGGCCTGCGGTCTTCAGAAGGTCGAGCACCTCCCAGTCGAGGTCGATCTTCACGCGCGGTTCGGTAAGCACCACAAAGCCGACCAACTGATCGGCCGTACGCAGTGGAACGATCAGCCACGCTTCTCGGATGGCGGCAATCGACGTCGGCAGAGACAGGCTTTCGTACTTCGACGACTTCGCAATGACATCGCTGATTTCGAGCACCCAGCCGGTGCGTCGGAGGAATGCCGGCAGCGGGTCGGTCTCCGGCAGGCGAGCCGGGTCGGCCGGCAGCCCTGATCGCACGACCTGGCGGTAGGCGTCCACGTCCCGCAACCAGAGCGCGCCGCCGGGGCTCTCCACCAGGTCCCCCAGTGCCTGCACACAGGCATACCAGGGTTCGGCCGCCGTCCCGCTGCCCAGCGTATTCGTGAAGCGCAGCCACTCCTCGCGGTAGTCGTAGCGGTATGTGAAGAAGTTCTTGGCGACCAGCACGCGCAGCTTGGCACGAAACGTCGCCGACATGCCAACCGCCACCAGCAGCAACAGCGCAGCGAACACCAGCGCGGACTCCAGCGCCCTGCCCCACGATCCGCCGACGTAACGCAGCAGCAGACCGGCTCCGGACATCAGCACCAGGTAGGCTCCCGCCGCCAGCAGCGCCGTCGAACCGGTCATCACGCCGCGCGATATCGAAAGCTCGAACGACCAGTCGCGGGTCCGTTGCAGCGTGATCAGCATCAGCGGCACCGTGATGGCCTGGGCGATGCCGCGTGCCGACCACAGATCCGGCTCGAGCACGCGGAACAGCAGCGCGTCTGTGTACAGCACCAGATCGAACGCAAGGACACCCGCAATGCCGAGCAGCAGCGGGCGCACTTGCCACCGAGCCCCGGCGGACGTGCGTCGATAGCACTGCTCCGCAAGAACCAGCCCGAACACGGCCAATGCGAGCTCCGAAGCGAACCCGAGCTTGTGGGCCGTGACTTCAAGGTCGGGTACCCCGGGCGGCTTCACCCCGAGCAGAAGTTGCGCGAGGAGCAGCACCAGCCCGATGCTCGCCAGCATCGCCCATCCCCTGCCCGCGCGCTGCGCCTCCTTTGATTTGTCCCTGACGCCAAGAAAAGCCAGCAGGAACCCGAGGATTGCAGCACTGCGCAGCAGGTCCAGCCCCCATGCGATCCACCATGTATTCATGGACGGCAGGACCGCAAACAGAACGGCTGCAGCCGCCGCCGCCGAACTGGCGCCGGCCATCGCCAGCAGCATCGCGGGCTTACCGCCCGGCTGCCAGTGGGTCATCAGGCGCAGGGCCAGCCAGGCAAACGCGAGTGCAGCGAATCCGTACGACCAGACACCCGGATGGGAATACCAGCTAGCAGTCAAAGGACCCCGGAGCAAGCGTCAAAAGTGCGAATCTAGCAAGGGCCGGGCACCGTCGTTGGGAAGAGAAGACTGCCGTCGAGAATCTCAGGCTATGGAAGGGCTGTCCTTATCCGTACCTGTGTTGCTGCGCGGCGGGTGTAATGGGCTCGGCCACGCCGCTTCGTGTATCATTCTGGTCTCACAAAAAGTTGCCGCGGGGTGGAGCAGTCTGGCAGCTCGTCGGGCTCATAACCCGAAGGTCGAAGGTTCAAATCCTTCCCCCGCAACCAAACAAATCAGGTAGTTGCATTGCAAAGAGCCGCTGACGAAGCGGCTTTTTTGCGTTGTGGCCCACCGGTGGCCCAAATGTGGCCCATCCGTGGCCCACGACAGCGCCGCGCATTTCACGATGCAACAAAAATGACCGTAGGTCTCACTCCGGCGTGGCCCAATCGCGCTGACCTTCGGGCGCTTCGACTTAAGGTCATCCAGCCCCGTCGCCGCGCATGACCTTAGGTCACCTTTCACTCCATCGGCGTGGGTTGGTCTGAAGTGCGTTGAGGTGGGTTTCCGCTCGCCAGTGATGCGCGAATCCTTCCAACCGCCCAACCCGGAGCCGAACCGCAGTTGACTTGTGGCCCATCTGTGGCCCAAGCGTGGCCCGCGACGGCTGTATCTGCTGGTAGCCGTTTGCGAATGCAGTTGACAGCACCTATCGACGAATCGGCAGTGGCCCGGTCTCACGCGACTTCACTTGACACCAACGCCGCGTCGCATCGCTTGCCGTGATTCGTCGCGAACAGCACGCCCGTGCGGCGATGAAGTAATTGCCGCACTTGAATGCACGACAGCATGTGCATGAGCAGAGGCGAGCCGAGGTAATTGCGGTTGTCGGCGGAGGCACTTGAAGTCGGAGCGTCATTTCGTACGGTGAGTTGTTCCCGCGAAGTTGCGGGCCAATCCACCCGAACGAGGCTTCATGTCTTCCGAACTGCTGACCACCGAGGAGCTGTCACTCCGCATCAAGTACGACCCCCGCACGATCCGCGAGCGCCTGAAGGACAGCGTGCTGCTGGAAGGTGTGCATTACATCCGCCCCTTCGGTCGCCGCAAGATTCTCTATGTGTGGGACGCCATTGAGCGCGATATCGGCAACCACGCGTTTATTCATTTCGCCCTGATCGCCGATGCGCTCAGATAGTGTTAACAGGCCCTAGTTGAGAACTGGCGCCCGGCGCCAGTTGCTGCGGTTTTGCATCGCGCCGCATCCCAGGCGGTGCCTCGAGTGCGCGCACCGATAGACAGACCTCGCCGGCCGGCAATCATTTACCGCCGCGAAGCTGACGTTCGGATCGACCGAGACCCGACCCGGAGCCGCGGTCAGCGTCTTCAAAAGGCAGACGCTGCCGAGTGCCCGCAGAGCGGCCATTGCTCAGCGCATCTCAGTCGGTGACCTTTGTCCGAACTCCTCGCGCGCGCCGCGGCCGATCGGCGGCATGGGCGTCAACGTAGGCGTCCAACAGGCGACGGATCATCCGCTGATACTGGGTGTCCGCCCTGGCGGCCTCGGACTTGAAGAACTCCACACTCTTCTTGCTCAGCGTGATCGTGATCTTCACATCCTCATCCCGAAACGCCAACTCTGCCGGCGACGGCAGGAAGTCCCGGATCACCCGAGGCTCCCCGATCGGCTCATTTGTGTATGCGATTTTCCTGCTCATAGATCGTCTTTCCCTTGCGCCAGTAGCCGGCACCGAAGATGCGGATGATTCCCGCCCGATAGGTAAAGCGAACGGTCAAGATGCCTTCGCCAACACTGCCGAAGCAGAAAAACCGCGGCTCCTTGGTGCTGTGCGCCGTGTCCTCGGCAATCACGCGCCTCGGGTCGGCGAAGGCGTACTGGGCCAACGCGAACGGAATCCCGTGCTTGGACTGGTTCTCCGCATCCTTTCGCTCGTCCCACTCGAAGCTGGGCTTCGCCATTAGCACAGTTTACGCGAGATATGGCAGAAACACCATATCATTGTATGGTCACGATCGCAGCACGAATTCCGGGCAAGGGACCGCTACCAGCCCGGTACTAAACACCTGGTGCGGGCTCCTTCTGGTAGGACTGTGAAAACCAGGCCGCTGATGCAAGCGGACATTGCCTGACACCAGCGTAGCTATCAGTGATTACCGGCGCGGGTGATCAGAACTTCGCGGCGCCTGCAAAAGCGCATTCCCATCGTCTTGCCTAATGCCCTGGCCGCTGGCGGCGCAGTCCGCTCATGTGCATGCCGACCAAGTCCACGAGCATCCCCCTGGTGATTCCAAGAAGGCAATTTGCTGCCCGACCTCGTCAACATAGCACCTACCCTCTTTCCGTCGAAGCTCATCGAACGACAAATCCTTCTTCGCATGAACAGGGATTTTGGTCCTGAAGCGCATCACAGAAGAGGTTGAGACCGACCCTTGAATGTGGAGGATTCGCCCGCCTTTTTTTAGAATGCACAGGAAGTAGTGAACACTAGATTGGTGGATGCCTGTGCTGGGGCTGCAAAGTTCTTCGGCCTCTTGGGTAGGACTGCTTCGAAGACCGTCGACCCGTACTGAATTCGGACCACCGGAAGAGATCGAAAAGGGTCATTCTTGTCGAAGCTCTTGGTCGAGCCGAACCAAGCTGTCCTCAGGTCGGAGATTTCCAAGAGATGAGCCGACGAAACAGCGTCGGACCGTTGCTCAGAGAGTATTAAGTGCGTGCTTTCCCGCTTCTAATGTCCTGCGTCGCGGTGCTGGCGGTGCTCTGGGGCCTAGCGGCCTTCGCGGGGCAAGAGTTCTGGTGGGAGTACCCGCTCGCGCGGGCATCGCTCGTCGTCGCGCTCTACTGGACGGCGCTCTCCCTCGTCTTAGTCGGTATTGGGGCAGCTGTGTGCCTCATTCTCGCCGGCCCAGGTCGACGCATCGTCGGCGCCTTCGCGCTAGTGCCCTTTGCTTGGCTCCTGCCGACGTGCTCCCCTGTTTAGTCCGGCATCGATTTGGAGTCCGCGATTAAAGATGCCTGTGTTTCGGGCTTGGGTTGCATGCTGCCCGCGCTCGCGCGGGCAGCATGCGCTTGCGCAAACTGCTGCGGCGTGAGGTAACTGAGCGCGCTGTGCGGCCGTTCGGTGTTGTACTCAAGCCGCCAGGATTCGATCGCGGCCTGGGCGTGCGCCAGTGTCAGGAACCAGTGCTCGTTCAGGCACTCGTCGCGCAGTGATCCATCGAACTTTTCGATGAAGCACATGTCCGTCGGCTTGTCTGGCCGGCTGAAGTCCAGCCGTACCTGATGTGATAAGCCCAAAGGTCGAGCAGGCGTCCGGTGAACTCGCTGCCTTTGTCAGCACACATGACCTTGGGCCGACCACGCTGCGCCACCAGGCAGTTCAATGCCAGCATCTCGAAGCCAAGTTCCCGGATCATCGCTGCGACCTCGTCGAATCTCCCTTGATTCTCACGGATAGATTCCCGAAGCGCTGCGAGATCACTCTTCGCGGCTCCCCAAGGTCACCGAGAGCGACGGATCGCCGCTAGCCTCCTTCAGCAGTTGCCGCAGTGGCGACACCGTCCGGGGCCACTGCCAGGCCCGGCGTGGGGCGTCCGGCCATCCAAATAGCAGGTCGGTCCCGCTCGCGCCTTCCGCGCGACGGCGCTCGAGCCATGCCTTCACACCAACGACTGCGCGCGCTTCTCCTAACAGCACCGAACGGCTTGCTTGTCACGATAGTCTTCTAGCGTTGTGCGAAGAGAAAAATCCAATTCAAGCTTCGCCAAGGACTCTGCCTTCGCTGCCGTAAGAAGCAAACGTCAGGAAAGGAACGACGGCGCGGTCGCGTCCTCGTGTGGTCTATTGGCGCAGCGAAGCCCGATTCTGCGTAGTGCGTGAGTATCGCTGCTTCAGCCAGAAGTAGCCGGCCGTCACAATGATGCCCAGTCCCACGACACCCCAGAAGCCGGCAAAACCGACGAGAGCGTATTCGCCTAGCGAGAAGTTGCTCATGATGAAAGCTTGCAAGTCATTCTTGCCAAAGCTACTCGGACAGAGAGACAACCGCAAGCGTTCGCGGCGCGACGTTATATCCTGCGGGCATTCGACCAGAACGCCATGGACCCGGGAATGGTCAATCAGAAAAACCAGAAGAGAAGCGACTCGGAAGAGCCGACGGCGCGACTCGCCGTACTGATCGACGCGGACAACGCGCAGGCCGCGGTGATCGATGGACTGTTCGCCGAAATCGCGCGCTACGGCGAGGCCACCGTCCGCCGGATCTACGGCGACTTCACGACCCAGGCGAGTTCGGCCTGGAAGAAGGTGCTGCAGCGTCACGCCATCAAGCCGGTGCAGCAGTTCGCCTACACGACGGGGAAGAATGCCACCGACAGCACGCTGATCATCGACGCGATGGACCTCGTGTACACACGCCGGTTCGACGGTTTCTGCCTGGTCACGAGCGACAGTGACTTCACCGGGCTCGCGGTCCGGCTGCGCGAGGAAGGATTGATGGTGCTCGGTTTCGGCGAGCAGAAGACGCCGGTGGCGTTCCGCAATGCGTGCCACAAGTTCACGTTCACCGAGGTACTCCGTGCAACCGCCGACGAGGCCGTCACAACGCCGCAGCCGGTGACTCCCTCGCCAGCCCCGCCCAGCGCGGCACCACCGCCGCCGCAAGCGCCATTGGAGATCCCGGAGGCCTTCCTGATGCAGGCACTGGAGCAGTCAGTCGACGATGCGGGCTGGGCCCACCTGGGGACGTTCGGCAGCTATCTCAACAAGCTGCAGCCCGAGTTCGACTCGAGGCTTTACGGCTACAAGAAGCTTTCCGATCTCATCAGGGCGAAGACCGACCTCTTCGTCACGGAGGAGCGGCAGTCCCCCGGGTCGGCCCACAAAGTGATGTACCTGCGTACGCGCTGAGGGCTCACATCCGCCAGGCACCGGGCGGCGGCCGAAGCACTAGCGAACGCGACGAAGCCTCACCGGCATCCGCTTGCCAGTCTCCTTGGCAAGCGCAGACGCAATCTGCTCAAGAAGCTCGGGTCGCTCAACCTCCAGAACCCGAATCAGCCGGACCACCGCATCAGCGTACCCAGCTCGTGTACGTACGGAAGCAAGCTCGATACCAAGGCTTCTCGCACTCTCGATCTCACCTGGCGTGAAGCGGACCTTGTCGTCGACGGTCAGCACAGATGTCTTGTCGGATGTTCCGGTCCCGCGGTTCAGACCACAGGACACTCGAGTAAAGCATATTCCATCCTGCCGCCTACGACGCGCAGGCTCGCGACGGATCGCAGGAGCCGCACCTCGGCTTCAAGCGGCGCCCGGCTCTCGTACGCTCTCGCGAGGCAGCGGCGCTCGGACTCGGAGAACCTCTCCCCATCGGAGTTCAGGGCAAACGTCTTGGATCCGACATCGAGGTGTTGCCAGACGTTGTTTGGGCCCAGGGCCTCGACGCTGATGGCCTCCGCTGAAGCCGGGCCGACGCTCCGGATCTGCATGCGCAGACGCACTGTGTGTTCGTCCAACAAGTGCTTCTCCAGCTGCGGCAGGCACAGGGTTTCCCGTACACCGGGCAGCGAGAACTCCAGTTCGCGCTTCGCTGCGGAGGCCACGAGATCCAGCAGTGCGCGTTCTTCTCGTTCAAGTGCTCGCAGCAGGCCAAGCCCATGGGCCCTGAGTTCGGCGGTCAAAATGTCGACCCCGCGTTGAGTGCTGGCGATTGACGCCCGCAGTGATCGCAGTTCGGCAAGCGCGGTCTCCTGCAGGCGTTTCGTGCTCATGCGACGCGCCACACCGTCCCAACTCAAACTGCCTTGCCGTGTTGGTGCCAGCCTGACCTCGATGGCAAGACCACCCTCGTGTACGACAACGCAGGCATCCGTCTCGAACAGCGTCATGGCGCCCAGCCCCGGAACCGCCGCGAGCACAGTCGTCAGCACGCGCTGCTGCGCTTTGAGGAGCCGTCCCGCTGACCACCCGCCGTCCTCGTCGTCGGGCACCGGCTGCACATAGAACGGCACGCGATTCACTGGACGGTCTCCGCGTTCGCTGCCGTCCGGACCAGCACGGCCGCGGCCAGCAGCAGGAAGTGGAAGCCGCCCATGGCCAGACTGGCGGACTTCGCCTCGGCACCGTCCGTGGACCCGCGGACGAGCAAGTAGGCGCGCGGGCGGCCGCGTCGCTCACTCCGGCGCTCGATGCGCGGCACGGATCCGAAGACCCCGCGAAACCGCTCCGTCACCGCAGCCTCCAGTTCGGCGGCAGCGTCTCCGGAGTCGGTCGCGCGCGGCGCCAGTCGGACGACCAGCTGGCCGGCATCCAGGCGCGCGCGCCGCAGCAGCGCGAGCAGGGGCACCGCCCGTGTCGGCTTCTCCAGGCTGACGTAACGTCCTTTGAGGCACTCGCTCCAGGAGCGCACTGCCCGCATCAGCTCGTCATCCGCCTCGACGGCGTCGAGGTAATCAACCAGCACCGCGTACTTCGCCTGCAGCGCCGCTGGCGCATCCGGGCGGAACGAGCACTCCCGCCAGATGGCCCCGAATACGAGATCCGTGGGACCGTCAAGTTCGCGCGCCGCGAGGTGCCGGCCCGCGATTTCGGCCGCCGTGACCAGCACGCGGCGCACGATTTCCGGCGTCTCGCCGGTTCGACGCACGATCGCCGGGATCGAGTGGCCCGCCGTCGCATCGCGGAGCGCATTGGCGACGCTGCGATAGGTGAGCCGCGCGGCGATTTCCGGCGCCTGCGCGCAGTCACAGCTGGCCGCGAGCGGGATGCCCGAGGAGATGTCGGGAAAGCTGGCAGCGCGCCGCGGGCTGCGCAGTTCGCCCCAGACAAACTCGGCAGGCGCGACGCGAGCGCGCAGCCACCGCTTGCGCAACGTGCCTTTGGGCACGCCCAGCCACTGACTCGCGACCGCCTCGGGCAGCGGGATCTGCCCTTCGAGGCGATCAAGTTCTCGCCGCAGGTCCACCTCCGGCAGGTGGTAGTAATGGCGATAGGTCGCCGATGCGGATTCGTGCCCGAGGCGGGCAGCGATCTGCTCGACTTCGCGCTCTTCGTCCGGGCCTTCGGCGACGCTGGAGATGTCGTGCGTTGCGCGAGTGTGGCGCAGCGAATGCAGCGTCACTTCCGCGTCGCCGGTCACCGCCCGCAGTTCGGCGAGCAATACGGCGCGCGTCGCCATTTCCCGGTCGATGTGACGCGGCGCATGCGGGTCACCGAACAACAGGTCGCGGGGCCCGGCGCCCTCCTCGATGCGGCATCTGTGCCAGCTGGCAAGCACGGCAGCCGCCGTGGGGTCGGTCATCGGCACCTCGCGCCGCGCCGCTGGCGTCTTGAGCCGTCCATGACTTGGCAACGGGTCGATCACGAGGCGCGCCCTGCCAGGCTCGTCGAACCGCAGCGCGCCGAGGGCTGCGCTGAGCATCTCCGAGCACCGTCCCTCAGTGGCGACCAGAAGTTCGAACAGGACCCGCGCCTGCCTCACGACCCGATCCTGCGAGTCGGCGGGGAGCCGGCGCCGCACCGCATCGATCTCGTGCGGCCAGAGAAAATTGGCGCGCGGCGCCGGCTCTTCGAACAGGCCGCGACCTATCGCTCCAATCATCTCCGGGGCGTCGCAATAGTCCGATATGTACAGGTGGAAAGCCGACAAGGCCGCGCTCGCCTTGTGCCGACTGCCGGGGTCGACCGCTTCGATGACCTGCATATATCCGGCGCGCCATGCCTCGGGGTCACCGGGCCCGGCCAGGAGTTGTGGCAGAACCGCCAGCAACGGCTCGGCCAGCAGCGCCCAGTACTCCGCCACGGTCCCGAGTGACGGCGTCGACGTGCGCACCGTCCCGGTGCCCAGCAGGTACAACGCGAAGCCGACGATCAGCGCGCAATGGACCGACCCGTGGATCTCGCCCTGGAGCAACGACGACAGAAGCTGGATCGAGCGACGCCGGTTGACATACTCGGGCGTCCCGGACGTCCGCACGATCCGCGACAGCACCAGCTCCTTGAGCTCGGCCGCCTCGGAGTGCGCTGGCGATGTCGCTACAGTCCTGCGCAGCATCGCGGCAAGTTCCCTCGGCACGGTCTCCGCCGCATCGATCCCCTCGACCGGCGACAGAGGACGCAACTGCGTACCGCGAGCGAGGCAGGTACGAGGCAGCGACGCGAGCTGGACGGAACCGAGCACATGGGCAAACAGGTATCCAGGAAGAAAGGCGATGGACCACGCTCCGGCATCCTCGAGCAGCATCTCGAGGACGTCGCGTTGGCCGTCGCGAGCGTCGTAGATCCGCGCGGTGACCAGCGCCGTCCGCAGCGAGGCTTTCGCGACCTCGAACGGGACGCCCGGCGCGGACAGCGCGACGGCCGTTGTCATCGGCGACAGCAACCGCCGTTCGACCGGTGCGCCGGGCTGCTGCCAGTCGATGCACGGCCGACCATCCCACAGTCGCACGTCGTCCAGTGCCGCATAGGCAAGCTCAAGCTTGGTCGCGTCGATAATGATCTCGCAGGCGACAAGCGACGCGAGCCGCATCGACGGCGCGTCGGGCGTTCCGAGCTGGCAGCAGAACACCCGGCGCCGGAAATCTTCGAACCTTGCCGCGGCCGCCATGGTTGAAGGCACCGGGAAGACGTGGCCGCGCGCGACTCGATCCCGGGCTTCGTTGTAGTGCGGTCGTTTGCCGACAACCCAGTCCATGTCATTGCCTCCTAGCGCCTTGACAGGCCGGGCAGTGGCGAGAGACCGAGTCGCGCCAGTTCAGCCATCTGGAACGCGTTGATCTGCCGGTGCGCCGCCCACAGCGACATTCGGGACGTCGACGACATGTGCTCGGTTCCGGCCGTGGCGTGCCGCGCGGCAATATCAAGCAGAGCGTCCGACATGCCCAGCTCGAAGTACCGGCTGAGGAAGTAGTGGCGCCCGGCATCGCCGGGCCAGTGCCTGGCGCCGGGAGCGGACAGAATCGACGCAGTGCCCATCGGTTGCGGCTCGCGCGAGGTCGGGTCGATGCTTGCGAGCAGCGGGACGTTCCGACCGTCAGCAACGCCGGACAGTTGCGTTACCAGGGAACGTGGTACCGACGTCCGTTGCCGTTTCAGGCGACCCAGCAGCGCCGCGCAGTGATTTGCATGAAATCGGATCTGCGCCTGGGCAGCCTCCGAGAGCAGCAAGGCACGCGGAAGTCCGGTCGGCCCAGTCGCCTTGTCGTCATAAGGCGTGAACCAGGCCGCCGGGGCCAACAGGGCCGCCGAGAAGTCGAGTTGGCTCGTCTGGCGCGACAGCCCGACGAACCAGAGAAAGGTCGCGCAGAAGTCGACGTAGGCGTTGTGGAAAGCAAGCAGAGTCTCGGTGGTCGCGTGCCGGCCGGGATGCAGGTCCCGAAGACGACCCTCTAGCGCCGCGAAGTGCTGCGTGACTGCTGGGCGGGTCAACGTTGTCAGCGAGCCCGCGGGCGGCCGATCGCCAAGGACGCAGGGTTCGCCCCAGCCAAGGTGTGCGAACAGCCGGAATGCCGCCTCATCGAGCGTCTGGGCCGTGACGGTCAGATACGAGAAGTTGCTCTTTGAAGTGACGCGGAAGTCGAGCGTCAGGAGCGCCGCGACGACCGGGTGGATGCCCAGCCCGATGCAGATCAGGGGTAGCGCCCGCCGCAGCCGTTTCCAGGTCGGCCGCAGCCGGTACCCTGGCCCGCGCTTGAGTGCCAGGCGGCCATTGAGGCAGATCCGACCCAGCAGGTCGCCGATCGTCTGGGCGTTCGGTTGGGCGGCGAGACGACGCCGCAGTTCGTCCGCGAGGAAGTGCGGAAGCGGCAGACGAACGCGGCGATCGGCCTTCTCGAATGAGGAAACCGACTCTCTGTCCGGTTCCTCCGCCGGGTCGATCGCCTGATCAAGGTCGACGATCAGGCAACCAGTGGGCACACATACAGACAAGGCCGGCAGCGATTGAGCGTTCCCATGCAGCCAGACATTGGAAAGGTCGTTCGGATGGAACCCGGTCAGGACGGACAAGGCTATTGCGCTCGCGGTCCCGTCCTTTTCGGTCACTCTCTCTCGGATGAACTGCCCCAGCTCGGCTGCGTCCTGTGGCCACAGGGAACGGAGATCAAACACGCCCTGCCTTTGGCGGGGCGAAAACTCGAACAGTTGCTGACGCAGCAACTTGCGAGTCGGATCCTTTGGCCTTGCGCGGCTTTCTGGCGGTACTTCAGCAGTTGATCGGTCCTGATCCATGGGGCCTCCAATGCGCCCGCCCGAGGGCGCCGGTGTCCCATGTTCAGTGAACCACTAGATCAGAACCAGCAAGATGCCTGGCCAAAAGCTTCGCGAGTTACGCAGATTGCGGCCGGGTCACCTTGGGTCGAGGACGCTATGGTCGTTTCACCCGGGACACCCTGGAGAAATCATTGGCCAGAAACTCACGGCTGTCGCCCTTGAAACGGGCCCGTTTTGGGGCCTTAGGCCGGGCGACCCGCGTTTGGGAGTGTCGGAGGCGCGCTGAACCGGGCGGCGCGAGGTGCTTGAAGGGTGACCGAAGGTCACGCGGGACTGCCGCCCCGGAGGCGGTCAATCAGAAGTCTTCTGGGGAAGCGCCGGGACTTCCGGGACGGGACGTCAAAGTGATCGCGCCTGCGGCCGATAGGCCCAAGCCTGTAAGGAACCAGAACGCTTCAAATGCGCAACAAGAAAGTCGACGTGCCAGAGCTAGCCACTGGCACTGACTGCGCGAGCTGCGAGTAGCTGCGCGGCAGCCGGACGCAGGGGCATACAAGAATTCGGGGGACGCAGAGGGTCCAGGCCGCGTGTCGCGGCAGCGTGACGTACCTGCGCCAAAACGTACATCCCGTCAGCCTTGCTGGAAACACCAGCGTCACGCTGGAGAACGCCGAGGACCTGGAGAATTTCACCATCGCTCAGGCGGTCCGCGCGCGAGAAGAGCTTGCGCTCGATGAGCGGCGAAAGCTTTTTACACGCAAGCAGGCCGTATGCGACACCGGCGATCGCGCCAGCAAGCAGACCAGGGAGGCCGGCAAAGCGGCCCACCGCTCCACCGACCAACCCCGCACCCCCAACGCATATCGCATACGACATGTCTTGGCGATCCTGCGGACTAATAAGAAAGAAGTCTTCCATTTGCTTCTCCTGTGTGCAGGAGCTAACTCAAGTTTGCGTTGCTGACGCAGGATATGTCCGCCCGTCACTGACGCCCGGATCGTATCGGGGACAACCGTGGACCTGGCGGGTTCGCCTCTCAGGCAGTGCAGTCCGCCACCTTTATCTGAACGCGGCGGTCGATCGCATCGACGAGGTCGTCAGAGCCCGTGCCAATCATCCACTCGCGTGAACCGACGCCCGTTGCCGTGATTCGCTTGGCAAGTTTCTTCTCGTCCCTTTCGAGCTGTTGCTTGACGTAGTTCGCCCTCGCCAGCGATAGCTTTTCGTTGGCGGGCTCGGTTCCCGACCGGCTTGCGTGGCCAATCACTTGAAGACAAGCTGGCGTCGCAGCCGACTTCTGAGCCACGCCGCGCAGCAGTACCGGATACGCACCGCTCACCCTGCGATCTGGCGCGAACTGTGCCCTCCCCGGAGGGAACAAGAACATCATCGAAAAGCTACGGCGTTCCAGCCCGTACTCGGCGAGCTGAGCAGCGGCCTGTTGCGCCTCGCCGGTGCGCTTGAGATTCCAGCTCGAGAGGAACCAGCCGTTGAGCACACGCAGCTGGCCGCCCGCCGGAGTCCGCGCCGCACCTTTAAACAATTCGTTTGCCGCTTTGAAGTTGTTGGCCTCAAAGAGATCGATTGCTTCGTTGACAAGGGCCGCGGTAGCGATGCGCTGCACGTAGACCGGATCGATCGGATCGCCCGGCTTGGTCGCCTGGCAGGTACGCACGTAGCCGTTTATCGCGGGGTCCTCGCCGCTCCACACCGGACTGTCGCGATAGAACGTCGTCGGCGTCGAATCGACGCCGTCGAGCTGCGAACGAGCCACACCCTTCGACAAGATCTTTCCGCTGTTGAGGTCCGCAAGAGCAAGACAGATACGAAACTGCTCGCGCGTCGTGCGCACTTGGTTCTTGCTATCGATGGGTGTGAAGGTACCGACCAGGACGATCGGCAGCTTGGCGACACTCGCCACGTTGAATGGCTGCACGTCGAACTGCGGAAACTTTTCCTTTGCCAGCTCGACGATCCGCTTTTCCATGAGTCGCGTCTGCTGCGACTCCATGCCGGACACCGCATCGATCAGCGGATCAATGACAACCACCCGCCGCTCCTTCGACTGCTGTGCCGCGCCTGATAGCAGGGTCGCCGCGGCGGACGCCACCGCTTCGTCGAACGGCAATACGCGGATGGGCGCGGGTGCGGGCGGAGGCGCTGGCGCCGCCGCCACCGGCGCCGGCGGAGGGGCAGGAGGTGGCGGCTCGGGCGTCTGGCAGCCGCCAGCCGCGATCCCCGCCACCACAAACGCACCGATGCGTCCGACTGTTTTCATGAGCACTCCCTTTGCATAAACGACTTCTCGTCCGGGCTCGGCAGTTCGCCAAGCTGCATGCGCTGGAGAATCCGCAGGCATCGTTCGCGCGCACCCGACGCCGGCGCGGCACGTGCCACCGCCTCACTGCCGCGGCGCGACGTCTCGGCTGCCTTGGGCTCGACCGCCCTGGTATTCGATGGCACCGGCCGGCGCTGCGCGCCCGCCGGCTCAACCGGGACGGGTTCTGGCGCGCGCAGCGCCGATGATGGAGGTGCTGACGCCGTCGCGTCCGGCGCAGGGTCTCGCGAGGAATTCGGTTGCTGCGCGCGGTCGCTGTCCGGTTGTGGCTCGGCGACTGCAGGGGCAAGCGCAGGCCGGGACGCCGCCGGCCGCTCGTCGCTCTCGGCCTGTGACGGCCCAGACACATCGCCGACGGGCTCGCCTCCCGTCATCCAGAGGGCGATGGCAACGACCGCCACCACCGCAGTCGCACCGGCGGCAATTGTGTTGCGATGACTGCCCCACCACGGTCGGCTTGCGCCAGCCGAGGGCGCCGGCCGCGAGATCGTGCCGGGCTTGGCGAGGGTCGCTGCTTCTCCCAGCAACCGCTCGCGCAGCTGCGCCATCGACTGCGGGCGGCTTTCGGGGCGGACGCCGAGGCCGGCGTCTATGGCGCGAAGAAAGCGTACCGAGTAGCGCGCGGCACCGGCGGTGACCGCCGGCACCATCTTGTCGCTGATCGAGCGAGCGACCGCGGAGGGAGGTGCAGCACCGGTGATCGCAAAGTAGAGCACCGCACACAGCGCATAGACATCGGTCCACGGGCCCTGCTTCATCTGAGCCATGTCGGCATACTGCTCGATCGGCGCATAGCTCGGTTTCAGAATCGCCGTCAGCGCCTTGTCCGAGTCGGCCAGCACCTGGCGCGCCGCGCCGAAATCGAGCAGCACCGGTCGACCGTCGCCGAGGAGCAGCACGTTGTCCGGGGCGACATCGCGGTGGAACACGCTTTCCGCGTGCAGATGCTCGAGGGCGTCCAGCAGCGGCGCAACGATCTGCGTGAGTTCGTCCTCGCTTGGCGGACGCGCGAGCTCCTTCAGCCACTGTTTAAGCGTGCGACCCTCGTAGATCGGCATCACCATATAGGCCGTTCCGTTTTCCTCCCAGAACTGAAGCACCTTGACCAGCGCCGGATGATCGAATCGCGCGAGTAATTGGGCCTCGTTGAGAAAGCTTCGCCTTCCGAGATCGAAGACCTCGCTGTCGCGACCCGTTCGTGGCTGGACGGTGCGGCCTTCGCCACGGCGCGCCAGTGCCGCCGGCATGTATTCCTTGAGTGCGACGCGACGGCGCAGGTTCAGGTCGAGGGCGGCGTAGACAATGCTGAAGCCGCCTTCGCCGATGACGCTCTCGATTTCGAAGTCGCGCAGGCGCGTGCCACGTTGCAACCCGCTGGGCGGGTCGGCGCGCAGCACGATCCTCGTCGCATCGGGATCGTCCCTGGATTCATTGGCCTGGTACTGCTCGACTGCCATGGCGTCGCCCTTCGGCCGATGCCGTGCGACTCAAGCGCACGGGCTGTTCGCATCGTATCCAATTCGCGCGCCGGGCGCGATGGCTCGCGGGCGTCTATCGCCGTCGAGGCAAACGGCACCGCGCTGCATCGATCGTCGACTGCGGAAGTATCGACAGCCTCGGCGCCGGGCTGCTACTGTCTGCAGTACCCGTCTTCACCGGAATGCTTCCCGCCGCACATGAACCAGGACGTTGTGCACCGCCACGGCCGCCAACGGAGGGAGTTTCTTCGGCTCGCCGGCGCCGCCGGTGTCGCGGTGTTGACCGGCTGCGGCTCCGCTCCCAAACCGGTGGTCGTGAAGCTAACCATCGAGGCGAGCGCGGATGCCAACCCGGATACGCGGGGTCGGCCTTCGCCGGTCACGGTCAAGCTGTTCGAGCTGAAGTCGTCGGCAAGTTTCGAGAAGGCGGACTTCTTCTCGCTGTTCGACCGGGAACGCGAGACGCTTGGACCCGAGTTGGTCGGTCGGGACGAACTCGTGCTGCGCCCCGGCGACCGGGTGGTGCAGGAACGCAAGCTGGCGCCCGAGGTGCAGTTCATTGGCGTGCTGGTGGGCTACCGCGATCTCGAGCGCTCGCAGTGGCGGCTCTCGATTCCAGTCGCGTCTGCGCGCAAGGGGCCGCAGACTATTCAAGTGGGCGCACAAAGGGTTTCGCTAAAGTGACATAAGGACCGGATCGCACCTCGCAGCCCTGCAGGCGCGCACCGATCGCTGACTTCCGTCCTCGCACCTAGGCATCCGCATCGATGTCATCGCACAGCCGAGTCGTTTGGACCGAGGGCCTCTTCCTCCAGCCGCAGCATCTCCAGCAGCAGGAGCGCCGCTTCGAACACCTGCTCGCGCAGCACACTGCGGATCTCGCGCCGCTGAGCTGGGGCTTCGCCGAACTGGAGATCGACGACTCGGCGCTTGCACTGGGCAAACTGGTACTGACTCGCGCCCGGGGCACGCTGCCGGATGGCACTCGTTTCGACATACCGCGGGTCGACCCCGCACCCGCTGCCTTGGACATCGCGGCGGATGCGCGTGACGAGTTCATCGTTCTTGCGCTGCCGTTCGCACGGAGCGACGCGGTCGACTTCGATCACGACGGCGATGCCGCGAGCATGGCCCGCCATGCGATTGAGGAAATAGAGATTCGTGACACGGCGCTGCCGGGGGAGCGCTGGGCGCCGGTGCAGATCGGCCGGCCGCGCTTTCGCCTGTTGCCGACCCGCGGGGGACCGAAGGTTTCGTTTGCCTGGGCGTGGCGCAGATCCTCGAACGGCGGGCCGATGGCAGCGTCGTTCTGCATCGCGACTACCTCGCGCCAAGCCTGCGCGTGGGCGCGGCCCCGGCCCTACAAACGCTGGTACAGGACATTCTCGGGCTTCTGCACCAGCGTGGCGAAGTGCTGGCGCAACGCCTCGCGCACCCCGGTCGCGGCGGCGTCGCCGAGATCGCGGAGGTGCTCAACCTGCAGGCGATCAACCGCCACGAGCCGGTGTTTGCGCACTTCGCTGCGCAGCCGTCGCTGCATCCGGAGGTGCTTTACCGGGCGATGCTGTCCCTGGCAGGCGATCTGGCCACGTTTGACGCGCCACGCCGGCGCGTTGCCCAGTTCACGCCTTACCTACAAGATGACTTGCGGTCGTCGTTTGCCTCGGTCACCAACGAGTTGCGCCGCCTGCTGAGCCTGGTGCTGGAACAAGGCGCCGTTCCGATCGAGCTCCAGGTCCGCAGCTACGGCGTCCGCGTCGCCATCATCCGCGACGTCAATCTGCTCAAGGCCGCCAGCTTCGTGCTCGCCGTCTCGGCGCAGATGCCGGCGGAAGCGCTGCGCAGCCGGTTCCCGGCCCAGGTCAAGGTGGGCCCCGCCGAACGGATCCGCGACCTGGTGAACCTGCAGCTGCCAGGCATCGCGCTGAACGCGCTTCCGGTGGCACCGCGACAGATCCCCTTCCACGCTGGCTTCGCCTACTTCGAACTGGACCGAGGTGGCGAGCTCTGGAGGGAACTTGAAAAATCGGGCGGGCTGGCGCTGCACGTGGCTGGCGAGTTTCCGGGCCTTGAACTGGAGTGCTGGGCCGTCAAGGGCTGACGATGGCGAACGAAGATCCGTTCGGCCGTCCGGATATCGAGCGGACGATCATCGTTCCGGTACCCGGCGGCCGCAGCCGGGCGCAGCCCGCGTCGCGCCCGCCCGATTACCCCGCGACAGCGTTCGACGCTGCCACGCCGACCGCCGATTCAACCAGTGGCCTCAACGCCCTGGTGGCGGCTGCCAACCCCCTGCTGCGGCTGGTGCCGCAGTTGCGGACCAGCGCCTCGCATCCGGATCCCGCCGCGCTGCGCGAACAACTGGTCGCGGCCCTACGAACGTTCGAGGAGCAGGCGCGCGCACGAGGCGTCGAAGCGCACAAGATCCGCGGTGCGACCTATGCCTTGGCCACCGTCCTCGACGAGACGATTGCCTCGACTCCGTGGGGCAGCTCCGGCACGTGGGCCAAGCAGACGCTGCTGGTGTCGTTCCACAACGAGACCTGGGGCGGAGAAAAGTTCTTCCAGTTGCTGGCGCGCCTCGCCGAGAACGTACCCGCGAATCGCGACCTGCTCGAGTTGCTGTATGCCTGTCTCGCCCTCGGGTTCGAGGGCCGCTACCGGATCGTCGACAACGGTCGCTCGCAGCTCGAGGCGGTGCGGCAACGCCTGGCGGAGTTGCTGCGCAAAGACGCCGGCGAGTACGAGCGCGCCTTGTCGCCTCACTGGCAAGGCAGTGCGGCGCCCAAGGCAACCGGCTGGTCGACGGCCCCGCTCTGGATTGGTCTGGCGGTGGGAGCCGTGCTGCTATTGGGCGGCTACCTCTGGGCGCGCTATCTCCTCAGCGCGGCGTCCGACCCCGTGTACTCCCAGATTCAGTCGATTCGTGTCAAAGGGCCGCCACCACCGGAACCGCTGCCGGTGCAGAAGCCGAGACTGGCGTCGTTCCTCGAGCGCGAGATCGCGGAGGGACTCGTCGCGCTGCGCGAGGACAGCCGGGCGAGCGTCATCACGATCCGCGGCGACGGCCTCTTCGGGTCAGGATCGGCGGTGGTCGCCGAGCCCTACCGGCCTCTGCTCGGGCGCATTGCCCGGGCGCTCGCGGCGGTGCCGGGTCGCGTCCTGGTGATCGGGCATACCGACAATCAGGCCGTCAGCCCCACCGGCCGATTCCCCTCCAACTGGCATCTGTCCCAGGAGCGTGCCCGCGCCGTGGCGGCGGATCTGGCGTCGGGCAGTGGCGATCCATCGCGGTTCAGTTCGGAGGGGCGCGCGGACTCCGAGCCGATCGGTACGAACAACACGGCAGAAGGGCGCGCCCGCAACCGCCGCGTTGAAATCGTGCTGTTCGCACCGGCGCCGGGGCCCACCGCGAAGTGACCGCACCCGAGCCGACGACACGCGATGCGCGCTGATCCATGAGGAACCTGCTGCGACTGCTGTTCAACCGCTGGCTGCTGGTTGGGCTTGGCCTGCTGGCGCTCGCACTGCTGATCTGGATCGGCGGTCCTTTCCTGGCCTTTGCCGAGTTTCATCCGCTCGCCAGCGAGATGGCGCGCAGTGTGCTGATCGGCCTGGTGCTGCTGCTCTTCCTCGGCAGGCTGGCCTGGCGCGCCTGGCGTTCGAAGCGCGCCAACGCCAAGCTGATCGATGGTCTGGCGCCAACGCCGCCTCCCGACGCGCCGAAGGAGGCACCCGAAGTCGCTGCGCTGCGCGACCGTTTTCGCGAGGCGGTCGCAATGCTTCGGCAACTGCATCGCGGCGAGGAAAAGCGCAAGTCGCTGCGTGGCTGGGTGCAGTCCCTCGCCCCCGGCCATCACCTCTATGAACTGCCCTGGTACGTCTTCATCGGCGCTCCCGGCGCTGGCAAGACGACCGCGCTGCTGAACTCCGGCCTGCGCTTTCCGCTCGCGGACAAACTGGGCCAGGCCAAGATTCAAGGCGTCGGCGGCACGCGCAATTGCGACTGGTGGTTTACCGATCAGGCCGTGCTGCTCGATACGGCAGGTCGCTACACCACCCAGGACAGCAACCGCGAGACGGATGCCGGCGCCTGGCAGGGATTTCTCGCGCTGCTGAAGAAGTATCGCCCGCGCCGCCCGCTGAACGGCGTGATCATCAGTGTCAGCGCGACCAGCCTGTTGACCCACTCTGCGGCCGAACGCACCGACGAAGCCGACGCGATCCGCAGCCGTGTGCAGGAGTTGCAGTCGACCCTCGGGATTGCCCTGCCGATCTACGTGCTGGTGACGAAGGCCGACCTGATGGCCGGCTTTTCGGAGTTCTTTGCAGACCTCGGCAAGGAAGAACGTGCGCAGGTCTGGGGGTTCACGTGCGCGCCGACCACGGGCAGCGAGGCGCCGGCCACGCTGGTTCAGTTCGGGACCGAATTTGAAGCGCTCGAACGCAGACTCCACGACCGGCTGATCGATCGGCTGCAAAACGAGCGAGACCCGCAGCGGCGCGCACTGATCTACTCGTTCCCGCAACAGTTCGCGGCACTGCGCGAACCGCTGCACGCGCTGCTGCAGGAAGCCTTCGCGCCGAGTCGATTCGCCAGCACCGCGCAGCTGCGGGGCGTCTACCTGACCAGCGGGACCCAGGAGGGTTCACCGCTGGACCGAGCACTGGGCAACATGGCGCGCGCCCTCGGCCTTGAGCAGAAGCTTCTGCCGCCGCAGCGTTCGTCCGGGCGCAGCTACTTCCTGCAGCGGCTTCTGCAGGACGTGGTGTTCGCCGAAGCGGCGCTGACCGGAACCGATCCTCGCTGGGAACGGCGAAGAACGCTCCTTCGCTATGGCGTCGCCGCGGCGGCACTGGTGCTCGGGGTCGGCCTGGCTGTCGCCTGGTCCGTGAGCTTCGTCCGCAATCGCGCGTACGTGGACGAGGTCGCGCAGCGCGTGGCGCCGGTGGCCAAGCTCGTGGAGACGGTCGGAACCGCTCCCGACGCAAGCGTCGCGACGGTACTCCCGGTGCTGGACGCCGTGCGCGACCTCGCCAGAGCCGGCGACGAGGACGCTGGCGCCGTTCCCTGGTCGATGACCTTCGGATTGTTCCAGGGCGACAAACTCGAAGCGGCTGTCGACAACACCTACCGCACTTTGCTGCGCGACGCCTTTCTGCCGCGGCTGAGCCGGCGGATTGAGGATCTCCTAAGAACGGGGGCCCAGAATCCGGAGCAGCTGTACGAGGCACTGAAGGCCTATCTGATGCTGTACGACCCGGAACGGATGGAGCCCGAGGCGTTCAAGCGATTCGTCCTTGACGACTGGGAAGCCAACCTGGCGCAGTCGCTGCCCGCCTCCCAACGGCCCGCGGCGGAGGCGCACCTTGACGCCATGCTGCTGCGACACCGCGATTTACCCGCCCTGCGCGTGGACTCGGACCTGGTCGCCAGTGCACGGAGCAAGCTTGCCGGGCGCACGATCACTGAACGCATCTACCAACGGCTGCGGCGTGACGGTGTCGGCGGGGGCGTGCCCGACTTCACGATCTCGGCCAAAGTCGGCGCGGCCGCACCGCTGGTGTTCGCCCGCGCCAGTGGCAAGCCGCTGACGACGGGGGTGCCGGGGCTCTTCACCTATGCCGGATACCAGGCCTTCGATTCCGCGGTTGCACGAGTGAGCCGCCAGTTCACCGACGAAGAACCGTGGGTGATGGGCAGCAAGAGCACCACGCCTGACCTGGGCGCCAAAGGCCACGTCGTCGACGACGTGCGACGCGTGTACCTGGAGGACTATGCGCGCACCTGGCAGGAGTTCATTCGCGACATCCGGCTCGTCCGCGCGCGCGACCTGCAGCAGAGCATCAATCTTTCGCGTTTGCTGTCGGCACCGGATTCGCCGCTGCCGGTGCTTCTCAAGGCGATCGTGAAGGAAGTGACGCTGGTGCGACGCGAGGACGCCGACAAGAACGTGATCGAACGCGGCATCGACATGGGCACGAAGCAGGTCGAGAAGGTGACCAAACGGCTCCCCGGCAAGCCGCAGACGGCGCGCGAACTCGCGACGGCCGAGCAGATTGTCGATGCCCGGTTCGAAGAACTGCGAGCCTTTGTCCGCGGACCGGACGGCAAGGCACCGGTCGACCTGGTTGCGCCACTGATGCAGGAAATCTACAGCCACCTGCTTGCCGTAGACGCAGCGCAGAAGAAGAAGATGCCGCCGCCCGAAGGTGCGGCGCCGCTGAAGCTGAAGGCCGATGCGGCGGGCATGCCCGAGCCGGTGCGCGCCGCATTGAACGACCTCTCGGAAGTCGCGCTGCGCGGAGTACAGGCGCAGACGCGCGCGAACCTGACCGAGAAGCTGTCGCAGATCAGCGACTTCTGCAACAAGGCGATCAACGGCCGCTATCCATTCGTGAAAACCAGCGATCGCGATGTCACGCAGGAAGACTTCGGGCGCCTGTTCGGCCCTGGCGGGCTCTTCGACGAATTCATCCAGCGTGAACTCACGCCGTACGTCGACGTCAGTACGCGCCCATGGACGTTTCGCCGTGTCGATGAAAAGGTCGGCGGCGACACCAATGCGGCGCTGGTGCAGCTCCAGCGCGCGCAGCTGATTCGCGACGTGTTCTTCCGCGGCGGCGCCCGCACCATGTCGCTGCGGTTCGACTTCAAGCCGATCGAGATGGATAGCTCGATCACCCAGTTCCTCCTGGATGTCGACGGGCAGGTCGTCCGGTATGCGCATGGGCCGCAACAGCCGATGCCGATCCAGTGGCCCGGACCGCGCGGCACCTCCCAGGTCCGCCTCCAGATCGAACCGAAGCGCGTCGGGGCGGAGTCGGGCTTGGTGTTCGAAGGGCCGTGGGCGCTGTTCCGGCTGCTCGACCGCGCCCAGATTGACGCGGGTCCCCAGCCGGAGCGATTCAACGTCACGTTCCGCGTCGATGGGCGCCGTACGGTCTTCGAAGTGGTCGCGAGCAGCGTGCTCAATCCGTTCCGGATGCGCGAGCTGGAGCAGTTCCAGTGCCCGTCCCGGCTGTGATGAACAGCAGCACGGCCACCGGCCTGTACGGCAAACTGCCCTGCGCCGGCGACTTTGTGACCCGTTCGTTGCCGACGGCATTTGTGGCGCCGTGGGATGACTGGCTGCAGCGATCCCTGGTGGCGAGCCGGGCCAAACTCGGTAGCCGCTGGACGGACCTCTACCTCGAAAGTCCGTTGTGGCGCTTTGCCCTGCAGTCCCAGGTGTGCGGCACACAGGCATGGGCCGGCGTGTTGATGCCGAGCGTGGATCGCGCGGGGCGCTACTTTCCGCTGACCCTGGCAGCGCCGATTGCTCCCGGCGCCTCGACGTTGCTGACCGTCACGGCAGCCGAGCACTGGTTCGCCGAACTTGAACGACTTGCCTTGTGGGCGCTGGAGCCGGAAGCCACGCTCGACGCGGTTGAAGCGCACCTTGCCCAGCAGCCGCTGGTGCAGGTGCCGGCAAGCACCAATGCGTGCGAGGACTGGGATGTCGCCCTGCAGCTTGCCAAGTGGTGGATGAAACCGGGCCGACCGCTGGTCCTGCACATGCCGGCCCAGCACAGCTTGCCGGCCGTCGCTGAATTTGCCGCGGCCCAGTTGATGGAGGGCCAGACGTCGGGTCGAAGCCTCTGGTGGATGCGCAACAGCGAGGCCGGCGCGATCAGCCTGCGCGGTTGGCAGGGACTGCCCCCGCCAGTGGAATTTGCGGCCCTGCTCGATGGACGGCAGCAGGTCGACGGCTAATGCACCGAGTGAGTGATCGGTGCGGCTGTGCCGTTTCCGGTCATCCGCTTTCGCCCGCTGTGCACCAGACGGCCAGTGCCGTGTAGTTGTCCTGTCCGGGACGATGTCGCTCGATGATCTCGCGCTCCATCGCGCGCAGCCAATCGTCGGCGCTGCTGGCCTGCGCCAGCACGCGCTCCATCGCACCCGCTTCCAGGCTGTCCCACCAGCCGTCGGTGCACAGCAGGAACGCGTCACCCTCCTGCACCTCAAGTGCAGCTTCGATCACGGTGGGTGGCGGGGGATCGACCTCGCCCAGTGCGGCGTACAGCCGCGCGCGCTGAAAGGAGCCGCGCAGTTCTTCGGCCGATACGTAGCCGGTATCGATGAGCTGTTGCGCAAGACTGTGGTCGCTGGTGCGCCGCAGAAGCGTGCCGCCGCGGAACGCGTACAGGCGGGAATCGCCCATGTGCCCCCACACGGCGCGCCGGCGCTGCGTGTCGATGGCCAGCACGATCACCGTGGAACGCATATCGGCCAGTTTCGCGTCGCGACGCTGTTCGACCACGACCGCATGGTTGGCCGCGAGAATCGCATAGCGCAGCGCCTCGGGCTCGCAGCTGGCGTTGTCGCGCAGCCAGGTCAGCACGCGGCTGACCACGATCTTGGATGCCGCGGCGCCCCCCTGGTGGCCACCGGCGCCGTCGGCAACAACGCAAAAACAGATGTCGTCTCGGCTGAGGAAGCCGCACGCATCCTCGTTGGCGGGTCGCCCCCCGGGCCGGGACATCGCAGTCACGCCGAGCTGCATACCGGTTCTAGCTCTCGGGCTTGCGTTCCGGCGCCGTCAACTTGGCAACCTGTGCTTCGTACGCCTTCAGGAATTCCTTGCCCAGCAGCCGCTGAAAGTCGTCTTCCGCCTCGGCGGTGATCTGTGCGTAGCGCTCGGTAAACAGGTCCCAAAGCTTGGCCTTGCGGTGGATCGGCACCAACGCATCGAGCACCGACTTGCTCGCCAATCGCGCCTCGAGCGTGGCCGGATCGAAGCGCTTCAACACATCGGTCAACGCTGCTCGAGTCCCCGCGGTGAATCCGAATTGGTGAGCAACCAGATCGCGGTAGGCATCCTCCATCGCCGCATTGCCGCTCATGAACCCCCGCTGCGCCGGTCCCAGCAGGTGAGCGAGTGCCGCTTCCGCGTTGGGGGAGAACTTCAACGGGTTGTTGTCGCGGCTGACGATCATCGTCATCTGCGCCTGCACTTCGCTCTTGATCACTGCGCGCGTGCGCAGCAGGTCGATCGTTCCCTGTATCGCCACGCGCAGCAGGCCGCCCAGGCGCCGCATCAGATCCGCGTCGACCTTGCGCTCCTCGGGCCAGCGTTCCAATCCCAGGCCATCGAGCAACGCGCGCGCGAGTGCTTGCGCGGCTGCAGACGACTCCTCGACGGAAGCCGACGAACTCTTCGCTGCCGGTGCCTCCGCGGGCATTGAGCGCCGGCGCTCGCCACGCCGACGGTCCGGGGTCATACCGCCAATGACGGCCGTCTTCGTTCCGTCAAAGATTCCATCCTCGACGCCTTGGTCCCACGACAGCCGTATGCCGCCGACCGTACCCGGTCCCTCATCCGACAACTCACGGTGCGCCACGTGTTCAGGTGCCTGCGGCGGAGGCGGCGGCGACAGGGAGGCGCTGCGCGTCGTGGGCAGGCTGGCAGCCGGCTCAGCTCGTACATCGGGCAGCCGCATCGGCGAGTTGAGTTCGGGCGCATCGTCGCGTTGCGCGGGAGCAAACGATCCGGTCGCCCGACTCGATGGCGCGCCGGGCGTGAGCAGGTCGTCGATCCCGGCCGGGCCTGGCGTGGTCGATGCGGATGGCGCGCCGAGCGGATGACCCGGTGGAAACGGATCGCCCGCGCGCAGACCGAAGAGTTCGTCGACGCGGCCTTGCTGCGGTGGAACCAGATCGTCGAAGTCTCCGCGTCCCGCGCCACCCAGTGGCGGCGGGACCGGCACGGCAGCGGGCGGCAGGTCGCCGAACGGGTCGAAGTCATCCGGAATGGCACCCTGTGCCGGTGGCGGCGCTGCGCGACTCGGTGCTGCCGGGCGCGGCGGTGGTGCCGTGGGCGGTGGTACCGCGGCCGAGCGTGAGACTGGAATCAAGTCGGCGAACGGATCACTCGTGCTTGCCGATGGGCCAAAGTCGGCGAGGATGTCGTTGGGCTGGACCGCAGGACGAGGCATCGAAGCGGCCGGCGCCGGTGCGGCTGTCGCCATCGCGGGTTGTACCCGTAGCGCGAATTCGCCGATCTCGATGCGGTCACCGCTCGCGAGCGGAACCTCGGCTCCGTAATCCACGGGTTGGCCGTTCAACAAAACGGCAATGGCACTGCCTTGGTTGCGCAGCCGAAAGGTGCCCGCGGCGAACACAATGACCGCGTGCCGGCGCGAGATGCGCTTCTCGGGGTCCGGAAGCACCAGGGTGCAACTCGCGTCCCGCCCGATAGAACCGCCGGTCTGATCGAACTGAGCCGACATAGGCACCGGCGGGCGGGCCCCGTTGATCGCCGTCACCTCGATAGTGAGCACCTTGTGTCTCCCACGCCGCACGGCCGGTAGCGGTCCCCACAACTGCGGTCGTGCAACGACTGCTCGACGACTGGCTTCGTTCCGGACGTTCGGCACCCTTATGAAAGGCGCCGCCGACCGCCACTTGGATAGTAAACCGCCCAGGGCCGCAAAACACCGCAACGCGCGTCGATTGACGTTTCGTGCCGAGGGTGCGGCCCGTCGCCGCCGCGCGTAACATTGCGCAGCCGTCCAGGTTCAACCTCGAACAACGCCAAGACCGACCCGTGACAGTGCAAACCTGACATGCCGCCTGACAAGACGATCGTTCGCACTTTCCTGTGCGCGGGTACGCTGATTTTCCTGGCCGCCTGTGCGACGCAACCCCCGCCACCGAAAGCGGATGCCGAAGTCGCCGCACCGGCGCCGGCTCCGCCACCACCACCTCCCCCGCCGCCACGCGCGCCGACCGCGGAAGAGCGCCAGCGCGCCGAACAGCTGGCCAACGAATCGGTGCTGCAACTGCAGGCCGGTGAGACGGCAAACGGCAAGCGACTGCTCGAACAGGCGCTTGCCCTCGATCCGAACAACGAACTGGCGCGGCTCATGATGCGACAGCTCACGGCAGACCCGGTGGCTGAGCTGGGCACGACCAACTTCAGCTACACCATCCAGCGCGACGACACGCTCGCCAAACTCGCGCAGCGTTTTCTCAGCGACCGCCACCTGTTCTACATCCTGGCCCGCTACAACGACATCTCCCACCCCAACCGGATTCAACTAGGACAGGTCATCAAGATCCCAGGCAAGGCGCCGCGGGTCGTTGAATCACCGACCGCCGAACCCGCCAGGCCGGCGCCGGCTGCACCCGCCGCCCCGACCGCACCCGCCGCGCCCGCGGTCGAAGATGTGTCGACCAAGCGACTGGCGGAAGGACGGGAATTGGAACGCAAAGGCGACCTCGAAGGCGCACTGGTGGCGTACGCCGACGTCCTGCGCCGCGAGCCGGCCCAGGCGGAAGCCAGGCAGCGCTCGGTCGCCGTCCGCAAGAAGCTGATCGACCGCTATTACGCCGAAGGCACGGCGGCCTTCGCGCGCCAGGACCTGGACAAGTCCATCGCGGCCTACGATCGGGTCCTCGCGCTGGATCCGGACAACCAGAACGCCAAGCTCAAGCGCCAGCAGGCCATCGATCTGAAGGAACGCCTGAAGCGATTCGACGGGGCCAAGCAGTAAGGCCGACCGGAACGTCGCAACGCGCTTAGCCGGACTTGCGCGTCGTTCCGATCGAGCGCAGGTTCTCCTGCATCTTGCGCGCCCGCTCCAGACGCAATTGCGCCTGGGTGTGATCCGGCGCGAAACGTAGCGCCGCCTCGAAATGCGCGATCGCGGCCGGCACGTCCGTCGCCATCAAGCGCACACCCTGCTCGTACTCCTGGTTAGCCAGACGCATCTTCAGTTGAGCAAGCTGCTCAGTCCAACCGCGCGGCGGTGCCGGGTGCAGCTTGATCGCATCGGCGTACATGCTCACGGCCGCCGCATCCGCCCCCTGCCCCTGCAGCTGCTGGGCCTGCGCATAGACCGCCACCGCGATCCGCTCGCGCGCCGCCCGATCGCGTGGATTGGCCTGTGCATAGCGGCGCAGTTCGGGCAGTGCGACCTTGACGTCACCCGCCCGCAGCAATTCGATGCTCTGCTCGATATCGTATTCGCCGGCCTCGGTCGGGGCTGAGCGGCGAGCCGTCCGGCTGCGGCTCGCGACGGTTTTCTCCTCCATGCGCGCCCGTGCCGCGCGCTCCGCCGCGCGCCGCGTCGCGCGCTGCCGGTCGATCTCGCGCAACGCCGCGACCGCCTCTTCGTTGTACGGATCGTAGGTGAGAACGCGAAGCATCGACTGCTCCGCCTTGTCGATGTCGGTGCGTCGCTGTGCGTCTCGCGCGGCACCGAGCTCGTCACCGACGATCTTGGCGATCGCGCGGCGTAGTGCCGCCAGTTGCGCTACGGCCTGACCGTCGTCGGGCAGCAGCAGTAGCACGACCTGCCACTGATTCGCGGCGTCGGCGAGGTCGTGCTCCTTCTCGAGCTTCAGCGCCAGCGCACGGTGTCGCGCGGCGGCCCGCTCAACGTCCGCACGAGCCGACGAGCACGTCGGGCGCCGGCGCCGGAGGCGTCGGCGCAGGCGCAGAGGCGCAGCCCGTCAGCGCCGCAGCGACGGCAATCAGGGCCCTGCGGCGCAACTGGCGCAGCAATCAACGCACTCCGCTGGGGCTGAACACCGCAAGCTTGCTGCGGAAGCCGGCGAGACCGTCGTCGCCATAGATCATCGTTCGGCGCAGCAGCAGCGGGTAGGCGAAGAACGCATTGCCGCCCGGGCTGACGGTAAAGGCCACGCTGATGCTGCGGCGCCTGATCAGATCGGTCACCGTCTCGCTCGCATCGCCATACGGGTACGCAAAGCCGTAGACCGCCTGTCCCAGTCGCCGCTCGATCTCGCCGCTGGGCACCTCGATCTCCTGGCGCACGCGCTCGACATAGGCGCGTTCGGCTTCGTCCGCCAGCCGCAGCGAGAGATTGGCGTGCGACTTCGAATGCGGCTGAATGTCGATCAGGCCCGAGGTCTTCATCTCCTTCATCTGTGAC
Source organism: uncultured beta proteobacterium (assembly GCA_963712485.1). Lineage (GTDB taxonomy): Bacteria > Pseudomonadota > Gammaproteobacteria > Burkholderiales > Burkholderiaceae_F > JALORV01. Next base: position 37,165 of record CAVQID010000008.1, read on the forward strand.
CACGTCATTCCGGCCGGCAATCCCGCCATATCCGAGTACAGGAAGAGCGTCGCCGGAAAGCCGTATCGGACCAGAATCGGAAAGGCGACCTCGAACGTCGAGCGATAACCGTCATCGATGGAGATCGCCACCGCCTTCGGCGGCATCGGCAATTCGCCGCGCAAGATGGCCGGTAGATCACGCAGCGCAACGACGTTGTAGTCGTTGGCCGCCAGGTACTCCATCTGTTCGGCGAAGTCGCGGGCACTGACCGAAAGCTTGCTGCGGCCGTCGTTGAATCGGTGGTAGCACAGGATCGTGACCGTACGCACACCCTTGGCATCGACGCTGTTCAGCAGCGACGGCTTGAGCGGAATCGTCACATCGACCCCGGTCTGCAGTCGGCGCATGCCGTTGAACTCGGCAATCCACCACGCGCGTCGCGCATCACCGAGATAGCGCTTGGCGAGCGCCGCAAAATCGTCCCCGGGCCTCGGCATGACGACCACGAACTCGTCGCTGCGCGCCAGGACCTCGACGTGCACGGCGGGCGCCGGGGGCGCGGGCGGCGCCGGCGGCGGCCGCGTCGCGCAGCCCGTCAGCAGCAGTGCGGCGGTCAGGACCAGCGATTCAAGCTTGGGTCTCGCCATCCTTTGCGACCTCATGGCGGCGCTGCAGTGCGGCGGCCGCATTGTCAAAGGCGCCATACAGCTCACCAATCTCGTCTCTGCGCTTTTCGGCAATACGAAAGTCGTAGCGACCCTCGGCCAGTTCCCCTAGGCCGGTGCGTAGTGTTCGCAGCGGCAAGATCAGACGCCGCGCCATGATGAAACTGCCAATCGCCGCCGCAGCGACGGTCACCAGGATCAACAGTGAGAGCAGTCCGAGGGTGACCTGCACCACGCGCTGCAGGGGCGTTTCAAAGATCCCGAGGTGAACCTGGCCGATGGCACGCCCTTGGAACAGGATCGGCGTCCCGAAGTCGAGTACGTCCTGACCGTCGCTGCCCGAGGTACGCAGAACGGCCACGCCTGTCGGCGGGTTTGCGACCGCCGCGCCACTGGGAGGCTTGTACGGCTGGCCGACTTGCTCCTCGACTGCTGGAACCCGCGGATCACGCCCTCGTGATCGAGCACGACCATGTAGCTGAAGTCCTGGCCGCTGACGCTGCTCTTGATGAACTCTCCCAGAGCAACCCATTCCTCGCTGAGCACCGGAACGGCGCTCTGGCTGGCCATGAACTTCGCGAGTGATGCGCCATAGTCCATCACCTGGGCCGTCAGGGCCGCGCGCTGGCGGTTCTGGATGAACGCCGTCGCGAGCGCCATCGTGACGGTGACCAGCACACCCATGATCACCGCCCACTTCACGCCCAACGGAATGCGGCGGCCCCGTTCACGGACATTGGCGGTTTCGTCCAGCTCCTTTTGCACCGCATGCAGTGCACGCGCCAACTCCTCGCCGTTGCTGAATCGCTTTTCGGGGGCCTTCTTCAGGGCACGATCGATGACCCGGCGCACGCTCGCCGGAAGGTCCGGCACAACCTCCTGCAGCGATCGCGGGTCGGTCTTGGCGATCTTCATCCCGACCGACACCAGCGTGTCGCCCGTGAAGGGAACTTCGCCGGTGAGCATCTGGTACATCACGATTCCCGTGGAAAAGACGTCCGAACGACTGTCCGCCGGCTGCCCGAGCACCTGTTCCGGCGACATGTAGTGCGGCGTACCGATGACGTCGCCGACCCGCGTGGCCTGGGTGGCTTCGCTACCTTCGATACGGCAGATGCCGAAGTCCGTCACCTTGACCGTATGCGCGTCGCCGACCAGCATGATGTTGCCGGGCTTGATGTCGCGATGCACGATGCCCTTCTTGTGCGCAAAGCCCAGCGCCGACGCCAACTGAGCGCCGATGGCCACCGCCTGGTGCAACGACAGCCGCGGATTGCGCTCGAGCCACTGCGCCAGCGTCATCCCGTCGACGAACTCCATCGTGATGTAGGGCAGACCCTCGTGCTCACCGACGTCGTGGACAGTGACGATGTTGGGGTGCGAGAGCGTCCCGGCGCCCTTCGCCTCGCGAATGAAGCGGACCCGATAGTCCTCGTTGCGCGCCAGTTCGGGTTTGAGCACCTTGATCGCGATGGTGCGATCGATTTCCGGGTCGTGTGCCTTGTAGACCGTGGCCATCGCCCCCGATCCGAGGATTCCCGTGACTTGATAGCGACCGATCTTTTCCATTCACCGACTCCGGTACTCGCGAAGGATTCTCGACCGTATGCGGCGGGGAAACAAGCGTCACGACAGTCAGTGCGACCGTGAAAGAACGACACTGACGATGGCGAAAATTACGGCGATCAGCGTCCAGGTCCGGGCTGCAGGATCCCAGCGCCCTCGGTTGCGACCAAGGCGCACCAGCACCAGCACGGCGAAGACCGCAGCCAGAATGCCAAGGATCGACTGTGCGTTCATCATGGCTGAGTTCGTTGCTCCTTGAGGGGTCACCTGCAAGCGGCATCGTAGCGCTGCTACCTCGCACCTGAGACACCGATGTACGATGCCATGGCAGCGCGCACTCTTCGCGATTCCTTGTCCGGCCCTGTCCGACTCCACTTCATAGGAGAGCCGACGATGGTGGATCCACGAACCGCCGGTCCGTTCGGTCTTAAGTCAAAGCCGGCGCCGCGACCGGTCGCCCCGGCATCACCGACGAAGAAGTCCCCACCAGGCCCGATCGGCGTGGGCGCGAAGAAGTCCACACCTCCCGCCGCACCAAACGACGCCAATCTGGGCGCGCAGATTGTCGTCTTCGCGACGTCCAAGTCCGGGCAGCGGGTGGGCGACGGCCAGTGCTTCGCCCTGGCCGATCAAGCACTGAAGGCATTGGGCGCCAGGAGTGCTGCCGATTTCGGTACCGTCACGGCCGACGCCGACTACAAGTGGGGCAGCGCAGGTGTCGCTCGCCGACGTGCGGCCGGGCGACATCGTGCAGTTTCGCAATTTCGCATCGACGCGGCGCGATGACGCCGAGGACGGTTCCGGTTCAAGGACTTTACGAATGGGCGCAGCGATCCGCACCACACGGCAATCGTGGTGTCGGTCGACGGCAACGGTTTGCTGACGGTGATCGAGCAAAACGCACCACCGGGCAGTGCGGTGCACAAGTCCCAGCTTGGTTTTGCGAACACCTCGTTCGTCGAAAGACACGGCCACGATCACGATCACCACCAGCGGCACCGTGTGGTTCTACCGGCCGCAGCCGAAATGAAGCGTCCGTGAGCGAAACGGCCTACGACAGCGTGCCCTATCCGGGGCACGTGCACACCCACTCGCATCCCAACCGGGTCGCCGCCGTTGCGCGACTATTCGGAATCCAAGCGCCACCACCCGCGACCGCACGCGTGCTCGAGATCGGCTGCGGCGACGGTGGCAACCTGATCTCGATCGCCTACACGCTGCCGCGCTCGCACTGCGTCGGGCTCGACCTGGCGGCGAGCGCCATCGAACGCGGCCGGCAGCGCGTCGAGGCGCTGGCGCTCACGAACTGCGACCTCGTCGTCGCCGATCTCGCCACGGCCGGCCGCTCGCTCGGTGAATTCGATTACGTCATCGCGCACGGCGTGTATTCGTGGGTGCCGCCGCCGCTGCGCGAGGCGCTGCTGCAGCTCGTCAGCGACGCGCTCGCGCCCACCGGTGTGGCCTTCATCAGCTACAACGTCTTCCCCGGCTGGCGCATCGCCGGCATGGTGCGCGAGATGCTGCGCTATCACACGCTCGGCATCGACGACCTCACCGCGCGCGTCGAGCAAGCGAAGGCGCTGCTGAGGTTCGTCGCCGTGGCGCACGACGACGACGATCCCTACGGCCGGCTGCTGGCCGCCGAGTGCGAGCGCGTGAGCGGGTATCCGCCGTGGTACCTGCACCACGACGACCTGGCCGACGTCAACGATCCGGTCTACTTCCACGAGTTCGTCGCGCAGGCCCAGCGCTTCGGACTGGCCTTTGTGGCCGAAGCCGACTTCGCGTCGATGACGGGCGCCGACCTGCCGAAGGAAGCACTCGAGAAGCTCGACGAACTGAGCGGCGATCCGGTGCTGCGCGGGCAGTATCTGGACTTCGTCAAATGCCGGCGCTTTCGCCAGTCGCTGCTGACGCGCGCGACCAACCCGGTGGCGCCGGGTCCGGTCCGCGAGAACGTCCGCACGTTGCTCGTCGCATCGGCCGCCGCGCCGGAGACTGAGACGGTGGAGCTCGCCGCCGGCGTCGAGGTGCAGTTTCGCTGGGGACAGCGCGCGAGCCTCAAGACGGATCACCCGCTCGCCAAGGCTGCCTTCCTGGCGCTGCGTGAACGTTGGCCCGAAGCGATGTCCTTCGATGAACTGCTCGCCGCCGTCACGCGATTCGGCTACGGCGAGATCAAGGCCGACGATGCCGTGGCGCTGGAGCAGATTCTGGTCACCGCGTTCGGTCTGCGCATGGTCGAGCTGACCGCCGAACCCTGGCGGGCGGTCGCGGAGCCGTCGCCGCATCCGCGGGCGAGTGCGATCGCCCGACTCGAAGCCGAGTCTTCGAACATGCTGACCTCGCTGGTGCACCGCCGCATCGGCCTCGAGCGAGCCGCTGGCACTGAGTCTACTTCGTCTGTGCGACGGAAGGCGCGATCGGCCGTCGCTGCTCGCCGAACTGTCCCGCCATGATCAGAAAGTCACTGGCGAGGCTCTTCAGCGACACCTGGCGTGGCTCGCCCTTGTCGGTCTTATGGAAGCCTGTGAGACTGCGGCCATCTCTGCGGCAACCCCAACCGATGCCGATCAGGGTCGCAGCATGTCGCGGTACACGCCGGGGGTCGAGCCTTCGATTTCGGTGGCACCGGCGACGCGACGAAAGAACTCGGGAGCACCGACCGCTCCGGCGACTGCATACGCATATCCAACAGAACGCATGTCCTGCAGGCAGGCCTCGCAGCAACGCCGCACCAAGGCCGTTACCACGCTCGGCGGCGGCCACGCCAATCGGACCAACGAAGCCGCGCGCGGTGGTGTCGTAGCAGGAGAACCCCACTAGGGTCCCGGCTCGCAGCGCGATGAAGAGACTGACCGGGACGGTTGCTGAGGGCCACCCGCGCCTCGCTCGCCCAGCCGGCTGAAAACTCTCGTGCTACCCATTGGCAGACCAGGTCGTGTTCGGGTGCGATTGGTTTTCGGCAGAGCGCACCTGTCGGCAGGGAGACGCCCTCGATGGCGGGCAGGTCGTAAAGCTTGATCAGCATGTCCATGAAGCGACCCTTGCCCGCGTCTTCCGGCTCTCCGCAACCTCGACGAGCTTTCTTTAGTCGACGTCCAATCTTCAAGTTAGTTTGGACAACCAACGTTGCTGCCGCCATGCCGGCGCAGCCGTATTGAAGAGCGGCGTTCCCGGTTGCAGCAAGCAGAGATACTCTGCCGCCGCGATGCGTTGGCGCTGAAAGCCTTCCTTCAGCACTCGAACGCAAAGATCGCGCGAAACCGGCTCGCCCATGAAGTAGCGTGTGCCGGCGACGAAACGTGCTTGATTCGCTGACCACCAGCGCTGCACCCGCTCCGGATCGGGCCAGGGCAGGCCGTCGTCGGGATCCATCGCGACGTCCGGGTCCGCAGGATCGTCGTTCGGGCCGGCTTCGAAGTTCTCTGGCGGCTTGCGATCGAGGTCGAGGTAGGCCAGGTCTAAGCCGGTGATCATGCTGAAGGACTCGCCGGCCAACCGAGTGAGCTTTGGATCATCCATCTGCTTGATGAGCCATGGTACGTAGTGCGGATCGCCTGCGATGCCGGCTCCTTGAAGCAATGCACGCTGATTCGCAGGATCCTTTGCCAACGCCTTGAGCACCGCATGAGCTCCGTCGCTGTCGAGGATCTTCAATACAAGTTGAAGCGCACGCTTCCGATGCGGACTGGGTGCCACGGAGAGTTGTCTTAACGACTCGATGCTTGGGCCTCGATCGCCAAGCAATGCAGCCGACCAGGCAGCCCAGAACGCGCATGCTGGGTCCTCGTCCCTTAGATGCTCAACACACGCTGGTAGCAGATCGCGCCGACCGAGTTCGCCAGCACAGCGCAGCGCCCGCGCGCGCAGGGGTGCATCCGGCGAGGAAATCGCCGCGTTCAGCGCGGCACCCGGATCGACTCTGTGCAGGGCGCATGCAGTGATCCCTACGCGCTTGCGAAACGGTGCTGCAGCGTTGAGCAGGGCGCTGACTGTTCCCTTGAGGGTGTCCTTCGAGACCCAACCGAACGCAGAAGTCAGACCCTTCTGCGCGTCAGGTAAAGCTTCGACCAGGGAAAACAACTTGTCGAGACCGGCCGCCTGACCGGATTGAATAGCACCGACCGTAGCGACGAAGACCTGACCCGTACCCGGCGACTCGAGCGCTGCTGCGGCCAGTTGCGCTCCGAAGTCCCCTGCTACGGCCACGCCGTCGAGATGCGCGGCGAGCCTTTCGTCCAATCGACCGAGATGTAGCAGCTTTACGTGGGGCGCGGACACAAGATGCGTGCGCGTGCTGCGTATTGCCGCTGCATCTTCGACATGCTGGGAAACCACAGTCGGAATGGGTGGCCGCAGGACGCTTTGCACGTTGGCTATCGATCCTGAAAGACGGAACCGACGTAGGGCGCCGTCCACCCCCGCACCGCGGGTTGCGGCTTAGGACGCTGCGCAACTGATTCAAGGACGACCTTTTGATCGCTCAGTTGCGTCCTTGACACGTTGCGAGGACGTAAACCAGCGAACATGTGCGCCGTGGACCGACCAACGTCAGCCGCACGGCGTCGAACTCGATGTCGATGTAGCGCACTGCGTCACCAGCTTGGTCCGCCGCGGGATTGGAAGCCGAGTGACGGGCGTCCCGTGAACGGCGATTGGCCGCCACGCACGCGGAGCGATTAGGCAACAAGTCGGTCGGGTCCAGTGCGACAGGAGCTGACGCCCAGGAGTGCAGTCGGTAGAACGCTGTTTCGGGCACGAAGGCGACGGAGCTTGGTCGGACATTGGCCGCGAAGCGATCAGATGACTGCTCAGGTGAGGCGAGTGACCGTGTGCATCGCGTGTAGCGGCAGATGTCCCAGCGATCGGTGCCGGACGCCCTGGCGCGAGCCACCGTGGGTCGCAGGTGCAGCCGCTGCACCGTCTTCACAGGTCCTGACGCTCACTTTCGACGCGCACCCTCCACAGGTCTATGTCGGCGAGCGGGACCAGTCGCTGCCGCGCGTCGCGAACATCGCACCGGAACACTTCGCCGCCGATGCCGCACGCGTAGATGCATCGCCCTTGGAAACGCCGCCGATGTCCCCGGCCAGTACATTGTCCCGCAGCCGCACAGCACGCAGTCGAAGCCGTGTGCGGCCAGCCGGAATCACCAGCCTCGCAGCGGCCCGCGCCGCGAATCGCGCGTCCACTGCCGCACACCGAGATAGCGTCGCCACATCTGATGCGGCTTGAGCATGCAGGTTAGTGGACGGCAGCTTGCGCCACGAATGCCCGTCGCGGTCCAGATTCCACCCGTGAACCCGAACGCGTGAGCATCGCGCATGCGAGCCGCCGACGATCGCTTGATGATCCCATCGCGATCGGCCGGCATGCGCCGCCGGACGAGCGGTCCCGACGTCGTCGTCGCTCCCAGCGGTTGCAAGGGTGGCGATCCTGTCGCTAGGCATCTCGTAGGCCACCACCTGACCGCCATCGCAGTAGAGCGAGCGGAAGGTCCGAACCGTCCGGGTCGACGTTACAGCGGCGTTGGCAAAGGCGATCTGGCGTCGCGCGTCGAGCAGGATGCCGTCCTGATCGTGACAGATGCCGCAGTCAGGCGCGGATGAGGCCACTTCGCCTCGCTCTGTCACTGTGCATCTTGCGGCAATTCCGGCTCGGCCGTGTGACCTGCAGAAGTCTGCCGCCAGGACACTGTGTCGCCGGAGCGTAGTCTGCCCCATGTCAAGGACGATGCCCTTCTCCAGTTGCTGCGCCGTCGAGTGCACTCCTCCGAGCAGCTCCGGGTGGACGACGCGCCGCGAGAACTTCGGACGCGCGATTGTAGGCGTCGCGCAGCGGTCGAGGTAGCCCTCGCTGACGGCAGGTGCGGCTGCAGGCGGGCGGCGCGACCTGCTTGGCCATGCTCCATGAGTCCTCGCGTGGCTGCCCGGCAGAGGCTTGCTCGCGCGGCGTTGTGGTCGCTGCCTTCGCGCGCAGATGCAGGGCGCCGTGCTGGAGTCTGCATACCGGACGCTGCCGGCGCCTTCGGGCCGCGATGCGGCAGTGAGCGACCCGAACGTCAGCGGAGCATCGCCTCTTACCAGGTCGTTGCCGGCGGTCTGCTTGGGCACGACTGGTGCCGTGTCTGTTTCGGACAGCACGCCTTTCTCGCAGGCGTGCTCTTGGGCACGCAGCATGCACTTGCGCTCCGGCGTGTCGCAGCACGTTCGCGAGGCTGCATGATCGGCGCAGTTGGCGCTTGACTTGCACTTGCACGTAGTCCTTCGCGCAGCCTCGTCGCCTGATTGCCGTCTCCGTTCCGGGGCCTGCGCCAGCGCGTCGGTGTACGGCCACGGGCGGCTGTTGCCCGGCACGACCCATGGTTGTGCGTCGTCATGTCCAGATTGCCGCACGACGTTCTCGCCTTCGACCTTCACGTCCATCGACCACATGGTGAAGTAGACCTTGCCGGTGTTCTTGCTGGTGATCACGCCCTTCTTCGGCGCGCACCCGGCCTCGTCGCCCGTGCTCTTCTTGAAGTAGCTCTTGTTCTTGAGCATCACCTCCTCGCCCGAGATCTTCACGCGTGGTCGAGCCGTCGGTGGTGTCCGAGGCCATGCCGGTGTTCGGATACGGAATCGGCACGCCGGCGGCGTGGCCGGCGTCTGCGGCGGCGTGAAGCAGACGTCGGGAAACGCGCAGATCGACTTGCCCGCCGCCTGCCTTGCACGACACCTCCATGTTGTTGGCGTAGACCTCGTTGCTCATGCCGCGCGCCCGGTACTCCAGCGTGACCGCGGCGCGCTGGCCGGCGTCGTTGGCCCAGTGCGCCAGGATGCTGGGCCCGGCGCGTAGCCCTTGCGGCAGGCCGCGTGGGCCGCGCGCGATGACCGCGACGCCCGCCGCGGCGCCGGCCTCGCCGGTGCATTCGGCCGGGTGCCAGATGTCGAAGTCCTCCTTGCGCTGCGCGCAGCGTGCGCGACAGCGCCAGCGCCGCTTCCTTGAAGTAGTACTGCTCGCCCGAGATGTCGGTGATGCGGAAGTCCATGTCGTGCATCTGCGCGGCCGGCGTCGGCCAGCGCGGCCTTGATCGCCTGCGTCAGGCCGTCGGCACGCAGCGGCTCGCCGCTGTCGATGTGCGCCGGCTCGCGGCCGAAGCCGATGCCGGTGCACGACCAGCTCGCCGGCGACTGCCCGTCGGCGGCGCCGACCAGCAACGCGCCGGCCGCCTTCGCCGGGCATGAAGCCGTTGGAGTTGCGCTGCGGTCAGCAGGCGATCTTCGCGCTCGTAGTGGCTCAAGCGTCGGCCAGCGACAGCAGGCTGTCGGTGGCGGCGATCAGCACGCGCGGTGACCTGCGCTCGTGCCATCAGCGCGCGGGCCTGCGCGAGCGCCACGGCCACGCCGACGCGACCGTGCGGCACGACGGCCGACTGCGGCGCGAAGCGCACGCCCAGTTCGCGTCTGGATCTGCGGCAACAGCTGGTCGTCCAGGCCCGCCATGCGCCCGGGCGCTCGGCCTCGGCCACGCACAGCAGCAGCGGCAGTCGCGCCATTCGGTCCTGCGGCAGGTCCTGCAGCGCCTCCTCGATCGCCATCGCGGCCATCTTGGCCAGCTTGGTCAGGCCGCGCCAGGGCTGCTCCAGCGCCACCTGGTGCGCCATGATCCAGTCGCCGCCGGAATCGATGAAACGCGTCTCGATCGGGTTGGTGATCTTGGCGCGAAAGGCCGCGCAGCATGCCGGCGCGGTCAGGCCCACCGAGGTGACCAGGCCGGTGCCGCAGGATGGCGATCGGCGCTGCGCGCTCATGCGCGGCCTCGCGCTCGGCCGTCGCCGGCTGTCCATCGGCACCATCACCACCGGGATCGGGAAGGCCACCTGCTCGCGCTGCTGCCACCACTCCGCGCCCTTCTTGCCCACCAGCACCTGCGCGATCTCGTGCATGCTCTTCTTCAACGGCCGCGCCACGCGCCAGCTCATCGTGAAGCGTTCGCGATCGGGCTCGAAGACGATGGTGTCCAGCGTGGCGGTGTAGGTCCTCGCGCTCGCCGCGCTTCGGGAACACATGCACCGGCGCCTCGAAGTGCGGCAGCATGAACTGGCGCGGGCCGTCGGCGGTGAAGCCGCTCAGCACCACCTCCATCGGCCCCTTGGGCAGCGGCACCTGCTGGTCCTCCGGCGCGGCCTGGTAGTAGCGCTCGTCGAAGTCCTTCGGCAGGAACGGGAAACACGTCGTCCAGCCATTGCTGGTCGTAGGTGCCGGCGTAGCGCGCGCGCTGCGGCCAGCCGCGGCCCAGCGGGCCCAAGCGCCATCGGGCTGGTACTTGTCGCTCGGGAAGCTCACCGGCTGGCCGACGTCTTCGGTGTTGGGCAGCGGCGTGCCGTCGACCCAGGCGCTCTTCAGGTGCTTGTGCCAGCCGCGGCCCACCGGGTTGGGCAGGTAGGCGTCGTGTTCGCTCGGGTCTTCGCTGTTGCGGTCGGCGCCGCCGAAGGCGCGGTCGTACGAGATCGGCATCTCGGTGAAGGGCTGCGGGCGCCGAGGCGGTGATGCCGGTCAGCCCGGCCTGCCAGACGCGATCGCCGACCACGTCGAAGATCTTCTCCATCGGGCCCACGCGCAGGCCGACGCGCAGGCGCGTGACCTGCCGGCCCTCGGGCGCAGCGCGCTGGCCGACCAGCAGCACGTCGCAGGCCGGCTTGCGCGGCGCGAAGTCGATCTCGTAGCACCGGCGCGCTGAAGCCCGGCTCGCCGGTGAAGGTGTCGGCCATGATCAGCGGCAGTTGCTCGTCGTGCCAGCCGCACCGGCTCGCCGGGCTTGGGCAGCACGAAGGTGCCCTTGATCACCACCACCAGCAGCTCGCGGCCGCTGGGCTCCAGGCCCATGTTGTAGCCCGCGACCATGCGGGTGGCGTTGATCAGTTCCATCGCCGCGCGCGCCGGCGACCGTTCAGTTGAGCTGCACCGAACCGCCCTTGATGCGATTGACGCCGGTCGATCGGCTGACAGCACGTAGCGAGCCCTCGATCAGCACCTTGCCGGCCTTCGTCAGCGTGATGCTCGCCTTGCCGCAGCGCAGGACCAGTTGCTCCTTGGCGCTGACGACCAGCCGCTCGCCATCGGCGTCGACTTCCACCTGGCCGGGCTGTTCGTCGAGCGGCCAGCCGGCGCGCCCGCGCAGCACGCCCATCACGATCGGCCGCTGCGGGATCGCCCTGCTCGAACATCAGCACCACGCGCTTGCCGATGTGCGCGCCGTGCAGATCGACGACCGTCTGCGCGCGCAAGCGCCGCCGTGCCGGGCTGACCCGGAAAGACGCACGAGCGGCGTCGTGCCATCGTCGGTGATCGCGAGCAGTTCACCGATGACGACGCCCGTAAGCGACGTCTCGTGCGCGGACGCTGCCTGAGTCCTGACCGGCACTGTCGACGAGCGCGCGCAGCAGCGCTGCGCTATCGGCGTCTCCGGTGCATCCGCCTCGACGGGCAGTGCCTCGATCTGATCTCTGCCTGACATTGCGCCTCCTCGGGCATCGCGTCTGCGCTGCTCGCTCAGTTCTGCAGGATCTTCGAGCCCTTCATCACGATGTCGCTCGACGCCTTGACGTTGATCTTGCCGCTGCCGTCGATCGTGATGTCCTTGCCCTTGATCGCGATCGTGCCGTCCTTCTTCATCGTGATGCTGGCGCTGCCGGTCTTGATGGTGACCGAGTCGCCGGCGTCGATCACGAGGTTCTTGCCGACCTTCAGCGCGTCGTCCTTGCCGACCTGACGTCGATGCGGCCCTTCGCCGACGCTGCGCGACTCGTCGCCTTGCCGACCTTGGTCGACAGCGCGCCGCCGACGTCATCGACTGGTTCGCCGACCTTGGTGTCTGGTTGGCGCCGACGTTGGTCGCTCTGATTGGCGCCGACGTCGGTCGATCTGGTTGGCGCCGACGGTGATGGTCTGCATCGCGCCGACGGCGACCACCTGGGCCGCGCCGATGGCAATCTCCTGCGCGGCGCCGATCGCGATCGTTTCGTTGACACCGCACGGTGTGCGTCCGCTGCAGCGCGCGACCGTCGCCGTCTCGCTGGCGCCCACGGTGATCGTCCGGTTCGCACCGATGCGTGATCGTCTCGTTCGCGCCGACCGTCTCGGTGCGGTTCGCGCCGATCGCGATCGTCTCGTTGCTGCCGACGCGTCTCGGTGCGGTTCACGCCGATCGTGATCGTCTCGTTGTTGCCCGACCGTCTCGGTGCGGTCGTGCTTGACCTGCGTCGTCTCGTCGTGGTCGATCGTCTTCGTGCGGTCGTGGCCCACCCAGTGCGTCTCGTCGTTCTCGACCTCGATGTCCTGGTTCTTCTCGGCGTGGATCCAGACCTGCTCGCGAGCCCTTCTTGTCCTCGAAGCGGATGCGCGTTGGCGTTGGCGTCGCCGCCGCCCTTGCTGCGAGCGCGTCAGGATGCCGCGTCTGCGTCATGTTGGCCGGCAGCTCCCACGGCGGCATCTGCTCGGCGTTGTAGACGCGGCCGGTGATGATCGGCTGGTCGGGGTCGCCTTCGAGGAAGTCGACGATCACCTCCTGGCCGATGCGCGGGATGTGCGATCGCGCCCCAGTTCTTGCCCGCCCAGGGGTGCGACACGCGCACCCAGCAGGAGCTGTTCTCGTCCTTCTTGCCGTGGCGGTCCCAGTGGAACTGCACCTTCACGCGGCCGTACTTGTCGGTGTAGATCTCGTCGCCGGACGGGCCCGACGACCACCGCCGGTCTGCGGCCCCTGCACGATCGGCTTGGGCGTGCTGCGCGCGCGGCCGGAACGGCACTGCTGCTCGGCATCGCGGTGAAGCTGCAGCGGTAGTCGCCGCCGCTGCCGTCGAGCCCGACTCGTAGCCGCTCGAACTGCAGCCGGTACTGCGCGCTGGTCACCAGGTATTCGCGGTTCTGGTCGTCGCGCGGGTGCTCGGCCAGCTTGAACAGGCGCCCGGTGCACAGCGCCGCGCGCGTTGCCGCTGCCCTCGCACAGCTCGTGCTGCGCCTGCAGCTCTCCAGCCGCGTCTGCGACGAAGTGCTCGCCTTCGGCCTTGCCGACGTACTCGCCCGGGATAGTCGTAGACCTCGCACGTCGGCCTCGGCGTGCTTGCGCGCGTCGCTCGTGCTCGACCTGCAGCTCGGCGCTGGGCCGCTCGAAGTCGTAGTCGTCGATCGACGTACGCGCCCGGCTGGATCTCGCTTGCTGACAGACCAGTCTTCGATCACGTCGTCCTTCTGCCGCGGCGTGTCCGCGCGCCTGCGGCAGGAAGGTGAACTTGCTCGAAGCCCGGGCACGGCCTCGTGCGCGCCGTGCGAGTCGGCCAGCACCAGCGTGTGCTTGCCGTCCTCGTGCTTGAAGTAGTAGTAGATGCCCTCCTGCTCCATCAGGCGGCTGACGAAGTTGAAGTCGGTCTCGCGGTACTGCACGCAGTACTCCCACGGCCGGTAGTTCGCCGGTCAACTCGTCGTCGAACGTTGGCGACTGCGCGTACTCGTCGAAGATCTCCTTGACGATGTCCGGCACCGTCATGTTCTGGAAGATGCGGCAGTCGGCGGTGCGCGTCAGCAACCACAGCCACGGCCGACCGGTGAGCTGGTAGCGGAAGTAGCGGCCGATGCCCGCCGGCGAGCCCGAAGCGCGTGACGATAGCCGTTGAAGAACGCGGTCCCGCCGTCCGGCAGTTCGCAGCTTGACGGTGACGTTCTTGCCGAGCAGGTCCTCGGGCTTGATGTCGCGACTTGCTCGACAGCAGCGTCGAGCTCGTACTCGAACAGGCGGCCGAGCGCTTCGCTGCGCGGCCATGCTGGTAGAAGAGCAGCACGTCGTCGCCAAGCGGCGTCTTGATCTCCATCGACCCGCGCCATGCGACCTCTCCAGAGCGTCGCCGGCGTTCAGCGTCGCCTGCCCGGCATTCTGCCGGCGGCGGGCGCATCGCGCAACGGGCGACTCATGCGATCCACCGGTTCGGTTCGTTAGCTGAAGTCGAACCGGAAGTCGCCGGCCGCGGCCGACAGCCCACCCGCTTCAACGGCGTGCCCTCCGCCAGCCGCTGCAGGATACTCGACGCTGATGCGCGGCAGCACGGTGTTGGTGAGGATCGCGTCGATCATGCGGCCGCCGCTTTCGACTTCGGTGCAGCGGCTGACCATCAGCTTCACCGCCTCGTCGTCGAAGTCGAACGGGATGCCCTGGTTGTCGTGCACGCGCCGCTTGATGCGGTCGAGCTGCAGCCGCACGATGCTGCCGAGCATCTCGTCGCTCAGCGGGAAGTACGGAATCACGACCAGGCGGCCGAGCAGCGCCGGCGGGAACACCTTCAGCAGCGGCTCGCGCAGCGCCTTGCCGAGCGCCTCCGGATCGGGCAGCAGCGCCGGGTCGCGGCACATGCTGATGATCAGGTCGGTGCCGACGTTGGTGGTCAGGATGATGATGGTGTTCTTGAAGTCGATGTAGCGGCCCTCGCCGTCTTCCATCCAGCCCTTGTCGAAGACCTGGAAGAAGATCTCGTGCACGTCGGGGTGCGCCTTCTCGACCTCGTCGAGCAGCACCACGCTGTAGGGCCGCCGCCGCACGGCCTCGGTCAGCACGCCGCCTTCGCCGTAGCCGACGTAGCCGGGCGGCGCGCCCTTGAGCGTGGAGACCGTGTGCGCTTCCTGGTACTCGCTCATGTTGATGGTGATGACGTTCTGCTCGCCGCCGTAGAGCGCCTCGGCCAGCGCCAGCGCCGGTCTCGGTCTTGCCGACGCCGGACGGGCCGACCAGCATGAAGACGCCGATCGGCTTGTTCGGATTGTCGAGCTTGGCGCGCGAGGTCTGGATGCGGCGCGCGATCATCTCGAGGCCGTGGCGCTGGCCGATCACGCGCGCGTTCAGCGTGTCGGCGAGGTGCAGCACCGCCTCGATCTCGTTCTTGACCATCCGGCCGACCGGAATGCCGGTCCAGTCGGCGACCACCGAGGCGACGGCCTGCGCGTCGACGGTCGGCAGGATCAGCGGCGTTTCGCCCTGCATCTGCGGCGAGCTGCGCCTGCTGCTGCTTCAGCTCGGCCAGCCACTGCGCGCGCTGCTCGGCGGTCGGCGCGTCAGGCGCCGCGGCGCGGCGCGTCAGCAGGCTTGGCGGGTTCCGCCGCGGGCTTGGCTTCGGCGGCGCGGCGGACTGCCGGCCGGCGCGGCCTTGGCTCCGTCGGCTTGCGCGCGTCGTCGACCGGCTTGCCGCCCGCGCGCAGCTTGCCTCGCAGCTCCAGGATCGAATCGACGAGTTCCTTCTCCTGCTGCCAGCGCGTCTCCAGGCCCGCCAGCCGCTCGCGCTCGGCGGCCATCGCCTTGTCCGCAGTCGGCGCGCCGCTCGGCGACGTCGAAGCCGATCGCCTCCTCGCGCCCGATGATGTCCAGTTCGGTTTCCAGCCCCTCGATGCGACGCTGCGCTGTCCTCGACCTCGGCCGGCGTGGCGTGCTGCGTGATCGCGACCCGCGCGCAGGCGGTGTCGAGCAGGCTCACGGCCTTGTCCGGCAGCTGCCGCGCCGGGATGTAGCGGTGCGACAGCCGCACCGCCGCCTCGATGCGCCTCGTCGAGCAGCTGCACGCGATGGTGCTTCTCCAGCGTCGTGGCGACGCCGCGCACCATCAGGATCGCCTTGTCCTCGCTCGGCTCGTCGCACCTGGACCACCTGGAAGCGGCGGGTCAGCGCCGGGTCCTTCTCGAAGTACTTCTTGTATTCGGCCCAGGTGGTGGCGGCGATCGTGCGCAGCTTGCCGCGGGCCAGCGCCGGCTTGAGCAGGTTGGCGGCATCGCCGGTGCCGGCCGCGCCGCCGGCGCCGATCAGCGTGTGCGCCTCGTCGATGAACAGGATGATCGGCTTGGGCGACGACTGCACCTCGTCGATCACCTGCCGCAGGCGGTTCTCGAACTCGCCCTTCATGCTGGCGCCCGCCTGCAGCAGGCCGATGTCGAGCGTCAGCAGCGTGACGTCGCGCAGCGGCGGCGGCACGTCGCCGACGGCGATCCGCGGCGGCGAAGCCTTCGACCACCGCGGTCTTGCCGACGCCGGCCTCGCCGGTCAGGATCGGATTGTTCTGCCGGCGGCGCATCAGGATGTCGACGATCTGCCGGATCTCTTCGTCGCGGCCGCGCACCGGATCGATCTCGCCGCGCCGGGCGCGCTCGGTGAGGTCGACCGCGAAGCGCTTCAGCGCCTCCTGCTTGCCCATCTGCGCGGGCGCCATGGCGCCGCTCGCCTCGCCCGGCTGCGCCGCTGCACGAGCCGTCGGTGGCCCGCTGTCCGTCCTCCGGCGATCCGCTGACGATCGTCATCAGGTCGTCGGCCAGCCGCTCGGCGTCGATCCGGTCGAACTGGCGCGAGATGCCCACCAGCGCGTTGCGCAGCGAGTGCGACTTGAGCATCGCCACCAGCAGGTGGCCGGTGCGGACCTGGTGGTCGCCGTACATCAGCGTCGCATAGACCCAGCCGCGCTCGACGGCGTTCTCGACGATCGGCTCGACAGATCGGAAATCGACGTGGCGCCGCGCGGCAGCCGGTCGAGCGCGTCGGTGAGGTCGTTCGCGACGGCCGACTGGTCGAGCCCGACATGGCGGATCACGCGGTGCAGGTCGGAGTCCGGCAGCTGCAGCATCTGCTGCCAGCCAGTGCTCGAGCTCGACATACGGGTTGCCGCGCAGCTTGCAGAAGACCGTGGCGCTCTCGATCGCCTGGTAGCCGACGGCATTGAGCTTGCCGAACAGGGCGACGCGACTGATATCACTCATGGTCCCGCTCCAAGCGTGAACGCTGCGGTTTCATGCGAAGAAGCCGCTTTCGATGCGGCGACATTCGACGATCGGAAACGCCACCTTGCCCACGCCGAGCGTCCCGGCCAGCGGGGCGAGCCTCGGCACGTACAACTGCATTACCTGAGCTGGTGGATGCCATTTCATTGCGGTCGCCCGCGGTGCCCGATCCTCGATCATGCGTCCGCGCCCGGCCAGGGCATCGAGCGGCTGTGTCAGCAACGCGCGCACGATACCGTTGACGGCGTTCGACTGCCCTAGGCGAAAACTGTAGGGCAGCGCGAGCAGCAGGCGCGCCGCGTAGCCGAGCGATTGTTCTCCACGTTCGGCGAGCGTCACGATGCTTCGGTAGTTTTCGTAATCGACCCACCACGCCCCGTCGCCCCAGCGCGGCGCTGGCGTCGTCTCGGCGTTGACGAATCGATAGTAGAACTGGCCAGTCCGCAGGTGGATCTTCTGGATCGCCCACATGCCTTCGGCCGCCTTGCGCTCGTGCAGCACGCGCTCGAGCGGGTCGTCGAAGGCGTCCGCGTTCAGTGCGCGCATCGTGGTGCGCTCCGGCCGCCGACGCCCTGCGCTGTTTCGGCCGGAGGCCAAACCCGAGGCGTATCGCGTCCCCGAGCCAGCGACGCTGTGTCGACCAACGCAAGTTGACGAGTCGAGCCTGTCATCGGGGCGAGACGGCGTATTCGGCGCGCTCTTCATAGTCGAGCGCCAGGTCGTCCGCGTCCCTTGGACGAGGCTGGCCGCCAAGCCAACTGCTCCATCCCAGGCGCCCGCGCTGACCCAGCTCGGTCGGCGGAATCTCACTGCCGGCGAGCGACGAGCCGCAGGTCCCACTGCAGTTCCCAGCCCAGGTACGTGCGCATCAGCGCCACCAACCGCGCCGCAGACCGGCCGCCCGGCAGGAAGTCGACGTAGTCGTCGAGCGTCCTTGCCCGGATGTGCAGCCGGATGTTGCTCTGGACGTCCCAGACCGAGCGCCCCAGGAGCGCGCCACGCCCGAGTTGCGCCGAAGCGGCGCCGGCGCCCAGCCGGGTGCGTTCGGCCGCTGGCAGTTGCAGCCAACGCGCCACGAACTCCTCTACCCGCACCGGCAGGCGGAAATAATGGCAAAGCAATTCGCGCAGGCCATCGGCGTTGCGCACCTGCCGGGCGAGTGTGCCGGCGTGGTGCAGCTTGATCTCGTCGTCCGCCGCGTCGCGCTGGCGCGTGCTTTGCAGCCCCAACCCGAACAGCGAACCGACGTACTTGGCGAAGCGGTCGTCGCCGACCCGGTCAAGGCTTGCCACCGGCTGTGCCTGGGCCCAGGCGCGATAAAAGAGCAGCAGGAAGCGATGGTTGATGATGTCAAGGAACCGGGCGAATGTCGCATCGGCGTGATGCAACAGCCGGTCGCGTGCATATTCGGTCAGGTGCAGGGGCAGCGGGCCGTTCGGGCCGAGCAGGCCGAGGAAGCGCACTTCGATGACCGCCGGCCTTGGATCGCGCGCCGGCCGTACGCCAGAGAGCGCCGCCGGCGCGAAATCCAGCAGCGGCTCCTGGCCCAGCCGTACGGGCTCGTCGGCCGGTCGCGCCGCTTCGCCTAGCCGCGGCTTGTCGGGCCGCCACGCCTCGAGTTGCCGCAGGACATAGTAGAAGTCGAACGCGTACGGCCGCGCCGCGACGCGATCGAGCAGTGCTACAGAATCGGCCGGGTTCCGCATCGGGGTCTCCAGCGCGCCACCTCGCCGCGCTGCGTGGTCCGCAGCGTGGTCGACACGAACGAATTGAGCGATGTATGCCGCGCCAGGAAGTGCTCCAGCACCGAGCCGAAGAGAAACGCACCGGCACCTTCGAACGCGAGTTCATCGACCTCGAGATCGATCTGGACGCCGCGCCCGAAGGCAATCGGGCCGGGTATCGGCAGCCGCGCCACGGTGCGCTGCGCGCGGACACTGCGCAGGCCCTGGATCTGCCGCGTCGCGGACGCATCCGCCGAGGGGGCATAGAGCCGCAGGATTTCGCTCAGCACGATCGCCCCGTGGTCGCCACGCTCGGTCAGACCGTCGATCAGCGCCAGGTAGTTCAGCGACAGCTGGCTGATCATCCGCCAGGTCAGCGCGCCATCCGCCAACGGCGATACCGGTCTCGACGGACCCTTGATCAGGCGGATGGCCGCCAGTGGGGCCGCCTCGTCGAGCACAAAATCCGTGTTGCCCCAGCCAAAGGCGACCAGCAGCGGCAGATCGCGATTGGAACACTGCGCCATCAGCGCCAGCTGGCGCAGGTCGGAGCGATAGGGCGCTTCGGCGGTGTCGACGATCGCAATGAAGACCTCCGAGCCGAGATACCCGGAGCGCGGGCCGTCGCGCCGCTGCCGCGCCGACATCAGACGCGGTTCGCGCCGGACGGTGAAGTACGCGCCCTTTTCGCGCTCGTCGCCGCGCTGCAGCCCATACAGTGGCAGGAAGCGCTGTTCGCTGTCGGCGCCCACGCCAAAGCCGGTGACCGAGGTGATGTCGTGGACCTCGAAGTCCATCGGACGGGTCCGATCGGGCACGGCGTGGTACTCGTGCGCTCCTTCAGAGACGTGGATGCGATCGAGTCGCTTCGGGAACAGATTGATGGCGGGCGTGCAGAACAGCGCCATGTTGGACGCCCCGACTCGCCCGACCAGCGAGTTGTCGGAACGGGAAAAGAGCAGCACGAGCTCCAGTTCGTTGCCGGTCTCGCGGCTGACCGCGCCGCGCAGGCCACCGACCTCGATGAACAGAAAGCGCTGCGCGAAGGCGAAGTACTCGGCGAGCAAGCGGTGCCCGGCGAAGCCCGAAACCGGTAAAGGCAGCAGGGCCTCCTCGTCGGCGAAGCCCACGCCACGAATGTCCGCCGCCACCACCGTATGTGTCCAGGGCGCGGGCCGCGCCGGCGACAGCATCATCGCACCCAGACAATTACCGGCGCACAGCTCATACAGCTTGAATGCGATCTCTTCGGTGCCGCCGAGGAAGAACTGCAGCCGGTCGAGCGGCAGATCAACAAAGCGCAGTCCAGCGGTGACCCGCAGTCGCACCCGCAGGCCGGCACGGACACTGTGGGCGAATGGCGAGCGGGCAATCGGCAGATCGGGGGCGTGCAGGAAGTACTCGGCGGCCACCACCTCGAGCGGCCACAGCGTCACGTCCTGGGCGGTGCGGAATTCGCAGGCGGTGTCCTGGCCGCGCTGCAGCTGCGAGTGCATCGCCGAGCCGCGGCGGACGGTCACACCGCGCGCAAGATTGCCTTCGGCCAGCTGCGGCTGCAGCTGCACGATTGCCATCGAGGGCGTCGGCGCCAGGTACGCGCGATAGACGATCTCAAGCAGGCGCTGCGTGAAGCGGGGAAATTCCGCGTCGAGCTTCAGCTGCACCCGCGCAGCCAGGAACGCGGCGCCTTCCAGCAGCCGCTCGACGTAGGGATCAGCCACCTCGGTGCCGTCCATCCCTAAGCGCGCCGCCACCTTCGGGAATTCGCGGGCGAACTCCGCACCCATCTCCCGCAGATGCTGCAGTTCCTGGTTGTAGAAAGTGAGCAGCCTAGGATCCACTTTCGCCGCCGGTGGTTTGCGTGTTCAGCGTACGGCCCGCCTCGCGGATCTCGCAGGTACCGTCTTCGAGGTTGATTTCCGTGCGCAACAGGATCTCGAGCGGCACCGGCTGCGCCCACAGTTGACCGCGGATCTCAAGACCGACGACGTTGTGACTTTCGAGCCGTCCCGGCGACCCGTACACCTCGACCTCCAGCGAGTCCTTCAGCACGCGCGGCTCGAAGCGCAGGATCGTTTCACGAATGGACTGCTTCAGCGTCACCGCATCGAAGGTAGACAGCGTCTCGCCGGTCATCGGCGGCAGTCCGTACCACAGCACACCCTCGGCCGCATGGTCGTGGCCCGGGGGCAGTTCGCTATCGCGCGGCCGAACGGTGTTGAGCAGCCAGCTCAGGTCACGCAGGACACCGGCCCGCAGCCGGCTGGCCGTGATGACACGCGCTTCCGGGGGTTCCTGTTTGCGATCGGGGGCGTCGTCGGTCAGGCGATCCAGCAACGCGGGCTGCAGCCGCTCCTGCGAGGTCAGTTCAGGCACGGCGGCGCGCTCCCGTCGGCCCGACGCTGCTGCGTGGATGAAGCCCGATCGGCGCGACCATGACCGCCCTATTGGTCGATCAGGATCTCGCGCACGCTGAGCAGCGGATATTCGCCGGCATCGGTCGCGAGCAGGCGCTGTCCAGAGCCAACCTGCATATCGGGCCCAACGTCGTTCCAGTCGGTCCGGCGTGCCATCTGGAGGGCTCCGTCTTCGGCCTTCTCGCTGCCCGGATAACGCACCGGAATCAGTGCCGCCGTCTCACCGCCGTTGGCAAACTGCAGCTGCGCCGGCGCCCAGACCAGATCGCGCAAGTCCTCCGGCGCGGGCAACGCCACCTTCAGCAGGCGCGCAAAGGGAATCCAGTAATAGCCGCCATTGAGGATCGCCTCCAGCACCGGCCCGTAGCGCACGTCCGCGTCGGCGATCCATTCGAAGCGCTGCCCGTCGATCGCTCCGCGCGACGGCGGCGCCTGCTCAAAGGCTTGCGCGCGCAATGAATTCGAGGCGGCCAGATCGCCGCGACCGCCACGCAGCAGCGCTTCCACCAGCAGACCAAACCAGGGCTCCGGCTCGCCGATCACCAGCGGCGATTTCTTGCCCGCAATCACCTGGGCGCGCAGGGACTCACAGCGCAGGGCCTCGCGATAGGTCTGCGCCATCAGCAGCGCCTTTGGATCGAGCTGCGCCGACAGCGTCAGCTGTTCCAGCGCACGCTTCCAGTCGCCGCGCACGCTGAGCAGCTGGAACAGGAAAACTCGCAGCCGGGCCTCGCCGGGATGGTCGCGGATCTGCGACTGCAACTGCTGCAGGGCGGCAGCGGTATCGGCGTTCCGCAGGCTGAATTCGGCGTCCGCCAAAGTCGACGAGGTGCTCATGGATCACTCCGTTATGGCGTCGCTGGCGGCAGTCGCCGCCTCATACGGTCGGCGACCACGAATCGTCGAACGACATGCCGCCACGCGACTGGCCGTCCGCACCCTGAGGCGTGTAGTCCACCGTTATGCGCTCGAAGGCGAGCTTCAGCTTCTCGATGCAGCCCGTTCCCTGCAGGCCGCCTTCGCCCTCGACCTCGAACGAGGTCACATAGGCGTTCCGCAGCGTGATCTTCAGGAAGGTCTGTTGCTTCCCGGTCCCGCCGGCGCGGCGGGCGGTCAGTACGGCGGTCTTCAGCGGCTCATGGTGCGACAACGCCTTCATCAGCGCGGTGCTGGCGCTATCCACACGCTTGCGGACCACCAGGTGATGGATGGCTGCCCTGCTCTTGGTGAGGCCGGTGGCCGCCGTTGGGGAAGACATGCCCCAGGACCAGTCGATGACGTCGATCTCGTCTTTGTGGTCGCTGTCCTGGGCCTCGCCCTTGACCGCGCCACCCTTCTCGGCGTCGACCTTGAGAAAGTAATCCTCGTGCGCCATGCGTGGGCTCCTGCCTGTACGTGCGGCATGTGGAGCCCGCGCGGAGCGCCCGCCTTCGCGGTCCGCCGCTGCCGCCCGCCGCCGCCCCTAGCCTGCGTGCGGCTCAGCCTTCCTTGTTAGCCTTGATGTCGTACTTGAAATGGAGGCCGGCATCGAGCGAGCCGTCCGGCTTCTGCGGCTTGTATTCCATGTCCACCTTGGCGAACTGTATGGCCACGTGCTCCATCGGCACGGATCCGGTGCCGTTGGCTTCGGACAATGACACCGAGGTGATCAGGATGTCGTTCATCTTCACAATGAGGAAGTCTTGCGGACCCTTGCCCTGCTTGGCCGAGCTGAGCGTCGCTTCCTTGATGTGCTCACCGGTCGCGCACGCCTTCCACAGGTTGGCCGAGGCCTTGTCGACCCGATGCACGAACGTCAGGTCGGAGAAACTCACCTTGCCCGAGCCGCCGCCGCCGCCGTACGCCATCGAGCCGGGGTTGGATGCGCCCCAGCTGTAGCTTTCGACATCGATCTCATCCTTGTGCTTGTCGTCAGTCGACTCGCCCTTGATATCGCCCATCTTCATATGAATGTCTGACTGTGCCATCTCCGCCCCCTCTTTCTTGCGTTCTTACAGCTGGTGTCGATCCCTCATTCCAAACGCTGATCCCCGCTGAGCGTCGGCTCACGCCGCCTGCTTCACCGACGGCAGCTTCGAGACTAGCCGCAGGGACGCCGTCAATCCTTCAAGCTGATAGTGGGGCCGCAACCAGATCTTGGCCGAGTAATAGCCAGGATTGCCCTCGACCTCCTCGACCTTGATCTCGGCCGCCGCCAGTGGTTTCTGCGCCTTGGTGGACTCCGACGAATGCGCCGGATCGCCATCGACGTAGTTCATGAGCCAGTTCTGCAGCCACGTCTGCATGTCGGCCCGCTCCTTGAACGAACCGATCTTGTCGCGAACGATGCACTTGAGGTAGTGCGCAAAACGACAGGTAGGGAACAGATACTGCAGGCGCGCCGACAGGTTGGCGTTCGCCGTCGCGTCGGGGTCGTCGTATTCGAAAGGCTTGTTCAGCGATTGGGCGCCGATGAATGCGGCGAAGTCCGAGTTCTTTCGATGCAAGAGCGGCATGAACCCGCCCTTGGCCAGTTCCGCTTCGCGCCGGTCCGTAATGGCGATCTCGGTCGGGCACTTCATGTCGACCCCGCCGTCGTCGGTCGGGAAGGTATGCACGGGCAGTCCTTCTACCGCGCCACCGCTTTCGATCCCGCGAATGCGGCTGCACCAGCCGTACATCTTGAACGCGCGAGTGATGTTCGTGCCCATCGCATACGCCGAGTTGGCCCAGGTGTAGCGACTGTGGTCCGCCGATCCCGTGTCCTCTTCGAAGTCGAACTCCTCCACCGGATTTGTCTTCGGCCCGTACGGCAGCCGGGACAGGAAGCGCGGCATCGCCAGGCCGATGTAGCGGGAGTCGTCGGACTCGCGCAGGGAGCGCCAGGCGGCGTACTCCGGCGTCGTGAAGATCTTGGTCAGATCGCGCGGATTGGCCAGCTCCTGCCAGCTCCCCATCTGCATCACGGTCGGCGACACCGCCGCGATGAACGGCGTATGGGCGGCCGCCGAGACTTTGGACATCTCACCTAGCAGCTCGACGTCCGGCGCGGTGTGGTCGAAGTAGTAATCGCCGATCAGCAGCCCGAATGGTGCGCCGCCGAACGTGCCGTACTCCTCTTCGTAGACCTTCTTGAATAGCGGGCTCTGGTCCCAGGCCGTGCCCTTGAAGCGTTTCAGGGTCTTGCCCAGATCGACCTTCGAGATGTTCATCACGCGGATCTTCAGCATCTCGTCGGTTTCCGTGTTGTTGACGAGATGGTGCAGTCCGCGCCAGGCGCCCTCGAGTTTCTGGAACGCTTCCTGGTGCAGGATGAGGTTGATCTGCTCGGACAGCTTCTTGTCGAGCTCCGCGATCATCGCCTCGATCGACCGGACGACGTCCGACCCGATCAGTGCGGTATTGGCGAGCGCCTGCTGCGCCAGCGTGTGCACCGCCTGCTGCACGGCCGTCTTGGCCTCGTCCGTCTTCGGCCTGAACTCCTTTTGCAGAAGCAGCGAGAACTCGCCTGCCTCAACCGCCGGCGCCTCGGCCTGTGTCTGTGTGCCTCGCTCCTCAGCCATCAACCTTTCTCCCCTTCGAATGACACGCGGTTACTGACTGGCCGCCTGCTCCGGCTTGGGCGCCGACGACAGCGACGCCAGTAACGCTGGATCCTTAAGCACCTTGGCGATGAGCTCTTCGGCGCCGGACTTGCCGTCCATATAAGTAATCAAGTTGGCCAGCTGCTCCCGCGCGGCCAGCAACTTGTTGAGCGCGTCGACCTTGCGCGCCACGGCGGCGGGCGAAAAGTCGTCCATGCTCTCAAAGGTGAGCTCAACGTTCAGATTGCCCTCGCCGGTTAGCGTGTTCGGCACCTGCAGCGTGACGCGCGGTTTCATCGACTTCATGCGACTGTCAAAATTGTCGACATCGATTTCGAGGAATTTGCGGTCGGACACCGGCGGCAGCGGTTCGGCGGGATTGCCCGTCAAGTCGGCCAGCACCCCCACGATGAACGGCACCTGGATCTTCTTCTCCGCACCGTAGAGTTCGACGTCATATTCGATCTGAACCCGGGGGGCGCGGTTGCGCGCGATGAACTTCTGACTGCTCTGGGCCACTTCAGTCTCCTTGACGTCAGGTCGACGCTGCGTCGTGCAAATGCGGCGTTTTAACGTATCTTGAGAACCAACTCGCGAAATGTCCAGCGCTATCGCTTCGAGGCGCGATGGCTCTGGGCTCATTCATCCTTGAGTCCAGCGATCAGTTTGACCTGAACCACGCTGTCCGGCGCCAAGTCGGCGATCAGTTCAACGAAGCTCTTGTTCAGAAGCCGCTGCGCCCGTCGTAGTAGAAGCGGTGCCGGATTGGCCGGCTCCGTGCGCTCCATGAAGGCGCAGATCGCATCGATCGCGCGGTTCACGTCTTCGCGGCCCCGGATCTCGCCGCCGAGCCCCGCAGGCCCGGCCAATCCGTCGGCTGACGGTTCGCCAATGCCCGCAAGGCGGGCCAGGCGCTGAGTCGCCGGCTTGAGCATCTCGACGATCGGGCCGACATCGGGCGCCAGCTCGCTGCCTACATGTTCGGCCACCAGCGCACGCAGCCGTTGCACGGCAGCGATCGCCTGCGCCGGTACCGCGGCCACGCTCGGATCCCGGTCCACGGCTTCGCGCAACAGAGCCTCGATCGCCGGGGCAGCCTGTCCCCCGGCAGCTCCGGGCAGCTTGCCATCGGCGATCAACAGGTCGCGCAGGGTCACCTTCCCTTGCGCCGACGGCGGCACCACAGCGGCTTCGCGCAGGTCTCGCAGTAAAGTCTCGGTGGCCCCCGCACCCCTCGGGGCCTCCAAGGGCGCGAGCGCATTCAATCGGACCGTAGGGTCGTTGTTGTCGTCGGCCTCCAACCGCGGATGGGCATCGTCCCAATAACGCTCGAGCAGTTCACCGACCAAGCCAATCCCGGCCGTGAATCCAGCCAGATTCTCGAGGCGGGTCAGCGCGCGCACTAGATGCATGGCGATCCGCAGGTCCTTGCTGACCAAGATGAGGGCCTGGGCTTGTTCCAAAACCTGGGGCCAGTCCGGTTCGACCGCGGGGACCACCGTTCCAGCCATGTCCTGCTCGGGCTTGCCCCGCGCCGCTTCCTCAAGCGCGAGGAATCTCGGGTCGTACTCGAGATTCGGACCGCCCGGAGGCGACTCGGCGGCCGCGGCGAGCAATTGCTGGAGGTCCATGCAGATGCACCAGTCGGCTGTATTGACAGCGGTTATTTACCCCTACATTAAGCCCGCCTTTCGACGCCAGCAAGCCAAACCTAGGCTGCGACCTAGCCGTCGAGCGTTCGCGCGCGCTACTTGGCGCGGTTAGCCCAGATCGCTAGCCCGTTGCAGGGTCTCGGCTTTCCCGAACTAAGCCCCACCCGACCGGCGTGGACCAACGAGACGGCGCCGCTAGGGCAGATCGGTCGTGCCGGCTGGCTTGGGAGCGATGATGCCGAGTTGTTGCCGGAGCGACAGTGGCTTGCTCTGCAGCAGGGCTGCGTAATAGACACTGTTCGACAGCACTTTCTTGACGTAGTCCCGCGTCTCGTTAAAGGGAATTGTCTCCGCAAAGACGGCGCCCTCGACCGGACGGGCGAGCGTCGAGCGCCAGGCGCGCGGTCGGCCTGGGCCGGCGTTGTAGGCGGCGGTCGCCAGCAGCGTGTTGCCGCCGAGATCGTCCAGCACCATCCTGAGGTAGGCCGTACCAAGTTGCAGGTTCAAATGGCGCTCGTTGATCCGCTCCCACGCGTAGTCATCAACGTTCTGCTTACGAGCGACGTACGCCGCCGTCGCTGGCATCAGTTGCATCAGGCCGGAGGCGCCGGCCTGAGAGCGGAGGTCCATGATGAAGCGTGACTCCTGCCGGATCAGTCCGTATACCCACGCCTCATCGAGTCCCGCCCTTGCCGCATACTTCACTAGCATCTCACGGAATGGCGTGGGAAAGCGTTGCGCGAAGTCGAACTCGGCACGCGTTCGATCCGAGGTGTTGATCATGCGATCAAGCAGGGTCTGCGTGCGCGCATACTCGGCCGCGGCGAGCAACTGGCGATCCGACATACCCCGCAGCTGCCAATTCCATTCGCGGTTGCCCTCTGCGCGCAGGCCCAGTTCGTAGAATTTCCGGGCGCGCGCGAATCCCGGATTGGTCGCCAGCGGCGCCAGTTCCTCGACCGTCGGGGAAAGGGCCCGCGGCGGAATGACGATCGGGCGGTCGAGTTCCTCGGCGGCAAGCTGGCCGTAGAAATTGAACTGGTCCGCGATTTGCACAAGGTGATCGTGGGCCTCCGTCGGCCGGCCTTCGACCTTGAGCGCGCGCGCATACCAAAACACCCAGGCCGGATCCGCACGCAGTGCCGCCGGCATGCGATCGATCGTGCTCTTAACGCTTGTCCAATCGCCGGCGCGCAGAGCGGCGCGTACCTGCCACTCGAGCACCTCATCAATCCGCGTGGCGTCGGCACCGACGCCAACATGCTCGCCGCCGCGCCGATACCACTCGATGGCCTCCGGAATCAGGCGCAGCGCTGCCATGTGCCCGACGCGGCCCCAAACTATGCCGCGCTGCTCAGGCGTTAGATGGAGGTTGAGTGCCGCGGCGTAGCCAGCAGCGTCACTCGGGCTTTCGCGTGCCAGGCGCGTGATCGCCACGATAGCGAGTTCGCGTTGCATCTTGGTCAGCCGGCGCTCATGCGCAGCCAGAAAGGCGGCCGGCCGATCTATCGCCTGTGTCAGCAGCTTCGCGTCAACAGGCTTGCCACTGGAATCCAGCGCACGCCTTCCCATTGACTTGGCCGTGTCCAGCTGATTCTCTTCTACAAAGGCCCGGACGCGATCCCAAACCGAAATGCGACCGTCGGCGAGGAGTGCCTCGGTCAATGCCAGGCAGCCTTCAGCTGCGGAGTCGCGCGTGTTAGCTAATAACCGACGCGCCTCGCTCAACGCAACATCTGACTGCGAGTTGGAGGCCGCCCTACGGTAACGAGCAAGCGCGCTGTAGCAACGCAGCTGCGGGTCGTCGGTGTTCCACGTCAGGCGACCGGCTTCCCGTTCGAAGTCCGCAATGTTGCCCCGCTTGGCTAGCAGCAGGCTCCAGTCCAGGCGCAACCGGTCGGCGATGTACGTGTCGGGATGGCGCGAGAAGAAGTCCTCGACCGTCGGCCTGATCGCGGGCTCGCCTTCGCGCAGTCGTGGCAGCAGTTGCCAGTATTCGACGTACGCGGACAGGGGGTGATTCTCCAGGTGACGTGCCAGTTGCGACAGTTGGGTCAGGTCTTCCGCACGCGTCGCATCGCGCGCCTGCAGAAACTGCTGGTCAGCCGTGGATAGTGGAGACACTGCGTTCGCAAGGGCCCGTGAACTGGTGGCGGCAACGACCGGGGAGCAAGCAATGAAGCAAGCCGAGAGGGTCGTATAGACGGCAGTGATTCGCATGGGTGAAGACTATCGCAGTCGGTACGCGAGCCGTCGTTCCTCGCGCTCGCATAACGGCATGCTCAACCGGATAAGCGGTTGCCGGGCCGAGTCAAACTGGGCCGGCTCGCGAAAGACAGGCATTTGAACCCACTCTTGCGGGAAGCTAGAAATTTGGGGTGGCTGATGGGACTCGAACCCACGACAACCGGAATCACAATCCGGGACTCTACCAACTGAGCTACAGCCACCACTCGAAAAAACTGGCCTGCCCGACAGGAATCGAACCTGTGACCCTCAGCTTAGAAGGCTGATGCTCTATCCGACTGAGCTACGGGCAGATCGAAACTCGCCGGGTGCGCCCTGGGAGGCGCTTGGTCGGGGTGGAGAGATTCGAACTCCCGACATCCTGCTCCCAAAGCAGGCGCGCTACCAGACTGCGCTACACCCCGAGGGCACGGCGATGATAGCACCCGACCCTCGCGCCTCAGGCTGCCTGCTCGATGCGATGGTCCGCTACCGGAATCAGCCGCTCACGCGGAAGCACCGCGCTGAACGTGCTGCCGCTGCCGACCTCCGACGAGATTTCCAGCCGCCCGCCATGCCGCAGGAGGATGTGCTTCACGATCGCCAGACCCAGGCCGGTGCCCCCGGTCTCGCGCGAGCGGCTCTTGTCCACTCGATAGAAGCGCTCTGTCAGCCGAGACAGGTGCTCGGGCGCAATACCAATGCCCGTGTCGCTGACCTCGAAGCGACCGTCGTGGCCCGACTCCATCCAGCGCAGGGTGATCTGCCCACCATCGGGCGTGTACCGAATCGCGTTCGACACCAGATTGCCGAACGCGCTGCGCAGTTCGTCGCGACTGCCGCGCGCGAAGGCCGGCGGCGCCTCGACGGTGAGACGATGGCGGCCACTGGACAACGCCCTGGCCTCGTCGCCGACTTCCTGCACCAGTTGGCGCACATCGACGACTTCGTTGGGAACGATGCTTTCACGCGACTCGAGCTGCGACAGGGTCAGCAGGTCTTCGACCAGGCGGGTCATGCGCTGCGCCTGTTCGTGCATCAGCTTCAGATGCTGCTGCCGGGTCAGCTGCGTCTTCGGGCCTCGGCTCGAGGAGCATTTCGAGGAAGCCGGTGACGACCGTCAACGGCGTGCGCAGTTCGTGCGAAACATTGGCGATGAAGTCACGCCGTACGGCATCGACACGTTCGCGCTGGGTGATGTCGCGCGTGATGATGATGGAGCGGGCCGGCTCGAAATCGACGACACGCACCTCGAGCGCCAGTCCCGGACGGGACAGCGGCCGAAACGTGAGCGGCGCATCGAAGTGCGCCGAGGTCATGTAGTTGACGAAGCCGGGATCGCGGACGAGATTCGTCACGCGCAGGCCCTGGTCGGCCGGCGAGCCGGATTCCAAAATGATCTTCCGCGACCGGGTTGCACCAGTCGATCTGCAGCGAAGCATCGACGATGACGATGCCTTCGGGCAAGGCACTGATGGTGCGTCGGAAACGCTCCTCATTTTCGAGCAGTCGGCGCTCGTTCGCCTCGGTCTTGCGTCGCTGACGATACAGGCGCGCGAAGACGTTCGCCCACAGGCCCCAGCCATTCGGAATGTCGTCCAGTTTCGGCGACTCGAGCCAGTCCGCGAGCCGACTGGCATAGCTCATGTGCACGAGCAGCAGGACAACAAGACCGGCGATGACGACCCACAGTGCAGGCACCACGCCGAAGATCACACCGACCAGTGCGCCGACAGCGCCCAGCAAGGCCAGTCGCAGCAGCGCGGGGCCCAGCAGGGAATATGGGGCTTTCAGCCGATCAGGCATCGGGTGAGTCTAGCCTTTGACCGGCCGAGCAGCGCTTGCCGCAGGGCAAGGTCCGGTCGGGCGAGTCTCAATGTTCCGGCTGCGTCGACAGCCGGTAACCGAGTCCGCGGACCGTCTGCACCAGAGTCTGGGCACCGACCGGCGCCAGCGCCTTGCGCAGGCGCAGCACATGCACGTCGACCGTGCGCTCCTCGATGAAGACATGGTCCCCCCAGATACTGTCGAGCAATTGCGTGCGCGAGAACACGCGGTCCGGGTGATTCACCAGGAAGCTCAGCAGCTTGAATTCGGCGAGTCCCAGACGGATCGCCTCGCCGTTGACGCGCACTTCATGGCGGGCCGGATCGATGCGTGACGGGTCCGTACTCGACGGCTTCGCCGCTGTGCTGTGGCGCGCGGCGGCGGAACACCGCGCGGATCCGGGAGACGAGCTCGCGCGGGGAAAACGGCTTGACGACGTAGTCATCCGCGCCCGTATCCAGGCCGACGACGCGATCCGCCTCGCTGCCCTTGGCGGTCAGCATGATGACCGGCAAGCGACCGCGTACGGTCGTCGCTACGCAAATCCTTGAGTAACTCGACGCCCGAACGGTCCGGCAGCATCCAGTCGAGCAGCACGAGGTCGGGCAGCGCATGCGCCGATCGCCTGTCTTGCCGCACCCACCGACTCCGCCCGGCGCACCGAATAGCCATTGCTGCTGCACGTGTACGCAACCAGTTCCTGGATCGCCGGTTCGTCTTCGACGATGAGGATCGAGGCGGCCACTCGCCGCCCCTAGCCGCGTGCCACCGCGCGGACGACTTCGTCCGGCGTCAGGTGCCGCGCATCGACGCCCTGCGAGATGAAGATGACGTGCTCGGCGATGTTCTTCGAGTGGTCGCCGATGCGCTCGATGGCCTTGGCCGCCCACACGGTGTCCAGCGATGCGGAAATCGTTCGCGGGTCTTCCATCATGAAGGTGATCAGCTGGCGCAGGATCGCGCGGAAGTGCTCGTCGACACCCTCGTCGTCCTTGATGATCTCCGCGGCGGCCTGCGCGTCGAGGCGGGCAAAGGCGTCCAGTGCGCGCCTCAGCATCGAGACTGCCGCCTCGCCGGAATACCGGATGTCGGGAACCCGATTCACCCGCGCCTGACCGTCCTTCTCGCGCAGCCACTTGGCCGCGCGCGCGATCTTGCTCGCCTCGTCGCCGATGCGCTCGATGTCGGTGGTCGCCTTGGCGATACCCATGATCATGCGCAGGTCGCCGGCCGTCGGCTGGCGACGCGCGATGACGTGGTTGACCATCTGGTCGAGGTCCATTTCGAGCTCGTTGACCCGCCGGTCGGCATCGATCGCCTGCTGAGCCAGATCGCCATTTGCGCTCTCGAAGGCGTCGAGCGCGGTGCGCACCTGCGACTCGACGAGCCCGCCCATCTGCAGCACACGCGAGCGCATGGCCTCGAGTTCCTCGTCGTACTTCCTGATCGAGTGATCTCCGGTTCCCATCTGTTTCTCCTGCGGCGTCGCCGCACAACCACTAGCCGAAGCGGCCGGTGATGTAGTCCTCGGTTTCCTTCCTCCGTGGCTTGATGAAGATCTGGTCGGTTTCGCCGAATTCCATCAGGTCGCCCGAGGTACATGTATGCCGTGTAGTCGGACACGCGTGCCGCCTGCTGCATGTTGTGGGTGACGATCGCGACCGTGTAGTCCGACTTCAGCTCGTCGATCAGTTCCTCGATCTTCGCGGTGGAGATCGGATCGAGCGCCGAGCATGGCTCGTCGAACAGGATGATCTCGGGCCGCACGGCGATGCCGCGCGCGATGCACAGCCGCTGCTGCTGTCCCCCCGACAGGCTGGTGCCGTTTTGCCCGAGCTTGTCCTTCACCTCGTTCCACAGCGCACCCTTGCGCAGCGCCCACTCGACGCGGTCGTCCATCGCCGACTTCGGCAGGTCCTCGAACAGCCGCACCCCGAATGCAATGTTGTCGTAGATCGACATCGGAAACGGCGTCGGCTTCTGGAAGATCATGCCGATCTTCGCGCGGATCAGGGCGACGTCCTCCTTGGACGTGAGGACATTCTGACCGTCGACGCTGACTTCGCCCTCGGCCCGCTGCTCCGGGTAGAGCTCGAACATGCGGTTGAACACCCGCAGCAGCGTCGACTTGCCGCATCCGGACGGTCCGATGAAGGCGGTGACCTTCTTCTCCGGAATCTGCAGGTTGATGTTCTTCAGCGCCTGGAACTTGCCGTAGTAGAAGTTCAGGTCGCGCACCGTCATTTTCACCTTCTCGTTCGGCTTCAGCGCGCTGGTCGCAGCATCCATCTTGACTCCTAATGCTTCTGTCTGAACAGCACCCGCGCCAGGATATTCAGCGTGAGCACTCCGATCGTGATGAGAAATACGCCCGCCCAGGCCATCTGCTGCCAGTTGGAAAACGGGCTCATGGCGAACTTGAAGATGGTCACGGGCAGATTCGCCATCGGCTCGCCGAGATTGAGCGTGAAGAACTGGTTCGACAGTGCGGTGAAAAGCAGCGGGGCGGTTTCACCGGCGATGCGGGCGAGCGCCAGCAATACGCCGGTGACGACGCCCGCGCGAGCCGCCTTCAGCGAGACGCGCCAGATCATCACCCACTTCGGCGCACCCAGCGCGAAGGTGGCCTCGCGCAGCGCATTCGGAACCAGCGACAGCATGTTCTCGGTCGTGCGGACGACGACCGGAATGACGATCAGCGCGAGCGCAATGATCCCGGCCGAGGCTGAAAACGAACGGGTCTGAGCGACGACGATCGTGTAGACGAAAAGCCCGATGACAATCGACGGCGCCGACAGCAGGATGTCGTTGATGAAGCGCGTCACGCTGGCGAGCCATCCGCGCTGTCCGTATTCGGCGAGGTAGATGCCCGCCAGCACGCCGATCGGCGTACCGACAGCGGTGGCCGACAACACCATGACCAGCGATCCGACGATGGCATTGCGCAGGCCACCGCCGTCGGAGTTCGGCGGCGGCGTGTCCTGGAGGAAGGTGGTCGCGCTGATGCCCTTCACGCCGAGCAGCAGCGTGTCCCAGAGAATCCAGACCAGCCAGACCAGGCCGAAGGCCATCGCGGCGAGCGACAGCGCCAGTGCAACGACGTTGACCAGCTTGCGGCGCCGGTGCATCGGCAACCGGTAATCGGCGCTCGCCGGATGCGCCACCGCGTTCATGTCCGGGTTCCTTCGCGCCTCTGCAGCCGCATCAGCAGGAACTTGCTCAATGCCAGCACGACGAAGGTGATGAAGAAAAGAATCAAGCCCAGGTAGATCAGCGAGGCCTCGTGCAGTCCCGGCGTCGCTTCCGCAAACTCGTTGGCGAGCGCAGAGGTGATCGAATTCGCCGCCTCGAACAGCGACAGGTTATTGAGCTGGTTGAAGTTGCCGATGACGAACGTCACGGCCATGGTTTCGCCCAGCGCCCGGCCGAGTCCGAGCATGATCCCGCCGATCACTCCGGCCTTCGTGTAGGGCAGCACGACCCTCCACACCACTTCCCAGGTGGTGGCGCCGACCCCGTAGGCCGACTCCTTCAGCATCGGCGGCGTCACCTCGAACACGTCGCGCATGACTGCAGCGATGAACGGGATGATCATGATGGCGAGGATGATGCCGGCTGACAGGATGCCGATGCCGACGGGCGCACCGGAGAACAGTGCGCCCAGCACCGGGACATCGCCGAACGCCGCCTGCATCGGCTGCTGCACGTACGTGGCCAGGATCGGCGAGAAGACCAGCAGGCCCCACATGCCGTAGACGATCGACGGTATGGCGGCCAGCAGTTCGATGGCCGTTCCGAGCGGCCGCTTGAGCCACTTCGGCGAGAGCTCGGTGAGGAACAGCGCTATGCCGAAACTCACGGGCACGGCGATGATCAGTGCGATCAACGACGTCATCAGCGTGCCGTAGATCATCACGAGCCCGCCGAATTTCTCCTGGACCGGATCCCACTCGGCAGTCCAGAGAAAGGCAGGGCCGAACTCGCGGATCGACGGCCATGCCCCGATAACCAGGGATACGATGATCGCCGCCAGCAGCAGCAGCGTCAGGATCGCCGCGCCGCGCGTCAGGTTCAGGAAGACAACGTCGGCAAGCCTGCCGGATCGCCGCGCCGGCGGCTCGTCGGGCATCTGCACGGTCTGGGCTTCTCTGGAATAGGGCGTCGCGGACAGTGTAGCGTCCATCGCAGCAGCTTCCCGGCGGTGCCGTAGCGGGCTTTTGTTCGCAGTCAGCGCAGGCTCGTTCCCCGGGGCCGTGCACCCCGGGGAGTCGAGCCGATTACTTCGTCAGCACCGCCTTGCCGGAGACGTCGGTGATCTTGCCCCACTGCTGCCGCACCAGCGCCTCAACACTGTCGGGCAGCGGTACGTAGTCGAGGTCGTCGGACATCTTGTCGCCGTTGGCAAACGACCAGTCGAAGAATCGCAGCGCGGCTGCCGCCTGCTGCGGCTTGTCCTGCTTCAGCTGCATCATGATGAAAGTCGCGCCCGTGATCGGCCAGGCGTCCTTGCCGGGCTGATTGGTCAGGATCTGATAGAAGCTCTTGGTCCATTCGGCCCCGGCCGCGGCCGCCTTGAACGCCGTGTCTTCCGGCGCCACGAACGAACCGGCCGCGTTCTGCATCAGCGCATACGTCATCTTGTTCTGCTTGGCGTAGGCGTACTCGACATAGCCGATCGAATTCGGCAGGCGCTGAACGAACGCGGAGACGCCCTCGTTGCCCTTGCCCCCCGCGCCGGCTGGCCAGTTGACCGCGGTGCCCTCGCCGACCTTGGCCTTCCACTCGGGGTTCACCTTGGACAGGTAGTTGGTAAAGATGAACGTCGTGCCCGAACCGTCGGCGCGGCGCACCGGCGAGATCGTCGCGTCCGGCAGTTTCAAGCCCGGGTTCAGCGCGACGATCGCCGGATCGTTCCACTTCGTGATCTTCCCGAGGTAGATGTCGCCGAGCACCGGCCCCGTCAGCTTCAACTGCCGCGTCGGTATGCCCGCGATATTGAACACCGGCACGACGCCGCCTATGACCGTCGGAAACTGCATCAGTCCGTCCTTCTGCAGTTCTTCGTCCGTCAATGGCATGTCGGAGGCACCGAAGTCGACGGTCTTTCCGCGAATCTGGCGCAGGCCTGCACCCGATCCGACGGACTGGTAATTGATGCGGGCGCCCGTCGCCTTGTGGTAGGCGTCGGCCCACTTGGCATACAGCGGAGCGGGGAACGTGGCGCCCGCCCCGGTGATTTCCTGCGCCGTGACGGAAGAAAACGCCCCTGCGAGCGCGAGTCCCGCCGTCAGCGCCTTGATCGAAAGTCAGTTTCATGCGATGCACCTCAGAGTGGTCGAGGAGAGAGTGAACCCGGAAGAGACTGAATCTCCAATGGCGACGAGTCTAGGAAGCGCTGATGACAGGTCCGTGACATCAATCACGGTTTCTGTGACAGCCAGCGGCAGCGCGCCCGGCGGGTGCGAACCGGCAGAACGGCGCCTGTCACGTCCCGGTCACAGGCGCGTCGAGCCTGCGGCGACGACTCCGCAAATGGGATCCGGCAAAACGGCGCCACGCCGCGCCGTTTTGCATGCTGCGCGTGGCGCGGGTCACGCGCGCTGTTCGTACCAGCCTTTGCTGCTGTTGACGACCTTGACGACGAGCAGCATGACCGGCACTTCGATGAGTACACCGACGACCGTCGCAAGTGCTGCACCGGATTGAAAGCCAAACAGGCTGATGGCGGCCGCGACCGCCAGTTCGAAGAAATTCGAGGCGCCAATCAGTGCCGACGGGCAGGCGACGCTGTGCTTCTCTCCCAGCGCGCGGTTCAAGCCGTAAGCCAGCGCAGAGTTGAAGAACACCTGGATCAAGATCGGCACGGCGAGCAGCGCGATGACCAGCGGCTGCCTCAGGATCTGCTCTCCCTGGAACGCGAACAGCAGCACCAGTGTCGCCAGCAAGGCGGCAATCGACCAGGGACCGAGTCCGAGCGAGCAGCATGTCGAGCGCCTGCTGCCCGCCCCGGCGCAGAACGTTCGCACGGACGAGCTGCGCGATCGACGACCGGCACGACGATGTAGAGCACGACCGACGTCAGCAGCGTGTCCCATGGCACCGTGATCGAGGCGACGCCCAGCAGCAGCGCGACGATCGGGGCAAACGCGAAGATCATGATGGTGTCGTTGAGCGCCACCTGCGACAGCGTGAAGTACGGGTCGCCGTTGGTGAGGCGGCTCCAGACGAACACCATGGCGGTGCACGGGGCCGCCGCCAGCAGGATCAGGCCGGCGATGTAGCTGTCGATCTGGTCGGCGGGCAGATACGGTGCAAACAGGTGCTTGATGAAGAACCAGGCGAGCAGCGCCATGGAAAACGGCTTGACCAGCCAGTTGACGAACAGCGTGACGCCGATGCCGCGAACATGGCTCCTGTACCTGGCCGAGCGCACCGAAATCGATGCGCAACAGCATCGGGATGATCATCACCCAGATCAGCACGCCGACCGGCAGATTGACCCGCGCCAGTTCCATCCGGCCGATCGCCTGCACCGGAGCAGGGAACACCTGGCCCAGCACGATGCCTGCGACGATGCAAAGCGCGACCCACAGCGTCAGGTAGCGCTCGAAGACGCTCATCGCCTGCGCGGGTGACGGCGCAGCCGAAACGGCTGTGGTCATCGCATCCTCAGGCCGTCGTCGATGGTGCGGTTGCGTCGCGTGTCTGTCCGATTTCCGTGATGCGCTGCTGCAGCGTCAGCCGATCGAGCTTGTCGAGCACGCAGGCTCGTGAAGAGGCTGATGCGTCGCTGCAGTTGCTCGTAGGCACGGAAGAATTCCCTGTCGATCTCGTCCTCGGTGCCGGTGGCCGCCGCCGGATCCGGAATACCCCAGTGCGCAGTCATCGGCTGGCCGGGCCACATCGGGCAGACCTCGCCGGCCGCGTCGTCACAGACCGTGAAGACGAAGTCCAGCTTCGGCGCACCCGGCACCGCAAACTCGTCCCAGCTCTTGCTGCGCAAGCCTTCGGTCGGCAGGCGGTTCTTGCTCAGCAGCCTGATCGCATGGGGATTGACCTGGTCCTTGGGATGGCTGCCGGCGGAATACGCCCGAAACCGGTCTGCGCCCATCGCGTTCATCAGCACTTCGGCGAGGATCGATCGGGCGGAGTTGCCCGTGCACAGGAACAGCACGTTGTAAGGCGTGCGGGACGACGTCATGAATGCACCGTGGGATGAGTGGAGCAAGTGGATGGAATCAGTCGAGCAGCTTGCGCAGGCAAGCGGCACTGGCGGGGCAGAGTGACTTGAATTGCGTGCAGGCCTGCAGAGCAGGCGGGGCGCGAGTCCGGTCGCATGGCGCCATAGCCGTGCCGCGTGAAGTATTCCGAGGCGTCGGTCGTCAGGAGCCAGAGCGACCGCAGGCCGCTTGTTCGAGCGCCCTCTTCGGCCGCCTGCACCAGTGCGCTGCCGACGCCGTGGCCGCGCCAGTTCGGGTCGACGACCAGCGACCGTAGCAGCCCATCGCTGCCGTGGGGCTCGACACCAATCGCGCCGATCAACCGACCGCCATCGACCGCAAGAAGAAACTGCGGCATCGCTGACACCTCGAGATCGGCGACCGGCAAGCCGGCTTGCCGCAGCAACTCGGTCACCGCCGCATGGTCATCGACCCTGCGCCGGCTGCAACGAAGCGGTGACCGGATGCATGCGCATCACGTCGTCGCTAGCTGCAGCAGGACGTCGCCGCCTTGACCGGAACCTTCACGCCGACCTTGGCCGCCGTCGCGCTGGTCGTCGGCGTGCAGCAGGGTTCCGCTGAACTGTCCGCGGTCTCGTCGTTGAAGGTCGGCACCGATCCGAGCGTGTGGAAGGTCTCCCAGGCGATGCCCGTCGGATCCGTAACCCAGTACTTGTTCGAACGGGCGTAACAGCAGGCGATCGCCTTTTCCGCCTGCGTGGCGAGATCAGCCTGCTGCAGTTGACCGTTGAGGGTCTCGAGTTCCTCATCCGAATCGGTCTGCAGGCCAAGGTGATTGATCCCGGTCTTGCCGCCGCGCTGCGAAATCGCGAAGTTCACACGCGGGTCCTCGAGCATCCACTTCGCATAGTCGCCCTTGACGACCGCCGGCGCGGTGCCAAAGAGCGTTGAATAGAAGCGGATGCTCGCGGAGAGATCCGGAACGGCAACGTGCACGTGAAAGCGCTTCATGTCTTGCTCCTTTGGGGTTGTCGCCGCGCCTGGGCGGCGCGCTTTGAGGTTGCGGGTGTGCAGGCTGCGGCCGGCGCGCAACCTGCGCCGGGGCCGCAGTCGGCGCTGCAGCA
Organism: uncultured beta proteobacterium; assembly: GCA_963712485.1. Classification (GTDB taxonomy): domain Bacteria; phylum Pseudomonadota; class Gammaproteobacteria; order Burkholderiales; family Burkholderiaceae_F; genus JALORV01. The sequence continues at coordinate 75,878 of CAVQID010000008.1, forward strand.
GTTTTCGGTAAGGTAGGTCAGCAGTTCGTTCATCGCGTCGAAGTTCGCCGAGTAGAAGTTGAAGCGCCCATCCTGCCGCGAGGTCACGAGCCCGGCGTGCGACAACTCCTTGAGGTGAAAACTCAGGGTCGCCGGCGCAATCGCCAGTTGCTGGGCAAGTTCACCGGCTGCCATTCCGCTAGGGCCCTGCTGAACCAGCAGCCTGAAGACGGAAAGGCGCGTGTCCTGGGCCAACGCTGCAAGTGCGCGAACTGCCGATGTCATTTCCATGTTTCCAGTATTCTGGAAATGTGGAAACGTGTCAAGTGGGTCACTGCCGCGCCCGCGGAAGGAACGACGGTCGGGCGTCCGGTCTGCTCGCGCGCTCGACCTGGAAAACGAAAGGGGCCGACACCCGGTCGACCCCTTTCCCTTGCTGACCTCCGCATTCGGGGCGGCGGGGCGCCCTGGCAGACTATCTAGTAACGCTCCGACTACTTGGCAAAGCGCAGGTTCTTGGCGTCGAAGTGCACAGCGTGGCGGACCTGGGCATTGTCGAACGCGGCAAATCCGAACGGGTAGGCCGCATCCAAGTTGCTGAACTGCACGTCGAACTTGCTGCCCGTCACCAGCTTGCGGCTCAGGACCGACGTCAGGACGCCGTTGTTCCACGTCATCAGGACCTTGATGTCGGCACGGTCACCCATCAGCGGATGGCTCTGGTGTGATGCCACTTCGTCGCCGGACTTGAAGCGCGTGTCATCGAACGGGACACCCGTGTCCTTGATGATGTAGTACGTGCCGCCGGCATTGGCGGGCTTGCCGTCCTTGTTCATCAGCTCCGGCTTGCCGTTGACGACCTTCAACTGGCTGTACTCCGAACCACCCGGGTCGCCCTTGCGGCCGGCATTCGGGCTCTTCTGCTTGTCATAGCGTGTGTGGTCGGTGTACTGGTCGTCGACGTGGCCCACCGGACCCGTGCGCATGCCCTTCATGTGCCACATGTCGAGGACTTCGCCCTCGGTCATCGTGTACTTGTTGCCATAGGGCTTGCCTTCTCCGACGTGGCAGGCGACCGCGCACCCGGCGTCGTTGAATCCTTTGACCGAGTTGTTGATCGGCCACAGGAACGCCCACTTGTCCTCGTAATAGACGTTGTCATCTCCGCCCGTGTTGGCCGGATCACCGAGCTTCTTCCATGACCCATCGGCCTGCTTCTGGAACGGCATGCGTCGGATCGAGTTGGACGGGTCGGCATACTGGACCAGCATGTACAGCGTGTCGGCCGTGTAGACCGCTTTTAGCGTGACAGTGGTTGAGCCCTTGCCGCCGAAGTTGGCGCCGCCGCTCAGATCAATGGAAATCGGCTTTGCACCGGCCCACGCCGGATCGGATGCGCCCGCGGCTAGGTTGGGCGCCGTCGCCACCTTGGCTGCCACCAGTGTGTTGGGGTCTGCCGCCATGTTCTTGTTTGCGCAACCGGCCGCAAACGCGGCGGCCAGGGCCAGCGTCGCCGCTGTCATCACGGTTCTGATCTTCAATTCGTTCTCCCTTGGGTTCACAGAATCGACACAGCTCGGCGCGCAACTTATGCGCGAGTCTGGTGGTGTCCGGCTTTTACCGAGCGGTTGCACGCCTCAAAGAGCGCCACTGTTGAGACAATCGATGTGGGTCGCTTGTCTCCTGCGGTTACTCTGCGGCGAGTCTTGCATCCACTGCCAAGTGGCCGTTTGCGCTAAGTCAGCAATATCGAGAGTCGATAACGATGTCGAGTATCGTCAGGGACGTGGGTCTTGCCTTTGCCCGCCTGCACATCCTGCACCACGCTGATGAAGAGCCGATCTTCGGGGTCGGGATGATGCGCGAGCTGGCGCGACACGGCTATCGGCTGAGTCCGGGCACGCTGTATCCGCTGCTGCACCGTATGGAGCTGGACAGCCTGCTGAAGTCGGACGCTCAGGTCGTTGCGGGCAAGGTTCGCAAGTACTATAGGATCACGCGCCGCGGCCGCGCGGCCTTGAACACCCTGCGACCGAAGCTGAAGGAACTGGTCGACGAAGTGCTGAAGTGAACGTGGAAGCCGTGGCCCGGGCTGCGCCGAAACGATGGAGTAGACCGGCTAACGTTGCACGGCCGTTCCGACGCGGTGCGCCAGTCGCTGTGCCATGGCTTCGGCGATCTCGGGTTCGGAGGCCTCGACCATCACGCGCAGCACAGGTTCGGTCCCCGACGGACGGATCAGTACGCGCCCGGCGCCCTGCAACTCACGCTCGACCGTCGACATCTCGTCCATCAGCGGCGCGTGCGACTTCCAGTCGAAGCCGCGCTCGATCCGGGCGTTGACGAGCGCCTGCGGCAACAGCACCAGGTCCGCCGTGAGCTGCGCCAGCGTCTTGCCGCTGCGGCGCATGGCTGCCAGCGCCTGCAGCGCGGTTACGATGCCGTCGCCGGTGGTATGGCAATCCAGGCACAGCAGGTGGCCGGAACCTTCGCCGCCGTAGAGCCAGCCCTTTTCCTCCAGCAGCTCGAGCACATAGCGATCGCCGACCTTGGCGCGAGCGAAGCCGACGCCCAGTTCACCAAAACGCCGTTCGAGCGCGTAGTTGGTCATCAGCGTGCCGATGGCGCCTTCGACCTTGCCGACCGCCATGCGATCGCGAACGATGACGTAGAGCAGTTCATCGCCGTTGTACAGGCGACCATCGGCATCACACAGCAGCACGCGATCGGCATCGCCGTCGAGTGCAATGCCGAGGTCGGCTTCCGAAGTGCGCACGACGTGCGCCAGCTGCTCCCCGTACAGCGCCCCGACGCCGTCGTTGATGTTCATGCCGTTCGGCGACGCGCCGTGCCAGACGACGTCGGCACCGAGTTCGTGGAAGACGTGCGGTGCGACGTGATAGGCCGCGCCGTTCGCGCTGTCGACGACGATCTTCAGGCCCTTGAGGTCGAAGTCGGTCGGGAACGTCCGCTTGCAGAACTCGATGTAGCGGCCGGCCGCGTCATCGAGGCGCCGCACCTTGCCGAGCTGCTTGGCCTCGACGCAGTGCCACGGCTGCTCCATCTCCTGTTCGATGCGCGCCTCGACCGCGTCCGGCAACTTGGTGCCGCGCTCGGAAAAGAACTTGATGCCGTTGTCGGGGTACGGGTTATGCGAGGCGCTGATCACGATGCCGGCGTCGAGCCGCAGTGCGCGTGTCAGATAGGCGACCGCAGGAGTCGGCAGCGGACCCGACAACACGACATCGACACCGGCACTGGCAAAGCCGGCCTCGAGCGCAGCTTCGAGCATGTAACCCGAGATGCGCGTGTCCTTGCCGATCAGTACCGACGGCCGCCCAGCACGGCCGTCCGCCTCACGCGCCAGCACGCGCCCGGCCGCCTGGCCCAGACGCAGAACGAACTCCGGCGTGATCGGCGCCTCGCCGACCGTGCCACGCACACCGTCGGTCCCGAAATACTTGCGCGTCATTGACTTGTCCCTTCTCGCTGCCAGCCACACCTGCAGAGCATCGCGCGTCGGCGCGACATCGTGCACCCGCACGATACGCGCGCCCCGTTCGACGGCGAGCACGGCGCCGGCGACTGAAGCCGACACGCGCTCGCCCACCGGTCGACCCGTCACGGCGCCAAGCATCGATTTGCGTGACATCCCAACGACGACCGGCTGAGCCGTGGCGGCCAGCTCCTGCAACTGCCGCAACAGCTCAAAATTGTGCTCTACCGTCTTGCCGAAGCCGAATCCTGGATCAATGGCAATGCGATCGGCGCTAACGCCGGCCTCTACCAGAGCGGCAACACGCGCGCGCAGGAAATCGGCCACCTCGCGAACGACTTCCGTGTAATGCGGCTCCTGCTGCATCGTGCGCGGTGAGCCCTGCATGTGCATCACAACGACACCGCAGCCGCTTGCGGCGACGGCCTCGATCGCGCCCTCGCCCTGCAACGCTCGCACGTCGTTGACGATCGCCGCACCCGCGGCGAGCGCGGCGCGCATGACCTCTGCCTTGCTGGTATCGACCGACAGCGGCACCCCGGCGTCGCGCAGCGCTTCGATGAGCGGCAGGACCCGGTCGATTTCCGCCGACGCCGTGACATCGGCTGCGCCTGGTCGCGTGGATTCGCCGCCGACGTCGAGCAGGTCCGCGCCCTCCTCGATCAGGCGCTGTGCCTGGTCGAGCGCAGCGGATGCCGAGAAGTAGCGCCCCCCGTCCGAAAACGAATCCGGGGTGACGTTGACGATTCCCATGATCAAGGGCCGCGAAAGATCGAGCACGCGGCCGGCAATCGTCCAGGAGGTCGCCGGGTTAGCAGGCAGCACAGCCGGTTTCACACGCGGATTCTAGGAGTGCTCATGAAAAAGGCCGGACGAGCCGGCCTTTGAAGCGACAGAGTGACGACTAGGCCGGTTGCGCGGCGCCTTCGACCCCGCCCGCAGACGGCTTGCCGCCGCTCGGCGGCGTGGATCCCGACGACTTCGGCGGGCGTGGCGGCTTGCCGGCGATGATGTCGTCGATCTGGTCGGAGTCGATGGTTTCCCATTCGATCAGCGCCTTGGTCATCGCTTCGATCTTGTCGCGGTTGTCCTCGATAAGCTGGCGCGCCAGCGCGTACTGCTCGTCGATGATGCGGCGAATCTCGCCGTCGACCTTGCGCATTGTCTCTTCCGAGACGTGCGTGGTCTTCGTGATCGACCGGCCGAGGAACACTTCACCCTCGTTTTCCGCGTAGACCATGGGGCCGAGTGCATCGCTCATGCCATAGCGCGTGACCATGTCGCGCGCCAGCTGCGTGGCCCGTTCGAAATCGTTGCCGGCGCCAGTGGTCATCTGGTGCATGAAGACTTCTTCGGCGATGCGGCCGCCGAAAAGTACGGCGATGCGCGACAGCAGGTACTGCCGGTCATACGAATAGCGATCCTGCTCCGGCAACTGCATCGTCAGGCCGAGCGCGCGGCCGCGCGGAATGATCGTGACCTTGTGCACCGGATCGCTCTTCGGCACGAGCTTGGCGACGAGTGCGTGGCCCGACTCGTGGTAGGCGGTGTTGAGCCGCTCTTCCTCGGACATGACCATCGATTTGCGCTCGGCGCCCATCATGATCTTGTCCTTGGCCTTCTCGAAGTCGGTCATCTCGACGACGCGGGCGCTGCGGCGCGCGGCGAACAGCGCCGCTTCGTTGACCAGGTTGGCGAGATCGGCACCCGAGAACCCCGGCGTGCCGCGCGCAATGACGTCGGCCTTGACGTCGGCGCCGATCGGCACCTTGCGCATGTGCACGTTCAGGATCTGCTCGCGGCCACGGATATCGGGCAGCGGCACGACCACCTGACGGTCGAAGCGGCCCGGACGCAGCAGCGCCGGGTCCAGCACGTCGGGTCGGTTGGTCGCGGCGATGACGATGACGCCGATGCCGGTTTCGAAGCCGTCCATCTCGACCAGCATCTGGTTCAGCGTCTGCTCGCGCTCGTCGTTGCCGCCGCCCAGGCCCGCTCCGCGCTGGCGGCCGACCGCGTCGATTTCATCGATGAAGATGATGCAGGGCGCGTGCTTCTTCGCCTGCTCGAACATGTCGCGCACCCGTGCCGCGCCGACGCCGACGAACATCTCAACGAAGTCCGAGCCGGAGATCGAGAAGAACGGCACCTTCGCTTCGCCGGCGATCGCCTTCGCGAGCAGCGTCTTGCCGGTACCCGGCGAGCCGACCAGCAGCACGCCGCGCGGGATGCGGCCGCCGAGCTTCTGGAACTTGGAGGGGTCGCGCAGGAACTCGACCAGTTCCTGCACTTCTTCCTTGGCCTCGTCGCAGCCGGCGACATCGACGAAGGTGATGGAATTGTTGCTCTCGTCGAGCATGCGCGCGCGCGACTTGCCGAAGCTGAAGGCGCCGCCGCGGCCGCCGCCCTGCATCTGGCGCATGAAGAAGATCCAGACGCCGATCAGCAGCAGCATCGGGAACCACGAGACGAAGATCGTCGTCAGCAGCGACTGTTCTTCCTCCGGCTTGCCGAACACCTGCACGCCGTACTTCATCAGGTCGCTCACCATCCACGCGTCACCGGGGGATGTCAGCGTATAGCGCGTCCCTTCCGAAGGCGTGACCTGCAGCGTGCGCCCCTGGACCTCGACCCGCTTGATCTTGCCGGCCTTGGCCTCCTCGAGGAACTGGGTGTAGCTCACGGTCTCGGCCGGCTTCTGGCGGCTTTCGAACTGCTTGAAAACCGTGAACAGGACGAGCGCGATCACCATCCAGATGGCGGCTTTCGCGAACATGTTGTTGTTCAATGGGGGCTCCTAGTGGGCCGAGGCAGAAAGCGTGCTCAAGTCGGCCGGAACAGGTCGAATTTCGATTGACGGGTCATTCTAAGCCTCGGACCCGCCCACGAAGGCGAAGTTGGGGGCGAAGGTGGGGCTATTTCAATACGTTGCGTGTAATTCTGGCGAAATCCCCTGATGCCGACCCTCACTGCGACCGCCTGCCGCGAGCAAGCAGGAAGATCTCCGCTGAACTTTCCCGCGAGGCACCCGGCTTGCGCGCCGAAACGTTGCGAAAGTCTCGCTTCAAGCGTTCCACGAACTGGCTGTAGCCGCTGCCCTGGAATGCTTTGACGAGGAATACGCCATCGGGTTTCAGATGCTTGACGGCAAAATCGGCGGCGAGTTCCGCAAGATGGAGGCTGCGCGCGGCGTCAGCGGCCGCAATTCCCGACAAATTGGGCGCCATGTCCGACAGCACGACGTCCACTTTCTCGCCCTTGAGCAGCTCAGCCAGCCGGGACTCGACGGCTTCCTCGCGAAAGTCGCCTTCGAGCACGACGACGTCCGGCAGCGGTTCCATCGGCAGGATGTCCAGCGCGACGATGCGCCCGCGCACGGTGCCGTCGGGCGCGGTGAGCATCCTGCGGACCACCTGAGTCCAGCTTCCCGGCGCGGCGCCCAGGTCAACGACGGTCATGCCAGGCTTCAACAGGCGCCCGGCCTCGGCGATCTCGAGCAGCTTGTAGGCGGCCCGCGAGCGGTAGCCCTCCTGCACTGAACGCTTGACGTAGGGATCGGTCACGTGACGCTTGATCCAGGCCGGATTAGAGCGATGCTTTTTCTTCGGCGGCTGCATCGTGACTACACTGCAAGAGTAAGGAGGAACAGGACTATGCCCGAGATCCAATTGACCCCGAAGGAACGCCAGACGCTGAAGGCCCGCGCCCACGGGCTGAAGCCCGTTGTGCTGCTGGGCAACTCGGGGCTGAGCGGCCCCGTCATGAAGGAGATCGACCGGGCCCTGGCAGCGCATGAACTGATCAAGGTGAAGGTGCCGAGTGATGACCGCGACGAGCGCGATTCGGTGTTCGCCGACATCGCCGAAGCGCTCTCGGCCGCGCGTGTGCAGTCGATCGGCAAGCTGCTGGTGCTTTATCGGCCCGCGCCCGACGAAATCGAGGGGGATTCTGCCGCCACGCGGCCGCGGGCCGCGGCACCCGCGCGTTCACCGAAAGCGCCGGCACGGGGCATAGGCGCCCGCGTCCGGGCCAAAGCACCGGGCAAGCCGTCTGCGCCCAAGCGCTCGACCCCGGACCGACGCGACGCTGAACGCGTCAACCGCGGCACTGCCGCACGGCGCGACCCGGGTGCGGCGACGCGCGCAGCCGGAAAGACCAACGTTGCCCGGCGCGGCGGCGGGCGCACGCGCTGAAAATGGGCTGACCGCCTATTCGTAGGCGATCGAGACGACCGAGTACTCGCGCTTGCCGGCAGGCGCGAGCACCTGTGCCATGTCGCCCTCGCTCTTGCCGATCAGCGCCCGAGCGATCGGGCTGGATACCGAGATGAGTCCGGCCTTGATGTCGGCCTCGTCGTCACCGACGATCTGATACTTGACGACGTCGCCGGACAGCTGGTCTTCGAGCTCCACCGTGGCGCCGAAGACGATGCGCCCGGCCGCATCAACGGACGCCGGATCGATGATCTGCAGGCTGGAGACCTTGCCCTCCAGCTCCTGGATGCGCCCTTCGATAAAGCCCTGGCGCTCGCGCGCGGCGTCGTACTCTGCGTTCTCGGAAAGATCGCCTTTTTCGCGCGCATCCTTGATCGCCTGGATAACGCTCGGGCGATCGACGGCCTTCAGCCGCTGCAGTTCGGCCTTCAGCTTTTCAGCGCCGCGCGCCGTAATGGGGATACCGGGCATCTTTCGGAACTTTCGGGAAAAAGAAAGCCCCGGCAGTGCCGGGGCCGCACAGTCACTCTAGCCAAAGCGCCGCCGCCGCGCAACCGGGCACGCCCGGCGCTGCTAGGCGTTCAGACGCCGGTGCAGGTTCTGCAGGTCGTTTACTTCAAGGCGGTCGAGGTGCCTCATGCCCTCGATGGCGGCGCGCCCGCCGGCCATCGTCGTGTAGTAGGTAACGCGCTGCGCGAGAGCCGTGGTGCGGATCGAGCGCGAATCGGCGATCTCGCTGCGAACCTCGCTGACCGTGGTGATCACGAGGTGGATGTCGCCATTTTTCAGCAGATCGACGATGTGCGGACGGCCATCCTTGACCTTGTTGACGGACTTGACCGGAATGCCGGCTTGCTCGATCGCCTGCGCGGTGCCGCGCGTGGCGACCAGCTGATAGCCCAGGTCGTGCAGCATCTGCGCGACTGCGATGGCCTTCGGCTTGTCCGAGTCCTTCACGCTCATGAACACAGCGCCCTTTTCCGGCAGGCCGGCGCCCGCGCCCAGCTGTGACTTGAACAGCGCCTCGCCGAAGGTCTGGCCGACGCCCATGACCTCACCGGTCGACCGCATCTCGGGGCCTAGCAGCGGGTCGACGCCCGGGAACTTGGCGAACGGGAACACCGATTCCTTGACCGAGAAATAGGGCGGCACGACCTCGCCCGCAATCGCCTGCTGGTCAAAGCTGATTCCGGCCATCGCCAGTGCCGCATATTTGGCGAGCGGCTCGCCCGTCGCCTTGGACACGAACGGCACCGTACGCGAGGCGCGCGGATTGACCTCCAGCACATAGATCGCCTCGCGGCCGTCGCCTTCCTTCTGGATGGCGAACTGCACGTTCATCAGCCCGACCACGTTGAGCGCGCGCGCCATTTTCTCTGTCTGCCGCTTGAGTTCCGCGATGGTCGCCACCGACAGCGAGTATGGCGGCAGCGAACATGCCGAGTCGCCCGAGTGCACGCCGGCCTGCTCGATGTGCTCCATCACACCACCGATCAGCACGCGCTTCCCATCGGACAGGCAGTCGACGTCGACTTCGATCGCATCGTCGAGGAAGTGGTCGAGCAGCACCGGCGAGTCGTTGCTGACCTTGACAGCCTCGCGCATGTAACGCTCGAGATCACGCGGCTCGTGCACGATGTCCATCGCGCGCCCGCCCAGCACGTAACTCGGCCGCACCACCAGCGGGTAACCGATCTCCTCGGCGAGTTGCAGGGCTTCGGCCTCGGCGCGCGCGGTGCGGTTCGGCGGCTGCCGGAGCGCGAGCTTTTGCAGCAGCTTCTGGAAGCGCTCGCGATCTTCGGCAATGTCGATCAGTCCGGCGTCGTGCCGATGATCGGCACGCCGTTGGCCTCGAGGTCACGCGCGAGCTTCAGCGGCGTCTGCCCGCCGTATTGCACGATCACGCCGAAAGGCTTTTCCTTGTCGACGATCTCGAGTACGTCCTCGAGCGTCAGCGGCTCGAAGTAGAGACGGTCCGACGTGTCGTAGTCGGTCGATACGGTCTCCGGATTGCAGTTGACCATGATGGTCTCGAAGCCGTGCTCGCGCAGTGCGAAAGCGGCATGCACGCAGCAGTAGTCGAACTCGATGCCCTGGCCGATCCGGTTGGGGCCGCCGCCCAGCACCATCACTTTCTTGCGATCGGTTGGCGCAGCCTCGCACTCCTCCTCGTAGGTCGAATACATGTACGCGGTGGTCGTGGCGAACTCGGCCGCGCAGGTGTCGACCCGCTTGAACACCGGGCGCACGCCGTGCTTCAGCCGCGCCGCGCGGACATCGGCGGGACTGGCGCCCAGCAGCTTGGCGATGCGGCGGTCCGAGAACCCCTTGCGTTTCAGGAACCGCAGCTCATCGGCATTCAGAGCGCCGAGTTCGTACTCCTTCAGGCGCCCCTCGATCAGCACCAGGTCCTCGATCTGCGCCAGGAACCACGGGTCGATCGCGGTTTCCTCGAACACCTCCGACAGCGTCATGCCGCCGCGGAAGGCGTCGCCGACGAACCAGATGCGATGGGGCCCGGGCTCGCCGAGTTCCTCGACGATCTCGTCGCGGTCCGTCGAGTGCTCGTCCAGTCCATCCGAGCCGACCTCGAGTCCGCGCAAGGCCTTCTGGAACGATTCCTGGAACGTGCGGCCGATGGCCATCACTTCGCCCACCGACTTCATCTGGGTGGTGAGGTGGTTGTCTGCCTGCGGAAACTTCTCGAACGCGAAGCGTGGAATCTTGGTGACAACGTAGTCGATCGTTGGCTCGAACGATGCGGGCGTCGCGCCACCCGTGATCTCGTTACGCAATTCGTCGAGCGTGTAACCCACCGCGAGCTTGGCCGCGACCTTGGCGATCGGGAAACCCGTCGCCTTCGACGCCAGCGCCGACGAGCGCGACACGCGCGGGTTCATCTCGATGACGATCATGCGGCCGTCTTTGGGATTGATCGCGAACTGCACGTTGCTGCCGCCGGTGTCCACGCCAATTTCGCGCAGGATCGCGATGCTGGCGTCGCGCAACAGCTGGTATTCCTTGTCGGTCAGCGTCTGCGCCGGCGCCACTGTGATCGAGTCGCCCGTGTGGATGCCCATCGGATCGAGGTTTTCGATCGAGCAGATGATGATGCAGTTGTCCGCCCGGTCGCGGACGACCTCCATCTCGAATTCCTTCCAGCCGATCAGCGATTCCTCGATCAGCAGTTCGCGCGTCGGCGAGAGGTCCAGGCCACGCGTGCAGATCCCGACAAATTCCTCCATGTTCCAGGCGATGCCGCCCCCGGTGCCGCCCAGCGTGAAGCTTGGCCGCACGACAACGGGAAAGCCCATCGATTTCTGCACCGCGAGCGCCTCGTCCAGTGTGTGCGCAATCGATGATCGCGCCGACGCCAGCCCGATGCTAGTCATCGCCTCCTTGAACTTGAGCCGGTCCTCGGCCTTTTCGATGGCTCCCGGCGAGGCGCCGATCAGTTCGACGTCGTGCTTGTGCAGCACGCCGTTCTTGTAGAGGTCCATCGCACAGTTGAGTGCGGTCTGCCCGCCCATCGTCGGCAAAATGGCGTCTGGCTTTTCCTTGGCGATGATGCGTTCGACGACCTGCCAGGTGATCGGCTCGATGTAGGTGACGTCGGCCGTCTCCGGATCGGTCATGATCGTTGCCGGGTTGCTGTTGACCAGGATGACCTTGTAGCCCTCCTGCTTCAGCGCCTTGCACGCCTGCGCGCCCGAGTAATCGAATTCGCACGCCTGGCCGATCACGATCGGGCCGGCGCCGATGATGAGGATGCTCTTCAGGTCACTTCGACGCGGCATCGCGCTCTCGCAACACGCTCGGTGTACGCGCCGCTTCGCGGCGCACGTGCACCTCGCGTGAAATGGTCGGCAGGCCGGGCTTGGGGCGGCCCGGCGCCCGGCCTTGGCTCAAAGGCAGGAAAAGGCTCACGTTGCATCCCCGTAGTTCCCCGGCGCAAGCCGCCGCTCGACCAGTTCGATCAGGATGTGGATGACCTTGATGTGCAGTTCCTGCACGCGGTCCGCATACGCACCGCCCGGCGTGACGATGGCCAGATCCGCGAGTCCGGTGATCGGCGTGCCGGCATGTCCGGTCAGTGCGACAACGCGCATGCCGAGTTGCCGGGCGGACTTCGCCGCAGCGACCACGTTGGCACTGGTGCCGCTCGTCGTGATCGCCAGCAGGACGTCGCCGCGGCGCCCGTGTGCTTCGACGAACCGTGCGAATACGCGGTCATAGCCATAGTCGTTGCCGACGCAGCTCAGGTGTCCCGGATCGCTGATCGCCAGCGCCGCGTAGCCTGGACGGTTGTCGCGGAAGCGGCCGGTCAGTTCCTCGGCGAAGTGCATCGCATCGCACATCGAACCGCCATTGCCGCAGGCGTATGCCCGTCCGCCGGCCGCAAAGGCGTCGGCAAGCAGCGTCCCGGCGTCGGCAATGCGCTGCTGCATCGGCCCGTCGGCGAGCAGTGCGGACAGGCTGCTGGCCGCTTCGTCGAGCGCGCCGCGCACGACATCGATGTCGCTCACCGTGCCTCCATCGCCGCGACGAACCGGTCGAACAGTGCCCGTATGTCATGCGGCCCTGGGCTCGCTTCCGGATGGCCCTGGAAGCAGAACGCCGGTGCGTCGTTGAGTGCGAACCCCTGCAGTGAACCGTCGAACAGCGAAACGTGAGTGATCCTGGCGTTGGCTGGCAGGGACTTCTCGTCCACCGCAAAGCCGTGGTTCTGGCTGGTGATGAAGACCTTCTTGGTCTCGACATCGAGCACCGGATGGTTGGCGCCATGGTGCCCGAACTTCATCTTCATGGTCCGGCCGCCGACGGCGAGGCCCATGATCTGGTGGCCGAGGCAGATGCCGAAGGTCGGCAGCCGGCGCGCAATGAATTCCCGCGTCGCCTCGACCGCATAGTCGCAGGGCTCGGGATCCCCCGGGCCGTTCGACAGGAAGATGCCGTCGGGCCCGAGCTTCAGGACTTCGGCGGCTGGCGTCTGTGCCGGCACCACCGTGATACGGCAGCCGCGATCCGCCATCAACCGCAGGATGTTGCGCTTCACGCCGAAATCGTAGGCGACCACGTTGAAACGCGGCGCCGCGCCGGCGACGTGGCCCGGTGTGCCGTCCTCGCGAACCAGGCGCCAGCTACCTTCGGTCCATTCGTACGGTGCCGCCGTCGAGACCACCTTCGCCAGATCCTGGCCAGCCATGCCGGGATAAGCGCTCGCTCGCGCTGCGGCGGCGCTGATCGTTGCCTCGCTCAGCTTCGCACCTTCGGCCGCCGCGACGATGCAGCCGGCCTGCGCGCCCTTTTCACGCAGTATGCGGGTCAGCTTGCGCGTGTCGATGTCGGCAATTCCGACGATGCCGTTGTCGCGCAGGTACGTCGTCAAATCGCGCTGCATGCGGAAGCTCGAGGCGCGCAGCGGGACATCACGCACGACGAGGCCGGCCGCAAAGAGCCGGCTCGCTTCCTCGTCATCGTCATTGACACCCGTGTTGCCGATGTGGGGATAAGTCAGGGTCACGATCTGCCCGGCGTACGACGGGTCGGTCAGGATCTCCTGGTATCCGGTCATCGCGGTGTTGAACACGACTTCGCCAAGCGTCTCGCCCGGCGCGCCGATGGAACAGCCGCGAAAGACCGTCTCGTCGGCCAGCACCAGGGCCGCGACGGGGCGCGTATCGACGATCAGGGGGGACAAACGAGCTCCTGTTAGCGCCATTCGCCGGCCGTCCGGGGTGACTGCCGGTATCTGGCTTGCGATATGCGGGCCGGAAACCGCCCAACCCGCTCGCTACCGCAAAAAGGCTACGGATAAACTTGCGGATTATATCTTGCGGCTGCGCTCCGCCCACCGATGACGTCCCTGCTCGAAGGCCTGAAGCGCCATACGACCATCGTCGCCGATACCGGTGACGTGGCGGCGATCGAACGCCTGCGACCGCGCGACGCCACGACCAACCCCTCGCTGATCCTCAAGGCGGCGCAGCAGCCCCAATACAAGCCGCTGGTGGAAGACGCGGTCCGCGACGCCCGCGGCGAAACGGCCGGGGCCAAGCTGGACCACGTGCTGGTCGCCTTCGGCGCCCGCATCCTCGGGTTGATCGACGGACGGGTCTCGACCGAGGTGGACGCCCGCCTTTCCTTCGATACACGCGCCAGCGTGGAGAAGGCACGTCGACTGATCGACCTTTACGACCGGCGCGGCATCAGTCCGGCGCGTGTGCTGATCAAGATCGCAGCCACCTGGGAGGGCGTGCGTGCCGCCGAGGTGCTCGAGCGTGAAGGCATCCACTGCAACATCACGCTGCTTTTTTCCATGGCGCAGGCCATTGCTGCGGCGCAGGCCGGCGCGACGCTGATTTCGCCCTTCGTCGGCCGAATCTACGACTGGCACAAGAAGGCGGCCGGTGCCGGCTGGGACGAAGCCCAGATGCACGACGCCAACGACCCCGGCGTGCGTTCGGTACGCGCGATCCATGCGCGGCTTAAGGAAGCAGGCTACGCGACCGAGATCATGGGCGCGAGCTTTCGCAACACGGGCCAGATCCTCGCGCTGGCGGGTTGCGACCTGCTGACGATCAGTCCGGAACTGCTCGACGAACTTGCAAGCAAGGCGGGAGAGGTCGCGCGCGCGCTGTCGGTTCCAGCGGCACGGGAACCGGAACCGCCGCTCGCCGAAAGCGCATTCCGCTACGCGCTGAACGACGATGCGATGGCCGTCGACAAACTCGCCGAGGGCATCCGTGTCTTCGCTGCGGACGCGCATCGACTGGAAGCGCTGATCCAGGCGCTGGGCTGATCGATGCTGATCATTCCCTACCAGACCCGCTTCACCGCCAAGTCGCTGCCGGTGATCACACTGGTGTTGGTCGCGCTGAATCTGCTCGCCTACCTCGTGTTCCAGGCCGGCGACAGCGCGGCCTACCAGCGCGCTGCCGACTACTACTTCAGTTCGACGCTGCCGCAGGTCGAGATGCCACGGTATGCCGCCTATCTCGAGCGGCGCAACGATCGCAAGGCGATGCAGGTCCTGCGCGCGATCCGTTCCGGCCCGAGTGACGACGAGGCCGGCGCGGTACTGATGGCGATGCAGCAGGACCGCGAGTTCATGAAGGACCTGAAGGGCGGCGCCGTCGTGCGCAGCAACGAACCCGGTTATGCGGCGTGGCGCGAGCAGCGTGACCGCTTCCAGGCGTTGTTGTCGCAGGTATTCACCGAACGTTTTGCACTCGAACCGGGGTCGGCCGACGTCGTGCGGCTGGTGACATACCAGTTTCTTCACGGCGATGCGATCCATCTGCTCGGCAATCTCGCGATCCTGCTGCTTGCGGGTCCGTTCGCCGAAGCAGCGCTCGGACGCAGTCGATTCCTGATGGCTTACCTCGCCAGCGGCGTGGTCGCCGGCGCGGTTCACCTTTTGATCAGCGATCAGGGACTGATCGGAGCCTCCGGCGCGATTGCCGGGACCATGGCGATGGTCGCGGTGCTCTATGGCATGCGCAAGGTGCCGGTGTTCTACTGGCTGTTCGTGTACTTCAACACGGCCCGCATCCCCGCCGTGCTGCTGTTGCCGGTCTGGCTGCTGGTAGAAGCCCTGCAGTGGGCGCTGTCGCCCGGAGGGCGTGTCGCCTATGACGCGCACATCGCGGGCTTCATCTCCGGCGCGCTGATCGCCTGGCTGCTCAGGCCAGCCGATGATGGCAAGGTCGACCGCATTCTCGACGAGCAGTATGCGCAGGCGCCGGCGGAGAGGAAGTCGACGCTGCTGACCGAAGCGCGGCAGGCGGCAGCGAAGCTCGACACGCGCCGCGCGGCACGCGCGTACTCCGAACTCCTTCAGGAGGATCCCACCAGCACGCAATACGCGACGGCCTACTTCAACATGGCGCTGCTCGGACGCGACAAGGACACGCTGGCGGACGCCGCCCTGCGGGCCTTGTGGATCCGCACCCGCCACGCGCGTACCGAGCTGCGTTCCGTCTACACGCAGATGAGTCAGCCCCACGTGCTGGCCGTTCTGCCGGTCGACGAGCAGTTGCGGCTGGCACGTCGTCTGGTTGCCACCCGCGAAGACGCGGCTGCGCTGCGGGTGCTGGACACGCTGCTCGGCGACCCCACGACAAAGAACCTGTATGGACGTCAGCTGGCCGACTGCCTACTCGGCCTGTTCACCACCTACTCGCGTCACGGCCTGCGGCAGCAGGCGGACCAGGTGCGCCAGCGGCTGTCACAGCACTTCCCGTCGCCACAGACGCTGGGCGGGCTGGCGCCGACCCGCGAACCGCCCTTGACGATCCGCGGCTCGACGACACGCGGGGCTGGCCCGCGCGGCAATCCGGCGACGGTGCCGGCGTCCGACCTCGAACTCGATCTCGACACCCGCCTGCATACGCGCTGGGGCCCCGAGTAGACGCCCGGAAGCGCTTCTGGAGCCTGCGAGCAGTCGCGAGGTCCACGCCGACGGCGCGGCCGTCGTTCAGACGAGGATCGAACTAGCCTGCCATTCGATCCATCACTTCGAGATATTTCCTGGCCTCCGCAGTGACCGGGTCGGCGGCGTAGCGCTGCAGCAGGAACTTCAGGATGCGCCGCGCTTCGTCCGGCTTCTTCGCAAACTCGGCCATCAGCTGTGCGCCGACGAAATAGACCTGCGGCACGTCGGGATGGTTCGGATACTTTTTGTCGAAGCCGCGGATCAGTGTGCCTGCCAGCGCTGCCCTGCCCTTTTGCAGCGCCGCGCGTGCGAGCGGCGCAACCGCCTCGACCTGCCGCGGGCTCCAGTCGGCGCGCCGCGCCAGAGCCTCGTCGACCAGTTCGAGCGCCTCGTGCCAGTTCTGCGACTTGATCAGCAGGGCAAGATACTTCTCGGTGTGATCTTCGATCCGCGGTCCGTAGTTTTCCGCGATCAGCAGCTTGTGCAGGCGCGCGTGCAGTGACAGGTCGTTGGGCCGGTCGCGCAGGTCGTCCTCGATCAAGGTGATTGCTTCCTTGATTTCGCCGGCACTGAGCATCTGACCGATCAGCGCATCGCGCGTGCGTGTCTTGACGTCGGCGTGCCGACCGGTCGAACTCATCAGTCGTTCCTCGCCCGGACCGACGACCGAGATATCCAGCCGATCGGCGTACTGATACATCGCGTAACCGATCAACGCGCAGATGACATAGCTGAAGTACCAGAAGCTCGCGGACAGCAGGAACACCAGCATCGCCGTGAGGAATCCGACTCCGGCGGCGCCGTTCGCGCCGACACCCCCAGCGCTGCCGAGGAACACCATGCCATAGGTGCGCGACAGGTCGGCGAAGAACACGAATGCGCACAGCGCCGCGTACGGCTTGCCGATCTTGCGAATGGTGTTCACCAGTTCGCCCGGATCCAGCGCGCCACGCAGGCTGCCCGTCATGACCAGGCGAATCGTCGCAGCCGGCATCAGCACGACGAAGAACAGGCCCCACACGAGGATGCCGAGCACTTCGTGCCCGCCCAGCAGCATGATCAACGCACCGGCAAGCAGCGCAAAGATCATGTTCATTGCCACGTACTTGTACGGCAGGTACGGGCCAACCAGGTCCTCGTCGGTCAGCGGATAGTCGGACGGGATCAGATAACCCTTGGACGACCGCTCGATGATCTTGAAGCCGTAGCGCGCGCCCGCCACGAACAGCGCGAACGCGGCAGCCGCAAGCAGCGCAACGCCGAACGCGCCGAAAAGCAATAAGACCAGGGAGACGACAAGCGCGCCGGACAGACCGCCGATGCGAAGCAGCACGGCCCTGTCGAGCGGCAACAGAAAGAACTTTTGGATGCGCTGCCAGAAAGGCTCGGCGGCCTGCTGGTTGGCGTATTCGTAAATGGCTTCCATCCCCGCGTGGACCGATTACGAAAGTCTACGCAGGGTAAACCCCTGATTTGCCGTCGATCGCGATCAATCGGCAGAAAAACTACATCTTTTCCGTTTCTCCGGCCCGGGGCTGCCACTTCATCAGGTGTCGTTCCGCACGGCCGACGATGCCGTCGAGCACCAGAGCGAAGCCCGTCAGCACCAGGATGCCGGCCATCACGGTATTGATGTCGAAGGTGCCCTCGGCCTGCAGGATCAGGTAGCCCACGCCACGCGAGGACCCGAGGTACTCGCCGACGACGGCACCGACGAACGCCAGTCCGACGGAGGTATGCAGCGACGAGAACACCCAGCTCGTGGCACTCGGCAGATACACGTGTCGCAGCAGCTGCTGGCGCGAGGCACCAAGCATCCGCGCGTTCGCCAGCACCGTCGGACTCACCTCCTTCACGCCCTGGTAGACGTTGAAGAACACGATGAAGAACACCAGCGTGAACCCGAGCGCCACTTTCGAGGCGATGCCGAGTCCGAACCAGACGGCGAAAATCGGCGCGAGGATCACGCGCGGCATCGAATTCAGGGCCTTGATATAGGGATCGAGGATCGCCGCAGCCACCGGCGAGAGCGCCAGCCACATGCCCATGACGAGACCGGATACGGTGCCGATCGCGAACGCGAGCACGGTTTCCAGCAGGGTGACCCAGAGGTGCTGATAGATGTCGCGATCGACGACGAACCAGGTCCAGATCCGCGCGAGGATCTTGATCGGCTCGCCGAAGAAGAACTTCGCATCGTTCTCGCTATCGAAGAACAGCGGCGGGATCAGCCCCGGTTTCGTGAGCACGTGCCACAGGAGGAACAGCACGACGAGGACGCCGACCTGCCAGAAGCGCAGGTTCTTCGCATTAGGGCGTAGTCCGCTCCACATGGGTCACGCCGCCCGCTTCTGCTGCGCGTAACCCTTCAGCACCTCTTCGCGCATCACGTCCCAGATTGCCTTGTGCAGTTCGATGAAGCGCGGCATGACACGCACCTCGGCCACGTCACGCGGCCGGGCCAGGTCGATGACGAACTCACCGATCGGGTGCGACGCCGGCCCGGCGGACAGCACGACCACGCGATCACTCATCGCTATCGCCTCGTCAAGATCGTGCGTGATGAACAGCACCGCCTTGCGATGGCTTGCGCCATCGGCCGCGTCGCGTCCCGCGGGCGCCGGCGCCTTGCCCGCGACGGCGCGGCGTGTATCGGTACCGGCCCACAGCTCGAGCACTTCGTTTTCCATCAGCTGGCGCGTCTGCACGTCGAGCGCGGAAAATGGCTCATCCATCAGAATGATGTCCGGATCGAGCACGAGGGTCTGCGCCAGCGAAGTGCGCTTGCGCATGCCGCCGGATAGCTGGTGCGGGTAGCGGTCCCCGAAGCCGGCGAGCCCGACCCGCTGGAGCCAGTCGTCGGCAAGAGCCGCGGCATCCGAGTCCGACAGGCCACGGAACTGCAGGCCGGCGAGCACGTTGTCGCGCGCGGTGCGCCACGGCATCAGCGCTTCGGTCTGGAACATGTAGCCCGCCCGCCGGTTGATGCCGACCAGCGGTTCGCCGAAAACCCGCACCGCCCCGGTGCTGGGTTCAAGCAGTCCGGCGGCAACGTTCAGCAACGTGCTCTTGCCGCAGCCGGTCGGGCCGACCACGCTGACGAACTCGCCCGGGGCGATCGCGAGCGAAACGTTGCTGACCGCGGTGTAGCGCTGCGAACGATCGTCTCGACTGACGAACGTGCAGGCGATGTCCTCAAGTGAAAGCGCGGCTGTCACTGCTCGGTCGACGGGCTCAACTCGCGAAGCCCGGCGGCCGCCGACCACGGGCGGCGTGCCGGGTCGCGGCCACGTTCAGCCCTTGGGGTACTTGGCGTTGGCCTTCTTGACGAACTCGTTGGTGTAGACCGACTTGAGGTCGATGTTCGCTTTGGCCATGGCAGGGTCAATGCTCGCCAGCGCACGCAACGCGGTGGCCGGCCCCTGCTCAGGGATCATTCCGTCCGGCGAAAGGGCGGGCTTTGCCTTGAGGAACGCGTCGATATAGACGGCGCGATCGCCGAGAAGGTAGCTCTCGGGCACGGTTTTGACGATCTCCGACGGTCCGGCCTGCTGGATCCACTTGTTGGCTCGAACAATGGCGTTCGTCAGCGCCTGCACCGTGTTCGGATTCTTTTCGATGAACGCTACGGGTGAGTACAGCGTTGCCGCGGGCATCGGACCGCCGAACACCTTGTCGGCCTCGGCGACATCGCGGGTGTCCGACACGATCCTGATGTCGTTGTTGCGCGCGAGGATCGTCATGACCGGATCCAGGTTCGAGATCGCGTCAATCTGCCCCGACCGGAGTGCGGCGACCGCGCCCTGCGAGACGCCGACGCCGACGAAGGAAACATCGGTCGGCTTCAGGCCATTTTTCGCGAGCACGTAGTTGGCCATGATGTTGGTCGACGATCCCGGCGCCGAGACGCCGATCTTCTTGCCTTTAAGGTCGGCCACCGACTTGTAGTTCGGCATCGTCTTGTTGCTGACGGCCAGCACGATCTGCGGCGCGCGGCCTTGCAGCACAAACGCGCGCATCGACTGGCCCTTGGCCTGCATGTTGATGTTGTGCTCGAAGGCACCGGACACGACGTCGGCACTGCCGCCGACGACCGCCTGCAACGCGCGAGCGCCGCCGGCGAAGTCGACGATCTCGACATCCAGACCTTCGTCCTTGAAGTATCCCTTCTGCTCGGCAACGGTGAGCGGCAGGTAATAGAGCAGGTTCTTGCCGCCAACGGCGATCGTGACCTTCTTCTTTTCCAGCGCCTGGGCTGAAGCCAGCGCGGGGAAAAGCAATGTCGCCGCGGCGGCCAGCAGTACAGAGCGTCGGGTGGCGCGTAAAAGCATATGAGTCTCCTTGGTGTGCAGTTCGGGGCTTAGACCGCCTTCCGCGGCCGATCTTAAATCACGCCGTCGCGCCGCAGCGCCGCGATCGCCGCCTGATCATGGCCGAGTCGCATCAGTATTTCCTCGGTGTGCTCGCCGAGCCCGGGACCCAGCCAGGCGGTGCCACCGGGCGTCGCGGACAGCTTCGGCACCACCGCAGGCACCTTGAGCGCGGTCCCGTCGGGCAGTGTCTGCTGCTCGATCATTGCACGCGCAGCGAACTGCGCGTCATCGAACATGTCGGCTACGCTGTAGATCCGCGATGCGGGAACATCCGCAGCCTTGAGGCAGGACAGCGCCTCGTCGATCGGTAGGCGACCGCACCACGACTGGATTGCGGTGTCGATTTCCTGCGTGCGCCTGACGCGGCCTTCGTTGCGCGCGAGCGTCTCGTCGGCCGCGAGGTCGGGCCGGCCGATCGCGGTCATCAGGCGCTTGAATATGGCGTCGCCGTTGCCGGCAACGACGATCGCGGCCCCGTCGACGCAGGAGTAGGTATTCGACGGGACGATGCCGGGCAACGCACCGCCGGTGCGCTCGCGCACGACGCCGAAGCGGTCGTACTCGGGCACCGTGCTCTCCATCATGTTGAACACCGCTTCATAGAGCGCCACATCGATGAACTGTCCTTCGCCGCGCCTGCGTCCGCCGGTTGCATCGCGGTGACGCAGCGCCATCAGCGCGCCGACGACACCGTGCAGCGCGGCGATCGAGTCGCCGATGGAGATGCCGATCCGCACGGGCGGCCGATCCGGGTGGCCCGATACATAGCGGATTCCGCCCATCGACTCGCCGATCGCGCCAAACCCCGGCATGCCGCGCATCGGTCCGGTCTGGCCGTAGCCGGAAATACGCACCATGATGGTCGCCGGGTTGAGCGCCCGGATCTGCTCAAAGCCGATGCCCCACTTTTCCAGCACGCCCGGACGATAGTTCTCGATGACGACGTCGGCATCGATTGCCAGTTCGCGCGCAATCTCCTGCGCACGCCGGTCCTTCAGATTGAGCGCCACGGACTTCTTGTTGCGCGCCTGCACGTACCACCAGAGCGACGTGCCTTCGTGCAGATAGCGCCAGTTGCGGATCGGATCGCCGCCCGCGGGGTCTTCGATCTTGATGACCTCGGCGCCAAACTCCGCGAACATGCGCGCCGCAAACGGTCCCGCGATCAGCGTACCCAGCTCGAGGACCTTGATGCCTGCCAAGGGTCCGGACATGGCTCAGACCCCCAGCAGGAAGATCGTCAGGCAGGCGAGGAATCCAACCAGCCAGACCAGCGAACGCGCCGCCTGCCAGTCGGCGAGGTAACAGGCGAAGTAGCCGAGTCGCGCCGCGATGAAGATGATGGCGAGGATGTCGACGCGCTCCTGCGGCGCCTGCGTCAGGTGCGCGACGATCACCGCGGCGGCGAAGAAAGGAAACGCCTCGAATCCATTCTTCTGCGCATTGTCCGCACGCCGACTCAGGCCCTTCTGGCGGTCCAGCCACGCCCGCGGGTCGCGATTGTTGTACCGCTCGCCGCCCGTCTTCGCGACGATGGTTCCGAGATAGGGCAGCAGCGCGGCCGCGAGCACGCACCAGAACGCGATCGTCATTGCGAGCATCTCCCTGTCAGTCCGTTCATCACGACCGATACGCGGTCAGGCCGCCCGTCGATCCAGCATGGCCTGCGCAATCGTGTTGACATCGGTGTACTCGAGTTCCGCTCCCGCCGGCACGCCGCGCGCCAGGCGCGTGATCTTGATGTCGGGGTTACGGCCGCGCAGCAGCTCGCCGATGTAGTGCGCGGTCGCGTCACCCTCGGGCGTGAACGAGGTCGCAATGATCACCTCGCGCACCGGACCGTCCGCCGCACGATTCAGCAGCCGTTCCATCTGGATCTCGCGCGGGCCGATACCGTCGAGTGGCGACAGGCGCCCAAGCAGCACGAAGTACAGCCCGCTGTACGCCATGGATTGTTCGATCATCAGCTGGTCTGCTGGCGATTCGACCACGCACAGCAGCTGCGCGTCGCGCTTGGAATTGGCGCAGGTCTCGCAGATCTCGAGTTCGGTCAGCGTATTGCAGCGGGAACAATGGCGTATCGACCGCACCGCCGCGAGCAGTGACTCACCCAGTCGTACCGCCGCATCCCGATCGTGCTGCAGTAAATGAAACGCGATTCTCTGTGCGGAACGCGGACCGATACCGGGCAGATGCTTCAGCGCATCCACCAGTTTGTCCAGCGTGGGCCCTAGTTTCATGAATTCGGATCGGGTGTAAGCGGCGCTTCGCGCCGCACGTGCACCCGATCCGCTAGAAAGTGTGCGGCGGGCTTCGGGCGGCCGGGCGCCCGCCGCGTCTTCAACTGCAACACCGGGGAGACTCGCCGCATCGCCGCGGCAGGAGCTAGAACGGCAGCTTCATGCCGGGCGGCAGGGGCATGCCGGCGGTGATCGCCGACATCTTTTCCTGCGAAACCGCCTCGGCGCGGCGCACGGCGTCATTGAATGCGGCCGCGACGAGGTCTTCGAGCATGTCCTTGTCGTCGCCGACGAGGCTCGGATCAATGACGACCCGGCGAACGTCGTGCTTGCAGGTCATCAGGACCTTCACCATGCCGGCGCCCGACTGGCCCTCGACTTCCGTGTTCGCGAGTTCTTCCTGCAGGCGCTTGACGCCTTCCTGCATCTTCTGCGCCTGTTGCATCAAGCCGGCAAGCTGACCCTTCATCATTTTCTCGTGTCCGTGTCGTTGCCCTCGCGCGGCCGGATCGATGCAGGATCGACCGATGCGCCGAAGTTGTCGATCAATTCTCGCACGAAGGGATCGCCGTAAATCGCTTCCTCGGCCTGTCGCTGGCGTTCCGCAGTTGCCTGTGCCGCCTGGCCCGCCGCGGTCGGACCGGTCGTGTTGCCGACCTCGGCCGTCACGCGAACCTTTCGACCAAGCGCAATTTCAACGGCCGCCTTGAGCTTGTCGACCGTCCCTGCTTCGATCAATGTCTTCAGCGGTGCGCGCAGGCGAAAGTGGTCAGCCTGCGCGGACACCAGTTCACTGCGCTGCGCGAGTTCCTTCACCAGGCCGCTGATCTTCAGTCGCGTCACCAGTGCAGGCCAGTCACCGTCGAAGTTCACGGCGACAGGAGTCGGCGGCGCCGGCTCTGCGGCGGGTGCAGACATTGCCGCGCCCGGACGGGGCCGAGCCGCGACTGGTACCGGGACACTGACGGATGCCGGGCGTGGTGCCTGTGCGCCCGTCGTGCCTGCGCCCGGCGCGAACGCCAGCATCCGCAACAACGTCATCGTGAACCCCGCGTATTCGTCGGGTGCAAGGTGCAGGTCGTTGCGTCCATGCAGCGCGATCTGGTAGTACAGCTGAACCTCGTCCGGCGCCAGCGCGGCTGCCAGGCGCATGACATCCACAGCGTTGATGTCGTCATCCATCGCTGCCCCGGCCTGCTGCGCCATCGCGATCCGGTGCAGCAGGCTGGCCAGATCGCGGAGCGCCTGGTTGAACGAGAGACTCTGAGCGTTCATCTCGTCGGCCAAGGCGAGCACCCGCGCCGGATCGCGCGCGACGATCGCATCGAGCAGACGCACGAGCGTGCCCTCGTCGATGGCCCCGAGCATGCCGCGCACCGCCTCGAGCGACACTGTTCCGGCCGAGTACGCGATCGCCTGATCGAGCAGCGACAGGCCGTCACGCATGCTGCCGCGCGCCGCGTGCGCCAGCAGTCGCAGCGCCGCTCCTTCAGCCTCGATGCCCTCGTGCGCGAGGATCTCGCGCATGCGCTCGGCGATGGCCGACGGCGTCATCTGCTTCAGATTGAATTGCAGGCAGCGCGACAGGACGGTGACCGGGACCTTTTGCGGGTCGGTCGTTGCAAGAATGAACTTGACGTAGTCCGGCGGCTCTTCCAGCGTCTTCAGCATCGCGTTGAACGCATGGGCTGACAGCTGATGCACCTCGTCGATCATGTAGACCTTGAAGCGCGCAGCGCTGGGCGCGTACATCGCGCGCTCGAGCAACTGCACCATTTCGTCGACGCCGCGATTGCTCGCTGCATCCATCTCGATGTAGTCGACGAAACGGCCCGCGTCGATCGCGATGCACGCTTCGCACACGCCACACGGCGTCGCGGTGATGCTGCCGTTGCCGTCGGCACCGATGCAGTTCAGCGACTTGGCGAGAATGCGCGACAGCGTCGTCTTGCCGACGCCGCGGGTGCCGGTAAAAAGGTACGCATGGTGCAGCCGGTTCGCGCTGAGCGCGTGCGTGAGCGCGCGCACGACATGGTCCTGGCCGACCAGCGTCGAGAAATCGCGTGGGCGCCACTTGCGCGCCAGGACTTGGTAGGACATGCGTGTGATTCTACGAGGCCGCTGTCGGGCCGCCGAGCCGAACCAGTGCATTGCCGGTGATCCGGCAGATGCGCCAGTCCGGCATCACGACGGCGCCAATCGATTCGTAGAACTCGATCGCCGTCGTGTTCCAGTCAAGCACCGACCATTCGTACCGACCGCAGCCCCGCTCGACCGCCATGCGCGCGCCGTGCCGCATCAACGCCTTGCCGATGCCACGGCCCCGCGCCTCGGGCACGACGAACAGGTCTTCCAGATACAGGCCGCGCCGCGCCAGAAACGTCGAGAAGTTGTGGAAGAAAAGCGCGAAGCCCAGCGCCTCGTCACCCTCCCACGCCAGCACCGACTCGATCACCGGCCGCGCACCGAACAGCTCCTCGTGGATCTGATCTTGCGTGCCGACGACCAGATGCGAAAGCCTTTCGTACTCGGCCAGCGCGCGGATCAGCGCGAGCAGCCGCGGCACATCCTGCGGCCGCGCGGACTCAATGCGAATGTCGGAGGGCACTTCGAGGCGATGTCGAACAGGTCGAGGGGGAGGTCCAGGAGGGGGCATCGCCCCCTCTTGCATCTTATTGGGCGAAACGCCTTTCCGCGCTTAGCGCGGAAAGGCGAGCCTTGTCCTCGGCACTGAAGGCAATCCGCTGTGGCTGCTTCGTTCCCGACCTGACCAGGTTCACGGCACCTCCATGCGAGGGGGCCCGCCGATCAAATGATATCAGTGGGAGGCGCGAGCGATTCCGGGCCTTCACTCGAGACCGACGCGGACTGACGCCATTCGCGCCAGCCGGGTACCAGCGGGAAGTACAGGCCAAGCTGGGCCTGCGGATCAAGCGCGGTGCCGTAGAGTCTCGAGTTGCGCGCGATATCGCTGCTGCTCGACATCGAGAAAAACCTCGACGTCCGCGCCTTCGTGCGCTCCCACCTTGTAGTCGACGATCCAGCGCACGCCGCCAGCGGTCACGAACGTGCGGTCGAGTACGAGCCTCCGCACGATTCCGCCTTGCACGACCGACAGCCGCAGCTCGCTCCGATGTTCTGGATGAGATCCAAGGACCCACCGACCGCGCTCATCTTGCACCACATTGATCAGCGCCTGGTTCACTTTGGCGCGGGCCGCCTGCAGCTCCGTGCCGCTCAGTCCGCCGGCCGCGAGCGCGCGCTCGATCTGCGGTGCGATGGTTTTGACGCGTGCCACATCCCACCCGGCGAGACCATCCTCGGCCATGCGTTGCAGCCAGCGATGAACGACGGTACCGATCCGCCGCGCCGTCTCGCCGGCCCACGAGAACTCGATCGCGCTGCCGGCGTCGCGGACCACGCTGCCCGCTGACCATCGCGCTGCCGACGGGAGCTGCGGCAACGGTCCAGGCGGCAGGCAGGCGGCGCAACGACTGATCCAGCACGAGATCGGAGGTACGACGCGGACCGCTACCGGCGAAATCCGGCGCTGCCAGGAACGCCTGCTGCAACGCCGGCCACAGGCGGGCCAGCAGCGAGGTTTCCGGGATGGACAATTCGCCTCTTGCATCCCGTTTGACACTCGCGACCCAGTGCAAGCTGCTGCCGGGCTCGCGTTGCCGCCACGTAAGCGAGTCGTTCGTCCTCGTGCCGCTGACGCAGCCGGATTTCGCCCTCGACCCACTGCACCAGCGCGTCTTTCTCCGCGCCGCCCGCGTGGATCGGCGCAAGCAGCAATTCCGAGCCGTCATGCGACGCTCGCTCGAGCCAGATCATCAGCTGCGCCTCATCGCGCCGCGGGATCGCGGCGAGACGCGGAACGATCACATGGTCGAACTCCAGGCCTTTGGCCTTGTGGATCGTCATGACCTGGAACGCCGGGTCCGACGCCGTGTCGGAAGCGGCAAACAACAATTGCAGCGACTGTTCGAGTGCAACCACGTCGACCAGTCCGCCATGCTCGTCTTCGTGCCGGGCGAGGTGAGTAAAGAACTGCTCGGCTTCCCTCCGAGACGCTTCCGAGGCGAAGCACGCGGGCCCGCCGAGCAGCAGCCACGCCTGTTCGACCCGGCGTGATGTCGGCAGTTTTTCGCGCAATGCGGTCGCGCGTCGCAGTACCGGCCCGACGCGCGCAATACGTGCGGCACCGTCGGGCGAAAGTCGCGCGCGGCAGTCCGCATCGTCGAGCAACTCCGGGATAGTGCGCGAAGGATCGGCTTCCGCAACGGCGGCGAGATCGGCCAGCGTGAGCCCGCACCACGGCGCTCGCAGGACGGCAAGCCAGGCAACGCGATCGGCACCGTGCTCCAGCGCACGCGTGAGCGCGAGCAGATCGACCGATCATCGGCCGCGCCGTCAGGGCATCGAGCTCGACCGCAGTCGGCTTCAGGCCCGCCGCACGCAGCGCATGGGCGATTTCGACGAGATGCGAGCGCGCCCGCACCAGCAGCGCAATCGTCGACGACGCGATCGTCTGCACGAAGCGCGCGCACGAGCTGCGTCACGACCGCCGCCTCATCTTCGGCGCTGCCGCCGATCAGCGGATGGACCACGACCGGCGGATGCAGGGTCGCGCCGTGCACGGCGACCGCGGGCTCGAACGAGACCGCGCCGCTGGCCACATCGCTTCGTGGCGGCAGCACCCGAGCGAAGGCCTGGTTCACCCACTCCACGACGCCGTGCTGAGAGCGGAAGTTGCGTGCGAGCTGCAGGGGCTGCAGGCGAACCGGTCCGATACCTCGTTCCCAGGCGCGCAGGAAGAGACCCACCTCCGCCTCGCGGAATCGGTAGATCGACTGCATCGGGTCACCGACGACGAAGAGCGTCCGCCCATCCCCCGGCGACCAGTCGGCAACCAGGCGCTCGATCAGCTCGAACTGCGTGATCGACGTGTCCTGGAATTCGTCGACCAGCAGGTGCCTGATCCGCGCGTCGAGCGCCATCGCGATGTCGCTGCCGCGCTCGTCACCGAGCGCGGCCACGGCCCGGCGCGTCACTTCGGCGAAGTCCATCAATCCCGTTTCGGCAAAGACGACGGCCAGTTCGGCGGCGGCCCGCCGCAGCATCGTTGCAATCGATTCGACCAGGCTCCACTGGTCTTCGGTGTAGCCGGCCGGCGGCAACGCGCGCAGGTCGTGCAACGCCAGGCGCAATTCGTCATTGTCCCGCAGGGATTCGAGCAGGCGCGCGATCCGTTGCTTATACGGCTTGAGCCGCCGCCGTTCTTCAGTCGTGACGCCCGCCGGAAATCCTTCGGCCCGGGTGAACCGTGCCCGCCAATGGCCGTCGTTCGTCAGCAGCAGGCTGGCGAGCCCACGCCAGGCACCGAGCCGTTCGATGGAAATTTCCGGGAGCGCCGTGAGATCTGCACACGGAGACAGCAGCCCCGTCGCGCTCCCGTTGGCCGACGCGTAGCGGGCAAGACTGATGAGTTCATCGACGGCGCCGGCCGGCACCGCCTCGCATACCCGCTGCATGTGTCCTTCGCAGGCGCGCCGCAGCGATGTTTCGAGTTCGCGCGCGCGCAGGTCCACCCAGATGTCGCAGCCATTGGTCGCGCCGCGCCAGCATGGCCGAGAGCAGCGCAACGGCACGCCCGACATCGTTGTCGAGATGCCCAAGCAGGCGTGCGACATGATCCGCTGTGTCGCGGTCCGAGGGCACGCGGCTGTCGAGCACGCCGAGCGTCGCCCGGGCGGCGGCCGCATAAAGTTCGTCCGCCCGTTCCGTCACGCTCGGCGCGGCGCCGAGACCGAGCGTCAAGGGCAACTGGCGCGCCAGCCATTGCGCGAGCGCGTCGATGGTCTGCACCCGCAGTCGCCCCGGATTGCCGGCAATATTCCAGCTCGTTCGGCATCCCGCTCGCAAACCGCACGCGCCAGTGTGTAGGTGCGAATCTGATGCGGCTCGTCGGGCGCGATCTCTGTCCGCGCGATGGCCAGCGCCATCAGCAGTCGGTCCTTCATCTCGGCGGCGGCCTTGCGGGTAAAGGTGATCGCCACCACTTCTTCGGGCGCATCGACGGTCGCGAGCAACGCGAGCACGCGCTGGATCAGCAGTTCGGTCTTCCCGGATCCGGCGGGCGCGCGCACGATGAATGAGCCGTCGGCGGCGAGCGCGTGCTCGTCGCGACGCGTTATCCAGCGCCAGCAAGGTCTGGTTACTCATCGCGCTGCCCGCTTGCGTCGGACTCGACGGCAAGGCCGCCGCTGCGCTCGTTCAGACGGCACAGCAGCGCCGAGTCCGCAGTTGCGGCATGTCTGAACGCGCTTCGGCGCGACTTCGGCCGCCCCGGCCGCAAAGTCGTCTGCGAGGCGCGTCAGTTCATCGCGCCACGCGTCGACCAGTGCCGCCCACGTGGCGTATCTCGTGGCGCCAGTCCTGACGCGCACCCGGAACGATGCCGTCTTCGGACGCCAGCGCGACGAAGCGACGTCTCCCGCCCGCACGCGCGCAAACGCGACAGCGCAGGCGTCGGCTTGCGTTGTCACGAGATAAAGCGGCAACTGCGGTTCGTCCGGACGCGGCCCCAGCCAGCTGCGCACACCCGCATCGCCGCCGGTCTTGTAGTCGATCACGACGGCGCACCCGCCGGCCAGCCGGTCGACGCGATCGAGCCGGCCGTTCAACTCGAGCGGGCCGATGCCATCGCACGGCGCTCCTCGATGGCGATCACCTCGAATCGTTCCGCGTGTCGATCTCGAACTGCAGCCACCGCGAGCGCCAGATTCACCAGGCGGTTGCGTTCGAGGATCAACAGGGCGTCAGACAAGGCGCCGGGTCGTCGCTGTCGCGCCCGCGCCAGTGACGTGTCTGAGGCACGCGCGAGCGCCGTGTGACGTTCGGCCACCGGCAGCGTCGCCAGGAACGATCGCGTGCGTTGCGGAAGGTCCTGCCAGAACTGAGCCAGCACCTGGTGAACCAGCTGCCCGCGCTCCGCGCCGTCGAGCCCGTCGTGCGGAACCTCGGGTGCGTCAGCGTGGAGGCGGTGCGTGGCGAAGGCACGGAACGCGCACGCGGCCTGATCCTTCAGCGTCGAAGTTCCTCCTTGAAGGACGACGAAGTGCGACAGCGCCGGTGCTGTGACGTCGATGACCGCCTCGAGCGGGCACGGCACCAGCAGATCGATCGCCCGCGGCGCGCGAGGCATCGGCGCCATGCTCGGCCACCCGGCAATCATCGGACTCGGCCGCGACACGGCGGTCGCCGTCCTGCGTTGCATGGCTTGCTATCAGTTCCGGTGCAGACCGGGCAAGCCGATCGAGTGCCGACTGCGCACGCGCCAGGTCCGTGGTGACATCCGCACCGGGCATCCGTCTGGCGCGCTGCAGTTCGAGCGGCAGCAGCGGGTGCGCGCGGGTCGTCGGCGGCCACGCATCCGAGGTGAGGCCCATGATCCACAGATGATCGAACTCGAGCCCGCTCGCTTCGAGCACGCCGAGGACCTGCACCGGCGGATCGCCGCCTTCCGGCTGGAACACGGTCGACGAGGCGAGTCCGCGACAGGCGCGCAACCGCCGCCCGAAGATCGACCTTTCCGCGGACGCGCTCGAGCGCCGCGAACTCGGCCATCAGTTCCTGCCATCGGATCAGCGCCTGGTGCTCAATCGAGTCGAGCGGCTCGGCGCCGGGAAAGCCGACGACGCGCAATGCTTCGGTCAGCAGTGACGTCCACTCGGACCAAGTCGCCGCGGCCCGCCACCGATCCGCAGGCGCCACGCCTGCAAGCCTTCGAGGGCGGCGCGGGCCGATGCCCCCGAACCCTCGCCCATTTGACGCGCAACCGCGACCAGGCGGTCGAGCGCGGCGGTGCGGGTCGCCCGCTTCCGCCACTCGAAGTCGAATCGGTCGCGCGCCTCTGCGGATCCCGATCTGCAAATAGCGCGAGCGCAGCAGCGCCGAGGCATCGGCGAATTCGATCTCGTCGACGGCCAGGCGCAATACCCGCAGCGCGGTCGCAACGAGCGGCTGCTCGGCCAGTGGCGGGCCCAGCGATACGCTGTACGGCCGCAGGCGATCCGCCGGCGCCAGCAGCGCTCCAGGCTCCAGCACCGCGTCCAGCGCCCGTGAAACCGCAGCGCGACGCGACGCCAGGTCGGGCACGACGACGCCGATGCGCGCAACCGGGATCTTTCGCCAGGCAGTGCGCGACCCAGTCGGCCATGCGCTCGAGTTCGTCGCGCTCGTCGGTGGCCTCGATGCGATGCACGGCGCCGGCACGGTTCTGCCGTTCATCGTGGTCGCAGCGGCAACCGGCGCTGGCGAGCGCATTGAAGAGCGCTGTCTGCTGCGGTGTCAGTTCATCAAAGCCGACGAGCAGCGCTTCGGCCGGCGCGCGCAGCGTGCCCGCATCCACGAGTGTACGGACGGCGTCCGGCAGACGCGCCTGATCAATCGCTCCGAGCACCTCGACCCGTTGCTGGTAGTCGCTGGCCCAGGCCGCAAAGAGGCGCGTGTCCTCGGTCATCGCGTAATGACGGAGCCGATCGGCGATCTGCCAGCGGTGCGCAAGGGCCCAGGCCTCGCCCGCCAGCGCCGCGGCGGCGGCGGTCGACGCCAGCGCCACGTCGCTGGCCTCGACCGCGTCTTCCCACAGCACGGCCTCCTGCGCCGCCGAAAGCGGCGCGCGGATGCCCCTGAGGTCGGGATCGTGCTGTGCCGTTCGTACAGCGCGCTGACGAACGCGCCAAACGGCAGGATTCGCGGCGTTTCCCAGACACGCCGGCCGCGCGCGCCTGCCAGGCATCGAAGTCCTGGCCGAGGGCGCGCGCGAGGCGCCGTCGGGGACGACGACGAGACGTCGGGCGCGGCAAGGCGAGCCGCTCGAAGAAGGGGGGAACGGGACACGAATGACTCAGGACAGTGCGTCGATTGTAGGGATGCAACAGGCTCAAATTCGAGCCTTCCCACCCCGGATCGGAAGTGCTACCATTTGCAAAACGGTCGCGCACCGTTCGGTGTTCCGCCAAGCGCTGCCGCCTTCCCCGACACCAGTTCCCTTGTCTCTTCCTGATGCCGATGCGCGCCGATTGGCGGCGTGCGTAAGGACTCAAAAATGAGTGACATCAAGTACGTAAGCGACGCGAGCTTCGAGCAGGACGTGATCAAATCCGACACGCCGGTGCTGGTCGACTACTGGGCCGAATGGTGCGGTCCGTGCCGCATGATCGCGCCGATCCTGGATGAAGTTTCCAAGGAATATGGCGGCAAGATCGCGGTCGCCAAGTTGAATGTCGACGAGAACCAGGCGACGCCGGCCAAGTATCGGCATCCGCGGCATCCCGACGCTGATGCTGTTCAAAAATGGCGCGGTCGTCGGCACCAAGGTCGGCGCACTGTCCAAGTCCCAACTGACCGCAGTTCATCGACAGCAACATCTGATCGTCAACCGGGCCGGCAGACGCCGGCCCGCCTGCCCCGCGGGCGCCCCGAATCAGTCAAAGGGCGTCCCACTACTCCTCCGGTTGAGTCTCCATGCACCTCTCAGAACTCAAAGCCCTGCACGTCTCCCAATTGCTCGAAATGGCCATTGGCCTCGAGATCGACAACGCCAACCGGATGCGCAAGCAGGAGTTGATGTTCGCGATCCTGAAGAAGCGCGCCAAGGGCGGGGAACAGATCTTCGGCGACGGCACGCTCGAGGTGCTGCCCGATGGCTTCGGTTTCCTGCGCTCGCCCGAGACGTCGTACCTGGCCAGCACGGACGACATCTATATCTCGCCGTCACAGATCCGCCGCTTCAACCTGCACACCGGCGACTCGATCGAAGGCGAAGTGCGCACCCCGAAGGACGGCGAGCGCTACTTCGCGCTGGTCAAGGTCGACAAGGTGAACGGCGTCGCGCCGGAGGCGACCAAGCACCGCATCCTGTTCGAGAACCTGACGCCACTGTTTCCGAACCAGCCGCTGACCCTCGAGCGCGACATGAAGGGCGACGAGAACATCACCGGGCGGCTCATCGACATCATCGCGCCGATCGGCAAAGGGCAGCGCGGCCTGCTGGTGTCGAGTCCGAAAAGTGGCAAGACGGTGTTGATGCAGCACATCGCGCACGCGATCGCGGCCAATCATCCCGACGTCGTGCTGATCGTGCTGCTGATCGACGAGCGGCCCGAGGAAGTCACCGAGATGCAACGGTCGGTGCGCGGCGAAGTCGTGGCGTCGACCTTCGACGAGCCCGCGACGCGCCACGTGCAGGTCGCCGAAATGGTCATCGAAAAGGCCAAGCGACTGGCGGAGAGCAAGAAGGACGTCGTCATCCTGCTCGACTCGATCACGCGCCTCGCGCGTGCCTACAACACGGTCATTCCGGCCTCGGGCAAGGTGCTGACCGGCGGTGTCGACGCGAACGCCCTGCAGCGGCCGAAGCGGTTCTTTGGCGCGGCGCGCAACATCGAGGAAGGCGGCTCGCTCACCATCATCGCCACTGCGCTGATCGACACCGGCTCGCGCATGGACGACGTGATCTACGAGGAATTCAAGGGCACCGGCAACATGGAAATCCACATGGAGCGCCGCCTGGCCGAGAAGCGCGTCTACCCGGCGCTCAACGTCAACCGCTCGGGCACGCGCAAGGAGGAACTGCTGCTCAAGCCCGAGATCCTGCAGAAGGTGTGGATCCTGCGGAAGCTGCTCTATGGCATGGACGAGATCGAGGCGATGGAATTCCTGCTCGACAAGATGAAGGCCACCAAGAACAACGCCGAGTTCTTCGACATGATGCGAAGAGGAGGCTGACGCAAGCCGGCGAAAGTGCAAATCTACTTTCGCCCGAACTGATCAGAAAAGGATCGCTGGCAAAGCCAGTCGATCCTTTTAGAACAAGGGCTTAGCAGTGCCGCGGCTTGCCCCTTGCCCCGAAAACCCGGATAATGCGCGGTTCCCAAAAACGGGACCGTGGTCGAGGCAGACCGTCTGCTGCGTCACCCCTCGATCGGGCGGCCCATTACGAGGCAAGACATGAAACAAGGCATCCATCCCGAATACCGCGACGTCGTTTTCCAGGACATGCAGAACGACTTCAAATTCATCACGCGCTCGACGCTGCAGACGCGCGAAACCATCGAGTTCGAAGGCAAGACCTATCCGCTCTTCAAGCTCGACACCTCGTCGGAGTCCCATCCTTTCTACACAGGCGCGCAGACGCGCATCGTCGAAACGGGCCGCGTCGAGAAGTTCCGCCAGAAGTTCGCTGCCAAGAGCGAGGCGGTCAACGCCGCGGCTGCGCAGGCCACCGCGGCCAAGGCTCGTCGCAGGTAAGAGGAGCTGCAGGCAGCAGAACAAAGGGGCAGCCAGCGCTGCCCCTTTCGTTTTGACGCCGAGGTTGCGGCCTTTCAATGAGCTTCGAGCATCGACCCTCGCCGTCACGTGTCACGGAGGCCGCAGCCGCCACGTTTCCGCGCTGGTTGCTCTTCGGACTGCTCGCGCTCTACATCGTGCCGGGCCTCTTTGGCCGTCAACCCTGGAGTACCGAGGATGCCAGCGCCTTTGGGGTCGCCTGGTCGATGGCATCTGGCGGCAGCATCGAGTGGTGGCTGCCTTCGGTGGCGGGCGAGTCCGTGCCGGAGGAAGGACCGCTGGCGTTCTGGCTCGGAGCGCTGCTCATCAAGGCCTTCGGCCCATGGCTCGGCGCCATCAATGCGGCGCGGCTGGTATCGGTCCTGTGCTTCGCGATCGGCACCTGGGCGCTGTGGTACGCCACTTACCGACTCGGCCGGCGCGACGAAGCGCAGCCCGTCGCCCTCGCCTTCGGCGGCGAAGCGTCGCCGCGCGACTACGGTCGCATGCTGGCCGATGTTGCGGTCCTGCTGCTGATCGCAACGTTCGGAGTGATCGCGCGCGTGCACGAGACGACGGCGGAGTCGGCGCTGCTGTGCCTGACCTGCGTGCTGCTGTTCGGACTGGCCTATTCGCTGGATGACCGCTGGTCCGGCACGGTGGTCGCCGGGATCACGCTCGGGGCTATCGCGCTGACGCGAGGCTTCTTGCCGGTTGGCAGTTCTCGGCATTGCCGCCATCGCATTCGTACTGGCCTTTGGCGAACGACGCATCGAGCGTACTGCACTGATGGTGCTGCTCGCTCTGCTCGTATTTGCGCTCTGGCCGCTGGGTGCACACCTGTCGCACCCGCAGGAAGCCGAGGCCTTCTTCGCCGACTGGTGGCGCTGGAACCGCAGCACCATCGGCGCGCCGGCCGGTGAGAACCTGCTCTGGCTGCTGCGCAACGTCGGCTGGTACGCCTGGCCGCTGTGGCCATTCGCGCTGTGGACGATCTATTCCTGGCGTCATTACGTTCGTCGCCCGCACATCGCGTTGCCGCTGCTCTTTACCTGCGCCGGACTGGTCGCAACACTGATCGCGCCCGATCCGAGCGAGCGCGAGTTCCTGCTGACGATTCCGGCGCTCGTCATCCTCGCCGCCTTTGGCGTGTCGTCGCTGAAGCGGACGGCCGAAGATGCGATCGACTGGTTTTCGCTGGCGCTCTTCACGCTGGCCCTCGCCGCCCTGTGGCTGTACTTCGCGGCGTGGAACATCGGACTGCCGCCGAAGATGTCAGCGTCGGTCGCGCGGCTGGCGCCGGGCTACGCGCCGGAAGTCCGTCTCTGGCCGATGACGCTGGCGACCGTCGCGACGCTCGTGTGGATCGGCATTGTGGTCTGGCGCATGCGTGCGCGGCCGCCGATGCTGTGGACCGGGCCGTTCATTGCCGCCAGTGGACTGTCGCTTGTGGGTCTTGCGGCGCTGTCCTTGTCGGCACCGGCGATCGACTACGCGCGGTCATACTCCTCGCTTGCAGCGATCCTGGCGCAACAGGCGCAACGCGGCGGCCAGGATACTTGCGTTCAGGCCGTGAACGTGCCCACCGGCGTGCGCGCGATGCTGGCCTTCCACGGGGAGATACGCTTCGAGCGCGCCGGCGACGTCGGCCTGTGCCGCGTCGCGCTGCAGCGGGACAGCCGGCGAACCGCCGGCGACGACGCGCCCGCCGACCGGCAACTGGAAACTCGCCTATGAAGTCACTCGCCGGGCGCGCTTCGACGAAATCTTCCGTGTCTGGGTGCGCGCCGACTGACGGCGCGCGGCTCAACCGCGGATGACCACAGTGCCCACGCCGCGGCGGGCGCCGCCGGACGTCTCGCTCGCCGCGCTCCTGAAACTTGCCTGGCCGCTCTTCGTCGCGAATCTGGCGGTCGTCGGCAACGGCACCATCGATGCGCTGATGGCGGGCCGCCTGTCGGCCGAGGACATGGCCGGCGTCGCCGTGGGCTCGAGTGTCTATGTCACCGTGTACATCGGCTTCATGGCCGTATTACAGGCCTTGTCACCGATCGCGGGGCATCACTATGGCGCGCAGCACTGGAAGGCGATCGGCTGTGACCTGCAGCAGGCGCAGTGGCTTTCCCTGTCACTGCTGGTCATCGCACTGCCTTGCGTACTGGCGACCGGATTCTGGACCCGGGTCGCCGGCATCGACGGGCACGTTGCCGAGATCACCACGACCTATCTCTACGCGGTGGCCTTCGGCTTGCCGGCCGGACTCGCGACGCGAGTCTTCGTCGCACTGAACGCCGCGGTGTCGCGACCGGCCGCAACGATGGTGATCAATGTCGCCGTGCTGGCGCTCAAGGCACCGTTGAACGCGGTCTTCATGTATGGCTGGGGACCGCTGGATCCGATGGGCGGGGCCGGCGCGGGCGTAGCCACAGCGGTGCTCGCGTGGCTTGCGCTCGGGCTGAACGCGGTGATCTGGCGATTCGATCCCTACTACGAACGCTTCCGTGCAACGCGCTGGCACCGTCCGCAGTGGTCGAGGCAGAAGGAACTTTTGAAACTCGGCGTTCCGATCGGTCTGTCGACACTGTTCGAAGTCACGTCCTTCACGTTCATGGCCGTGCTGATCGCACGTCTCGGAGCAGTGCCCGTCGCAGGTCATCAGATCGTCGCCAACCTCGCAGCGATACTCTTCATGGTGCCGTTGTCCCTCGGCATCGCGACCAGCGTGCTGGTGGCGCAATCGCTCGGCAGCGGCGAACCGCGTGTCGCGCGCCGTGCAGCGCTGCGGGGCCTGCGGATTGCGCTCGGCGCCGGGGCTGTCGCCGCGCTGCTGCTGTGGACGTTCCGTGAGCCGGTGATCGGCTTCTATACGCGCGATGTCGCGGTGTCACACATGGCGCTGTCGCTGATCGGATTCGTCGTGCTGTTCCACGTGTTCGACGCGGTTCAGGGCATGAGCACGTTCATCCTGCGCGGCTACCGGCAGACGTTCTGGCCCATGGTCGTTTATGGTGTGGCGCTCTGGGCCATGGGGCTGGGAGGCGGCTACTGGATCGCGCTCAGTGCGACGCCTCTGGGCCCGCCTCGTGGCGCCGTTGGCTTCTGGCAGGCGGCGACGATCGCGCTCGGCGTCGCGGCCGTCGCGCTGGCATGGCTGGCGACGGCGGAGTCGAAGCGGCGTGTCGCCGAGCAGTAGCGCGATGGCTCGGCGTCAGTCTGACCAGTGTCGTTCGACGGCTCGCTCGGTCGCGGCGTGCCGTTGCGCGGCCTCCTCCGCGCGCACGCGCGAGAGCGCCGAGGCGAATAGGCCCGAGGGCACCGCGATGACGCCGAGCCCCATCACCAGCACGATGAACGTGAACAGGCGCCCGCCGGCCGTGACCGGGTAGATATCGCCATAGCCGACGGTGGTCAGCGTCGCCACCGCCCACCACAGGCTGTCGAACACCGAGGTGAACTTGTCCGGTTGCGCTTCGTGCTCGAAGTGATAGATGCCGGTCGCCGAAAGGTACAGCACGATCATTGCGACCACACCAAACAGCACGAGGTCATCGCGCGCGATCTCGAAGGCGCGACGGAAGCGCTCGACGGCATGCGTATAACGGACCAGCTTGAAGAGCCGCAGCAGACGCAATAGACGGAACGCCCGGACGGCCTGCAAGTTGAAGGCTGCCATCAGCCAGAATGGCATGATCGCAAGCAGGTCGATCACGCCGTAGAAAGACGTGACGTACTTCCAGCGTGGGCGCGCGAGGAACAGGCGGATGCCGTATTCGACCGTGTACACGGCAGCACAGAAGACCTCGAAGCTCCACAGCGTCTCGTGCCAGAACGGCGACAGCGTCGGGAGGGTCTCGAATGCCAGCGCAACCAGGTTCGCGACGACCAGCACCTCGATGACGGTTTCCCACCGACCGAGCGAAACATGATGCGTGGCCGGCCGCGGTTGTACGCGCGGATCTGGATGTGACGTTGCCGTGGGTTCCACCGCACTCCCCCTGAATCGGCGGCAATTGTTACCCGAAATCGGCGCGCCACCGGACGGCGGGCGAAAAAAAAGGCCGGGCAGGGCCCGGCCGTCTTAGCTCGGATGAAGATCGTCAGCGTGCCGCTTCAAGCGCTGCAATGCGCTGTTCGATCGGCGGATGGCTCGAGAAGAGCGCCATCATGCCGCCCCCGCCCGCGATGCCGAGGGTCTGCACCGCCTTCGGCAGCGGCGCGGTCTCAAGCCCTCCCAGCCGCGCCAGTGCGCTGATCATCGGGCGGTTGGAGCCCATCAGGGCCACGGACCCCGCGTCGGCACGGAACTCGCGACGGCGCGAGAACCAGGCGACGATCATCGCGGCGAGGAAGCCCAGCGCGATGTCGAGCACGATCGTCGTCAGGTAGTAGCCGATCCCCGGCGCGGCGCTTTCGTTGCGCAGCAGGATGCGGTCCACCACATAGCCGACCACGCGCGACAGGAACACGACGAACGTGTTCATCACGCCCTGCAACAGCGTCATGGTCACCATGTCGCCGTTGGCGATGTGCGAAACCTCATGGGCCAGCACCGCTTCGACTTCGTCCTTGCTCATCGACTGCAGCAGGCCGGTCGAAACGGCGACCAGGGCCGAGTTCTTGAAGGCTCCGGTCGCGAACGCGTTCGGGTCGCCGTCATAAAGCGCGACTTCGGGCATGCCGATGCCCGCTTTTTCCGCATGCCGGCGGACGGTGTCGACCAACCACGATTCCATGGCGTTCGACGGCTGGCGGAGCACCTGTGCACCCGTGCTCCATTTGGCCATCGACTTCGACATCAGCAGCGAGATGAACGCGCCGGTGAAACCGACCACCAGCGAGAAGATCGCGAGGCTCGCGACGTTCAACGTCTGCCCGCCCAGGTTGAAGTTGATCCCGAACACCGCCGACAGGACGGTCAGGAACACCATCAGCACAATCATGATCGCAAGGTTCGTCAGTACGAACAGAGCGATGCGTTTCATAGTCTCTCCAGAAGTGAGTTCGTTAACAGCCGCGCGAGAGTCTATCCAATCGCCGGCGTATTTCACCATTCACGTTTGTCCGCACGACTACATTGCGAAGTTCTCGGAATAACCCTTGAGAATCAAGCCTTTGGACCGGACACTCCGGCAAACGTTCCAGATGTTGAGGCGCTTTCGCCGAACTCAAGCCACCGGCTCGGCGGGCCGCCGTGGCCGCCTAATTAGAATCACGCGTTTATACGCATCGAACACTGCCCATGGCCCTGCCCCGCACCGACGCTGCCAACGCCCGCCCGATCCCGCCACTGCCGCGGTTGATCTTTGCCAGCCGGTGGCTGCAGCTGCCGCTTTATGCCGGGCTGATCGTCGCGCAGGTGGTCTACGTCTGGCACTTCTGGGTCGAGCTCGCACACCTGGTCGAGGCCGCCTTCGGCAGCCAGCAGGCGCTGCAGCAGCTCGTCAGCAGTATCGGCTACAAGGCGGACGCCGTGCCCACCGGGCTCAACGAGACCATCATCATGCTGGTCGTCCTGGCGCTGATCGACGTGGTGATGATCTCGAACCTGCTGATCATGGTGATCGTGGGTGGCTACGAGACCTTCGTCTCGCGCATGTACCTCGAAAAACATCCCGATCAGCCGGAGTGGCTGTCGCATGTCAACGCAAGTGTGCTCAAGGTCAAACTGGCCACCGCCATCATCGGGATAAGCTCAATTCATCTACTGAAGACGTTTATCAACGCGGCCAACTATTCGGACAAGGTGCTGATCGCGCAGACCGCGATCCACATCACTTTCCTTTTCTCCGCCATGGCGATCGCCGCGACCGACCGCATCATGTTCCCGACCCCCAAGGCCGCCAAGCACATCAATGGCCGTGCAGGGAACGACTGAGGAGCTCTGCATGCCCACTGCCATCAAACAGGCCGACCTGATCGAAAGCGTCGCGGCCGCGCTGCAGTACATCAGCTATTACCATCCGGCGGACTACATCAGCCACCTGGCCCGCGCATATGAAGCGGAGCAGAGCCCCGCAGCCAAGGACGCGATCGCACAGATTCTGACCAACTCGCGCATGTGCGCCGAGGGCCACCGTCCGCTATGCCAGGACACCGGCATCGTCAACGTTTTCCTCAAGGTCGGCATGGATGTACGTTGGGAGGGCTTCACCGGCTCGCTCGAAGATGCCGTCAACGAGGGCGTGCGGCAGGGTTACCTGAACCCGGACAACGTGCTGCGCGCCTCCGTTGTGAGTCCGCCGGAGTTCGGCCGCAAGAACACCAGGGACAACACGCCGGCCGTCATCAACGTGCAGATCGTCCCGGGCGGCAAGGTCGACGTGATGATCGCCGCCAAGGGTGGCGGCTCGGAGAACAAGAGCAAGTTCGTCATGCTGAACCCCAGCGACTCGATCGTCGACTGGGTGATGAAGACCGTGCCGACGATGGGCGCCGGCTGGTGCCCACCCGGAATGCTGGGAATCGGCATCGGCGGAACGGCCGAGAAGGCAATGACGATGGCGAAGGAAGCGCTGATGGACGACATCGACATGTCGGACCTGCTCAAGCGCGGCCCGCAGACCGACGTCGAAAAGCTTCGCGTGGAACTGTACGAGAAGGTCAATGCGCTGGGTAT
The DNA here is from genome assembly GCA_963712485.1 of uncultured beta proteobacterium. Lineage (GTDB taxonomy): Bacteria > Pseudomonadota > Gammaproteobacteria > Burkholderiales > Burkholderiaceae_F > JALORV01. Next base: position 116,570 of record CAVQID010000008.1, read on the forward strand.
CGGCGCGCAGGGCCTCGGCGGCCTTTCGACCGTTCTCGACGTGAAGATCAAGATGTACCCGACGCACGCCGCGAGCAAACCGGTGGCGATGATCCCCAACTGCGCAGCCACACGTCACGCGCACTTCGTCCTCGACGGCTCGGGCGCGGCGTACCTCGAGCCGCCCGCGCTCGACACGTGGCCCGACGTGAACTGGCAGCCCGACGCGAAGAAGAGCACGCGTGTCAACCTGAATACGCTGACGAAGGAAGAGGTCGCCTCCTGGAAGCCGGGCCAGACGCTGCTGCTTCACGGCAAGATGCTGACCGGTCGCGATGCCGCCCACAAGCGCATCCAGGACATGCTGGCCAAGGGCGAGAAATTGCCGGTGGACTTCACCAATCGTGTCATTTACTACGTCGGCCCGGTCGATCCGGTGCGCGATGAAGTCGTCGGTCCGGCGGGCCCGACCACCGCCACACGGATGGACAAGTTCACCGAGATGATGCTGGCGCAGACCGGCCTGATTGCGATGATCGGCAAGGCCGAGCGTGGTCCGGTCGCGATCGAGGCCATCCGCAAGCACAAGAGCGCGTACCTGATGGCGGTAGGCGGCGCCGCCTATCTGGTCGCCAAGGCAATCAAGGGCGCCCAGGTTGTCGGGTTCGGCGACCTCGGCATGGAAGCCATCTACGAGTTTGACGTCAAGGACATGCCGGTCACGGTTGCGGTGAGCGCTGATGGCACGTCCGTGCACCAGACCGGACCGCGCGAGTGGCAGGCGAAGATCGGCAAGATTCCGGTCGAAGCCGCTTAAGAACTCTGGACGCGCTGGTGGGACGTCCCGCGACGTGGCGGTCCTGGTGTGACGAGGCCGTCCGCCGCATCGACGCCGACTTTGTGCGGTCGGCGGACACGCACCTGCTGCGCGTTGACATTCCCGGCGTTCCGGGCTGCCCCTTGTACTTCAAGGACGAGTCGGTCCACCCCACCGGCAGTCTGAAGCACCGGCTCGCCCGCTCACTGTTTCTCTATGGACTGTGCAACGGCCTGATCGGACCGAAAACGACGGTCGTCGAGGCTTCGTCGGGCTCGACGGCGGTGTCCGAAGCCTACTTCGCGCGACTGATTGGCGTGCCGTTCGTCGCCGTAATGCCGCGCTCGACCTCGCGCGAGAAGATCACGCAGATCGAGTTTTATGGCGGTCGCTGTCACCTCGTCGATGTCGCGTCTGCCGTCTACGCCGAAGCGGCGGCACTGGCACTGCGCACCGGCGGGCATTACATGGACCAGTTCACTTACGCCGAGCGCGCGACCGACTGGCGCGGAAACAACAACATCGCCGACTCGATCTTCGAGCAGATGAAAGCGGAACCCTGTCCGGTGCCGACATGGATCGTCGTCGGCGCCGGCACGGGTGGGACCTGCGCCACACTCGGCCGCTACGTCCGCCTGCGCCGGCACCCGACGCAGGTCTGCCTGGCGGATCCCGAGAACTCGGTGTTTCACGACTACTGCATGCAGGGCAACGCGGCGCTGACGCTCGCCAACGCGTCTCGCATCGAGGGCATCGGTCGGCCGCGGGTCGAACCCAGTTTCAACCGCCACGTGATCGACCGATCGATCCAGGTCGCGGACGCAGCATCATTCGGCGCCGCTCGCTTTCTCGAGCGCGCGCTCGGACGCAAGGTGGGCCCATCGACCGGCACCGCGCTGATCGCCTGCGCCGAACTGATGGCGCAGATGAAACGGTCGCGGCAGAACGGTGCTGTCGTCACGTTGCTGTGCGACAGCGGCGAGCGCTACCTGGCCACCTGCTACGACGATGGCTGGCTACGACGCGAAAAGCTCGATATCGAGCCGACGCTCACCGCACTGGAGCGCTTCTGGGAAAGCGGCCGATGGCCTGCATCGCTTGCGCGCCGCACGCGCCGGCCTCAGACGCCGAAAAGCCCCGTGCTGAGGTAGCGATCACCGCGGTCGCAGACGACGAAGACGATCGTTGCGTTTTCGACTTCGTCCGCGATTCTCAGCGCAATCAGGCAGGCTCCCGCCGCCGACGGTCCGCACGAGATGCCTTCCTCGGCCGCCATGCGCCGCGCCATCGCCTCCGCTTCAGCCTGAGTCACATACTCGAGCCGATCGACCCCGGCCGGGTTGTAAATGCGCGGCAGATAAGCTTCGGGCCACTTGCGGATTCCCGGAATCTGCGAGCCCTCTGCCGGCTGCGCGCCGATGATCTGCACGGCGACGTTGCGCTCCTTCAGGTAGCGCCCAGCGCCCATGATCGTGCCGGTCGTTCCCATCGCGCTGACGAAGTGCGTGATGCGCCCCTCCGTGTCGCGCCAGATCTCCGGCCCCGTCGTCTCGTAGTGCGCGCGCGGGTTGTCGGGGTTGGCAAACTGGTCAAGCACGCGGCCTTTCCCTTCGGCCTGCATTTGCATCGCGAGATCGCGCGCGTATTCCATGCCGCCCTTGCTCGCTGGCGTCAGGATGATTTCAGCGCCGTATGCAGCCATGCTGGCACGGCGCTCGGCGCTGAGGTTGTCCGGCATGATGAGCGTCATGCGGTAACCCTTCATCGCCGCGATCATGGCCAATGCGATGCCGGTGTTACCGCTGGTGGGCTCGATCAGGCGGTCGCCCGGATGAATATCGCCGCGCTCCTCGGCGCGCGTGATCATCGAATAGGCGGGACGGTCCTTCACCGAGCCGCCGGGATTGTTTCCTTCGAGCTTGCCCAGGATCAGGTTGCCGCGCCGCGCGTTGTCCTCTCCGGGCAGGCGCTGCAGGCGGACCAGCGGCGTGTTGCCGATCGTCTGGTCGATCGTCGGAAGCGGCACGTGCGCACGGTCCATCATGGGCCCTCGAGTTCCTCCAGACGCCGCGGCGGGTAGCTGTCCCAACTGCTGCATCCGGGGCAATTCCAGTGATACTCCCGGGTGCGAAAACCGCACTTGCCGCAACGATAGCGTGCCAGTTTGCGCGCGTGTCCCTTGAGCAGCGCGCTCATCGATGACAGCTCTTCGTCACCGGGATTGAGCGCCAGCCGTGCCTCCGCCAGGCGCTCGAAGCCCAGCAGGGAGGGATGCCGCTTGAGTTCCTCGGCGACCAGCGCCTCGGCCGCGGCCGGTCCCTGCCATTCGGCGCTGCGAAGGTAGGCTGTATCCAGCAGGTCGATCGACGGCGCATCGAGCAGCGCCCGTCGCAGCCAGTTCAACGCGTCGGTCCTGCGGCCTAACTGATCCAGCGTGGCAGTGACCTTGCCGGCAATCAGCGGCAGATGATCGCGCGACGCGCCTTCGACTCGTTGCCACAGATGCAGTGCGCCCTCGGAGTCGCCGCGGCGTGCCGCCAGGTCGCCCGCCAGGATCAGCGCGCGCACCGATTTCCGGTCGGTGGTCAATGCCTCGTCGATCGCCCGCTGCGCATCGTCGAGCCGGCCCGCGCTTGTTGCCGCCTCCGCCAGCTCGCACTGGAAGTGCGCGATCGCCGTCTGATGATTCTCGCCGGCCTCGCGTTCCAGCAGGCGCGCACAGTCGATAGCTTTGAGCCAGTCGCGTTCCATCTGGTAGATCCGCAGCAGCGCGCGCAACGCATCGAACCGATGGTTGCGGTCCTCGAGCAGCCGGGTAAACGCGTCCTCGGCGCGATCGAGCAGTCCGCCCTTCAGGTAGTCCTGCCCCAGTTCGGCGAGCGCGCGAGACCGCTCGCGTGCCGGAAGGTCTGCGCGGTTGAGCAGATGGGTGTGGATGCGCACCGCCCGGTCGAACTCGCCACGGCGGCGAAAAAGGTTGCCCAGTGCGTGGTGCAGTTCGATCGTCTCCGGATCGAGCTTGACGACCTCGATGAAGGCGTCAATGGCCTTGTCATGCTGATCGTTGAGCAGCAAATTGAGACCGCGAAAGTAAGAGCGCGGCAGTGCAGCGTTGTCTGTGGCCCGAGTGCGCGACTCGAAGCCGCGGCCAAACCAGCCTGCGGCAAAAACCAGCGGCAGCGCCACCAGATACCAGAGTTCGAACTCCATCAACGACGCCCGTGGTCGCCCGTGATCTCTGCGACGGCGCCGGACTGGCGAGCAGCCGACGTCATCATGTCATCTGCCACGTCGGCACTGGGGGGGACCGGCGCCTGCTGACGCAGGATCGTCACCTCCCGACGCATCCGGTAGATCGGCGCCGCCAGCGCCAGCGCACCGAGCAGCGCACCCACCGCAACGCAGGTCAGCATCACGAGAATCAGCGGCACGTGTTCCCAGGTCAGCGTGGACGTCAGGCGCACCGGTACGGGAGTCGTGTTCTTCAGCGCGAACCACAGCACGAGCAGGAAGAACCCGACCTTGACGATCCATGCCAGCAGTCTCATCCACACCTCCGGGCCAGCGCCTGACTGAAGGGGACATTGTAGGGAAGCCACGCCGTGTCCTGCCCGTCCGTGTGTGCGCCGGAGGCCAAAAAAAAGCCGCGCTGGGCGCGGCCTTCTGAAGGTTGCGAAGTTCAATCGGAATCGTCGTCCGAGGCATCCGGGTCGGCTTCGCCATCGACGCGCTCGCGCAGTTCCTTGCCCGCCTTGAAGTGCGGAACGTACTTCGCGGGTACCTGGACGCGATCACCCGACTTGGGATTGCGCCCGACACGAGGCGGCCGGTAGTTCAGAGCGAAGCTGCCGAAACCGCGGATCTCGATGCGCTGACCGCCGGCGAGCGCCTCGGTCATCGCGTCGAGCATCGTGTTGACGGCCTCATCGGCATCTCGCGCGACCAGGCGGGGATTGCGCTCCGCCAGCCGCGCGATCAGCTCCGACTTCGTCATCGTCTTCAACGAAAGACTCCGTTTACTTGCTCTGCGTGTCCAGTTTCGCTTTCAGCAGCGCACCCAGGTTGGTGGTGCCGGTCTGCGCTTCGGACTGCATGCGTTCCATCGCCGCCGACGTTTCCGCAGTGTCCTTCGCCTTGATCGACAGGTTGATGTTGCGGTTCTTGCGGTCGACATTGATGATCATCGCGTTGACGGTGTCGCCTTCCTTGATGTGGTTGCGTGCGTCCTCAACGCGATCTGCAGCGATCTCCGAGGCGCGCAGATAGCCCTCGATATCACCGCCAAGATCGACGACCGCACCCTTCGCGTCAACCGTCTTGACGGTGCCGGTGACCATGGAACCCTTCTCATGGCCCGCCGCGAAGTTGGTAAACGGATCGCCCGACATCTGCTTGACGCCGAGAGAAATGCGCTCGCGCTCGGTGTCGATCGCCAGCACCATCGCCTCGATCTCGTCGCCCTTCTTGTACTTGCGGACTGCGTCCTCGCCGGTTTCGCTCCACGACAGGTCCGACAGGTGCACGAGGCCATCGATGCCGCCGTTCAGGCCGATGAAGACACCGAAGTCGGTGATCGACTTGATCTGGCCCTTCACCTTGTCGCCCTTCTTGTGCGACAACGCGAAGTCGTCCCACGGATTGGGCTTGCACTGCTTCATGCCGAGGCTGATGCGGCGACGCTCCTCGTCGATCTCGAGGACCATGACCTCGACCTCGTCGCCGAGCTGCACGATCTTCTTCGGATCGACGTTCTTGTTGGTCCAGTCCATTTCGGAAACGTGCACCAGGCCCTCGATGCCGGCCTCGATCTCGACGAACGCGCCGTAGTCGGTGATGTTGGTGACCTTGCCGAACAGGCGCGTGCCCTGCGGGTAGCGGCGCGCGAGACCCACCCACGGATCCTCGCCGAGCTGCTTGACGCCCAGCGACACGCGGTTCTTTTCCTGGTCGAACTTCAGGATCTTTGCAGTGATCTCCTGCCCGACCTGCACCACTTCGCTCGGGTGGCGCACGCGGCGCCAGGCCAGGTCGGTGATGTGCAGCAGGCCGTCGATGCCGCCGAGGTCGACGAACGCGCCGTAATCGGTGATGTTCTTGACCGTGCCTTTGACGATCGCGCCTTCCTTGAGGTTCTCGAGCAGCTTGGCGCGCTCCTCGCCCATGCTGGCCTCGACCACCGCACGGCGGGAGACCACGACGTTGTTGCGCTTGCGGTCGAGCTTGATGACCTTGAATTCGAGTGTCTTCCCCTCGTAAGGCGTGGTGTCCTTGACGGGACGCGTGTCGACCAGCGAACCCGGCAGGAACGCGCGGATGCCATTGGTCATGACCGTCAGGCCGCCCTTGACCTTGCCCGTGATCGTGCCGGCAACGAGTTCGCCGCTGTCGAGTGCTTTTTCGAGGTTCATCCAGGCGGCGAGGCGCTTGGCCTTGTCGCGCGACAGGATCGTGTCGCCGTAACCGTTCTCGAGTGACTCGATCGCGACCGAGACGAAGTCACCCGGATTGACGCTCAACTGGCCGTTGTCGTCCTTGAATTCTTCGAGCGGGATGTAGGCCTCGGACTTCAGACCGGCGTTGACGACGACGAAGTTGTAGTCGACGCGGATCACCTCGGCGGTGATCACTTCGCCCTGCTTCATTTCCTGGCGATTCAGGCTCTCTTCGAAGAGGGCGGCAAAACTTTCTGACTTGCTGGGACTGCTGCTGTGAGTTGCGACGGATGACATGTAAGGACCCAATGAAAACCAACACTTGCCAATCACGCTTCGGCGTTGCGCCTCGGCGGAGTTGTCGACACGCAGCGGGAAAACCTCAACCGGGCTGGCGCCCGCGACAAAGACGTCCCTGCTGCACCCTTTACTGCTTGCATTGCTACTGACTGCCCTGCTGCCTTCCGTACCAGTTCAACACCTGCGCGACGACCTCGTCGATCGTGAGTGCCGAGGAGTCCAGCCGGTAGGCATCTTCGGCGGGCCTGAGTGGCGCGGCGGACCGTTCAGTGTCACGGCGGTCGCGCGCCTCAAGATCCCGCGAAAGGTCGGAAATATTAGTCGAAATTCCTTTTTCGATCAACTGCTTATGTCGCCGCTCGGCACGCGCCTGCACAGTTGCGGTGAGAAACACTTTAAGGTCGGCATCCGGAAAGACGACGGTACCCATGTCGCGTCCATCGGCGACGAGTCCCGGCGCTTGCCGGCGGCGGCGCTGCAGTTCAAGGAGGGCTTCACGCACCGCGGGGTGCACCGCCACCTGCGACGCGGCGCGGCTGATGTCCTCGGAGCGGATTTCATCCGTGACATCGACGCGGTCCATTTCGATGCGACCGTCGTTGAAGCAGGGCTGCATCGTTCGCGCCAGGCCCGCGAGCTTCGCTTCATCCGTCGGTGCAACCTGGCAATGCAGGGCTTCCCAGGCGAGCAGGCGGTAGAGCGCGCCACTATCCAGATAGTTGAATCCGAGCTTACTTGCGACACGCTGGGCGATCGTGCCCTTGCCCGACGCGGTCGGGCCGTCGATCGCAATCACAGGCGGCTGCGGGGTCATCGGCGGGCTATCGGCGCCATCGGCAAAATCAACTGGACCATGCCAGGCGCACACCGTAGCTTTTTGAGTGACTCCACGGGAGGAAAGAGATGCGCATACCCCTCAAACTGAGCCTTGCGAAGACCGGCAGCTTCGCGATCGTGCACTTCACCGTCGCCTTTTCGATCGCCTACCTGCTCACCGGCAGTGTCGGCATCGCCAGCGCACTCGCGCTGATTGAACCGCTGGCCAACACGGTGGCGTACTTCGTTCATGAGCGCGCCTGGTCTCGCGTGCCGCTGCGCCCGGCCGGCGGCGGCGAAACGAGCGTCGCCAGCGCGCGGAAGTAATCCGGAAACGTCTTGGCGACGCAGTGCGGATCGCGGATGTGAACCGCACGGCCGCCGACGGCAGCGAGCGAAAGGCACATCGCCATACGGTGGTCATCGTACGTGTCCACCGTCGCCTCGCGCACCTGCGCTGGCGGATGAATGCGGAGCCAGTCCGGGCCTTCATCTACCTCGGCTCCCAGCTTGCGCAGTTCGGTCGCCATCGCCGTGATGCGGTCGGTTTCCTTGACGCGCCATGAGCCAATATTGCGCAGCGTCGTGACGCCCTCCGCAAACAGCGCAACAACGGCGAGCGTCATCGCCGCGTCCGGGATGTGATTGAAGTCCGCGTCGACGCCTCGCAGCCGACCGAAGCTCGGCGCGGATGCCTCGATGTGCTGGTCGGACATATGCACGCGCGCGCCCATGGCTTCGAGTGCCTCGGCGAAGTGCAGGTCGCCCTGCACGCTCCCGCGGCCAACGCCATCGACACGCACCGGCCCGCCCGCCAGAGCACCTAGCGCGAGGAAATACGAAGCTCCCGAGGCATCCCCCTCGACGACGATCCGACCCGGAGAGACGTAATGTGCACGCGGCACGACGAATTCATCGCCGTCGCGCGCGACCTCGACGCCGAAGCGCTTCATCAACGCGATCGTCATATCGATGTACGGGCGCGAAATCAGCGGTCCCTCCACGGCGATGGTCAGGCCCTGCGAGGGTGCTGACAACGGCGCAGCCATCAGCAGGCCGGTAAGAAACTGGCTCGAGACGTCCCCGCGCACGTGTGCGCGATCGGCGTTCAGCGTCGTTGCCGGTTCAATGCGAAGCGGCGGGAAGCCCGCCTTCGCGCCATAACTGATGTGCGCGCCAAGGACGTTCAACGCATCGACGAGGTCGCCGATCGGCCGCTCGCGCATGCGTGGGACCCCGTCGAGGAGATAACGCCCTGCGGAAAACGCCAGCGCGGCAGTCAGGGACCTGAAGGCGGTACCGGCGTTGCCGAGAAACAGTTCGGCATCGCGCACGGGAAAGTGCCCGGCACAGCCGGAGACCCTGAGGCCTGCATTGGTGGTCGCCATCGCCACGCCGAGTGCGGCCAGTGCATCGCGCATCACTGAAGTGTCGTCAGCCTTGAGCAGACCCGCGACCAGCGTCTCGCCCTGCGCCAGCGCAGCGAGCAGCAGAACGCGGTTGGAGATGCTTTTTGAGCCCGGAAGTCGCACCGCGCCGGCGGCGCGGTGGATCGGCTCAATGGTGAGAATGGCGGGCCACGAAGTCACGTGGCGATGATGCCACGGCGCTTGCGCGAGGTCTTAGCGGCCCCAGCAGGTGTTGAGGTCGAGCGCGCCGGAGCGATCACGCCGACCGGTGTTATCGAGCGTTAGATTTCCGCACGCGTCCCCGTTCATCGGCCCGACTGGCGTAGCCGTTAACAAATACGTCGCGGGCGTCGGCGTAGCCACCGCGATGTTGTAGACAGCCGCCCCGGAAGCCGGTGAATTCTGAAGGCTCACCGGAAGCGTCGGCGGGAGGAGATTGGCCGGGTCCTGATAGCTCCCCCGTTCCGTTCGCCAGCGTTCCATCCACTGCGCCGCATGCGTCAATGTTGCGCGCGCCTCGCTACGATGACCACGGGCGATGAACGCAAAGTAGTTTGGAATCGCGATCGCCGACAGGATGGCGATGATCGCCATGACTGTGACGAGCTCAATCAACGTGAATCCCCGCGCCGCGAGGACGCGGGGCCTGCCAGGACTGGCGGTGCAACCGGTTAACCGAGCCACGTCGTCACCTTATCGGACGCCACGTGCGGATCGGGAACACGCCGCCGCAATCGAGCGGCAAGTGCCCAGTCTTCACGTTGATCTGGCTAAAGAGCTTCATGCACTGTGCATCCCGGTCGGCGAGGTCGTACTGGTCATTGGACCGACGCGTGGTGTTCGCCACCTGGCTGCCCTCCTGCTTGCTGAGCGTATTGGAGGGTTGCCCCACAGGCGGCTCGTCCTCGGTCATGTCCATGGCGGCGCCTATCACCCCATTTATCTGCGTTGCCCTGATCGAGGAAACGTAAGCGCTCATCGGGATCACGTAGACGTACGAAGTACCGCCGCCAGCACAGGGATCGCTCGTCGTGGACGGCTGGAACGAGAGCATCGTCAACGAGCCCCGTTCGATCGTCGGATTGGCGATCACCCGCTCACCGGCCGGGTTCTGGTTGGGTGCCACGAGGTCAACGTACCAGCCGCGCTTCGCGCCCCACGAGAAACCGTTGGTGCCCGTCACCGTTCGCTCCACGACGTTGTTCACCGTGTTTTCCTGGAACTGGAACTGCTGCAGTTCGGCCTTGGTGATCGGGTCCTTATCTCCCGGCGGGACCCACAGTCCGTAGATGGACTGGACTTCGTTGTTGGTCTGGTCCGTGTATTCGAAGAACTTTCCTGTGCCGAAGACGACGTACGTGCCGCCCAGCGGATGCGTCGCGGCACGAGGCGCGGCCGTGATCGGCTGGCTCTGGTTGGAACCGTTGACCGCTGAATACAACGGCATCGGCGTGTTCGCGTCGTTCGGGTCTTCGGTGTCGATCTTCCAGTTGAGCGGATCGCTCGAACTCAGGTCGAACTTCCACAGGTTGCCCTGGTAGTCACCCGAGTAGGCGCCGACGATATTGCGGTTCGCGTCGAACGACACACTGACATTCGCGAGTCCGTTGATCGCATTGTTGGGATCGCAACGGCCCCCTTGTTCATTGGCCGCGAAGTCAACGCCATTGTTCTTCTTGCAGGTGTCGATCTTCCTGAGCGTCTGACCGGTCGCCATGTCGATGACCAGCAGCACCGCACGATTGTTGGCGCTTTGATGGCCGTTCGGCACTACCGCGACCCACTTGCCGCCGTTCTGGTACTTGACGCTGCCGATGTAGCCGTAGTTCATCACTTTGCCGAGATCCGGTTCCTCGGCCGGCGTGATGTCCCACAGCACCTTGCTCTGATCGAACTGTGCCGGATTAGTCACGTCGAGTGCGAACAGGCCCGCGGGTCCCGCGCCGGTCGACCCCATCATCACGGTTTTCCATGCGCCGTTCAGGTAAACATCGCCTTCAACGGCCGGACCGTCGACGAAGTACTTGTGCGAGTACTCGACGTCGGTAAGTTCATTGAGAATCGGGTAGACGCTCCGCGGAACATACGCAAAGAGCTCCCGACCTCCGCCCTGGGCAGGATCCGGATGCGCATCAAAGGCGTGGAACATGCCGGCGTTCGCGCCGAAATACACGGCGGCCCGCCGGTTGGCGCGGTTGCTGGTGACGTACTGCTGGTAGGTCGAGCCACCGCCCGCGGCGGGCAGCACCTGGTAATTGAAGTTCGGCGCTTTCGAATGCCTCGGACTCGACGAAACGACGGAGCCCAGCAGCGTCGTGCGCGCACGGAAACCCAGGGTCTGATTGTTCTGGTCCAAGTTGTTGGCTTCGAGTCCGACCTGCTTACCGCGGATGTAGTCGACCACATCGGCCGAGCCGACGTCGGTTTGCTGCTGTGCGCTCAGACTGTTGAAAGCGAACAGTGTTGCCGTGTTCGCACCCGTCGACGTCACGATCGTGCGCTGATCCCAGTTCGGGAAGGTGGCATTCCATAGTGGCGCCGGCTCGGGTTGCTGGTTTCGGGCCGCAGTGGCCATCGAGATGGCATCAAAGGCCTGCAGGCTGCCGGTCCACACCTGCGTCGTGAACGAGGCGCGATACAGGATCGCTCCGGCCGTCAGCTGGGCACTCGTGGAACCGAGTCCGGTACCCGAGAACGCCTGCTGCGCGATCGCCCGGAACACACCGCGGATACGGCCGCGCATCTGGTCCGGGTCGTTGGCAGAGTAGAAGTCTCCGCGTGTCGCGAGCGCCGCACGCATCGTGTCGTTGATCCGCTCGCCTCCCGTTATCAACGCGGGCGAAGTATCGACCACCGGCCAGTTCACAGCATTGTGAACCTGCGGTTGCTGTTGGTTCTCGAAAATCGACTGTCGCACCGCGGGCGTGTCCATGGAAGCATTCAGACCATAGCCGACCACGAAAGTAGTCATGTTCTGCCAGAACGAATCGTCTGGCCGTTCGGGAGTCCCCCGCCTCTGTACGGCATTCGGGACGGTCGGACGCAGGTCGCGATTCCACCAGTAAAGCGCAACATCGGTCAGCGTTCCTGTGACTCCGTTGTGCCCTGTCGAGTATTCCACCTCGACGGACGGATCGTAGGTGTACGTCTGGTTCTGGTAGAGACCCGATCCCTGGATCTGCGGGCCGGTGGTGGCAAGTGCTGCCGTCACCGTGCCGTTGCCGGCACCGACTGGATCAGCCGGCCGGTTGGTTATGAGCGGTTGTGCCGGGGGGACTGGCGGATTTTCCGGAATGGCCGTCCATTCGCCATCGGTCGCCAGGATCGCGAAGCTGCGCCGGCAGGCCGCATGCTGGTCACCGCTGCGCCCGCCGCCATTGCCGGGGTTGTCCGACCACGGCCCGAAGTCACTATTGCGCGAATAGTAGGTCCCGATCGAATCGATCGCTTCCCGATTCGGCGTCGAACCGACCCAGTTCAGCGAGAAGATCCAGTCGAAGAACTCCTGCCGCGCAACGTTGCCGGGAACATCGGTGAAGTCGCGCACACCGCGAACCACCGCGCCCGGATGAACCGGCGGCGGTCCAGGATCATTGTCCAGTTCAGGGAAGTTGTTGGCGCTCAGTCGGGCCCCGTACGGGTTCCACGGATCCGGTCCGTTGTCGGAGTAATTGATGCGCCCGAACCCCAGGCGGATCGCCGACAGGTCGCCCTTCAGGTCGGCCGCGGCTTGCGACGTCACGGCCATCGCCGCAAACAGGCGGTGGCGATAGTAGGTGAACCAGTTGGCGTAGTTCTGCATCTCCTCGACGCGCGTGCACGTCGTCTGCGCCGCGCAGTCATCGCGCACGCGCACGGCGCCGGTCCGCGGCTCGACCGGGACCGGGAAGTTGTTACCGCCGGCCCGGTCAACCTCGACCAGGCGGTAGTTCGGGATGGTGGCGAGGTCGTCGTCGGTCGCGGGCACCGGACCTTCGTAGCGGTAGTAGCGCGCAGGCGTCAGGTTGTCGGCGGTGATGTTGGCCGGCGGGCAGACAAAGTTCGGATCGAGCACCGCGCAGGTTGTCTGGACCTGCACCGTTTGGTACTGCACGCACTGGTCCTCGAAAACCGGGACGGTGCTGTATGAATTGCACTGCTGCGTCGTGCCGGTCTGCTGGTTTTGCCACTGCACGCACTGAGGGGTAAACACCGGCAACTGCTCATACTGGTCGCAGACTGTGATAAAGACCGGAATCTGATCGTATGCGGTACACACCTGCTGAGTACCCACCAGGACCTGGACCGTCGTGCACTGCTGAACCTGGCGGTAACCGGTCTCGGACGTGGGGTCGACGATGGTCACCATCTGACACGTTGTCTGCGGCTGGTAGACGTCCTGCGTCACCCAGGTGTTGCACGCACCGTTGGTAAATCCGTTCTGCTGCTGATGCGAGGCCAGGCACTGGCCGTTCTGCCAGCCGGTCTGCACCTGTTGGGTCTGCACGCAGACATTGCCGAACACCGGGACGGTCGAATAAGAATCGCACTGCTGCGTGGTGCCGGTCTGGACCTGCTGCGTCTGTACGCACTGCTGCTGGTCCACGTAGTTCCACTGAAGGCACGGCGGCGTCGCGTTGCAGACCTGAGGCGGGTTCGTGAACAGGTCGGCGGCCTGCGGCCCGTCGCTGGGATACGGCGCATAGATGGCGGTACCGACCGGGTTGGCGATCGGCTGCTCCCAACGCAGGTTCGTGGCATTCCAGGCCCACTTGTCCGCAGCGATGGCGCCGGTCGCGAAGGTGCCGTTCGAACCCACCGAGCCGCGAGACGCGGTTATCCAGTTACGCGCCGCCGTGGGATTGTTATTCGCAAAGCCACGGAAGCGCATATCGCGCTCCGTGAAACGACCGGGTGTTGCCACCGCACCGGTGCCGCCGATGTCAGCGGGTGGAAAGTTCTCGTCGCGCGTCGGCCGCGTGCCCTGGGCCGTGGGCGGCTTGTCGTTGTCGTTCCACGGCGTATAGGTGATGGACGGGTCGTAGGCCAGCGGATTGTGGACGCTCGAGCGCAGCGTGAACTCGTTGTGCGCTGCCACGTCCCGCGTACCCGCGCCGTACTTGACGGTCACGTTGCCCGGGGCCGGCCAGCGGTTGTTGACCGAGAAGAACGTCGGCGGCGGCAGCCGGTAGTCGTTCATCGACCACGAGTCGTCCATCATGAACACGGCATTGGGGAACACCGGGTTGATGGTGAACAGCGGCTGCTGCGCAATGTTCCAGGTCGCCGCGAAGGCCGCAGGCTGCAGCACGATGGCCTGCGTGAGCAGAAACACCAGTGCACGCGCGAGGCGCTTCGTCATGGGACCGGCCAGTGGTGCGCCAGAGGTTCTATTGTTCATTTTCATAGTCCAGCTCCGATGTGCTGCCGCCCGGCCCCCCGCGGCCGACAGCCTCAGTATTCCTACGGCTTGTTCCAACGCACTTCACTTTGCGACCAATAGGTCACCCCGCCGAACGCCGTACCTTCGGCAAAGGTAACCCCGGCCGTGAACCGGTGTTTCCGCAAATAAGGGTTTCTTCCGGCGCCCGCCACACTGTTCTGGCCGCTATCGCCTTCCTGCTCGGTCATCTCCCGCAGTTCGCTCGTCGCGTTTTCGATGATGCAGTAGCCCGAGGTGGCGTCTTGCGGCAGGGTGTCCGTAAAGACCTTGATCTTGGTGGGATCCAGCTGGTTGAACGGCGTGCGCCACGCCGGCGTATTGACGTAATTGGTCGACGGCGTCCAGAAGTCCGCAAACTTGTACTCGACGTTGACGACGACGTGCTCGCACAGTCGGAGCAGCGATTCGGACGCGGTCTCACCGGAGACCAGTCGGCTCCAGTTGCCAGCAAGCCGCTCGTCCACTGTAGCGCGCTTGACCTGGGTAAGCACCAGCGTGGTCACGATCATCAACATGACCAGCACGATCGGCAGGATGACGCCGCGCTGCGCTCTTTGCGAAGGAATCGTCGTTTTCATGATCGTCAAGGCGCGAAGTTGGTGCCTGCGCTGGCCTGACCGCGGGCCCGCAGCGTGAACACCTGGTTGATCGTGCGACGGGCGATGCCGTCGGCGACCGCCACCTCCGCCATTCCAGTGGCCGCCTCGGCGGGCGTCGTCGGGCAGGGACGAAAGTACGAAACACCGTCGGGGGCGACCCCCTGTTCGGCCGAGGTCACGACCAGGCACACGTGGACCGCAATCACCTGGTTCCATGGATTGAGGTCCCCCCACTCAGGCAGATTCGGCGTAGCCGCCAGCCGTTGCGCCCACAGGTTGTTCAGGAACGTCGCGGTCACGATCTGTGAAGCACGGGCCGTGTGCCGGATCCCGCCGGCCGCTGCCAACGCGTCGGCTGCGGAATCCCAAGCGAAGAACACCTTGAAGTCCTGCACGTCACGCGCGAGTGGCGCGAACGCCACGCCGCCGTTGCCGACGCACCCGAACTCAGGCGTGCCGCTGGCCGCTGGGGTGATCGAGTAGACGTTGCGTACCATCGGGACCCCATCGATCACTGGAGCAAGCTGCCCGAGACAATCGGCCATCGCTCCCTGCGGCGCACCCGTGGTCGACTCCGCCTGAAAGCTGACGAAGAGCGCGTCGCCCGGGTCGGCGGACGCAACACAGGTGAAATCAATCGGCGCGACACCCAGGAGTACCGACGGCATGTTCTGGAAACGACCGCCTTCGCAGCCACGTATTGCAGCCGTCTGCAAAGTCGTGTTGCCGAAGCGCCGCGACATCTCGGAGCTGTTGATGTTGCCGTATCCGGCGAGTGCTATCGGTTCACTCAAGTAGAAGGCTGCAATCCGCCCGCGCTCCTCGAGACTGCTGATCTGCTGCGACGTCCGCGTCGACTGGCTGGTGAAGTAATACAGCGAACCGACTGCCGCCAGGATCATCAGGCTGAGCACGATCGCGATCAGCAATTCGATCAGCGTGCGGCCCGAATGCCGCACTACGCTATGCCGCGTCGGGAATTCAATCGGCGGCTCATGGGTGAAGAATCCACTGGAAGCAGCGAAGAGCGCGGATCGTTGATGCCGACGCTTGCGCAGATCGGATCGAGGTTGTTGAACTGGTTCGGATCCTCCGTGATCTGCCCCTCCTGCCACGCAAGGATCAGGTTGAGCTGGATAACGCTCACCAGTGAGTTCAGGGGGGGCATCCAAATACGCACCGGAGGCGGGCAGCCGCGACCGCAGCGCGATCGTCCACATGGCCCAGTCCGCCGCGGCCACCTCCGCCGACGTGCAGTTCTGCGCATTGCCGCAAGCCGGAACATTGGCAGGCGTCGCATCGGCCGGGAGCAACGTCAGGTTGTAATCACCGTCCTTGAAGCCGTCGTAATTGGCGCGGATTCGCTCGGCCAGTTGCGAGGCCATTTCAGCCGCAGCCTTGCGGTCGAACGAGTCTTTCTGGAACGACATCGACCGCGCTTGCAGGCCCGCCAATCCAAGCAGGCCAAAGGCGACGATTGTCAATGAAACCAGCACCTCGATCATCGAGGCGCCGCGCTGGAATTCAGTTCGGCGAATCATGCTTGCGGACACACGTTGTTGATCCAGTCAACGCGCGCGACCCTAGGACGGCCGGTGATTGGCATTTCGATGCACCGGGCGCGTTCCGTCCGGTTGGGTAGCGCGATATCGCGATGATCGAAGAACAAGACCATGGCACCCCCACCAAGAAGAGTCAGACCACGAGCATTGAACGAGCGGCTTTGCGGATTGGGGGCCGTGGACTCGATGATCATCCGGTCCTGCGCACCACCCGGGAATGCCGCCTGACGTATAACAAGTTCGTCACCGGCCTCGACCGTGGTGTTGACCAGATTGCCCGGCGCCTTGGCGAACGCGATCCAGCCGCTGGCCCAGTCAGCGCCGGCGAAACCGTTGCCGGCCGCGTCGCTGCAGTTCGCGTTGACCGCTTCCGGGTTGGTGCTGCGGCAGACGGTGACGACGGTTGCGCGACGGATCGCCTCGGAGCGGGCCAGATCGACCGCAGCGATGAACGAGTTCGCTGCGCCCGAGATGCGGCTGGACCGGACGATTCCCTGGAACGACGGAATCGCCATCGCGACGAGGATCGCCGAGATCGTCATCACGACCAGCATTTCAATCAACGTGAATCCGCGCGCTTGCATGTTTGGTTGGGCTCCGGAACGAAGCTTATCCACAGGCACAAGGCATTGCGCGTGGTCACCGCTCAGTGGAACCGAACCCGCGACGAGCGGAGGGCATCTGACATCGGTCGCGCGATCGCGTGAGCTTCGCCGCGAATTGGCTACTCCAAGCGGCCGAATTCGAGGGATCAAAGGGCGCCGCCGCACAACGCAGCGCTAGTCCGACCGGATGAATAGCACGCGTGGTTCAGGCTTCGGACGAGGCGTCGGCTGGGCCTCGCCGAGCAGTCGCCGCGGCGGTAAATACTGCCAGCAGCGCTTCGGCGTCGCCGTCATCTACCGCCGACTGCAGGAGGTCGAGCCGCGCACGGAACGCACGCAGTTCGTCGGCCAGCGGCGCGCGGTTGGCGAGACAGACGTCGCGCCACATTTCCGGGCTGGAGGCTGCGATGCGAGTGAAGTCGCGGAATCCCGCACCGGCATGGGCGAACCTCGCTGCAGCGTCGGGGCCTTGGGCGATCATGTCGACGAGTGCAAACGCCAGCACGTGCGGAAGGTGGCTGACGGCGGCAAAGATGCGGTCGTGCCGGTCCGGCGTCAGCCGCTCGAGGCGCGCACCGACTTTGCGCCAAAGTGACTCGACGAGAGCCAGTGCGTCGGGGCTGGTCACCTCGGTCGGCGTCGTGATCGTCAGGCGGCCACGAAACAGCGTGGCGTCGGCGTGCGCAACGCCTGGCCGCTCTCCGCCCGCGATCGGGTGTGCCGGAACGAAGCGCGCAAGCTTCTCCCCCAGCGCCGTGCGCGCGTCATCGATGACGCTGCACTTCGTGCTGCCGACGTCCGTGACGATCGCGTGCGGAGCCACTTTGTCGGCAATGCTGGCGAACGTCCCGCGGATCGCGCCTACCGGCGTCGCAACGACAATCACGTCGGCACCGCTCGCCGCCTCGGTGGCACTCACTGCGGCGCGCGTGACGATGCCACGCTTCAGCGCCAATGCCAGCGCACCCGGGTCGGTATCGAAACCGACGATCTCGTCGACCGCATTCGCTGCACGTAACGCCGCAGCAAACGATCCACCGATCAGGCCGACGCCAATCAGCGCCAGCTTCATGCGCGCGCTGCCAGCAGCGCATCCGGCAAGGCGCGCAGGAATGCCGCGTTTTCTTCCGGCAGGCCCACCGTGATGCGCAGCCATTCCGGCAACCCGTAGTTCGACACCGGGCGGACGATGACCCCGCGCTTGAGCAGTTCCTGGTAGACGCGCGCGGCCGGTCCCACCTTTACGAGCACGAAATTGCCGACGCTGGGCACGTATTCGAGCTTCAGCGCGTTGAAGGCTTCCGTCAGCTGCTGCATGCCGCGCAGATTGAGCTCGTAACTGCGCGCGACGAAGTTCTCGTCGGCAAGCGCCGCGACCGCAGCCGCCTGGGCCACGCTGTTGACATTGAAGGGCTGGCGCACGCGGTTCAGCAGATCCGTGAATTCGCGCTGAGCGAGTCCGTAGCCGACGCGCAACCCGGCCAGCCCGAATGCCTTCGAAAACGTGCGCGAAACCAGGACGTTCGGATAACGCCGCACCCAGGCCGTGCTGTCGACCCGCAGTTGCGGCGGCAGGTATTCGTTGTAGGCCTCGTCGAGGACCACCACGACATGCGCCGGCACACTCGACAAAAACGCGTCGATCGCCTCCGCCTTCAGGTGTGTGCCGGTGGGATTGTTCGGATTGGCTACATATATAAGTGCGGTGTCGTCGGCGACTGCGGCAAGCATCGCGTCGAGATCGTGGCCGAGCTGCCGGGCGGGAACCACGATGGCACGCGCACCACGGGCCTGCGTCGCCAGCGCATACACGGCAAACGAGTGCTGGGCGTAGATGCAGCTGCGCCCCGGCGCGAGCGTCGCTGCCGCGGCGAGCTCCAGGATGTCGTTGCTGCCGTTACCCAGCGTGATCCAGTCCATCGGCACGCCGTAGCGCGCGGCGAGCGCGGCCTTGAGCTCGAAGCCGTTGGAATCCGGATAGCGTCCGATGTCTTCAACCGCGGCCGCCATCGCCTTCTTGGCGGACTCCGGCACGCCCAGCGGATTCTCATTGGATGCAAGCTTGACGATCGTGGCCGGGTCGAGCCCATGCTCGCGCGCCAGCTCTTCGATCGGCTTGCCCGCCTGGTACGGCGCGATCGCGCGCACATGCTCCAGCGGACCTGGCACCGTCTGCGCGCCCTTCGGCACTGCCGCCATGACCGTCTCCTCCGCCTATCGCTCGGCCGGGTAGGAACCCAGGCACTTGTCAGAACGCACACGCCTGTTGCAGTTCGGCCAGTGCGGTTGCCACCTTGCGATCGGCCAGGTGCCCTTCGACATCGACGTAGAAGTAGTACTCCCATGTGCCCTACTCGGGCCGGACGCGACTCGAATCGCGTCATCGACACGCCGTGGCGCGACAACGGCTCGAGCATGTGGAACACGGCCCCCGCCTTGTTCGGCACCGACAGGATCAGCGAGGTCTTGTCGTGTCCCGGCAGATCGGACGGCCGTGTCGCCTGCTTGCCCAGCACGGCGAAGCGCGTACGGTTGTTCGGGTCGTCCTGGATGTGACTGGCGACCGCGATCAGCTGGTAGTGCTGGCGGCGCGGTCGCCCGCGATCGCCGCAATGGTCGGATCTTCAGCGGCCTGCCGCGCGCCCTCGGCGTTGCTGGCCACCGCGCGGCGCTCAATCGACGGGTAGTGCTGCGCCAGCCAACCGGCGCACTGCGCGAGCGCCTGCGAGTGTGCGCAGATGCAGCGCAGCGCCATCCATGGAGCCGCCGCGCGTCAGCAGGCTGTGATCGACGGCCAGTGACAGTTCGGCCATCAGCTTGAGCGGTGTTGCCAGCAGAAGATCGAGCGTGCGGCTGACCGCCCCCTCGGTGGAGTTTTCGAGCGGCACGATGCCGACGTCGGCGCTGCCCGCCTCGGTCGCGCGGAACACCTCGTCGAGCGTCGCGCACGGCAACCCGGTCACGCTGGTGCCGAACTGGCGATGCATGGCCGTTTCAGAGAACGTGCCGGCGGGGCCGAGAAACGCGACCGTCAGCGGCCGCTCGAGTGCGCGGCAGGCCGACATGATTTCGCGGAACACATTGGCGAGCGCGTCAGCCGTGAGCGGGCCGCTCGATACAGTCGTTACCTTGCGCAGCACCTCGGCTTCACGCTCCGTGCGCAGCACCGGAGCATCGGCCTCGCCCTTGACCCGGCCCACCTCGCTGGCGAGCCGGGCGCGTTCATTGAGCAATTCCACCAGTTGTGCATCCACGCGATCGATCGCCTCGCGCAGCGGCTGCAGTCGTTGGTCGATCGATCCCGGCATGGTCAGTCCTCAGCCGTGGCGGCGCTCGAAGTCACGCGCGGAATCGACGAGCGTCCGCATACTGGCCCATGGCATCGCGTTGTAGATCGACGCGCATGCCGCCGACAGTCAGCGAAAGGGAAACTGTCGATTGGCGCCACGGGAACGTTGCTGCTCAACCTTCGCCCACCGGCGGCTCGCCGGTCGCGGCGCTGTCCGGTTCCGTTTCGGCGCCAGGCTCGTGACCGTTGCCGTTTTCGCTGTCCCGCTCCACCACTCGCTGCAGGCCTGACAGCGACGTGCCGTCGTCGAGAGCGATCAGCGTCACGCCCTGCGTCGCACGACCCATTTCCCGGATCTCCGCGACACGGGTGCGGATCAGCACGCCACCGGTCGTGATCAGCATCACCTCGTCGTCGCCCCGCACCAGCGTTGCCGCAACGACCTTGCCATTGCGCTCGCTGGTGGCGATCGCGATCATCCCCTTGGTACCGCGGCCGTGCCGTGTGTACTCGAAGATCGGCGTGCGCTTGCCGTAGCCGTTTTCGGTCGCAGTCAGTACGCTCTGCTCTTCGTCTTCGGCCACCAGCATCGCGATGACCTGCTGGCCGTCATCCAGCTGCATGCCGCGCACTCCGCGTGCAGTCCGACCCATCGGGCGCACGTCGTTCTCGTCGAAGCGCACCGCCTTGCCGGCGTCCGAAAAGAGCATGACGTCGTGTTGTCCGTCGGTGATCGCCGCACCGATTAGGTAGTCGCCCGGATCGAGATCGACGGCGATGATGCCGGCCTTGCGCGGGTTGCTGAACTCGGTGAGTGCCGTCTTCTTGACCGTGCCCATCGCGGTCGCCATGAAGACGAAGTGCTCTTCGTCGTACTGCGTGATCGGCAGGACGACAGTGATCTTTTCGTCTTCCGCGAGCGGGAACATGTTGACGATTGGCTTGCCGCGCGCGGTGCGCGCGCCCTGCGGCACTTCCCAGACCTTCAGCCAGTAGAGCCGCCCGCGGTTCGAGAAGCACAGGATCGTGTCGTGCGTGTTCGCGATGAAGAGCTGGTCGATCCAGTCGTCCTCGCGCATCGCCGCCGCCTGCTTGCCGCGTCCACCGCGCTTCTGCGCACGGTAGTCGGCAAGCGGCTGGCTCTTGATGTACCCGGTGTGCGACAGCGTGACAACCATGTCCTCGCGCGCGATCAGGTCCTCGGTCATCAGATCCTGTGCGCTGCGGACGATTTCGGAGCGACGCACGTCGCCGAACTCGCTCTTCAGTGCGAGCAGTTCGTCGGCGATGATGTCGGTGATGCGCGAGGGCTTCGACAGGATGTCGAGCAGGTCGGTGATGGTTTCCATCACCTCGCGATACTCGTTGACGATCTTGTCCTGCTCCAGTCCCGTGAGGCGCTGCAGGCGCATCTGCAGGATCTGCTCGGCCTGCTCCTCCGACAACCGATAGAGTCCGTCATCCTGCAGGCCGTAGCGCGCGTCGAGACCGTCCGGGCGATACGACACCATGTCCTTGCCCGAACGCGTGAGCATCTCGCGCACCAGCGACGAGTCCCAGGCACGGGCCATCAACCCGGTCTTGGCCACCGGCGGCGTCGGCGCCGCCTTGATGATCGCGATGAACTCGTCGATATTGGCCAGCGCCACGGCCAGGCCCTCGAGCACGTGGCCGCGCTTGCGCGCCTCCTTGAGCTCGAACACCGTGCGCCGCGTGACCACCTCGCGCCGATGCGACAGGAACGCATCCAGCATCTGCTTGAGGTTGAGCAACCGCGGCTGGCCATCGACCAGCGCGACCATGTTGACGCCGAAGGTGTCCTGCAGCTGGGTCTGCTTGTACAGGTTGTTGAGCACGACCTCCGGCACTTCATTGCGCTTCAGTTCGAACACGACGCGCATGCCCGACTTGTCCGACTCGTCGCGGATATCCGATATGCCTTCGAGACGCTTGTCGTTCACCATTTCGGCGATGCGCTCGAGCAGCACGCGCTTGTTCACCTGGTACGGCAGTTCGTCGACGATGATCGCCTGCCGCGCGCCCTTGTCGATGTCCTCGAAGTGGGTCTTCGCGCGCATGACGACCCGGCCTCGACCGGTGCGATAGCCTTCACGTACGCCATCGAGGCCGTAGATGATTCCTGCGGTCGGAAAATCGGGCGCGGGGATCAGTTCGATGAGGTCGTCGACCGTGGTCTCCGGCCGGCGCAGCAGCGCCAGGCAACCGTTCACCACCTCGGACAGGTTGTGCGGCGGCACGTTGGTCGCCATGCCGACCGCGATGCCGGCCGATCCGTTGATCAGCAGGTTGGGAATCTTTGACGGCAGGACCGAAGGCTCGCGCTCCTTGCCGTCGTAGTTCGGGACGAAGTTGACCGTTTCCTTGTCGATGTCCGCGAGCAGTTCGGCTGCGATCTTGTCGAGCCGGCACTCGGTGTAACGCATCGCCGCGGCGTTGTCGCCGTCGATCGAGCCGAAGTTGCCCTGGCCATCGATCAGCACATAGCGCAGCGAAAAGTCCTGCGCCATGCGCACCAGCGTGTCGTAAATGGCGTTGTCGCCGTGCGGGTGGTACTTACCCATCACCTCGCCGACGACCCGCGCGCACTTCACATAAGAGCGATTCCAGTGATTGCCGGCCTCGTGCATCGCGTACAGCACGCGTCGATGCACCGGCTTGAGGCCGTCGCGCACATCGGGCAGCGCCCGCCCCACGATCACGCTCATCGCGTAATCGAGATACGAGCGGCGCATCTCCTCTTCCAGGGAGACGGGCAGGGTTTCCTTCGCGAATTGATCCATCAGCGGCGCAGCCTTGAAACAAGCGAAACCTGCGGTTTCACTCGAAAGTGCAATCGAAAATTCTACCAGCGCGCGAGCCCGATTTCGCCCGCGAGGTCGCCCGCAAGCCCGCCGACGTGCCGGCGAGCACCTACTGCTGCTACTGGATAGCACGCCGCGACTCGCCAAGCCGCCGGCAATGTGATCTGATCCGCCGCCAACGCCTTAACCGCCAACGCCATGGATCCCGTCGATCTGCTGATCGAGCCACGCTGGGTCGTGCCCGTCGTTCCGCGCGCCGCCGTACTGCAGGATCACGCCGTTGCCGTGCGTGACGGCCGCATCGTTGCCGTCCTTCCGCGCGACGACGCGCACGCCGCCTATGTCGCGGCGGAGCGCGTCAGTCTGCCGACACACGCGCTGATACCGGGCCTGGTGAACCTGCATACCCACGCGGCAATGACGCTGTTCCGCGGCATCGGTGACGACCTGCCGCTGATGCAGTGGCTCGAACAGCGGATCTGGCCGCTGGAACGAGCACTCGCGTCAGCGGAATTCGTTCACGACGGCACGCGTGTCGCCGCGATCGAGATGCTCCGATCCGGCACAACCTGCTGTTCGGACATGTACTTCTATCCGGACGCCGCCGTTCGCGCGCTGCGCAGCGTCGGAATGCGGGCCATTGCCGGCATCATCGCGATCGAGTTTCCAACCGCCTATGCGTCAGATGCCGAGGACTACCTACGCAAGGGGCTCGCTGCCCGCGACGCTTGCCGAGACGATCCGCTGGTGTCGTTCACACTGGCGCCGCACGCCCCCTACACGGTCGAAGACAGCACGCTCGCCAAGATCGGGATGCTGGCCGAGGAACTCGACCTGCCGATCCACATCCATCTGCACGAGACAGCCGGCGAAATCGAGGAATCGTTACGCCGGCATGGCGAACGTCCGCTCGCGCGTCTGGATCGGCTGCGGTTGGTCACCGAGCGACTTATCGCGGTGCATGCGGTCCATCTGCAACCCGCCGAAATCGCGTTGCTCGCGCAGCGCGGTTCATCCGTCGCCCACTGCCCCGCGTCGAACCTGAAACTCGGCAGCGGCATCGCCCCGGTGGCCGAGTTGCTCGCGGCCGGCGTGAACGTGGGCTTCGGGACCGACGGCGCGGCGAGCAACGACCGGCTCGACATGCTGTCGGAGATGCGCCTGGCCGCCCTGCTGGCGAAAGGTGTGGGCCGCGACCCGAGCCTCCTGCCGGCGCCCGCGGCGCTCGAGGCCGCGACGCTCGGCGGCGCTCGCGCATTGGGCCTGGATCGGCGTATCGGCTCCATTGAGCCCGGAAAGGAGGCCGATCTGGCGGCATTCGATCTGGGCGAAGTCGAGACCCAGCCGGTCTATGACCCGTTGTCCCAGCTGGTTTACTCGGCAGGACGCGAGCACGCCTCGGACGTCTGGGTTGCCGGCCGACATGTGGTCAAAACGAGACATGTCGTTGCCGAAGCGCAAGGAGCCACGTCTGGCTCAACCGCGACGACCCTCCTGGCGTGGCAAAATCGCTGTCGGCAAGTGCTGCAGACGGCGGGGTTGGCGTGATTCACTGCGCGCCATCATCGGCCGATGCGGTGCGGGCCTTATCCGGCCGAGTTGGTACCCCGGTCGGTCTCCGCAATCTCGAGTGAGGAGCACTATGAAGCAATTCATCAAGCTGGGCCTCGTGGCATCGGCGCTGATGGCCATCACTGGGACGGTCTCCGCCCAGATGAAGGACGTCACCGTCGTCGATCCCAAGGAAAGCCCGTATGTCATCGACGCGCGCGGCGTTATCGTCCGCGATCCGTTCGGCCTCTGCTGGCGCACGGGCTCGTGGAGCGTCGATCGCGCCGCCAAGACGGCGATCAAGGACGCGCCATTTCCCAACTGGACGGCAGGCTGCGAGTGCGACAAGGAACTGATGGTGAAGCCGGTCTGCGAACCGCCTCCGCCGCCGCCACCGCCGCCACCGCCGCCGCCGCCACCACCGCCGCCACCGGCGCCGACGAGCGAGAAGGTCACGTTCGCGGCTGACGCCCTGTTCGATTTCGACAAGGCAGTGCTGCGTCCGGAAGGCAAGGCCAAGCTCGACGATCTCGTGTCGAAACTGGCCGGCGTGAGCCTCGAGGTCATCATCGGGGTGGGCTACACCGACCGCATCGGCAGCGATGCGTACAACCTGGCGCTGTCGCAACGCCGTGCCCAGGCGGTCAAGGACTACCTGGTGAGCAAGGGCATCGAGCCGAACCGTGTCTACACGGAAGGCAAGGGCAAGGCGAACCCGGTCAAGCAGTGTCCGGATCCGTCCGCCAAGGGCGAAGTCAGGAATCGCAAGCAACTGATCGAATGCCTGCAGCCGAACCGTCGCGTCGAGGTCGAGGTTGTTGGTACTCGCCCCGTCAAGCGCTAGGCGAACCCTGCGTGATCAAAGCCCCGCTTCGGCGGGGCTTTTTTTTGTCATCATCCAACGCACAAGAAGAAGGAACGAAGATGCGCGTCTCCCTCACAGTAAAAAGTGGGCTTCGTATTGCAATGCGGCTCGTCGCGTGCGCACTACCTGTGGCTGCCGCCGCGCAGGAAGAAGGTGGGCTCTACATCGCGGGATCCGAACACAGTTTCGAGCAGGCTGTCGATCGAGCACTCTCGCAGAACCCAAAGGGCCAGCGCTTCTTCGTCCTTGCGCTGCCGCCGAACACCAAGGTGTTGCTGCGATCGGCACCCAAACCGGCGGCTGCGTTGCGCAAACGCGTGACCACCGGTAACGGCGTGCTGCTCGTATGCCAACGCGACATCGACAGCGGCGCGATCGACGAGTCGAAACTGGCGCCCGGGGTCGTGGCCGTTCGCGGCTTTCCACAGCCGGGAAGCAACGCCATCCCGCCGGGTGAACGCTATTTTCCTGACGAGAACCGAGCCAACCTGCCCCAGGCGAACGAGGCGCTGAGGCGCCTGCGATCGACGTGCTCCTGATCGCCGGAAGGCGCTACTTCGCTCTCCCGACTGGCATTCGGATGCGATCCGAGAAATCGGACGCTCCGTCCGCCGCCCGGGCCTGATCGTTGATCCTCGCCCGGCGCCGCAACTCCGCAAACGGCAAGGACGTATCAATCAGGCGTGCGTCGTAAAAATACCGGTCGATCAAGCCGTTGAGCAGATGGCGGACGTCGAATCCGCCTTCCCGGCCCGATGCGTTCGCGTAGCGGACGATGTTGACGGTGCAACTGTTGCTGAGCAGGTGATAGAACTCGGGCCTTGCCGCCAGTTCGTTGATGCGCTCGAGATAGACGAGGAACAGCTGGCGCGCGTTCTCGGGTGATGCCTGGATGCGGTAGCGGAATACCTCTTCGTCGCGGTGGTTCGTGCGCACACCGACGATGTCGCGTTCGTCACCGACCACGTAGATCAGTTCGTACTGCCTGAACATGGACGCAATCGGCGAATAGCCCTCGCCAATCTCGGGACGCGTCTCGATGGAAATGCTGACCGGTGGCGCGTTGTCGAAATTGAAGCTGAGGAACGTGTGTCCGATGGGACCGGTCATCCAGAACGAGATATAGAAATCGATCGACGTCAGGTGCGAAAGGAAGACCTCGCGCTCTTCATAACGGGCATCGAAGTCATCGCGCGTGCGATAAGTGAAGTTCCGTACGCCGGCGAGGCGCACCCGGTCGCCCTCCACCGTTGCAGTCGGCATCACGGCAACCTCCTTGCGCCATGGGCGGTCGTGCGAAGGGAGGATGAAACTCCACCAGACCAGGATCCCGAGAAAGGCCGCGGCGAAGGCGAGCGGCATGAGTCGCCTTCGTGTCAGCCACAGCGCCCAGATGCCGAACCCAGCAAAGCCGATTGCGAGGATTGCGCGCAGCCAGGTCCAGGGCAGGTTCGAGTAGTAAACCGCCAGCGCCGCCCAGGTGATCAGCAGCGCCTCGCCGAGTCGCCTTACCGCCTGGACGAAAGTGATGGCGAACCGCCGCAGGCGGGACCGGGCCGGCGTCGCCACCGTTGCTTCTTCGGATGTCATCGGCATACGTGCGTGAACGGGTCCGCGGCGACCCTAAATTGCGCGGCCGACCGCCGGCCTGACAGCGGGCAGCAGTGCATTGGCAATCGCCAGTCCACCGAAGGCGGCTGCCAGATGCTTCAACGCATGTCCCGCGAACAATTCGCGAGTCGCGCTCCAGACAATCGTATCCCCGGCCTCCATCATCTTGGCGACCGCGTACCACGCGATCAGCGCCCACCAGGGGAAGGGGTCGCGACCCTTGCGCGTCAGGCTCAGGAGCAGCAGCAAAGCGGCCATGCCGCCGAACTGGACGACGGCGTAGAGCGACAGATCGCCCGTATGCATCCAGTAAAACACGCTCGCAGGGCCGACGACCAGCATCAGCAGGGCAACAGCGAGCCCGCTGCGGTTGCTCACGCGCTCGGCCAGGGCGCCTCCGAAGACGCCGGCAAAAGCGACGGTCATCGGCAGGCGGTCTGCTACCAGCGTCGCATCGTTGGGATTCAAGTGGTAGTAGGCAGAGCCGAAACCGGTCAGGAACAGTCCGACGAAGAAGACAGTCATGCTGATGCGCACGACCCGGGTCAGTGGACGAGTGCCCTGCTGTAGGCGGGCAAGGCCGAGCAGCCCGACGAACACGAATGCCAGGTTGGAGATCACATCCGCGGCGTTCGGAATGCCGAGGAAAGCTCGGCTGTCGGCGAACTGGTGGTACTCCGCAAGCTGACGGATGACCGGCATGAAGAGCCATGCGAGCGCGCAAAACAGCAGTGCGACGCAGACATACACCTCGTCGCGGGCGATACCATGATGTCGTGTCATGCGCGGCGCCGTGCAGTGTGTAAGGCGGTGCCAGAGGCCCGCGCAGCATAGGCCGTTCGCGACGCCGGTGGAGTGACAGGTGCTTCGCGACTCGCCTTCATTGTGCGCCGCCGACGGGAAATCGATCCTGGCTCACGGCCTGCCTCGGCCTTTCGCGTGTCTTTCGACACAAGGTCAACCGTCACGCGACGCACGTTCATTCACACTTGCCGAGGAAGCGGCCGTCCGTGATTCGGCGACGCGCCGCTCCTGCTCGGCCAGGTCGCGCTCAAGGAAGAAATTGAGAAATGTTCGAATCACGGCGATCGCAGCGAGGCGCCCGATTTCATCCCAGCCCGGCGCAAAGGCCGTTTCGATGATGTCGGCGGCCAGTTGGAACGTCAGCCCGGCGACCAGCCATCGTGCGTACTGCACGTACGCACGATGGAATTCTTCGCCGGTCGCCGACGGAGAGTACATCGCGTGCAGGCTCCTGACGAAGGCCTGCACGGTGCCGAAGGCGACGACCAGCAGCGCCATCACATGAATGATCATGACCGCATTGACGACAACGACCGTCAACCCATCCTTCATCAACTTCTCCTGTATCGATCTCGTCCGTGGAGCGCGGGCACCCGCCGCCGTTCATGCTTGCTCCGAGGAAACGTCATCGGATAACAGCCGCAATGGTCGCGGTACTGGTCGACGTGCCCTGCGGCCGCGCCAAGGCGTCGAACACCGGCTGGTCGTTCCAGACGGGAGGAGGGTCGGTGGCCACAGCCGCGTCTGCGGACTGCAGAGGACCGGGCATGACTTCCGCAGGCGAGTCCTTCTTCAAGGCAGTCTGCCAGGGTGTGTTGACATCCACACCGAGCACACCGAAAGGGACCCGGGCGGCCGACCGATCGGCCCCGGGTGGGCTGCATCAGCGCCCGGCCTTCCGCGCAGGACGCAGCCCTTTCACTGCGGTCGAAGGGGGCCGCGCAGGTCAATGGTTGCGGCCGCCGCCCGCCTCTTCAAGATCGCGCATCACGGCATCCAGGTTGAACGAGGCCGGCTTCTGCCGCGGCGGGAACTTGACGAAGTTCTCGATCTGGCCGGCGACCACGCCCTGCATCAGATACACGATGTAAGCGTGGGAGATCATCCAGTCGTAGTAGGTGTTCGAGTTCTCGTCGGCCCGTTCGAACGGGTCACGCCGCAGATTGAACATCTTCGGGACCCGCAACTTCACAAACGGTTCCGCCCAGCACGCCAACTGCTTGGCGCGTTGTTCCATCAGCACCACTTTCCAGTCCTGCATGCGAATCGCCAGGATGTCGCCGTCGTCGCTGATGTAGAAGAAGTTCTCCCTCGGGCTCTCCTTCACCTCGCCCTTGAGATAGGGCAGCATGTTGAAGCCGTCGAGGTGGACCTTGAAGGTCTTCTTGCCGGCCTTGTGGCCCTTGAGGAGCTTCTGCTTGATGTCCGACTCGCCGGCGGCGGCGAGGAATGTCGCCAGCCAGTCCTGATGGGTGACGATGCCATTGAGCACCGTGCCGGCCTTGAACTTGCCCGGCCAGCGCACGAAGCACGGCACCCGCCAGCCGCCTTCCCAGTTGGTGTTCTTCTCGGAGCGGAACGGCGTGATGCCGGCATCCGGCCAGGTGTTGTAGTGCACGCCGTTGTCGGTCGAGTACATGACGATGGTGTCTTCGGCAATGCCCAGCTTGTCGAGCTTGTTCAGCATCAGGCCGATGTTCTCGTCGTGCGCCACCATCACGTCGTTGTAGTCGCCCTGGCCGCCGCTCTTGCCCTTGTGCTTTTCTGCGCAGTGAGTGCGGAAGTGCATCGCCGTCGTGTTGTACCAGAGGAAGAACGGCGTCTTGGCCTTGTGCGCCTCGTCGATGAAGCGCAGCGCGTGTTTGGTTACCTCGTCGTCGATGGTTTCCATGCGCTTCTTCGTCAGCGGCCCCGTGTCCTTGATCGTCTGCCCGCCCTTGCCATCGGCCTTGCAGTGGAGCACGCCGCGCGGCCCGAACTTCTTCTTGAACGCGGGGTCCTTCGGATAGTCCGGGTCTTCCGGTTCTTCCTCGGCATTCAGGTGGTACAGGTTGCCGAAGAACTCGTCGAAGCCGTGCATCGTCGGCAGGTGCTCGTCGCGGTCGCCGAAGTGGTTCTTGCCGAACTGCCCCGTGGCGTAGCCCAGCGGCTTGAGCAGTTCGGCCATGGTCGGGTCTTCGGCCTGGATGCCATTGGTGGCGCCGGGCATGCCCACCTTGGTGAGCCCGGTGCGGATCGGGTTCTGCCCGGTCATGAACGCGGCACGCCCTGCGGTGCAACTCTGCTGGGCGTAGTAGTCGGTGAAGGCCACGCCCTCGTTGGCCACGCGGTCGATATTGGGAGTGCGGTAACCCATCTGCCCGCGGCTGTTGTAGCTGATGTTCCACCAGCCCACGTCGTCCCCCCAAAGGATCAGGATGTTGGGTTTCTTCGCTGCCATGTTCTCTATCCTTTCAGTGCTTAGACATATTCCGGATCGGCTCACAGCAACCCGGTTCCAAAACCATTGCCGCTCTCACGACGTCGTCGTCTCTTGACTGTCCGCGCTGAAGGGCGAAGTCGGCGACTTGTCGCCGTGGCAGAAGCGGAACGTCTTGCCACTGCCACACGGACAAGGTCGATCGGCTCCGCGCTTGGCATCCTGGTCGGCGACCCACGCCATCACATCAGCCGGCGCGCGGTTCTGCCGCAGCAGTTGCACCATGACGTTGAAAGTCGGCCCGGCATGAGTGAAGAAACGCTCCAGGCCCGGGCAAAGGTAGTTCTGGCCCGGCTCGCCGTCGCGGGACAGCGCGAAGCGGTCCTTGGGGCAACCGCCATTGCACCAGTTGAGGACCTTGCAGTTTCGGCACTGGGCCGTCAGCGTGTCGCGCTTGTCCTGGCCGAACTTGCGTTGCTCGGCGGACCCCACGAGCGCGAGCATGTGTGTCTGATGGATGTTGCCGAGCTTGTACTTCGGCTCGACAAAGTGATCACAGGAGTACAGATCGCCGTTGTGCTCCAGCGCCGGGCCGTAGCCGCAGGTGGGCGCGTGGATGCACAGCAGGTGACGATCGAAGAACGCCTCCAGCGTGACGTCGAAGAGCTGAACGTAGACCTGCCCCACGTCATGCCGCACCCACTCCTCGAAGATATCGACGAGGAAGCGGCCGTATTGTTCGGCCCCTACTGTCCGTTCCGTCACCAGGTTGCCGGTCTGGGTGTAGAGCAGGCGCTTCCTGCCGGCGTGCTCGCTCCAGCCCTTGTTGGCGATGCTGATGGTCTGCTCGGTGGCGCGCTCGATGATCGGAATGAACTGCACCCACCTGGCGCCCAGTTCGTCGCGGAAGAAGCGATAGACGGCGCGGCCGTGGTGCTGGTTGGCGGCGTTGACCGTGCACAGGATGTTGAAGTCGACCTCGTGCTTCCGAAGGTACTCCAGGCCGCGCATCACGAGGTCGAATGTGCCCTGTCCTCGGCGATCAACGCGGTAGGTGTCGTGCAGTTCGCGCGGGCCGTCGACGCTCAGGCCCACCAGGAAGTTGTGCTGCTTGAAGAAGGCGCACCAGTCGTCGTCGAGCAGCAGGCCGTTGGTCTGGAACGTGTGCTGCACGGCCTGGCCGGGCCGACGGTACTTCTCGACCAGTTCGACCGCGCGACGGAAGAACTCGAGCTTCATCAGCGTGGGTTCGCCGCCCTGCCAGGCCACGGTGACTTGCGGCACGCGATGCGACTCCAACAACTGCCGGATGTAGACCTCGAGCGTGGCCTGGGACATCCGGCTCTTTTCATTCGGGTACAGCGATTCCTTGGACAGGAAGAAGCAGTAAGTGCAATCGATGTTGCAGGTCGACCCGCTCGGCTTGGTGAGCAAGTGAAAGCCCGGCGGGCCGTTCGCGGGCAGTGGCGGAGACATCACGTTGGGTTCGGCTGCTGAAGACAAGTCCTATTCCTCCGGAGTGCGGCTTATGTCGGCTCGGTCAAGTCGCGGCGATGACGGCGCTACACAAGATGCAGCAACACGGCAAAGAAGGCGAACAGGCCGATCAGGATGAGAAGGATCGAAACCGCGTACAGCGGTGTGTGCTTCTTGTTTCTGGACATGCCCGCAACGGTCGCGTAGCTGCCACTCCACAGGTATCGAATCGTTCGTCGGTACTCCAGCACCGAAAAGGCCGACGCCAGGACCCCGCAACCGATCAACGCCAGCCCCAGGTACCAGGCGGCATCAGGCAGGCGGGCGCTGCTGTCCCTCGGCATCTGATGAAAGTTCTCGAAGAACTGAACGATCGCGAAGCCGAATCCGATCAGCGAGACGGCCGTACGCTGGTAGGCCATCATCGTGCGTTCGACCGCGAACCGCGTGCGAAGCCAGGAAAAGTGACTATCGGACGTTGCGCGAACTTCGAAGCGCGTGGACGGATCGGCAGGTTGTTCATCACTCATCGTCGCGTTTCCTCATCGGACACACCTGCTAGGCAGTCCGGTCGTGCACGGACTTCGGTGCGAATTCAAGGGGTGGCCCGGTTGCATGCTAAGCCGCGCCGGACGCCGAAGCCCGGGGAGGCATTCCAAGCCAGGCGGTGGCCGACTCCACGGCCTGGTTGAGTGCAGCGCCGAGCTGTGGCGTAGCGAGGAAGACGTTTTCTTCGCCAATGACCTTGAGTACCCCCGTCTTGGCAAGCTGATCACGAACATCCTGATCGACGCCGACCAGCATCAGCTTGCTGTCGTGGGCATGTAGCGCTCTGCAATAGCGTTGCAGCACAGTCACGAACGTGCTTCCGATCTCGCTCTTGCCACGCAGGTTGATCGCGACCACCGCGCGCGTCGCGCCGGCAACGTCCGGCAGCATCTCTTCCATGTTCTTGGCCGCAGCGAAGAACAGGCTGCCATAAACGTGCAACAGCGTGAGCTTGTGGCTGGGCAGTCGCCTCGGTGCCGGCTGCTCGACGGGGAAGCCTTCCGGTTGCAGCACCCATTCGGTGACGACGACTTTGTTCGATTGCCGGAAGACGTGGAGCACAACGCTGAGGGCGACGCCGAACAAAACGGCAAACTGCAGCGGCACCACCAGCGTGGCGACGAAAGTCACGAGCATGACCACTTTCGAGATCCTGCCGGTCTTCCACGCGATCAACGCCTGTGGCACGCGCAAACCCTGGAAGCCCGCCACGATCAGCAGTGCGGCCAGTGCGGGCATCGGCACGAGCTCGACCAGCGGTGCGGCCAGCAGCACGATGGCTGCCACGAACAGCCCGACGAAGATGTTGCACCAGCGCGACTTGCCGCCCGCGCTCATGATCAGTGCCGTGCCCGAGACCGACCCGCCGGCTGGAATTCCGCTGACCAGACTGGTAGCGATGTTCGCCGCACCCTGGCCGAGAAAGTCGCGCGACACGTCCGGGTACCGTCCGTCCGGGTTGGGGGTGCCCTGGCTGACGCCGGCGCCCTGGACCAACCCGATGATGGCCACGGAGAAGGCCGGCAACAGCAGCGTCAGGAACAGCGAGGGGTCCGGAATAGCGAACTGGGGCAACGAACGCGGAATCGAGGCGACGTCACCGACGGTGGGAACGGCAGAAAAGCCTGCGGCCGAGGGCAGCGCCTGAAGGGTCAGCACGGCCAGCAGGACGGTGGCCACGGCAATGGCGATGATGAAGGCGAAGCGCTGCAACCGTTTCACCCACAGCAGTAACACGATCAGCGCCAGCGTGAGGACGCCGATGGTGCTCACCGCGAGGTCGATCTGGGTGATCCGCAACACGAAGGTCCAGTGCCTGCGCAACCCGATTCGAGTAGGCGCTGTCGTAGCCGGTCAGGTCGCTCAGCTGCCCCAGGATGATCAGCACCGCCACGCCGTTGAGAAAGCCGGTCATCACCGCGTTGGAGACGAACCGCACCAGGAAACCCAGCCGGAACAGGCCCGCTGCCAGCTGAATCACACCGACCAGCAGCACCAGAACGACCAGCGCGGCCATCCTCTGGTCGGCCGGGATGTCCACCAGCACGACACCGGCCGCCACCGACAGCGCGGCGGTGCTGGACACGTTCATGAAGACCGAGCTGCTGAAGATGGCGCCGATCGGCACGGCGACCATCAACGTGAAGATGCCCAGCACGGGATTGACGCTCGCCAGCAGTGCGTGGCCCATCGCCTGCGGCACGTTGACGACGGCGAACGTCAGGGCGGCGATCAGATCGGACGACAGATGCGTGCGCGCCGGCTTCAGGCGAAGCGCTGCAGCCCGAACCTGTTGCATTCGCGTGGCCTCGCTCATCCGCGTTCGACCGTGAAGTGGATCACCGAATGCCACCGCCTGGTTCACTGCCGACCCAGCGGCGCGCGATACGCGCGATCGCGCCACGCAGCAACACGTAGGGCAGGAAGGCGAGCGCAAGCGCGATGATCGCCGCCTCGGCCGGGTGAAAGTACTTGAGCTCTATGAACTGATAGACCAAGTCCATGACCAGCCCGAGAAGAATGATCCGTGCGGTAGCGATCCGTGCTTCGTCCAGGCGCCCGGCACGCTTCGCTGGATCGGTGAGCACTGTCCAGAGGAAGGGAGCGCGTCCCGTCCGGGCGTCCCTGATTCCATCGCGCAGCGCAGCCATCGTCGCCATGACGGGCTGGAGGATGAAGCGGAAGACCATCGGCCCCTCTGGACGTTCGATCAGGTTTTGCCAGACTCGCGCGCGAACCTCCGCCGAGAAGCCGTACATCGCCAGGCCAAGGACGACGAAGCCAATGATCAGCACAAGGACCAGACGAGCCAGAATGATCTGGGTCTTCGATGGCGTCTCACGCACAGCCATGGAAAATCTGTTGCTTCGAGCGCGCACGTGGGTGCCGAGAAGTTCGCAGCGCAGGCTGACCGAGTAGCGCGCGCCGTGCTATTCGCCGCAGAGCAACCTCATCCGGCGCTCGGCAACGCTGAACTCCTCGTCGGTGTTGGCGGCCAACACCTGCGCCTTCGCCTGTTCGCATGCGGTGGCCTGCTGTACGGCCGCGGCGGCCGGCGCGGGCAGGGGTGCAGACCTTGCGGCGGCGGGCTGCGCACGCGGCGCGCAGCGACTGTCGGGCACGAGGCGGATATTCGCGAACTGACCCTGTTCGACGGCCACGCAGTCCCCGACACGTTTGCCGGCCTGATCGGACACGACCCGTACGGTCGTGGTCCCGTCGATCAGGACGGTGTACTCGAACGCCTGTGAGCGCCCGGCGAGTGTTCCAACGCCGCGCCCGGCAGCGGCACCCGTGATCCCCCGCAGCGCGCGGTTGCTGCCGGACTGGCCGCTACCGGTGGCCAGTCCGATGCCTCCACCGACCAGCGTCCCGACTGCGCGTGAGCTGGAATCCGTCACCGTCGTCGCCTGCACGTTGGTGATCCGGCCGTACTGCACGCGCACCTGGGCTCCAGCTTCGGAGAGCAGGCCCATCACGGCGGACGCCACACACACCAGAACCAGACTCTTCTTCATCGCGGTTCCTTTCTTCCTTCGATGGGGGGTTGCCCCGCAGCTAGAACCTGAACGTGACGCCCAAGGCGATGCCATTGAACGTGAGGGTTTGCAATCGTTCGGTCGGCTTGAACTCGTAATCAACGTAGCGCCAGGCCAGGCCGACGTCGCCAAAGCCGAACGAATAGCCGACGCCGATGACCGCCTGCCAGGTGAGACGCGACGCCCCCGCACCCACATCCAGGTAATAGGGCACGAACCAGTTCGAGTCGCCATCGAGGCGCGCACGCCCGCGTACGCCGACGATGGCATCCCAGTTGGTTATACCCGCCTCGGCCACACCGGATCGGGAAAGGCCCAACGGGCCGGTGCCGCTGAGCGACCAGCGCAATGTCTCATCAGTTTTCAGCAGACGCGTACCGAACACCAGCGCCGCGACATGGGCCGGGGACTCCATGGCCGTATAGGTTGCGGCCAGCGTGACGATGTTGGTCCTGACCTCCAGGCCGAGGTCTGCGCTAACGCCCAATCCGAGCGGTTGACCGTTGATCGACAAATCCCGGGTGCCGGCCCGATCGGAGCTCAGGTCGGAGTAAACCCAGTCCGCGAGGCCGCCCCAGCGCCCCCGGCGGGCCTCGACGTTTCCCATGAACGCCATATCGAGCTTCTGCAGCACGTCCTTGGCGTTGACGTTGATCGAAGGTCCGCCCGCGCCGCTGGGAAACTGCGTCGTGCCGCTGATGCCGGGGAACCACAGGTAGAGGGTGGCGCCGAACTGCCAGTCGTCGTCGGTCCGCTGCTCGCTGGCTGCGGGTGCCGCAGCGGCGACCAGCGCCAAAGCCAGCAGGGCTGATTTGAAATGGAATTGCACGGAGGCATTTCCCTAGAGATCGAGCCTCGTCACGCGGTTGCCATTCAGGCTGACGTTGCCCATCAGCCCGGCGTTGGTCATCACGAAGCCGATGACCTCCTGTTGCGCCGTCTGCGTCGTTACCCGTGCATTGGCGCCAACATTGATCATCGACACCGTGGCATCCGCGCCAACGGTCCAGCCGCTGCTGGCGTCGAAGCGCTTCAGCGCCTCATCGGTCATGAAAAGGATGAACACCGCCTGCGATTGCGCCCCCGCCAGCAGACCCGCCGACGCCTCGGTCATCCGATAGTAGGACGTTGTCTTGCCGCCCTTGCGCAACACGCCCTGCCCGCTGCCGCCGCCGACAATGAAGCCGGCCGATACGAAGCTCGGGAAGACGAGAACACCGCGCGCCGAGGTCAGCAGTTCCCGCGTGCCCGGCTGTTGCGTATACAGCCGCGACAGCGAGCTGTCAGCCGCGGCATCGATTGCCTGCCGCTGCGCCGCCGGGTCGCCGCCGGCTCCGGAGGTCGTGCTGCAGCCAGTCGAGGCCAAAGTCAGTACCGCCAGACCGGCAGTGGCGATCAACACGTTGCGACGTGCATTGTTCATTAGTTCATCCCTCCTGTTCGCCTACTCTCATAATCAGATAACCCTGAGACACGTGGGCACTTTAGAGTAATGACTTTCATGCATTTTGCGCAACGAACCGATACGCTTGGCGCATGTCGATCGAACTGCGTCCGTTACGCCACTTCCTGGCCCTGGTAGAGCACGGCACCTTTGCTCGCGCCGCGATGGCATTGCAGCTCAGCCAGCCCGCCCTCACCCGCAGCATCCAGTCCCTCGAGCGACTGGTCGGCAGCGAACTGGTACTCCGCTCAGCCCGCGGAGTGGCGCCGACCGATGTTGGAAGCCTGCTGCTGCTGCGTGCACGCGAGCTGCTGCAGTTCGCCGAGGACCTCGATCGTGACGTCCTTCAGAGAAGCACCCTGCAGTCAGGTCACGTCGCCGTCGGCGCTGGCCCGTATCCGGCCGAGACGATATTCGTGCAGGCGCTGACGCGTTTCATCGACGCCCACCCGATGATCAAGATTCGACTCCAGGTGCGCGCCTGGGACGAGTTGCTGGTTCGCCTGCGGGGTCGCGAACTCGACTTCTTCGTAGCCGAACTCAGCACACTGCCGCGCGAGTCCGATCTCGACGTGCAGCCGCTGGGCACGCATCCGCTTTTCTACGTGGCGCGCGCCGAGCACCCCCTCGCCCGCGAGCGTCAGCGTCCCTCGGCAGCCGTGTTTGGCTACCCGCTTGTCGCGATGTCGCGGATTCCGCCGCGCATACTGCAACCGATGCTCACCTCGCAGCGGCGGTCTGCGGACAGGAGCGCCGCCAGTCGTCCGTT
Source organism: uncultured beta proteobacterium (assembly GCA_963712485.1). GTDB lineage: Bacteria > Pseudomonadota > Gammaproteobacteria > Burkholderiales > Burkholderiaceae_F > JALORV01. Next base: position 154,148 of record CAVQID010000008.1, read on the forward strand.
CCCTTCGCTGGACAGTGCGACACTGGCCGGAATCAAGCAGATGCTTGCCAACTCCGACATGATTGCAGTCCTGCCGTTGACTTGCGTGCAAGCAGAACTCCAGCGCGGCGAGATCGCTGTTCTGAGCTCGGAGCCCTGGCTGCACCTGAACTACGGCGTCGTTCGGCTCAAGAGCCACCCTCTCAGTCCGGCCGCCAACCGGCTGCTCGAATTCCTGCACGAAGCCGAACAGGCCGTCTCGGCTGATGAGCAGGCCATGATCGCGCGCCGGGCGATTCGCCCCGCCCGGCGCACGGCGAGATCGCGCACTCAGCGCGCGAAACGCTGATCGGGTGCCGCACCCGAATAGATGACTGCACCGTTCTTCTTAGTATTGACGATCAACCGCACGAACTGATCGATCATCTCGGCGGCGCGCTGTCCCAGCCGGGTGACAGTGGTCGCGGCCGACCACATAACTTTGGACGTCTGCGCAATGCGCCCCAAGTTGCGGAGCAATCTTTCCTCGCCGGGCCGCGGACGATGACCGGAAGGGCCGTCCGACACGCCCGGTAAGATCCTCCGCATGCAAGCCAACGTCGATCAGGCCGAATTACGCAAGTTCAGTGACATGGCCGCTCGCTGGTGGGACCCGAGCGGTCCGATGCGGCCCTTGCACGAGATCAACCCGGTTCGACTGCAGTGGATCGATCGCCTGGTCTCGCTAAGAGGCAAGAACGTGCTCGATGTCGGTTGCGGAGCCGGCGTGCTGGCCGAGGCGATGGCCGAACGCGGCGCCGAGGTGTCCGGCATCGATATGGCCGGCAAGGCGCTGAAGGTGGCCCAGCTTCACGCGCTGGAAAGCGGCGCGAGCGTCGCCTATCACGAAGGCTCGGCGGAAGAATGGGCGCAGCAGCGTCCGGCTGCTTTCGACATCGTGACCTGCATGGAGATGCTGGAGCACGTGCCGGATCCGGCGCAAAGCGTCGCGGCGTGTGCGGCACTGGCCCGTCCCGGCGGCTGGGTGTTCTTTTCAACGATCAACCGGAACCCAAAGGCGTTTCTGCTGGCGATCGTCGGCGCGGAGTACGTGCTCGGCCTTTTGCCGCGCGGTACGCACGAGTACGCGAAGTTCATCCGACCGAGCGAGCTGTCGGGGTTCGCGCGCAGCGCCGGGCTGGAACTGCATGAGATCGTCGGCATGAGCTACAACCCGTTGACGAAGTCCGCGGCGCTCGGTCGCGACACCGATGTCAACTACCTGATGGCCTTTCGCAAGCCGGGCCAGACATGACCGCCGTCCGTCTCGTGCTGTTCGATCTCGACGGCACGCTGGTGGACACCGCGCCGGATCTCGCCGGCGCGATCAACCGGATGCTGCTCGCCCGCGGCCGCGAAGCGGTGCCGCTGGTAGCGCTGCGTCCCGTCGCATCACATGGCGCCCGCGGATTGATCGGGCGCGCATTCGGACTGGCGCCGGCAGATTCCGGCTACGAAGCGCTGCGTCAGGAGTTCTTCCGTCGAGTACGAGTCCGCTCTGTGTGAAGACAGCGCGTTGTTTCCCGCGATGCCGGAAACGCTGGCGGCACTCGAGACCGACGGGGTTCTTTGGGGCATCGTCACCAACAAGATCGCGCGCTTCACCGAGCCGCTGGTTCGCGCGCTCGGACTGGCGGAGCGTGCCGCGTGCATTGTCAGCGGAGACACGACGGCCTATGCCAAGCCGCATCCGGCACCGTTGCTGCACGCGCTGGACCAGGCCGGCCGCAGTGCCGGCGAGTCAATCTACGTTGGCGATGATCTGCGCGACGTGCAGGCGGGCCAGGCCGCCGGAATTCGCACTGTCGCTGCGGCTTATGGTTATCTGGGCGACGGGATCCCGATCGAGAACTGGGGCGCTGATGGCGTGATCGCGCGTCCCACGGAATTGCTGGATTTCATCAGGTCCTAGGTCCGGACGCGCTATCGTTGCTGCGTCTCGGCCTTCCTTCCTACGCATGTCCCCGGCGTTTGCGAGCTGGATTCCGCGCCTGCGGAAGATTGGCATTGGCATCGCGATCGCGTTGCTGCTGTTCAGCGCGGTCGGGTACTTCGCAGTTCCGAAGGCGATGCGCTGGGGGCTGGAGACGGTGGCCGCGCGCGAACTGGGACGCGCGGTCCACGTCGAGGGCATCAGCGCCAATCCGTTCACGCTACGCGTCACGCTGCGCGGCCTGACGGTTGGCGGCGCAGCCGGCGACAGCGCGCCGCTGCTCACCGTGCGCGAGGTGACGGCCAACGTGTCGTCGGTGTCACTCTTCTACCGGGCACCCGTTCTGGATGCACTCGGCATCGATGGGCTCACAGCCAATCTCGTGCGGCTCGAACCGCAGCGTTTCAACTTCAGCGACATCATCGAGCGACTACAGGCGAAGCCGAAGTCCGATGATGCCCCGCCCCGGTTCTCGTTGAACAACATCCGCGTCAGCGACAGCACGATCAACTTCGACGATCGGCCGGTCGGCCGGAAGCATGTCGTCAATCAGGTGGCACTCGGCATCCCTTTCCTGTCGAACCTGCCGACCGATGTCCACATCGAGGTGCTGCCGGAACTCTCGGCACTCGTCAACGGCACGCCGCTTGAGGTGAAGGGCGAGACCCGGCCGTTCGCGGAGACGCTCGAGTCGTCGGTCGATCTGAAGCTTGATGGTCTCGACCTGCCCCGATACCTGGCCTATGTGCCGGTTCGGCCCAATTTCACGCTGCCGAGCGGTACCGTGAATACCGATCTGAGCATCGTCTTCCGGCGCGCGGTCCCGGCGCAAGGCGAGCGCCCCGCAAGCGATGCGAAGGTGCTCGTCTCGGGCCTGATCGAGATCACGTACTTCGCGCTTGCCGCGCCCGCCGCCCAACCCAAGCCGCTGATTGGCTGGAAGTCACTCTCGATCATGCTCGAAGAGGTCGGACTGCTGGCACGACGCGCTGTGATCGCCAATGTCACGCTCGCCACGCCGACGGTCGAAGCGGTTCGTGACGTCTCCGGCGCCCTCAACTGGCAGCGGTTTCTACAACAACCGCTGCTCTCGGCAGCCGCCAACGAGCCTTCTGCTGCCGCAGCCACGTCACCCACAACCCAGGCGCCGGCCGTGACGCTGAAGCACGCCTCGATCCGCAACGGCACGATCAACGTCACGGACGACTCGGCGGGCAGGTTCACGCTGCAACTGGTCGATCTGAGCGCAGAAGCCAGCAACCTGACGACGGCATCGACCGAGCGCGGCAAAGTCAGCGTCAGGCATGACATCGCCGATGGCGGCGGTTCAGTGAACGCCGAAGGAGAAATCGGGCTGGCGCCGCTGATCGGCCGTCTGGATGTCGCGGCGCACGACGTGCGGCTGCGCACGGCGGCGCGATACCTGGCTCACGTCGTCAATGCCACGCTGGACGGCAGCAGCGAAGTCAGCGCGGTGCTGGAGTTTGCCGCTGCCGAGCCCGCGATGAAGGTCGCACTGCGCGACATCTCGATCCGCGGCAAGGACATCTCGCTGCACGGACCCAGGGGCAGCGGTGCCGACTTCGAGCTCACCGCACTGCAACTCGATAACGGTGCGATCGATCTGAACGAACGCACGATTACCCTCGGCAAGATGGTGTTGGACGGGCCACACACCACGGTCCGCCGGCTTCCGGACGGCGAAATCAACTGGCTGCAGGTGATTCGGGCGAATGCCGCCGGCGATCCGGCCGGGGTCAAGCCGAACGCTGCCGACGCAATGGCCAACCCGTGGAAAGTCGTGGTCGAGGAAGTCGGCATCGTTCGCGGCGATCTGCGGCTGGAGGATCTGGCGGTTGACCCGAACGTCAGGTTGCGCGCGTCCGCTATCGCGGGCTCACTGCACAACGTGGTGGGCGACGGCACAGAACGCGCCGAGATCGCGTTGCAGACGCGCTTCGGCAGCGGCGGCACGCTTTCCGTCAGCGGAGGTGCACGCGTCAGGCCCCTGGCGTCGGACCTGCGACTCGATGCCCGCAGCCTCGACGTGTCGGCAGTCCGCCCCTACCTCGCCCAGTACCTCAACGCGACACTTGCGCGCGCGGAGTTTTCGGGGCGTGGCCGCGTGACGATCGACAAGACGTCGGACGCAGCTCCGATGCAGCTTGCATACAAGGGAGGCGCCCGCCTCGGAAATCTGCACCTGCTGGATGCGGGTGGCGAGAACGACCTGCTGAAGTGGCAGGTACTCGAGCTGGACCAGATCGACGCAAAGCTGGGCGACGGTCCTCCTCAGGTCACGGTCGGCAAGGTCGCACTGTCGGACTTCTATGCGCGAGTCATCGTGTCCGAACAGGCCCGGGTGAATCTGGTGGAAGTCTTCAAGCGCGGCGACGCCGCCGCGGGGCCCGACGCCACGGGCATAGCCGCGCCGAAGCCGACAGAGTCGTCGGCACCGAAGGCCGAGCCCGCCATGCCCGTCGATCGCGAAACGACCGGCAACGCGCCGAAGGCGACGGCGGAGTCCGCCCGCTCGGTGACGGCCGCGCTGCCCGTAGCGCCGGATCCATCGACGCCGCGGCCGGTGATCCGCATCGGGCAAATCGAGTTCACGCGCGGCAACGTCAACTTCACCGACAACTTCATCAAGCCCAACTACACCGCCAACATGACAGGCCTGGCCGGAACCGTCTCGACGCTCGCCTCCGACAGCAACGAGCCGGCGACGATGGCGCTTGCCGGGAAAATCGATGACGACGCGCCGGTCGACATCAGCGGGCGCCTGAATCCGCTGGCACCGACGCTTTATCTCGACATCGAGGGACGCACTCGCGGTGTCGACCTGCCAAGACTGACGCCCTATGCGGTCAAGTACGCCGGCTATCCGATCGTGAAGGGCAAACTGTCGATGGAAGTGAAGTACAAGGTGGAGGACGGCAAGCTCGCCGCCAACAATCATCTGTTCCTCGATCAACTGACCTTCGGCGAGAAAGTCGAAAGCCCGACCGCGACGAAGCTGCCGGTGCTGCTCGCGGTGTCGTTGCTCAAGGACAGCCGCGGCGAGATCGACATCAACCTGCCGATCTCGGGCACGTTGAACGACCCCAAGTTTTCGGTCGGCGGCATCATCATCCAGGTCATCGTCAACCTGCTGGCGAAGGTGGTGACCGCGCCGTTCACCCTGCTCGCCGCGGCCTTCGGCGGTGGCGAGGAACTGGGCATGGTGGAGTTTGCCGCCGGTTCGGCCGCGCTCGCTCCGGATCAGGCCAAGCGCGTCGATACGCTGGCCAAGGCCCTCAATGATCGTCCCAGTCTCAAGCTCGACATCATCGGTCGCGTCGATCCGAAGTTCGACACCGAGGGAATCAAGCGCGCCAAGTTCGAGAGCAAGTTGCGGGCAGCCAAGGTGCGGCAGCGCGTGCGGTCGAGCGGCGAGGCGATCGATCCGGCGACGGTCACGGTCTCGCCTGACGAACGGCCGGCACTTATCGAGGCCGTCTACAGCGATGAGGACATTCCGGACAAGCCGCGCAACTTCATCGGCATCGCCAAATCCATCCCCGCTACCGAAATGGAACCGCTGATCATGGCGCATCTCGCCGTCGCGCCCGAAGACCTGCGCGCCCTTGCCAACCAGCGCGCGGGGACGGTGCGCAACCGGCTGGAATCCGACGGCAAGATCGCGCGGGAACGCCTGTTTCTCGTCGAGCCGAAACTGACGCCGGCCGGAATCGAGGACAAACGGGCGACCACCCGGGTTGATTTTGCGCTGAAGTGACCCATCTACGCTTAGAATTGGTTCTTTGGGGGCGACCTGGCTTCGACGCGGGTCGTGAAGGATCTCAGGGCATGCCGAGGACCAGTCACCTCGTAAATCCATCTGGAACACTACAAACGCCAACGAAGACGCGTTTGCTCTAGCCGCTTAATACCGGTTAGACGCTGCACTAGCTGGCCCCTGGGCTAGGTCGGGCAACCGACAGCGGCGCCATTTACAGAGGCTGGATGCCGATGGAGTCACGACGGCGGCATCGAGATCCAGTGACTGGCTGCGCGCCGGCCTGCCGTTCGGCTAAGCGCGCGGTGAGACTCAAATAGAGCGGCTACGCATGTAGAACTGGATCTGGATCACTCGTGGACGCGGGTTCAATTCCCGCCGCCTCCACCAAACTTGAAGGGCCGCCTAGCGCGGCCCTTCTGCGTTTCGGCATGCGGTACGCGGTCACCGTTGGAAGTAGGGTGCAACCCCGTCAACGTTGCCTACCGCGAAAGCGTCCGCAGGCCGGGATCAAAGTTTGCATTCAGCGCGGACTGGAGCGTCGTCGGCTGGTGAGTCGCCGGCGTACGACATGTACTGGTCGCCGCAGCGTCGACAGACGAGTTTTGACTCTCGGCTACCGTCTCCTTGGCATCATCGGGCCGCCGGACGGGCGGCCGGCGGTGAGCACGAAGGCGAGTAAAAAGCTATCGTAGTTGTAGTAATTACATGCCCAGCGAAAGGCTGCAGCGCTAGCCGGGACACGCAGGACGAAACGATCGGGGACTGAATGAACACGAAGAACCACTTGCCTGTTATAAGAATGCTGCTGACGTCGTTGGTTATCGGTGCAGCAGGCTGCAGTTCGGGCGGCGGCGGTTCCAGCCCCGCGCCGGCCCCCGCTCCGAGTCCTCCGTCGCCTCCGCCGCCGAGCCCGACGCTTCAGGTTCTGCCGGCGACGTTCGACTTCGGCAAGGTCACGAGCAGCAACGTTCCGGCGCCGCTGGAAGTCACGATCAAGAACAACGGCACCGGAGCGCTGAACGTTTCGGGAATCTCGTTCCGCGCGCCGGCCGATCCGAACTTCATGTTGATGCCAAGCGGCGGAACGAAGCCGTGCGCGTCCGTTTCACCAACCGTGGCGCCTGGCGATTCCTGCACCGTTCAGGTGGCTTTCCAGCCGCCAGCGAACGCCGGAACGTTCACGTCGACACTGCAGATCACTTCGAACGACGCAACCTCGCCGCAGTTCGGGCTCCCCATTTCGGGAACCTCCGAGGCCCTGGCGAGTTTGACGGTGCGCCTCAATCAGGTCGAGACGGCGTGCCCGGCGAATTCTGCCAAGGCTTACGTTTCGGTTATCGACCAGGGCGGGTATCCGGTGCTCGGCCTGATGCGACCCAATTTTTCGTTGAGGCAAGCGACGACCGACTTTCAGCAGTTTACGGTCGCCTTCGTCGACGCAGTTCCAATTTCTATCTCCGCGGTGCTCGATCACAGCGGCAGCTTGACCGACCAACCGGTTGCCTTCGCGGACATGAAGACCGGCTTCACGAACCTGTTTGGAGCGCTGCGAACAGGCGACGTCGGCGAGGTCATCAAGTTTGATGATGTCGTCACCGTCGTGCAATCGTTCACACCCGACAAGGTGCTGCTGCAAAACGCTGTCGCCGCTCCGTACGACAACGGCAGAAACACCCGGCTGTACGACGCCGTGTACCAGGCGATCGACGAAGCCGCCGGCAGGTCTGGCCGAAAGGCGGTCGTCGTCGCCACCGATGGCCAGGACGAGGGACCGACCGTTCCGTATTCAACACGTACCTTGCAGCAGGTAATTACCAACGGGGCCTCCAAGAACGTACCGGTCTTTACGATCGGCCTGGGCGCCAACGTCAACAAGACGGTGCTGACGCAGATTGCCATGGGTACCGGAGGGCTGTTTTATGAGGCGAACACCTCACAGAACCTGGCCACTATCTATCAGCAGCTGACCTCGCTGCTGTACGAGAAGCAGTACGTGCTGAGTTTCAATCAACTGGTCCTTGGCACGGGCGTCGTTTCTAGCCTGGCGGTTGGCGCAACGTCAGGCACCGTATCCGGTAGCGACACGCGATCGATCACTTCCTGCAACTGAAGCGGGTCGTTGAACTCTTGCGGCACTCTCATGCAGTGGAGCACCCGCAAGCCGTCCGGTGCCGCCACCGTTAGACGGTGTGCCCTTTCGGCAGCGGCCGCGCGTCTCGAACACTCAACGCGGCGCGCCATTCAATAACAATGCCTTACTCAAAAGAGCGGAGGAGTCATGACCGATCGATCGTCTCTTTTCGCAACGGCGGTAACTGCACTAGCCATCGCGACAGCCGGATGCAGTTCTGGCGGCGGCGGCAGCCCGACTCCTGCTCCGGCACCCGCGCCGAGTCCCGCACCGTCGTCCGCCAGTCCGTCGATCCAGGTTTTGCCCGCGACTTTCGACTTCGGCAAGGTGACCACGGGCAATACGCCGGCGCCTTTGCAAGTGACGATCAGTAATTCCGGAACTGCGCCACTGTCCGTCACCGGCATTGTTCTAAATTCGCCGTCCGGGCCGCCGTACGCGTTGGCTTTAGGTGGCGGAGCGAAACCGTGCGGCTCGACCACACCTTCGGTCGCCGTGGGCGATGCGTGCACGGTCCAGGTGCTTTTTCAGCCGGCGACCGGCGGAACGTTCAATGCAACGCTCCAGGTCAGTTCAAACGCTTCCAACGCCCCAACGGTGTCGTTGCCCATCGTCGGCACAGCTGAGCAAGTCCAGACCTTGTCAGTGCGGGTCAACCAGATCGACTTCGCTTGTCCATCACCGACAAATACTGCAACGGCCTATGTCTCCGTCACCGACCAGGGCGGTTTCTCGGTCCTCGGGCTGCTCGCTGCGAATTTCCTGGTTTTCCAAGGTGCGGCGCCAGGGCTGCAGCCTACAACGGCCAACTTCCTCAACCAGGTCTACAAGAACGTTGCCATTTCGGCTGTACTTGATAACAGCGGCAGCCTGACCGACCAGCCGGTCGCTTTTGCCGACATGAGGTCCGGATTCACCAACCTGTTTGCCGGCTTGAAGTCAGGTGATATCGGCGAGGTCATCAAATTCGCTAGTGAATACCAGGTCGTGCAGGCCTTTACGCCTGATAAGGCCGCGCTTCAAGCGGCCATCTCGGCACCGTTCAACATGGGAAGAGATACAAGACTCTATGACGCCGTTTATCAAGCGGTGGAAGACACCGCCAAGCAGACGAACTATCGACGCGCGGTCATCGTCGCCACCGATGGCAAGGAGAATCTCCCCGTGGCCCCTGTCTATACCCTCCAGGCCGTCATCAACAATGCAAGAAGCAAGAACGTCCCGGTCTTTGCCGTGGCCCTTGGCGCTTCCATCGACGAAGCATCGTTGCGGCGGATGGCCGAAGAGACGGGAGGCATCTACTATCAAGCTAGTGCTTCACAGAATCTCGCGACGATCTACCAGCAGCTAGCCACTTTGCTCTATGAGCAGCAGTATGTGCTGACGTTCCAAGTGACCGGCTCGGCTACTTACGACGTTCGAATCCGCGCCACTACCCCGACGAGCGTCAGCGGTGAGGGGATCAAGCCGATCACCGCCTGCACTCCGTAGGGAAGGGCGTTTCTCGGCGGACGTCCTGGCGGGCGACGATCTTGCAAGCTCACGAGGATGCGGGCGCTAGCGCCCGCATTCGTTGGCGCTTCGCCCCAATGCGCCGACAATACCGGGCCGCACTCTGTGCCATGCCGTCTAGAATTGACGCGCGTGTTCGACGCTGATTGCCATGTCCGACAACACCGACATCCCTACCCTGCGCCGGCTGCTGCACGACTGCCGCCGCATCGCCGTCGTCGGCATCTCCGCCGAGTGGCACCGCCCGAGCTATTTCGTGGGCAAGTACCTGCTTGAGCATGGCTACACGATGATTCCGGTGAATCCGAAATACACCGAGGTGCTCGGGCAGCGTTGCTTTCCTGACGTGCGCGCGGCCGCGCAGGCTGCCGGCCCGATCGACATGGTCGACTGCTTTCGGCGGTCCGATGACATCGGGCCGCTCGCCGATGACGCCATCGAGATCGGCGCCAAGTGCCTGTGGATGCAACTCGGCGTGACCAATGAACCCGCGGCCCAGCGCGCACGCGCTGCGGGCCTCGACGTCGTGCAGGATCGCTGCGTGAAGATCGAGCACGGTCGACTCTTCGGCGGGCTCAACTGGGCCGGCGTCAACACGCGAGTCATTTCCAGCAAGCGCCCGCGCCAGCTCGCGTACTAGGAGACATCATGTCGGATCGCGCCTTCGGCATCGAGACGCTGTGCCTGCACGCCGGGCAGATTCCGGATCCGGTCACCGGCAGCCGCGCCGCGCCCATTTACCAGACCACCTCCTACGTGTTCGATACGGCAGATCACGCAGCAAGCCTGTTCAACCTGCAGACGTTCGGCAACGTCTATTCGCGCATCAGCAATCCGACGGTGGCCGTGCTTGAGGAACGGGTGGCGGCGCTGGAAAATGGCCGCGCGGCGCTGGCCACGGCGAGCGGCATGTCGGCGCAGATGACGGCCATCCTGGCGATCGTGCAGCCGGGGCAACACATCGTTTCGTCATCGCTCCTCTATGGCGGCACCTACTCGCAGTTCGACGTGGCGCTGCGCAAAATGGGGATCGAGACCACCTTCGTCGATCCTGACCAGCCCGAAAGCTTCAGCGACGCACTGCGCGAGAACACGCGCCTGCTCTACGCCGAGACGCTCGGCAATCCCAAGATCAACGTCCTCGACATCGAGCCGATCGCGGCGATCGCCCATGGGGTTGGCATCCCGCTGATGATCGACAACACGATGGCATCGCCCTACCTGTGCCGGCCGTTCGACTGGGGTGCCGACGTCGTCGTTCACTCTGCCACCAAGTACCTCGGCGGCCACGGCACCACGCTGGGCGGGGTGCTGGTCGAGCGCGGCAAGTTCGACTGGGGCAACGGCAAGTTTCCCGACATGGTGCTGCCCTCGAAGAGCTACCACGGCGTCAAGTTCTGGGAGACCTTCGGCGACTTTGCCTACACGATGAAAGCGCGCATGGAAGTGCTCCGCGTGCACGGCGCCGCACTGGCCCCGCTATCGGCGTTCCTGTTGCTGCAGGGGATCGAGACGCTGCACCTGCGCATGGAACGTCACTGCCAGAACGCGCGCCGGGTTGCCGAGTATCTGCTCGGGCATCCACGAGTTGCCTGGGTCAACTGGCCAGGCCTCGCCTCCAGCCCGTATTACTCGCTGGCGCGCAGGTATCTGCGCGCGGTCGACGGCGAGCCCGGCGCTGCGGGCGTCATGACGTTCGGTATCCGCGGCGGCGCGGCGGCGGGCGAGAAGTTCATCGACGCCCTGCAATTTCTCTCTCACCTCGCCAACATCGGCGACGCGAAATCGCTGGTGATCCACCCGGCCTCGACCACCCACCGGCAACTGTCGGAGGCCGACCAGTTGAAGGCCGGCGTGTCGCCGGACATGGTGCGGCTGTCCATCGGCATCGAATCGATCGACGACATCCTCTGGGACCTGGAACAGGCGCTCGAGAAAAGCCGCTAGCGGCGCGGCAACGCGAGGCGCCGGCCGCGATAATCCCGTCATGGAAGAACAAGCTGCGCGCGAGGTGGTACTGCTGCGCGCGATCGAAACGACGGATGCGACCGGCGCACTGTTGACGGCCGAGGATCGGCGCTACGCCGGTCGCGCCGCGGCTGAACTCGCGCACTGGCAAGCTTCGCAGCAAGGCACCGCCGCAACCGACGAACTGTTCCTGGCCAAGCGTGCCGGGCTGGCGCTCGACGTGCTGAGTGAACGGACTGCGGCCATCCGAATGCTGCGTCGGGTGCGCTGGCGGCCGTGGCTCGGTATCGCGCTGCCCGCGGTAGCGTTCGCGCTCGGCGCGCTGGTCGAACAGGTCGCGGACCGTCAGCACGTCAATGTGCTTGCCTTCCCGCTGCTCGGCATCATCGCGTGGAACCTGGTGGTGTACGTCGTGCTGCTGCTGCGTCCGCTGCTCGGCCGCTCGGTCGGACCGCTGCGGCGCTGGTTCGTCGGCTCGATACGACTTCCAAAGGAAGCCGGCGATCCCGTCGTCGTGAATGCGACAGCGCGATTTGCGGCTGACTGGGCGGACCTGAGCCGACCGCTGCTCGATGCACGCGCGGGACGCGTGCTGCATCTGGCCGCGGCGCTGTTCGCGCTCGGTGCTCTGGCCGGGCTGTACCTGCGTGCGATCGCGTTCGAGTATCGCATCGGCTGGGAAAGCACCTTCCTGCAGGCCTCATCGGTGCATGCGATTCTGGCGACTCTGCTCGGACCCGCCGCGCGCCTGCTCGGCATGCCATTTCCGACGGTAGAGGCGATCGAGGCGATGCGTATTTCAGGGGGACAGGGCGGCACCGATGCTGGGCCATGGATCCATCTGTACGCCGTCACGGTCGGAGTCGTCGTCGTCATTCCGCGGCTGATGCTGGCAGCATTCAGCGCATGGCAGGAGAGCAATCGCACACGCAACCTGTGTCTGGACCTGGGTACACCGTATTTCCGCCGCGTGCTCGCAGCCTTTGCGCCGCAGAGCGCGCGCGTGCGCGTGGCACCGTACAGCTACACGCTCGATGAGCCGGCAGTCACCGGCCTGTCAGCGCTGGCGCGCCATCTGCTCGGCGACGCAACCCAGTTGGCGCTGCGACCGAGTACCGAATTCGGCGCGGAGGAACACGCCGCGGACGGAGTCGCCCGGCTCGAATCCGATGTTCCGCTTACGCTGGCCGTCTTCAACGCAACGAGTGTCCCGGAGCACGAGAACCATGGCCGCTTCATCGACACGCTCCGCAGCGCGGTGGAGTCGCGGGTCGCAGCCGTGGTCGACCTTGCGCCTTACCGCAAGCGCCTCGGCGCGCAAGCCGGGGCGGACGAGCGGATCGACCAGCGCGCTCGCGCCTGGCAGGCCTTTGCGGCTGAACGCGCACTGGTCCTCACGTGTACCGACCTGTCCAGCCCCGATCTGGTGCGGGCCGAACGGGAACTCGCAGCGGCACTCGGAGCGGGCGCATGACCGCCGCAACCGATGCGCCGGTCACGATCGGGCTGGTACTCGTCTCGCACACGAACAGCGGCAAGACGACCCTGGCGCGCACACTGCTCGGCCGCGACGTCGGCGAGGTACGCGACGCGCCGCATGTGACGGAGTTATCGGAGCCATATCGGTTGCTCGAGACGCCCGCCGGGGACGAACTGCAGCTGTGGGACACGCCGGGTTTCGGCGACTCCGCGCGACTGGTCCGGCGCCTGCGGCTGGCGGACAACCCCATCGGTTGGTTGCTGCGCGAGGTGTGGGACCGTCATCGCGACCGGCCGTTCTGGTGCAGCCAGCAGGCGGTTCGCGCCGCCCGCGCATCAGCGGACATCATCCTTTACCTGGTGAACGCCGCGGAAAATCCGCGCGATGCCGGCTACGTTGCGGCCGAGGTTCAGGTGCTGCGCTGGATCGACAAGCCGGTCCTGGTGCTGCTTAATCAGGTCGGGCCGCCGCGACCGCGGAACGAGGACCAGCTCGAACAGGATCTCTGGCATCGCCACATGACGACACACAGCATGGAGTGCGACGTCCTCACGCTCGATGCGTTCGCACGCTGCTGGGTCCAAGAGGGCACCTTGCTCAGCGCGGTCGCCGCGCGCATTGCGCCGGAAAAACAAGGTGGCTTCGCGCGGCTGCAGGCGCAATGGACCGCGCGCAACGTCGAGCGGTTCGATGACTGCATGGGTATCCTCGCGGAGCAGATGGCCGCCGCTGCCCATGATGGTGAGACCATCGACGAGCCCGAAGCGACGGTCGGCTCCCGCATGCTGGTCACCCTGGGTCTGCGCAAAAACGGACAGGCACGCGATCGGGCCATGGCCTCGCTTGCGGACCGACTGGACGCCAGCGTCAAGGCCGCGACTGATCGCATGATCAGCCTCCACGGCCTCGACGGATCGACCACTCATGCCATCCTCGAACGGGTGCAGCGAGCCTATGCGACCCAGGAGCCGATCCCCGAGGGACGAGCCGCGCTGTTTGGTGGCGTGCTGACGGGAGCGTTGACCGGGCTCAAGGCAGACCTTGCGACCGGTGGAATGTCGATGGGCGCGGGACTTCTCGTCGGAGCCGTGCTTGGCGGACTGGGCGGCGCCGGTATCGCACGCGGCATCAACAAGCTGGCGGGTACCGAGCAGGCGCGCCTGGGATGGCCCGATGGTTTCCTCGACGGCCTAGTGCGCGCGAGCGTGCTGCGCTACCTCGCCATCGCGCACTACGGCCGCGGTCGCGGCCGCTTCGTCGAGGGCGAAGCGCCGCCCTTCTGGCACGACGAGGTGCAGGCAGAAGTCGCCGCCCACCTCGACGCGTTTCACAGCGTCTGGAAAGACGCGCGAGCCGATGCACCGCTCGGATCTTCAGTTCACGCGCTGCGGATCCAGTTGCGACAGGTGACCGCCGGCGTGCTCGGAAGGCTGTATCCGGATGCGGTGCCCCTGGAGCTGGCTGCCCCGCGCGCGCACTCCGTCGGCGATATTCCCGCGTAAGCTTGCGGGCGCTTTCCAGGAGTCGACTATGAAAAACGACAAGTTGCTTGCCGCTGGCGCGGCTGTGCTCTGCGTGGCTTCACTGACGGCCTGCTCGAGTACGGCGCCTTCCGCGACCGATGCACATATCCCCGCTGCCCAGAACTACGACGTGAAGATCCAGCCGGCTCGCATCTCCCCCAATCCGCAAGGCGCCTTTGCGCTGTCCACTGCGACCGGCTGCGACATCATCTACGTTGGCAAGGCAAACTCGTCAGACACGGTGACTTATGCAGTGCGCCCGACGAGCCGGGTTCCCGATGCAGCTGAGTGCGTCGACCGGCTGCGTGGACAGCCCGGCGTCGAGGCGATCACGCCGGTCGGCTGATCCCGACGTTGAGGTCGGCATCAGTCGCACATCGAGCGCCGCAGGCTTGAACACGCGGCGAGCGGCGTGGGTGCGCTCAGACCGCCTTGTGGTCGTACATCAGGCGGTCTGCACGGCGCACCAGGGCATCGACGGTGTCATCGGCGCGTGCGGCCGTGACACCGATGCTCATCGTCACCGCCAGCCCATCCGACAACGCGCTCCAGTCGCGTATCGCGATCACCTTGCGGATGCGATCGCAGGCGGCCCTGGCCTCGGCATCCGACGCATCGGCAAACAGAACCACCAGTTCATCGCCTCCGGTACGCGCCGCAAAATCCCCACCGCGCAGGGTCGCGCGCAGAATGTCTCCCAGCGCCCGCAGCACAGCATCGCCGACGACATGTGAATGGCGATCGTTGATGGTCTTGAACTGATCGATGTCCAGCACGGCCAGCGCACACGGGCGCCCGCCGATGCGCAGGTCCGCGAGGGCGCGCTGCACAACGGGATCCAGCGCGCGACGGTTGGCGAGTCCCGTCAGAGGATCCTGCAGTGAGAGCTCGCGGAAGGAACTGGCTTCCGCGCTCAGCGTATCGAGTTGCTGGCGCTGCTTCAGCGACTCCCGCCAGAGTTCGATGCGCACGCGGTTCTCACTGCGCAGCCGCAGGATCTCGCGCGCCACCTGCATGTGCCGGCGAAGCGCATCGACGGCCGTCTTGTGATCTCCCGCGGCCTCGGCGCAGCGCGACAGCACGTCGTGCGCCTTGCCCTCAACGACGAGCAGGTCGAACTTCTGGGACAGAGCGATGCCGCGCCGCGCACTGTCGGCGCCGCGTTGGGGATCCCCCTCGAGCAGGAACACATCCGCCTCGACCACCGCGCCTTCGGCCTGGCCGTGAGACCACGCGAGCTGCACCGAGTCGCGAATGACCGAATCGACGGCGGCGCGCGCCGGCACCGCATTGCCGAGCGCCACGTGGATCTGCGCCAGCACCGCGTAGTGCCCGGCTCGCTCCCGCAACTGCCTCTCGGCCGTCTCGTCGGACGGCTGTTGCAGCAGATGCTCGGCCCATGACTGCAGCATCGTCAGATGTGCCCGGTCGGGCGCGGAACCATGCAATGCCGCAGGATCCGTCAGCCAGCCGAGATTGACGACCAGCCAGTCGGCCCGTGCCATGCGTTCCCATGACGGGAGATTCGCTTCGTTCGCGATCTCGATAATCCTGGCGAACAACTGCAGCGCTTCCTCGTAGCATCCGGCCGCCGCATGGGCCGCGCCGAGCGCGCGTGTCGCCATCAGGTGCAGTTCCGGGCCCGGGTCAGTCGGCGCGACATCATGAGCCGCGAACGCCGCAGCATAGGCATCGACATAGCGACGCATCTGGGCACACGCAAGCACGGCAAAGGTCAGCGCTCCGACCTGCCCCGCGGCGTTGCCCTCGGCCGCATGCAGCTTGGCCGCCTGAATCGCGTGCGCGTCCGCCGCCGAGTAGTCGCCCAGGCGAATTTCGATTCCGGCTAGTCGGGAGAGAAGCTGCGCCTGGCTGGCACGGTCGGACGCGGCGCGCGCGCGCTCGATCCCTTCAAGCAGCACGGTGCACGCCGCGTCGCTGCGACCATCGAGCACGGCGGTGACGACCTGCTCCAGTTCGCTTGACCGAGAGGCGGACATGAAAGGCGGACTCATTCACGGGAGCCAGAAAATGCGGCTCGCTCCGCCGTAGCGTAATGGCGGAATCCCCGTGCCGGCCGTCGAAAAGCACCGCAAATCCGCGGGATACCGCGCGGTCGAGAAACACACGACAGGAGCACCCGACTGGGTGCCAACGGCCGGTGCGGAGAGGAAAGTCTTGAGCCGCGTCGGCGCGCCGCCCTATGCCGATCGGCTTAATTCAACTGCCGCGACGACTACGACTTCCAGTGAATGGTGGCGCTGCGTGTTTGCGCCCAGCATGGCTTGGTCTCGCTTGAGACGTGAACTGAATTGGAGCCAGCCATGAGCCAAGCACGATTCGATTTGAATTCCGACTCTACGGCCAGCCGCAAGAATCGGCGCCCTGCTTTCACCATCGCTGCCGGGTTGATCGCCTTGTCGATCGCTGCGGCCATCGTCGTCGAAGAACGTGATGGAGGCGCGTCCGCCGGGACCGACCCCACACATTCGAGCGTCGTGCCGCACGCGGCGACCCCAGCGGCGAGCATGACGGCCGGCACGAACACGACGTCCGACAACGCTTCCGCAAAGCCGCGCTTCGAACGTTCGGACGAGCCGGTCTACGAGGACCCGGTGCGCCCTTATGGTGGCTGACGTACAACGCGCGCGTCCTTCGCGCCGCCGCGCGGCGCTCGTCGAACCGCGTGGCTTCTCACCCACCCGTCCGCCAAAGCAAACGGGCCCATTGGCCCGTTCGTTTGGCGGAGAGAGTGGGATTGCTCGCCGATCGCTCATGCGATCGCCTCGTCCCTGCGCTGCGCTTCGGGACCACCCGCGCGTCGCGGGCGTCCTTCGCGCCGCCGCGCGGCGCTCGTCGAACCCGCGCGGCTTCTCACCCACTCGTATCCGCCAAAGCAAACGGGCCCACTGGCCCGTTCGTTTGGCGGAGAGAGTGGGATTCGAACCCACGATAGGCTATTAACCTATACACGCGTTCCAGGCGTGCGCCTTCAACCGCTCGGCCATCTCTCCGTCTTGGGCGCGGATTATATCGGCCGCAGGGTCGGCAAAAAAAGCCCGCGGCGAACCGCGGGCTTCGGGACAAACACTCTTCAGGGATCAGGCTGCTTCAGTGCGCAGCGTGTCGCCCTTCAGGTTCGGATAGCGCACGTGCTCGACGAACTCCTGCACTTCGCGTGCGGGAGCCGGCGTCAGCGCACTGACGACGATCAAGGTGATCAGCCCGACAGGAACACCGAACACTCCCGCCGAGATCGGCGCAATGCCCCACCACAGATCGCATTTTCGTCGTGCCGAACCACTGGATGAACTGCGGGTACGTATGCAGCATGTAGTACAGGCAGATGCCGAGACCCGCAATCATTCCGGCAATGCATCCCCACTTGTTCGCACGCTTCCAGAACACGCCCATCACGAGTGACGGGAAGAACGCGGATGCTGCCATGGAAAATGCCGCGCCGACGAGGAACAGGATGTTGCCCGGTTTCTGCGACGTGACCCACGCCGCAAAGATAGCCACAACGAGCAGCAGGATCTTGGAGATCGTGACCCGCTTCTGTGTCGAGGCGTTCGGGTTGATCATCTTGTAGTACAGGTCGTGCGACAGCGCGTTCGCAATCGTCAGCAGCAGGCCGTCAGCGGTGGAGAGTGCTGCGGCCAGTCCGCCGGCTGCCACCAGGCCGGAGATCACGTACGGCAAGCCCGCGATTTCGGGTGTTGCCAGCACGATGATGTCGCCGCCCAGCACCATTTCCGCCAACTGGACGATGCCATCCTTGTTGACGTCCGAAATCGACATCAATGTCGGATCTATCTTCGCCCAGGCTGCGACCCAGGCCGGCAGGTTGGCGAACGAGGTTCCAACGACGTTGTTGTACACCTCGAACTTTACCAGCACCGCAAGCGCCGGGGCTGTGAAGTACAGCAGGAAGATGAAGAACAGCGACCAGAACACCGACTGGCGTGCTTCCTGCACCGAGGGGGTCGTGTAGTAGCGCATCAGGATGTGCGGCAAGGCTGCTGTGCCGAACATCATGCAGAACGTCAACGCGAGGAAGTTGTTGCGCTTCGTCGCGCGCTCCTGCTCGCCGGCCTCGCCCGCCTTGCTGGTCGGATACGGGGTCGCGTGCGGCGCCGGCGGCGCTGACCGCGCGGCGTTGGCAGCGATCTGCGGCGTCCAGGCCTTGCGCGCGTCATCAGCCGACTGCGGATAGTCCGCGAGCGCCTTCTCGGCTGCACGGATATCGGCGACCGGAGCGTTTGCGGCTTTCAGGTCATCGACTTTCTTGGCGGCGTCGGCGCGACCGGTTTCCCATGTCGCCGGCAGCCCCTCGATGCGCTTCTTCGTTTCCGCAGCGCGGTCCGCGAAGATCTTGCGCACCTCCTGTTCCTTCGGGTCCGCCTTCAGTTTCTGCTCCAGCGCGGTCACACGCTCGAGCACCCCGCCGTAGACCATCTGGGGAATCGGAATGCCAGTGATCTTCACCGACAGCCATACCACCGGAATCATGTAGGCAATGATCAGGATGATGTACTGCGCCACCTGCGTCCAAGTGACCGCCCTCATGCCACCGAGGAACGAGCACACCAGGATACCGGCGAGGCCCAGGAATACGCCGACAGCGAACTCCACACCCGTGAAGCGTGAGGTGATGATGCCGACGCCGTAGATCTGCGCGACCACGTAGGTGAACGAGCACAGGATCGCCGCGAACACGCCGATGGCGCGCGGAATGTTGCCGCCGTAGCGTGCGCCGAGGAAGTCAGGGATCGTGAACTGGCCGAACTTGCGCAGGTACGGCGCGAGGAACAGCGCGACCAGCACGTAGCCGCCCGTCCAGCCAACGACGAAACCGAGGCCATCGAAGCCGGACAAGTACAGCGTGCCGGCCATGCCGATGAACGATGCGGCCGACATCCAGTCCGCCCCGGTCGCCATGCCGTTGAACAGCGCCGGAACGCGGCGTCCTGCCACGTAGTACTCGGCAACGTCGGCGGTGCGGCTCATGATGCCGATGCCCGCATACAGCGCGATCGTGGCAAACAGGAAGACGTAGCCGATCCAGACGCGTGGCAGGCCCATCTGCTCGAGGATTGCGAGCACGATGACAAACGTGGCGAAGCCACCCGTGTACCAGGTGTAGTACTTCTTCAGCTGGTTGAAGAAGGCGCGATTCGAACTGACTGCGGCGCTCATTGTTCCGCTCCTTCCTCGACACCGTACTCGACGTCTAGCTTGCGCATGTATTTCGCGTAGTACCAGATGATGAGCACATAGATGATCAGGGATCCCTGCGCCGCCATGTAGAACGACAGCGGCCAGCCGAAGAAGTTGATTTCGGCCAGCGGGATGGCGAAGTACGCCATCACGTAAGTGACGACGAACCAGATGAAGAGGAGCACTGCGGTTATTCGCAGGTTCCTATTCCAGTATTCCTGTTGCTTAGCGGTGAGCTGCATATTCTCTCCTTGTGTTTGTCTCCGTCTCCTTCGATCAGGTGGCTTCCGCGGCGGTCTCCTCCTTGGCTTGAGATTCTTCGGTTATCGGCTGAAACGCCCGCGGCACCGTGCGCTCGAGATCACGCTTCAATGTCGCGGAATACTTGGGTTCGAAACCAGAGAGCTGCCGGTGGATTTCCCAGGCCTCGTCGCTGCGACCGAGGTGGTGATAGGTCATGCCGAGCTGGTAGTAGCCGTAGGGACTGTACGGCTGCAGCTTGACGGTCCGCTTGAACGCCTCGACCGCCTCGGCCAGGCGGCCGTCGCGAACCAGCACCAGCCCGAGGCCGTACCAGGCGCGATCCAGCGATGGCCGCAATTCGACTGCGCGCCTGAACGCGCCTTCGGCGGGACCGAGTCGGTCCGCCTGGTCGTGCAGGTAGCCAAGATTGAACCAGGCGTCGGCACTGTTCGGGTTCACCTCGACCAGGTGCTCGAACGCCTTGACCGCCGATGCCTTGTCGCCCGCATCGGCGTAGAGGTTGCCGAGCGCCACCAGCGCGGACTCGTTGCGCGGGTCGATCGCGAGAAGGCCCTCGTACGCGTCGATCGCCTGCGGGTAGCGCCTGAAAAGGATGGCTGTGTCCGCGCGCCGCCTCAGCCACCACTTGGAAACCGCAGCGGACACGCCGTTCACTTGCTGCTCCCCGGTGGGTTTTGCGACCAGGCCGCAACCCACTTCTCGCACCCGGCCTGCGACAGGTCGGCCTGGCACGAAGCGCGGTGCTCGAAGCCGAGCCAGAAGTAGGCGATGAGCGTCACCATGAACGCGGCGATAGGAATATGTTGATCAAGTACGACCTTGGGCGTTACCCACCGAACGAGCTTCACGACCGGACTCGCGATCGTCTCGAACAGTCGGTAGACGATGTTCTGCCGGCGCCGCGGCCAATTGAAGGCGCCGACGAGCAGTTGGCCGAGCAGCGCCAGGCCGGCGACCATGAAGAGCGTTTGTGCGAGCAACAATGCAAACGCCATCGCGTTTGTCTCCAGAGATGCACCAGGGTGTCCGCATCGAGGCTCCGTAGAAACGGTCATCGAGTCAAATACCTGCGCTGCTGATCCTCGAGGCGCTTTCCGGAGGGGCAAGCCACGCCTGCCCCGCCGGGTGTGCCTTCTTTTGCCAAACTCAGGCCCGTACTGCCCGCCTGCCTGTCTCCAACAACCTCAACACCCTGCCTACAAAGTCACTTTCAGCTGCTCCAGGATCGCCGGGTTCTCCAGCGTCGACACGTCCTGCGAGATCTCCTCGCCCTTTGCGATCGAGCGCAACAGGCGTCGCATGATCTTCCCGGAGCGCGTCTTCGGCAGGTTGTCGCCGAAGCGGATGTCCTTCGGCTTCGCGATCGGGCCGATTTCCTTGCCGACCCAGTCGCGCAGCTCCTTCGCGATCTTTTGCGCTTCGTCCCCGGTCGGCCGCGCCCGCTTGAGCACGACGAACGCCGAAATCGCCTCGCCCGTCATGTCGTCCGGGCGGCCAACAACCGCGGCTTCGGCAACGATCGGGTTCGACACCAGTGCGGATTCGATCTCCATCGTCCCCATGCGGTGGCCGGAGACGTTGAGCACGTCGTCGATGCGCCCGACGATCTTGAAATAGCCGGTTTCCTTGTCGCGGATCGAACCGTCGCCGGCGAGGTACAGCTTGCCGCCGAGTTCCTCGGGGTAGTACGACTTCTTGTACCGCTCCGGATCACCCCAGATCGTCCGGATCATCGCGGGCCATGGACGCTTGATCACCAGCAAGCCACCCTGCCCGTTCGGCACGTCGTGTCCGGTCTCGTCGACGATCGCCGCCATGATTCCGGGAAGCGGCAGCGTGCACGAACCGGGCACCGTCGGCGTGACGCCCGGCAGCGGCGTGATCAGATGGCCGCCAGTCTCGGTCTGCCACCAGGTGTCGACGATCGGACACCGGCCACCACCCACGTTGGTGTGGTACCACATCCACGCCTCCGGATTGATCGGCTCGCCGACCGTGCCGAGGATGCGCAGTCCGGACAGGTTGTACTTGGTGGGGTGTGTCGCCAGCTGGCCTTCATTGGCCTTGATCAGCGATCGGATGGCAGTCGGCGCCGTATAAAAGACACTGACCTTGTGGTCCTGGATCATTCTCCAGAAGCGTCCCGCGTCCGGATAGGTCGGAACGCCTTCGAACATGATCTCGGTCGCGCCGACAGCGAGCGGTCCGTACGTGATGTAGGTGTGTCCGGTGACCCAGCCGACGTCTGCCGTACACCAGAAAACGTCGTTCGGCTTGTAATCGAACGTCCATTTCATCGTCAGCGCGGCCCACAGCAGGTAGCCGCCGGTGGAGTGCTGTACGCCCTTCGGCTTGCCGGTCGAGCCCGACGTGTACAGGATGAAAAGCGGATGCTCCGCGTTCACCCAGGTCGGTTCGCAGGTCTCGGGCTGGCCCTTGACGACGTCGTCCCACCATTTGTCGCGCGGCGCCTGCATCGGCACGGTGCTGCCTGTGCGCTTGTAAACGATGACGTTGCGAACGCCTTCGCAGCCGCCCATCGCGAACGCTTCATCCACGACGGGCTTGAGCGGGATTTCCTTGCCGCCGCGGAACTGACCATCCGCGGTAATGACTTCGGTGGCACCGGCGTCGATGATCCGTTCCTGCAGGCTCTTGGCTGAGAAACCACCGAAGACGACCGAATGTGTCGCGCCGATGCGTGCGCAGGCCTGCATCGCAACGACCACCTGGACCGACATCGGCATGTAGACCAGGATGCGGTCACCTTTCTTTATGCCGTGGTGCTTCAGTGCATTCGCCAGCCTGCAGACTTCCTTGTGCAGGTCGCGATAGGTGACTTTCGTGATCGTGCCGTCGTCGGCCTCGAAGATGATCGCGACCTTGTCGGCGTTGCCGTTGGTCAGGTTGCGATCGAGGCAGTTGTACGAGGCATTCAGCTCGCCGTCGGGGAACCACTTGTAGAAGGGCGCTTCCGACTCGTCGAGGACCCGCGTGAAGGGCTTGTGCCAGTCGAGATTTTCACGCGCCAGTTTGCCCCAGAAACCCGTGAAGTCTTTTTCCGCCTCCGCGCACAGCGCCTGGTAGGCGTCCATGCCGGACACATTCGCCTGTTTAATGAACTCTGCACTGGGTGGGAACACCCGGTTCTCTTGCAGGACTGATTCAATGTTGCCCATGTCTCCCGTCTCCGCGGCGCGTGTCTTGTTCTTCTTCTGTCGTGGCCATCTGGGACCACCCGCGCGGACGGTAGGTAGTTGCGCTTACACGACCCTGACAGCGAGCCAAAATCGGTGCTGCGGCGCACTAAACCGCGGAAACCGGAAGGAAAGTCCCAGAGTGGGTAGGAGACGCAAGTGTCTGGAGAGACACCGGTTCCATGCGGCGCTGGCCAACAACTCGGCCCTGGCGGACTGTTTCGTTGGCGGAGAGGGTGGGATTGCTCGGCAGCAGAGCTGCCTCGTCCTCGGCTGGCGCCTCGGACCACCGTCGCTACGCTCCGGTGTCCTTCGCACCGCCGCGCGGTGCTCGTCGAACCCGCGTGGCTTCTCACCCACCCCGTCCGCCAAAGCAAACGGGCCGCAAGGGCCCGTTCGTTTGGCGGAGAGGGTGGGATTCGAACCCACGGTACGGTAAAACCGTACACCGGATTTCGAATCCGGCGCATTCGACCACTCTGCCACCTCTCCACACTTCAATCAGCGTCGCTTTCGGTGGCACCGAAGCATGCTGCGCCAGGCGCATTGGTTCCGGCATCACGCTCGCAAGCTCGCATGAGCCTTCACCGAATCCGACCAAGCCGGCTTTCGACCACTCTGCCACCTCTCCGGCGTCGGTCGTCACTGAAGTGAGCCGCGGATTATATCCGCGCGTGCACGTCAGACCGGCTTCAGGACCTCCAGCCCTGGCATGTACCGACGCAGCACCTCCGGCACCTTCACGCTGCCATCGGCCTGCTGGTAGTTCTCGAGGACGGCCACGAGGGTGCGACCGACCGCGAGTCCCGAGCCATTCAGCGTATGCACCAGTTCGGTCTTGCCCTCCGAGTTCTTGAAACGCGTCTGCATCCTGCGCGCCTGGAAAGCTTCGCAGTTGGAAACCGATGAGATCTCGCGATACGCACTCTGGCCGGGCAACCAGACTTCGAGGTCATACGTCTTGGCTGCACCAAACCCCATGTCTCCGGTGCACAGCGCCACGACGCGATACGGCAAGTCGAGTTTCTGCAGTATGGCTTCGGCGTGCCCGACCATCTGCTCGAGCGCCTCGTAGGACTTCCCGGGATGCGTGATCTGCACCATCTCGACCTTGTCGAACTGGTGCTGTCGGATCATGCCCCGCGTGTCCTTGCCGTAGCTCCCCGCCTCGGAGCGGAAACACGGCGTGTGCGCCGTGAGCCGAATCGGCAGTTCGGCTTCCCGCAACATTTCACCGCGCACGGTGTTCGTCAGCGAAATCTCGGACGTCGAGATCAGGTAGAGCTCTTCCTTGTCCTCGCCGCCGCCCTTGGTCACCCAGAACATGTCGTCGCGGAACTTGGGCAGCTGCCCGGTGCCAAGCAACGTGTCGCGGTTGACGATGTACGGCGTGTAGCACTCGGTATAGCCGTGTTCGCCGGTCTGCGTGTCGAGCATGAACTGCGCGAGCGCACGATGGAGCCGCGCGACCGGACCCTTCAACAACGCGAAACGCGAGCCGGAGATCTTCGCTGCCGTTTCGAAGTCGAGGCCCAGGCGCGCGCCGACATCAACATGATCGCGCGGCGCGAAGTCGAAGGCGCGCGGAGCGCCCCAGCGCCGCACTTCGAGGTTGTCATCGGCGCTCGATCCTCGGGGTACCGAGTCGTGAGGAAGGTTCGGCACGTCAAGCAGCAGCTCATGCAGCCGCGCCTGGATATCGCCAAGACGAACTTCCTGGTCCTTGACCTCGCCAGGAATCGCACCGGCTTCCGCCATCACGGCGCTCGCATCGTCCCCGCGCGACTTGAGTGCTCCGATCTGCTTCGACAGGGCGTTGCGACGCGCCTGCAGTTCCTCGGTGCGCACCTGAACCGACTTGCGCTCCGCCTCGAGCGCGTTGAACCCCTCGATGTCGAACTCGTAACCTTTGGCCCGAAGCCGCTCTGCGACGGCGCCGACGTCCTTGCGCAACGCATTGATGTCCAGCATGGCTGTTCCTGAAATCGTGTCGGCGATACCGACGTCTTGGTTTTTCTTCGCGAGCCGCGCGGTCGCGCGGCATGAAGGTCAGCCGCGGCAGCGGCGACGGGTCGGCGAGCTGGATCGACTGGGAGGAAAGGTGCGCGGGCGCATGCCCGCATTTTCTACGACGGTGCCGACGTGCGCAACTCCGCCCCGAAGTCGCCGTCCGATCCACGTGCGCGACGCGGCGCTATGACATCAACTAGCGTCGGGTTCACCGGACGTGGCATCCCGATTGCGCAGCCGTGCCAGCCGCTCGCGAATGCGGGCCTCGATGCCCTGCTCCTTGGGCTCGTAGAACTGCGGCGGCGTCAGGCCATCGGGGAAGTAACGTTCTCCCGCGGCATAGGCCTCGGGTTCGTCATGCGCATAGCGGTAGCCGGCGCCATAGCCGAGATCCTTCATCAGGCGCGTTGGCGCATTGCGCAGGTGCATCGGTACCGGTCGTGACGCGTCGTTCTGCACGAACGCCCGCGCGGCGTTGTAGGCGACGTAGACGGCGTTGGACTTCGGCGCAACCGCCAGATAGACGATCGCCTGCGCAATCGCCAGTTCGCCCTCGGGCGAGCCGAGCCGCTCAAACGTTTCGGCGGCGGCCAGTGCGATTTCGAGTCCCCTGGGGTCGGCAAGGCCGATATCCTCGACCGCCATGCGCACGACGCGTCGGGCGATATAGCGGGGATCGGCACCGCCGTCGAGCATGCGCGTCATCCAGTAAAGCGACGCGTCCGGGTCCGAGCCACGCACCGACTTGTGCAGTGCTGAAATCTGGTCATAGAAATTTTCACCGCCTTTGTCGAAGCGCCGCAGGGTTGCAGGCAGTGCCGCTCGCAGGAAGGCGGCATCGATGGCCGACGCGCCCTTGTCGCGCGCCGCAGTCGACACGACCTCCAGCGCATTCAGCAGTCGACGCGCATCGCCATCGGCAAGATCGATCAGCATGCGGCGCGCAACCGGTTCGATGGCCAGGCCGCCGAGCGGTCCGGCGGTGGCGCGCGCCATCAGCGTCTCGAGCTCATCGGCATTGAGCGGCTCCAGCACGTAGACCGCGGCGCGCGACAGCAGCGCACCGACCACCTCGAACGACGGGTTCTCCGTGGTCGCACCGACGAAGACGAACAGCCCCGATTCGACGTGCGGCAGGAATGCGTCCTGCTGCGCCTTGTTGAAGCGATGCACTTCGTCAACGAAGACCACGGTGGGCCGACCGCTGCGGGCGCGGGTTGCCGTGGCGCGCTCGACCGCATCGCGAATGTCCTTCACGCCACCCAGCACCGCCGAAATCGCGATGAAGTCGAGCGCGAACGCATCGGCCATCAGGCGCGCCAGCGTGGTCTTGCCGACTCCCGGCGGACCCCACAGGATCATCGAGTGCGGTCGTGCCGACTCGAAGGCGACACGCAGCGGCTTGCCGGCTCCCAGAAGATGCGACTGCCCCACCACCTCGTCAATCGAGGTCGGTCGCATGCGCTCGGCCAGTGGAGCGCTGGTGTCGGTGGCGAAAAGATCTTCCATGTTTGGGCTCTAGGTCAAGACAGGCTAGCATCGCGCCCGCCGCCCAGCGAGCACGACGACGGGCTTTACGCAGCGAAGGATGAAATGATGAAGAAGTGGGTACTGATGGCACTGATCGCAAGCCCGATCGCCTGGGCGCAGAACACCGTGGTTGACCAGTCCGCGGCCGAAAAAGGCGCGGTCAAGACCGATTCGGGCATGGTGTATCGCTCGCTCAAGGACGGCACCGGCGCGAGCCCCAAGGAAACGGAGGTCGTGCGGGTCCACTACCGGGGTACGCTGCCCGACGGCAAGGAGTTCGACAGCTCGATCGCGCGCGGCCAGCCGGCCGAGTTCCCGCTGAATCGCGTGATCAAGTGCTGGACCGAAGGCGTGCAGAGGATGAAGGTCGGCGGCAAGGCCAAACTCACGTGCCCGCCCGGCCTCGCCTATGGTGAGCGCGGCACGCCCGGCGGCCCGATCCCGCCGAACGCCACGTTGATCTTCGAAGTCGAGCTGCTGGGAGTGAAGTAGCGCCTCGGGTGTACGCGATCGGCTGCGCCGATCGCACGTGCACCCTCGGCGGAAGCGCTCGCTGCGCTCGCACTTTGTTTGTGTCGGCTCCGCTCCGGAGCGGCCGCGCGCGCCGCCGACTTACAACTACACGACACTCTCCCTATCCCTCTCGCCGGGCGAGAGGGAATCGTGCACCCCTCCCTCTCCCTCCCCTCCAGGAGGGGAGGGCAATGACAAAACAACTGCCGGCTCGGTGCATCGAGGGGTGGGGCGTGCGCCTCGGTTCTTCGGCGGAGCGCGCGGCCGCTCCGGAGCGCAGCCGACTAACTAGTGTTGAGCGGTTTGCGCAATGCGCGAACCGTAATCGCCGCGAGCTCACGTGCGCCCGCAGGGCGCGTAAGTGAGCGGCGTTACTCCGTAAGCACATCCGCACCCTTCGGCGGCGTGAAGCGGAACGCATCGACGTCGAGCTTGGGATTGCGCTCGACCTTGCTGAAGACGAGCCGCGTGGTCTGCCCGAAACTGTCGACGAGATGCATGCCGCCTGGCAGGCCGTCGCGGAAGCCGATCTCGATGCGCTCGAACGGCGTGTCCTTGGTGCGGGGTTTCGCGAGCACCCATTCCAGGCCGTCGCGCGCACCCAGGTCGCTGACTTCGAACTCACGTTCGAAGTCGTTCGAGCCGAACAGGATCGAAGCGGGGCTGGAGGGTAACGCCGCCTGCAGCTTGCGGATCGTCGCCTGGTTGAGATCCTTGTCGAACAACGTCAATCGCTGGCCGTCTGAAACGATCAGCTGCTCATACGGCTTCTCGTAGATCCAGCGAAACTTGCCGGGCCGCTGGAATACGAACCGTCCGCTCGACTGCTGCGTCGCGCTGTTGCGCACGACACGTTGAACGAATTCGCCACGGGCGGTGGTCGTCTGCGTCAGAAGGCGCGCTTCTGATCGACGGACGCGGCGTGCGCCGACGATGCACATGCCGCAAGGAAGGTCACAACGACCGCG
>CAVQID010000009.1:0-21970 GCA_963712485.1 uncultured beta proteobacterium
CCATCTTTGGAGACCCTTTGCCAGAGCGAGGTAGCGAATGGCGCATCAACGACCACAAGTTCAGGGCAGCTGGTTCCCTCAGCGGAAGTCTCGATTCTGAGCAGAGGCAGCTGGGCACGCAGGAGCGCCTGATTCACAGAAATGCCGATCCCGTCTGGGAACTTCTCCTTATCGACGAGCATCGAAAGCCGACCGCTTCGCTTTGTGTCCGAGATCCGCGGGTAGAGCTCGCACATCGGCTTCCGTGGGGTGCTGAGCTTTCCACTGCGGGCGTACCGAAATAAGCTGATCGCTGCCCCCAACAGGATCGCGCAACCCGGCCGCTAAATGGCGGGAAGCGATCTTCTGGCAAAGTGGGACGCCAACCATGGCAGGACCGTGGTCCCCGCGGTAGCATTGCGAATATGCAAGTCACTACGGGAACAGTCATAAACGGCAAGGTCGTCGTCGAAGGCACCACGCTGCCCGAGGGTGCCGTGGTGGCCGTGCTGTCGCGCGGTGTTGAGGAAGGCTTCACGCTTTCCTCAACGCAGGAAGACGAGTTGCTCGCGGCCATGGCTGAGATCGAGCGTGGCGACTTTGTTGGACTGGAAGAACTTCTGGCGTCGCTCCCGAAGCCGCGTTGAGTATGGCCCTTCGGGTCAAGATCTCCGCGCGGGCAGCAATTCAGGTTCGAGCGGCAGCGGCTTGGTGGGCCGAGACCCGGCAAGCGGCACCCGGTGCGATCGCCACGGACTTCGGGCAAGCGGTCTCTTTGCTGGCGGCTCAGCCAGGCCTCGGCGCTCGGTACGAAGGCAGCAGGACCCCAGGCGTGCGACGTCTGTTCCTCAATCGCGTCGGTTACTTCATCTACTACAGGCAGCAGAACGGTGACTTGCACGTACTGGCCTTTTGGCATTCGAGCCGCGAGTATCAACCCACATTGTGATTCTGCCGCCTCCTGACCGCCGAAGTCGGCCAAGGCCGTGTACTAACGCGCGCCGGCATGGCCTGCGAGCGCGCGCACGCCCGCGTTCCCCAAGAAAAGATCTTGTGCCAGGACTTTCGTCAGCTGCTCGCGGCGGAAACGGCCAAGCTCTGGACCTTCAGATAGCCGTGGTGAGAGCATTACCGGGTTCGGCCAACTCGTTTCGGCCGGCTAAAGACGGCGCATCAAGCTGCGTGCAACTCCTCTCGGAGGATCTTACGGAGCGCCGCCGCCGTTAACGGCTTCTCGCCAGCCACCTTTCCCTTCGTCCCGGTGGCCGCTTCGCGCAAGGCAGCGTTGATCATCGTTTGATAGCCCATGCCCTCCGCCTCGGCACGCGCACGAAAGTGCTCAAGGATGTCGTCGTCGAGCATGATCGTGATTCTGGTCTTGCCCTTCGAAGAAACAACCGCGCCGCGCCGCCCCTTGCTGAAGTCGTACTCTTTACGCATGGTATTGCTCCCCTTCGCCTTTGCTGGCCTTCCTTGCTGAGATGAGACGCGCTCGGTCGCCCCGGGCAGTGTGGACAACGACCAATACTCGCCCCAGAGTGTCCATCCCCAGCGTGACGAAGCGTTGCTCGCCTTCCGCGTCAGGATCGTCGATTGTTACGGCAAACGGATCTCGCAGCGCTTGTTCTGCGTCCGCGAAGCTGACGCGGTGCTTGCGTAGGTTTGCCCGCGCCTTTGCAGGATCGAACTCGATGTCCACATCGCCATTATGCATATAGTATGCATATAGTCAAGGGCCAGTTTCGGGCAAATCACGGGCATCCGCGCGGCCGCTTTAGCGCGCCATTGGCGCTGGCTCCTCGCGACAGCTACTGGACGACTGCGCACTTCAAACCGCAATTACTGCCCACGCGGTGGCTGCCACAATTCAACCTTGTTGCCTTCGGGATCGATCACCCAGGCAAAGATCCCGTACTCAGACTCGTCAATCTTGTCGAGCACATCGCATCCTTCCTGTTTCAGCACTGCGACTGCTCTGGTACTGCGGACCCGATGGATGCGCCGCGGCGGACAATCACTTTCAACGCGAAAGACAGTATCTCTCGCTCGAACGGGCCGCTCTTCGCGATGAATTGACCCGGGCCCGGAGGACGACCATGAGCGTCGCTCCGCTCTGATGGCGCAAGTGAAGGCCCTCGAGGTGGAAACCGATGAACTTCGGCGCCGCTGCCGTCGAGGCACACAGCTTGCGGAGATCAGCTCTGTATGTTCGAAACTGAGCTTCCTTATTGCAATGCTGCAAGACGCCCGCCCAGAGGTCCTGGTTGCGAACGCGGCTGGCTGAAGAGCCCGTCCCGAGTTCCGTGCAGAGAGGCCGCGGCCGTCAGTCCACCTTTCGGGCACCGCGAGTCACCCATCGCTAGCCCGAGCCGGCGAGCGCAAGCGAGTCATGCGCCGTGCCCTGGCGCATCTCCTGTTCTTTGCGCTGGCAATCTCGGCGACCGCCTTCGGCGCCTGTGAGTTGGCGATGATGAGAGCGCAGTCTCCTGCCGTTTACGCCGCCACGCTGCGCTGGGCCCATGTACCGCTCGCCATGGTCGTGCATTCGCGGCGAACCATCGAAGAAGTGCTCGCCGACGTCCGCACTTGAGGCTCAAGGCGGCCAGTAGCGGCCTCCAGCAGCGCATCGATCGCGCGGCCGTAAACGGACCCTGTCGCAGGGTGGAACGCTGCAGCGCGGGACCCGGGCCTTAAACGTTCTGAAACCTGAGCCGGAAAGCCCGTCAGCCCTTGTCGCGGCTCGGAAGCTTGAGCAGACTGCTTCCGACGATGTGACGCCAAGTGCCCATGCCCGAAGAACGGCAGCCCGAACCGATTGAGATCCGACCCGCAGAACGGCAAGTGCTCGTCGGCGGTCAGCTCGCGCCAGTCGGTGCACGTGCATTCGATCTGCTGATGGCACTGGTCGAACGGCGCGACCGCGTGGTGAGCAAGAATGAACTGCTCGACGTGGTGTGGCCTGGCCTGGTCGTCGAGGAGAACAACCTGCAGGTGCAGGTCAGCAGCCTGCGCAAGGCGCTGGGGCAGGCGGCGGTCGCCACGATTCCCGGACGCGGTTACCAGTGCACACTGCCCGAAGCAGTCATCGCGAAGGCCCGCCCGACCGCCAACAGGACGGCTTTGACCAGTGCTTCTGCGCCCCCAGCACCGATCCAAGATGCGCTGCGTGGCAACCTGCCACCGGCGCAGCCGATGTTCGGCCGCGCCGCCGATCTCGCCGAAGTGGCCGGGCTCATGCAGTCGTGCCCGGTCGTATCCATCGTCGGTGCCGCCGGCATCGGCAAGACGCGACTCGCGTCGGCACTCGCCGCGGCCGATCAGTGCGACGCCTCGGACGGTCGGTGGTGGGTCGAGCTCGGGGTGGTCAATGACGGCGCACAGATCCCTGCTGCGATCGCGTGCGCCCTGGGTCTGCCGCTGCCGGCCAACCAGCCCGCCCAGGACGCACTGGCGACGGCGCTAGCGCATCAGCGGCTGCTGCTGGTCCTCGACAACTGCGAACACCTGGCCGATTCCATGGCGCCGCTGGTTGCGTTGCTGCGCGCGCAAGCGCCCGGCGCGCGCCTGCTGATCACGTCGCAGGAATCGTTGAAGTGCGTCGATGAGCAGGTCTACCGTCTGGGTCCGCTCGAACTGCCTGTGACCACCGATGTGGAAGACGCCTCACGCAGCGGCGCCGTGGCACTGTTCGTCGCGCGCGCCCGCGCCGTCGATCCACGCTTTCGACTCGGCCCCGAGAATGTGGACGCCGTTATCGACATCTGCCGCCGACTCGACGGCATTCCGTTGGCGATCGAGCTGGCGGCCGCACGCGTTCCGCTGTTGGGCGTGCCAGGCGTGCAGGCGCGACTCGACCACATGTTCAATGTCCTGACGGGTGTCGCGCGGATGAAGCTGCGGCGCCACCAGACGATGCGTGCCGCGCTCGAATGGAGCAACGGCCTGCTGGCCGCCGACGAACGTGCGGTATTCCGCCGACTGGGCACGTTCGCCGGCGGCTTCACACTGGAGCTGGCCCAAAGCGTTGCGAGTGACGAGCGCATCGACCCATGGCAGGTGCTGGATCTCTTGGCACAACTGATCGACAAGTCGCTCGTGATCGCTGAGGGCGATGGCGAAATGCGCTACCGAATGCTGGAGCCGACGCGTGCATTCGCGCTGGAGCAGCTGGCTGCGGCAGGCGAGTCCCCGACGCTGCTGCGCCGGCACGCGGAGGCCATGTTCGCCGCGATGACGCTACTGGACGAAGTGCGCTACACGGAACCAATGCCCCGGCGCCTTGCGCGACTTGCCGAACTCGGCAACCTGCGGGCGGCACTCGACTGGTCGATGAGTGCGGGTGGCGACCGTTTGCTGGCCTGTCGCATCCTCGGCAAGGGCTGGTTCATGTGGTTCGGCAACAACCTGTCGCGAGAGGGGATAGAGCGCATGCTGCGACTTTGGCCGTTGCCCGCCGATCTCACGCCGTGCGACGAGGCGGACTTCTGTCTCGGGCTGGCCAGCCTGCGCATCGCATTCAAGCGCGAGGTGGCCTTGCAGGCCGCGCAGCGCGCAATCGACCTGTATCGACAGCTCGGCGACCACGCCCGGCTGGGCGATGCGCTCTGCCGTCTCGCCTGCATGGCCGACGGCGAGATGCCGGGCATCGACCAGGTCATCGCCGAGGCCGCGACCTGCATTACCGCAGCCTCCCCGCTGCGTCAGCAAGCGAATCTGGCCATGGCGCGCGGAGGACGGGCGCTGGAACTGCATGACTTCGCGGCGGCGGCACAGGCCTTCCATCAGCAGGCCGAGTTGTCCCGACGCGATGGCAATGAGCTCGGCGAGTACATGGCGTTGATCAACCTGACATACGTTTCACTCGATATCGGACAGATCGACGCCGTTATCGACGCGTCACGCCGTGCCATCGAAGGGTTGAGGCGTCTTGGAGTGCGCTACAACCTCGGCATGGCGCAGGCGCAGCTCGCCGTGGCACTCGCCGTGCGGGGCGACGATGTCGATGTGCCGTCGCTCGCGCGCAAGGCTTTTGATCACTCTTGCCGGGGTGGCTCGACGTTCCGGCCGCTGATGGCTGCAGCGCTGCATCTTGCGCGGCAGGGCGATGCTCGACGAGCGGCGCTGGTCGCCGGCTATGCTCGACTGGAGTTGGCGAGGGAGACTGACGATCCCTCGCCGTTCGACTGCCGGCTGCAGGACGAAGTGGATCGACTGATCGCGTCGACCGATGCGTCAGCGCTGAACGAAGCATGGCAGCGCACTGCTGAGGGACTGAGCGAGGTGCAGGTTGTCGCAGTTGCTTTCGAAGACAAGCCGCTCGACGGACTGCTGTCGACAAGTTGATCCCCTACCTGCAACGCACGCAGATGGTGGCTACATTCGTGCCATTCCTGGCGCTGCTGCACGCGCAGCAGCCGGGGGCGGAGACGAATCTGGGCTGCCTGCTGGTTGCGCGAGGCACGGCGGCCGGCGACGCGGCAGCCGGAGCACGGCTCGCCGGGCAAAAGTCGCGTTACACCGTTTGGGCGTTGCAGCTGATGCGGGGCGGCACCCGGTCGCACGGAACCGCCGCGAAGCCAGATCCGCTCCTTGCCGACCTCAGCAACGCCGAGATCGAGTCTCTGGCCGCGCACTTGGCGTCGCTGCGCTGACCCTAGGGCCGCTGCCGGCGGTACAAGCGACGCCCTGCCAGCCGTGCTCCCCAACTGTCGCGTCGCAAAACATTTCAGTGCTGCGGACCCGCACTTTGGAGATGTCGTTGAGCGCAGTCGTGCATAACTTGCTCCACTTGTCGTGCTGTCTTCACCGGGCGCATCGCCCAAGTCGACGTTATGCGGCTGCTTTCGGGAGACCGGCCGCGGCCGCTATCGGGAACGCGCGAAGTCAGCTGTGGGTCGCGTACGGCCGGCAACCGCGCGCCGCAAATTGACCGCTCTGTCCTGCTAGCAGACCTCTAGGCGCATCTCGTAGGGCAGGGGAGTTGGCCTTCGGGGCGTAATGTCAACAAACGGGGAGGGCGGCTAAGCGAGCTTTCGACCCCTTGCTGCCATTCGCGTCGCCCGAAAGGCGCCCTCGATTTCACGCAGAAAGCTGACGTAGCACTGATTGGCTGAGCGCGACCCTAAGCGGAACCAAGGCGCGCCCCAAAGCAGACTCGTCAGGCGAACTCCGGAGCGGACGGCAAACGACCAAGTTGAGCTGCCGGGGCCGCCTGCGAGACCTTGATAGCGCCCGGAACCGAAATGGCGGCCACAGTCAGCTTGAGCGAGTTGTTAGGCCGCCTACATTCGCCTTGGTTGGCAGCGAAAACCGGAACGTCGAGCCGACGCCTTCCTTGCTTTCGACGGTCACCTTCCCGCCGTGAGCCTCCGTGAACGTCTTCACGATGGCGAGACCCAGGCCCGTTCCACCCGCGTTCTCCGGATCGGTTTCTCCCTTGTCGAAGATTTTTTCGAGCAAGCTCTTCGGGGATGCCCGCACCGTTGTCGCTGACCCAGCACTCAACGGCACCTTCCGCGCCAAGTTCTCGCGCCCCGATGAGAACTTCTCCGCGAGGCGTGTACTTGATTGCGTTGGCGATCAAGTTCTGAAAGACCCGCCTCAACAAACTGGCGTCTGCGTAGACGACCAAGTCGTCGGGTACCTTGTTGATCAGTTGGGTACTGTTGGTCCCGGCCACTGGATGGAGATCGTGAATGAGGGCTTCAACGAGGGGCCACAAATCGAACTCGCGCCGCTCCAATTTGATCCCGATTTCCGTTTGGAGATTCGTGTTTTCCTCGAGCACCTTGGCGACCAGCCCTTCGAGTTGCTGCACATTGCGACGCAAGGCCTTCAGCATTTGCGTTGTTTCAGCGCCGCGCCCCGGGAGGGTCAGTTCCAGGACTCTCCCGGCCAGGGAAATGGCATTCAGCGGAGTTCGGAGATCGTGCGCCACAAAGGCGAGATACTCTTCCCGGCGCCGCTGCACCTCCAGCGCGCGCTGAGTGGCATAGGTCTGCAAGGCCAAGCCGATCGCATGGTCGAGAACCCGGTTGATAATGTGGAAAGGCTTCCCTTGCAGGGTTAAACCGTTGTCGTCGGCAAGATCGTGGATGCAGCCGCGGAGGATGTTGTACTCCGCAACCACCTCTTCAATATCAAATGCCTCTTGGAGACGCTGGAGACCATGAGCCGGAGGACTGCCTTCGCTAAGCGCCTCTGGAATTGTCTGGTCAGACTTTGATTGGAGGGCCGCAGCCAATTCGTCAAGCAGTCCAGGAATGTGATCATTGAGCGTCGGTACGTCAAGCTGGCGTGCAGAAGGCAGTTGCCGCACCTGTTGCCGCCAGCGCGACAGCAATGCCTGGCGCTCCTGCTTGACGAGCGCTGCCAGTTTGTCCAGAACATTGATGGTCATCTCGCCTCCGGCGGGCCCTAGCGCAATTCGATGCTCTGGCGGCCTACCGTGGCCCACCACCGCCCAGGCGAGACAACGGCCAACAAGTCGCCCAACTTGCAACTAGCTAGCCGCGGAGGTCCGCTCGAAGTATCCGTTCAAGTTCTTTGCAACACAGAACAGGAGAGCCAGCAATAGCAAGCCGGTGACTCGGAAGCAACGCGGAACTCGGTCCTCAATTGCGCCCGAAGACCACGATATACGGCAACAGGCACAACCACAACAACAAGCAGCCCCTTTGCCAAGTGAATTACGACCAGCATCCAAGTGCTCGATCGACACTCCGGATGCTGCCGCTCGTATGACCTGATAAGACCCAGGCAATGGGACCCTGTCAGTGCCATTGCCAAGCGATAGGCCGCGGCACAGGCCAGACTGATCGATAGCTGCATACTTGTTGGCGTTCCGCTGACAATCGTCGGCCCAATCCACTAGTGCGTGCAGATCATGCCTCCGGGATGTCTGCTTCCTAGTGATTTTGAGCGAAAGTTGAAAGAACCGCTCGTGGCCGAATGCGGCGGTCCCAGTAGTCCGCAATGGGGCAGGGGAGTGGACCTCAGCGGGATAATGTCAAAACGCGTGGGGGAGGGCAGTTCAAGTTTGCTCCACCCTGATAGCAGTCGTTCGACCTGCGGGGCGCAACTGCTCCTGACGGCCATAACCGGCCGTCGGCGCCGCTTGCGCAAGTAGCCTGATAGCGGCCATCCTCTCGTCGCATTAGCGGACGGAATCATGGGCTGCCGATAAGGCAATGAGAACATGACCGCACTTGTTGCCGCAGAACGCCACGAGCCGCTCGTTGAGATCCCGTGGAACGAAACGCGAGCGCGCGAGGCGATCCAGTCGGTAGTCGAGGACGCCGAGCGCGCACGGGATAGCAGTGGCAACTGGCCTACGCACCCGCTCGACGTCGAGGACGACGATCCCGCGTACCGATTCAAGGGCTTGTATCTCGGCAGTGCAGGCGTGGTGTGGGCGCTGTGGTACCTGCAGCGACAAGGTGCCGCCAACTTGGCGCTCGATCCCACCGCTGCGATTGAAAGAGTCCGGGAAGCGTATCGGGCAGGCCCTGATACAGGCAGCGTCGTCCCGTCCTATTTCCTTGGGGAGGTTGGCATCCTGCTCGTGGCGTGGCTCTTGACGCGCTCTGCAGCAGTTTCCGATCGTATCTGCGACGCCGTCAAGGCCAACATCCCGAACCCCACCAACGAGGCGCTTTGGGGCGCGCCCGGGACCATGCTGGCGGCTTGGCACCTGTGGGAAGCGACTGGCGAACAACGATGGCGTGAGCTGTTTCTGGAAAACGTCGAGCAGCTGTGGCGCACCTGGATCTTCGACCGAAGAGCCGAGTGTTATCTCTGGACACAGGACCTTTATGGCAAAGTCGTTCAATACCTCGGCGCGGGTCACGG
Source organism: uncultured beta proteobacterium (assembly GCA_963712485.1). Classification (GTDB taxonomy): domain Bacteria; phylum Pseudomonadota; class Gammaproteobacteria; order Burkholderiales; family Burkholderiaceae_F; genus JALORV01. Next base: position 8,830 of record CAVQID010000009.1, read on the forward strand.
CTTCGTCGGCAACGCCTTCGCATTGCTCAAGGGTGCCACCGTGCTAGATGACGAGCGACGCAACGAGCTGTATGACCGCTGCGTTGCTACCCTCCGTGCAACCAAGAAGGTTGACCATGACGGCGCTGTCAGTTGGCCACCGACAACCTTCGACCCGAGACCAGGCCGGCCTAGCATGCTGATGCAGTGGTGTCATGGCGCACCGGGCGTCGTTACAGCAATGGCGGATTTCCCGCGCAACCAGTCGCCGGAGATGGACACCATGCTGCTAGGAGCCGGCAATGCTGTCTGGAGCGCAGGCCCGCTGACGAAAGGATATGGGCTGTGTCACGGCACGGCGGGCAATGGCTACGCTTTTCTCACGCTTTACCAACGTACCGGCGAAGCCCTATGGCTTGAGCGCGCCCGCAGCTTTGCAATGCACTCGCTTGAACAACGAGCGCGGATGCAGGCTCACTATAGTCAAGGGCGGCACACCCTTTGGACCGGCGATGTCGGCCTCGCGATCTATCTTTGGCACTGCATACGAGGCTGTGGTGGATTGCCCACGCTGGACTATGTTGAGTAAATCGGTGCAATAACGGCGCACCTAGAGACAGGCTTCCTTCCTCGTCTCGGCGCGGCCAGCAGCTGACACGCTGGCTAACCCTCAAGAGCGCTCGATAGCGGACGTAGTTTGAGATGACGTGGAGATGGAACGCGTGTCGAAGTCGGTGTGGAAGCCGCTGCCGAGAGAGGGATCAGTCGGCGTCGAATTTCGCGTTCTGCTGCAGGGAAAGGGCTTCGTCCTAGCAAATCTTCGATTCGCGGAGCACTCGACGATTGACGAGGACTCGGCAGCGTTCGACATTGATGTCATATGCCTAGCCGGCAATGGATACGTATCCGTTGACGGAAAGGCAGTGCCGTTTTCCTGCGGGGAACTGGTCACGTGGCCCGCTGGCGTGGATCACCGACTGTGGACTGAAGGAACGCGGATGGAAACCCTCATGGTCGAGCACTATGAGACTTGAGACTTCGGCGTTCGGCCAGTTGCCGCCATGGTGCTTGTGCGCCAGACTTGCGCAGAAGAGGACAGTTGAAAGGCACCAGGGATGCTCACGGGAACGTGCCACTGCGGCGCCATTCAAATCGAAGTCCCAACGCGACCCGAAGTAGCTACTGTGTGCAATTGCTCCATCTGCAGGCGTCTGGGTGCGCTCTGGTCGTTCTACAAGATCGGGACCGTCCAGATCGCCGGGCACCCCGAACACACCGAAGCGTACGTCTGGGGCGACAAGACGCTAAAGACAGTGCGGTGTCGACATTGCGGCTGCGTCACTCACTGGGAACCGCTCGAATCCAAGCCAGACGGGCGCATGGCGGTGAACGTCAGAAACTTTGACCCGGTGGAGATCGACAACTTGCGCATTCGACGTTTCGATGGGGCAGACACCTGGACATACCTGGATTGACACGCCGACTGGCGACTTCACCCGGCCACAAGCGGCCCCGAGTCGCACCCCGGCGGGCGGCGAGAAGCGGACGTTCTTTGGCAGAAGTACCGAGGCAGCCAAAGAGACCCGGTTATCACGGGCCTCGAGACTGGCTGGGCCGCTCTGGTCCTTCTAATGCCGCGTGCTGCAAGGACTTTTCGTCGACCGGCGGTTCCGGTTAAATGGAGTCCGGATCCGGTCAAACGGAAAAACTCCCGTGTGAAAACAAGTTAGGCCGCCCTAGACGTTCGTTTCCATCCTGTCGGGGGGCGGTGTGAGACCCACTGAGGATAACGTGCTGGATACTGTACTGAGGCTTTCTGCAGTTGACCTCTCATGTGCCATCCTCACCAAACGGCTTTCCTCAGAGGAGATTGTCACTGCCCACCTGCGAAGAATTGAGGAAGTCAACCCGCGCCTGAATGCTGTCGTCCAGGTTGCCGAAGATAGCGCCCTTGCGGCGGCCCGCAAGGCTGATCAAGCTCTGGCACGAGGAGACGTGATGGGCCCTCTTCACGGGATCCCATTCACTGTGAAAGATGTCTTCGCGACGGCTGGAATCGTTTCTGCTGCCGGTCTGGAGGAGCGGGCCCGTTTCATCCCCAGCAACGATTCCGTGGCAGTGGCCCGGATGAAGGCGGCCGGAGGCATTCTTCTCGGGAAGACTAACTGCCCGCCTGGAGGCGCGGGTGGCATTACCGAAAATCCCGTTTATGGCAGAACCAACAACCCCTACAGCCTGTCCTGCACACCTGGCGGAAGTAGCGGTGGTGAAGCAGCTGCGATTGCGGCGGGCGAGTCAGTCTTGGGAATTGGCAGCGACTCTGGCGGCAGCCTCCGCGTTCCTGCGCACTTCTGCGGCATTGCCACTCTCAAACCGACCTCTGGCCGAGTGCCCAACACTGGGGTGCTCGAGCATCCTGGCGGCCTTAGCGACTACCGGACACAGATCGGCCCCATGGCTCGCTATGTTAGGGATCTCGTCCTGGCGTTCCCTCTGATTGCCGGGGAGGATGGAATTGACTCCGGAGTCATTCCAATGCCCATCCGAGATCCGTCGTCCGTGTCTGCAGACCGCCTGCGAATCGCCTACTACGTCGACGATGGCCAAGCCACGCCAACCCCTGACGTTGTATCGGCCGTAGAGTCCGCAGCTAGTGCGCTCAAGCAGGCAGGGGTGGTTGCCCATAAGGCGAAACCCCGCTGCCTACTTGATTCAAGGCAAATTACGGAACGCTATTGGGGATTGTCGAAAATGCCCGGCGCCGAAGTCGAGCGGCTGTTCTTAGACTGGGATCGTTTCCGAAGCGCGATGCTAGCGTTCATGGCCGACTACGACGCGATCCTTTGTCCCGCGGACTACCAACCAGCGCCTCCCCATACTGAAGCCGACAGAGAATGGCGGTTCAACTACACGCTGCCCTTCAGCCTGTGTGGTTGGCCATGTACTGTCGTCCGAGCAGGAGGAACAGAGAGCGGCTTGCCTGTCGGAGTGCAGTTCGCGGCACGACCGTGGCGAGAGGACATCGTCCTCGCCCTGGCCCAAGTTATCGAAGACGCATTGGGTGGATGGCAACCGCCCCCACTCTGAAGTAGATGGTCATCTTGGGCGGCCTAACAACTCGATGGAGCCGACCTGTCCGGCCCGGTGTCTTGGCCGGCGCCCGAGGCTAGGGTTGGGCTGGCCAGGCGGGTCATCTCGAGGCCGTTAGATCTCATGTACCCGTACAGCTACCAAGTCTCACTCAGGCTGTGGCATCCGAGTCGAAACCTCGCTTCGGCCATAAAGATCTTCGGGTTTGAACCGTGGCGGTCCTGGAGGCGCGGTGAGCCGCGCACCACACCACACCAAGGGGTACTGCAGTTTCAGGCACATACCCCAACAGTTACTGGACGGCGCGGCTCACTGACAGGAAGGTCAAGTCAAAGCAAGAACAGGTTGAGCGGTTCTTGTCGCGCCATGTTCAGCAGTTCAATGAAGCGCGCTCGTTTCTGTCGCGCTTGCGCAAATCTGGCGGACGCGCCGAGTTCTTTGTTGGCTTATACGGCTCGCGAAACTTCGCTGTCGAATTGCCGCCGGAGTTATTGCGCGCTGTGGCGCGCCTCGGCATCGCGGTGTCTCTGGACGTGTTTCCGAAATGAGATCTCGCGAACTCATGGAAGGAGTTCGAGTCCATGTTGAGCCACCAGACGGCTCAATAGGCGCGGGACGGCCAATTGCAATGGGATGGACGCCCCCACTCACGACGGCATCGATGTGCCAGAGTGGAAGTATCAGCAACCACTGAACTGAGGGGAGCGTCCACCATGGAGATTACGACGATTGGCGTTGATCTGGCGAAGAACGTGTTTCAGGTACACGGCGTCGACGCGCGCGGCAAGACCGTGCTGCGCAAGCAGTTGCGGCGGGAGCAGATGACGACGTTTTTTGCCAACCTGTCGCCGTGCCTGATCGGGATGGAAGCGTGCGGTAGCGCGCACCACTGGGCGCGCACCCTGCAGGTCCAGGGGCACACTGTGCGGCTGATGGCCTCGCAGTTCGTCAAGCCGTACGTCAAGACCAACAAGAACGATGCAGCCGATGCCGAAGCCATCTGCGAAGCGGTGGCACGGCCCAACATGCGCTTCGTGCCGATCAAGAGCATCGAGCAGCAAAGCGTGCTGGCGGTGCACCGGGTGCGGCAAGGCCTGGTGCGGGCTCGAACCGGGCAAGCCAATCAGATCCGCGGACTGCTCGCTGAGTTCGGCTTCGTGGTTCCCACCGGACTGTTCCATGTCCGCGAGCGGGTGCCGCTGCTGCTCGAGCGTTGTGCGGACAGTTTGCCGCTGGCATTCCGGCAGCTGATCGAGCGGATGCTCAGTCATCTGCGCGATCTGCATCAACAGGTCAACGAGCTCGAAGCGCAGATCAAGGCCTGGCATCGCAGCAGCGAGCTCAGCCGCCGACTCGAGAAGATTCCCGGCATTGGCCCGCTGACGGCCAGTGCTCTTGTGGCTTCGATCGCCGATGCGCGCAGCTTCGCCAACGGTCGTCAGCTATCGGCCTGGCTCGGACTGGTACCGCGGCAAAGCTCCAGTGGTGGCAAGCCGTTGCTGCTGGGCATTAGCAAGCGCGGCGATGTCTATCTGCGCACGTTGCTGATCCATGGGGCGCGCGCCGTGATCCAATTTGCCCAGCGCAAGACGGACAGCACCGATACCTGGCTGGGCAAGTTGCTACAAAGGAAGCATTGCAACGTGGCCGCGGTCGCCTTGGCGAGCAAGAATGCGCGAACAGCGTGGGCGCTGCTGGCGCACGATCGCGAGTTCCAGGCGAACCACCGTCCGCAGCTAACAGCGGCGTAAATCGACTCGAAAACCAATTGCGTTATAGGAGCACGACCCACCACCGATTGCGCAGGTGATCATGCAGTGATGGCAAGACAGGTCGGACCGTGGTTGGCCAAACCCCACAACGTCTGGGCACTTCGAGTGCGAAATTGCGGTCGGGAGCCAACCAGCAGATTCCATCAGGGACAGCGGCTAAAGGCCGCAACCAAAGTCCGGATGTACGGAAGCAATCCTCACCTTCATGCTGTCATCAATTGAAAACCTGGCAAACCGGGGGCGTCCATGTACGGACATCTAGGATTTAGCGGCGATAGCGTCAATGTGGCCGAAAACTTAGCCACCCTTTAGGTATTTTTTGCGGCCCGATAGCAACGTCAACGGGTGTTGATTATTATCGCTGCAGCCGACCATTAGCGATTAACTTCTGAAGCAACGCCAACGGGCACCGATCGCAAGCCAGCCTTACCCAAGCCGGCATAGAGGCGCTCACGCTGCACCAAATAAGCAGGGCGATCGGACAACTGATCTTTTCGATACGTTTCGATCGTGAGGTTCGGCTGCAGCTTCTGCAGTTCCGCCACGGCGGCCTCCGCTTTCTTCATGTCTTCGCACTGAGCGGCCGCCGCCGCGATCAACGTGTGACCGAACACGTAGGTAGGATTCACCGCCACTGCCCGCTCCGCGACCGCGAGCGCTTCCTCAAACTCCCCAAGATGCAGGTGCGCCATGGCGATGCCAAGTGCTGCGTATTTATGAAGAGCGTGGAATGGCGAAGAGTGGCCTCACACTCCTCGATTGGATCGAGGTCGCGCGCAATCTGATAATGCAGGGACGACCTCAGGAGGCCGAGGCGTTTCTGTCCGCCATTCCCCGACTCGGTCCACTACCGGGCCGGCCGCCGCAGGAAACACTCATCGCCTATGAAAGAGTGCGCGCTAGGTTGGAAGTAAGCGACTTCGCTGGCGCATTGCAGCTTCTACCGAAGGACGATCCGGAAGACCGTTTCCTTCAGGTGCGCGGCGAGGTCTTATGCGCTGCCAGGGATCGCTCTGCCGGGCTTGCCCATTAAATCAATTATATGGGACCCATAAAGCGTCTCGTGCCTAGTGCTTTTGACGAACCCAATGACGGTACAGATCAGGGTGCTATTAACGCTTTACGTTAATAACGCGCTGCGTTAGTATCTTGGTCAAGTGGCCATCAAGTCATTTCGGTGCAAGGACACGAAGGCGATGTACGAGGGAACTCGGGTCGCGCGCTTTCGCAACATTGAATCCGTTGCTATGCGGAAGCTCGCAATGCTTAACCGAGTCATGGATGTGGGTGAGCTAAGGATCCCGCCAGGGAATATGTTGGAGCGGCTGAGCGGTGACCGAGCCGGCCAATGGAGTATCAGAGTCAATGATCAATGGCGGGTCTGTTTTAAGTTCGTAGAGGGTGACGCGATTGACGTTGAAATTTGCGACTACCACTAGGTGAAAGTCATGCGCAAAGTTCCTTATCCGACTCCTGGAGAGATCCTCAAGGAAGAGTTTCTTGTTCCCTTGAAAATTTCGATGTACGCCTTGGCGAAAGCGATCCATGTGCCCGCACCGCGTATCAGCGAAATTGTTGCGGGGCGCCGTGCAATCACCGCCGATACGGGTCTTCGCCTCTCGCGGTTTTTCCGTCTGAATGATGGATTTTGGGTGGGCCTGCAGCAGGACTATGACCTTGCAATTGCACGCGACGCAATCGGCGACGAGCTGGAGGAGATTGAGGCCTGCGCATAGCAAAGACACGTGACGAGTCAATGGCCGTTCCGCCAAGCAGGCTCCCGTTTGATTGGCAGCGGACGCGCAAAACTCACCGACAGAGCGCGCGGATCTTCCTCCGATGTCGACTGTGATAAGCGGATCGTAAAATCGCATCCAGCGTCAAACAAGCCACTTCTCACTCGAAGGTATCTATCCGGTGAGCCAATGGACGGTCTCGACGGAGTTCAATGCGGTCGAAGCGTCTGCGAGCCGATCAACCTGGCAATGGCAGACGTCCCAAAACGGCGGCGCGACCCGAACATTGACCACTCGGTAGATGTTCTTGCCGGACCCGACCGCCAATGAGCAATCTAGCGTTGCAGACAACGTCTGTCCGCTGAAACGCGCAAGATTAAGAACATGGAAGTCACGCTCGTTTGGGCAGCGCACGGTGATCGTCGCGTCACCAAGGTTTCTCGGCCCAGCGGCAACCTGCACGGAAGGACTCCCCCAGCAGCCGCGCAGTTTCGCACTCGAGTCAGCGCCAATATCGTCGACGCGTATGTCGTCCATCGCTTGTGAGAAGCGAATGTGCATGGGCACTGAGGACATTCCGCCAATCCAAACATCATCGTTAAGGCGAATAACTTCTTCGCGCCGCCAAAGGTCGAGCAGCGCTGCTTTCGTTCTCCTCAGCTGCATGTCGGAGTCAAGCCAGTGCGACAGCTCCTGCGGGGTGAGTGTTTTTCGCTGCGCACTGCGCATGATCTCCCGCGCCTTCTCGACGAGGATCGGCAGCTTTTCGTTCAAGGCTTCGACGATTTGAAGTGCTGCCCATTGTTCCGGAGACTGGCCGCTAGCTCGAGACGAAAAGGGAAGGGAACATTGCCCTCGCTCGCATGCAAGCAGAACTTTGAACAACCGTTTACCTTTAAGTCGCGCGACGCTGACAGGCAATGTTGAGCCCCGCGGAAGCAACGCCTCCAAGGCGCTGGCAAGCTTCCTTAGCGGCCTGCAAGCCTCTTCAAAAACACGTTCATAGTCCGCTGGCGCGGTGAAACTGACCGAAAGAGCTTCGGCCGCCTCGCCCTCCGCGATCGCGGACAGGGCTTCCAGGATCGCTAGGTCGTCCATTTGAAGTTCCTCGTCACGTAATGGAGAACCATGGCGATGAACACGCTTGTCGACGCAGCCAGATTGCCCGACACTCGATTCAATGCAATTGACTCGAACTCAACTTCTCCGAACCGAAGACCGTTTGCCGGTCTGGCAATTTGGACGTCCTCGATTCCAACGCGGCGAGCGGCTTTGCGCGCTGAAAGCAAATTGGTACGGCTGGTGATCCTGAGACAAGGCGCAAGTCGATCCTGCAATTGGCAGACAATTCTGAGACTATCGAGCTGCTCGGCGTTGTCGATGCTCCACGGCGTTCCTCGAAGTGACAGACATCGCGCAAGCATCACGCACTCCATGTCTGACAGGTCGTGCCTCATAGCTGCAACCGCGCAGTCCCGGATCAGTTGCAGCGTAGTTCGACCCGCCAAACCGCGAAGCGAACGAACCCCGGGATCCTCCTTTCCATTCACGACCCAGAATTCGGTGCCTTCTCGGATCCAATGAACGTCCCGTGGTGTGGCAACCGTACCGGCGGCCGCGTTGTCCGGGGACGCGCCTTGTAGCAGTCGGATTGCGACTGACGCGAAATCCCTGAAATCCAGCCCGTGTGGCGCGCGAGGCTCACGCGCGGCCTCTCTTGGTTCACACGCCGGTGCCACGAGGCCTGGCATTTCCTCAAGAGGCCGCAGGCGCGTTGTGCGAGTTCGCATACGTTCCAGAGTCAGAGTGCGTTTCAGGACATCTCTTGCGGCAAGCCCATACCGCGCTCGCTGTTTGCGAATGCAGTCCTCCGACTTGTCGGTCAGGGTCGCCACGAAGGCGCTGCTCAGATCGCGTCCTTCGTCAGCGAGATGGATGTCCCAAAGCTGACGGCGCACGACGTCGGCTTGGTGAAAGTACATTGTTGGCCCACCAAGGGGACTCGAGTGGCCGTTTTCGCTGGCGCCGAGCGCGCCGATATTGCGCATCGCGAGCGCTGATTGGCTCTCATCCCCAAGCAGCAGGCGACCTGTCAGGCGTTCAGAGATGACCATGCCTCGGATGCTGTACACACCGACACGCATCGAGCCGCAAGCAAGGCGCACGGCCGCACGCGCCACGGCAGAGCCCTTTTCCGCGATCTTTAGCTCACGCGGGTCTTCACTGTCACCGGCGATGAAGGCACTGCGGTCTTTGACGACGGCCGCCCGCGCGGCAATGAAAGGGGCGACGAAGGCTCCGAATCTGTCGACTTGGAGACAAACCAGCCGCTCCCCGCTGCGCGACTTTGTATGAGTGCCGGCAGCGGGCGTGACGAAGGCAATCGGATGCGGCCCGCCGACGACGTCCTCGAAGCGGAAGTGCAGGGGATCGTTCGGTCGCAATGGGGCGGCACTCGTCGCGCCTAGCTGGTAAACCGCGCGCCGCACCTGATCCATCGGGTGGTCCGGCAGCTGCCTGACAAGTTCGATGGCACGCTGAACGTCCGCAAATCGCACCGCGTAAACGTACGAGTCAGCCAACGTTCCTTCGCGCGAGCGAATCCGCGGCTGGCCGACCCAATCGAGCAAGTGGTTCATCATTGCTTCGCGGTTGGACCATTGCTTGTCCGACGGTGGGATCGAGGCATCGCAATACTCCCGGTATTCGGCCCGGAGGTCACGCATGCCAAGTGGAACGTCATCGACCTGCTCAAGCCATACGAGGAATGGTCCGATGACCGACAGATACGATTCCACTGTCGATGCATCACACCGTCGATCGAAGAGCAGGTAATGCACCATCGCAATGAACACCTGTCCCAATTCTGTGAGTGCGAGAGGATCGAGCTCGAACTGAAGCGCCAGTTCGGCTTCGCCAAGCCGCCGGGCCCGCGCGGTTGCTGCCCCGATGACGGCGCTCAACTTGCCACGGATACGGCGGAGCTCATGAGCGAACGACAAGGGTTGCAACTCGCCGGCCCGCAGTGCAGTCCCCTGCGCTTCGTCCGCGACTGCTGCCACCGACAAGCCGGCCTCACGTGCAAGGATTTCCGGGTGAGTGGTCCGGCAGTTGATCTGCAAATGGGTGTGAGCGCGAACGAGGCCGGGATAGATGAACGTCTGACACGCGCGTACCGCGGCGAGCAGCAGATCCAGTGCGCGTTCAGCAGAAGGCGCCGGCGCTGGAAGCAAGGCGTTCACATATGCGCCGCTGTCCGCTATCACATCATCCAGTTCAACGGGATGCGCTGGCACCGCGGCGATTGCGCGCACGGTTTCGGGAGAGAAGTAGACGCGACGCAGGCCCTTCCGATCGAGCTTCGCGTCGACCACCGCGAGGCGCTCGGTCGCATCGACGAAAATGCCGCCGGTGATGATTTCCTCCAGAACGGCGAGCAGCTCGCTGCGCACCGCCAGCCCATCGCGAAGTATCAGACAGCACACCAGCCGCGCCCATAGGCTTGCTGGCGGCCGAAGCAGGAGCCTGTCCGCCGCGAGCTTGTAGATGCGGGAAAGATGTCCCAGGTCGGCCGAGAAAGGGCACGGCTCTGTTCCGTCCAGTGGGGTGCGCAGCGTCTGCGGCGCCCTTTGCGACGCGGCGAACGTCGGTTGCCAGACCGGCGAGGGAACCATGGCCAACGTGTCGTCGAATCGGATCGCGTGCAATTTGTTCTTCCAGGCTCGATTGACGGTGCAAACTACGCTGGCCGGAGCGAGGCCCGAGCCGCGCGCATAGGGCTGCTGACCATCGGCGCCATGACCGGCCTGAGCAGAGGCCTCAACACTCTTGCCGCCGCCCTCCCGAATCACCCGCTCGAGTACGACGCGGCCGGCGTTGGGTGCCATTGCAAAGCCGCCGAGACTTCTGAAGCATGCGTTCACCGCCGCGCCGCGAAGGGGGCGGACAGCGTCAACCTCTTCGTCGAAGGCGAAGAACAGAGATTCAGTGCTGTCGGATAAGAGTCGTAGCCGAATCTGCGCGGCCGATCTGGGCCGTATAGGGTCGAATCGCCCAGCGAGATCTTCAAGGCGCTGGCAATAAAGGCGCAGCAACCTGACCAGTACCTCCGGCAGCGCCACAAGCCGGCGTTGCCAATAGTCGCAGCTGACCTTGTCTGACAAAACAGCCCACCCCTGGTCAAGGGCAACTGAACGCAGCGCGATGTCGAAATGCTTGGTGGGCCGTAAGCCGGTGAAGAACCGGAAGAGGGCAACGAGGGGAGGAACTGCCTGGTTGAAAGCGCTCGCCAAGGTTCTGGGCAACGCATTCGACGGCAGCTTGCCGATGGCATTCACGACGGCCACTAGATTGATACTCAGGAATTTCTTGATGGCGTCATCGCTGGGATGCGGATTTAGGGAGAAATCCTCCTCGATCGGGCGGGCGAGTTCTCCGCTAAAGCCGAGTGCAGCGTAGGTCGCAGACGTGGCGCGATTTCGGTCGGCGGCAGTGACCAGGGCGTAATGGAGTACGGCCGTTGTCACCAGTGTGAAATCCGTGGTCAGACTGGCAGCCAGCACCTCGTCTTCGCAGTGGGCAAGTACGAGGCGCGGAAGCGAGTCGACGAGCCGCCCGATGGTGAGCGGTCGGGAGGAGGGCGCGATCGAATGAATATACTTTTCGAGCGCAGACGTCGTGGTGGCATCGACGTCGTGCAGCTGGTGAAGGTTTGTCGCTTCCGGCCGCTTGGCACGCAACCGCTGGAGGGCCTGGACGTATTCGATCGGCAGCGCGTCAGCCCGCCGATCCAGGATGTCAGGGAGGCCCAGGGCCACCGGGGCTTGCGCAGGGACGACGACGCGGACCGCTGGCATCGAAGCGAAACTGCGGCCAAGGTCCTGCGGTCGGCAAGCGTCCGCTCCGGCCTGGTCGGAAAGCGCAAACCGTGCAAGATCCCTCGGATAGCGTCGAAAGAAGACAGTCGTGAGCGCAAGACAGGCTGAAGATGCCGAGGGACCGCCCAGGTCACGGAGAAGCCGCGGGAACACAACGCACGCCTGCCGCACCGTGAGCCCACCGCCCAGCGCGTCCAGTCCCGCTGCGTTCACGCCAGCCCGCGCGCCCGCCGGCCAGTATCTGTGCCATCGAAACCCTGGCGCGGCGGCGCTCGCTGCTGATGCGGCCGGGCGAAGCCCGTAAATCCGATTTCGTGTGATGGCCGCCAGCGCCTTCAGCAGCAGTCGGTAGGCGAAGGTACCGACGAGTGGAACCCGAGTTGCCGGCAAATCGGATCGCTTGAAGTGCTCCGCAAGTAACGCCAGTTCCTGCAGGTCGCCGGCGCCGATCTGGGCAACGCGGCGCGCATCGTCGTCCTGGCTTCCCACCGCAGCACACGCAGCTTCGATGACAGGCTGATACGGCGCGCGCCCGCGCAATGTCGCCGTCGGTCAGTACAGCGACGATTCTCCTAAAGAGCAGGTCCGCCGGGTGGGTCTTGTTACCGAGCAGGGCAAGGAGCTTGGCCGTTGGACTTTCTGCGCCCTGCCATGTGGGCGACTGGCCGTCGCCATGGCTGGCAGCCGATGCCATGTACTCAAGGCTCCTGATTGCTTCGAGAGGCAGGGTCGCTCCAGCAACGTTCGCCCGCTCGATCAAGCGACCCAGACAGGCAAGAGATTGAGCGAGTGCGGAGCGTGGAACGTTCAGCCCGAAGGCGGCTCGGCGGAGCCGCGCTTCCGGCGGAAGTGCTTCTGCGCCAATTCTGGGCTTGGCGGCCTGGCCCGGTTGAGTTTGCATAGGTGGTTTGAATCTCGTCTAGAGGTCTCCTTGCGTCGGGCTTGAAAGCGATTCGGGATCTCATTGCCGATCGCCCTCGACGCAAGGTCGAGGGCGCAGCAGGCCGTCGACGAGCACGCCAGTGCTCGAACTGCCGGATTGGGTGTGAAGCGTTCAGCGCAATCGCGCGGCAGCGCGAGCACGCAAGCGGCGCGAATGCGTCGGCGACGACGCGGATTCGTGCTGCGACTCAAACCCTTATGGGTTTATCCGTGAAGCCGTTCGTGCGGTGCGCGCAAGACGGCAGGTTCGGGGCTCGGTTCAGAAAACGGGGTGGGCGAAAAGGCGCAAAGTTGCCAAGCCCGGCCGAATTTGGACGGCCCGCCGTTTTTCCAGGTGCGCGCATAAGCACGCACGTGATCGCAGCTCGACGCTGCTTGGTGACCGGCTGCGCCGATCACCAGTCTCTAAGGTCTCGGGAGGCTGCCCCAGCTACAGAACGCACCGTCGTTGCCGGCACGTTGAGTCGAACGCTACGGCACCAATCTGAGCGGGTCAAGAGGACCACCCAATCGGGTGAGTCGCGGTGCCACCGACATGGCTGGTAGCGCTAGAGCTCGATTAGCAAACTCGACGCGGGCTGGATTTCGAATGTCCGCGGTCGGACAGGCAAAACCGCAAACAGCCATTCTTGTCCCTCAGTCAAGGTTCAAGTCTTAAGAGAATGGTTCAACATCTGCCCGCGAAGGAGGCGAGCGAACACATGTAGGTTCATACGTTTAGCGACTGTTGTTAAGGTAATTTCGC
>CAVQID010000010.1:0-7636 GCA_963712485.1 uncultured beta proteobacterium
CGGGCGACCCACCAACCTCGTCCGGGGCGCTTACTAGCGGCCTGGGGCTCGCTTACGGCATTCCCCGCCGTGGCCGCCAAGCTGCCTTGGCCGTGCGCGAGCTTCGCCGAAAGCTCGGTGTCCGGCTTGTCGCCACCTGGCGCGAAGTTGCGCGCCGGGCAGCAGTCTCCGCGCAGCGAGAACGCGGTTTGGCGAAGAACGCTGCTGCAGGCATGCTCAGACCTCGGGCCGCTAACGCAGAGCTGAGGAGAGGCGTCATGACCACCCCATTGGAAAAGGCGCTGAAGCGCTCGATCGAGATTGATGGTGTCCCGTACACGGTCGTGATCGATCCGGAAGGATTGCGCCTGATCGGCAAAGGCAGGCGCAAGCCACAGGTGGACCTGAAGTGGAAGGATCTGGCGAGCGGAGAAGCCGCGCTGGCTGTTGCGCTGCGCGCCTCCGTTGCCGACGCGTAGTCTGCCGCCTCTACGGTTCCAAGCGAGGGGAAAATGCACCCCGACTACCACGTGAGATACGGAAGCCATCGCCATGCCCATACTTCGCCCGATGACGTCGTACGAGTACGCCGAGTGGCTCGAGCACACGATACCGGCGTATGCGGCAGATAAGGTGGCGTCGGGCCAGTGGTCAGAGGAAGAATCGCTGCAGCTGTCCAGGAAGGGGTATGAAGAACTGCTGCCGCAAGGCCTCACGACGCCGGACAACTTCTTTTACATGATCGAGGATTCCGATTCCAGGCCCGTGGGTGTCCTTTGGTTCGCCGTGAAGACAATGTTCAGCGCTCGCATCGCATATGTCTACGACGTTGAGATCCAACCTCAACATCGCCGCAAGGGGCATGCCTATCGAGCTTTTTGCGCTCTGGAACAGGAAGCAAGAAAGATCGGCCTTTCAGGTATCGCTCTTCACGTCTTTGGCCACAACGTCGATGCACAGGCCTTGTACACGAAGCTCGGCTTCCGACCCACGAACATCAACCTGTTCAAGCCCGTGACGTCCGCAATCGCCGACTAACGTTCCTCGGCACAGGCTGGAGCAGTCGTGCCGTGTCTCAGTACGTTTAGGTTTCGCCTCAGCGCGGGCGTATTGCGGTCGTCGCACCGCGCAGTCAGAATGCCTGAAAGTCGACTTTCTTCTCCCCGTCCGAAGGCGGCTGATTCATAGATGACTCTGCAACAACTAATCGGCGTTGAACTTCCCATCGTTCAAGCACCTATGGCCGGAGTGCAGGGAAGTGCGCTGGCTGCTGCAGTATCCAGTGCTGGCGCGTTGGGTTCGCTGCCTTGTGCCATGCTCGGTCACGACGCGATGCGAAGCGAGCTTGCAGCACTCAGAGCCCAGTGCGGCAATCGGTACAACGTGAACTTCTTCTGCCACGTTCCGCCTGTTGCCAGTATCGAGCGCGAACAACAGTGGCGAGCGGCGCTGGCACCGTATTACAGGGAGTTTGGGATCGATTCAGCCACGATTCCAAGTGGACCTGGGCGAACACCCTTTAGCGCAGAGGGCGCCGACCTGCTCGGCGAATTCAAACCGGCCGTCGTCAGTTTTCATTTTGGCTTGCCTTCGCCCGAATTGGTCGAGCGCGTAAAGGCGCTGGGCTCAAAGGTTCTGTCTTCGGCAACGACGGTCGAAGAGGCGGTTTGGCTGGAAGCCCGCGGAGTTGATGCCATCATTGCGCAAGGGCTCGAGGCTGGCGGCCACCGGGGAATGTTCCTGTCTGCCGACTTGAGTACGCAAGTTGGTACGTTTGCGCTCCTGCCACAAATTGTCCGGGCGGTGAAGCTGCCCGTCATCGCTGCCGGCGGCATCGCAGATGCGAAGGGTGTTGCGGCGGCGCTTGCGCTCGGCGCGGCCGGTGTGCAGATCGGAACTGCCTACTTGCTCTGTCCAGAGGCGACTACGAGTGCGGTGCATCGCGCGGCATTGAAAAGCGGAGCGGCCCGTCACACCGCGCTTACGAACGTATTCACGGGTCGGCCGGCTCGTGGAATCGTCAACCGCATCATTCGAGAGCTGGGCCCGATCAGTCCAAAGGCGCCCGCGTTCCCTTTGGCAACATCGGCTATTGCACCTCTGCGCGCTAACGCAGAAGAGAAAGGCTCGGGCGAATTCTCCCCGCTGTGGTCCGGCCAGAACGCCAGCGGATGCAAGGAAATACCCGCCGCTCGTTTGACGCGGGAATTGGCCGCCGCTCTCTAGTGAGCGATCGCTCGGCCGGGGATGGCTTCGAGTTCTCGCCAACGCCGCTCAAAGCCGACAAAATGTCACCACGGTGCCTTACAGCGCCTTCCTGCGAGAGCCGTCGGTTGCCAGGCGGCGCTCCGAACGTCTACAACCGCCTATCCCGGGGAAGCGATCGTGACATCAGCAGAATCGGACTTTCTTCTCAGGCTCGCTGCCCTCTCTCTGTCTTTTGTGGGTTTTTCGGCGATCGTGGTCACGCTCCGCGGTGCGCTCGGAGGCAAGCTATCGGATCGGCATCTCCGCCTCGTCCGTCTTTACATTGAAGGCGGATTCGTTGTCACTGCCCTGGGTCTGGTTCCGGCCCTCTTGAACCTCCTTCATGTCTCTGAGCGTGTCACGTGGTCCGTATCCAGCGCAGCCGCTGCATTGATCTTTACGTTCGTACTGGTGACACAGTTTCGCCGTCGCCGTGTGATCGAGGGCCGCTTTCCGCCATGGGTCGTCATCATCTTTGCGATCTCGGTCGTGGTTGTCATCGGTCTCTGGCTCAATGTCGCGGGCGTTCCGTATCGGTCGAGTAGTGGCCCTTTCGCGGTTGCCCTGACCTGGGCTCTTGGCGTCTTTGGCTTCATCTTTGTCCGAACCATCGAAGTCTTCCTGCATCGTGACGCTGCCAGCTAGATGTCGGCGGTGACGCGTCCACCGTCGACTTGCATCGCGCGCGTGGACAGCCCGATTGCCAGTGCTATGGATTGAGCTCGGCGGATCGAGGTATGCACATTCTTCGAAAGGGCGCTGACGCGGTTCGCGTAAAAGCTGCAAGCGCTCCTCGAGGACAGGCGGTAGCGTATGCAGGTTTTCGGAGAACCTAGCTTTGCCTCTGGACGACGGACAGCATCCAGTCGGCGGCGCCATCGATCAGTGCGCGCATGACCTGGTCGTCGCTGGAGCCGCTGCTCTTGCGCACATGAAACGAGTGATCGGCGTCTGCGAAGGTCCTGAGGGTGGCGCGGTCCCCAAGAGATGAGAGAACGACCTTGAGCAGGCCAAGATCCGCCAGTGCGTCTCGAGTGCCCTGCAGGAACAGCATCGGCACATGAACCCGTGCCAAAGGCTCAGCACGCTTGACTGCGGGCTGGCCGGCCGGATGCAGTGGAAAGCCGACGAAGACCAACCCCTGAACGCCGGCGAGCGGCGCAACTGCCTGCGCCCGCGCGGCCATGCGCCCGCCGAAGGATTTTCCGCCGGCAAAGAGCGCCAACCCGGGTAGCCGCCGCGCCGCCTCGGCGACCGCGAGACTTACCGTCGCCATGGCGACCGCAGGCATGTCCGGGCGCTTCATGCCTTTCTCCATGTAGGGAAACTGGAAACGCAGCGAGGCGATGTCCCGCGCCGCGAGACCTTCGGCAAGCGACGCCATGAACGGATGCTGCATACCGGCCCCCGCGCCATGCGCAAGGACGAGCACTGCTTTGGCGCGCTTCGGTGCAAGCAGGAGGGCGGAGACGATGTCCCGCGCACCCGCGGAGAACTGAAGGGACGTTGCCGCAGTTGTCATGGCCGTAACTCAGCTCGCCCGTGCCGGCTGGATGCATTCCATCGCAGGAGGCTGCCGGGAGGCGTCACGCATGCGTCGGCCTAGCGCACTTCGCTCGGATCGAAGTCGAGTTCCACCTTGGCGCCGTTGGGATCATGGCAGAACAGCTGCCAGGTACCGGCTCCGCGCTGTCGCCGCAGATCGTAACGAACTCCCTCGGCATCGAGGCGAGCCGTGACCTGCGTCAGTCCCTTAGCCGAGAACGCCATGTGATCGAGTACGCCGGCCGGTTGGACCGGCATTTCGCGTCCGGCGATGATGTGAAGCACGGCGCTGTCTCCGACATAAAGCCATGCGCCGGGAAAGCCCAGGTCTGGCCGCGGACCTGGTGTCAGGCCGAGCAGATCGACGTAAAAACGGACCGTCGCCTCCAGGTCCTTGGCGAGCACGGTGAAGTGATTCATCCCGCTGATCATCGATGCCGCTCCTTGGCGTGAGAATGCGACTTGGCAAGTTTGGGCGATTCGCGACGAGCTTGCTGTGCGCCGACGACGCGGCGGCCGCGGCCACGGGCCGAGCATCGGCAATCGCGGCAGCGATCAACGCATCCGCCATCCAGCGTGCAATCGCCTCGACCTGGTGGTTGCTGGCCCCCCAGATGTCTTTGAGAACGACGTAGGACTCGATACCGTAGATCAGCGATAACGCACGTATCAGCCGCCGGAAGCCGGCCGTGCCGATTTCGCGCTTCAACGGCGCAGCGGCGGCGGCGAGGATGCGCACGCGGTGGCCGCGACGATACGGCTCTTCATGCAGCGTGCCGGCGCGCTCAAGCGCCGCGTGCTCCAGCGACAGTTGTAGCGCCGCGCGCATGTGCGGCTCGAACTCCTGGAAGCGCGGAAAAGTCTTGCTGAAAAGCTCCTGCAGGCGCTCCCGGCCTTCAGTGGCGACCGACTCGAACCGGCGCACCGGACCGAGGCTTTCCTCGACGATCCTGCTGACGAGCTCGCTGCGGCTGCCGAAGTAACGGTAGGCGGTAGCGCGCGACACTCCGGCGGCGGCGGCCACCTCGGCGACCGTGACCATCCGGCCACTACGGGCAACTTCCATCGCGTGCGCCAGCAACTGGTGGTAGGTGCGAGCACGGACACCGTGGTCAGGGCCCGGCGCGGGCACGGTCGCGTGGATCGGCGATGAGCTAGGCATTGCTACGGACTGGACGCGGACCTGGGTCATGGGTATCGTAGTCCGAACTGTGAGACAGCTGTCTCACTTTTTTGTGTCTAGCGCTTAGAAAGAGACCGCCGGCCACGACCGGGGGATTCAGGAGACAACCGCAACAGGCCGCGCCTTCCGCGGCCGGCGGAGGAGCAATGCGTATTGCCACCTACCGGTGGGGCGGGCGCCGCCACGTCGGACAGGTCTCAGCGGACGGACTCGAGATGACGCCGCTCGATCTGCGCGAGCGCGCCGAGCAGGTGCAGTCGCGGGGCGCGCTGGCGCTGATCGAGCACCTCGCCGACGGTCAGGCCATGCCGAGGCCCGCGGGCGCGCGACTGCCGCTCGCCGCGGTCTCGCTGGAGGCGCCGTTGCCGCGGCCGCGCCGCAACCTCTGGTGTGTCGGCCGCAACTACCGCGCCCATGCGCAGGAACTGAAAGGCACGATCTTCAGCGGCGACGAGCGTGTCGACCAGTGGCCGATCGTGTTCACCAAGGTGCCGGAGTGCGTGATCGCCGATCGCGCGTCGATTCGCCTGCCGGGAACGGTTGTGTCCGAGCAGATCGACTACGAGGCCGAACTCGCCGTCGTCATCGGCCGCGGCGGGCGCAACATTGCTGCTTCGCGTGCGATGGATCATGTCTGGGGCTACACGATCGTCAACGACGTCACGGCCCGCGACGTGCAGCAGCGCCACGTGCAGTGGGACATGGGCAAGTCGTTCGACACTTTCTGCCCGATGGGGCCGTGGCTGGTCGACGCGACGGAGATCGACGGGCGCGACACACGCGTGCGCTGCTGGGTCAACGACGAGCTGCGACAGGACGCCCGCACCAGCGACCTCATCTTCGGCATTCCGGCGTTGATCGAAACGATCTCGCGCGGCATCACGCTGTTTCCCGGGGACGTGATCGCCACGGGTACCCCGGCTGGCGTCGGTATGGGAATGCAGCCGCCGGCCTGGCTGAAGGACGGCGACAGCGTGCGCATCGAAATCGACGGCATCGGCACGCTGAGCAATCCGGTGAGCATTCAATGAGCATGCAGCGGATCGACCGGATGGCAGTGGAGGTCGACGGCGACGGACCGCCGATCGTGCTGGTGCACGGCCTCGGTGGCACGACCAATACTTGGACGCCGCTGTTGGGCGCATTGAGGCGCCACAAGGCCGTGCGCATCGAACTCCCGGGTGCCGGCCGTTCTAGTGATGCACACGCGCTGCGCGACAACGCGCCGCACAAAGGTGCATTGTCGATCGAGGTCATGGTCGACGCGGTGCTGCGGGTCTGCGGTGAACTGGGAATCGCCCAGGCCGCTTTCGCCGGCCACTCGCTCGGCACGATCGTCTGCCAGCACCTCGCAGCGCGGTCGCCGCAGCGCGTCTCGGCGCTGGCGCTGTTCGGCGCGCTGCCGGCGCCGCCAGACGCCGCGCGCACCGCGCTGACGCAACGGGCCGCGAGGCACGCGCCGAAGGCATGTTCGGTATCGCCGACGCGATCGTTGCGGCCGCGCTCTCGGCAACGACGCGCAGCGAGCGGCCGGTCGCGGTGGCGTTCGTGCGCGAATCGCTGCTGGCGCAGGATCCGGAAGGCTATGCGCGCAACTGCGAGGCCCTTGCGGCGGCGCAGCCGGCGTCCATCGAGCAGATCAAGGCGCCGGTGCTGATGGTGCAGGGTGAGGATGACGCGGTGGCGCCGCCGAACGTCGGTCGGTCGCTGGCCGCGCGCATGCCCCAGGCTCAGGTCGAAGTTCTGGCGCGCTGCGGCCACTGGATGACGATCGAGCGGCCCGAGGAGTGCCGCTCGTTGCTGCAACGTTTTCTCGAGCGGCGCTGAAGGCCGCGGGAGGAACCATGGCGACGGGCTTCTCCAACGTGCGGATCTTCGATGGCAGCGGTAGTCCTCGTACGCCGGCGAAGTGCTGGTGCAGGGCAATCGCATCGCGCGCGTGACACGGCTGGCCAGCGGCGCGCGCTCGCTGCCCGTTGCCGGTGTGACTGTCATCGAGGCGCCGGTGCACGTCTTGATGCCGGGCATGGTCGAGGCGCACACGCACTTTTCCTGGAATGACCAGCCGTCGCTCGATTCGATCCAGCGCATGCCGACCGAGGAGCACATCCTGTGGTGCGCGCACATTGCCGAGCGCTACTTGTCGATGGGATGGACGTCCTGTGTCGGTGCCGCGACAGCCAAGCCGCGACTCGACGTGGTGATCCGCAATGCGATCAATGCGGGCGAGTTTCCCGGGCCTCGCTACATCGCGGCCAGCCAGGAGATCACCGTGCAGGGCGGGCTCGGCGACAACACGCTGCCGCACCTGCCGCAGCCCGAATTCAATTTCGGCGCGGTCGTCTCCGGACCGGAGGAGGTCCGGCGCTGCGTTCGCCAGTTCGTCAAGTACGGCGTCGACCAGATCAAGATCAACCTCTCCGGCGAAGGACATCACCGGCCTGGCCCGAGTACACGCCATTTTCCGAAGAGGAAATCGCGATGTGCGTCACCGAGGCCAAGCGCTTCGGTAAGCGCGTCGCGGCTCACGCCCGTTCGTGCGAATCGGTCAAGCAATGCATTCGCCACGGCATCGCCGTGATCATCCACGCCAGTTTCGCCGACGAAGAAGCGCTCGATCTGCTGGAAGCGAACAAGGACAAGCATTTCGTCGCGCGCTGGGCTGGCATGGCTGGTCAACAC
>CAVQID010000011.1:0-157012 GCA_963712485.1 uncultured beta proteobacterium
GATGCGCGACCCCGACCAGGCCGCCCACCTGATGGGCAAGCTGCTCGCCACCTTCGGCGAAGACAACATCCTGTGGGGCACCGACTCGATCTGGTACGGCAGTCCGCAGGACCAGATCCAGGCGTTTCGCGCGTTCGAGATCAGCCGGGAATTTCAGGAGAAGTACGGCTATCCCGCGCTGACACCGGCCATCAAGCGCAAGATCTTCGGGCTCAATGCGGCGCGCGTGTATGGCCTGGACGCGACGCAGATGCGTCGCCGCCTGTCTAAGGACCGCGTGAAGAAGGCGAAGGACGACTACCTGAACGACCCGCAACCCAGTTTCGCGACCTACGGCCCGCGCACGCGGCGCGAATTCTTAGCGCTGAGAGAGATGCTCGGCGGACTGCCGTAACGCTGGCGGGTAGCGGTGGGTTTCAGTACTCCAGGTCTACCGGCGCGCCGAGTGGATTGCTGGCATCTACGTTTCCGATGCTTCCATCTCCATCCGGCCCCAGCGGACTTGTAGTGCCAGCGCGCATGCTGTAGCACGGCAATTCGGCGCGCAAAGTCACAGCAATCGCGCTCGTACCAAATGGCGGCAACTTCCGCCCGGCCCCTCAAAGACGGGCGACGCAGCAACCCCCTTGACGTATCGCCTGTGGCGTAATTTCGGCACGCTGAGTGTCCAGTCGGAGAGTGCGCCCGCACCACGCTGCTACCAGCTTGGCAGAGCATCGGTCGAGTCGGCCAACCGCTGGCGCCTTGCTACCTCTTAGCGAAGCAGCTCCGGTCGCAGCATCCATTCCAGTGACCGTGCGTTTGCTGTGCGTTCGAGACACGCGACGCTGTCTGGCGTGAATGTGACGAATGCCGACGCGCCGGAAGCGAGCAGCCGCGCGACGAGCCGACCTAGGAACGGCATATGACCGACAAGCAGCGTGTCTTCGTTACCGCGGTTGACGATTTCGACCCAGGGTTCGACGGCATCGTTGGGATTCAGGCCGGACACCGTTTCGATCACCGCGCCGGGCGCGAGCCGGGCCGCCGCAATCTCGGCCGATTGGCGCGCGCGCAGCTTGCCGCTCTCGCACACGCGCCGCACGCTCGCACCGGCGCGGGCGAGGAACTCGGCCATGCGCTCGACCTCGTCACGGCCGCGCGCGGAAAGCGGCCGCTGCGGATCAATCGATTCGACCAGTGCGTCGCCATGCTGAAGGAGAAGAAGCCGCATACCGCCGCCGTCAGGCACGTCGCTCGATCTGGCGCATCGCTGCCAGGGCTGACCGGGCACCCACAGTCGCATCAACTGTTGCCCAGTGCCCTGAAGGCGCGGTCTGCTTTGGCAGCGAAGTAGAAGTCGCTCTCGGTCAAGCCTTCGATCTTGTGCGTCCAGATCTCCACCTTGCACTTGCCCCACGCGATGTAGAGGTCAGGATGATGACCTTCCTGTTCGGCGACGTCGGCCAGCTTGTTGGCAAGGGCCATCGCCTCGGTGAAGTTCTGAAAGCGGTATTCGCGCTCAAGGTGACCTTCGGTGTTCAGGTGCCAGCCATCCTCCAGCTCCCGCAGGAGCTCTTTCGCACGGGTTTCATCCATCGGTGGAACGCCACCGCGGCAGGGAACGCATCTCTGATCTGCAAGGCCCATCGTCGACCTCCGTCTTGTCGGTTGCAGGCGAACTCTCGCATCCAGTGTATCGCCGCGGTCATCGCGCACGCAGGCACTTCATGCCATCTGCCACGGCCGGCCGTCGTCGGTCGCACGTCGCGAGGGACTGCGCTGCGCCGTCAGCGCGCGTCCAACGCGGGCAGCCACTGTACGAGTTGCGCGGTGATCTGCCCGGAGACGCTGTAGGGGGCAAGCTCGACTTGGTGCGAAATTTCACCTCGAGCTGTAGCACGTTTGTGAGATTGACGCGGCGCCCCAGATGCCTCCGCCGCGTAGAACGCGCGCTGATAGGCTCTGGTGGCCATGACAGTGATGCAAGTCGAATCGATCAACGCCGTGACCCTGGCGGTGCACGACATGCATCGCTCGGTGCGCTTTTACGGCGCACTCGGGTTCTCCGTGCGCTACGGCGGGGAGCAGGCCGCGTTCACCAGCCTGCACGCGGGCTCCGGATATCTCAATTTGATCGCGCAACCGCCCGACCGCCGCTGGTCATGGTGGGGCCGCGTGATCTTTCACGTGTCTGACGTCGACGCGTTCTATCAGCGCGCGATCGAGCGGGGACTGACGCCAACGACCATGCCCGAGGATGCGCCTTGGGGCGAGCGGTACTTTCATATCACCGACCCGGACGGCCATGAGCTGAGCTTTGCTCAACCGAACGAATCACCTCCTAGAGCCGTCAACGGCGGATGCGGCTGAGCAGCGGTGACGGTCGCTCGCGCGCCAGCGCACTCGGCAACCCGAGGGACAAGCTGCTTAAAATCGTTCCCGCAATACCGGAGGTATCCATGCCGACCTACCAATACCGATGCGAGAAGTTCGGCGAGGTTTTCGAGCATGTCGAACACGTCACCGAGCACGCCACCGCGCGTTTCGAGCCAGGAACTACTCCTCTGTGCTGCCCGAAATGCAGCAGCGAGACGGTTCAGAACTACCCCACGCAGTTCTTCGCCAAGACTTCGCGAAAGAGCTGAACGCCGGGCGGTGCAGGTGGTGCTCGCCTCGTACCGCTTTTTTCCGGGGGCCGCCGCGCTGAAAAGGGGCAGTGGCCCCGGCTGAGGGACCACCGTTCGATCCGGCGCGATCCTTACAATCCAGCGCATGACGCCCGCCGGAACTGACTCTGCGGCAAGGCCGTCGCCGTGGTCGCCGCTCGCCAATCCGGTGTTCCGGCTGCTGTGGATCACGTGGCTGACGTCGAACGTCTGCATGTGGATGAACGATGTCGCGGCCGCGTGGCTGATGACCACGCTGACGACGTCGCCGGTGATGGTCGCGCTGGTGCAATCAGCCTCCACGCTGCCGGTATTCCTGCTCGGGCTGCCGAGCGGTGCGCTGGCCGACATCCTGAACCGCCGGCACTGGTTCATGTTCACCCAGTTCTGGGTGGCAACCAACGCGGTGCTGATCAGCGTGGCGCTGTTCGCCGGCTGGATGAGCGCGCCGCTGCTGCTGGCGCTGACCTTCGGCAACGGCATCGGCCTGGCGATGCGCTGGCCTGTTTACGCGGCGATCATTCCCGAACTGGTGACCCGCCGCGAGCTGCCCAACGCGATAGCGCTCAACGGCATCGCGATGAACACTTCTCGCGTTATCGGGCCGGTGCTGGCCGGTGCGCTGATCGCGAGCCTCGGCACGGCCTACGTCTTCCTGCTCAATGCAGTGCTGTCGCTGGTCGCCGGCTTCGTGATCATGAGCTGGCGCTCAGAACCGAAGCCGAGTGTGCTGCCGGGCGAACGCTTCTTCGGTGCGATGCGCGTCGGTTTCCAGTACGTAGCGCAGTCGCCCGCGATGCGTTCGGTGCTGGTGCGCATCGCGGTGTTCTTCCTGCAGACCACCACGGTATTCGCGCTGCTGCCGCTGGTGGCTAAGCGCATGCCAGGCGGCGGCGCCTGGACCTATACGGTGCTGCTTGCATCGCTCGGTGCCGGCGCGGTTACAGCCGCATTCCTGCTGCCGCGCCTGCGCGTGCTGATCTCGCGCCGGCGGCTGCTGCGCGATGGCACGCTGCTGCAGGCCGCCGCGATGGTCGGGCTCGGCTTCGCTCCCAACGTGTGGACCGCGATCCCCGCAATGATAATCGCCGGTGCCGCGTGGCTTTCGGTTGTCAACACGTTGACCGTGATCACGCAGCTTTCCCTGCCCGACTGGGTGCGTGCGCGCGGCATGTCGATCTACATGATGGTGATGATGGGCGCGGCCTCGGCCAGCGCGGCGCTGTGGGGCCAGGTCGCGAGCTGGATCGACGTGCCCTGGACCTATCTGGCGGCGGCGCTGACCGGTCTGACCGCCGGGTTCCTGGCGAGCCGTCTCTACTCCGACCCCGAGAACGAGATCGACCTGACGCCGGCGCGCCTCCTGGAAGAGCCGGTGCCGGCGTTCCCGGTCGAGCACCAGATGGGCCCGGTGATGGTCACGGTCGACTATCAGATCGATCCGGCGCGCGCCGAGGAGTTCGCTGCCGTCATGCGCGAGAGCCGCGCCAACCGGCTGCAGAAGGGTGCGCTGTCGTGGGGACTGTTCCACGACACGAACCGGCCCGGCCACTACATCGAATACTTCCTCGACGATTCCTGGGCCGATCATCTGCGTCGCTTCGATCGCTTCACTGCGGCCGATGCGGATCTGCGCGAACGGCGTTATGCGTTCCACGTCGGCGATACGCCGCCAAAGGTCTCGCGCTACATCGCCGAGCCTCTAGGAAGATAGTGATAAGGTCATGAAATGAATCAACCGCCATCGATCGACGCCACCGTCGAGCTGCTCGCCACCGGCAACTATGTCGCCGACCGGCAACTGGCGACTGCGGTCTTCCTGGCGCTGAAGCTGCAGCGGCCGCTGTTCGTCGAGGGTGAACCCGGCACGGGCAAGACGGAAATCGCCAAGGTGCTCGCCGCAGCGCTCGACACCGAGCTGATCCGCCTGCAGTGCTACGAGGGGCTCGACATCAATGCGGCCGCCTATGAGTGGAACGTTGCGCGCCAGCTGGTCGAAATCCGCATGGCGGAAGCCTCGGCAGTCACGCGCGAACGCCTGTCGAGCGAGCTTTACACCGAGCCATTCCTCATCGAGCGCCCGTTGCTGCGCGCACTCATGCCGCATCCCCATCCGCCGGTGCTGCTGATCGATGAGCTCGACCGCACCGACGAGCCGTTCGAGGCCTACCTGCTCGAAGTGCTCTCCGACTTCCAGATCACGATCCCCGAGTGGAAGACGATCAAGGCGGACACGCCTCCGGTCGTCATCATCACGTCGAACCGCACGCGCGAGATCCATGATGCGGTCAAGCGCCGCTGCCTGTACCACTGGGTCGGTTATCCGTCGGCAGCGCGCGAGCTGGAGATCATCCGCCGCAAGGTCCCTGACGCGGGCGCGGTGTTGTCGCAACAGGTCGTCGCATTCGTGCAGTCGCTGCGCGGCATCGAGCTGTACAAGCTCCCTGGCGTGGCAGAAACGATCGAGTGGACGCGCGCGCTGCTAGCGCTTGATGCGATCGCCCTCGAGCCCGATACCGTCAACAACACGCTCGGCGTGTTGCTCAAGTATCAGGACGACATTGCGCGGATGCAGGGCACCGAAGCGGCGAAGCTGGTCGAGCGCATCCGCATCGAGGCGGGGGCGCTGGCGTCCGGAACATGATGCCGGCTGCTGGCGCGGAGCAATTGCCCGGCCGACTCGCCGAGAATGTCATGCACTTCGCGCGCGTGTTGCGCGATGCCGGCCTGCCGGTCGGCACGGATCGTGTGCTGCTCGCCTACGAGGCGCTGCGCGCCGGCGGCATCGCAGCGCGCGCCGATTTCTATGCGGTGCTGTCGGCGTGCTTCATCAGTCGCGGCGAACATCGCACACTGTTCGATCAGGCCTTCCATATCTTCTGGAAGGATCCGGACCTGCTCGGCAAGATCATGCAGCTGCTGATGCCGCAGATGAAGCAGAAGGCCGACACGCCCTTGCCGCCCGAGAACCGCCGGCTGGCCGACGCGATGTTCAAGGGCGGACCGAAACCGCCCGAGCCCGTCGAGGGGCAGCGCATCGAAATCGACGCGGCACTGTCGTGGACCGACCGTGAGCAGCTGCGCAAGGCCGACTTCGACACGATGAGCGCAGCCGAATGGACGGCGGCCAAGCGCCTGCTCGAGCGCATCGACCTGCTGTTCGCGCGAAGGCCGACGCGCCGTGACGCCCCGTCGCTGCGCGGGCATCGGATCGACCTGCGGGCGATGCTGCGAGCGTCGGCCCGCCAGGGCGGCGACATTGCCGACGTCACCTATCGTCGCCGGCGCACGCGGCCCGAGCCGCTCGTCGCACTCGTCGACATTTCCGGCTCCATGAGCCGCTACTCGCGCATGTTCGTGCACTTCCTTCATGCGATCACGTCGGGCCGCGACGCAGCCAATCATCGCGTGCACTCGTTCCTGTTCGGCACGCGGCTGACGCACATCACGCGGCAACTGGCCGCACGCGATCCCGACGTGGCGGTGCGCGCGGTGGTGCAGGCGGTCGACGACTGGTCCGGCGGCACACGCATCACACAGGCATTGCATGAGTTCAACCTGAAGTGGGCCCGGCGCGTGATGTACGGCAATCCTACGGTGCTGCTGGTGACCGACGGGCTCGAACACGGTGACACGGCGCAGCTCGCGCGCGAAGCGGAACGGCTGTCGAAGTCGTGCCGGCGGCTGGTCTGGCTCAATCCGCTGCTGCGCTACGAGGGCTTCGAGCCGAGGGCGGGCGGCGTACGCGCCCTCATGCCGCATGTGGACGCTTTTCTGCCCGTGCACAATCTGGCTTCGCTGCAGGATCTGGCAGCACAATTGACGGCTCCGGCAAGCGCACGCGCAATGGAGCGGGAGGGTGGCCGTGCAACTGAAGGGTGAACGCACGTTGCCAGTCGGCCGCGAGCTGGCGTGGGCGGCGCTCAATGACGTCGACGCGTTGAAGGGCGCGGTGCCGGGGTGCGAGACCATCGTGCCGGCGGGCGAAAACGCCTTTGATGTCGTCGTCAACGCGGCGATCGGCCCGGTGAAGGCTCGCTTCAAGGGCAAGCTCGTGATCGCCGACGTCAATGCCCCGGAGTCGTACACGATCCGCTTCGACATGCAGGGCGGTGCAGCCGGATTTTCGCGAGGGGAAGCGCGAGTCCGGCTCGATGTCGTCGATACGGCAACGACGCGGATGCAGTACGACGTTGACGCGTCGGTCGGCGGCAAGCTGGCGCAGATCGGGTCGCGGCTTGTCGATGCTGCATCGGCCACGATGGCCGACCGCTTCTTCAGTGTCTTCGCCGCGGATCTTGCGGCCAAGTATCCGCCACCGAGCGGAGTGCCGGCGCCGCCCGTTGCGCGACCCGGATTTCTTGCCACACTGTGGGCATTCATCAAGCGGCTGTTTAGGGGATCTTGATGCGTGTAACGCCATGGAGCGAGATGCTTGCCCCGCGCAGCCAGGATCTGGTGGCAGCGATCGAAGCACGCCGCGGCGGCACGCTGCTGAATCTCGATCGCATGTTGCTCTGGTCCGAGCCGCTGGCCCGCGCGTGGAACGTGTACCTGCGCGCAGTGCGGCAGGAGCTGTCCCTGTCGCCGTTCCTGCGCGAACTGGCGATCTGCGTGGTGGCCCGGCTGACCGGCGCGCACTACGAGTACCACCATCACGCTCCTGAGCTCAGCAAAGCGGGTGCCACAGAAGCGCAGCTTGCCGTGCTCGATGACCCCGATGCCGCGGCTACGAGCAGCGAATATGACGACCTGCAGCGCCTGGTGATCCGTTTCGCGATCGCCAGCACGCGCGATGTGAATATTCCTGATGCGGTCTTCGACGGGCTGAAGCGTCGATTGAGCCCGACCGAGCTCGTGGAACTGGTGGCGGTGACCGCGACCTACAACATGGTCGCGCGCTTCCTCGTTGCCCTCGAAATCAAGCCCGAGGCATAAGCGGCGGCGGGCAGTCGCGTCGCCGGGCACCGACGCCACTGCGGCGCCAGCGCTGGCGCGCGAAAGCCTGATACGGCGAAGGAAGGCCGCCGGCTTTCGCTGGCGCCTTCCTGGGCGGCCTCATGCAGTCGCGCGCTTAGCCTTGATCGCCGTCTGCAACGATCAGCACGCTGTCTTCCGCCTCTTGCTGCGCGGCCTGTTGCCGCTTCGTCGATTCCCAAGCGAGCGCGGTGTTTTCGTTGACGTAGTCCTCGAATCGCAGATTCGTAATCCAGCGCATGCGTTGCACGAACTGACGCAGTGCCTGTGGGCTCTCTTCGGCGGCCTTGCATGCGCGTTGATCGATCCAGGTGGGAGCCGGATCGCAGCGATATTCTGCTTGCGCGCTTGCGGTGAAAGCGAGGCTGAGTATCAGGGCCGAAGGGATACGACTGATGATGGCATTCATGACTTGACTCCTTAACGGATGGGATGAAGGTGGAGACCAGGGCGCCAGCCGGCCGTGCAAGAGGCATCGAAGGACTTCTTCGTCCTCGTTCACGGCCGTGCGCGCGCCTGACTTGCACGCTAGGTGGCCGCCGCGGTCGCGGCTACGTCCAATTCGTCTGCCGCGGCGCCGACAATTCGACAACGGCACGTTCGATCTCGAGGCGCGGCTGGCGTTACTGAGACAAACGTCAATCTGCAGCGCTATCGTTCCCGTCCGACGACCGACCGATCACGTCAGACAGGCTGGCTATGACTTCAAAGGCGAAGCTGCTTTTTCTTTGCGGGAAGATGGCGGCGGGGAAGTCCACCTTGGCGAGTGATCTCGCGCTTCGGGAGAACGCCATCCTGCTGGTTCAGGACGAGTTCCTGGACAGGTTGTATCCGGGAGAGATTCGTGACATCCCGGACTACGTCAAGTACTCGGCCAGGCTGCGAACGGCGCTGACGCCGCTCATCCATTCGTTGCTGCTGGCGGGCGTGCCAGTCGTGCTCGACTTTCCCGGCAACACGAAGGCGCAGCGCGGCTGGTTTCGCGAACTGTTCGAAAAGCCAAGGTTGGCCATGAGCTCCATTTCGTCGATGTCCCGGACGATCTATGCAAGTCACAACTGAAGGAGCGCAGCAAGGGGCTGCCCGCCGGCAGCGCCTGGACGACCGATGCGGAGTTTGACGCCATCACCGCGTATTTTCAGCCCCCCACGGCAGAAGAGGACTTCAACGTCGTTCGTCACCGGCGCGCCTGAGGATCCGATGGTGCCCGGCATCGCGGGGTCGCCCCTAGGAACGCGCTGCGGCTCCCGACCTACGAGAGCATCTGTACGACATCGGCAAACGTGTTCGCGACTTCGGTCACCGGAATCGGCGATCCGAGCTGGCGCTCGATCTGCGTCCGCGAGATCACGCCACGAACCTGCTGATTCAATTCCGCGCTCGGACCCTCGACCACAAGCAGATGGTTCCGACCATGGCGACGCAGCGTTGCCACGACATTGCCGACGGTCGCCGACTTCATGTCCTCGTAGTCGATCGCGTCCAGCGTCGACAGCCCCGCCATGACGTCGGCGACGCATAACTCGTCGTAGCGGGCGTTGCGCTGCTGGATCAGGCGCATCTGCTGATCGCCGTGCAGATCGGTGGCCGTCACGAGACCCGCAATCGCGGGCATGTCACTGATCACGAACAGCATGCGCACGCCCTGATAGATCATGATCTGCTCGGCCTGACGCAACGTCGTCGACGGACTGGTGGTTGCCGCCTTGACCCGGGTCAGGTCCGTCATCACCTCCAGCGCCGGGGAACTGAGCGTGACCGGATCGGTCTGCCAGTCGCGCGCTTGAGCGATCACCGTACCCGACGGCAGACGCCTCGTCGGCAATGGCGCATTCGGATTCATGTTTACCTCCGGTTCGTGCGCGACACTTTCCAGCGATGAACTGCCGTCGCGCAAGGTTGCGCCAGGCGCTACGGGCCGTTGCCGGCGATCGTCTGAGGTGTCGACAGGAGGCGGGCCAAGTTGCGCCGGCGCGATCCAGCGAGGGTGCGCTCGAAGTCGCTCGCGATCAATATGCATCGCAATACGCCGCGCGCCCGACGATAGCCGGGACCTTGCATGACGCCGCGGCTTGCCGTTCAATAAGCGGATTGTTCGCGGCGACCCATGGGGCGGAGGCGCGATGAGCGAAGTCACCGACCTGATTCAGTGCTCGCGGCCCGAACGCCAGCGCAGCCTCAGAGACCTGCCGGGACCGCGTGGCCTGCCGCTCCTCGGCAACCTTCTCCAGATCGACGTCCGGCGCGCACACACCATCCTCGAAGCATGGGCCGATGAATACGGCGACTTCTACCGTCTTCGTCTCGGCCGAACTGACGCCGTGGCCCTATCGGCGCCATCGCTGATTGACCGGATCCTCAAGGACCGACCGGGTCGGTTCACCCGCGTCAGGATCCTGCGCGATGCCATGCTCGATCTCGGCATCAATGGCGTCTTCGGCGCGGAGGGCAGCGATTGGCGCCGTCAGCGCAAGCTGGTCATGCAGGCCCTGAACACCGACCACCTGCGCAGGTTCTTCGACCGACTGGACCAGGTCGCGAGCCGGCTGCAGCGGCGCTGGCAGAAGTGCGCGGACACCGGCACGCCGATCGACGCGGCGAGCGACCTGAAGCGCTTCACGGTCGATGTCACCAGCGGCCTCGCTTTCGGCACCGACCTTAATACGCTGGAAGACGAAGGCGACGTCATTCAGCACTATCTCGACAAGATATTCCCCGTGCTGGCTCAACGGGCCTTCGCGCCCTTCCGATACTGGAGGTGGCTGCGTTGGGGCGCCGACCGCAACGTCGATGCCGCCATGCAGCGTCTGCTGGAGGTGGTCCGCGAGCTCGTCAGCACGGCCCGCAAACGTGCGTCGGAAGACTCATCCCAATCCCGGAACCCGGCCAACTTGCTGACTGCCATGGTATCGGCAACCAGCGATGAGACCGTGGCTTTCACGGATGCGGAGATCGTGGGCAACATCCTGACGATCTTCCTTGCCGGCGAGGACACTACCGCCAATACCTTGGCCTGGATGATGTACCTGATGTCCCAGCATCCCGAAGTGCAGCGGCGGATGCAGGACGAGGCCGACCGCGTCACGCGCTCGGCCGATCGGGCGCCGACCTTTGAGAGCACCTCGGAACTGCGGTACATCGAGGCCGTCGCGTTGGAAACGATGCGCCTGCTGCCGGTGGCCCCATTGCAGGGCGCGCAGCCGACCGAGGACACGCTCGTCGGTGATGTGCAAGTACCGAAGGGCACGCCGATCTATCTAATGACCGGACGCGCGGCAAAGGCGGCAAGCAGTTTCTCCGATCCACTTGCGTTCAAGCCTGAACGATGGCTGGGTGTCGGCCATCACTCCAGAGACGGCCACGACCCTCATGCCTTCTTTCCGTTCGGCGGTGGGCCGCGCATCTGTCCGGGGCGTCACCTCGCCATGCTGGAAATCAAAGTGGTCGCGGCGATGCTGGGACGGAACTTTGAGGTCAATGTGAATCCCTTGTTGCCTCCACCGACGGAAGTCTTTTCATTCACGATGATGCCGGACCACCTTTCCCTGTTGCTTCGTCCACGCCAGCGCGTTCACGCCAAATTGAAGATGTAGTTGCGAACCGAGACCTCGTTTGGTCAGCGTCGACTCTCGAGCTCTGCCGCAGTCGCAAGACAGCGGCGACTTTTGTCATGAGGAATCCCTAAGAGTCACCTCGGCACACCTTGTGCGGACCGGCCAATTGCCGCCGTCGCCGTCGCTGGGCTAGATTGCGGACGGCAGAAGCAACCAAAGGTGCTCGTGAGGCGCGCCGCGCAAGGGCTTGTGGCTCGCGCACCGAAACTTTGTGGCAGCAAGGATCACTTCAATCCAGTAGGACGCACGAGCCATGCTGCACAACCAGCGTATGACGGCCTCTCTAGAGGGCGACTTCGTCGTCTTCCTCATTGGCATGCGCGTCAACCAACCGCTGCGCGTCGATAAATGGCTTCCTGTCGTGACCGCTATGACTCGGATGATTACTGAATTGCGGGCGCAGCCTGCGTTGGGCCTACTTCATGCCGAAATGTGGACCTCTCGCACCTCCATCATGGTGCAGTATTGGCGCTCGATGGATCAGTTGCTGGCCTACGCCAAGAACAAGGATGCAGAACATCTCCCCGCCTGGCGCGCGTTCAACAGGGCAGTCGGGAACAACGGCTCGGTTGGCATCTGGCACGAGACGTACGCAGCCTCGCCGGGCAGCTATGAAACCTTCTACGGCAACATGCCGCCATTTGGCCTTGGTGTAGCCGGACATTTGGAACAGGCCGTGGCCGGGCGGCAATCGGCCGCCGGTCGTCTGGGTCGGTTGTCGAGTGCGCGCTCGGGCGGCAAGTAATTTTCCAGTATCACCCGCTATGGCCGAGTTGCGCCCTAAAGGGGGCCGGCGGCAGAGCGCAACGAGCTTCGCCTGTTCCGACCGACTTACTTGATCACGCCGCAGGCCACGCGTGCCCCGCCGCCACCAAGCGGTTTCGGCTCGTCGGAATAGTTATCGCCGCCCGCGTGGATCATCAGCGCGCGGCCTTTCACGTCGGCGACCTTCAGTCGGTGGGCTGTCATCGACTGCGTAGCGGTGCCGTCCGGTGCCACGGCCAGCGCCGGAAGGTCACCCAGATGTCCCTCGCTTTTCGGACCGAGGTGCTTCTCAGACTTCGCAGGATCGTAGTGGCCCCCGGCCGCCATACCGGCCGCGTTATTTGCGGCGCCGCAATCGGGGTTGGCGTGCACGTGGAAGCCGTGTTCGCCGGGCGCGAGTTGCTTGAGCTTCGGTTGGATGACGAGCCCGTTTGGCCCGTCCGATAGCGTGACTGTCCCGATGGGCGCACCCACGCCGCTGGCGCTGATCTCGTTGATGGTAACGACGACCTGCTCGGCGCGCGCGGTAAGCGCAGTAGCCAGCAAGATGAAACCCACTGACACGCGGACTGCGGACATTGAAGTCTCCTATGAAGTGATTTCGATTCGCTGCGGCTAAGTCCGTCGCGGCGGCTCTGAGCGGTGATTCTACGATCCCGCTCTTTCGAGGTTGGACGCCAGCCGGCCAGATCCGCCACACTGTTAGCGAATGGGCAGCAACAGAAAGGGCGCCGCAGCGCCCTTCCATCTATACGCGCCGCATGCAGCAGCCGTGCGCGTCAGTTCGTGGCACAGGTAAAGCTGGCTGCGGCATTGACGTCGCCGCTTCCGTTGTAGCTGGGCCAGGTCGGGTACTCGCACAGCGGCCGAGTACGGCCCGGAACGCCGGCGGTATCCGCCACTGTCTGCGCCGGCGGAGCAACGCCGCGCTCCACCCAATCCTCGAGCGCCGTCAAAGAATCCCAAGCGGCGTTGAAGTGACTGCTGACTGCATGGCCGTAGCCAGGGATCTCGTAGTAACGCAGGAAGTTGCGAACGTTTGCCGCCCCCATCGTGCCCTGTATACGCGACAGATACTGTCGCGTCGCGCGGCTGCTGACGAGGAAGTCGTGGATGCCATGTGCCATCAGAATCTTGCCCCCGCGTGCCTGAAAGGCCGACAGATTGGTCTTGTTTGCGTCCTGAATGCCGGTCAACTGGACGATTCGAGTCTGCCAGGTCCCCGGGTTCTGTGGATCCAGCGACAGCGAATTGAAGCTGGCGTCGCGTGTTACGAAATATTTGACCCACTGGTCCCAGAACGTACTGCCGTAAGGCGGCGTCGTCGCTGCGACCGGCGGCATCGGATTGGCAGGTTGCTCCGTCCCCAGCGATAGTGTCAGCACCGTGGGCTGGAGCGGACTGCTGCTCGGGATGCCCCAATCCGTGCCCCAAGTGACGAAGCCCGGGTAGGTCGTTTCGCCGCTTGCAAGCGCATACGGCAGCGTCAGC
This sequence comes from uncultured beta proteobacterium, assembly GCA_963712485.1. Taxonomy (GTDB): domain Bacteria; phylum Pseudomonadota; class Gammaproteobacteria; order Burkholderiales; family Burkholderiaceae_F; genus JALORV01. Next base: position 13,496 of record CAVQID010000011.1, read on the forward strand.
TCCGTGTTAAGTACATTAAAAGAAGCAATCTGTGCATCGGACAGGCAAGTGTTGCCGACGTCTACGCCGCCCGGGCAGCGTATCGGATTGCCGCCGAGCAGGGCGGTGGCCGGATTGAAGGTCGCATCGCAAGCGGCCTGGTTGCTGACCACGTCGTCGGCGACGCCGTCCAGGATGTCGCAGACCGCGATCGACGCGTCGTACAGCACCTTGCGCTTCTCGCGGTTGGGATAAGCGCCGGGCAGCGCCAGTTGGCGGGTCACGCGGCCAAATTGCAGGTCGAGCGCGGCCGCGTTCCATGCCGGGTACAGCACGATCGCGCCATCAACGTCGCTCGGCCAGTTCTGCACCATCAGCAGCGCCTCGCGCCCGCCGGTGGAGCCGCCCGCAAAGTACGTCCTGGCAATGTTATTGGTCGCATAGCGGGCCTTGATGATGGTCACGGCAACGTCGCGCGTCTTTTTTAGCGCATCGCCGGCAAAGTTGCGAAGTGCCTCATCGTTCACGCCGAAGCTGCCGTCGCGGCTACCGGTCGCGTTGGCCTGGTGCCCCGAATCACTGCCGAAGGTCGCATAGCCGCGCCCCAAGGGCGTGAGCTGATTCACCGGGCCGGCCGGCACGTTGCCGGTGCCCGTCGCGATGGTGCCGTTGTAGCCGCCACCGCCGAACATCATTGCGCGGGAGTTCCATGTCACAGGCAAATTCACCTGGAACTTGATCTTGGGCGCAGTTGAATCAACCGGATTGATATCGCCCAGCACACGGCAGTACTCACCGACAGCCGTCGGTCCGGTTCCGGATGCGGGCACGACCGCCGTGCTGGTCACGACCGCGCCCGTGGTGGGTAGGCCGATGGCAACAGCGGGGACCGCCATGCCGTTGATCGCGGCGCAACTCAGTGGCGAGAGGATCGGGGCGTCGTCATCGCCGCCGCATCCGGCCAGAACCATCGTGGTTGCCGCTGCGATCAGCAGCAGGCGAAGGGCAGTGGGTGTTTGCATGGGATTGTCTCCTATTGGCGCAGGTCTTCAGCCTGACTACTATTTCAACGTTTCTCTTAGGCGGCACACGCGACGCCCCCTCCGTACGCGGCACGAATTGCGACAGGAGCAATTTGCGCACCAGGTGACTTCATTCCTGCGGCCAATCCCGATCAGGATGGATTCGCGAGACTATTCCTCGGCAAGCTAAGGGTACTGCATTGATCGTCGAGTGACGCGTGGTCCACAAGTCGTTATCTCCCTGCGATCGCCGTTGCACCAACTTTGACGCCCTCGCTCGTAAGCCCGAGTTCCTCTCAATTCAGCGCGCGGGCCTGACTGAACTCGAGGGCTGCTGTGCTCGCTAACGGTGATGTCCATCCCGCGGATGAGGGGCCACGAGTTCAGGTGACCCCAACGATGTGGCATCGCCGGTGCGCGAGCAGACAATTACCCTGAAACCTGTCCGTGCGTTTCCCTAGAATGAGCGACATGTGAGGTCATGATGGCTGCGTCAACAGTACTTCGCTGGTTTCTTCCGAAATCGGACCCGCCTATGGTTCAGAGGGTGATTGTAGAAACCGAGGAGCAACTCGCGCTCCGCAACCAGCAGAGGCTGGAGCAGGCCAAGCAGACTCTGGGAGGACGTTACGTTCTGCACCCTAACAACGCGGTGATTCGACAACGTGAAGAGCGACCGCGTACGCCGGCAACCCGGACGGTTCTGACGGACAGATCGCGCAAACCCAAGCAGGGAAGACCCATAGACGGACGCGCCTGACCGAAGCGCTGGTCTACGATTTCTTCTCCTGTTCGCTGCTTGAAGGCCGAATCAAGAGGACCGTCAGAACTGCATGTAGTACGACGGCCGGCCACAGCAGCGTGCCGATCGAGGTGCTCGACATACCAATGTCGGCGAGATACAGCGTTATGGCCGTGCTGTAGATCAACATGCCGATTCGCGGCGGTCCCGGCCAGCAGGCGACTGCGAGTCCGATCAGGGCGATGCCGGCCACGCGCGCCACGGTCACGGTGATGCCTGTTAGTTCCAGACCTAACAGCAACTGCCCGACCAACGACGGCGTAAGCAGCAGCGCCGCCCCGGTTGCGGCTTCGCCAAAGGCGGCAAGGACCAGCACCCATCTCATCGGCAACCACCCTCCTGTCAGCTCGCGTGCCTGCTGCGCGCTACGGATCCGCTTCTAGTCGCGCGCGCGGGCGACGGTCCTCTGCATCTGCTGGCGCTCTTCTGCCGTCACCTGCTCCGCCCCGAGGTTGAAGGTGAGCTTGTTAATCGTTCCGGTGAACTTGAACGGAACGTCGTAGCGAAACTCCAGCATTGCCACGCCACTTCGAGTGTCACTGCCGACATCGAAGGTCTCGTCTTCAGGGAACGTGATCGGTGTCGAGTTCTCCATGGACTTTCTGTCGACTTCCTTGCCGTCCACGTAGAGCACGCCGGTCCCACCTTTGCCCAGGCCCGGTTCCGCCGACTTGAACTCGAAGACGATGGTGTGCTTGCCCGGACCTAACTCGGGACCTGACCAGATCGTGCGCTTTAGGTTGAGCAGGTTGTAGAGGAACACGGGCTTGCCCTTGCGTACGCCCCCCACGCCCTTGCTAAGGAAGAGCCCGTACCCGCCGAAGCGCCCGCCATCGGTGACGATCATGCCTTCGCCGCCGCCACTGGGGATCGTGATATCGGCGGTAATGGTGTACGACTTGTTCAGGATGCTCGGGGCGCCGCTGTTCGGCACGCCGGTCAATACTCCAGAATAAGTGAAGACTTTGCGTCCGCCGGTGAGGTTCGGGCGCGGCGTGTTCCAGCGTGTGAGTGACGAGTTGTCGAGCGGCAGCACGTCGTGCCTGGCGGCTTCGGCGTAAAACAACGCCTGCATCTGCTTGAGCTTGTCCGGCATCTGCGCCGCCAGATCGTTGGACTCGGTGGGATCCACGGCGACGTTGTAAAGCTCCCACTGGTACCCGGTGATCACATCGGGCGCGGGCTTGGTGCTCAGTTCCCACGGCAGTGTTGCCGGGCTCGTCGCCGCCAGCCAGCCTTCGTGATAGATGGCGCGGTTGCCGAGCATCTCGAAGTACTGAGTGGTGCGCTTCGACGCGACGCTGGTGTTCGCCTTGTCCCAGGTGTAGGCCATGCTCACGCCGTCCATCGGTCGCTGCGGGATGCCGTTGAGTGTTTCAGGCATCGAGATTCCGGTCGCTTCAAGGATGGTCGGAACGATGTCGATAACGTGATGAAACTGGCGACGGATGCCGCCGACGTCGTTGATGTGGCCGGGCCACGACATGGCCACGCCCTGAGCTGTCCCGCCGAAGTGCGATGCCACCTGCTTGGTCCACTTGAACGGCGTGTCCATCGCCCACGCCCACGGCGCAGCAAAGTGCGGAAAAGTTTTGTCGGACCCCCAGAACTCGTACCAGAGGAACTGGGCCTTGACCGGCACCGGCACGCCGTTGAACGTGGTGAACTCGTTCGGTGTGCCGTTCAGCATTCCTTCTGGGCTCGCGCCGTTGTCACCCGCGATGTAGATGATCAGCGTGTTGTCGAGTTGGCCCATGTCCTCGACGGCCTGGATGACGCGGCCGATCTCGTGGTCGGTATAGGCCAGATAGGCGCCGTACACATCGGCCTGCTTGATGAACAGTTTCTTCTCGAGAAATCCGAGCGAATCCCACTCCGGCAACTCCTTCGGCCAGGGAGTCAGTTTCGCTTCGGGGGGCATGATGCCCAGCCGCTTCTGATTGGCAAAGATGGTCTCGCGAACCTTGTTCCAACCCTGGTCGAACAGGTGCATGTCGCCAATCTTCTTAATCCACTCCGGGGTCGGATGGTGCGGCGAGTGCGTGCCGCCCGGAACGTAGTAGACAAAGAACGGCTTCTCGGGCGCGATCTCCTTTAGTTGCTTCATGTACTGGATCGCCTCGTCGGCCATGGCGGTCGTAAGGTTCCAGCCTGGCTTGCCTTCGAAAGGGAAGATGGCCGTTGTATTGCGGTAGAGGTTGGGCTGCCACTGGCTGGCGTCGCCGCCGACGAATCCGTAGAAATACTCGAAGCCCATGCCGACCGGCCATTGGTCGAACGGGCCGGCCTGGGTCGATTGATAGAACGGCGTGTTGTGGTTCTTGCCGAACCACGAGGTTGCGTACCCGTTTTGCTTGAGAACCTCTCCGATGGTTCCGTTCTCCTTCCGGATGACCGAGTCATAGCCGGGGAAACCCGTCGCGATTTCGCCCACAACGCCGAAGCCGGCGACGTGATGGTTGCGCCCAGTGATCAGTGCTGCGCGCGTCGGTGAACAGAGCGATGTGGAGTGGAAGTTCGTGTAGCGAACTCCGTTCCTGGCGATGCGGTCTAGTGCGGGCGTCGGAACGACACCACCAAAGGTGCCAGGTGCACCGAACCCGCTGTCGTCCGTCATGATCAGCAGCACATTGGGTGCCTTCTTCGGTGGCACCACGCGTGGCGCCCACCAGGATTTCGACTCCGAGGCCTTTTCCTTAATTACGCCGCCGAACTTCGGATCGGGTGGCGGTAGCTGCTTGCCATCGAGGGTCGTCGTGGCACTCGGTGAGCCCGGCACGCCGGTTACTTGCTGCGCATCGCCTCGTGAAGAATAGGATGCAATGGCGACACCTGAAACCGCTATCGCGACAACCAGCTTGATGGACTTCATAGGGCGCCTTTCCCATTCGGGGGAAACTGTCTCTCACTAAATTCAGAGGTCGCAAATCTGCGAAGGCCGTCCGGCGGCGACACTGACATCGCAGGCCTCGCATGATTCCAATGACCAGGCGGACCTCTCCATGCCCGATACTTTGCACGGCGCTCGCTTCGAGCCGCACGTTGCTGCGGCGCTCGTTCAGGGTTGCGCCGACACGTAAACCAGGTTGTTGCCCTGAAACGCTGTGCGGTAGTACACGCCGGGCGCACAGTTGTAGTACTCGACCCCACCGATCGCCGTGGCAACACAACCGGGCGGCAGCGAATGGACAACCGTACCAATCGGCACCGGCCCCGCCGGCGCTGTAGGTGGCTGGGCAGGCGGAGGCGGCGGTTTCGGCTGCGCAGCGGCCGCGGCCGAAGCGGAGGCCGCAGCCGCTGTCGCGGCGGAGGTTTCCACCGCCACCACGCGGCGCGTCGTGCGCCGGGCAGCGCCTGCATAGCTCATCGGCGTGAGCGGGGCGCCAATGATGGCGTTCGCATCCCGTAAGAGACGGAGCCCGAACGTCGCCTCCGAATCGAAGTCCGCCGTGAGAAGAGCGACGAGTGCGGCGCCGAGCGCCAGGGGCTTCAGGACGAGTCTCATCACTTGCCTCCGGCCTTCAGGAACTCGATCCTGCGGGCGTCCTTCGCCGGTGTGAAAACGAACATGCCGGGGGCGAACTTGGGCGCGGTGTTCCAGCTCGCCAGCACCGCGAATTGCGGCGCCCCCGCCACCTGGGTGGAGGTGATCACGTATTTGCGCGGCAATGGCTCTGCGCCCTCCTGAATCCAGATCTGCCAGTCAACGTCGGCATTGCGGAAAGCGAGATGGTCGCAGCGCACCCCGCCGACCACCGCCTTGCCGACGACAAAGCCGTCCTTGACGTCGGTCTGGAGCAACTCGTAGGCATTGCGATAAAGCAGATCGCCCGCCGGTACGATGATGTCGAGCGACTCGCGCGCGAAATCGAGCATCCCCTCCAGCGTGTTCGGCGCAGCGACGGTGGCGTAGACCTTCTGATCGGGGTTGTAGAGGCTCAGGCTCTTGCCGTCGTAGTAGAACGCCTGGTTGATGAGATCGCCCTTTCGCCGCGCGACAAGCCTGTCAGGTCGCTGCACCGAGGCGACCGCGGCGTTGTCGAACTGGATCTTCTGCCCGGACGTGAGCACCATCTCGATCGTGCTAGTCGTGTCAACGCTGAACGACTTCAGGGCGGAGATGTAGTCAATCGACTTCCTGAGAATCGCTGTCGCCTGCGGGTCGAGTCCCGCGGGCGGGCCTTGGGCGAGGGCAGCTGTCGGAAGCCCTGCGAGCCCGAGGGCAACCAGAAGAAACGGCAGCCAGCGGCCGCCGGCAGATCGATCGAATCGCTTCATGTCATGCACCCTTCGTCTTTCGCGACCCGCTGTCATGCGCGCCAGATGCCAGCGCGTAAGTCAACAAGGCTCGCCTCACTAGATGGAACGCGGCACGCCGCCCATGGCGGCGCCGATCGCCGCGAGCAGTGCTTCGTCATTGACGGGCTTGCAGAGATAGGCCTTTGCGCCGAGTTGAATGGCCCGCGCGTGCGACTCGGATGTGTCGTGCCCGGTGATGATCAAGACCGGTACGGACGAATGATTAACAGCGAGCGCACATTGAACGTCGAATCCGCTCATTTCCGGCATGTGCAGATCGAGCACCAGACAGTCCGGCTCGTGGTCCTCGATCGCATGCAAGAACTCGGCGCCGGACGCGAACGTCTCGACCGCAAAGCCGGCCGATGAAACGAGTCGCTGCAAGGCAAGTCGCACGTCTGCATCGTCGTCCACTACGGCCAGCAGCCGTGCGTCGTATCCCATCGTGGACGCAACGTATCAAGCGCAGGTGATGGAACCAACTGGACCTTGGTCCAGGTTTGAGGAACGCCGCGGGGCACTGCAGCGCGAGCTCAGGTCCCGGTCACCGAGCCAACGCCCGCGCGCTCAGCCAGCTTGACAAGGTCGGCAACAACACGCACACCCATCTTGCGCATAAGGTTGCCGCGATGAAACTTGATTGTCTTCTCGCTCGTGCCCAGATCGGCGGCAATTTGCTTATTCAGCCTGCCGGCCACAATCTGCTCGAGAACCTGCCGTTCGCGTTCTGTTAGCGACGAGAGGCGCTTCGCGACGCGCTCTCGCTCGGAGCTTACGAGACGAAGGGCCTGGTCTCGCGCCAGCGCATCGCGAACGGCTGCAATCAGATCGGTGTCGTCGACCGGCTTGGTGAGGAAGTCCGCCGCACCATGTTTCATCGCCTGCACACTCGAGGCAATGTCACCGCGCCCGGTCAGAAAGATGATCGGCAGGGCGCTGGTTTCCTGTTCCAGCGCCCGCTGCAGCTCGAGACCGCTCAATCCGGGAAGCTCGAGATCGAGTATGAGGCAAGCCGGTGCGTTGCGGTCATAGCCTTCAAGAAACTGCTTTGGTGAGAGGAAAGTGACGACTCTCAATCCAACGGACTGGAGCAGCCGATCAATCGCTTTCAGGATGTCCGGATCATCGTCGACCAGGTAAACCGTTGGAGACTGGTTTTCCATCGACGTCAGGACTGCTTTCCGGGAAGCTCGCAGTGCAGGGTTGCGCCGCCGTCGGAATTATTGGTCGCCCAGAGCCGGCCGCCATGAGCATCGACGATCGATCGGCAGATGGTCAGCCCCAATCCCATGCCGTGCGATTTAGTGGTCACGAATGGCTCGAATATCCGTTCGAGGTCCGCGGATGGTATTCCCGTGCCGCGGTCGGCGATGGAAACCTCGACATTGCCGCCCCCGGTCCTTCGCGTTCGTACCAGAAGACGGCCGTCCATGTTCCGGCCGTCCATGGCATCACATCCGTTCATCATGAAATTCAGCAGCACCTGTTGCAGCTGGTTCCGATCGCCGCTCACGGGTGGCAGCCCTTCGCCGAGATCAGCGCGGACGGCTACGCGCCGGTTCAGCAGGTCACTGCGCATCAGCCGCAGCGTTTCCTCGACGACGTCGTTGATGTCGAGCGGATTGCGCTGCGCCGATTCCTTCCTCAGCAGGGATCGGATTCGCTGGATCACCGCTCCTGCACGGTGATCGCTCTTCACGATGTCGGAAAGAATCTCTGTGAGCTTGTCGAGGCGCGGCGGGCTCTGCGCAAGAAACCGCTGCGCTGCCTGCGCATTGCTCAAGATGGCCGTGAGTGGCTGGTTGAGCTCGTGAGCGAGCGATCCGGACAGCTCCCCCAACATCGCCACGCGCGAGAGGTGGGCGAGCTCGTCGCGCTGGCGGGCGGTTGCTCGTTCGAGGTCCGTGCGTTCGGTGATGTCGACGACCGAGACCAGTACGAAGCGTCCCTCGTGAGTAGTCGTCGGGCTGAGCGCAACTTCCACCGGAACTTCGCTGCCGTCCTTCCGGCTCGCAAACAGCTCGCGTCCCGTCCCCATCGCTCGCGTCTGAGGATCGCGCGAGTAGGCGTCCCGCAGACGAACGTGCGGGACACGAAAGCGTTCCGGAACCAGCATTTCGACCGGCTGCGAGACGAGTTCAGCCCGAGGGCAGCGGAAGAGGTTTTCCGCCTGCGCATTCGCGAGCGCGATCGTGCCTTTGTCGTCGACCAAAAGAATCGCGCTGGGAGCGGCCTCGACAACCGCACGGAAGCGCTGCTCGCTGGCGAGGAGCTGCGCCGAAAGCTGCCCTGCTGCAATCATGTCCCAACTGAGCTCATAGCCCATCGCCAGGACGACGATGAAGATACCCGGCATGACAATCGTGGGGGCATGGATCAGCCCTAGAGTGATCAGCGCTGCGAAACCCGCGACCGCGGTGACGCAGATAACGAGACTGCCTCCAACAACGACTGCTCGGCGCCGCGCATCGGGGCCACCACGGCGCCAGAGCGACACGGCGGCATCGAGGACGAACACCACCAGGAGCACATTGCCAATCTGGGGCACGATCCCCCAAGAATTAGCAACACCGACCGGGCCGGAAACGACCGCGCCACCCCACAGTAGCGTTTGGTCCAGTGCGGTGACTTCGCGAAAGTTGACGTTTACGCCGGTCACGAAGTTCAGAACGAGCCCCAACAGCCGAAGACCCGACGCCGCACAGGCAAGCCACAGTCTTCCGGCGTCGAAGTAGAAGTGGACGAACCAGATCATCGACAGCACGACCATTGCGAGTGGCACATGAGCCCAACGCAGCGTGGCGGCGTAAATCGCAGGAGACTGTGCCCGCATCATCGCCAACTCACAGATGCCGAAGGCGGTCGCCGAGATTGCCAGTGCGAAGAACAAGAGATGGGCGTAGTGTGATCTTTGCTTGAGCCAGACGAATAGATGGATGACACCGAGCGTCAGGCTCGCCGCGGACATCACGATCCAGATGACCTCGACCCAGCTCATCTCAGCGGCAAGGGGAGTATTTGAAGCCGAGATTGCCGGCGGTCCGCGTCACGCCTTGGCTTTGGCTTCAATTGCGACGCGAGCCCCAGATGGTCGCCGCGATAACAATTGACCAGAGGCTCAACGCTCGTTCGGCAACGGTACAGCGCCAACCGTGCCGCGATGCGATTGCCGCTCGCTGGCTTCGAGGCTTGACCGCAGGTCGAGCATCGCGTCCTGGCTGACATTGATCCATCCCTGCCCGGGGCGATTCATGTCCGCGATCAGCATGATGACTAAGGAAAAACTCAGCGCAGCAATGACCATGACCGGACTGCGCGTGGTGCCCGCGACGCCCCCGTGATACCCCATTGCCCCGAACGAGAGGATCGCCATTGATAAGAGGACGATGGCGAACGGCGGCGGAATCCGACTGCGCTCGCGCAGCATCAGCCGCGCCTCATGGCAGCTGATCACTCTGTTGACAGACTCCACGAACAGCGAAATGCCGTTTGAACTTGGATCCACCTGCTCCGCGGCGCCCGCGTGTATCCAAAGCTGATCGAGCAGGGCTCTTGACTTCAGCGGCGCATGCGAGTCAAGCGCGCCGGCCCATTGCAGGCGCTCGTCAACATATTCGCGTAGAACGCGTCGGACTTCCGCGCGGTGCGGCTCGGGTATGAACTCGGCGCGCAGATAGGCCGCGCGCACTTCGTTGGCCTCGTCAAGCACCGCGACCTTGCGCGCCTGGAAGCTGTCCTCGACGATGCCGAAGGTGATTGCCAGAATAAAGGCGAGCAAGCCTAGCGTTGCTCCGACCATCGCGCCAACCGGCGCTTCCTTCTCCTGATCTTGCTCCGCTCGTTTTTGGACGTATCTGCCGCGCCGAAAGCCGACTTCGATGGCAATCAGCGATATGAAAAACACCGCGAGGAAGACGCCCCAGATTGGCAGGTAGTCGAAGTAACGTTGCAAGCTGTTCAGATGCTGCGGCGGGCACCCAGCATCAGCCGATCGTGGATGGAGGCGCGGAGTTTACGCCGCGCCATCCTGTGTCGTCGTTGTGTCGTGAATCAGATCCGTCATGCCTGCCAAGGGGAAGGCCAAGGATGACTTTCGTCCGGTCTGCTTTCAGCAACTGGTCATGGTCTCTTGCGTTTGCGAGTGGCCCGTGACGAGACACCGGATTGCGGTCAGTCTGAAGCCCTGACGTACGTAAGCACGTGGTGAGCAAGCAATCCCGAGGCAACGCCGTTGCACTCAGCCGTTCCGTAGGCAAGCCGTTTCCCTATTTTGAGGATTCGCGCCGTGCATAAGAAGTTCTCCTGGCGTCCGCTTCGGAGGAATGCGGTCTTCATGTCCGACGTCACCCAATGTTCGTCGGTGCCCCTGAGGGTCATGATCGCCAGCCACATTGCAACATCGGCGGCACCCATTAGCGTCATGCCACTGACAATGCCGCCCGGACGTTCCAGGGCCGGGGCAAACGAAACATGCAGCACGCATTCGCCGTCGCCGCAAGATTGAGCAGAGAACCCGTAGGGCTGCAAGAAGGGTGTCCGTTGCAGTACCGCGTTGAGATCGGCTAGCGATGCTTTTTCGCCTGGCATGGGGTTGGCTCAGTGTGGATGGGACATCGGTTGTGGCCATTCTTGCTCGACCACACGTGGGTCGCAACTGAGATTCGTTTCCTTGAAGACGTCCACGGCTCAGTGTCCGCCGGGCACCGGGCGATCGAGTGGATAGTCGCAGACTGGCTGCGGTCAGAGCACCGCTAGTTCAGCGCTTCGGCAACCAGCTCTGCGATGTCGCGGGCGGCGACACGATCGTCCGACTGGGCCAGGCCGTCACCGATCATCACCGCGCAATAGGGGCAGGCCGTTGCGACCGCGGCCGGATGCTTGGCAAGCGCCTGCTCGGCACGGACCACGTTAATTCGTTTGCCGATGGTTTCCTCGAGCCACATTCGGCCGCCGCCGGCGCCGCAGCACATCGCCTGGTCGCGCGAGAGGTCGAGCTCGAGCGGAGCGTCCTTCGAAACGGCGCGCAGCACCCGGCGTGGCGCCTCGTACTCGCCGTTGTGGCGTCCGAGGTAACACGGTTCGTGGAAGGCGATCCGCTGATGCGTAGGAGTCACCTTCAGCCGCCCATCGGCAAGCCACGCATCGATCGCCTGGGTGTGGTGCAGCACCTCGTAGTGTCCGCCGAATTCGCCGAGCTCATTTTTCAGCGCATTGAACGCGTGCGGGTCGCAGGTCACGATGCGCTTGACGCCGAGGCGGTTCAGCGTCTCGACCAGTGATGCAGCGAGCTGCTGGAACACCATTTCGTTGCCGAGCCGCCTGACGCACTCGCCGGTGGAGCCCTCCTGCGAGCCGAGGATGCCAAGTTTGATGCCGGCCTGCTGCGCTACTCGCACGAATGCCCGTGCGATCTTCTGGCCCCTCGGGTCGAACGACGAGGCGGAACCGACGTAGTAGAGGTAGTCGAGTTCGGCGACTTCGCCGGCGGCCGTGACGACAGGCACGCCGAGCTCCTTCGCCCAGTCGCCGCGCGTGCCCGCATCGATGCCCCATGGATTACCCTGGGATTCATAGGCGGCGAACACGCGGTTCAGTTCGTGAGGAAACTCGCCCTCCATCATCACCTGGCGCTGCCGCAGGCGATAGAACTTCGGCAAGTGCTCGAGGTGGATAGGGCACGCCACTTCGCAGTAGCCGCAGGTCGTGCAGGCCCACAGCGTGTCGCTGCTGATCGCGCTGCCCATGAGGGGCGGCAGTTTGGATGCATCCCCGGCGCGTATCGCCTCCGCGTGTTCGACGAGGTGATGCTTGATGGCATCGTTGACCCACTTGAGCGACAGCGGCTTGCCGGTCAGGAACGTCGGGCACGCGTCCTTGCAACGGCCGCACTCGGTACACGTGAAAGCGTCAAGGCCTTCCTTCCAGGTCAGGTCGAGCGCGGTCTTCGCGCCGATCTTCAACGTGTCCGGATCGGCGTCATCCGAACTCAGCGGTGCCAGATCGACACTGGGTACGTTGTTGGCCGGCACGTCACGGCCGAAATACACCGTCGGCAGCGACGTGACGATGTGGAAGTGCTCGCCGATCGGCAGGATGGCGAGGAAGGTGAATACGGTGGCGATCTGGACCCAGTAGAACGCGTGCATGCCGAGATCGAGCGTCGCCGGCGAAAGTCCACTGAGCATTGCGGACAGCGGGCCGCCGATCCAGGCCCAGGCTGCTTCCTCGGCGATCGCCGGCGACGTCGGCGCCAGCTGTGCGAAGCGGAACGCGTCGAAGCCGAAGTCCGTGATCATGATGAGCGCGATCAGCGTCAGCACTAAGATCGCCTCACGGTTCGGTTCGAGGCGCGCTGGCCTGCGCACGAAGCGGCGCCAGAATCCATAACCGATGGCCGCCAGTACCGCCACTTCGATGAAGTCCTTGAACGCCGTGTAGACGCCACCCGCCGCGCCCGGAATCGTTGCCAACGGCGCGTACCCGATAACGATCAGATGCAGCTTGCGCGCCAGCAGCGTCAGGAATCCAAAGAAGATCACCGCGTGCATCAACCCGGGACGAAAGTCGCCGCTCAAAAGGCGCGACTGGCCGAAGCCCAGGCTCAGCAATCGCGCGATGCGCCGGCCGGGATGGTCAAAGCGGTTGTCCGGCTGCAGAGCGCGCACGATCGACAGCTTGCGCCACGTGAGCAACGCAAAGACGGCAAGGCCTGCAAGCAACAGCAGCGAGATCCCGATCGGACTCATCGGCGGGTGGACCGTCGTGTCGTGGACGAACGGCCATTGTCCGAGTGCGTCAGCGCGGCAGGCTGACGCCGATCAACGGCTTCGTTGACTCGGAGGAGGCGAAAGCTGGGAATCGGGCGCGCTGGCTCGGGCGCTCCCGAGCCATGGGGCCTATTTGACGGGTGGCAGGTAGAGTACCCAGCGCGCGCCCGAGGCGGCCTCTTCGGCGCACACGCCGGGCTCGCAACTGACCAGACGAAACCGGTCGCCGTCGGCGGGAAACCGGACGGCGGTCGTGGCATCGGCCACCTGTCGGTAACGCGCGAGAACCGCCGGGTCCGACGTCCCTGTAGCCCAAACGGTCGTTTCCTTTTGCACCGACATCGCCGCGAGCCGGACATCGGCCACCGCCAGCGCGCGATAGTCGCTGCGCTCGATCGTACCGACGATGAAGACGTACCAGGGTCCTGCCGCACTGTCGTACCTGCCGAGCAGCAGGCCGAACACGTCGTAGCCGTCGCGCTCGGGCACGAAGGCGTCGAGGTCGGTGGCCGCAAAAACGATCTGGCCCGGTCGCATGACGGCGGGCGAGCGCAGCGCAGGCAACTTCGACAGGACAGCAGGGTCGCCGCTGCCGGCGCCGGCGACGTGCGCATCGAGCTGTCGCTGCCACTCGCCCACGAGAGTGCGCGCGGTGATGTTCGGTAAGTCGCCGGTTGGCGCGGCGGCGGTGCCCGGCGACCGCATCGCGCAGCCGCCGAGGGTGGTCAGCGCAATGGAGATGCAGAGAGCCCCGATGATGCCGCCGAACGATGCGCCACGGCGAAAAGGCGACGGCGCCAGTCGAGCAATCTTCAGAGCTACGGTCGGCATGGACATCGAACTAACGGACGGGCGCCTGCGCGCTCAACTCATCGGACGCGTCGCTTGCCGCGCTGCGCGCACTTTGCCTCTTCACGTCGAGCGCCGTCAGCATCTGTGCATCGCCGCGCTGCTCGGCCAGGCGCAACGCGGTATTGCCGGCGTTGTCGGCGATCAGCGGATCGGCACCGTGGCTCAGTAGCAGGCGGGCGAGCTGGCTGTTGCCGCGCAGCGCGGCGTCGTGCAGCGCAGTCTTTCCGAACACATCCCGTGCATTCGGCTGCGCACCCGTGCGCAGCAGCGCCTCGGCGACCTCGGTTCTGCTGCTCATCGCCGCGAGCATCAGCGGCGTTACGCCGTAAAGCGCGGCCGCGTTGGGTTCGGCGCCGTTTGCGAGCAGGACTGCAACAGCAGACGTGCTTCCGGCGCGAGTTGCTGCATGTAGCGGTGTTTCGCCATCCGCGTCGGGTGAGGTGACATCGGACCGGTTGGCTGCGAGACGCTGCACCTCGTCCGCGTTGCCCTTCCGGGCGGCCCACCACAGCGGCGTGCGGCCGAACGCATCGTGTTTCTGGGCTGCGGCCGCAGTCGTCCCACCATCGCTGATCGAAACCCGGTTCGGACGCGCTTCGTCCGTCGAGATCGATTTGACGTTGCTCTGAACATCCGCTGGCACGACGGCGGCCTTGGCGAAGCACACGTCGCCGATGGTGACGGCGGACTTTTCGTTGGACTCGTGCCCGTAGTCCTCGCCGTAATACGTCGAAAGCTCGCGCGCGATGGTGTTGAACTGCGCCGGGTCCCGGAGGCGCCCGTGTTCATCGCGGTACCAGTCGACGGCGCCGCTGCAGCGATCACGTACACCCGAGCGCAAGCGGCCGCTTGCGTAGCGGACGAACTTGTTCGGGTTAAAAACCTCGTTCCAGTGCGGCGTGATGAACGCGGTAAAGAAGTCGGTGTCCGGTTGCACGCGAACCTTCCAGTACGGCCCGTCGCGGGTCAGCATCGGTGGCATCTCTCTCGGCCCGATGCGGATCGGCCGGGTGAGGTTGATGTAGAACCTGAGGCCGGCAAAATCCGCGGCGAGGTCGCCGTTCGAATGGATTCCGGTCGATAGCATGCCGAGCACACCGTCCTCGGACAGCAGCGGATTGCGCGAAGTCGACTCGATCGCCGACTGCGTCGCCGCGGCATCGGTCATTCCCCGTGCAAGCCGTCTTTCGTATTTCTCGTGGTAAATGCGGCCGATGTTGATGAAATGGATCAGCTTGTCGGTGCCGAAGACAGTGCCGCCGACATCGATCGATCCTGCGCGAAAGAACGTTCGCACGGCCTTGGTCAGGTCGATCACGAGCAGCGGGTCGTCGTAGATCGATACCGTGGGCCGGTACATCGTCACCAGGCCCGGAAACTGCGACTGCACCGGTTGCGAAATCAGCGTGGCGTCGAGTGTTTCGTTGGTGGGAATTGCGGCAAACAGGTACTCCCAGACCTTGCCCGCGATGAAATCGGACGACTGCAACTCCGCGATTCTCTTCTCCGACTGCCCGGTCTCGATCGCCTGCGCGATCGCGGTGTTGGTCTCGTTCGCGGCGCCGGCCACGGCACCATGGACGACGCGCGTCAACCACGGACCGAGGTCAGCGAACTGGCGCCCGCTCGGCAGCGTGTACTGCTCGGATTCGTGCGCGACCGCGGGCGACCCCGGTAGCAGCAGCAAGGTGCCTGCGAGTGCCGCAGCAAGCGTGGCGCTCAGGCCCGCGAAGCCGCGCATGTGGGTATCAGCGCGCGCGGCGTTGCCTGCAACCTGAACTTTGACGATCTTCCGATTCACTGTATCCGCCCGTGCGCCTCTGTCGAAACTGCCGTGACGCCGCACGCATCAGGATTCTACCGACCGAGACCTGATCTGGTGACGTTCAGGCCTTGCCGGGGCGAGCGGACCACGACTTCCAGCGGCGGTGTACCCACCACCACTGCTCGGGCCGCCGCACGATCATCCGCTCCAGCGCGCGGTTGTAGGCGCGCGTATTCAGGCGAATGGCTTCATTGGCGTCCGGATCTTCGATAGGCAGGATTTGTGCCTCGAAGCGCAGGACGTGCTGGCCGTCCGGCTCGCGCCAGGACGAGGCGGGCACCACCGGGGCCCCGGTCGTCAGCGCAATGACGGCCAGGCTGCGGAACGTGCCTGCGGGATGACCGAAGAATTCGACGAGTACGCCGTCCTTGCGATTGGCGTGCTGGTCGAATGGGAATACGACCAGATCCCCGGCGCCGAGCCGGTCGAGAATCGCGTCGAGGCCACCGCGCTTGGGCAGCACACCGAATCCCGCCTTGCGAAAGCGCCGTGTCACGAGTTTGTCGAGCCATTCTGGCCGGATCGGCCGGCGCACGAAGTGAAAGCGCCCCTGCGCCTGCGGAAACTGGGCCAAACCAGCCGCGGTGGCGACTTCGAAGTTGCCGAAGTGGCCCGTGAGTATCAGCACGCCGTTGGCGCGTTCGTGCGCTGCGAGCAGCGTGTCGAGGTTTTCGACCCGCACCATCGCGGTGCGTCGGGCCCGCGACAGCCACGGAAACCACAGGAATTCCCAGAGCAGCCGCCCCAGATGACCGTAATGCGCCTGCGCCAGCCGTTCGATCTCGTCCTTATCGGCCACATCGCCGTACACGCGGCGCAGGTTGTCGAGGACGACGGCGCGCCGGAACGGCAGCAGTCGATACAGCAGCCGCGCAGCGCGCGATGGCTTCGCTCGATCCGCCTGTGCCAGTGCAACGGCCGAAGCCTGCGTCCGGTCGTGCGTCAGCGAGATGCTGATCGAACGCAGGCGGTTGCGGCCAAGAGCCGCCTGCGCCGCTTCGCTGAGCTGAATCGCCGGCGCGCCATAAGCATCACGCACCACCGAGAAGTCGGCCGGTCCGATCGCGCCGAGGGCCGCTTCACGCGGAAACAACTTCACGCAGGCCTCCTTGGCAGCGAAACGCGCAGCGAGGCTCGCGGCGCGACCCGGGCCGTTGCCCGCGTCGAGTTGTTCCTGCGCAGTAAAGATCCGGTCGAGATCGTCTGCCGGTGTTTCTGCGAGGAGCCGCTCGATGCGGGCAATGTCGACCGCATCGACACCGCAGCGCGTCGATGTGTCTGACGCGGGCGGTGCGGCGGGAAGACTGCTCACGACGCTGCAGCGCGCACCAGGCAGGCGGTATTGGTGCCGCCGAAGCCGCGCGACAGCAGCAGGGCAACGTCGCTGCGCGGCGTGCGGCGCGCCTGCGAGACGTTGAGACCGGCGCAGGCCGGATCGAGCTCGTCCAGCGTCGCGACGCCCGGCACGACGCCGGCGCGCAGGGCGGCGATCGCGATCACCGCTTCGATGAGCCCCGACGCTGCGAGAAGGTGTCCGAAGGCCCACTTGAAGGCGGTGACCGGCGGCATGTCGCTGCCGAAGACGCGAACCAGTGCGCGGGCCTCCGAGATGTCGGAGTTCGCCGTGCCGTTGCCATGCGCGAGGATCATGCCGATATCGCCCGGCGCGATGCCCGGCTGCGGCCATTGCGGCCTCGATTGCACGCACCAGTCCGTCGCCGTCTTCGCGTACCGGCAGCAGGCCCAGGCCATCGCTGGCGCTGCCTGCGCCGAGGAACTCGCCTAATGCGACAGCGCCGCGTTCGCGCACGGCGGCTTCCGTTTCGAGCACCAGCGCCGCGGCGCCTTCGCCGACCGCGCTGCCGTCGTGCCGCGCGTCGAACGGGCGCAGCGTCTTGTGAGTCAGCAATCCCATCTGGTCGTAGTACAGCACCGTCTGCGGCTCGATCGAGGCATCGTGCGCAGCTGCCACGGCGCGATCGCATTCGTCCGCCTTCAGCGATTCGGCGGCTTCGTACATCGCCAGCGGGCCGCTGATGCTGTGATTCGTGATGCAGGCGTTCGGTCCCTTGAGGCCATGACGAATGCCGACGTGACCGAGCACGTTATTCGGCAGCGAACGCAGCAGCCACATCGGATTGACGGTGGCCGAGAGTTCCCGGCCAAAGCCGTCGAGGCTGCCGCCGGCCGCCGCGATCAACGGAAAATAATCGTATTGATTGCCGAAGGTGCCGCCGCCCGACGCGGCAAAGACACCGGTGCGATCGGCAAAGCGTGAGGCGTCGGCCTCGCCGAGCGTCTGACGCCAGTTCGTGAAGCCGCATTGCTCGATCGCGCGATCGGCCGCGTACAGACCGAAGACGTCGGTCCGCCGAATGAATTTGAGGAGTTTGCGGTCGCCCGTCAGTGCGCCCGCGTTGTAGTCGCCGACCTCGGCGGCGATGCCGACCGGCCAGGCGCCGGCGTCCCACTGCGTGATCGGGCGGATCGACGACTGACCCGCGACAATCGCTTCGAGGATGGCTTCGGGCGACCGGCCGGAGCCGCAGATGGCGCCGAGACCCGTGATCAGTATGCGTTGAGGCTTCATCGGCGTGCCTGCTCTAGCGACCGGCGACGAGCGCTTCGGTGTCGTCGGGATGCCGAAACGCCAGGCAGCTGTTGGAGCCGCCGAAGCCCAGCGAATTGGACAGTGCCACGCGGATCCGTCGCGCGCGCGGTGCATCGCGCACCACATCGACGTCGCAGTCGGGGTCGAGTTCGCGCAAATTGGCGTTGACCGGGAGCGTGCTGTGCTGAATCGCCAGCGCGCAGACCGCCGCTTCGACGGCACCGGCAGCGGCGATCAAATGGCCCATGACGCTCTTGGTCGAACTGACGCCGACATTGCGCCATGCGTCACCGAAGACGGCTCTGACCGCGGCGCATTCGCTGCGGTCGTTCATCGGGGTCGAGGTGCCGTGTGCATTCAGGTAATCGACATCGTCGAGCGTGGCGCCGGCGTCGACGATTGCCTGTCGCATCGCCTGGATCGGGCCATCACCGGATGGATGCGAGTCCGTGATGCGATAGCTCGAAAGCGAGTTGCCATCACCGGCCAGCTCCGCGTAGATGTGCGCACCGCGCCGCCGTGCCGATTGCCATTCCTCCAGCACGAGGAAGCCGGCGCCCTCGCCCAGCACGAAACCGTTGCGCGAGGCGTCAAATGGGCGACTGGCACGCTCCGGCGTGTCGTTGTCCGGCGACACGGCGTTGAGCAGGCAGAAGCCGGCCAGTCCGACGGGGTTGATCATCGAATCGAACCCGCCCGCGAGCACGCAGTCGGCCACGCCGCGGCGGATCAGCTTCATCGCTGTACCGACGGCCTGTCCGCCGGAGGCACAGGCGGTGTGCACGGAGCTCGCGTAACCGCGCATGCCGAACACGCGCAACAGCAGCGAGGCTCCGGCGATCGACTGGCTGCGACAGAAGGTCAGGGGATCATGCACCGAGCCATCGGCGTCCAGCAGGCGGTCCGGTTCCAGTTCGCCGCTGACGGCGGCGACGCGCTGCACATCCGCAAGCTCGTCGTAGGTCACGCCCATCATCCCGGTGCCGACGACGCAGCCCCACCGCGTGGCGGTCTCTGGCGTCGGGCGGATGCCGGCATCGGCAAACGCCTGGGCTGCGGCCGCCAGCGCAAAGCGGTGCGAGCGGTTGGCGAGCTTCAGCAGCTTGCGGTCACCGACCGCCTGTTCAACCATATCGGCCGGAAGATTCTTGACCTCGGCTGCGATACGCACCGGAAACCCGCTCGCATCGAAGCTCGCAATCGGCGCGACGCCGCTGCGTGCGGCAAGCAGCGAAGACCAGGTGGTGGCGACGTCATTGCCTGCCGGGGTGACGAGGCCGAGGCCAGTGATCGCGACGCGGCGGCGTGTCATGGCAATGTGCTTTCCCGAAGTTCCACTTCGATGCGTGCGGAAGCAATGGTCTTGCCGTCATTGCGCGCTCCGACCTTCAGGCGCGCCTGTTCGCCGGTCAACTCCTGCAGTTCGACCTCGAGATCCAGCGTCGTACCCGGTACCGTGAACGAACGGATCTTCACGTTGCTGACCCGGCGCGGAATCAGCATGCCGGCCGAAGCCGGCATGGCCTCGCCGGCCACCTGAACCGCCAGGCCCGCGATCGCGTCGATCAGCAACGTGCCCGGATACACGGGCCGGCGTGGGAAGTGATCGGCAAAGTAGCCGGCCTCAGCGAGTGGCGGCACGTGCAGCCGACTGGTCATGCGCCGACCGGCAATATGTTCGACGGTCTCGAGCGCAGGTGCCGCCACACCGGCGAAGCGCCCCGCGGGAGCGCCCCGTGTACGCAGTGTCTCAAAGTCCGCGCGCACGGCCTCGGCTGCATCGAAGTCGGCCATCGGCAACATCGGACCCACGCAATCCATCAGTTCCAGCGCGCACTCGCCGTCGATGGTGGCAAGCCCGCTGTAGGCGACTGCTTCAGCATCACACCGTGCGATGGTGGCCTCGAGCTGCAGGGTCTGGCCGGGCGCGACGATGCGGTGGTACACGGTTGCTCCGGCGAGGCCGGCGACGGGGCGCCAGGCAAAGTCGAGTTCGGCCATCGCGGACCACGCCGCAAGCTGGCCGACGGCTTCAGCCATCAGCGACGCGGGGAATCGCGATGCCCCGGCCGGCACGGTGTACGCGCCTTCGATCTGCCGGTCAGCGCACTGGGTGATGCGGTCGACGAAGGAGAAGGCGCGAAAGCGCTCGCTCGTCATCGACGCGCCCGCTGCTCGACCTGCCGCGCGCCGACTCAGGCCGTAGCCTGAGCCGAGCGCTGCGCGCGGATGACGACCTTGCAGAACGTCTCCGGCGTGAACAGACGCGTGATGTCGGCGGCCTTCAGCGGGGTCTTGAAGCGCTCGGCCGGGACCTCGGTCAGAAATTCCTTCAGGCGCGCCAGTCCCGCCTCGGTGACGATGCCCTTGTTCTCGAATTCGGACTCGGGCAACGGACCGCGCGCGTCCTCGACGATCTTGCCGCGCGGAATCTTCACGCCGAAGCCGCGCTCAAGGCGGAAGACGAGGTCGAGAAAGTCGATCGACTCGGCGTCGAGACCCTCTATCAGCGGGACCTTCGGCTTCACATCGTCGACTTCGCATCCCAACGCGTCGGCGATGATCTGCGCGACCTTCGGGAAAACGGTGTCGATTTCTTGTTGGCTGATTGCCTGTTCTGACATTCCCTCACTCCATTTTGAAGCCGCCATCGACGTGCAGCACTTCGCCGGTGATGTAGTCGGCAAAGCGTGACGCGAGAAACCAGACGGCGTACGCGATGTCCTGTGCCTGCCCGTACCGCCGCAGCAGGATACGTTTCTTGACCTCGTCGCCGGCCAGCTCGCGTACCTGTTGCGACATCTCGGTTTCAATCACGCCAGGGGCGACGCAGTTTACCGTGATCTTGCGAGAAGCCAGCTCGACTGCCATGGCACGGGTGAACGCGTTGATGGCCCCCTTGCTGGCCGCGTAGTTCGACTGGCCGCGGCCGCCTTTTTCCCCGGCCACGGAGCTCAGGTTGATGATGCGCCCCGACCGCTTCGAGATCATGTGCGGGACGACGGCCCGCGTGACGTTGAAAACGCCGCCGATGTTGGTATCCAGCACCGTGCGGATGTCTGCATCGTCGAGCATCGCCAGCAGGTTGTCGCGCACGACGCCGGCGTTGTTCACCAGCACGTCGATGCGGCCGCGGTCTTCAGCCACCTGGTCGATCGCCGCGGTGACGGCCGCGGCGTCGGCCACATCGACCTGCATGGCCCGTGACTTGCCGCCGGCGCTGCTGACCGCTTCGACGACCTCGCGGGCAGCCTCGGCGTTGCCACGGTAGAAGAAGACGACATCAACACCGTCGCCGGCGAGAAGCTCGACGATCGCGCGGCCGATGCCGCGGCTGCCGCCGGTGACGACGGCGACCTTGCCGGCCAGCCCGGACTCAATGGCGACGGGTCCCGGCATCGATGTCAGCCCGAGATCGCAAAACCGCCGTCGACGAACAGCGTATGGCCGTTGATCATCGTCGCTTCCGGCAGGCAGAGCAGATAGACCGCGCCGGCGACTTCCTCAGGCGTGAGCACCGGTCCAGCCGGCGTTCTTGCCCTGAACGACGCGAGCAGTTCCTCGCGGTTCGGGAAGTAGGCGAGGGCATCGGTCTCGACGACGCCGGCGCTGACCGCATTCACGCGGATCCCGCGCGGACCGAGTTCCTGCGCGAGCGAGCGCACCAGCGACTCGAGCGCCGCCTTCGATGCGCCGATGAAAGCGTAGTTCGGCATCGCGCGCACCGAGCCGAGGCTCGACATCGCGATGAGGCGGCCGCCTGCGCCCATCAGCGGCGCCGCACGCTGGGCCAGCAGGTTCAGCGCGAACGCGTTGGTCTCCATGCACCAGCGCCAGTGCTTCAGCGTCATGTCCATCGCGGGCTTGAGCACGCCACTGGCCGCATTGCTGACGACAATGTCCAGCCGTGTGAACTGTTTTCCCAGTTCGGCGAACATCTCGTCGACGCTGTCCGGCAGCCCGACACTCGCCTTGAGCGCGATCGACTTCCTGCCGAGTGCGCGGAATTCGCCGCACAACGCCTCCGCCTCTTCGTGGCTGTTGTAGTAGTTGACCACGACGTCGCAGCCGGCCGTCGCCAGCTTGCGCGCGATTGCGCGTCCGATCCCGCGCGCGGCGCCGGTGACGAGCGCCGTCTTGCCGGCAAGTGGCAGCATGGGGTCGGGAGCGCTGGACGGTGTCGTGGTGGACATGGGGGAGAACTGACCGGAGGCGTCACGGGCCGACGCGACCGCGATTGTATTGCTTTGACATCAAGGCGTTTTGCGCGCTTCAATCGCCGCTCCCTGGAGAGCGACAGCCATGGCTTTATCACCGGATTTCGACCTCGCGGCCACGCGCCGTCACTTCGTCGCACAGTGCCTCATTTCGCGCTGCGTAAGGAAGTCGGAATGTGAGGGTCGCGCCGACTTCGCAATGGGTTCCGCCGGATGAGCGCGACGCAACGAAAGGCCGCGCCTCAAGCGACGGCGGGCGAGCCGGTGTCGCAGCAGCGCGCCGCACTCCTGCTCGCGCTCGGGCTGATCCTCGTCTGGGGAATCAATTTCAGCGTGCAAAAGGCCGTCTTCACCGCGGTGACCCCGGGCGGCTTCCTGTTCGTGCGCTACCTCATCATGCCGGCGTGTGCCGTTGCGCTGCTCTGGCAGCGCTATGGCACGCGCTGGCCGCGCCTGCCGCGCGGCGAGTGGTGGGCGTTGCTGAGGCTCGGCCTGCTGGGCCACCTGCTGCACGTCGGCCTCGTGACGTTCGGCATCGACTGGTCGACGGCGTTTTCCAGTTCGCTGATCCTCGCCTGCGGACCCGTCTTCACTTTGCTGCTGCTGCGCGGACTGGGCGTCGAGCAGCTGACGCGGCCGCAGGTCGCCGGCGTTGCCGTGGCGTGCGTCGGCGTGCTGATCTTCCTGTCGGACAAGCTGCTGGGTGCCCAGTGGCGTGCGAGCGGCGGCGACCTCGTGCTGCTGGTCGCCGCGTTCTTCTTCTCGTGCTACACCGTGGCCGCCAAACCGCTGATCGAGCGGCACGGCGGAGTTCTGGTGATGGCCTACGCGACGCTGCTGGGCAGCGTACCGGTCCTGCTGCTCAGCCTGCCGGCCGGGCTGAAGGTGGACTGGGTCAACGTGCCGCTGCCGATATGGGCGGGCCTGCTGTGGGCGATCGTGCTGTCGGCTTTTGTCGGCTGGATCGTCTGGGGCTGGGTCAATGCGGTGCGCGGCGTGGCGCGCACGGCGCCGCTGATTTACCTGATGCCGCCGGTCGCCGGTCTCGTCGCATGGTGGGTCACCGGCGAAGGCTATGGCGCGATCAAGCTGGTCGGCGCCGCGGTCACATTGCTCGGCGTGGCTTTGGCACAGTTCGCGCGCCGACGCGATCCGGCGCGCGATGTGCCGAGCGTCGGCGTAGTCGACTGACGCGCCGACGCCTGCCGTCGTCTTCCTACGAGCCGGCGGAAATCTGGTTGTCCTTCACCACCTTGCGCCAGCGGTCGATCTCTTTCTGCATGAACGCCTTGAATTCACCTGGACCCTGCCCGGTGACCGTCATGCCCTGGGCATTGAGTCGTTCGGCAACGGCGGGCTCCTTCAGCGCCTTCTGCAGTTCGGCATTCATGCGGTTGACGATGGCCGGTGGAGTTTTCGCCGGCGCGATGACACCCCAGTAGGCGAGCGCCTCGAAGTTGCGGATGCCGGCCTCGGCCAGCGTCGGCGTATCCGGCAGGCTCGGGTGGCGCTTTGCGCCGGTGACGGCCATCGGCCGTACGGTGCCGGCCTTCACATGCGGCATCACGAGGAAGACCGTACCGATGCCGAGTGGCGTATGGCCGGCGACCACATCGTTCATCAGCGGGCCGCCGCCACGGTAGGGGATATGAGTCCAGGACCAGCCGTCCTGTTTGCCGACCTGGATCATCGCCAGGTGGCCGAGGCTGCCCGTGCCGATCGATCCGATCGTGACGCCCTTGATGCTGCGCGCGTCGGCATTGACGTCGGCGAACTTCGTGTACTTCGACTTGCTCGACGCCACCAGCGCCATCGGTGAAGTGCCGATCAGCGTCACGTGCTCGAGTCCCGTCATCGTGTCGAACGAAATGTTCGGAATGCAGGCTGGGATTGGTGCCGTGCGTATCGAAGACGACGCCGAAGGTCGACCCATCCGGCGCCGCCTTGGCGACGGCTGCGGTGCCGATCGAACCCGACGCGCCGCCGATGTTTTCAACCACGACGCTCTGGCCGACCTGTTTCGTCAGTTGCTGCGCGAGCACGCGCGCCACCTGGTCGACCGAGCCGCCGGGCGGAAACACCGCGATCAGTCTGATCGGCTTGTCGGGCCAGTTCTGCGCGCCGGCCGCGCCGGCTATCAGCGCAAGCGTGACGGCCGCGAGAACTCGGTTGAAAAACATCATTGCAGGCTCCTTGGCGCGCCGCGGGTGGCGCAACTGGGGCGCAAGCTTAGTGAGACGTCGCGAGCTCGTCATCCGGTTCACTACCACCCGGACGACCGGCGGATCGGCGGTGGGCGGTCAGAACACGGCGCCGCGCGCTTCGATCGGCCAGAGGTCGATGACCACGTCGTTGCGCGAAACGACGATGACATCGTGCAGGTTGACCGTCGGATCGATGTGCCCGGGAATCAGCAACGGCTTGTCGCCGATCGCCAGGTTCGGGCCTTCATTGCCGACGCGGATCAGGATCGTGTGTTCATCCGAGACGCCGCGGACCTGCCAGCCTTCGAAGGCGGGCATCGCAGGGCCCGAATCGGTGGAAAACGACTTCAGGCCCGCATCCAGCGTGACGCGGTCGCCGCGCGCGCTGATGACCGACGACAGGATGTACAACGCCGGCTCGAACGCGGGCGCAATCGGGTCGAATTCGTTCTTGCCGTAGTCGACGTCCATCAGCACGTACGATCCGGGCTGGACTTCGTTGTAGACACCGCTGCCGGTTTCGTAAGGAAACGTCCCGGTGCCGCCGCCGGTGACGATGTCACAGGTCAGGCCCTCCGCCAGCAGGCCGTCGCGCGCGGCGCCCGCCAATCCGGCCGCCAGCGTGATGGCCTGGCGACGTTCGCGTACCGTGCGTCGATGCTGCGCCGAGCCGTAGTACGCCTGAAGACCGCGCAGGCGCAGGCCCTTGTGCAGTTTGATCTCACGCGCAAGGTCGACGGCGGCCGCGGTATCCGGCACACCGGCCCGGCCGTGGCCGACGTCGATTTCGATGTAGACCTCGACCTCCGCCGCCAGCGCACGGCAGGCCGTGGCCAGCTGGCGCACCTGGCGCACATCGTCGACGCAGACGCCGATCCTCGCCTTCGGGTAGCGGACCGCCAGCGACGCCAGCGTGGTGACCTTGCGCTTGCCGATGATCTCGTTGGTGACGAGGACGTCGTCGATGCCGCCGGCGAGGAACACTTCGGCCTCGGAGACCTTCTGGCAGCAGATGCCCACCGCTCCGGCGACCATCTGGCGA
Organism: uncultured beta proteobacterium; assembly: GCA_963712485.1. Classification (GTDB taxonomy): domain Bacteria; phylum Pseudomonadota; class Gammaproteobacteria; order Burkholderiales; family Burkholderiaceae_F; genus JALORV01. The sequence goes on from CAVQID010000011.1 coordinate 39,116, forward strand.
CGCGCGATCTCGACGCATTTGTGGGTCTTGGCATGCGGTCGCACCCGCGTTCCGCGCACGGTCGAGGATCGCATCAGCCTTTCGAGGTTGGCCTCGAAGCGGTCGATATCCAGCACCAGGGCCGGCGTGTCGACCTCATGCAGCGCATCTCCGACGCGCGCGGGTGTCCAGCGCATTTTCATGGAGGCGAGTCTAACGGCCCGGCCGCAGCTGTTCGCAGCCCTACAATCGCGCCTTCCAGTGAAATGAAACCATTGACGGCCGCTCAAGTGGCTGCATTGCGAACCCGATGAGCATCAAGAGCGACAAGTGGATCCGCCGCATGGCGGCGCAGGGAATGATCGAGCCGTTCGAGCCCGGCCAGGTGCGCGAGGTCAACGGCCAGAAGATCGTCAGCTATGGAACGTCGAGCTACGGCTACGATATCCGCTGCGCGGACGAATTCAAGATCTTCACCAACATCAATCACACGATTGTCGATCCCAAGGACTTCGATCCGAACTCCTTCGTCGACATCAAGAGCAGTGTCTGCATCATCCCGCCCAATTCGTTCGCGCTGGCGCGTACCGTCGAATACTTTCGCATCCCACGCAGCGTGCTGACCATCTGCCTGGGCAAGAGCACCTACGCGCGCTGCGGCATCATCGTCAATGTCACGCCGCTCGAACCCGAGTGGGAAGGGCACGTGACGCTGGAGTTCTCGAACACGACGCCGCTGCCGGCGAAGATCTACGCGCACGAGGGTTGCGCGCAGGTGCTGTTCATCGGTGGCGATGAGGTGTGCGAAACCTCGTACAAGGACCGCGGGGGGAAGTACCAGGGACAGCGCGGGGTGACGCTGCCGCGCACCTGAGGCCGCCGAAGCTGCCGCAAGGCGACGCGCGACGCTGCTGAACTAGCGCGCGGCGTTACGCGCCGCGTGGGCCTTGGTCAGGCGCGCCTCGGCGTCGGCGACCTCGCGTTCCAGTCCGGCGATGCGCGCCTCGTAATCCGGGGATAGGCGACTGCCACCGCCGGCGAGACCCAGCCTTTCGCCCGGCAGCGGTTCACGGCCGAGTTCGAGGCGCCGCTTGGCGACCTGCACGGCGGTTTCGGCCGCGGCGATTTCCTGCACGGCGGCGTCGAGCGCGTTCGAGCGCTTGGTGGGGGGCGGCAACGGCGTGCTGGGGTCGTGTCCCGTGCCAGGGAGCACGATGGGCCGCGACGGCGCCGTCGGCGCACTGGCGGGAGGCTTGGGGGTGGGCTTGGAGGAGCGCTCCTCCAGGACCTTGCTGCCGGACGGTGGTGCATCGGTGAACATGATGCTGCCGTCCGGCATCTGCACCTTGTAGATCGTCTGCGCGACGCCCAGGCATGGCAACGCGAAGACGACCGCAAACAATAGACGGCGCATCGGGCTCTCCCTCCAATGGGGCGGACGATAACCGTTACAACGCGCCGGCGAAATCGCTGGACGACAGACAAGCACCCGTCATTCCGTCGTTTCAGATCAATCATTTGGCGGCGGACGTCGATCCGCCGGGGTTATCCACAGTGCCGGCTGATCGCGGGTGGCAGAATTCTCCTCATGAGCAGTACGCCGTTCGTCCATCTTCGCCTGCACTCGGAGTTCTCGGTCGTCGACGGCATCGTGCGCATCGACGAGGCGGTCGCCAAGGCCGCCGGCGACGGCCAGGGCGCGTTGGCACTGACCGACAGCGCCAATGTCTTCGGCGCAGTGCGCTTTTATCAGGCGGCACGCAAGCTCGGTGTCAAACCCATCATCGGCTGCGACGTCTGGGTGACGAATGACGTCGACCGCGACAATCCGCATCGCCTGCTGCTGCTGACCCAGGACCGGACCGGCTACCTGAATCTGTGCACGCTGCTGACGCGCGCCTTTCTCGAGAACCAGCATCGCAATCGCGCCGAGCTGCGCGTCGACTGGCTGGAAGCCGACGCCGGTGCGCTGTCGGCCGGCCTCATCGCGCTGTCCGGAGCCCGGCTCGGCGAGGTGGGTGCCCAGCTGATGGCCGGCAAGGCCGAGGGGGCCACGCTGGCCGCGCAGCGCCTTGCGGCGATCTTTCCAGGCCGTTTCTATCTGGAATTGCAGCGCACCGGCGACGCCCGCGACCAGGCGTGCACGCAGGCGACGCTGGCGCTCGCGGTGCGACAGCGGCTGCCGGTGGTGGCGACGCACCCGATCCAGTTTCTCGAGCCGGATGATTTCCGGGCCCACGAGGCGCGCCACTGCATCGCCGAAGGCTACACATTGTCGGATCCGCGCCGGCCGCGCCGCTTCACCCGCGAGCAGTACTTCAAGACGCGGACGGAAATGGCGCAGCTCTTTGCCGACGTTCCGGCAGCGTTGGCGAACGCGGTCGAGATCGCGCGCCGCTGCAACCTGACGCTTGAACTCGGCAAGCCGCAGCTGCCGCGCTATCCGACGCCGGCCGGAATCACGCTGGATGATCACTGCCGTGAACTGGCTGCCGCCGGACTCGAACGGCGGCTCGCGTCGCTCTTCCCCGGCGAAGCACTGCGATCGGCCAAGCGACCGGATTACGCGGCGCGTCTCGACCTCGAGCTCAGCACCATCGCGAAAATGGGGTTCTCTGGCTACTTTCTGATCGTCGCCGACTTCATCAACTGGGCCAAGAGCAACGGCATACCGGTGGGCCCCGGACGCGGCTCGGGTGCCGGCTCCCTCGTTGCGTATTCGCTCGGCATCACGGATCTCGATCCGCTGCGCTACGGGCTGCTGTTCGAACGCTTCCTCAATCCTGAGCGCGTGTCGATGCCCGACTTCGACATCGACTTCTGCCAGGACAATCGCGACCGCGTCATCGACTACGTGAAGCAGAAGTACGGGCACGACGCGGTGTCGCAGATCGCCACCTTCGGCACGCTCGGCGCCAAGGCCGTCGTGCGCGACGCCGGACGCGTGCTCGACCTGCCGTACACGAAGTGCGACACGCTTTCGAAACTGATACCGCACAACCCGGCCGATCCGTGGTCGCTCGACCGGGCGCTAAAGGAGGAGCCGGCGTTCGCCGAGGCGGTGGCGAACGACGAGGAAAACCAGGAACTGATCGCGCTCGCGCGCCCGCTCGAGGGACTGACGCGCAACGTCGGCATGCATGCCGGCGGCGTGCTGATCGCGCCGGGCAAGCTCACCGACTTCTGTCCGCTGTACTGCGCTCCCGGTGCACAGGGCACGGCGATCAGCCAGTTCGACAAGGACGATGTCGAGGCGATCGGGCTCGTCAAGTTCGACTTCCTTGGCTTGACCACGCTGACGATCCTCGACCTGACGCTGCAGTACGTGCGGCAACTCGACCCGGCGTTCAACCTGACGCTGGACACATTGCCGCTCGACGATGCGAAGACCTACGACGTCTTCAAGCAGGCGGCGACCGCGGCGATCTTCCAGTTTGAATCGCGCGGCATGCGCGAGCTTCTGAAGCGTGCCAGGCCCGATCGCCTCGAGGACCTGATCGCGCTGAACGCGCTGTACCGGCCGGGGCCGATGGATCTCATCCCGGACTTCATCGAGCGCAAGCATGGCCGCCAGCGCGTCGAATACCTGCATCCGTCGATCGAGCCGATACTCGCCGAGACCTACGGCGTGATGGTCTATCAGGAACAGGTGATGCGCATCGCGCAGGTGGTCGGCGGCTACTCGCTGGGCTCAGCCGACCTGCTGCGCCGTGCGATGGGAAAGAAGAAGCCCGAGGAGATGGCCAAGCAACGGTCGATCTTCGTCGAAGGCGCCGAAAGGCAGGGCGTCGATGCCCGCACCGCGACCGAGCTCTTCGACCTGATGGAGAAGTTTGCCGGCTACGGCTTCAACAAGAGCCACTCGGCTGCCTACGCGGTGGTTGCCTACCAGACCGCGTACTTCAAGGCGCATTATCCGGCCGCATTCATGGCGGCCAACCTTTCGGCGGTCAAGGACGACACCGACAAGGTCAAGGACCTGATCGAGGACTGCAAGGCGCTCGGGCTGACGGTGCAGGCGCCCGACATCAATGCCGGTGCCTGGCGCTTCGAGCCGGTCGATGCGAAGACGATCCGCTACGGCCTCGGCGCGATCAAAGGCACCGGACAAGGCGCGATTGAAGCGATTCTCGCGGCACGTGCCACCGGCGGCCCGTTCACCGACCTCTTCGACCTCACCGCGCGCGTCGACAAGCATGTCGTCAATCGCCGCGTCGTCGAGGCGCTGGTCCGCGCGGGCGCGCTCGACCGGCTGCACGACGATCGCGCGACCTTGCTGGCGACCGTGGGACGCGCGATCGAAGCGGCCGACAGCGCAGCCGCCAGCGTCGGCCAGGCGAGTCTGTTCGGCGGCGGCGAGGCCTCGGCGCGGCATATCGAGTACGTCAAGGCGTCGCCATGGAGCGAACGCGATAAGCTCGCCAACGAGAAGCTGGCACTCGGCTACTACTTTTCCGGCCACCTCTTTCGCGAGTTCGCGGCCGAGGCGCGCAAGCTCGCGCCCACGCCGCTTTGCGAGGTCCGGCAGGCGCGCGAGCTGGTCCGGCTCGCCGGGGTCATCGTATCGGCGCGCAGCCAGAACACGCGACGCGGCCGCATGGGTGTCGTCGTGCTCGATGACGCCACCGCGCAGCTCGAGCTGATGGTCTTTTCCGAGCTCTACGACCGCAAGCGTGCGCTGCTGAAGGAAGACCAGCTGCTGTTCGTGGTCGGCAAGGTGCGATTCGACGAGTTCGCCCAGAGGCTGTCGATTTCCGCCGACGAACTGATGGATCTCACCGAAGCGCGCGCGAAGGCGTCAGCCCGCCTGTACATCGAGCTCGATGGGGCCGGCGATACGGCGCGGCTGCGTGAAGCGCTCAGCGCCTATCGCGTGGCGGCGGCCAACGGTAACGGCAATGGCGGGGGCTGCCGCGTCATCTTCTCCTACAGCAATGCCTCGGGCACGGTCGACGTGGCGCTGCCGGAGGACTGGCGCGTGCGGCCGGACGATCGCCTGATCGCCGACCTGCGCGGGCAGAGCCGGGTTCGTCGCGCGAGCTTCAGTTACGGCAGTTGAACGCCGGGCCACTGCGGCGCTCGCGCGTCGAGGGGATGGCGCGACGAGGGCGCGAGGCGCCATTGTCGTGCGCCACGAGCACTCCGTCCCGCGCCATTGGCCCAGATCTTCATCAGCTATGCGAGAGAAAACCGCGACACCGCCGAGCGCGTCGCGATCGCGCTTGCGGGACTGGGAGTCGATGTCTGGTGGGACCGTGATATTCCCGGCGGTTCGGAGTTCGCGGAGGTCATCGAACAGCGCCTGACCGAAGCGCGCGTGGTCATCGTGCTCTGGTCGGATCCTTCGACGCGTTCGAGCTTCGTCCGGGACGAGTCGATGCGCGCCCTCGAGGCGGGCAAGTTGCTGCCGGTGCGCATCGAGATGGTGGTGCCGCCGCTGGGATTCGGCCAGATCCACGCGCTCGACCTGTTCGAATGGGAAGGCGCGGCTGACGATCCGGCATTCATTGACATCGCCAATGAGGTTCGCAAGCGCCTGGGTCAAACGCCGGTGCCGCGGCCGCAGCGCATCGGAACGCGGCCACGCTGGCAGCGCCAGGCGATCATCGGTGGAGTCGGTGCGCTGGTCGCCATCGCGCTCGCCGGCGGCGCATGGAACCTGTACCAGGAGAGCGAGTCGCGTCGCAACCTGCGCCTTGGCCTGGAGGAGCAATTCAGCCGGGAGCCGAATCTGCAGGCAGCGCGCAACTACTACCTCGACGCGGTGGCTCATGTGCCGGGCAACGCGAGGGCGCGCTACTACCTCGGTCATGTCTACGCGCAGCTCGGTGAAATGGCGTTGGCGCGGGCGTCGTTCGAGCGCGCTGCGCGCGACCGCGAGGGGCTCGACGAAGCGCAACTCGCCGATGCAACGATGCGCGTCGCGGCGCTGACGCCGGCCGACGAACCGGCGCCAGTGGTCAGCACGGCAGCGTCTTCCGTGCCCGTACCGCCTGCGCCAGCGCCGGCCAAGAAGGGTGCGTCGCCTGCAAATGGGGACTTGACGATGGCTGACCGGGCGCCGACCCGTAGCATCCGCCTTCCCGACACGGGCGCCGTGGCAGCGGCGCCGATCCCTACGGTGGCGCGCATTCCGCGGCTGCCTCCGCAACCCGAATCGCGTCGCCAGGCATCCGCGCTGGTCGACCAGATGTTCAGCGACGACAGCCAGAAGCGCATCGCTGCGACGACCTCGCTGGTGACGGATCCCGACCTGATCTCCGATGCGGTACCGATCGCGGTTGACGCGGCGCTCGAGCGCCTGAGCGGCGTCCGAGACAAGCCGGCCGCCGCCGTGCAATCGGGAATCGTCAATACACTGGTGCTGCTGCAATCCGCCGCGCCCGCAACCCTGCTGGTGAATCGCCCGGAGATCGAGCGACTGCTGAAGCGCGCCGCGCCGATGGGCAAGTACACGGCATCCCAGGTCGACAAGGTGCAGGCGCTGCTTGCTGCTGCAGGCGAAGAACGACCGGTCGCGTTCATACAGATAGCCAACGAGGCGCAGCGGCCAATGGCCGAGGCGCTGGCGGTGCGCCTGCGCGCGGCCGGCTACGACGCTCCCGGCATCGAACTCGTCGGCACGCGCGCGCCGGGCCGCAGCGAGGTGCGCGTGCAAGGCAAGAGCGAACGCGGCTACGCGCGCTGGATAGCAAAGATCGTCCGCGATGCGGACGGTGAGGCCGTGGCCGTGCAGACGCTGCGAAACGTCAGCCCGAAGACGGACACTTTCGAGATCTGGCTGGACCGCGATCTCTGTACCGCGGAGCGGACTGCACCGCTTTGCGAGCGCTAGCGGCACCAGAGCAGCGACGTGTACGGCTCAGCGCCGGCCGCCGGCCAGCGCGAGTGCGCGCGGATGCAGGCGCAACCGTGCCATGGCCCAGACGCCGAGAGCGGGTCCTAGCGCGAGCGGCGCGAACGCGAACTGCCATCCCAAAGCCTCGACCGAGTACGGCATCAGGTGGATCGTCAGCAGCGTCAGCGTGAAGCCCATCGCGGTCTGGACCGTCAGCATGGTGCCGACACGGGTTCGATCGGCGAGTTCCGCGATCGATGCTGAGAACTGTGCCGAATCGGCGACGATGGCGATGCCCCATATGATGCACACGATCATCAGCAGCAGCGGTGGGCCCCCGTAGAGCAGGCCGACGAAGACCGCACAGGCGCCGGAGATACTCATCGCCAGGATCGTGATTGCGGTGCGGCCGACGCGGTCAGCAAGATAGCCGGCCGCGACGCAGCCGATGGCGCCGGCGGCAACCGTTGCAAAGGCGCCGAGCTTCGCCGCCGCCGGTGCCGCCTCGGGCGACAACGTCAGCGCAAAGCTCGAGTGCAGGAACACGGCGATCCACGCCCACATCGCGTAGAGCTCCCACATGTGCCCCAGGTAGCCCAAATTGGCCAGGCGCAGCGGCACGTCGCGCCACGCAGTCAGCACGGCGTGCGGATCGAAGCGCGGTGCCGGCGTGCGCGCGGGTCCGATGCCGGCCAGGCCGATCAGCGCGGCGGCCGCAACCGCACTCGCCGATGCAATGGCGACCGGGATGCGCCAGTCGACGCCGCCGAAGGCATTGAACAGATGCGGCATCGCCGAACCGAAAGTCAGTGCGCCGACCAAAATGCCCACCATCAGTCCCATGTCGCCGCGCGCCCAGGTGGACGCGAGCTTCATGCCGACCGGGTAGACGCCCGCCATCGCCATGCCGGTGACAAAACGCAGGATCGGCGCAGCCATCGTTGTCGGATCGATCAACAGCAGCAGCGCATTGGCCGCAGCGCCGACGAGGGCCGCGACGGCGATGAAGCGGCGCGGGTCGAGCCGATCGGCCAGCCCGAGCAGCGCGCTCACCAGGCAACCGGCAACGAATCCAGCCTGCACCGCGCTCGTCAGCGCAGCCTGCATGAACTTCGTCAGGTGGTACTGCGCGATCAGCGACGGCACGACCGCAGAGGCCGAGAACCACAGGCCCATCGCGCCAACCTGGCACAACGCAATGATCGCAATCGACTGCCGCTTCGAGGCCATTGTCAGCCGACGCCGTCTGCGCGCGTTCAGACCGCGGCCGGGTACTGATCGAGGCCGCGCTCGGCGCGCGTGGCGCGGCCGTGGATGCGCTGCTGCAGCCGGTTCCAGTTCTCGCCTTCGGCACGCCGATCATTTTCGCGGTGCCACAGGTGCAGTACGCCGGTGGCGTACGCACCTTCCTTGCGGCGGATTCCGGAGTTGATCAGCCGCACCGCGAGATCCGAGTCCTCGTACCCCCAGCCCTCGAACGTCTCGTCGAAGCCGTTGACCCGCTGCAGGTCGCTGCGCCACACGCCCAGATTGCACGTGCGCACACGCTGCCAGCGACCTGCCGCCAGCTTGCGCAGCGGGCCCAGCGGCAGATGGCGCAGCGGCAGCGTGCGATTGATGTCGCCGCGCCGGTGTGCCTCGCGCCACTGCGCATCGCTCCACGAATGCAGCGGTGCGTGCGCCGCCAGCGCATCCCGGGTGAAGGACTCCGACAGCAGCACGCGGTTGCCGGCCACCATCCATCCGTTCTCGGCCAGCGCGCGATGACGCGCAATGAAGTGCGGACGCGGCACGCAGTCGCCGTCGAGGAAGATCACATAGTCGCCGTGCGCTGCCGCGGTCGAGCGGTTACGGGCGGCGCCGGCACGGAAGCCGCGGTCCTCCTGCCAGAAATGCCGAATCTTCACCGGCGCGGCGCGGCTGGCATCGACGACGACCGCGCGCGTGTCGTCGCGCGAGCCATCGTCGGCGACGAGCACCTCGAAGCCGCGATCGGTCTGGCCGCAGAGTCCCTCGAGCACCGCCTGCAGCGCGTCCGGCCGGTTGTAGGTCGTCACCACGACCGAGATCAACATCGTTACTGCCTCAGGCTGGGCGGCAGCGACGGTTCGCTCGTCAGCTTGCGTGTGCTCTCGGTGTACTTCGCATAGCGATAAAACGTACCCTCGAAATTCGAGAAGGCGATGACGAAGCCGGCCCAGCCGTCGAGAAATCCCAGGCGCACAACGTAGTGCCGCAGAAACGCACCGATGCCGTGCGCCAGCGCCTTGCCCATCGACGGCGGCGTATGGCGTTCGGCCAGACGTTCGACACCCAGCGTCGAGTAGCGCTGCATCTTGTGAACGATCTGCGCGAGGTCCTTGAAGGGCACCTGCGCAATCGGCTCGACGAGCGTGCCGAGGCTTCCGTCCAGCACGTAGCTCTCATGCACCGCGTCTTCGGTGTAACGCAGCTTGCCGCGGCGGAAGAGCTGAGGCTGGCGGTAGTCGGGGAACCAGCCGGAGTACCGGATCCAGCGTCCGAAAAAGAAGTTGCGGCGCGGCACGCGGTACGCGTCGGCAGCGTCGGGCTGATCGACCACCTTGCGAATTTCGGCGCCAGCCGCTTCCGTGCAGCGCTCGTCCGCATCGAGAGAGAAGATCCAGTCTCCGCTCAGTTGCGCGAGCACGTCGTTGCGCAACTTGCCGAAACCGTCGAACGGCACCTGCAGCACGCGCTCGGTGTACTTGCGTGCGATCTCGGCCGTGCCGTCGGTGGAAAACGAATCGGCGACGACGATCTCGTCGGCCCAGGCGACGCTGCGCAACGCGGCCTCGATCTTGTCGGCCTCGTTGTAGGCAATGATGTAGACGGAAATGCGCGCCATTCCGGCTCCCGTGTGCAGGCGCAAGCTTAAACGTCCGCCGCCGCGACCCCGGAAGGCACGCAGAGCGTCGCTACACTATGCCGTTCGCCTGCTGCGTCGCTGGTCCGACGGCAGGTCGCCACGCCGACATGAGCCGCCCCGATCCCCGCCTGCTGAACGACCCGAACCTGCGCCGGCTGTTGCGCATGGTGCTTTCGCATCGCCGGCTGCTCGTCATGGGGTTGATCGCGACCGGAATCAGCGCGGCCACGGAGCCGGTGATCGCACGTCTCGCCGGGGTGCTGACCGACCAGGCGCTGTTCCAGAAGGAGTTCTCGGCCGTCATCTGGATGCCGATTGCCTTCGTGGGACTGTTCGTCGTACGCGGCCTGGCGATCTTCGGCGGTTCCTACCTGCTGAATCGGGTGTCGCAAGCGGTGCTGGTCGACCTGCGCATGTCGATGTTCGACCGCATGCTGCACTGGCCGACGACGACCTTCGAGAACACGCCATCGGGTGTGGTGATATCGAAGTTCGTCAACGAGGCGACCAACGCGCTCAACCTGGCGGCCGAGGTGATGAGCACCGCCGTGCGCGATTCACTGATCGTCATCGGCCTGCTCGCGATGCTGTTCTATTACAACTGGCAACTCACGATGCTGACGATGGTGGTGGCGCCGCCGATCGGCCTGGCGCTGCGTGCGTTCAGCCGGCGGCTGCGCCGGCTCAACCTGGAAAACCAGGCGATGCTCGGCGAGATGACGCGCGCAGTGCAGGAAGCGCACGAAGGCCAGCGCGTCGTCAAGGTCTACGAGGGCGCGCAGTACGAGAACGGCCGCTTCCAACAGATCAACGACAAGCTGCGCGGCTTTGCGATGCGCATGCAGGTCGCCTGGTCGGCGGCGACGCCGATCGCGCAGGTACTCGGCGCGATCGGCGTGGCGATCGTGATGACCGTGGCGCTGTGGCAGGCGCAGAACACGAAGGCGTCACCGGGAGAGTTCGTGACGTTCCTCGCGGCGGCACTGCTGCTGCTGCCCGCACTGCGGCATCTGTCTTCGCTGAACGGGCCGCTGGCGCGCATGGCGGCCGCCTCGGAAAGCGTGTTCCGCATGATCGATATCGCAGCCAGAGGAAGACGCTGGCACGCGCGACATCGGCCGCGCGCGCGGCGATGTCGAGTTCCGCCAGGTCACCTTTCGCTACGCCGGTGCCGATACCGATGCGCTGACGGACTTCAGCCTGACCGTGCGCGCCGGCGAGATGATTGCGTTCGTCGGCCCATCGGGCGCGGGCAAGACCACTGCGGTGCACCTGATCCCGCGATTCATCCGTCCGCTCGCCGGCGAGATCCGCCTGGACGGCGTGCCGCTGGAGGAACTGACGCTCGCCAGTCTGCGCCGCCAGATCGCACTGGTATCCCAGGACGTCGTGCTGTTCGATGACTCGATTGCCGCCAACATCGCCTACGGCGCGCAGCGGGTCGCCCCGATGCAGCGCGTGCGTGAGGCCGCCGACGCCGCGTACCTGCTCGCCTTCATCGAATCCCTGCCGAACGGCTTCGACACCCGCATCGGCGAAAATGCAGTGAAACTGTCCGGCGGGCAGCGCCAGCGTCTGTCGATTGCGCGCGCGCTGCTGAAGGACGCGCCGATCCTGCTGCTCGACGAGGCCACCTCGTCCCTGGACTCTGAATCCGAGCGCTACATCCAGGCGTCGCTGCAGCGGCTGATGAAGGGAAGGACGACCTTTGTCGTCGCGCACCGGCTTTCGACCATCGAGCGGGCCGATCGCATCGTCGTTCTCGAACGCGGCCGCGTCGTCGAGATCGGCTCTCACGCTGAATTGATCGTCCGCGGCGGCCTGTATGCACGACTGCATGGCATTCAGTTCGCCGTGACGGACCAACCTGTGGAGGTACCCGCACAATGAATGCGTCGACACGTCCGATCAGCCGCTGGCCGGTGCCCGAACTGGCGTCGCTTCCGGAGGACATCCGCACACGCATCCAGGAGGTCCAGGACAAGGCGGGTTTTGTCCCGAACGTATTCCTGACGCTGGCGCACCGGCCGGATGAGTTCCGCGCGTTCTTTGCTTACCACGATGCGCTGATGCTGCGCGAATCGGGCCTGAGCAAGGGCGAGAGGGAAATGATCGTCGTGGCCACCAGCGGCGCCAACGACTGCGTCTACTGCGTGGTGGCGCACGGTGCGATCCTGCGCGTATACGAGAAGAATCCGACCATCGCCGACCAGGTCGCCGTAAATTACCGCAAGGCAGACATCACGCCACGCCAGCGGGCGATGCTGGCCTTTGCGCTGAAAGTGGCTTCGGCCTCGGCCTCGATCGAGCCGTCCGATTTCGAGCCACTACGCGCGCAAGGATTCAGCGACGAGGACATCTGGGACATTGGCGCCATCTCGGCGTTTTTCGCGTTGTCGAACCGGATGGCCAACATGATCAGCATGCGCCCCAACGACGAGTTCTATCTGCTCGGTCGCCTGCCGCGCAAGTGAGTGCGGCCGCACGCGCCCCGTCGTCGGCCGACGCCATGCGCGCGCTCGGGCTCGATGCGATTCTGGTCATCAACGTGAAGAGCTTTGTCGAGCGCCGGCGACATGTCGAGGCGCAGCTTGCGCGGTTCGGCCTGGCCGGGCAGTTCATCCACGACTTCGATGCCGACGAGATCACGGCTGATGTTGACAAGCGCTGGTTTGCCGGCGAGGAACTCAATCGCGGACAGAAATCCTGCGCGATGAAGCACGTCGTCGCGCTGCAGCGGGTCGTGCAACATGACTGGCAGCGTTGCCTGGTCCTCGAGGACGATGTCGTGCTGGCGGACGATTTCCGCGACGGTGTCATGTCTGCGATTGCGGAGTCGGGCAGCGAACCGCATCCCTACGTGGTCTACCTTGGCGCGGGCGGCAACTTCTATACACCGGCGAGCCAGCGGCAGCCGGGCCGCAGGATCTATCCGGCGACCAAAGGCCGTTTTACCGACTCGTACCTGATCGGTGCACAGGAAGCGTCGCTGCGACTGGCGCGCATCGAAGCCGCGCCGATGACGAAGCCGATCGACGTCGTCTTCGAGACGATCGATCGGCAGCTGGGCATACGTTTCCTCTGGCTCGAGGATCCGGTGGTCGAGCAGGGCAGCAAGCTCGGGGTGTTCCGTACTTCGCTGGAATCCGCGCCGCCCAACTGGCTTCAGGGCTTGCGCTATCGGCTCGAGCGTCTGCGGCGCAAGTATCTCTACCAGCTGTGGCGCTGAGATGAGTTCACTGGCTGCCGTGACGACTCAACCGTCGGTGCGCTCGGTGCAGCTGGTCGATGCCGCGCGCTGGTCAGGCATCGTCGCCGTCTGCACGGTGATGATCTCGCCGCCGCTTGCCAACGCGGCGATGGCGTTGATGCTGATCCTGCTGCTGGCGAGCGGCCAGGCGGGCGCGCGGCTGCGCCAGGCGTGTGCTCAGCCGCTCGGCATCGCTACGCTGCTGCTGATCGGCGTCATCGGCATCGCGATGCTATGGGCGTCGGTGCCGTGGAGCGAACGCTGGGTGTCATTCTGGAGCTGGCGCAAGTTCTGGATGATTCCGCTCGCACTGGCGCTCTTCGGTCCGGCGCACTGGAAGCAACGCCTGGTGATCGCCTATGTCGCGACCTGCGGCGCGGCCGTGTTGATCTCCTTCGGCGTTGTGGTCGCTACCCAGCAGCTGCCGACGACGGTGTACGACTTCGCCGGCTCGATGCTGCGCAATCACAGCGCGCAGTCGATGGCGTTCGCGGTGGCAGCGTTCTTCGCGTTGTGGTTCAGCGCCGACCCACTGCTTGCGTCGCGCTGGCGAGCACTGGCGGCCGGCTTTGCGGCGCTGTTTGCGCTCAACATGGCGTTCGTCACACCCGGCCGCAGCGGCTTCCTCGCGCTCGGGGTGATGCTGCTGGCGCTGGTGGCCTTCAACCTGCGCAGCTGGCGCACGGCGCTCGCGGCCGTGGTCCTGGCCGCGGTGCTCGGCGGCGCGATGGCGCTGTCGCCGCTGGCGCGCGATCGCATTGCGCTCGGAGTGCAGGAGTGGCGCGAGGCGCCGACAGCAGCGGTGAAGTCTTCGATGGGCATCCGTGCCGTGCTGTACGAGAACACGATGGACCTGGTCCGCGAGCGGCCATGGCTCGGCACCGGCACCGGCGGCTACAGCGCCGCCTACGAGCAGCACGTGCGCGCCCGATACAGCGCCGACGACTGGCGCATGCTGCCGACCGTCGATCCGCACAGCCAGTATCTGTTCTTCCTTGCCGAGCAGGGCATCGTCGGCCTAGTGGCTTTCCTGGTCTTCATCGCGATGGCGCTGATCGATCGCGGCGATGGCACGCGGGCGCGCGTACTCGCGGTCGGCATGCTGCTCGGCTGGTGTGCAACGTCGTTCGTGAGCTCGCACTTCAAGACCTTCTCCGAGGGTTTCCTGCTGGCGCTGGTGCTCGGCGCCATGCTCGCGCGTCCGGTGCCGGGGCTGGACCCGCCCGCGTCGCGATTGCCCGGCTGAACCACGTGGCAACCGTCCTCGTCCGACTGCCGAATCATGTCGGCGACGCCTGCATGGCGCTGCCGGCGATCCGTGCGTTGATGATCGCGGGTTGCGACTGCACGTTGGTCGGCCGCGGCTGGGGCGAGAGTCTGTTTGCCGCGCTTGAACGTCCTTATATCGTGATCGACGGCAGCCTGTTCGCCGATCGCCGTCGTGTGCGTGCACGACGCAACGCGCTCGGCGGCGACGTGCGCGGTGTCGTGCTGCCCAACTCGATCGGTTCGGCATTGCTGTTCGTCGCGGCGGGGGTGCCGAGCGCCGGATTGGCGACCGGGGGTCGCTCGGCACTGCTGCGCTGGCCGATTGCGGAGCCCGGTCAGTGTCACGAGGTCGAGCGCTTCTATGCCGTCGCGCAGGGCACGCTCGCCGCGTGGGCGCTGCAGCCGCCGGCCGCGCTGTCGCAGGTGCTCGCACTTGACGTGACCGCCGAGCAGGACGCCGCCGCGCAGCGGCTGCTGGCCGAACGCCAGGTCGGCCGCTACGCTCTGCTGGCGCCGGTGGCCACCGGCGTGCATCACGGCCAGCCGAAGCATTGGTCGCACTTCGCCGCATTGATGCCGGAATTGCGACAGCGAGGACTGCAACCGCTCGCCGCGCCGCCGGTCGCCGAGGTCGACGCGGTGCGCGCTGCGCTTCCGGGCGCAACCTTGCTGCCACCCGTCGCACTGGGCGTGTTCGCGGCGCTGGCGGGAAATGCTGCCGTCGTGATTGCGAACGATTCGGGCTCGAGCCACGTCGCGGCTGCCGTCGGCGCGCGGCAGGTGACGATATTCGGTGTCACCGACCGGCAGCGGACGGGCCCATGGTCAAGGCGCGCCGTGTGTGTCGGCGCGAACGGCGCGTGGCCGAGCATCGCCGCGGTGATCGCAGCGATCGACGAAGCGTTGGCGCTGCCGTGAACAAGAGGTCCGCTGCCTTTCCGATAGCCCCTCGCCGTGCGCTCGTCGTGACGCTGCGCTTTCTCGGTGACGCACTACTTTCGACTCCGCTGGTGCACGCATTGAAGGAGAGCTTTCCCGATTGCGCGGTGGACGTGCTGACGTTCGCGGGCACCGAGGCGGCATTCGAAGGCAATCGCGACATCGCGCAGGTGATCGTCGTGCCCGAGGCGGCAACTGCACTGCAGACGCTGCGGCAAGCGCTGGTGCTGTGGCGCCGCTATGACATTGCCGTCATTGCTCAAACCGGCACGCGGCCGTTTCTGTTCGGATGGGCCGGGGGCCGACATCGTCTGGGGCTCGTTGCACCGGACCTCGGAAAATCGTGGTGGAAGCGGGCGCTGCTGCATGGCTACGCGGTGTTTGATCGCCGGGGCGCGCGCGTGCTGGAGAACCAGCGGCTCGCGCAACTGCTCGGCGTCGATGCCCCGCCGATCGTAGTGCCGCCGACGGCAGGCTGGGGGGCCCGCGAGATCGAGGCGGCGCTCGGTTTCGACCCGGTGTCGACACGGTTCGCCATCGTGCATCCGGCGCCGCGATGGCGTTACAAGCAGTGGACGGCCGAGGGCTGGCGCGCGCTCGTGCGCGAGTTGGCGGCGCAGGGATTGCGTGTGGTGATCACCGGCGGGCCGGGCGACAGCGAGAAGGCTTACCTGGACGAAGTGCTTGCCGGCCTCGAGTCCGGCACATTCCTGCGAGTCGATAGTCGTTGGTCGTTCGCACAGACCGCCGACGTGCTGCGCCACGCGCTGCTTTACGTCGGGCCTGACACGGCGACGACACACCTTGCCGCGGCGTGCGGCACGCCGGCTCTGGCACTTTATGGCCCGACCGATCCGGCGCTGTGGGGACCGTGGCCGGCACGTGAGGGCATGGCTTACGCACGAGTGGCGATGCAGCAGCGACGCGGCAATGTCCTCCTGCTGCAGAATCCCGAACTCGAGCTGTGTGCCCTGCCAGCTCGAAGGCTGTGAGCGGCACCGCGAAAGCTATTCACAGTGCCTCGACCGGCTGCCGGCTGAACGCGTCATCGTGGCGGTCCGCAGGCTGCTCGACGCACCGCGCTGACCCGACTCGCTACATCAGCACGATGTCGTACTGCTCCTGGTGGTAGAGCGACTCGACCTGCATCGATACCGGCTTGCCGATGAAGTCGGACAGCATCGCCATGGACTGTGATTCCTCCTCGAGGAAGAGATCGATGACCGTCTGCGAGGCCAGGATGCGGAACTCGCGCGTCTCGTCGAACTGACGCGCCTCGCGCAGGATCTCTCGCAGAATCTCGAAGCACACCGTGCGTGCTGTCTTGATTTCGCCACGGCCCTGGCACATCGGACACGGCTCACAGAGCACGTGTGCGAGCGACTCGCGCGTGCGCTTGCGCGTCATCTCGACCAGACCGAGCTGCGTGAAGCCGCTGACGGTCATGCGCGTGCGGTCGCGCGCGAGCGCCTTCTTGAACTCGCCCAGTACCGCGTCGCGATGCTCGATGTTCATCATGTCGATGAAGTCGACGATGATGATGCCGCCGAGGTTGCGCAGCCGCAGCTGGCGCGCGATGGCCTGCGATGCCTCGAGGTTCGTCTTGTAGATGGTGTCGTCGAAGTTGCGCGTGCCGACGTAGCCGCCGGTATTGACGTCGATCGTCGTCATCGCCTCCGTCTGGTCGATGATCAGGTAACCGCCGGACTTCAGTTCCACGCGCCGCCCGAGCGCGCGCTCGATTTCGGCATCGATCGAATACAGGTCGAAGAGCGGTCGTTCGCCGGTGTAATGCACGAGCTTGCCAGCGACGCGGGCAACGAACTGCGCAGCGAACTGCTCCAGCTTCTGGAAGTTCTCCCGCGAGTCGACCTGAATCGCGGTCGTTTCCTCGGTAGCAATGTCGCGCAGCACGCGCTGCGCCAGCGAGAGCTCCTGGTACAGCAGGTAAGGGGCACCGGACTGGAGCCGGCGCTCGAGGATGCGCCCCCAGAGCACGCGCAGGTAGTCCAGGTCGTTCGAAAGGTCCTGTTCGGTCGCGTCTTCCGCGCTGGTGCGAATGATGTACCCGCCTTTTTCGTCGGGCGGCACCAGCCGCTTCAGCGTATCGCGCAGCTGCGTGCGCTCGGCCTCGTCTTCGATGCGCTGCGAGATGCCGATGTGCGGATCCTGCGGCAGGTAGACGAGCATGCGCCCGGCGAGGCTGACCTGGGTCGACAGCCGTGCGCCCTTGCTGCCGATCGGGTCCTTCACCACCTGCACCAGCACGGTGTCGCCCTCGTGGATCAGGCGCTCGATCGGTGGCGGTTTTTCCTGTGTGAACTGACGGTATTCCCAGATGTCGGCAACATGCAGGAACGCCGCGCGCTCGAGACCGATATCGACGAATGCCGACTGCATGCCCGGCAGCACGCGTGCGACGCGGCCCAGATAGATGTTGCCCACCAGTCCGCGCGTCGCGCTGCGTTCGATGTGCAGTTCCTGCACGACACCGGCATTGAGCACCGCGACCCGCGTTTCCTGCGGGGTGATGTTGATGAGGATATCGTCCATGGTTCGGACGAAGTGTACGCATCGGCTTTGCCGATGCACGTGCACTTCGTCCGCCACGCGCTGCGCGCGCCAAACACTGATCAGTCGGCTGCGCTCCGGAGCGGCCGCGCGCTCCGCCGAATGACAAAGGCTGGCACTCCACCCCGCGACACCTCGCATTGCCAGGATTGCCTTTCCCTCATCGCCGGGCGAGAGGGTGCAGGGAGGAGTGTGAATCCCTCCCGCATGGCGGGAGGGCAGGGTGGGTGCGGTGGCAGTTGCCTATCGGCGGAGCGCGCGGCCGCTCCGGAGCGCAGCCGACTGATCAGTCTTGAGCGGTTCGCGCATTTCGCGAACCGTGCCGGAGCGAGTGCACGCGCGATCGGCGAAGCCGATGCGTACACTCGCGACGCTACAAGACTCTCATTCCCGCCTGCGAAAGAAGGTACGCCGTTTCGTAGAGGGGCAGGCCCATGACGCCGGTGTAGCTGCCTTCGATGCGCTCGACGAACACGGCGGCGAGGCCCTGGATGCCGTAGCCGCCGGCCTTGTCGTACGGCTCGGGTGTGGCGCAGTAGCGCTTGATTTCGCCATCGTCGATCGCTCGGAACGTCACGGTCGAGACCGACGTCGTACTCAGCAGCGGCCCCTGGATCGCCAGCGCGACCGCCGTGCGTACCTCGTGCGCGCGTCCGGAAAGCCTGCGCAGGAATGTCTCCGCTTCGGCAGCGCTGGCCGGCTTGGCCAGCACTTCGTCGTCGACGATGACGATCGTATCGGCCGCGAGCACCGGCCGATATAGCATCGACCGCATGCCGAGCACTTCGAGCCCGAAGGCCGCCTTTTCGCGCGCCGTCCGCTCGACGTATGCCGCGGCAGATTCGCCGCTATGTTGGGCTTCATCGACATCGGGCCCGCGCGGCGTCGCCAGTCGCAGCAGTAGCGGATCGAACTTCACGCCGATCTGCTTGAGCAGTTCGCGACGGCGTGGGCTGCGTGAGGCGAGGTAAATGGCGGACTGCATCAGGCGCGATGGTAAGGATGCCGGGCAAGAATCGACCAGGCGCGGTAGAGCTGCTCTGCCAGCACGACACGGGCCAGCGCGTGCGGCAACGTCATGCTGGAAAGGCGAATCTGCAGGCGCGCTTCGCGCTTGAACCCGTCATCCAGGCCGTCCGGACCGCCGATCGCGAAAGCGACGGATTCGCCTTGATCGCGCCAGCGTCCGAGTTGATCCGCCAACTGCTGCGTGGTGAAGTCCTTGCCGCGCTCATCGAGCGCGACCCGCTGCGAACCTGCCGGCAACGCCGCACGCAGCCGCTGCGCCTCCGCGCTGCGGCATCGCTCGGCGTCATCGTCGCGTCCGGTGCGTGCTTCCGCTTTCAACTCCCTGAGCTCCACTCTGAAGTCCGCCGGAAAGCGGGCCAGATAATCGTTCACCGCGGCATCTGCCCAGGCCGTCTGCTTCTGCCCGATCGCCACAATCAGGATCTTCATCGGCCGACCCCGGCCTTCACCGCACCGCGGATCACCGGGCCTTCCGGGTCGGCGCTTTGCGGCGGGTCGTCTTACCCGCTATCGACGCCGGGGCCGCGGACTTGAGTCGCACCGATTTGCCACCCCAGATTTCTTCCAGGTTGTAGTAGTCGCGGATGGTCGGCTGCAGGATGTGCACGACCGCGTCGCCGCAATCCACCAGCACCCACTCGCCGGTGTCTTCGCCCTCCGTGCTGACTACCGTGCCGCCCGCGGCCTTGACCTTCTCCGCGACCGAGGACGCGAGCGCCCGGGTTTGCCGGTTGGAGGTGCCGCTGGCGATGACAACGCGGTCGAACATGTCCGACAGTTGCGTCGTGTTGAAGACCTGGATGTCCTGCCCCTTGATGTCCTCGAGCGCGTCGACGATGACGCGCTGCAGTTTTCTAATGTCCATGCGGTGCCGCGTAGAGGTGATGCGCTCGAATATAGTCGAGGACCGGCGGCGGGACCGAAGCGGCGAGCCACGCTGCCTCGGCGGGCGTCGGGGGGTGGGCGAGCAGGCGCCGGACTTCGGTGGCGGAGGCATCGACCGGGGTCATCGCCAGGTCGACGACGTGGCCGGCGGGACTGTCGACCAGATCACCGGCGTATTTCAGAAAGCGCGCATCACGCAGCCGCTTCAGCGCCGGATTCAGGGTTGCCGGCGCGCGACTGCGCCGTGCCACGGCGATATGCGCCAGCTCCGGAATGCGTTCCCAGTCCCGCCAGGTGTCAAACCGCTCGAACTGGTCCGCGCCCATGATCAACACGAGCGGAACCTGCGGACCAAGCAACGCCCGCTGTTCGCGCAGCGTGTCGATGGTATAGGTGGGCCCGCCGCGCTCGATCTCGGCAAGGTCCAGAATCATGCGGCGCCGCGTAAACGGCAGTTCATTTTCGATCGCGAGCCGGATCATCTGCACCCGATGCTCGGCGGCTGTCAGGCTTTCCTTCTGCCAGGGCTGGGCCGCCGGCAGCAGATGCACTTCGGCGATCGGCAGGTTCGCCAGCGCATCGCGGGCGAGCTGCAGGTGCCCGACATGAATCGGGTCGAAACTGCCACCGAGCAGGCCGATCGGTTCCATCAACTACGCCCAGTCGCGCGCACGCAGGAAGTCCGTATAGAGCCGCGCCTCGGCGCTGCCCGGTTCCGGCTCCCAGTCGTACTTCCAGTGCACGACCGGCGGCAATGACATCAGGATGGATTCCGTGCGACCGCCCGATTGCAGGCCGAAGAGCGTGCCCCGGTCGTACACCAGGTTGAACTCGACATAGCGCCCGCGGCGATAAGCCTGGAACTCGCGCTCGCGCGGTCCGTACTCGCGGTGACGATGGCGTTCGACGATCGGCACATAGGCGTCGAGAAAGGCATCGCCGACGGCGCGCATCATCGCAAAGCTGCGATCGAAGCCGAGTTCGTGGAAATCGTCGAAGAACACGCCGCCGACGCCGCGCGGCTCGTTGCGGTGCTTCAGAAAGAAATACTCGTCGCACCACGTCTTGAAGCGTGCGTGCTTGTCCTCGCCGAACGGCGCGAGCGCCTGCTTGCAGGTCGCATGGAAGTGACGCGCGTCGTCCTCGGTGGCGTAATACGGCGTCAGATCCATGCCTCCGCCAAACCAGTAGACGTCCGCCTGGCCTTCGGCCTTGGCGATGAAGAACCGTACGTTCATGTGCACGGTCGGCACATACGGGTTGTGCGGATGGAACACCAGCGACACGCCCATGGCCTCGAAGCCGCGCCCGCCGAGTTCCGGGCGCTGCGCGGAGGCCGAAGGCGGCAACCTGGTGCCGACGACGTGCGAAAACCCGACACCACCGCGCTCGAGCAGGTTGCCATCCTCGATGATGCGCGTCAGACCGCCGCCGCCGAGCGGAGCACCGGCAGGCTTCTCCCAGCTGTCGGCGAGGAAAGGTTTGCCGTCGAGAAGCTCGAAGGTGCCGACGATGCGTTGCTGCAGGCCAAGCAGGTATTCGCGGACCGCCTGCCCGTCGACAAACTCGGTGGCTGTGCCGGAACGCCGCGCGCTCATGCGGGCCGAAGATGGCGGCCGATGAAGCTCAGCACCGTCTCGTACCAGGCGACGATATTCCGCGGCTTGAGAATCCAATGGTTCTCGTCCGGAAACACCAGCAGTTCGCTCGGCACACGGTGATACTGAAGCGCCTCGAACAGGTTGAGGCCCTCGCTGATCGGACAGCGGTAATCGAGCTCGCCATGGATGATGAGTGCCGGTGTCTTCCACTGCTTGATGTGCTTTATCGGCGCGTAACGGTCGAAGGCGGCCTGGTCCGCGTAGGGATCCTCACCGCCCATTTCCAGATACCACCAGGCCGGATGGTCGGTCGTTCCAGTGAACTGCGCCATCGTCGTCACGCAGGCGTGCGTGATCAGGCACTTGAAACGACGCGTCTGCGTGCCGATCCAGTTGGTCATGTACCCGCCGAAGCTGCCACCCATCGCCATGACGCGCGTCCCATCGACGTCAGGCCGCTGCTCGACCGCATCGGTGACTGCCATCAGGTCTTCGTAACACTGCTTGCCCCAGACATTGCCCCAGATGCCCTGGATGAAGGCCTGGCCGAAACCGGTCGAGCCGCGTGGGTTGGGTTGTACGACCGCGTAGCCGGCGGCCACCGCGAGCAGAGGATTCCAGCGCCAGTGCCAGGCGTCTGCCGACATGCCGATCGGTCCCCCATGGATCCACAACAGCGTCGGCAGCTTGCCGTTCGGTTTTGCCGGCCGCGTGACGAAATACTGAATGGCCGTGCCATCGGTCGACGTGGCGCTGCAGTCTTCGACCTCGACCCAATCCGGGAACGAGAGTCCGGAGAGCCTGGCCAGCGTCTGTGGCGGTGAATCCGGCGCGCTTTCAACGGCGAAGGCTTCGGGCGGCTCGCGGAAGGTCGAACGGATGCCGACGATGCGCCCATCGCGGAGCACATGAAGGTCGCTGTGCGCGCCGCTGCTGCGGGCTGCCGTGATGCGCTCGACGCGGTCGTGCGCGACGTCAAGCGCAAAAACCGGCACGTGGCCGGCGAGATCCGCGGTAAAGACGATCTGCTTGCCGTCTGCGGTCCAGTCACCGGGGTGCGGCCAGCCTTCGAAGGACTTTCCGACCTCGCGCAGAGCGCCGCTGGCGAGATCGATCAGCGCCATCCGCGGCCGCACGACCTGCGTTGCCGAACGGGTCGAGCGCACGACCGCCAATGTCCTGCCATCCGGCGCAAACAGCGGCACCTCGTTGCTGGTGTTGGCAGCTGCGCCAAGGATGCGCGCCGCGGCCGTCGCGACATCGATCAGCCGAATCGCGGTGTCGAGCTCGCGATCCTCGCCGACGGATTGCCAGGTAACGGCGACCTGCCTGCCGTCCGCCGAGATGTCGAGCGCCGGTTCGATCGACATCTCGCGCCGCGCCGCCGGTGTCAGGTCGACGCGCAGCGTACCGTCGGCCGAGTACGCAATGAGGTGCGTATCGGCCATGTTGTCATTCTGATGAAGCCAATGGTCCCAGTGGCGGACCGGTTGAACCTTGAAATGACGGGCGCTGGTGTGCTTCTTGCGTCGATCGGCGGCGGTTTCGCGCTGCTTGTCGTGCTCGACGTCGTGCAGGACGGGCGCCAGCAGCGCAAGCACGGGCGCGCGCCGCGCAAAACGGAACGTCTCGACACCGAGCGGTTCATCGGTCAATTGCTGCGGCTCGCCACCGTCCGCCGGAAGAATCCAGACCTGCATGCGCTTGTCGGCATCTTCGTCGGGCTTGACTTCAGTCGGCTGGCGGTTGGACAGGAAGCCGAGCGCGCCATCGTTGCGAAAGCAGGGGGCCGCGTCCTTGCTGTCGCCGCGCGTCAGTTGCGTCGGTGTGCTGCCATCGGTCGGCACCTTCCAGAGGTCCGACACGTACTTGACGCCTTCACGATCCAGGCGCTGCACGGCCACGGCGACCCAGCTGCCATCGGGCGCCGGCGCGATCGATGAGACGCGCTTCAGCGCGATGTGCTGCTCAACGGTGTAGGGATTGGCGGTCATTATTGGTTGTCGTCAGATGTCGTTGCGCGGCGCTACTGTTCTGGTGCCCCGGCGAGGGTCGAGCATTGTGGCCGAAAGCATCGGCGGTCGCATCCCATCCCTCCGGCCGGTCGGCAAGCGGCGCGAAAGCCAGGGCGGCGCTAGAGCGTGCGCGGCTTCAGCGCGCGGTGGCCAATGTCGCGCCGGTACTGCATGCCGTCGAATTGCACCTGCTCGACCGCGTCATAGGCAAGCTTCTGCGCGGCGCGCACGGTGTCGCCGAGCGCCGTTACGCAAAGTGCGCGCCCGCCGCTGGTCACGAGGGTGTCGTCGCTCAGGCTCGTTCCCGCATGAAACGTCACGCAGTCGTCGCGGTCCTCGGGCAGGCGCGTGATCGCATCGCCCCGGCGCGGCGCGTCGGGGTAGCCGGCCGCCACAACGACGACGCCGAGCGCGGTGCGCCGGTCCCATTCGGCCTCGACCTGGTCGAGTCGCCCGTCGATCGCAGCCTCGAGCAGTGTCACGAAGTCGGTCTTCAGGCGCATCATGATCGGCTGGGTCTCGGGGTCGCCCATGCGGCAATTGAATTCCAACGTGCGCGCGGTGCCCTGGCTGTCGATCATCAGCCCGGCGTACAGAAACCCGGTGTAGGGAATGCCATCAGCCGCCATGCCATGGATCGTCGGCAGGATGATCTCGCGCATCACACGCGCGTGGATTGTCGGCGTCACGATCGGCGCCGGAGAGTAGGCGCCCATGCCACCGGTGTTCGGCCCGAGGTCACCATCGAGCAACCGCTTGTGATCCTGGCTCGTGGCCAGCGCGAGGACGTTGCGACCGTCGCTCATCACGATGAAGCTGGCTTCCTCGCCGGCCAGGAAGTCTTCGACGACGACGCGTGCGCCGCTCGCGCCGAGCGTATTGCCGACCAGCATCGACTCGATCGCCGCTTCGGCTTCGGCGATCGTGGCGGCCACCACGACGCCCTTGCCGGCCGCCAGGCCATCCGCCTTGACAACGATCGGCGCGCCGCGCTGCCTGACATACGCACGCGCCTCGGCGACGTCGGTAAACGTCCGGTATTCCGCTGTCGGAATGCCGTGGCGCTGCATGAACGCCTTGGCGAAGTCCTTCGAACTTTCGAGCTGGGCCGCAGCGCGTGTCGGGCCGAACACCCGCAGTCCGCGCGCGCGAAAGACGTCGACGATGCCGCCCGCCAGCGGGGCTTCTGGCCCGACGACCGTCAGCCCGATGTCTTCCGCCTTGACGAAGTCGGCGAGCGCTTCGTGATTGTCATGCGCGACGTTCTTCAGGTGCCGGTCCCGCGCGGTGCCGCCGTTTCCCGGTGCGACGTAGACACGCTGCAGTCGGGGCGACTGCGACAGCCTCCACGCCAGCGCGTGTTCGCGTCCTCCTCCACCAACGACCAGGACCTTCATCGCGCGAGTCCCGTGCCTAGTCCTCGAGCGCGGCGGTCGTGTAGACCTGCTGCACGTCGTCGAGGTCGTCGAGCGCGTCGATGAGCCGCTGCATCTTTTCGGCGTCGCCGCCGGTGAGCACGGTCTCCGCGAGCGGCTTCATCGTCACTTCGGCGAGCTCCGGCTTGAGGCCGGCTTTATCCAGCGATTCACGTACCGCTTCGAAATCGTTAGGCGCGGTGATGACTTCGATAGTGCCGTCCTCGTTGGCGACGACGTCCTCCGCACCAGCCTCGAGCGCGGCGTCCATCACCGCCTCCTCGGGTGTGCCCGGCGCGAACACCAGCTGGCCGCAATGCTTGAAATTGAAGGCGACCGAACCATCGGTGCCAAGATTGCCGCCATTTTTGGCCAGCGCATGCCGGACCTCGGCAACGGTGCGGGTGCGATTGTCTGTCATGCAGTCGATCATCAGCGCCGCGCCGGCGACGCCATAGCCTTCATAGCGGATCTCCTCGTAGCTGGCGCCTTCAAGCCGGCCGGCGCCGCGCTGGATCGCGTTGGTGAGCTTGTCCTTCGGAACGTTGCCGAGGCGGGCCTTGTCGAGCGCCAGCCGCAGGCGCGGGTTCATCGCCGGGTCCGGGCCGCCATCGCGTGCAGCAACGGTGACCTCGCGGATGATCTTGGTCCACAGCGAGCCGCGCTTGGCGTCCTGCCGGTTCTTGCGATGCTGGATATTGGCCCATTTGGAATGGCCGGCCATGGTGCTTGCGTCGTGCGAAACCTGAAAGGACACGGAGTCTAGCGGACGCAAGACCGGCTTCCCGCGCGCCGTCATTGGCTAGACTGCGGTTGGCATCCAGGGAGTCAACATGAGTGAACCGCTGATCATCGCGATGACGGGTGAAACCGAGCTGGCGCTGTTGCCGGCGCTGGCCAACCGGCACGGCTGCATCACGGGGGCGACCGGCACGGGCAAGACCGTGACGCTGCAGAAACTGGCCGAAAGCTTCTCGCGGATTGGCGTTCCGGTCTTCATGGCCGACGTGAAGGGCGACCTGACCGGCATCGCGAAGGCCGGCGTGTTGAGCGACAAGTTGAAGGCGCGGCTGCAGGAACACGGCCTGCCCGAGCCGCAGCTGGGGCGCCTGTCCGGTCACGCTCTGGGACGTCTGGGGCGAACAGGGACATCCGGTGCGCGCGACGGTTTCCGACATGGGGCCGCTGCTGCTGTCGCGGCTGCTCGGATTGAACGAGACGCAGGAAGGGGTGCTCAGCATCGTCTTCAAGGCCGCCGATGACAACGGGCTGCTGCTGCTCGATCTCAAGGACCTGCGTTCGATGGTGCAGTTCGTCGGCGACAACGCCGCCAAGATCAAGACCGAGTACGGCAACGTCTCGTCGGCATCGATCGGGGCGATTCAGCGCGGCCTGCTGCAGATCGAGGAGCAGGGCGGTGACCGTTTCTTCGGCGAACCGATGCTGAACATCGACGACCTGATGCAGGCGGCCGACGGCAAAGGTGTCGTCAACATTCTCGCGGCCGACAAGCTGATGAACAGCCCGCGGCTGTACTCGACGTTCCTGCTGTGGCTGCTTTCCGAGCTGTTCGAGAACCTGCCGGAAGTGGGTGACCGCGACAAGCCGAAGCTCGTGTTCTTCTTCGACGAGGCGCACCTGCTGTTTTCCGAGGCGCCGCCGGCACTCCTTGAAAAGATCGAGCAGGTGGTGCGGCTGATTCGCTCGAAGGGCGTCGGCGTTTTCTTCGTCACGCAGAACCCGCTGGATATCCCGGAAAAGGTGCTCGGCCAGCTCGGCAACCGCGTGCAACATGCGTTGCGTGCCTTCACGCCGCGGGACCAGAAGGCGGTGAAGTCGGTGGCCGAGACGATGCGCGCCAACCCGAAAGTCGATGCGGCCAAGGCGATCACCGAGCTGGGTGTCGGCGAGGCGCTCGTGTCATTCCTCGATGCGAAGGGAACGCCGGGGATAACCGAGCGCGCCTGGGTGCTCGCGCCAGGCTCGCAGATCGGACCCATCACACCGGAGGACCGCAGGAAGCTGATCGCCGGGTCGGTTGTCGCTGGAACCTACGAGAAGACCGTCAATCGCGAGTCGGCACACGAGCAGCTGAAGGCGCGCGCCGGAGGCGGACAAACGATGCCGGCAGGCAGCGGCGAAGTTACTCAGCCTTCGGCTGGCGCACCCTCCGGTGGCGGATTCATGGACGGCCTGAGCGACATCCTGTTCGGCTCGACCGGACCGAGGGGCGGCAAGCGCGAGGGCATGGTCGAAGCCGCCGCCAAGAGCGCGGCGCGGACGATGGGTTCATCGCTGGCCCGCGAGATTTCGCGTGGCGTGCTCGGCGGCCTGCTGGGTGGGGCAAAGCGCCGCCGCTGATTCGCAGACTCCTCTATTGAAATGGATTGGGCGCCGATCGAGGCGTGGCCGCTGGCGGACGCCATACGCAGGTCAATATGGGCGTATCCGCTGATCGAGATCGTGCACATCTCGGCATTCGCCGTGCTGGTCGGCAGTCTTCTCGTGCTCGAACTTCGCGTATTCGGCGCTCAGCCGGCGCTGTCTCACCTGGCTCTCGGCCGCCTGGTCGTGCGCATTGCGGTCGTGGCATTTGCCGCCGCGGCGCTGGCCGGGTCGCTGCTCTTCATTTCGGACGCGGCGCAGGTGGCAGCGAACCCCGCTTTCCGGATCAAGCTGGTATTGATCCTGATGGCCCTGCTCAACGCGGTGGTGTTTCATGCGCGAGATTCGCTGCGCCGGCACGATCGGGTCGCCCGTTGGCAGGCGGGCCTGTCGATTGCCCTGTGGTTCGCGGTCATTGCGGCCGGTCGCATGATTGCCTACATCTAAGCGCCTTCACTGGAGCATGCCCATGATCCGTCGTCGTCACTTCATCCTGGCCGCGTTGGCGCTGGCCGCATCGCCAGGGCTTGCACACCACGGCTGGTCCAGCTTCGACCAGGACAAGCCGCTTTATCTCGCCGGCACCGTGAAGTCCGTAAGCTGGCGAAATCCACACGCCGAGTTCGTGCTGACGGTCCCCGCCGGGCTGACGGCCCCAGCCGATCTCGCTCGCCGCACGGCACCGACGCAGAGTCAATCGGTGGATGGCGCAGCGCTCTTCAAGAAGGCCGCGGTTCCGGCGCAGTCCGCCGGTGACTGGGAGATCGAACTGGCGCCGCTGTCGCGCATGAACGCGTGGGGCGCAGCCGAACTGAAGCCAGGCGAGCGCGTCGAACTCATCGGCTACGCACTGGCGAGCGGCGACAAGCGCGTGTTCCGCGTCGAGTACCTGATGGTGCAAGGCAAGGTCTACGGACTGCGGTCGAGCCCGCAATGAGACCGTAGGCAGCGAAGGCGAACGAAAAGGCCGACGCGAATGGGTGGAGGCCATGCAGAGCACTCCTCGGCAGAGCCGCGCCGTTCCGACCTCGCGGTCGCCCGATGCCGACGTGCCAGCATCGCTACGCCAGCGTGCTGTTGCGGGAGTCGGAGCACCTTCAGCGCACTCGGCTCGCATTGTTGAGCAACTTGGTGGAACACCGTGCCCGTGACGGGCGCGCCTTGATTTACGATGAGGCGATGTAACGCGTTCGTGCGCTCTTGAGCAGTCGTTCGGATCAGCCCTGACTGAGCAATATTAGGTGGACAAAGGTACTGCAGAAGTGGGCCGTGGCGCTGATTGCCACAGCGCCGCAAGCTTCTCGGAAATTCATTTCCTCGTGACGTCAGTTGCCGTCCCACTCCTGCACGCTATAGCTGTACAGGCAGCTCTGGATCCGAGAGCCATCATTTAGGCGAAAGGACGAGGGAAGTCGAAGATGCGCCAGTCGAGCTTTCTAACAGAATCGGCCACTTAGGCACGTTCCGGCCTTCTTCGCGTCAACCAAGGGCGAGCCACCGAGCACCGGTTTGCCTGGAAAGCTGTTCGTAGTGAGGACGACGATGCGACCATGCGAATAGGCAGAACGGACTGTGGCAGGCCCGAAACTGCCGCTTCTCCCGGCCCGCACGCCAGGCAGTCTGCAACGTCGGGCCGGACTCGCGCGCAACGAGGTCAGTACTCACGACCCTCCGCCTTGTCAGTCCGGCAACACCTCAGTCTTCGGTCCGCGCGCGCCAGACGCTGAGAAATGCCCGGAACTTCCCTCTGGCGGAAAGCCGTTCATCCGACAGCGCATCGAGGAAGTCCGACAGTCGCTTCGCCTTGATGACGGAATACGTCGTCAGCGCGGTGGCCAGCGCTACCACGACAAAGAGGTAGAGCAGCCTGCGCTCCAGCGGGCTGTCCGCTTCCGCGAGGAGGTTCATGCCGAGAAAGCCGGTCGCTACCGTGCCGATCAAGCCAAGAATCGTCACCACGGTCAGTTTGACCACCGTACTGGCCTGGCGGCGCAGACTGTCGGTATCGAGATAGGCGTTCATGTCGCTGATGCGCTCCCTTACCTCGGCATACAGCGGATCGAGCGCGAGGTGGCCGGCACAAAGCTGAAATAGCGCACGCACCTGCGCCTGCTCCGAGACCTCGTGAAACCAGTAGCGATGAGTGAAGCGCAGAAAGATCTCGAAGTTCTGGCGGATGGCGCGCTTGAACCGGCGCACGCGATTCGGGTCGCCGATATCGAGCTGCTTCAGCTCTTCGGCCAGGCGGTCGGAGAACATCAGCAACGCCGCCTTCTGGAAATGCGCGATCAGGAACAGCAGGAAGTGCTGGTGGCGAAACTGCCCCAGCACACCAGCCTCCGGATTAAGGAAGAACGTTGAATGCGCGTCGCCGACCACGACCAATGCGTGACCGCAGCTCAGGTAGCGCGTCTGCGGCGCCCGCCCTACCGAACACCAGAAGCGGTCGTAGCAGTAGCGTGCCTCGAAGTCGCCCAGATGCGCCTCGGAGTAAGGCATTTCGTCGCCCGCACCGGTCACCAGTCCTAGGCGGATGAAGTCGGCACGGCTCAACGCGCGCGGGTCGTCGACGGCAAGGTAGCCCATCAGCGGCATGCGGTAGTACTCGAGTTGGCGATAGCGGATCAAGCCCTTGACATCGACGTGCTCGGGCAGCAGGGGCTTGAGCAGAAAGGCCCAATGCGAGCCGATACGCGGAGTCCGGTGCTCGCCGACGAACGCGAGAAAGCGCTCGCGCTCGCCCGTGTCCGACGTCGCCAGCACCTTGCCGCTCGCCGCCAGCCACTCGACGCTGTGCATCGAGTGCAGTCCCTCGCCGTCTTCGTCCCAACTGGCCGGGTAGGCGCGCCCGAAGCGGTAAAGCATTTCCTGCGCCTGGGTGAGCGTCAGGTCAGCGCCGTAGACCTCGACGTTCAGCATCACGACGTCGATGTCGTAGAAGAAGTAGAGGTCGACGTGCGCGATGCGAAGGATCAACGGCGGCTCGCCGGCGCGCGTCGTCAGTCGCACCGCCGCCACGTCGTCGCGGCGGAACACGCGCATCGGCGACGAGCCCGGCGGTCGCGCACTGCCGCTGCCGCCGCGCAGATCCCCATGCTGCTTGCGGCCCTCGCCATACAGGAAGCGCTGCACGTAAGGCAGGAAGGTTACGAACTCGTTGTAGTGGCGCTCCTGGAACTTGGACGGATCGCCGGTGAATTCGTCGAGCACTTCATGCCATGGACAGTCCGGGCCACCTGCTTCGAGCACCTCCCAGTGGCGCTGGATCTGACTGCTGGTGTCGAGCGGCAGCAACTGCAGCGGCCACAGCAGAATCTGCCGGAACTGCCGCACCCGATTTTCATGACCGACGTCTTCGCCGTGCATAGAAGCGCTCCGGGAAGTGAAAGGCGGCGCCAGTCTATGCCCGGCACCCGCGGTTCACCTGACGCGGGTGCAGCCGGGGAAGTATTTAGGGCGCAGACTGGTTGCACTCGACCGAACCGGGCGCTGCGGGTCGACGACATCCCGCAGAAGCAACAGTCGTCATCGTCTCGTTTTGCAGCGCATCCGGGCCGCGCTTTGACGCGCGGCTGCCCGAGGCCGTTATTTGCCAGCCTCGCCCGCCAGATTGACGATGCGCGAGAACAGCCGCCGGTACTGCATGTCGGTGTCGCCGGCGAAGCGCGGATCGTTGTTGCTTTCGAACGCGTCGTCGATCGCGACCCAGTCGTCGTCGGTCAGGTAGCGCTGCGCCGCCGGCAGGATCACTCCCTCCTCGCGCCCCATGTGGTCCCAGATGAACCGCGCGTAGTGCGATACGGCCGTCTCCAGCCGCGCGATGTCGACATTGTCACCAGCGACCAGCGCTGCGAGTTCGGCGACGAGCTGATGGTCGCGCTCGTGCTGGCGCTCGAGCTCGTCGAGTTCGGCGTCGACCGACGAGGTGCGTTCGCGTAGGCGACGGAACAGGTAGTCGTCTTCCTTCGGATGATGCAGAGCGACCGGAAAATCCTTCAGGTAGCGCACCATCGCGCGCATCAGGATCACGTCCGGCTGCTTGCCGTCCGCCCGGGCGGTGCTGAGCAGATGCATCCACGCATGCAGCACGGCGGCCAGCGATCGATGCTCGTCGCGGATGATGCCGAGCGCGCGCGCCGGCACTGCCGGGTTGGTGGTGGCCGCCACCAGCACCGGGATCTCGGTCTGCATCAGCACCTTGAGCGTCTGTGAACCGAGCATCATGCCGAGGCTGCTGCGGCGCCCGTGCGACGCCATGTAGATCAGGTCACATCCGGCGCTGCGGGCAATGGACAGGATCGCTTCGTACGGCTTGTCGCTGATCACGCTGGCCGCGCTGCAGGGCACCCCCTGTGCGCGCGCCGCCGACTCGGCCTTGGCGAGCAGCTCGCGCGCGCGCCCCTCGAAGGCATAGGCGAAATCGCCCGGCGACGTCGACCAGACGACCTCGGCTTCGCCGCGCAGGGACGAAGCGTGATCGGGGACGGCATGAAAGAACGTTACGCGCGCACCGAGCGTGCGACTGAATTCGACCGCCTGCCCGATGATCTGGGTCGAAAGGTCGGTGCCGTCGATAGGAACTAGCAAATGCCGATACATGGCGACTCCGGTTGGGGCTGGGCTCCCGCGCAGCGCGAACACGCCACCACTGAGCGTCCAGCCAACTGATCCTGCACGTGGATGCTATGCCGAAGAGCCGGTCGTCCACCCCCCCAAGGTCGAGGGGGAGCGATGAGCCATCGCGGGGCGCAGTCCTCACGATTCGCTTCTACAATCATTGCAAGCCCGCTGGCACGCCGACATAAGACAAGCAGAAGAGGCTCTGGCACCGCGGGATGGCGCGCTTTTCGGCACCCAACCATTCACGAACTGCAATCGCGTGGCAACTTCAACCGTTCGCCCGTCCACCACAGCGCCCTCCAGTCTGCTGCTGAAGGTCACGCCGGCTCGCATACCCCGTGACCTGCTGGTGCGTCCGCGGCTGGCGTCGGACGAAGCCAACTTCCGGGACCGGCCGGTGATCGTCGTGCAGGCAGCGGCCGGATTCGGCAAGACGGCCCTGTTGGCCCAGTGGCGTCGCGAGCACCTTGCACGTGGAACGGTCGTCGCCTGGCTGTCCAGCCAGGAGGAGGACGACGCGGAGCGCTTCGTCCTGAGCCTGGCACTGGCGGTCCGGGTGGGATCAGCACGTCCGACCTTCGGCCACACGCTGGTCGAGGGATCGGTCCCCGGTGGACTCGAAGGCACCACGGTATTTCTGGCGGAGGTGGCGCAGTCCGCCCTCGACATCGTCCTCATCATCGACGAGGCCGAACGTCTGCCGACCGCGTCGCGAGATGCGCTGACCTATCTGATCCATAACGCGCCGTCAAACCTGCGCGTCGTCGTCGCGGCGCGTCCCGAATGCGATCTCGGCGTGACCGGACTCATTCCATACGGACACTGCGTCGTCGTTGGCGCCGCGCTGCTGCGCTTCCGGCTCGACGAGACCATTGCGCTGGCACAGGGCCGCCTCAGTGGGCGTCTCGACGCCGATGCCGGTGCGCGGCTGCACGAGATGACCGAGGGATGGCCGCTGGGCCTGCAGCTGGCATTGTCGTCCATCGCCCGCAGTACCGACCCGCGAGCGGCCATCGCGGCGATGTCGGCGCACTCCGGCGAACTGCACGATCATCTGGTGGACGCGCTGCTCGCCAACCTGGGTCAGTACGACAGTGATTTTCTGACACGCATTTCCATCGCAGACGACCTGCATGCCGACCTTTGCCGCGCGATTACGGAAATGCCGGACGCCGCAGAGCGTCTGCTCCGGCTCATTCGTGAGACGCCGATACTGGTCGCGAGCGAAGACAGCGAGTGGCTGCGCATGCACCCGGTGGCGCGCGATGCGCTGCAAGGCCGTTTCGCAGCGTTGCCCGCAGCCGTGCAGGCCGGACTTCACACCCGCGCTTCACAGTGGCTGGCAGACCAGGGGATGTTCGAGCAGGCGGCGCGACATGCACTGGCGGCGGGCTGGCGCCAGCGGGCTTTCGATCTGGCCGAGCGCTGCCTGTACGAGGTCATGCTGACGCGCGGACGGCTGGGGACGGTGCTCGACTGGCTCGAGCGCCTGCCACCGGAGGAACTCGACCGCCGGCCAAGGCTGCGGCTGGCCACCGCATGGGCGCTAGCAATCAGTGAAAGACACCATGAAGCCGTCCGCTTCGTCGAACGAATACTGGCCCAGGATGGCGTGACCGCTGAACTGCGCGCCGAGTGCGCGCTGATCCTGGGCGGTGCAGCCGGGTATGCAGACGACCCGGATCGCTTTGCGGAACTGCAAAGCCAGTGGACTGCGGTGCCGCTGACCGATCCACTGATGCTGTACCTCGTCGCCAACCGCCGCGCCTTCCTCGCACTGTTCGAGGGCGATCCTGCGCGCGCGCGTCACTGCCAGCAGCAGGCTCCCCGCGGAGACTTTGGCAGCACGTTCCGGTATCTCGCACGCTGGGGCGAGGTTGCGACCGGCCTTTCGTACCTCTGGGAGGGCCAGGTGATTCTGACCGAGAGTCTGCTGAAGCCCGCGCTGGCCTCGGCGGAAGCCGATCTGGGTCGACGCGATCCGTTGGCGAGCATGATGGCCGCGATGCTCGCTGCGGCCGTCTGGGAGCAGGACCGTCCGCAGGAAGCGGCCGCACTGCTGGCCCATCGTCTGGATGTTCTCGAGCAGCGTGGCATCCCGGATGCGGTACTTCTCGCTTACCGGACGGCGGCAAGGGTTGCCACGGCGGAAGGCGCCGAGCATCGCGCGCTGGACCTGCTCGAGGGCATGCATGCGGCCGGGCTTAGCCGGAGACTGCCGCGATTGTGCATTGCAAGCCTCGTCGATCAGGTGCGCATACACGCACGACGCTTTCGACAGGAGACCTGCAGGTCGCTGTGCGACCGCATCGACACAATATTGGCGAGCGATGGCGTGCCCAAGGGACGGCTGTGGCGACAGAGCGTCGAATGGATGCGCCATCTGGCCCGTGCCAACGCCGCCATCGCCGCGCAGGATTGGCGTGGCGCCCTGGAACCGCTCGAGCGCGCCGGTGCAAGCGCCCAATCCATGCGTTTCGGCCGCGTACGGATCGAGGTCATGGCGCTGCGTGCCTTCGCCCTCGATCGCAGCGGAGAAAAAGCGCTGCCGCTGCTGCGCGAGGCGATCGACCTGGCTGCCACCTATGGCCTGAAGCGCCTGTTCGTGGATGCGCACCCGATGCTCGGCGACTGGGTCGCCCGGGTTTCAGCCGAACAGGCGCGCAGCCTTGATAAGACGGTCACCGCAGTGACGCCGCAAGCGCTCGCGCCGCCGCAGGTGCCCCGTGCGGCCACGGGACCGCGCGCAACGCCGAGCCTGGCGTTGACCCCCAAGGAGCGCGAAGTTCTCGAACTGCTCGCTCGCAATTTGTCGAACAAGGAGATCGCGCTCGCGATGCAGATCGGCGAAGAGACGATCAAATGGCATCTCAAAAACCTGTTCGGCAAGCTCGCTGCCGGCAATCGCAAGCAGGTGATCCGGCGCGCACAGCTGCTTGGGCTACTGGCTGATGCAGCCTGAAGCGCGAGTTCCGCGCGGCTTCCGTTAGTCCAATGCGGTAACACGCCGCGCGGCGCCGGTCGCACGACGCGGCCGGCGCCGAGGTTTGCATCCTTCTCCTGGCTGGCACGGTCAGCGGCGCTACGGTCGTGTGCGACGCTTGTTCATCGCGGTCGCCGGCCGGCTATGACTTTGTCGACCTCAGGTCCTGAGTGACGCGCTCAAACGACGGGAAGCGGATTGTTTCGCCTTCGGCGCGGACGGCCCCCCTCACCGCTGGGGGTGAAAGTGCGCTGCAGGGTGGCTAAGGTGTCGACTGTAGGCGATCCTTGGTCCCACCACCGTCCGCGGGTGTGAGCGAACGCCCGGGAGTGGGCTTGTGCGCCAAGGTCGTCCTGACCGAAGACGGGCAACAGAACTGGAGAACAGATGAACGGATTGATGATGCAGCAGCCGCTGCTGATCTCGACGCTGCTGACGCACGCCGAGCGTCACCATGGCGAACAGGAGATCGTGTCCCGTCGCGTCGAGGGCGACGTGCACCGCTACACCTACCGCGACCTCGCGCAGCGTGCGCGGCGGATGGCAAACGCGCTGGCAGGGCTCAAGATCGGTTCCGGCGATCGCGTCGCGACGCTGGCCTGGAACGGTTACCGTCACATGGAGCTTTATTACGCGGTTTCGGGCTCCGGCGCGGTGCTGCACACGATGAACCCGCGGTTGCATCCTGACCAGGTCGTCTGGATCGCCGACCACGCCGAAGACCGGATCCTGTTTTTCGACCTGACGTTTCTGCCGCTGGTCGAGGCGATCGCCAATCGCTTGAGGACGATCAAGACGTTTGTCGCGCTGACCGACCGCGCCCACATGCCGGCGACGACCAAGATCCCCAACCTGCTGTGCTACGAGGAGCTGGTCGAGGCGCACTCGCCCGAGTTCGCGTGGCCGACGTTAGACGAGAACACTGCATCGTCGCTTTGCTACACCTCCGGCACAACGGGCAATCCGAAAGGCGCGCTCTACAGTCACCGCTCGACGGTACTTCACACCTATGCCGCGGCGCTGCCGGATGCGCTGAACTGCTCCGGTCGCGACGTCATCCTGCCAGTCGTTCCGATGTTCCATGTGAACGCCTGGGGCCTGCCGTATGTCGCGTGCATGGTCGGCGCCAAGGTGGTCTACCCCGGCCCGTGGCTCGACGGCAAGTCGCTGTACGAACTGTTCGAATCCGAAGGTGTCACGATGTCGGCCGGCGTGCCGACCGTGTGGCAGGGCCTGTTGACGCATGTGGAGGCTAACAGCCTGAAGTTCAGCACGATGCGGCGCACGGTAATCGGCGGCTCGGCCTGCCCGCCGGCGATGACGCGCGCTTTCCAGGAGCGGTACGACGTGCAGGTGCTGCATGCGTGGGGCATGACCGAAATGAGCCCGCTGGGTACGGTCTGCACGATGAAGCGGCGGCACGAAACGATGAGCGCAGAGGACCGTCTGGCACTCCAGGCCAAGCAGGGCCGCGCGGTATACGGCGTCGACATGAAGATTGTCGATGGCGACGGCACCGAAATGCCACGGGACGGCAAGGCCGCAGGCGAACTGCTGGTACGCGGCCCGTGGATCATCGCGAGCTACTTCAAGGGCGAAGGCGGCAATCCGCTGGTCGACGGCTGGTTCCCGACCGGCGACGTCTCGACGATCGACAGCGACGGCTTCATGCAGATCACCGATCGCAGCAAGGATCTGATCAAGTCGGGCGGCGAATGGATCGGGTCGATCGACCTCGAGAGCATCGCCATGGCCCACCCGGCAGTGGCGATGGCGGCCTGCATCGCCGCCAAGCATCCGAAATGGGACGAACGTCCGCTGCTGGTGGTGATGAAGAAGCCGAACGCCGAGGTTACGCGCGACGAGATGCTGCAATTCTTCGATGGCAAGATTGCGAAGTGGTGGACGCCGGATGACGTCGTCTTCGTCGATGCGATCCCGCTGGGCGCCACCGGCAAGATGCAGAAGAACAAGCTGCGCGAGATGTTCAAGGACTACCGGCTGCCGACGGCTTGAGTCACGGAAGCGCACGCAGCCAAGCGTCCGCGGCGCCACGATGACTGCAATATCCATCGGTGCACTGGGTGACCGCGCTCGCGCGTTCTTCCCCGGCATGCTGGCCTGCGGCGTCGTCGCGGCAGCGGCGACCTTTCTGTCGCAGCACTACGGTGCGCCGGTGATGTTGTTCGCCCTGCTGCTCGGCATGGCGATGAGTTTCCTGTCGGACGAAGGGCCATGCCGGGCGGGCATCGGCTTCACCGGGCGCGAAATCCTGCGCATCGGTGTGGCGCTGCTCGGGCTGCGAATCACGATCGACCAGGTGACCGCGCTCGGCTGGGCCCCGCCATTGATCATCGTCGTCAGCGTCGTGCTGACGATCGGCCTGTCGGTCGTCGCTGCGCGACTGTTCGGTTTCAAGGGCCTGTTCGGCCTGTTGACCGGTGGCGCAACGGCAATCTGCGGGGCGCTCTGCTGCGCTGGCGCTTGCCGCCGCGCTGCCGAACCATCCGCTCAAGGAGCGGGCAACGCTATTTACCGTGATCGGCGTCAGCGCGCTGTCGACGATCGCGATGATTGCCTATCCGATGATCGTGCAGGCGCTCGGACTCGACTCGACGCAGGCCGGCATTTTCCTCGGAGGAACGATCCACGACGTCGCACAGGTGGTCGGCGCCGGCTACAGCATCTCGCATGAAGCCGGCGACAGCGCAACGCTGGTCAAGCTGATGCGCGTGGCGATGCTGCTGCCGGTCATCATCGTCGCAGTGACGATCACGCGCATGGGCTGGAGCGGCATCGAAGGCGCCACGACAGGCGCGCGCCCGCCGCTGTTGCCGTGGTTCGCCGTCGCCTTTGCGATATTGGTCGTCGTCAACAGCCTCGGCTCGATTCCCGGTCCGGTCATCGCGTTTGGCAATGACGTTTCCCGCTGGTGCCTGATCGCGGCGATTGCCGGCATCGGCATGAAGACCCACCTGCGCGAACTGGTTGCCGTAGGCATAAAGCCGGTGCTGCTGATGCTCGGCGAAACGATCTTCCTCGCACTGCTCGTGTTGTTGTTGTTGCGGTGGTCGTGAACGACACCCGCCGGTTCGGTGCTCCGGGCCGCGTCGCGATGCCCTCGACGTCCGCGACACCCGCCGCCGCCGAGCTGGCGTTCGAGGTCGGCGGAATCAACTGGGAAGTCGCCAACCTGCCGAGCGCGGTGCGGACAGCCGCAGGCAACTTGACTGCCGCGCCGAGAATCCCGGAGGCTGTTCGCGAGGGCTCACGAAGGCGCCAGGATCGTCTCGCCCCCCACGACGACGGGGGGGAAGCGGTCGCCGCCCGCGAGTACTCTGAACACAAGCCGGAAACGCGCGCACCATTGAGAGGAGCGCACGCCCGCCGGAACCACCGCGATAAACATAAGCAGGGAGACACTACCCGTGACACAAGTCGCTGAAGCCCCCGCCGTCGTCAGTGCTGACGTGCTGAAAACCTCCATCAAGGTCGAGCCGCTGACCTGCGCGATCGGAGCCGAACTTTCCAATGTCAATCTGGGTGTCGCTTCGCGCGACCCGTCGCTGGTGGCGGAGATCCGCCGCCTCCTGCTCAGGCACCGTGTGCTGTTCTTCCGCGATCAGGACATCACGCGGGCCGAGCACGTCGCCTTCGCGCGCCACTTCGGCGAGCTGGAAGACCACCCGGTGGCAGGCAGCGATCCCGAGAACCCAGGCCTGGTTCGCATCTACAAGTCGCCCGAGATGCCGAACGACCGCTACGAGAATTCATGGCACACCGATGCCACCTGGCGCGATCTGCCGCCGTTCGGTTGTGTTTTGCGCTGTATCGAGTGCCCGCCGGTCGGCGGTGACACGATGTGGGCCAACATGGTGCTGGCCTACGAGAAGCTGCCCGAGCACGTGAAGACCCAGATTGCCGGGCTGCGCGCGCGCCATTCGATCGAAGCGAGCTTCGGTGCCGCAATGCCGATCGAGAAACGCCACGCGCTGAAGGCGCAGTTCCCCGATGCCGAGCATCCGGTGGTCCGCACCCACCCGGAGACCGGCGAGAAGGTGCTGTTCGTGAACGCATTCACGACGCACTTCAGTAACTTCCACACAGCCGAGAACGTCCGTTACGGGCAGGACTACGCGCCAGGGGCGTCGCAGCTGCTGCAGTACCTGATCAGCCAGGCCTTCATTCCCGAATACCAGGTGCGCTGGCGCTGGTCGCCCAACAGCATGGCGATGTGGGACAACCGCTCGACGCAGCATTACGCGGTGATGGACTACCCGCCGTGCCACCGCAAGATGGAACGCGCCGGAATCATCGGCGACAAGCCGTTCTGAGCGCAGCGCCACAACGCAAAACCTCTTCCGAATCGACACATTGCACTGAAGGAAACAAGATGAACTTCCTCGACGGCTCCCTTTTCCCCGAGAACCAGGACAAGCTGGTCATCACCGCAGCTCCGTACGGCCCCGAATGGATTCCTTCTGACTTTCCGGAGGACATCCCAGTCACCATGGAGGCGCAGGTCCAGAAGGCCGTCGACTGCTACAACGCCGGCGCCACGGTGCTGCACCTGCATGTGCGCGAGCTCGACGGCAAGGGCTCCAAGCGCCTGTCCAAGTTCAATGAGCTGATCGCCGGCGTGCGCAAGGCGGTGCCGGACATGGTCATCCAGGTCGGCGGCTCGATTTCCTTCGCGCCCGAGACCGAAGGCGCCAACGCCAAGTGGCTGTCCGATGACACGCGCCACATGCTGGCCGAGCTCGATCCCAAACCGGACCAGGTCACCGTCACCGTCAACACCACGCAGATGAACGTCGTGGAGCAGATGGAAATCGCCGACCTCGCCGGCACGTCGCTGGCCGAGCCGGCCAACTACCAGGCCTACCGCGAGATGACCGTTCCCTCCAACCCCAGCTGGGTCGAGGAGCATGTGCGCCGCCTGTCCGCCGCCGGCATCCAGAGCGCCTTTCAGTTCTACAACATCAACAGCTACGAGACGGTCGAGCGCCTGATCCGTCGCGGCGTCTACAAGGGCCCGCTGGTGATGAACTGGGTGGCGATCGGCGGCGGCATGGACCAGCCGACGATCTACAGCCTGGCGCACTTCCTGCGTGCGATCCCCGACGGCTCGGTGCTGACCGTGGAAAGCAGCATGCGCAACGTGCTGCCTATCAACATGATGGGCATGGCCATGGGCCTGCACGTGCGCTGCGGCATCGAAGACAACCTCTGGAACCAGTCGCGCACGGCGAAGATGACCACGGTGCAGCAGATCGAGCAGCTGGTGCGCATCGCGCGCGAATTCGGCCGCGAGGTCGCCACCGGCAAGGAAGCGCGCAAGATCTGCAAGATCGGCGTGTTCTACGACACGGTGGAAGAAACGCTGGCCGCCAACGGCTTCGCGCCGAACG
The DNA here is from genome assembly GCA_963712485.1 of uncultured beta proteobacterium. Taxonomy (GTDB): domain Bacteria; phylum Pseudomonadota; class Gammaproteobacteria; order Burkholderiales; family Burkholderiaceae_F; genus JALORV01. The sequence goes on from CAVQID010000011.1 coordinate 79,193, forward strand.
CCAAGGGCCGGCAGCAGGGCTTCCTGCGCAAGGCCGCGTGAGGTAGCGGTGGCGAAACCAACGATACTGATCGTCCCGGGTCTCCGCGACCACGTCGACGAGCACTGGCAGACGCTGCTCGCGGCCAAGCTGCCGCGGGTGCGCGCGGTGGCTCCGATGGGCCGCACCAATCTCGACTGCGCGGCGCGCGTCGACGCGATCGACCGCGAGATAATGGCGATCAGCGGCCCGGTGATCATCGTCGCCCACAGCGGCGGCGTGATCATGCTGGCTCACTGGGCGGCATCGCCCAATCGCACGCGCAAACCGGTGCTGGGCGCGTTGCTTGCGACGCCGCCCGACTTCGAGACGCCGATGCCGGAGGGCTATCCGACGATAGGCGCGCTCGCGTCAGCCGGTTGGTTGCCGGTGCCGCGCCAGCCCCTGCCGTTTCCGAGCATCGTCGCCGCCAGCCGCAACGACCCGCTCGGCCGACTCGAGCGTGTCGAACAGCTGGCCCGCGCCTGGGGCAGTCGCTTCGTCGACCTCGGTGAAGTAGGCCATCTGAACCCCGCATCCGGCTTTGGCGACTGGCCGCAGGCGGCGGACTTCATCCGTGAGCTGGAGGCGACGCCCGTCGTGGCGTCCGCCGCCTGAATCCGACAACGTCGACGAGAGGAGTGAAGCGAATGACCGCGGCAATCCGGTCCAGTGCCAACGCCGCGCCGGCGGTGGTGCGCAGCGGCGCGCTGAAGACGTCGCTGAAGGTCGAACCGCTCACATGCGTCATCGGCGCGGAACTGTCGAACGTCAGCCTCGGCGTTGCCGCGCGTGATGAGTCGCTGTTTGCCGAAATCCGGGCGTTGCTGCTCAAGCACAAGGTGCTGTTCCTGCGCGACCAGGAGATCACGCGCGCCGAACATGTCGCCGTGGCGCGTCGCTTCGGAGAACTCGAGGACCATCCGGTCGTCGGCAGCGATCCGGATCATCCGGGTCTCGTGCTGATCCACAAGGGGCCGAACACGCGCCAGGAGCAATACGAAAACGCCTGGCACTGCGACACGACCTGGCGCGACTGCCCGCAGCTCGGTGCCGTGCTGCGCTGTACCGAGGCACCCGCAGTCGGCGGCGACATGCTCTGGGCCAACATGGCGCTCGCCTATGAACGGCTGCCCGAGCATGTCAAGACCCGCATCGCCGGCCTGCGCGCGCGCCACAGCATCGAAGCGAGCTTCGGTGCCGCGATGCCGATCGAGAAGCGCCACGCGCTGAAGGCGCAGTTCCCCGATGCCGAGCATCCGGTTGTGCGCACGCACCCAGAAACCGGCGAAAAGGTGCTGTTCGTCAATGCGTTCACCACCCACTTCACCAACTTCCACAGCCCCGACAACGTGCGGGTCGGGCAGGACTACGCGCCGGGCGCGGCCAACCTGCTGCAGTACCTGATCAGTCAGGCCTTCATTCCCGAATACCAGGTGCGCTGGCGCTTGCGGAAGAATTCGATCGCGATCTGGGACAACCGCAGCACGCAGCACTACGCGGTGCAGGACTTCTGGCCCGCGGTGCGCAATCTTGAACGCGCCGGGATCATCGGCGACCGGCCGCTCTAGCGCCGACACCCATTGCAGGAGAAAAAATTGGCCAAGGCAATCCGCTTCCATGAGACCGGCGGTCCGGAAGTCCTCAAGCTCGAGACTCTCGAGGTCGGCGAGCCGGGGGCCGGTCAGGCGCGCGTGCGCCATGCGTACATCGCGGTCAACTTCATCGACATCTATTTCCGCACCGGCCGCTATCCGCTGCCCCTACCCAACGGGCTGGGCTCGGACGCCGTCGGCGTGGTCGAGGCCGTCGGCGCCGGCGTGACCGACATCAAGGTCGGCGACCGCGTTGGCTATCTGCTCGGCCCGCAGGGCGCGTATGCGGACGTGCGGGTGATGCCGGCCGACGTGCTGATCCCGCTGCCGGATGGAATTTCCGACCGTACCGCTGCGACGATCATCATGAAGGGCATGACGGTGCAGTACCTGTTCCGCCAGGTGTTTCCGCTGAAGGGCGGCGAAACGATCCTGTACCACGCCGCTGCCGGCGGTGTCGGACTGATCGCCTGCCAGTGGGCGCGCGCGATCGGCGTGACGATGATCGGGACTGTCAGCACTGACGAGAAAGCCGAGATCGCGAAGGCAAACGGCTGTGCCCACACGATCGTCACCAGCCGCGAAGACATCGCCAAGCGGGTGCGTGAGATCACCGGTGGCAAGGGCGTGCCGGTCGTCTATGACTCGGTCGGCAAGGACACGCTGATGGCCTCGCTCGACAGCTTGCAGGTGCGCGGCTCTTTCGTGAGCAACGGCACCAGCTCGGGCCCGGTCGTCATCGACTCCACGCTGCTCGCCGTCAAGGGCTCGTTGTGGATGACGCGTCCGGCGATGGTGCACTACGCGACGCCACGTGCGCATATGCTGAAAATGGCTGATGAGCTGTTCGCGCTGGTGCTGGCGGGCAAGATCACTAGCGAGCCGAAGCAGACGTTCGCTCTGGCCGAGGCCGCCGCCGCGCATCGCGCGCTCGAATCGCGCAGCACGGTCGGAGCGACCGTGCTGGTGCCCTGACATCACCGGCAGGACATCCGAAATGCATGCTCACGCGCTCGAATCGAGGAAGGGCCTCGCCGACGAGTACCTTATCGGCAAGGGTCAGGCCTGGTTCGCATTCGCGATGACGATTGCGCTGATGCTGGTCGACTACATCGACCGGCAGGTGATTGTGTCGCTGTTCCCGTACATGAAGGCCGACTGGGGTCTATCGGACAAGCAGCTCGGCGCGCTGGTGTCGGTCGTGTCGGTGACGGTGGCGCTGGGTGCGTTGCCGGTGGCACTGATTGCCGACCGTTACAGCCGCGTCAAGAGCATCGTCGTGATGGCCACCGTGTGGAGCCTGGCGACGATCTCGTGCATGTTCACCCGTGGCTATGGCCAGCTGCTGACGGCGCGCGCCTTCGTCGGCATGGGCGAAGCCGGCTACGGATCGGTTGGCGCCGCGCTGATCGCCAGCATCTTCCCGGCGCGCATGCGTTCGGCGCTGCTCGCAGGGTTCTTTGCTGCGGCTTCGGTCGGTTCGGTGTTGGGCGTGATGCTGGGCGGCTTGATCGCCGCGAAGTGGGGCTGGAAGGCGGCCTTCGGCGTCGTGGGTGTCCCGGGCCTGCTGCTGGCGCTGCTGTATCTGAAGGTACGCGATTACCGGACAGTCGACCTCACGCCGGAACTGAACACGGCAACGCAGTCGACCGGCAGCACCGCGAAGTTCATCGCGAAAGCCCTCGTGCGATCGCCGACGATGCTGTGGGTCTGCCTGGGTGGTGCGTCGCAACTGATCGTCGTATCAGCTCTGTGGTCATGGCTGCCGAGCTTCCTCAACCGCTACCATGACATCGCACCGGACCAGGCCGCCGTCAAGGCTGCGCTGGTCGTGCTCGCCGGCGCAGTGGGCAGCGTCGTCTGGGGCAGCGTCGTCGACCGCAGCGGCGTGAAACGCGCGCGCAACAAGCTGTTCACGATGGCCGCGCTTTGCGTGCTGGCGCTGCTCGTTCTGATGCCGACCCTGGCGGCCACCGGCTCCACGACGTTGACGCCGGCGAATCAGTTCGCGCTGATCGCAGTCGGCGGATTCCTGATGACCTGCACTGTCGGACCCGTATCCGCGGTGGTCACCGACGTCGTGCACCCCGGCGTGCGCGCGACCGGCCTTTCGGTGCTGGCGCTGTTCCAGAACCTGCTAGGCCTCGCTGCGGGGCCTTTCATTACAGGCGTTCTCTCGGACGCGCTCGGACTGCAGAGCGCACTGACGATTGTTCCCGGCTTCGGCCTGCTGGCGGCACTCTTCTTCCTGCTTGCGGCGCGCAGGTACGAGGCCGATATGCAACGCATGCAGACGGCTCACATCGAAGTCGACGCCGAGGCCGCGAGGCCCGTCGCACGCCCCGCTTGAGCTGCCGGCGCGACTGTTGCACGGGCCGGTGCCGCCGTCCTCCGTTCAGCAAGACGTCCGCGGGTCCCGGGACGGCAGCGCTTTTGTCGTGACGCCGGCGCGGGCCCGTCGGCGATCAGGCAAGCCTGATCAGGCTAGAGTGGGCGCCGCGGCGATCTCGCGCAGAGCCTGTTCGAACATCTCGGCGGACTGCGCCCCTTGGATCAGGTGCCGGCCATCGATGACGACCGACGGCACCGAACGGATGCCGAGCGCCGACCAGTACTGCACCCGCGCGCGCACATCGTCGCCGAACTCGCCGCGCTCGAGGATCGCGCGCGCGCGCGTCGCGGCCAGTCCCGCCTCGGCGGCGGCGCGAAGCAGCACCTCTAGCGCCCCGGGATTTTCGCCGCGGACATGGTATGCGCCGAGCAGCGCATGCTTCAGTTCACGCTGCCGGCCCTCGAGCCCCGCCCAGTGCAGCAGGCGATGCGCATCGAACGTATTCCACACCCGGGTGCGCACGCCGAAGTTCAGTCCGACCTCGGCCGCCCGCTGACGGATCAGCGTCTGCCGCGCCGCCAGCTCCGCACGGGTCGAACCGTACTTTCGTGTGGCGTAGTGCGCGATGTCCTCGCCCTCGTGGGGCATCTCGGGGTTGAGTTCGAATGGCTGCAGCGTCAGTTCGACCGGCACGCCGGGACCCAGCCGTGCGATCGCCCGCTCCAGGCTCACCAGGCCGATCGCACACCACGGGCAGGTGACGTCCGATATGAAATCGATCTTCATCGTAGCGACTGCAGCTTCCCGAGGTCGGTCAATACGCCTCGAGGGGCAGCTCGGTGACGCCGGCTGCCCCCTCGACGACGCTGTCGCGCAGTCCGGGCACGCGACTGAGGATGTGATCCGCATAGAAGCGCGCGGTCACGACCTTCGCGCGCATGAAGTCGACGTCGACACCCTCGGCAATGCGCTGCTCGGCCACCAGCAGCGCGCGTGCCATCTGCCAGCCCGCCACCAGATTGCCGCCCAGCATCAGGTAAGGCACCGAGCCGGCGAACACCGCATTCGGATCGCTCTTCGCGTTGGCGAGAACGAATTCGACGACGTCGAGGAACGCGCGCCGTGCGGCCGTCAGGCGTTTGGCCATCGCCCGCGCCGCCACGCTGTCCCGCTTCAGCAGTTCACCCTCGGTCGCCTCGATCTGTGCCGCGAGCGCGCGTGCGGTCTTGCCGCCGTCGCGCAGCGTCTTGCGGCCGACGAGGTCGTTGGCCTGAATCGCGGTGGTGCCTTCATAGATCGTCAGGATCTTGGCGTCGCGCAGGTACTGCGCCGCGCCGGTCTCCTCGATGAAGCCCATGCCGCCATGCACCTGCACACCGAGGCTGGCAGCTTCGAGGCTCGTCTCGGTGGCGAAGCCCTTGTGCAGCGGCACCAGGAATTCATAGAACGCCGCGCTGCGTTTGCGCACGTCGGCATCAGCATGCGCGTGTGCCATGTCGTACGCAGCAGCCGCGACGGTTGCGACCGCCCGGCAACCCTCGCTCAGCGCGCGCATCGTCATCAGCATGCGTCGAACGTCGGGATGGTGGATGATCGGTGCAGCTCCGGGCGTCGAACCGTCGACCGGACGGGACTGCACACGATCGCGCGCGTACGCCACCGCCTTCTGGTAGGCGCGCTCGCTGACCGCGACGCCCTGCACGCCAACACCGTAGCGGGCGGCATTCATCATGATGAACATGTACTCCAGGCCGCGGTTCTCCTCGCCGATCAGGTAGCCGATCGCGCCGCCGTGGTCGCCGAACTGCAGCACCGCGGTCGGGCTCGCCTTGATGCCGAGCTTGTGCTCGATGCTGACGCACTGCACGTCATTGCGCGCGCCGGTCGACCCGTCGGCGTTTAGCAGGAACTTCGGCACGACAAATAATGAAATGCCTCTGACGCCCTCCGGGGCGCCCGCCACGCGGGCCAGCACCAGATGGACGATGTTTTCAGCCATGTCGTGATCGCCGTACGTGATGAAGATCTTCGTGCCGGAAAGCTTGTAGGTGCCGTCTCCCTGCGACTCGGCGCGGGTGCGCACCAGCGCGAGGTCGCTGCCGGCCTGCGGCTCGGTGAGATTCATCGTCCCGGTCCACTCGCCCGACAGCAGCTTCGGTATCCACGTCTGCTGCAGCTCGGGCGATCCTGCCGTCAGCAGCGCTTCGATGGCACCGTCGGTCAGCAACGGGCACAGCGCAAAGCTCAGGTTCGCACTGTTGCTGATCTCGATACAGGCGCCGCCGATCACCTTTGGCAGTCCCTGCCCGCCGAACTCGATCGGGTGTTGCAGCCCCTGCCAGCCGCCCTCGGCGTATTGCCGGAACGCGTCCTTGAAGCCCGGCGTCATCGTGACCTTGCCGTCCTGCCAGGTCGACGGGTTCTTGTCGCCTTCCCAGTTCAGCGGCGCAACCACGTCTTCATTCAGGCGGGCGCACTCTTCGAGGACCGCCTGCGCGGTCTCGTAGCCGGCGTCCTCGAAGCCCGGCAGTTGCGCCACCGCATCAAGGTCGGCGAGTTCGCGCATGCAGAACAGCATGTCTTTCAGTGGGGCACGGTAGGTCATCGAGTGTCTCCTGGTTCGACAAGCGACGGTCGCTGCGCAGCGCGTCGCGGGTTGACGTCGGTCCGGGCGCGGCGGTGAGGTCGCGCCAGGAACTGCTCCACTCGCCGCGCGATTTCCGCGGCACGAGTGAGGACGAAGAGGTGGCCGCAGTCGATCGTTTCGACGACGGCGTTCGGCATTCGCGCCGCAAGGATGCGGCCATTGATCGGAGGCACGATCGGATCGTCGGCGCCCATCAGGATCAATGTCGGCAAGTGGATGCGGTGCAGTCGGTGCCAGCTGGTCCAGCCCCAGGCCGCGAGCAACTGGTAAAAATAGCCGGCGTGACTCGGACTGCGCAATGCCTCCGCGTGAACACGCAGCAACTCGCGTTCGGTGCGCAGGATGCCGCCGTACAGTTCGCCGCCGATCTTCATCAGGTGTGCCGGATCGAGGTAGCGGCGCGGACTCATCAGCTTGCGCAGCACCGCCGGCGGTCCGGGCAGCATCACGAAGCCGGCGCTGGTCGCTGCCAATGTGAGCGTGCGGCAGCGGCGCGGATGACGGATCGCGAATTCCTGCGCGGCCGCACCACCCCACGAGACGCCGAAAACATCGACCTCTTCGAGCTTCAGCAGATCGAGCAGTGCGGCCGCCAGATCCGCCACTTGCCGCAGCCGATACGGCAGCAACGGCGTGGGCGAATCACCGACGCCGGGCACGTCGAAGGTGATGACGCGCGTGCGCCTGAACTGGGCTGCGAAGGACCGCACCGTTTCGACACTGGCCCCAATCCCGTTGAAGAGCAGCAGCACGCGCCGAGCGCGCGGGGCCCCGCCCTCGGCCACGCGCAGTTCCTGCGCGCCGATGGTGACGCGGCGGGTCTGCAGTTGCGGGATCATTCGGTGCGCCGTTCGCACATCAGCCCGGCGCGTGCACGTAGGTGCCCGGTGCCGCGGCCAGCGGCCTGTACGTGGGCGATCCAAGTTTGCGCGGCGCCGGCCGTCCCGCATCCGACCGCGCTGCCAGCCACTGAGCCAGATGCGGCCACCAGGTTCCCTCGTGCAGCGAGGCGCCCGCGGCGAACGCCTGCGGCGTGGCGTGTGCGCCGTCGTTGGTTGAATACGCGCTCTTCCTTCCACCGGGCGGATTGACGATCGACTGCACATGCCCGCTCGAGCTGAGCACGAAGTGGCTCGCGCCGCCCAGCAGCCGGCGCGTCTGATAGCAGCCTTCCCACGGGGTGATGTGGTCGGTCGTGCCGCCGAGGATGAAGCTGTCGCACTTCACCGCGCCAAGGTTCAGCGGACGCCCGCCGATGCGCACTCCGCCTGGGGTCGCGAAGGCATTGGATTCGAGCAGCGCGATGAAGTCCGCGTGCAGCCGCGCCGGCAGGCGCGTCGTGTCCGAGTTCCAGTACAACACGTCGAAGGCCGGCGGCGCCTTGCCGAGCAGGTAGTTGTTGACCCAGTAGTTCCAGATCAGCTCGTTCGGGCGCAGCCACGCGAACACCTTCGCCAGGTCCTTGCCCTTCAGCACGCCGCGCGCGCGGGACAGCGTGCGTGCCAGATCGAGCGTTTCGAGGTTCGCAAACAGGCCCATGGAGCTGTCGGCGATGCCGTCGATGTCGAGGATGGCGACGAGCAACGTCAGAGTGCGCGCCCAGTTCAGCCCTTTCGCGGCGAGATACGCCAGCAGCGCCGCGGCGGTGATGCCGCCCGAGCAGGCGCCCATCACGTGCAGCTGGTCGACTCCGGCGATGCGACGCGTCACGCCCATCGCCTTCTCAAGCGCCAGCACGTAGGTCGCGAGACCCCACTCGGCCTCGCTTTCTCCCGGATTGAACCAGCTGACGATGTACACCTGATGGCCCTGCTTCAACAGGTATTCGATCAGGCTGCGTCCCGGCGCCAGATCCCACACGTAGAACTTGTTGATCTGCGGCGGCACAATGAAGATCGGCGTGCCGTGCACCTTCTGGGTTTGCGGCTGGTACTGGATCAGTTCGAGCGTAGCGTCGCGGTAGACAACGGCCCCCGGCGTCAACGCAAGGTTCTCGCCGACGCCGAACTTCGAGGCATCGACCGACGATGGCAGCAAGCCATTGCGGCGCCAGTCGGCGATCAGGTTGCGAGCGCCTTGCGCCAGATTGCCACCGCCGGTTTCCAACGTCCGCTTGAGCGCCGCGGGATTCAGCAGCGTATTGGTCGGCGCAAGCGTGTCTGCCAGTATCCCGAGCAGCATCTTTGCACGCGCCTCGTCGCGCGGCGACAGCGCAAGTTCCTCGATCCACCGCTGCGACTCCGACGCCAGCGCCAGGTAGACCTGCAGCAGCCGCCGGTACAACGGATTCTCACGCCACGCGGGGTCCTCGAAGCGACGGTCCGCTGTGGGTGGTTCGACGACCGTGCGGCCGCGCAGCGCTCCGACCAGTCCGGCGCCAACGCGCCTGGCGGTCGACACCGACTTCCCCGGTTGCTTCAGCGCCGCCTTGAGAAAGGCCGACATCGACGCGCTCAGTCGCGGCGACGTCCTCGTCAATTCCGGGCTGATCAGTGCAGAGCCGTCACCGGTCGAAGCCGTTGCGCTGCGACGCGATGACCTGCTGCCGCGACCCGCCGCTGCTTTCCGCGGTCGCGTCGTGGCTGTCCCGACCGTCATGCCAGCACCATTCCGAGCGACTCGGCCACCATCACCTTCTGTTCCGGCACATCGGCATTGAAGGCCGTATTGGTGCAGCGGACCAGGAATCGTCCCGCACCCTTCTCTTCCACGGCACTCAGTTCCACTCGCATCACGAGCGACGTGCCGGCTGCGACCGGCGCAAGGAAGCGAACCTTTTCGATGCCGTAGTTGAGCACGCTGCGCGCATCCTGCGGATACACACCCAGCTCGTACTGCGCCGCCGGAATCAGCGACAACACCAGCAGGCCGTGGGCAATCGTGGACCCGAACGGGCTTTCGGCGCGGGCACGCTGCACGTCGACGTGAATCCACTGATCGTCGCCGGTGCACTGCGCAAACTGGTCGATGCGGGCCTGGTCGATGCATACCGGACTCGACACCCCGAAGACGTGGCCGATGTTCGACGGAAGGGTTGCGGCGTGATAGTTCTCTGGGGCGGCCATGCGAGATCCCTGTTGGTGGCGCTCCGCGATGCTACGCAGGCAGCGGCGCGAGGTCGACTTCGATGCGGCCCTCGTTCAGCCGCACCGGAAAGGTACGGACCCGGAGGCCCGCAGTGCCGCGTTGACATCCCGAGGCGAGATCGAAACGAAGTCCATGCGCCGGACACTGCAACATGGTTCGGTCCAGTCGTCCGAGGACGAGTGAGCCGCCGGCGTGCGGACAGCTGTCTTCGATCGCGTAGCAGGTGCCTTTCAGGCTGAAGAGCGCGACCGACTGTCCGTCCCGGCGCACCAGGCGGCGCGCGCCGTCTCTGAACTCCTCGGCAGCGACCACGTCGATCCAGTTCGACATGACTCGCGCTGCGGCTCAGACAGCCGGCGACACCGCGTGGCGGGCGTGTTCGTCTCGGCGCGAAACAATGCGCGACGGCAGAAGAAAGTGTGACAGCGCCGGTATCAGCACCACCGCACCGATCATGTTCCAGATGAACATGAACGCGAGCAGGATGCCCATGTCGGCCTGGAACTTGATCGGTGACAGCGCCCAGGTGATCACGCCAGCGGCCAGCGTGACGCCGACCAGCACCACGACCTTGCCGGTGAACTGCAGCGTGCGCCGGTACGACTCGGCCAGCGACAGCCCGAGCCGCTGCTGCGCCAGCTGCACCGACAGCAGGTACAGCGCGTAGTCGACGCCGATGCCGACGCCGAGCGCGATCACCGGCAACGTCGCGACCTTCACGCCGATGCCGAGCGCCACCATCAGCGCCTCGCACAGGATCGAAGTGATCACCAGCGGAACGACGGCGACCACCACCGCGCGCCAGCTGCGGAACGTGATGAAGCAAAGCACGATGACTGCGGCGTAGACCAGGAACAGCATCTGGACCCACGCCTTGCGCACGACGATGTTGGTCGCGGCTTCGATGCCGGCGCTGCCCGCGGCCAGCAGGAACTTGCGCTCGTCGGTGCTGTGGTCAGCGGCAAACTCGCCGGCGACTGCAACGACGCGATCCAGCGTTTCGGCACGGTGGTCCGACAGGTAGGCGATCACCGGCATCACCGAACACTCGACGTTGAACAGATCCGGGTTGTTGACGCTCGCCTGCTGCGCGCCGTAGTTCAGCACATCCTGGTTGCGGGCGATCGTCAGCCACTTCGGGCTGCCCTCGTAACTGCCCGCGGTGATCTGGCGCACCGCATTGGCGAGCGACACCGTCGTCTGCACGCCTGGCACCTGTTGCAGCGACCACGCGAGGCGGTCGGCCTCGACCAGTGTTGCGTACTTCAGGCAGCCTTCCTTCTCGGTCTTCACGATCACCGCGAACTGGTCGCTCGACAGCGAGTAGCTGGCGGTGATGTACGCGTTGTCGCGGTTGTAGCGCGAGTCCGGCCGAAGTTCGGGCGCGCCCGGGTCGAGGTCGCCGATCGCGAGCTGCGTGCTGACGAGGAAGCCACCCGCAGCAAGCACCGTCGCAACCGCGATCGCGCCGATCGCCCAGCGCCGCTCGGTGAAGCGCCCGAGGACTTCCCAGACCTTGTTGAATCCGCGGCCGCGCTGCTCGTCGCTGTCGGCGCGCAGGCTGCGCTGCGCGGCGGCCTCGCTGACGCCGATGTACGAAAGCAGCACGGGCAGCAGGATCAGGTTGGTGAAGATCAGCACCGCGACGCCGATGCTGGCCGTCAAGGCAAGGTCCTTGATCACCTCGATGTCGATCACCATCAGCACCGCGAATCCGACCGCGTCCGCCAGCAGCGCGGTCAGCCCGGCGAGGAACAGGCGCCTGAAAGTGAAGCGCGCGGCAACCAGCTTGTGCGCGCCGCGACCGATGTCCTGCATGATGCCGTTCATCTTCTGTGCGCCGTGCGAAACGCCGATCGCGAAGACCAGAAACGGCACCAGGATCGAGTACGGGTCGAGCTCGAAGCCGAACAGTGCGACGAGTCCGAGCTGCCACACCACGGCGATCAGCGAGCAGGCGATGACCAATGCGGTGCTGCGAACGCAGCGGGTGTATGCGTAGATGATGATCGCGGCGATCAACGCGGCAAACGCGAAGTACAGCGCGACCTGGAACAGGCCGTCGATCAGGTCGCCCACCAGCTTCGCGAATCCGATCGCGTGAATGCCTACGGTCGCAGGCTTGCCTTCCGCACCGGCTTCGTACTTGGCACGGATCGCCTCGATGCTTGCCGACAGTGCGCGGTAGTCGATGCGCTCGCCAGTGGTCGGATCCTTGTCGAGCAGCGGCACCACGATCATGCTCGATTTGAAGTCGTTGCCGACCAGGCTGCCGACGATGCCCGAGCGCGCGATGTTGCCGCGCAGCTGTTCGGTCGCTTTCGGCGAGCCGTCGTAGTTGTCGGGCATCACCGGGCCGCCGCGGAATCCCTCTTCGGTGACCTCGGTCCAGCGCACCGCGGGCGTCCACAGCGACTTCACCCACGCGCGGTCGACGCCGGGGGTCGAACACCAGTTCGTCGCTGATCTGGCGCAACGTGTCCAGATACTTGGGATCGTAGATGTCGCCCTGCGGGTTGGTGACGACGATGCGTAAAGCATTGCCGAGCCCGCGCAGGTCGTTGCGGTTCTCCAGGTAGTTCTGGATGTAGGGATGGCTGCGCGGAATCATCTTCTCGAAGCTGGCGTTCAGCGTCAGCTTCAGCGCCGCCGCGATGCCGAGCACCACGGTCAGCACCGCGCAGATGACGATCACCGTGCGGCGGTTGTTGAACACCAGCCGCTCGAGTTTCGTGCCGGAGTTACGGTCGAAATGCTCGAGGGCGCTGGGAATGGGCAGGTCTGAGTCGGCAGGGGCGTGCATGGCGGTCTCCTAAGGTGCCGCTACCGCAGCGACTGTGACTGGACGCCGCGCGGGCCGGCGACGACGACGGAATCGCGACCGAGCGCCAGAACGGCGGCGGCGGGCAACGGCCGCTCGATGCGCGCGGCCTTGAAGCTCGCACCGTCGTCCGTGCTGATCAGCACGTGGCCCGACTGGCTGACGATGAAAATTCGGTTGTCGGCGTCGACAGTGCTGGCGGTGAGTCCGACCTGCAGGCTGGTCGGCACCGACTGCCAGCTGCGCCCGCCGTCGGTACTGCGCAGCACGGTGCCGCGCAATCCGTGAACGACGACTGCGCGCGAACTGCCACTGACCCCGAACAGCGTTCCTTTGTACGGAACTTCAACCGCGCGGAATCGGCCCGCGGCGCGATCGAGCTTCAGCACGAGACCCTGCTCGCCGGTGATGTAAACGTCGGCGCCGACCCCGCGCACCGCATACAGATGCTGCGCCTTCGGGTTGTCAATCGCATGCAGCCAGGGCTCCCAGGTTGCGCCGCCATCGGCGGTGCGCAGGATGAGGCCGAACGCACCGACGACGAAGCCGGTCTTGTCGTCCTCGAACCAGACGTCGAGAAACGGGTTTTCGGCGCCCTGCGCGGCGAAACGCTTGGCTTCCTCGGCCGCGGCCTCGACAAGTTTGGGGTCCGTGTCCTTGGCGACGCCACGCGCGTAGTAATCGACCATCGCGGCGCCGGCGGCGTGGCCGTCAAGTTGGCGCGTCCAGGTGGCGCCGGCGTCGGTCGACTTCAGGACCACGCCGTCGTGACCGACGGCCCAGCCGGTTGTCGGTGTGGGAAACGAAACCGCGACCAGATCGGAACTGACCGGCACCGAGCCCTGCTGCCAGGTCTTGCCGGCATCATCGGAGGTCAGCACGTGTCCACGCTGCCCGACCGCAACCAGACGCTGGCCGGCACGCGCCATTCCATTCAGCAATGCGCGTGAAACGAGCGGGCTCTTGGCAGCGGGTGTGTCGAGCACATCACGCCAGCTGCCTCCGCTTGTTGCCGACACTGCGGCCGACGCAATGGCGACGCCGAGGGCCCAGACGGATATGCGCTTGTACATGTCGGCAATTCTCAGAGTGGTATGGCGGTCGATGGGAGGTCCCGGATGCGGTCCGATCTGTTCCGCGGACCGCTCCGCATTCTGTGCTTTGCGAGCGGTGAGAGGACCCCCTTCAACGGGGGGACTCAGGCCAAGCCCACGGCGCCGCAGCGCCACAGGCGGACTTCACTCTCTTCCCAAACAAAAAGAGCCTCTCGCGAGGCTCTTCGGGTCCGGATCACTCCTTGCTGCTAACGAACGCCAGTGCCGGCCAGTGCGTCCGAGGTCCACTCGCGGTCGGTCATCGGCTTGGTGTGACGCAGGCCGCCGGTTTCGGCGATATAGCCGGTCAGGTGGTAGTTGCGCGCCACCAGGTCGTAGTGGCTGAACATGTCGGTGTACGGAGCCGGCAGGTCGTAGCTCGGCGCCATGTAGGCGAGGCCGACCCGGTACAGCTGTCCGCGCATGTCGTACTGATCGGACGCCAGCGCCGCCCACGAATCCTCATCGAGGTAAAAGGTGCGCTTGCTGTAAATGTGGCGCTTGCCTTCGCGCAGCGTGGCCTCGACGACCCACACGCGATGCAGTTCCCAGCGTACGTGGTCGGGGTTCAGGTGACCGGGCTTCAGCAGATCGTCCTGCTTGGCCTGGTAGACCGCGCCGTAGGCGTTGTACGGCACATAAATCTCCTTCTTGCCGACCAGCTTGAAATCGAAGCGGTCCATCGAACCGATGAACAGGAAGATGTCATCGAAGGTGTTGGCACCGGCCGTTCCGGGATTCGGCGTATCGAAATTGAAGTCCGGCGCCACTTTGACGCGGCGCTGCCCCGGCAGGTAACTCCACGCGCGGCGATCCTTGGTGCCCATGTCGATCGGGTCGACGATTAGTAGCCCCTCACCGGCGCGGCGCGCCGGGCCCGTGTACATCAGACGGATGCGCCAGTAAGTTTCGGCGCTCGTCTTGCTGTTGTCCCAGAACGGGTATTCCTGGACGCTGTTGCCCTCGGTGGCCAGCGCCGGACGGCCGTTGGCGTCTACCGTGAGGTTGCGGTACTTCGACTCGTAGGACTGGCCGTTGAACCGCACCAAGTGGTTCCACATCGCCTCGTAACCGTCCTTCGGGATCGGGAACGGGAAGCCGGCGTGCGCGCCTTCGATCGAGCGGCCGTTGTTGGTCGTCTTGGCCTTGGTGGCGTTCTTCAGCGTGTTGTCGGTGACGAACTTCGGAAACGCGACCGTGCGATGCGTCGGGTAGACGTCGACGCGGAAGGTCGGGTACTTCTGAAGCATCGCCTTGGTACCTTCAGTTAGCTTGTCGGCGTGCTGCGCCATGTTTTTGGCGTCGATCACCAGGCGCGGCTTTTCGGCGGCAAACGGGTTCGGCCGAATGCCGTCGCCGGCCTTGTAGCCGGCGGGCGGCGTGGTCAGGCCGCCCGTGTAGGCGGGAATGGTGCCGTCCTTGTTGGCATTCTTGTCCGCACCGACCGGGGTCAGTGTCGTGCCGATCGCCTTGGCTTCCTCGGCGGTAAGAGCCGCGTTGGCCTGTGCAGCAAAGGCCAGGGTCAGCGCGACCGCCAGTCTCTTCATTGACTTATGCATGGTCGTCCCCTTAGAAAGTTGTCTTGAACGTCAGGCTGATGAAACCGCGGTCCTTCAAGAAGGTCGTCAGGCCGTTCTGGCTCGTGACCGACGTGCCGTTGTCCTTGTAGCGGCCCACCCAATCGATGTACTTCAGATCGAAACGGTATTTCTGGAACACATCGGCGGCGATGCCGATGCTGTAGTTGCCGAGGGCCTGGTTACCGCCAAAAACCGTGGGGGCATTGCCGCTGAGGCCCACTGCGTAGGTGACCGGGGCAAACAGGTCGACGCCCGGAAACACCTGGTACCAGGTCGGCGTGAACGCGAGCGCGAGGCCGGCGTAGTTGCGGGTGGTGCAGCCGTCCCACTTGTCTCTGCCGGCGCACGGTGCATAGCCCTCGGCCATGAACAGGTTGGCGCCGCTGCGGACCTTGGTGTAATGCGCAAACGTCAGTTCGGCGGCCCAGGTGGCGGCATCGAACACCGGCGTCTGCGGAATCACGCCCAGCGTGTTGACGAGTCCGTGCAACGTATCGCCGCGCGGTCCCTTGGTTTCGCCTTCGGATGGCAGCCCCGGCGCGATGCCGAGTACCTGCGAATTCAGCGGTGTATTGCGCCGATACGACAACTCCGCACCGACACTGACGCCGCCGATGTTCTTGGCCAGGCTGACCCCGAAGAGGTCGATGTCGTCAGCGTAGACGAGGCTGTAGACGCTTCTGTTAGGCCCGACTGTCGTCAGCAGCGTCTGCGGCAGCTTGTCGGCGTAATTGCGGTAGTAGAAGCCGAGCGTGCCGTCGAGCCATTCCGGACTCCAGCGTGCGGCAAGGCCCCATTCGCCGTATTCCTTCGGCTCCGATGGGTTGCCATTCGCGGCGAAGCCGAGCGCTGCCGACAGGAACTGGCGATCGGGACCGTTGAAGACAAAGTCAACCGGGCCCAGATACGTACCGCCTTCAGGGTAGCGGTAGGCCTCCCATTCGAGCAGGTATTCGGCGGAGATCGACAGCGTGTCGGTGATCTGCGACGTTGCGGAGATCTGATTCAGCGGACGGAACAGTTCCTTGGCCTCGGAACCGGGTGTCGCAAATCCCTTCTGCAAATCGAGCGGGTTCTGCGAGTAGGCGACGCTGTGCAGGTTGCCGTTGACGAACAGCGACTCGCCCCAGTAGATCGTATGGCTACCGACCTTTACCGACGTCGGTGCTGACCACATGTCGAAGCCGGCAAACACGAACGCGTCGAGGATTTCACCCGACGGACCCTGGTAGAAGCGGTTGGTGTAGGTGCTGTACTTCTTGTTGATGTAGCTCGGAATCTGCGTAAATGGCGGATTCGGATTGGTCTTGCTGTCGTCGCCGTAGGCGAAGTCGTACCAGCCGGCGGCGCTCAGTCGCGCTCCAAACCGCTTCATATAGACGACGTCGATTTCGGTCAGCACGTCGAAGCGGTTGGCGACTGCGTCGCCCCGGTCGAAGCTGTAGTCGCCCTCGTCGGCGATCACCGTGTTGCCGATCTTGCTGTCGCGGTTCTCGACGCGCACCGCATAGTTGTAGCGCAGCGTGTTGTCCCACCGGATCGACAGGTCGGGGTTGCCGAGGTCGAATTCGAAGGCCAGGGCCGGCGCGGCCATGACCGCACACGCGGCTGCGACAGCGACGGCAACTGTGCGGGCGCCGAACCGCCGGCGGCCTTGTTGAAGGTCATCCTGAATCACTTGTTCTCCCTTGTTGATCTGTGTCGGGCGAGGCCGCTAAGCGACAGCCTGGACGCGAAACGAATTTTCAACATCCGGAGCACCGCCGACACCCCCCTTGGCCGGGGGGAAGCGCCACCCGCAACGCAACCAGGCCTGCGCCATCCGACTCGGACGCGACGCAGGCCACGCCAGGTCGCAAGCAACGCTCAGCGAGGTCGCCGGAACCGGGAATCCCGAGTGGAAAGTCGGTCCTGGGAAACTGATCCGGAATGTCGGGCCCGTCACGGGCCCGCCCGGGCTCCCGGCGCCGCCTAGCGCCGCGGCTCGGCGAACAGGGCGTCCTGATCGGCTAACAGTTGCCGCAGCAGCGAGGGAATGACAGCAGGCCCGTTCGAACGGGGCGCCCTAAGCATCGGCGGTTGTTCTCATGACGCAAACCCTTGGAGGGACGCTGCTGCCGGCCGAGATCGGCTCAACCCACGGCGAATCCCCGACACATTCGCTCGACGATGCAGGTCGACTTGAGCGAAGCGTCGGGCGACGCACCGCAGCCCGCTTAGTAACTCTTCACCCCCTTCAAGGATTCCGCCGAGGGCGGCGCCTCCAGCCATTCGATCCGAAAATCGTTCGGGCCCACGCGAGTTGCTCGTAGAGGCAGGAGACTCGGGGATCCGGGTGACAGGAGTGCGCACGGCTGATTGAGCGGGAACGCGTCGGCCGGAAACGTGTAGCTGGCAAAGTTGCCGCTCGTGTTCTGAAACGAGACTTGTGGCCCATCGGGCCAGATGGTGACGTAGTACTTCTTCGTTGGATGCTTGCTCGTCTTGTGCTCTGCCTCTCGCAGTGTGACGGCCGGTCCTGCGAGGCCATGCGTTGTCGCATCTGCCCCGCGGGGCAGCGCTGCGATCAAGCTCCATGTAAGGGCGAGCAGCGCGAGGAAACCAGGACGCAGCGTTCTACGAACCTTCATCGACCACCTCCATGGCGGCATTGCTGACGCCTAACGACTTTCCTGGCCTTCATTCGCGACTCGGTGGCGGCCGGAAGGGTCACCACACGTTGCCGGCCCCGGGTGTATAGCTCGCACTTACGACGGCATTGCTGATCAGCGTGTCGCACTTCAGAACTCCGTCGAAATGCGATAGCGCCGCGTTGACCTTGAGCAGGGCGGCGTCGACCTCCAGCATGCCGGCGCTGATCTGCACTTTGGACGCTGCGAGCACGGTGACGCCGGATGGCGACAACGTCACCGAGTTACCGTGCGCGTCTTCGATGCGCACTGTCCCAGCATCGTCCTGCAAAGTCATTCGCTGCCCGCCCGGTGTTTCCACGGTCAGGCTATTGTTGTCCTGCTCGTCGACGATGCGCAACGTAACGCCGTTGCGAGACCGGATCAGCATGACGCTCTCCGCCGGATTGCTGACCGGAGGCGGGGGTGACGTCTTGCTCCACATCGCGCCAAGGACGCACGGCGATCGCAGGTCCCCCTGCACGAACGTCACGAGGACTTCGTCACCGACAGCGGGAACGAACAGTGTTCCGCTATCCCGGCCCGCCATCATCGTCGCGAGCCGCGCCCAGATCCCGTTGCTCGCATCCTTCAACCCGGCCACCCGCACCAGCACGCGTGCAAGATTCTCCGGATCGCGATTGTCGAGGACCGATGCCGAGTAGATTCCCTGAAACGTATCCATCTGATGCCTCCACGTGACGTGTTGCCGTGGCGATTGTCGTCCCGCACTTCCGCTTTGTGACAGCTCCTCCGCCAAAGCGCAAGGACCGCTCGCGTTCTTTGCTCGGCGGCCAGCCACTCTTGATTCCGGTATGGACACAAACAGCGCGCGAGTCCGCGCTATTGCCCGGAGTTCGTCATCAGCGCCGCGCGAACGCGTTTGTGCAGGCGATCGACTTCGGCCGCGTCGAGGGCCTTTGCTCGCGAGGGGTTGAGATCGTCGAAGGCGTAGATAGGAACCAGATGCACATGCACGTGCGGCACGGAGAATCCCTCGACCGCGACCCCCACGCGCTTTGCCGACATCACTTCCTTGAGCGGCGATGCGATCCGGGCTGCTGCGGCCCAAAGACTTTGATAGGCGATCGGACTCAGGTCAAACAGGTAATCCGTGTGCTGCTTCGGGATCAGCACGACATGGCCGGGATTGATGTGCTCCAGCGGAAAGAACGCGAGGTGATCGGCGTCTTCGTACACCGTCCGCGCGGGCGCGCGGCCGGCGACGATCTGGCAGAACACGCAGGGGTTCGAGGTCGTCCATGGCGTGATGGTGGGTTGCTCACCTGCGAGCTTAGCGTTGGTCGCCTGCGACCGCTATCCGGCGAAAGCGCGTTTCGAGCGGCGGCGCCGCCCCCTCTGATCGACGCGTGCGTCCGTTACGACGAGGTGCTCCAGCTTCACGTTGGTGACGACCGGCCTTCGACTACCAAGCCGCGCGTTGCGCAAGCCCGAGTAGGTCGACGCGGCTAGCGCCGCGTCGCGCGCTAGCGCTTGAGCGACGGTCGCCCGTGCGCCGTCGTCTCCGCATTCCATTCCAGTCCGCGGCGCTCCGCCATCGCGCGACCCACGCGGCTCCAGTCCTCCGCATTGAGTACACGCTGGAGCGCCGGCAGCAACACCGTCTCCTCGGCCTCGATGTGCCGGTCGTACATCGACGCGAATCGGGCCACGGCGTCGCGGTCAAGCGCGGCCGCGTCGCCGGCGCTGATGCGCGCCAGCACCGCGTCGAGCTGACGCCACAGCGCGGCCATCTCCAGGTGATCGGCCTCCACGCGGTCGATCACGGCCGTCGTCGCCGGATCTGCGGCGTGGCAGCGCTCGCGCAGCAGCGGAAACATGTCGACTTCTTCGTCCTCGTGGTGCCGCGGCGCCGCCTCGTTGAAGTAGCGCCGGATCGATGCGGCGCTCTGCTGCGCCTCCTCGTCGGCGCCGCTCTGGCGGACATGCGCCTCGAGCCGATCCAGCAAGGCCGCGAATCGACGGACCCGCTGGTGGCAGGCCAGCCACATTTCGACCGGCTCGTCGAAGCTGGCGCCGGGACTGTGAAATTCAATCGTTGACGTCATGTGCCGGCTCCTGCAAACGGCCCGAGCGGGTGCTTGGTTAACGCGACCGCGATGATGTAGGCATACGAGATTATCGCCACGCCGAGCGCCAGCGGGCGCGTGGCAGCGGGGCCGCGCAGTGCGCTGGCGCCTGCGACGATATAGATGACGAGTCCGACAAGCTTGGCCATGAGCCACGGAAACCGCAACGGGTCGATGCGTGCAATGGCTGCCATGCCGATGGCGCTTGCTAGCAGTGCCGTGTCGATCGCGTGCGGCGCAATCCGGAAGTAGCGCCGATGGACGCACGCCGAATCGGCGCGGATCAATGCATAGCGCAGCACGAGTCCCAAGCCGGTGACCATCACTGCGCCGACATGGATGAACTTCAGCGTTGAGTACATCAGCCCGGTCGGCCGTCAGTGCGCGGACGCATCAGAAGGGGCAGGTAACGTGCCGCCCACGCTGCCCACAGCGCCGTCCACAGCACTGCGGCGGCAGCTGACAGTGCACCGGCGTATTGAGGAAGCGTTGCCACCGACAGGCGCAACAGTGCCGTCGCCTGCAGCAGCCAGAAAGTGACCCAGACGAATCCGTCGGCGGTGACTGCGAGGCCGCCGTGCCCGCTGATGACGCGTGTCGCCATCGCGAACAGCATGCTGCCCAGAAAGCCGATCGTCAGAGCATGCAGCGGCAGCATGCCGAGACGCGGGGCCTCAGTACCAAAAAGCAGCAGCAAAGCTGCATCGACGGCCGCAAGCACCAGCGCGATCGGGATCCACAGGAACGCGAGGTGCAGCATCGCGACGAGCCGCAATGAGGGCCCTCGCAGGGTCTGCATCAGTCCCCAACGCACCGCGAGCGCAGCGAGTGCCACGCCCATCGGCGCAATGCTGAGGATTGTCAGCCACGCCATCGCCTGTGCATCCAGCAGGTCGAAGCGGCCGGCGAGTTGCAGTGCGCCCAGCGTCAGCACGCCGGCGATGAGCAGCCCAAGCACCCAGTTCGGCCGCCAGGGGACCATGCCGGCAATGGCATTCGACGTGAAAAAGGGCAACACGCGATGCGCAACCGTGACGGTGATGGGCGCGACAAAGCCGAACACCAGAATCCCGGCTGCGGCGGCGACCGCGTCGAAGTAGTGCGTCGCCAGTCCCGACGCGAAGAGCAGCGCGGCCGCAATGCCGGCGATCCAGAATGCGAGCACGCAGTGCGCGTGCAGCTTGTCGCGCGCGCGACTGGCGCGGAGCAGCGAGACAAAGCCGATGCCGATCGCCGTCCAGGCGAACACCAGCAGCAGTGCGCCGAAGGCCGCAACACCCATCGAGACAACCGAGCCCACGAGCAGAAGCACGATGCCGGTGGCGTGTAGCCGCACGGGCCAGAGCAGCCGCGCGGCGGGTGGCGTCGGTACATCGAGCCAGCGCGGTCCTGCGGTGAACATGAAGCCGGCGATGAACAGTGGCATGTAAGCCGCCGTGAAGATGAACCCGTGAGCGAGCGTCGGCGGCAGCGTGGTCACCACCGCCATGCCGGACCAGGTCACGGCAAGCAGACCCGCCCACCCGAGCGAGGCGAGAACGAGCATCAGCGCACCGGCGAAGAAAGCCAGCCGATGCGGTGCCAGCAGCAGCGCCCGCAGCGTGGCCGGCGGACGTGCGGCTTCGCGCGTGGAAGGGATCGGCCCGCGCGCCGCGGGCGAAATCGGAATGGTCCGTCGCGCGGTCACCGTTCGCTCTCCGGCAGTTGCGCGCGCTGCATCGGCTCCGTCAGGTCGGTCGACGGCACGCCGCTGGCATCGAGCGGCAGCTGCGCACTGTCGCGGTACGGACCCGTGCCGGCATGGTCAGCCTGCGATGCGGGCACGAAGCCGCCACGTACGACGTCGAACACGTGCACTTCGCCGTCCTCGATCACGTAGTGCCAGCCGTGCAGGCTGAGGTGACCCGCCTCGACACGCTCGCGCACCATCGGATAGTCCATCAGGCGCTCAAGCTGCAGCACGATGGCGCGCTGCTCGGTGCGACGCAGTGCCTCCGGACCCGGCTCGGCCACCGGCAGCGCGGCTTCGCGACCGAGATCGAGCCAGCGAACGAGATTCCTCGCGGCGGCCGGGACGTCATCGTACAACGCCCGTATCGCGCCGCAATGGCTGTGTCCGCAGACGATGATGCGCTTCACGTTCAGGACCAGCACCGCGTACTCGATCGAGGCCGAGGTGCCGTGAAACCCCGCCAGACCGCCAGTTGCGGCAGTAGCGTCGAAGCCGCTCGTGGAGCGGCCCTGGGGGACGTCGTCCGCCCCGTCATACGGCGGCACGAAGGCGCCAACGTTGCGGACGAGAAACAGGTCGCCGGGACCGGTACCGGTCAACAGATAGGGAACGATGCGCGAATCGCTGCAGCCGATGAACAGTGTCAGCGGTTGCTGCCCATCGTCGACCAGCGACCTGAAGTGCGCGCGGTACTGCGGGAACGCGTCCTCGTGGAATCGCCGCAGACGTTCGAGCAGTTCGTCGGGCATGGCGGGCCCGATGCGCCTACTGCACCAGCGGCGTGCCGGCGGAATCGAGATCGACGCCGACGACGTCGGCGCGCCCGGCCAGCAGTTGCAGGTATTGCCGCAGCGCTGTGGCGAATGTCTGCCGGTCGAGCGTTTGCCGCACTGCCGCCTGCACTTCCTCGTAGGCCGGGACTGTACCGGCTTCACGCGCAAGGACTTCGACGACGTGCAGGCCGAAACGAGTCCGTACAAGCCGTGGCAGCACGCCGACCTCGGATCGGCCAAAGATCTCGCGCGCGAACTCGGGTGCGCAATCTTCGGCGCGCAACCAGCCGAGTTCTCCGCCATTTGCTCCGCTCGGGCAGTTCGACAGTTCCGCGGCTGCCGGCGCGAAGCGATCGTCCTCGCCGCGGATGCGAGCGCGCAGATCGATGAGGCAGGTCTCGGCGCGCTTGCGCAGCGCGTCGATGTCCACTCCGGGCGTCAGCGCAAACAGCACGTGGCGCAGTTGCACCTTTTCGCCGACCGCATAGCGCGCTGCATTGGCGGCGTGATAGCGCTGGCACGCCTGCTCGTCGGGCGCGGGGCGTACCAGCTCGCGATCGAGCAGTGCCTCGATGGCATCGGACGCCGCTTCGCTGATCGCGCCGCGGGTCGGCGCGGGATCGTCGGCCGCGAGCAGGCCGGCCGCAATCGCGGCCTGGCGCAGCAGCGCGACGCTGGCGCGGGCGCGCAGTTCCTCCGCGGTCAGCGTCTCGTCCGCATCGGCGAGCGCGACACCGTCGACCGTGGGCGCGGTCGCGGAAGCAAGGATTGAGGTCGTCATCGCCATCTCCTTCGCCTCAGGATGAGCGAGGAAGGTTCTGTTCGGCCGGCACGTTCAGTCGGCGCGAACGCACGACCTGGTACGGGCGGAACAGGTACGCCACCGTCGCGAGCCCGCTCCACACGTGTACCAGGCGGCTGAACGGCAGCAGCAGGAAGATCGTCATGCCAAGCACCATGTGCACCTTGAACTGCCACCCGATCTCAGTCAGCAGGTTGGCGTCGGGCCTGAAGGTCGCCACGCCCTGCAGATAGCTCGAGAGGATCAGCATGGCGTGTGCATCAACTCGATGCTCGTACGACGCCGGCAGCGTGATGAGTCCGAGCACCAGTTGCACCCACAGGATGATCAGGATTGCCAGATCGGTGCGATGACTGGTGAGACGGATGCGCGGATCGAACAGGCGTCGGTGCAGCAGCATCGAGAGGCCGACGAAACAGATGAGGCCGGCGACGCCACCTGAGACGATCGCGAACATCTGCTTGGCCGGCGCGCCGATGATCGAGCCGTATAGCCAATGGGGTGTCAGCAGGCCCACCGTGTGGCCGAACAGCAGGAACAGGATGCCGACGTGGAACAGATTGCTGCCCCAGCGCAATTGCCGCGCGCGCAGCATCTGCGACGAGTCGCTCTTCCATGTGTACTGATCGCGGTCGAAGCGCGCCAGGCTTCCCATGAAGAAGAACGCGAGGCAGATGTACGGATAGACGTTGAACAGGAAGTCGTGAACCAGCTTCATGGCTGTCTCCTCAGGCGGCCGGACGGTTCGGGGCGTGTGCCGGGCGCACGATGTGGACCGGCTGCGGATCGTTTGGCCGCGACTGGCCGTGCGTTGCGCAGCCGCCGAAGGCCTCGGGCTCGGCCCAGGCCTCGTCCAGCGCAGGCTCAGGGGCGAGCGCTACCTTCTCGGCTTTTTCGCCGGCCAGGTCGAGTACCGCGGCCAGCACGCTGGCGTATGGACTGCGCTGCTGCAGCAGCGCACTGAAGATAAGCCGCACGATATGCGCGATCTCGCGCAGGAATTCCCGCGCAGACTGCGGCGGCTGTGTGCTCGCGAACTCCAGCACGACCGGCAGGTAATCGGGCAGCTCGCCCGGTGCCAGCAGCAGGCCCGCGCGCTCGTAGGACTGCGCCAGGTCGACCATGGCCGGGCCGCGATCACGGCTGTCGCCGTGCACATGCTCGAACAGGTGCAACGCGGTGCGCCGGCCGCGATCGAAAAGCTCGACGTACTCGGCTTCGGCGCGCAGCCCGCCGGCGCCGCGCAAGCGGTCGATCAGCGCATCGATCTCGGCCAGGCGGCTGGCATCCAGCGCGCCCTCTTGATGGAGCGCTGCAGCGAGCTCTGCGGCCATCGCACGCAGCTCGCCATCCGGATACTGGAGCAGCCGGGCCAGCACGCGCAGCGTGCGGGACACCTTCGGTGGCCTGGAGTGGAATGCCTTCATGCCTATACCTCCGCCTTGATCGGGATCGTGCGCTTCTTCTCACTGCCGAAGAGGCTCGTCTCGGTCACTCCCTCGCTGCAGCCGTTGCCGAATGAGAAACCACAGCCGCCGCGCACGTTGAATGCGTTCTCCGCGTACTCGCGGTGAGTCGTCGGAATCACGAAGCGGTCCTCGTAGTTGGCAATCGCCATCACGCGGTACATGTCCTCTACTTCGGCCCGCGTCAAGCCGACGCGCTCGAGCACGGCCGGCTTGTCGACGCCATCCACATGCCGGTTGCGCATGAACACGCGCATCGCCATCATCCGTTCCAGCGCGCGTGCCACCGGCTCTTCGTCGCCTGCAGTCAGCAAATTGGCGAGGTACTTCAGCGGGATGCGCAGGCTGCGCACGTCGGGCAGTTCACCGTTCATGCCGATCTCGCCCGCCTGTGCACGCGCGGTGACCGGCGAAAGCGGCGGGATGTACCAGACCATCGGCAGCGTGCGGTACTCGGGATGCAGCGGCAGCGCGACGCGCCAGTCGACCGCCATCTTGTAGACGGGCGAGGTCTTCGCGGCGGCGAGCCACGCATCGGGAACGCCGTCGGCGCGCGCCTGCTCGATCACGCGCGGGTCGTGCGGATCGAGGAAGATTCCCAGCTGCGCCGAGTACAGGTTGACATCGTGCTCGGCGCTGGCGGCTTCCTCGATCCGGTCGGCGTCATAGAGCAGCACGCCGAGATAGCGGATGCGGCCGACGCACGTCTCCGAGCACACGGTCGGCTGGCCCGCTTCGATGCGCGGGTAGCAGAAGATGCACTTCTCGGCCTTGCCGCTCTTCCAGTTGTAGTAGATCTTCTTGTACGGGCAGCCCGAGACGCACATGCGCCAGCCGCGGCACTTGTCCTGGTCGATCAGCACGATGCCGTCTTCCTCGCGCTTGTAGATCGAACCCGACGGACAGCTGGCGACGCACGTCGGATTGAGGCAGTGCTCGCACAGACGCGGCAGATACATCATGAAGGTGTTCTCGAACTGACCGTAGATCTCCTTCTGGATGTCGTCGAAGTTGCGGTCTTTCGACCGCTTGGAAAATTCGCCGCCAAGGATCTCTTCCCAGTTCGGCCCCCAGACGATCTTCTCCATGCGCTGGCCGGTGATCAGCGAGCGCGGCCGCGCAGTGGGCGCGGCCTTCATCTCGGGTGCCGAATGCAGGTGGTCGTAATCGAAAGTAAAAGGCTCGTAGTAGTCGTCGATCTCCGGCAGGTTCGGATTGGCGAAGAGCTTCATCAGGAGCTGCCACTTGCCGCCCTGGCGCGGGACGATCGAGCCGTCGGTCTTGCGGACCCAGCCGCCGTTCCACTTGTCCTGGTTCTCCCACTCCTTGGGATAACCGATGCCGGGCTTGGTCTCGACGTTGTTGAACCAGGCGTACTCGATGCCGGGACGGCTGGTCCAGACGTTCTTGCAGGTGACACTGCAGGTGTGGCAGCCGATGCACTTGTCGAGATTCAGCACCATGCCGATCTGTGCGCGTACTTTCATGTTCAGCTCCTTTCTGATCGGCGTGGATCAGGGGTTCTCGCCCTGCGACTGGTAGGCCTTCGCGAGATAGTCGTCGCGTGGGGTATCGAGCCAGTCGACCTTCTTCATCTTGCGCACGACGACGAACTCGTCGCGGTTGGTGCCGATGGTCCCGTAGTAGTTGAAGCCGTAGGACAGCTGCGCGTACCCGCCGATCATGTGCGTCGGTTTGGTGACGATGCGCGTCACCGAGTTATGGATGCCGCCGCGCACGCCGGTGATCTCCGATCCCGGGGTGTTGATGATCTTCTCCTGCGCGTGATACATCATCGTCATGCCCGGCTTGACGCGCTGGCTGACCACAGCACGCGCGGCGATCGCGCCGTTGATGTTGAAGATCTCGATCCAGTCGTTGTCTTCGATGCCGGCTGCCTTGGCGTCGGTTTCGCTGAGCCAGACCACGGGTCCGCCGCGGTTCAGCGTCAGCATCATCAGGTTGTCGCTGTAAGTGGAGTGGATGCCCCACTTCTGGTGCGGCGTGATGAAGTTGAGCAGGATCTCCGGGTTGCCGTTGGGCTTGATGTTGTGGAGGTCCGAGGTGGTCTTCAGATCGACGGGCGGCCGGTAGCTCGAGAATCCCTCGCCGAACGCGATCATCCACGGGTGGTCCTGGTAGAACTGCTGCCGGCCGGTCAGCGTGCGCCACGGGATCAACTCGTGCACGTTGGTGTAGCCGGCGTTGTACGAGACTTTCTCGCTCTCGAGTCCCGACCAGGTGGGCGAGCTGATGATCTTGCGCGGCTGTGCCAGTACGTCGCGGTAGCGGATCTTCTCGTCCTCGCGGTGCAGCGCCAGGTGCTTGTGCTCGCGGCCCGTGATCTTCGAAAGCGCATCCCAGGCCTTGACGGCGACGTGGCCGTTCGTTTCTGGCGCGAGCTGCAGGATCACTTCGCAGGCATCGACATCGCTGACGATGCGCGCGCGTCCTTCGGCATCGACGCCATTGAGTTCGCCCAGCTGCTGCACCTCGGTCTGGGTGTTCCAGCCGATGCCCTTGCCGCCGTTACCGACCTTGGCCATCAGCGGCCCGAGCGACGTGAAGCGCTTGAAGACGCCGGGGTAATCGCGTTCGACGACGGCGATCTGCGGAGCGGTCTTGCCGGGAATCAGCTCGCACTGGCCCTTCTTCCACTCCTTCACGTCGAACGGCTGCGCCAGTTCCGCCGGCGTGTCGTGCATCAACGGCGTCAGAACCACTTCCTTCTCGACGCCGAGGTGGCCGACGCAGACTTCGCTGAAGGCCTTGGCAAATCCCTTGTAGATCTCCCAGTCGCTGCGCGACTGCCATACCGGGTCCACCGCGGCGCTGAGCGGGTGAATGAACGGATGCATGTCGCTGGTGTTGAGGTCGTTCTTCTCGTACCAGCTGGCGGTGGGCAGAACGATGTCGCTATAAAGGCACGTGGTGCTCATGCGGAAGTCGAGCGTGACCAGCAGGTCGAGCTTGCCCTCGGGCGCATGCTCATGCCACTGGACTTCGGTCGGCTTCGCATCGTCCGCACCGAGGTCCTTGCCCTGCAGGCCGTTTTCGGTTCCCAGCAGGTGCTTGCAGAAATACTCATGGCCCTTGCCGCTGGAGCCCAGCAGGTTGCTGCGCCACACGAAGAGATTGCGCGGCCAGTTCTGAGGTGCGTCGGGATCCTCGCAACTCATCTGCAGGCTGCCGTCCTTCAGCGCCCGTACGACGTAGTCCTTCGGGTCCATGCCGGCCGCCTGGGCATGCTTGACGACGGTGAGCGGATTCGTCTTCAGTTGCGGTGCCGAGGGCAGCCAGCCCATGCGCTCGGCGCGCACGTTGTAGTCGATCAGGCTGCCGCCGAATGCCTCTTGTCGGCCAGCGGCGACAGGATTTCCGCGACGTCGAGTTTCTCGTAGCGCCACTGATCGGTGTGCGCGTAGAAAAACGACGTCGAGTTCTGCTGGCGCGGCGGCCGGATCCAGTCGAGCGCGAACGCGAGCGCCGTCCAGCCGGTCTGCGGACGCAGCTTTTCCTGGCCGACGTAATGCGCCCACCCGCCACCACTCTGGCCGACACAGCCGCACAGCATCAGCAGGTTGATGACGCCGCGGTAGTTCATGTCGGCGTGGTACCAGTGATTCATCGCCGCGCCGATGATGATCATCGACTTGCCGCGCGTCTTGTCGGCGTTGTCTGCGAATTCGCGCGCGACGGTGATGATCTGCTCGCGCGGCACGCCGGTGATCTGCTCCTGCCACGCGGGTGTGTAGGCCGCGTTGTCGTTGTAGTCCTTCGCACCACTGCCCAGTCCGCGATCGATGCCGTACTGCGCGACCTGCAGGTCGAACACCGTCGCGACCAGCGCCTCGGAGCCATCGGCCAGGCGCAGGCGGACCGCCGGCACCTTCGCGCGGTTCAACTCTCCGTTCTGTACGTTGTTGGGAAAATGCGGCGTGTTCGCGCCGGCGAAGTAGGGGAACGCGACCTCCACGACTTCATGCTTCTGGGCGCCGTCTTCGAGCACCGAGAGCTTGAGTTTCACCTCGGCATCGTTGCGACCTTCCTTCGCTTCGAGGTTCCACTTGCCGGCGTCGCCGCGGCCTTCTGCGCCCCAGCGGAAGCCGATCGAGCCGTTGGGGACGACGACTTCGCCGGCCACGTCGAAAGCGACCGTCTTCCATTCGGCGTTGTTGTCCTGGCCGAGCCGATCCGCCAGGTCGCTGGCGCGCACGTAGCGGTCGGGTGAGAGCACTCTCGACCCATCGGCCAGCGTCGTTTCATTGAGCCGCAGCAGCAGCGGCAGGTCGGTAAACCGGCGTGCATAGTCGTCGAAGTACGCGGAGCGCGGACGCAGGCCCCCGGGGCCGCCGCTCTGCGGCGACGCGCCCCCCGAGCGCGTGCGATCGCCTGGGAGCGGCCCGGCGCTACCGCCGAAGTAGAACTCCTTCAGCGCGACGTGCCCCATGGCCATCGCGATCGCGGCGTCGGTGCCCTGTTTCGGATGCAGCCAGAGGTCGGCGAGTTTCGCCACCTCCGAGTAATCGGGCGTGACTGCGACCGTCTTGGCGCCCTTGTAGCGCACCTCGGTGAAGAAGTGCGCGTCCGGCGTGCGCGTCTGCGGGACGTTGCTGCCCCAGGCGATCAGGTAGGTGCTGTTGTACCAGTCGGCCGATTCCGGCACGTCGGTCTGTTCGCCCCAGATCTGCGGGCTGGCCGGCGGCAGGTCGCAGTACCAGTCATAGAAGCTCATGCAGACGCCGCCGATCAGGCTCAGATACCGGCTGCCGGCGGCGTAGCTGACCATGCTCATGGCCGGAATCGGCGAGAAACCGATCACACGGTCTGGACCGTGTGTCTTGATCGTGTAGACGTTGGCCGCTGCGATCAGCTCGTTGACCTCGTCCCACGAGCTGCGGACGAAGCCGCCCATGCCGCGTACTTTCTGATAGTCACGCCGCGCGGCCGGATCCTCGACGATGCTGCCCCACGCTTCGACTGCAGTTTTGCCGGAGCCCTTCGCCTCTTTCAACGCTGCGCGCCAGCGTTCGATCAGCCGGCCGCGGACCATCGGATACTTGAGCCGATTGGCGCTGTACAGGTACCAGGAGTAGGACGCTCCGCGCGCACAGCCGCGCGGCTCGTGGTTGGGCAGGTCGGCACGCGTGCGCGGGTAGTCGGTCTGCTGTGTCTCCCACGTCACGATGCCGCCCTTGACGTAGATTTTCCACGAGCACGAGCCGGTGCAGTTCACGCCGTGGGTGCTGCGCACGATCTTGTCGTGCGCCCAGCGATTGCGGTAGGCGTCTTCCCAGGTGCGGTCTTCGCCCGTGGCGACGCCATGGCCGTTGGAAAACGACTCCTTCGGCAACGTGAAGTGCGTCAGGCGATCGAGAAAGTGACTCATGAGTGTCTCCGCATGAAGGGCATCAGGGGTTCTTCACGTACGCATTGCGGCGCAGGTAGAACCACCAGTTCAGGATCAGGCACAGCGCATAGAAGATCGCGAAGCCGTACATCGCGTACTGCGGCGTGCCGGCCTTGATCTGTTCGCCGATGACGATCGGCGCGATGAATGCGCCGTAGGCTGCGATCGCCGAAGTCCAGCCCAGCACCGGGCCGGCCTGGGTGCGGTCGAAGATCACGCCGATGGTGCGGAACGTCGAGCCGTTGCCGATGCCGCTGGCTGCGAACAGCAGGATGAACAGCAGCATGAAGGCGGGGAAGTATTCCTCCGGCGTTGCCGACTGGTACGCCTGCAGCATCACGTAGCCGACCGCGACCGATGCCACGACCATCACCGCGGAGATGATCTGCGTGACGATCGAGCCGCCGACCTTGTCGGCGATCCAGCCACCGACCGGCCGAATCAGCGCACCGACGAAGGGACCGATCCAGGCGTAGGCGAGCACCGCTGGGGCGTTCGGATTGTTGAGCGTGTGTTGCAGCACGCCCGCTGGCATCGCGCACGTGGCTGACGCCGAAGATCACCTTCATCGACAGCGGAAGTGCCATCGAGAACCCGATGAACGAGCCGAAGGTGACGATGTAGAGCAGCGTCATCGACCAGGTGTGCTTGTCACGGAAGATCGCGAACTGCTTCGCGACGCCTTCCTTCATCGGACCGAATGCGGCCAGTTTCATCACCAGCAGCATCGAGACGATGATGAAGACGATGGCCACCCACATGTTCAGCAGCCCGAGGCCGGTGGGCTGGCGGGAGGTACAGGTAGAGACCGATGCCCGCAGGGATGAACGACAGCGTGTACAGCCACGTGATCTTGAGAAACGCCCGAAACGTTCCGCCGATTTCCGGCGAGACGGTCAGCAGGTTGTTCATGCCGAACCAGCACAGGATCGACAGTGGCACGAGTGACAGCACCCACGCGAAGCCTGCGTTCTGTATATAGGTCGGCGTGCCGGCGGCGATCTTGCCCAGGATCCAGCCGCTGTCCTTCAGCAGGATCATCGGCTCGCCACCCAGCGCCCCGAAGATGCCGAACGTCATCACCAGCGGTATGACGACCTGCATCGATGTCACGCCAAAGTTGCCGATGCCGGCATTGATGCCCAGCGCGGTGCCCTGCAGCCGCTTCGGGAAGAACGTATTGATGTTCGACATCGAGCTGGCGAAGTTGCCGCCGCCGACGCCGGACCACAGCGCCATCAGCTGGAACGCCCACAGCGGCCAGTCCTTGTGCTGCAGCACGATGCCGGTGCCGATCGCCGGTGCCAGCAGCATCGCGGTGGTCAGGAAGATCGTGTTGCGGCCGCCTGCGAGGCGGATGAGAAACGATGCCGGAATCCGCATCGTCGCGCCGGCGAGCCCGGAGATCGCCGTCAGCGAGAACAGCTCAGCCTGGCTGAACGGGAATCCGAGGTTCAGCATCTGCACCGTGATGATTCCCCACATGCCCCAGACGGCGAAGCCGCACAGCAGTGCCGGGACGGAGATCGCGAGGTTGCGATAGGCGATGCGTTTGCCGGTGGCTTCCCAGAACGCCGGGTCTTCGGGACGCCAGTCGGCGATGTCGGCGCCGGAGGTCGATTTCGGCGGGACCTGAATGGGGGTGACGGCGCTCATGGCGATGTCCTTTGCAGAGAAGGGGAGATCAGCCCTTCAGGCTGAATTCGGCGGCGTGCGGGCCCATGACTTCGGCGCGACGCACTTCGGTCCAGTACATCCAGATCAGCGAGACCCAGACCACGGCGTACATCAGCATGAAGGCGGTCGAGCGCACACCGGTGAGGTCGAGCAGCGCGCCGAACATGATCGGCAAGACGAAGCCGCCGAGGCCGCCGGCCAGCCCGACCACTCCGGAGATCGTGCCGATGTTGGTCGGGAAGTCGTCGGCGATGTACTTGAAGACCGATGCCTTGCCGAATGCCCACGCAATGCCGAGCAGGAACATCAGGAACGTGAAGGTCCAGACGTTGTGCGCCAAAGTGAAGGTCACCGGGCCGTTGACGGTCTGCACGGTGTAGCTGGTGGCCGGATAGGCGAGCAGGAACAGGCAGATCCAGCTCACCCACATCACCCACCAGGTGACGCGGTGCGCGCCCCACTTGTCCGACATCCAGCCGCCGATGGCGCGCAGCACGCCGCCCGGCAGCGAGAAGCACGCCGCCAGCAGCGCGGCGATGCGGATGTCGAGGCCGAACTCGCCGACGTAGTAATTGACCATCCACAGCGACAGCGCGACGTAGCCGCCGAACACGATCGAGTAGTACTGGCAGTACTTCCACACCTTGGGGTCGCGCAGGCACTCGAGCTGGCGGCGGTAGGTGATGTGACCCGGCGTCAGGTGCGCCGGGATCGCTGTAGGTGAAGAACCAGAAGGCAATGGCGGTGATCAGCATCGCCACGGCGTAGACCTGCGGCACCAAGACCCAGCCGAAGGCGACGACGATCGCCGGGGCGACGAACTTGGTGACCGCGGCGCCGGAGTTGCCGGCGCCGAAGATGCCCATCGCAAAGCCCTGGTGCTTCTTGTCGAACCAGCGGGCGACGTACGGCGTGCCGACCGAAAATGAGCCGCCGGCCAGGCCGACGAACAGGCCGAGCACGAGGAAGTGCCAGAACTCGGTGGCATAGCCGATCAGCCAGATCGGGATGACGGTGGCGATCATCAGCACGAAGAAGACGATCCGGCCGCCGAACTTGTCGGTCCACATGCCGAGCGGCACGCGGATCAGCGAGCCGGTCAGCACCGGCGTCGCGGTCAGCAACGCCGAACTGGGTGGCGTTCAGGTCGAGCATCTTCTTGATCGGGATGCCGATCACCGCGAACATCATCCACACCGCGAAACACACGGTGAACGCCAGCGTGCTCATGATCACGACTGACCATTGCTGCGTCTTCAGACTGGCGCTCGATTTGCCCGCACCCTTTGTCACTGCCGCCATCGGGGCCTCCTGGATGAATTGAGCGTGACGCTAGGCGGGTCATCTGCGCTTTGACTGACTCACATCAAACCAATCCGGCGATCCGACCCTCAGGGGAAGCGCGCGATACCTCGACCGGGGTAAGTGAGGTCCTCCCGTTCGGCGAGACAATGCGTTCCGGCGGCGCCGTGGCGCCGGTTGACTCCGATCAGCCTGCCGACGGAGCGCGCCGCTAGCGTGATCGCTCTGAGGGAGCACCGATTGGCGAGATCGTCCTGGTTACGACGGCTCTGGTCCGGCTCGACGCTGGTGCGGGTTGGCGTTGTGTTGTCCGTCGTCGCACTGCTTGCGCTGTCGGTGATCGTCGCCGCCACGATCTTCGCGGAGCAGTCGACCGGCAAGGCGAGCGCCATAAACATCGCCGGCTCGCTGCGCATGCAGTCTTATGCGCTGGCGACGGGCGTGGCCGACATGCGCGGCGACGTCGCGGATCGTCGGCGCCTGGCGGAGGCGGCAATCGTCGAGTTCGAGCGCCGGCTCAAGAGCCCATCGCTGATGACAGGCATCCCGGATGACGGCGCCAATCCCGTTCACCGGACGTATTCGAGCATCGTTCACGACTGGGAAACGACCCTCAAGCCACTGGCGCGTCGCGCGATCGAGAGCGATCCCGACCGCGCCGAGTTCCTTGCGGTCGTTCATCCCTTCGTCGGCAAGGTCGACATCCTGGTGCGCCAGATCGAGACGGATCTCGAAAACCGCATTCAGTCGCTGCGCCTGGTGCTTGGCATCGGATTCTTCGTGATGATGATGCTGGTCGTGTCGGCGCTGTTCCTGCTCAACATCGAGGTGTTCCAGCCGATCGCTCGTCTCGGTGAAATGGCCAAGCGAGTGCAGACCGGCGATTTCACGGTTCGCGTCCAGAGCGCCGGACCGGACGAGATCGGGCAGCTGGGGCAGGCGTTCAACTTCATGGTCGACGACCTGGCGCGCCTCTATGGGTCGCTGGAGAAGCAGGTAGCCGAGAAGACGCGGGACCTCGAGCGGCGCAACGAGTCGCTGGCTCTGCTTTACGAGACGACGCGGACGCTGGCCGAAAAACCGCTCGATGGCGATTCACTGGCGCAGGTGCTGTTGACTGTACGCAAGGCACTCGGCGTCGAAAGCGGGGTGATCTGTTCGAAGCATGCCGGCGCGGCGCGCGGCATGCCGCTGGCGCGTGACGAGGCCGTCATCAAGGCCTGCATGGAGCGTGACTGCAACCTCTGCGCGGGTAGCGGCAGCGGGGTGACGTGGCGCATCGAAGCCGGCGAGTCCGGTGACCGCCGGGTGATCGGCATTCCACTGATGGACGGCGGCGTCAGCTACGGCGTGATGCCGCTCGTGCTGGCGCCCGGCAAGGGTCTGGAGGTGTGGCAGATGGAGCTCGCCGAGACGATGGGGCGCCACGTCGGCGCCGCACTGGCGTCGGCAGAACGGCGCGAAGAGCACCGTCGGCTGGGTGTACTCGAGGAACGTGCCGCCATCGCGCGCGAGTTGCACGATTCGCTCGCGCAGTCGCTTTCGTACACGAAGATCCAGATTGCGCGGCTCGCGGCAGCGCTGGAGCGCGAAGGCAGCGAAGCTGCGACCGCCGCGGTGCTCGCCGAGCTTCGGGAAGGTGTGAACAGTGCCTATCGTGAACTGCGTGAGTTGCTGACCACGTTCCGGCTCGGACTCAGCGACGGCGGGACCGAGGGGACGCTGCGCGACATCGTCGAAGGCTTTGAACGCCGCTCCGGCGTGCGTTCGGTCCTGGTGAACGATCTGCTGACAGTCGAACTGTCGGCGAACGAGCAGGTCCACGTGCTGCAAATTGTCCGGGAGGCGCTGACCAACATCGAGCACCATGCGCACGCCCGCCATGCCTGGGTCTCGCTGCGCCGTGCCGCCGACAACGCGATCGAAGTATGCGTCGAAGACGACGGCATCGGTATTGGCGACCGCAGCGCACCGCACGGGCACTTCGGCCTGACGATCATGCAGGACCGCGCCACGTCGGTCGGCGGCCAGCTCGAGGTTGAAGGCCGCGCGCCCAGCGGCACGCGGGTCCGCCTGAGGTTCCGGCCGCAGACGACGTTTGCCGGCTTCCACCCGGCAGGAGCGCCGAAGCAGGAGACGACGGCATGACAGCGACACGCCACACGATTCTCGTGGTCGACGATCATCCGCTGTTCCGCAAGGGCGTCATCCAGCTGTTGCAGCTTGATCCGGGGTTCGAGGTCGTGGGCGAGGCCGGCGACTATGAGGCCGCGGTGAAGCTGGCTGCGGAAAAGGATCCCGACCTGACGCTGCTGGATCTCAACCTGAAGGACACTGGCGGACTGGAAATCCTTGCCGCGCTGAAGGATGAGGACCCATCGCGTCGCGTGGTGATGCTGACCGTCTCGGATGCGCCGGAAGACCTGATGGCGGCGATCCGGGCCGGCGCCGACGGTTATCTGCTCAAGGACACCGAGCCCCAGGAACTCCTCGAAAGGGTGCGCGATGCACTGGAAGGGCGCACGGTCATCAGCGACTCGCTGACGGCGGCCCTGGCCGACGCACTGCGGGACGAGGCGCGCGGCGCGCGGCGCGACGTGCGCGACCTCACCGACCGCGAACTTGCGGTGCTCCGCTGCGTCGCAGGCGGCCAGAGCAACAAGGTCATTGCGCGCAACCTCTCGATCACCGAGGGCACGGTGAAAGTGCACGTCAAGCACCTGCTGAAGAAGCTCGGTTTTCGCTCTCGTGTCGAGGCCGCGGTGTGGGCGTCTGAACAGGGCTTGCGCGCGACGGTCTAGTGGTCGCCCAGCCCGCTGTACCGGCGCGGCACCGACTTCTCGCTGGCATCAAATGGCGCGGATTAGCACTCGCTATGGTCGAGTGCTTTGCATTTTTCTGTCCGATTTGCAACATTGCTGGCAAGGAGCTTGCTTATTGAGAGATCAGGCGACGACGACGTAGCGTTACATCAGCACGGAGGAACCGTGATAGACAACCGGAGGGTTGCATGAGCCTGCCTGCCACGATCCCATCACCGATTTCGATTGCGGGATTCAAGGATGTTTACGAGATCCCGCGGATCGAAGAGGCGCTATCCGACCTCCAGGAGCTCGGAAGCGGTGCCAATGAAGCGCTGCGTGCCACCTACGTCAGGATGATCCGTACCGGCGGCCAGCGCTTTGTCATCAAACCGTCGGCGCTG
This sequence comes from uncultured beta proteobacterium, assembly GCA_963712485.1. GTDB lineage: Bacteria > Pseudomonadota > Gammaproteobacteria > Burkholderiales > Burkholderiaceae_F > JALORV01. Next base: position 115,493 of record CAVQID010000011.1, read on the forward strand.
CCTGACATCGACGGGCTGATCCAGGAACTGCCGAACTTCGAGGAGCCGCTGGAAGACATCCGCAAGCAGCTGGCACTGTGTCTGTCGTCGGATGACCCGCTCGAGCTTGAACCGATGCTGCTGCTTGGTGATCCCGGCATCGGCAAGACCCACTTTGCGCGCCGGCTTTCGAAGCTTCTCGGCACCGGCTACAACTTCATCGGCATGAGTTCGCTGACTGCCGGCTGGATTCTTTCCGGGGCGTCGGCGCAATGGAAGAATGCCAAGCCCGGCAAGGTGTTCGACGCTCTGGTCAATGGCGACTACGCGAATCCGGTCATCGTCGTCGACGAAATCGACAAGGCCAGCGGTGAGAGCCAGTATGACCCGCTGGGCAGCCTTTACACACTGCTGGAGCACGACACGGCGTGCGACTTCATCGACGAATTCGCGGAAGTTCCGATCGATGCGTCGGACGTCGTCTGGATTGCCACCGCCAACGATGCGCGCGGCATTCCTGAGCCGATCCTCAACCGCATGAATGTCTATGCGATCGAGCCGCCCGATCTCGAGGGCTCGCGCCGGATTGCCCAGAACATTTATGAAGAACTGCGCGGCGAACACGCGTGGGGTCGCGCGTTTCCGCCGCGACTCGACGGTGACAGCCTGGATCGCCTGGCGCGCTTCAAGCCGCGCGAGATGCGTCGGGTGATGCTGGCCGCATTCGGCAATGCCAAGCTGGACGGACGCAACGAGGTTCGGCCCGACGACATCGTCGAAGACCGCGTCGCCAAGAAGGCGCGCATCGGCTTTTAGTCGAGGCGGCCCTCGTGTACGCGAGCCTCCGGCTCGCACGTGCACGCGCATCGACTGATCGGGTGCGCGACCTCCGGAGCGGCCGCGGGCTGCGCGCAATCTAACGGTAACGAAAGGCTCGTGCCTGAAAACGGTCAATTCATGACCATTCGTGGTGCGCGCGCACCCGCGCGGCGTGGGCGACTCACTAACTGGCGGCTGGTCGCGCCGGCTGTTCCGCCGCGACGCGCTTGTAAACCGGTCCCCACAGCGGATGGCCAACCTCGGCATCTGTCAGCCTGAATGACGGATCGGCGACGAAGGCAGCGCGAAACGCCTGCTCGCAATCGCCCGGCCGGTTGTAGGCGCATGCAATGAAGGCCAGGTGCTTCTGTGCGACGGCAACGTCGTGGCCATCGCTCAGCCCTTCGGCGAGCGAGCGCCGAAGCAGCGCCTCGGCGCGCTCGTACTGGCCCTCCTCATAGAAGCGCAGGCCGCTGATGAAGGCGCGCTCCGCCGGCTGGTCATAAAGGCGAGCGATGCTGACTGTCGGTGGCGGTGGTGGGGGAGGCGGAGGCGGAGGTGAGAACATCGCGCATCCGCTCAAAAGCGCCACCACCAGCGGCGGTGCGCAGTGCATCAGAGCGAGGCGCCGGGTCTCGGTCATTGGAATCGGTGGCGGATCTGCTGCGGCCGCTCGGGCGTTACATCGACCTGCGCAATGTACGGGGCCTGCTCGCCATTGCGTATCTCTATCGTATGCCTTCCGGCAGGTAACGTGAGCTGCGTTAGCGGGGGCGTCGTACCGCGCGAGGCGCCGTTGACGAATACGGATCCCCAGGGTGCCACCGCCAGTGCGATTACGCCTTGTGCCGCCGCGGCGACCGCGCGGTTCGTCGGTTCACGCGGCGTCGTGCTTCGATGAGTTGCCGGCGCGTCGCGAAGCCCATCCACACTCCCGCCGTGATCCTCAGGTACCGTTGCCGCCGGCGTGTCGGAGATGGCGGCAACGGCGGTCGGGGCGACCGGCGCTGATGCGGTGGCTGCCGGGTGGTTGACGGCGTCGCTCGAGCGGGCGGCTGCCGCCGAACGGCCCTCCAGTGCGTTGGTGCGCAGGCCCAGGCCGGCGAGGATGACGATCGCGGCGGCGCCGACCGCTGCGGCGATGGCGTGGGTGCGCCATGAGCGGCGGTCGCGCTTCGGCTGCGGGCTTGCCGCAGGCACCAGCGTCGCCACCGTCATGGTGGCGGCCGATTTGGGCATGACGGCCAGTCGCGCCGGCATGCCGGTGATCGTGGCCGAGTTGGGCAAAGGCATATTGCCGCGGTTGCCCCACAGAAAAGTGGTCAGTGTGTTGCGCACCTGCGCCGCAGTCGCGTAGACGCGCGTGCCGCCGAGCTCGAGCGCCCGCTCGGCGATCTCGGCCAGCGCAAGCGGAGCAGTAGGCTGAAGTTGCAGGATCGGATTTTCGTCGCGCTTGCCCTGGGCCTGCAGCAGCTTCACGTCCGGTCTCGTTCCGGTCAGCAGCAGGAACAGCAGCGCGCCCAGCGCGCGAACGTCCTTGCGACGGGCTTCGCCCGACAGTTCGTCGCCGAAGAACGGCAGCATGCGGTCGGTGCCATGGAGCTCGAAGTCGCCGGTCATGCCGCTGTCGATCCAGCCGCCGAAACCCGTGACCTTGGGTGTGCGTTCGGGGCCCTGCAGGTAGATGCGCGACGGTGACAGATGCCCGTGCGGAATGGCCCGAGCGTGGGCGAACTCGACCGCATCGGCAACACGCGCGACGATGTCGGCGGCCTGGAGTGCACCGGGCTTGTAACCTTCGTTCAGCAGCTCGTCGAGCAGCTTTCCATCGACCTTTTCCAGCGCGATGTAGCCGATCTGGTTGACGTGGCCGGCGTCGAAGACGGTGACGATATGGGGATGGTGCAGTCGTCCGGCAGCCTGCGCCTGCCGCATGAAGGCCTGCTCGACGCGTTCGTGCGCCGCCCGGTCCTGGCCGCTGGCCGGGTGCAGTTGCACGGCCTTGACGACGAGTTCGCGGGCGAGGACCGGATCGAAGGCGAGGTAGACGGTCGTGTACCGGTCACGCCGCAGTACGCGCAGCACCGAGTAGCGACCGACCATCTTGACGTTGGGCGCTGCGGGCGGCGGCTTGCCTGCGACAGTCTGTGACATCAGCCTGCACCCCCGATCGGCGGCAAACGCAGTGGCTGCGCGCCGTCCGAGTCATTGGTCGGATTCATTGCTCGTCGAGGCTAGCCGATGGCGGGTTCGGACTCAACCGGCGTGAAAGCCGGAAATGGCGGACAAAGAGCTTGTGATTGTCGGGCGCCGGGACTCCCGACGCCGCAGTCCGGCGCGGCCGGCGTGGTGTCGACGCCCCTCAAAAGCGGTGCTGCAGCGAAATCGTTTCCCCGGAGCGCAATTCAACGCGCGCCGTGAACGGCGGTGAGGAGTTGTTGCGGATTTCGATGGTATGTGCGCCGGGCGGCAGTGCCACCTGCGTCAGGGGCGGCGATACGCCGCGAGCGACGCCGTCGACGTAGACTTCGCCCCACGGCGTAATTGCCAGGTTCACCGTGCCGTCCTTCACCGCGACCGCGGCCGTCGCGCTCTCATTGCGGCGCCGCGCCGCGGCTTTGGTATCGGTAGGCTTGCTCTCCTCTTCAGGCCCCGCGGTGCTGTCCGGCAGTGTCTCGGCAACCGGAGGCGGCAGCGGAGCCGGGGTGACAGGAACCGGCGTCGCTGCGACCGGAGGCGGGACGGCAGGCTCCGGTCGAAGGGCAAGATAAACGATCAGGGCTATCGCGCAAAGCGCGATGATGCCGAGCAACGCCCGCAGCGGTGTCCGCGACGGAGGGGCGAGCGGAGCTTCATTGGGACGCGTCGCTGCGGACAGGTCCGCGGACGGCGCGCGTGAGCCGTCGACGAAGTCGGCCAGCGCATTGCGAAAGTCGGCGGCTTTCTGGTAGCGCTGCGCCGGGTCACGCTCCATCGCCTTGCGCACGATCGCGACCAGTGGAGCGGGCGTCTCCGCGCGAATCTTGTCGACCGCGCGCGGGTGGGCGCTAACCACTTGCTCGAGAGTCTCGTCGATCGTGCGACCGTCGAAGGCCCGGCGACCGGTCAGCAGTTCGTAAAGAATGGTGCCGAGTGAAAAGATATCGCTGCGCGCGTCGAGGGGCTCGCCCTTGGCCTGCTCAGGCGACATGTAATTCGGCGTGCCGACAAGATGTCGCGTTCCCTTGTCCTTGGCATCCTTCGGAGTTGGCGCCAGCGCGGTTCCGAAGTCGAGCAGCTTCGGTTTGAGGTCACGCGACAGGAAGATGTTCGACGGCTTGATGTCACGATGCACCAGGCCGCGCTTGTTGGCGTAATGGATCGCGTCGGCAAGCCGCATCATCATCGACGCGGCTTGACGCGGGCTCATGCGATTGCCGCCGGCCAGGTACTCGTGCAGGTCCTGCCCATGCAGCCGCTCCATCGCGATGTACGCGAAGGTGTCGGTCTTTCCCGCGTCGTAGATCGTGACGATGCTCGGGTGGCTCATCGCGCCAGCCGATTTGGCTTCGCGCAGGAAATTGGCCTCGATCTGGGTCCGGAACTCGGCCTCGCGGGCGAGCGGAATGACCTTGATGGCCACTTCCCGCCCCAGCACCGGGTCGTGCGCGGCCCAGACGACCCCGTACGAGCCGCGACCGATCTCATTGAGAATCGTGAAGCGCCCGATCGTCTTCGGCATCGGCACGGACGAATTGCCCGTGGCGATCTGGGGCTCGGTGGCAGTCATCGGCTCGGACATCGGGCCCGAATTATCGCACCGAGAGGCCGGTCCGATCTGCGGAAATGCCGGCCAGCGATCAGCGATCCAGCCGGGCCGGGCGCCGGGTGTGCCGGTCCATCGGGCAGGGCGCTAGCGCGAGAAGACGATGCGCTCGTTGCGCAGCAGCCGTGCCTGCAGCCATAGCGCGATCGCGGTGACTGCGAGCGCGATGATCGAGGGCACGATGATGTCGGTCGACGGAACCGGTTCGCCGCGAAGCGCGCGCATCAGGACGGTCTGCTGGGCGAGTGCCGGGACGAACAGCTGCCACGGCGCATCGCGCACGGTCAGGAACAGCGGAATGATCGGCACGAAGTTCACGAGCATCGTGATGTAGCTGGCGTAGGTCTGCGCCTCCTTGTGGCTGCGGCCATAAGTCGCGGCCAGCATGATCAGCGATCCCACCATGGCCGAGAAGGGCAGCAGCAGAACGACAAAGAGCAGCACCTCCGGCGCGCCGAACTGCATCAGCGCCGAGAGATTCTCGCTTCGGACGAACTGCAATGCCACCGTGAATCCTGCGAGCGTCAGGAGCACGACGGCCGCGGAACAGCTCGCTGCAACGCCCCATTTGCCGACCACGATCGAAGCGGTCGACACCGGGTTCATCAGCAGCGGCTCGAGGGAGCCGCGCTCGCGCTCGCCGGCGGTGACGTCGATCGCGACACTGATCGCTCCGACGACGGCCCCGACAACGGCGAGCCAGGGCACGAGGAACAGCAGCTGCGCGCCGCGAGCGCGGCTTGCAGCGAGGTTGATCTCCTCGAGTTGCAGCGGCTGCAGCAGCTGCGTGCTGACGCCACGCGCCAGCAGGCGCTGAGCGCCGAGCTCGCGATTGAAGCCATGCAGCAGCCCGATCGTCGTACGAACCGCCGTCTGCGCCCGGCTGGCGGTTTCGTCGAAGACCACATCGAGCCGGATGGTTTCGCCGGCGGCGAGGCGACTCGCGAAGTCTTCCGGAATGACCACGACCGCGTTCTGCAGGTGCCCTGAGCGCAACTTTTCACGGTAATCGGCCGGCGCTTCACTCACCAGCGCGCCATTGCGCTTCAGGAAATTGACGAGTGTCGGCGCGGCTGCGGCGTTGGCGATGATGACTTCGCGGCGCACGGCGCTTTCCTCGGCGCTCGAGACCACGCTGGCGATCAGCAGCAGCGAAACCGGGCCAGCCACGAGCGAGGTGAACAGCACGATGAGCCAGGTGCGCCGATCGCGCAGCGCGTCGACCATTTCCTTGCGAAAGACGACCGCGGCGGCTCTCATGGTTGCTCGAGCGCCTCGGTTGGCCCATACGCCAGCTGCACGAATGCATCCTCGAGCGTCGCAGCGCCGGCAATGTGGCGGATCTCGTCGCCGGTGCCGGCCGCGACGCTACGACCGTTCGCGACGATGACGATGCGGTCGGCCAGCTGTTCGACCTCCGGCATGATGTGCGACGAGAGCACGATGCATTTGCCCTGTGCGCGCAGGTGGCCGAGCAGCCGGCGCAGTGCGCGTGTCGAGATGACGTCGAGCCCGTTGGTCGGTTCATCGAGGACGAGGTGCTGCGGGTCGTGGATCAGCGCCCGTGCCAGTGCAACCTTGAGGCGCTCGCCGGTGGAAAAGCCTTCGGTGCGACGGTCCAGCAGCGGCGACATGTCGAGCAGGTCCGCCAGCCGCCGCAGGCGCTCGGCAAGGTCGGCACGTGCAATGCCGCGCAGGTCGGCGTAATACGTGATGTTTTCGCGCGCGGTCAGCCGCGCGTAGAGGCCGCGCGCGTCGGACAGCACGCCGAGCTGCGCGCGCACCGCGCGCGGATTGGCCTGCACATCGATCCCGCCGACGCTCGCGCGACCGGCATCCGGCGCAACGAGGGTACCGATGATGCGTAGCGTCGTGGTCTTGCCGGCACCGTTCGGGCCGAGCAGCGCGGTGATCGAACCATCGGGCGCGTCGAAGCTGACATCGCGGACCGCAGCGACCTTCGAGCGCTGGCCGTGGATCCGTGCGCTGAACGATTTGGCGATCTCGTGTGCGGCGATCATCGCGCTGCTCCGGGCTGGGCCGGTGTAGCCGCCTCGATCGCCTCGAAGAAGGTCGCTGCCGGCAGCCTTTCGAGGCAGCCGACGTCGAGATCGCGGAAATCGGCATCACGAATGAACTGGGTGATCAGCCTTGGCGCGCACGCCTGGGAACTCAGCCCGTGGCCCAGATAGGGCGATACGACGTGGCGCGCATTGCCGAGGCGTTCCGCAACGACAGCGCCATGGCGCGGTGGCGTGGCCGGGTCGAGTCCACCGGACAGCACCAGCACCGGCACCTCGCTTCGCGGCACCTGGTAAAAGGACTCCGGAACCGGGCGCGTTGACACCGCGCTGCACGCGTCGGCGTACATATCGGCCATGGTGGTGCCGAACCGCTGGCCGGCGAGCCGTGCGCGCACGTCGGTTGTCAGTCGCGGCAGGTCTTCGGCGCAGACCACGGCGAAGTGCATGCCGAGCGCAAGGTTTTCCTGCGCGCGGCTGCTGACGGCCGCCGAAAGTGCCACCAACGCGCCAAAGTTGCCTTGCCCCGCATCCGCCAGAGCCTGCGGAAGGACGGCTCCGAGGCTCGGAACATAGAGCGGTATGCGCAGCAGCGACGCGAGCAGGCGACGATCGACGTGCAGCGACTGCGCTTCGCCTGTCAGCGGATGAGCGACGGTGATGTCGAACCCGGTTGCCGCGCGCGCCAGCAGATTGGCGATGTCTTTCTGCAGATCGGGAAAGCGCTTCGAGCAGCGCTCGTCCGCCTGGCATTCCGTGACGAGCGCCGAGAGTGCAGCGTCGGCGTCGACGGCGAACGCGGCGGGAAGCACCATGTCGGGCGGCGCCGCTCCATCGAGAACCATCGTGCGCACATGCCGCGGGTATTGCCGCAGGTACTCCAGCGCCGCGCGTGTGCCATAGGATCCGCCCCAGAGGTTGACGCGATCGGCACCGAGTTTGCGGCGCACGGCATCAAAGTCTCGCACCGCGATCCAGGTCGCGTAGTTGCGGGTCTTGCCGCCCAGTTCGCGCAGGCAGCGCTGCAGTTTCTCGAGTTGCTTCAGCGGATCGAGGGTCGCGGCCAGCGTCGCTTCTTCCTCGGGACAGTCGAGCGGGCTCGACTTGCCGGTGCCGCGCTGGTCGATGAAGACGATGTCGCGCCGGGCATTGAGCTCCGCGAAAATCGGCATCGTGGTGGCGATGACGCGGCTTCCGGCCTGCCCAGGGCCGCCGGCAAGCACGAACACGGGGTCCGGCTGCGTGTTGCGCGCGACTGCGGGCACGACCGCGTAGTGAACCTCGATCGTGGGGCCCGCCGGCACATCCGGGTCTTCGGCAACCGTGACGGTACCGCAGCGAATCTCGCGCTCGACACCGGGCAACCGGCAAGGCGCGAGGCCATCGGTGCGCGTGCCCGTACCCGAACGGCAGCCTGCGAGCACGAACAAGGCACAAACGACGATGAAGAAGGAGGGCGGACGCATGAGGGAGTAGCGAGCGGCGCGCAGCTTAGCAACGCCGATGCGGCCCGGTCTTCCGAATAGAAAGGAAAGACGCAGGCTGCCCGTCAGGACTCCGAAAGGAGCCTGAGTCCGACGACGCCCGCGACGATCATGAGCAGGCAGACGATGCGGGCGGCGGTTGCGGGCTCGCGGAACAGCAGCATGCCGAAGAGTGCGGCACCGGCTGCGCCGATGCCGACCCAGACTGCATAGGCGGTGCTGACGGGCAATGCCTTCATCGCGACGCCGAGCAGCCAGAACGACAGCAGCGCGATCGAAAGCACCACCGCACTCGGACCCACGCGGGTGAACCCGTCGGTGGTCTTCATGCCGACGGCCCAGGCAATTTCGAGCAAACCCGCGAGCGCGAGCAGAATCCACGCTTGGGTCGTTGATGGATTCAACCAGGACATGGCGGCGGTGGAAGGTTTTCGCTGCCGCATCTTACGGGCGTGCAGCCCGAGCAGGAGCACGACGACGATGGACCGGACCTTCTTTGCGCTTGGGTCGCTTTCGGCTCTGGTCGGAGTCGCGGCCGGCGCCTTTGGGCGCCCATGCGCTGCGTGCACGCCTGGCCACCGACCTGCTCGCGGTCTTCGAGACGGCAGTTCGCTACCAACTCGTGCACTCGTTGGCGCTGCTGGCGGTCGCCTGGGCGGCGACGCGCTGGCCGGGTCGTGCGACGACGGCGGCCGGCGTGCTGTTCATCGCCGGCATCGTGCTTTTCAGTGGCAGTCTGTACGCGCTGGCGCTGACGGGCAGCCGCGGGCTGGGAGCCGTCACGCCGTTCGGAGGCGTTGCGTTCATCGCGGGCTGGGCGTGCCTCGCCTTCGCGACCTGGCGCTCCGCCGATGCAGCGGCGCGCTAAGTGCCTCGCATCCGTAGAATCGGTGCGTGTCGAATCCCGCGCGTCGTGTTTTCCTGGTTGGACTCGCGCTGGCCGTGGCTGGCAGCGTGCTGTTCTCCGCCAAGGCGATCGTTGTCAAACTCGCCTACCGGCACGGTGTCGACGCGGCGACGCTGATCGCGCTGCGCATGGCGTTTTCCGTGCCATTTTTCATTGCGGCGTATCGATGGAGCAGCCGCGGCGCCGCGCCGCTGGCGCCTCGCGATCACCGGCAGCTGATCATCATCGGACTGCTCGGCTACTATGCCGCAAGCTACCTTGACTTCCTGGGTCTGCAGTACATCACCGCTGCGCTCGAACGGCTGATCCTGTATCTCAATCCAACCATCGTCCTGCTGATGTCGGCACTGTTCTTAGGCAAGCGATTCAGCCGGCTGGACATTGCGGCGCTGGCGCTGGCTTATGGCGGCATCCTGCTGGTCTTCCTGCATGACGTTCGACTCGAAGGCGACGCCGTGCCGATCGGAGCAGCGCTCGTCTTTGGCAGCGCGGTCTGCTATGCCGCGTATCTCGTGATGTCCGGCGAACTTGTCAGGCGCGTCGGCGCGATCCGTCTGACGTCGTATGCGATGTGTGTGTCCACCGTCGCCGTCTTCCTGCAGTTCGCATGGCTCAACCCGCTCGTCGCGCTGCGCCAGCCGGCCCCCGTGTACTGGCTTTCGCTGGTCAACGGGCTGCTGTGCACGGTGCTGCCCGTTTTCGCGACGATGCTTGCGGTGGAACGCATCGGCGCCGGCCGCACCTCCCTGGCTGCGATGGTCGGACCGGTCGCGACGATCGCGCTGGCGTATGTTTTTCTGGGATGAGTCCGTCAGCAGTTGGCAACTGGCGGGAACGGTGCTCGTACTCACCGGAATCTATGTGTTGTCCCGACCATCTACGGCGAGCGCGTCCGCGCGCTTCGCCAGCAAGGAGACGTCATGAAGGCCAAGGCAATCGTCGTGCGTGCGCACGGTGGACCCGAAGTGCTGGAGTACGGTGAAGTCGAAGTCCCCGATCCCGGTCCGGACGAAATACGTGTCCGGCAGCACGCGATTCGGCCTCAATTACATCGACGTTTACTACCGCACCGGACTCTACAGCGGCGCGCTGCCACATGGACTGGGCTTCGAGGGAGCCGGTGTCGTCGAGGCGGTCGGCAGCAACGTGAAGTCGCTCAGGGCGGGCGATCGCGTCGCGTACCCGCAAGGGCCGCTGGGTGCTTATTCTGACCTGCGCACGATGCCGGTGGCCACCGTGGTGAAGCTGCCCAGGCAGATCTCCTTCGAGCAGGCCGCGGCCGTGATGCTGAAGGGCCTCACGGTGCAGTATCTGTTCCGCCAGACCTACCGGCTGCAGGGCAACGAGACCATTCTGTTTCATGCTGCGGCCGGCGGCGTCGGTCTGATCGCCTGCCAGTGGGCGCGCGCCCTGGGTGTCAAGTTGATCGGCACCGTGAGTTCGCCCGACAAGGCGGCGCTGGCCAAGAAGGCGGGAGCCTGGCAGACGATCGACTACACGAAGGAAAACTTCGTCGAGCGCGTGCTGGCACTGAATGGCGGCAGGAAACTGCCCGTGGTCTATGACGGTGTCGGCAAGACGACCTGGGACGGTTCGCTCGACTGCATCGAACCGCGCGGCCTGATGGTGAGCTTCGGCAACGCTTCGGGCGCCGTGACCGGTGTGGCCGATCGGCATCCTCGCGCAGAAGGGATCGCTGTTCCTGACGCGGCCGACGCTTGCCACGCATATCGTGCCGCGCGCACGCCTGGAGGCCTCGTCAGAGGAACTGTTCGACCTGATGATTGGCGGCAAGATCAAGGTCGACATCGAGCAGCGCTACGCGCTCGGCGACGCGGCGCAGGCACATCGTGACCTGGAGTCGCGCAAGACCGTGGGATCGACGGTGCTGCTGCCCTGAATTTAATGCGCGGCACGGGCGCTATCGAGGAGAATCCGCCTGTCGTCAGCGAAGGCTTGGTCATCGTCGAGATCAAACAGCGGCGCGCAGGGCGGGCGGGCTTACTGCGACGGTGCCGATTGATTACGTTGCCATTGCCTTGGGCAGCAGCCGCTCGTATTCCTTCTTGACCACCGCATAGCACTCGCAGGTGCGCTGCTCGAGGCCGGCGCGGTCAAGCACGGTGATGTGGCCGCGTCGATATCGGATCAGACCCGTCCTTCTGCAGGTTGCCGGCCGCCTCGGTCACGCCTTCTCGGCGTACGCCGAGCATGTTGGCAATCAGCTCCTGCGTCATCACGAGTTCCTTGGAACGTAGCCGATCCAGGCTCAGCAGCAGCCAGCGGCACAGTTGCTGGTCCAGCGAGTGGTGGCGATTGCACACCGCGGTCTGCGCCATCTGGGTAATGAGGGCCTGGGTGTAGCGCAGCAGCAGGTGCAAGACCGGTCCACCGCGGTTGAACTCCTGCATCATCAGGCTCGACCTCAGTCGGTACCCATGGCCGGCACTCTGCACGACCGCGCGGCTCGTCGTCGATTCGCCACCCATGAAGAGGGAAACGCCAACAACGCCGTCATGCCCGACGACTGCAATCTCTGCCGAGGCGCCGTCTTCCATGACGTACAGCAGAGACACGATCGCGGTCGTCGGAAAGTACACGTGGTTCAGCTTGCCGCCAGACTCGTAGAGCACTTTGCCGAGTGGCATGTTGACCAGTTCCAGATGGGGATGCCAGCGCCCCCACTCCGCGTCGGGCAGCGCCGCGAGCAGGCGGTTTTGACGCGGATCAGCAGCTGGGCCAACGGTCCGACCGCGACCGGGTCGAACTGCGGACCGTGGACCTGGGGCCACCAAGGGTTCGGTCGACATTGTGAAACCAGTATAGAGCGGCGAATCCGCCGTTGGTGCACTAGCGCACAGACGGTCGGTGCTACGGAGCGCAGCATCACAGTGATCCGACCGCGCGGGCCGTCGGTTTTCGAATGCGGGCGGCGTGTTCTCTACTCCGTCTGCCCGCGTGTACGGAACTTCTACCTGATCTGTGAGGCAACCATGAGAGCTCCTTTACGCAAGCGCGCCCCAAAGAGTCTTCCCCCGGCAGTGAGCGACCTGGTGGCAGAAGGTGGGAACATTCTTTCCGCCGACGACGCGAAAATATTGACAGTCACGTCCGCTCAGGTCGCTGGTGGCACCGCGTTACCGGCTGAGAAAACCCGGCCTGCGCAAGTCAAGCGGCGCACTGTGGCGGCCCGCTGAGGTGCTCCTTCACTCGCGGGGGTAGCCAGGCCACCGCAACACCTTCACTCGTGAGTTAGTCGCACTTCCAATTCGGTTCGATACCCGCTTCTGCCATGCAAGATAGCGATGCAGATGCCGGACGGTCAATCCGTGGGCGGCGATCGACGCAGCGACGCTCCAAAGCGTCGGCGGCCCTGGGAGTCGGCCGAGTGTGAACCGCGACGACCTGGCCTTCGATGAACCGTTGGACCAGACAAGGAAATGTGTGGCGCCTGCATTGCGGGCCGGAACTGGATCGGCAGAGTACGGCCTCGTGTGTGCGCTGCCGCACTGACGGCAGCGGCACCAGCGGCTAACGTGCGAACTCAGTGTTCACCGGTCGCGCCCGCAAAGCCGCGTCTGGCAGCCTGCCGCGCCGCTTTAAATCATGAGGCCGCAGCTGACTGAATCCCGTTGATCCAACCGAGAGCCTGAAAAATGAGACACGTATTGCTTAACGGATTGATGGTTTTGGGCGTGCTGCTTGGGTCAATAGCTTCAGCGACGGCCCAGGTCAGCATCGGCATCGGGCTGCCTGGAGTCTCGATCGGGATCAACCTCCCCGTCTATCCGCAACTCGTTGCGGTGCCTGGCTACCCTGTGTACTACGCACCTCAGGTGAATTCCAATTACTTCTTCTACGACGGCATGTACTGGGTCTACCAGTCGGACAACTGGTACGCGAGCTCCTGGTACAACGGACCGTGGGGACTTGTCGCGCCTGAAGTCGTTCCGGTTTACGTACTGCGTGTCCCGGTGCGCTACTACCGCCGACCGCCTCCGTATTTCCGTGGCTGGAAGGCCGACGCGCCCCCGCGCTGGGATGACCACTGGGGCAACGAATGGAAGCAACGTCGAGGCGATTGGAACCACTCGGATCGTCACTCTGCACCGCCGCGCGCGCCTCTGCCCACTTACCAACGGCAATACTCCGGCAATCGATATCCGCCGGCGGAGCAGCAACCCGTACTTCAAGGCCAGAAGTACAAGTACCAGCCGCATGACCCTGTAGTGCAGCAGCACTATCAGTCGCAGCGCATGCAGGGCGCTCCTGCGAATGCGCAGTACGGCGGCTCGAACGCTCAGCGCCAGGATCAGGCGCAGCAGGGCGCGACCCGTCACGACCAGCAGCCACCTCAATCAACGGGCCAGAACAGGGGATCACAAGGTAAGGGGTCTCCGTCGCAGACCAGCCAGGGGCAGGACAAGGGCGGCGGCAAGGGCGGACAGCAAGGCGGCGAGCACAAGAAGTAAGGCTAGTGGCCGCAGTGCGCTGCTTCCTCGACGAAGCACCACTTCCGCCGCGACAGATCCCGATCATTCGTCATCTAACGACGCGCCATGACGCCCGCAACCGCTCCCGCTTCCATCGTCAGCGCTGTGCCAGCGGTGACGGTGGAGCACGTCGGCCCCGACGCCGCAGAGCCGCATTTGACGCTGCCGGCAACGCGATTGCCGGTCGACGCACGCGGCCTAGCGATCGGGATACTCGCGAGCCTGGCAACCGTCTTTGCATTGTCGTGGGCGCAGGCCTTTCTGGTGCCACTGCTGCTCGGCGTCGTCATCGCCTACACGCTGAACCCTCTCGTCGCCGGGCTCGAACGAGTCAGGATCCCGCGCACTTTGGGGACTGTCGTCGTGATGGCAGGCATGGTCGCCGCGCTGGCGTTAGGCACCTATTCACTGCGCGGTCAGGTGCAGACCATCATCGAGCAGTTGCCCGAAGCAGCGACCAAATTTTCGACCGCACTGGCTCGCTTTCGCAGCAGTCAGAACGACGCCTTGCAGAAGATCCAGAAGGCAGCGACCGAAGTGGAAACCGCGGCGGCACGTGCGACCGGCGGCGCCGTGACTCCGCGCCAGCCTGCCACTCACGTCATCGTGGACCTGCCCAAGTTCAAGCTCAGCGACTTCCTGTGGGCCGGTTCGATGGGCGCGGTCGGAGCCATCGGCCAGGCGTCGATGGTCGTCTTCCTGGTGTTCTTCCTGCTGCTCGGCGGCGATACCTTCAAGCGAAAGCTCGTGCGGGTCACGGGGCCAACTCTCTCGAAAAGAAAGATCACGGTCCACATCCTCGACGACATCAATGGTTCGATCCAGAAGTACATGCTGATGCTGCTGGCGACGAATCTGCTGGTCGTCTTGCTGAGCTGGATGGCATTCCACGCCATCGGGCTCGAGAACGCTGGAGCCTGGGCCGTGGCGGCCGGAATCTTCCACATCGTTCCCTATCTCGGGCCCGCGGTTGCCGCCGTCGCTACCGCGATGGCAGCCTTCATGCAGTTCGACTCGTTTGCCATGGCGCTGCTGACGGGCGGCGTCGTGCTGGCGGTTGCTACGGTCGTCGGAACCTTTGTCACCACGTGGATGACCGGACGAATCGCACACATGAACTCGGCAGCCGTTTTCGTTTCACTGCTGTTCTGGGGATGGCTGTGGGGCATCTGGGGCATGCTGCTCAGCATTCCGATCATCGTCATCGTCAAGGTCGTGTCGCAGCACATTGAACCGTTGCACCCACTGGCCGAGCTCCTGGGGGACTGAGTCAAACGGCGAGGAGAGGGGCATTGTTGGCGGCAGCCGCCAACAAGCGTCGTCAGCGCGACGACTGCAGAGTGAAATCCTGGAATTGCACCGCTCACCGAATCAATGCGGGTACGATTCGCTGCCCCAATGAGCAGATCAAATGCCGGCAGCTCGTGGATCATCCGCATTGGCGCCATGCAGCGCCTTGCGGTGGTGATTGCCGTCGGACTCGCCGCCTACATCGCGCAGCCGGATTCGATTTCGTGGCACACGCGCGCGGTGGTGAGCTGGGACCTCAGCGTGCTGATCTATCTAGGGCTGGCATGGTGGCTCATCGCGAGCACTGACGCTGCCATGACGCGCGATCACGCGTTGAGCCAGGATCAAAGCGGCTTCGTCATCTTTCTGTTCGTCGTCGTTGCCGCCTTCGCCAGTGTCGTCGCGATCGGCTTTGTCGTCAGCACCATTCGGGAACTCGATCCCTGGTCCAAGGCGTGGCATCTCGCCCTGACTGTCGGCGCCTTGATCTCATCATGGCTGCTCATTCAGACCGTTTTTGCGTTTCACTACGCTCGCCGCTACTACGCGATCCTGCACCGGGAGCGCACGGCAAAGCCCGAGCTGCTTTTCCCAGGAGGCAAGGAGCCCGACTACCTGGACTTTGCCTATTACTCGTTCGTCGTCGGAATGACCTCACAGGTTTCTGACGTCGCGGTGACAGCGCGAGATATGCGTAAGCTCACGCTGGTTCACAGCGTGCTGGCCTTCGTGTTCAACATCGCGGTGCTGGCTCTCAGTATCAATATCATCGCCAGCGTGATCTAGGAGTTCCCTTGGTCGGCCGCCTGCGTCAGGCAATCGACGAGTTGTCTCTGACACGGCTATTTCTTGCTGTCGCCCTTGGCTGCATCCTGAATACTCTCGCCGGCCTTTTCCACCTGCTGTCCAACCTTCTCGACCGTTTGGTCGACGACCTTGCCGGCCTGCTCGGCCGGGCCTTCCTTCTTCTGGCAGCCGGAAAGCGCTCCAAGCAACGCGCCCATGACCAGAGCGGTAGCGACGGTCCTGCCGAACTTCATCATGTCTCTCTCCAGTTAGTCGATTCTCAAACACGCAGGCATGACACCTGGTTCCCTCTCCCGGCCTGACAACGGCCCACTATAAACATGCAATGCGCCCGACCGCAGGTTAGGCGCATTGCGCGTTGTCATGCTCGGAGAGTGTCAAGACTTACCGAAGCGCGCCTTCGCCCGATCCAGGCAAACATCCTTCGCTCCGCCCGCATAGACATCGCACTTTTCAACGGCGACGCCATACTGGGCATCGTTTGTGGTCGTCGCCGCTTCCTTGCGTGCAGTCACTGCCTCAGCATTCGCCTTGCTGAACGCGGCGGACGATTTCTCATTGGCTGCAGCCTTCGCATTCGCGGTCGTCAGCTGCGCCTTGGCGTCGGCCTTGGCGGCAGTCTCTACCGCTGTCGCTTCCTTGATGCAGACATCCTTCGCATTGCCAGCCAGGTCATCGCATCGTTGCCGCGCCACTGCATGATCGGCCTCTGCCTTGACGACGCGTACGTCATTGCGAGATTTCAATGTCGGTCCATAGCTGGCATCGAGTTCAGCGCCCGCAACCTTGCCGCTTCCGCTGGCCTCAGCCTCACAGACATCCCTGGCATTGCCGAACAGTGCCGTGCAGGCCGCCCGGGCAGCCTTGCTCTCTGCCGCAATTTTCTCTTTGCCGGCCTGGTAGTCGTCCTTCGGCATGGTCTGCGCAATTGCTACCACGTTGAACGCGAGGCCGACCGCAATTGCCAGCAACTTCATGTTGACCGTTTTCACTTTGATTCCCTGTTGAGGCAGTCATTGGGAGTGATGCGCAGGCAAGCCAGGCCAAACACACACTAATCATCACCAGGATCGCTCGCCGGTAACTGCTGCACTATCCGACGGCGCAAGGTTCTCACCCGTGCTGGCTCCGATCAGGTCAGCTTATGGCACGCGCGACGTTCATGTCTGTCTGCTGGCGCTCTTAGTGCGGCCCGCCTCCTAATTTTGTCGACTCAACAGGACCTGGTGAAGGCGCAGGACACCTTCGCCGTATGTGTGCCACCGCACCGACCGCCACCTAGACCGTCTCTACTCTGCTTGCTCAGATTGCAGCGCACCTGGCAATGTTCGCGAGGTGCAACCTGCAAATCGCGCAAATGCCATTCCGTTGGCGAAATCGCCGACCAACACATCTCGAAGGGAACCACCATGAATTGGGACGTCATTGAAGGGAACTGGAAACAGTTCAAGGGGCATGTGAAGGAAAAGTGGGGCAAGCTGACCGACGACAACCTCGACGCGATCGCTGGCAAGCGCGAACAGCTGGCGGGAAAGCTCCAGGAAACCTACGGGATCACCAAGGATCAGACCGAAGTGCAGCTCAAGGCATTTGAAGAAGTTCACAAGGACTACCAGCCAACGACATCCGTGTAGTCCGAGTCGACGTGCCCGGCGAACCGCGGGGCACGTCGACGACGTTTTCGTCGTACTTAGGCTCCCCGCAGCACTCCCCGACGGGGAGCCATTCTTTTCCATCACACCCGTTACTGCCCCACGTGTTATTCGATGGTGTCGCAGACCAGGCTCTGGTCGACGCTGAAGATGCTCGGGCGGGTCGACCTGTCGACTTTGTTGCGAAACATCGCCAGGTCCGACCGCTGCAGAAGGTCGCCGTGTTCGTGTCCGTCGACCGGATAGACAGCCACTCCGATGCTGGTGGTCATCTGGATCGCGGTTTCCCCGATGACATAGGGCATCGCCAGATGCGCGCGAATCTTTTCTGCAGCGCGAAGCGCGCCCTCGCCGTCCGCTATCTCCGCAAGCAGAATGACGAACTCGTCACCGCCCTGACGACTTGCCGTATCGCTGGCTCGGATGCAGGCCAGCAGTCGCGTCGCGACACGCTTGAGCAGCTCGTCACCGGTCGCATGCCCGAGCGCGTCATTCACAGCCTTGAAACCGTCGAGATCGAGGTAAAGCAACGCGAACTGCGTTCGCATCCGCTTCGCCTGTGCCGCCGCCTGGTGGAAGCGATCCAGTAACAGGAACCGATTGGGAAGGCCGGTGAGCGCATCGAAGTGGGCTCGCCGGTGAGCCTCTGCCTGGGACCGCGCGAGCAGTTGCAGCTCCGCCCTCAGCAGTGACAGTTGCTTTTCGAGATCAGTTGTCCGCTGCCTTGCCGCGAGTAACTCCTGCTCGCTGATGGCGAGCGTGCGGCAAGGCGTCATACGGCGACCACGCCTGGCCGCGGATTACTTGATCCGCATGTCATTCTTGACCGACTTCACGCCGCCTACGGTGCGAGTCACTTCCACCGCTTTCGTGGCCGCGGCCGGCGAGCTGACGAATCCGCTCAGCTGCACTACGCCCTTGAAGGTTTCGACATTGATTTCAGCGACCTTCAAAGTGGGCTCATTCAGGATGGCTGTCTTCACCTTTCCGGTGATAACCGTGTCGTCCACGTATTCGCCGGTGCCTTCCTGTTTCGGCGTGGACGCACAACCCACGACAGACACCAAAGTAATAGCCACGAAGAGGGGGGAAAGATACTTGCCGAACTTATTCATTCTTGATACTCCGGTTTGTCAAAAGAAAACTATCCGTCGCCGCTTCCGATCGACTGGCTTTGGCCGGAAGCGCCGCTTCCTCGTAAGTGACAGGTGCGGATCGGGCGCGTCCTGCTTAGAAGCCATCACTGCAGTCAGGGCCTGGGTGCAACGGCACCTTGTCGCAGACTGAGAGGAACCTTAAGCACAACGAAGTGCGCCGTCGGTACGGTGCCGCACATTGGCGACGGCGGAGTAAAGCGTCGGAGGTTGGTCAGGCGCCGCGCATGCGATACACGGACTTGCAATGAAAGTCACTTCGCGACTAAAGGTCAGAATGTCCTTCGAACGTGCGGTGGCGAACAAACAGATCCCTGGTTAGGGCCTACTGTTCTCTTCTCGTGGCTACTCTGGCCACTGCTCCATGAAGCGTGCTTCTGTGTCGACGCGCGCATGCCACCCCAAGGTTTGAGGACACGTATGTCAAACAACCGGCGCATTGCGCCGCCTAACCGACTGCTCGCCGCACTTCCGTCTCGTCTATCAGCGCGGCTGCTCGCACAGTGCGATCCGGTCGAGCTCAAACTCGGTACCGTTCTGTACGAGCCCGATGCGCGCATTCGGTACGCGTATTTTCCGACCGAGAGCTTTGTTTCGCTCATGATTCCGGTAGACGGAGGGTCCATCCTCGAGGTCGGACTGGTGGGCAACGAGGGAATGGTGGGAGTACCGCTGATCCTGGGCATGGACAGTTCGCCACTGCGTGCACTGGTGCAAGGTGCGGGTCCCGCTTTGCGGATGAGCGCCCGTACATTCGCACGCGAGCTTGGTTTGAGTGCAGAGCTGCGCACCCTGTTGCATCGGTATCTACAGGTTCGGATCGGTCAACTGGCACAGACCGCTGCGTGCACCCGCTTTCACCTGGTTGAAGAGCGGCTGGCGCGCTGGCTGCTGATGACGCAAGACCGCGCGCATGACGACGAGTTTCACGTGACACACGAGTTCCTTGCCTTCATGCTGGGCGTTCGGCGCGTCGGCGTTACCCGGGCCGCAACCGCGCTGCAGAAGCGCAACCTGATTCGCTACCACCGTGGCGATGTCACCGTCCTCAATCGCCTCGGGATGGAGGCGGCATCGTGCGGCTGTTACCAGGTCGATCGCGATCGCTATGCGAATCTGCTGGCCGGCGTGTGACCGGGAGTAACGTTTTGCGCTTCTCAGTTATCAGTGCTTCATCCCACCGCGACCGCGCTCCGGCCGGTATGTTCGCTAGCGCACCGACCGGTCTAGAGCGAACGCCTACCGTATTTGTGTGCCAGTTCGGCACGGGAATTGTTGCCCGGGTGATCTGCGGCGGATCTTATGCCGCTGCCAGCAGCCTCCAGGTGATGGTGGATTCCCTCCGGACCGGACGAATCACAACGAATCGGGCCCGCTTGCTGACAACTTCGAGGAAAAAAACATGAGCTTGGGAACAATCCTGTTGATCGTGCTGATCCTGATGCTGATCGGCGTCATCCCGACCTGGCCGCACAGCCGAAGCTGGGGCTACGGGCCCAGCGGCGCGTTGGGCGTCGTGGTGATCATCATCATCATTCTGCTGGTGATGGGAAGGCTGTGACCGGTCGTTTACAGCCTGTGGTCCGGCTGGTTGCAGCTGCGACTCGACGCACGGTCGAGAACGGACTGTTGACTTGGCGGGCGAGCGACACTGTGAGCTGAAAGAAGGCGGCAGGTATGGAGGCGCGCTGTACGCTGCGCCGCCTCAGAAGCTGGCCGTGACATTGTTCGGACTCTTCAGCCTGACTGGCGTGCGTTGGCTAACCGCCCGCAGCAGCCTGTCAGGTGCAGGTGGGTGTTCGACAAGGATGTTGTGGCATCCGATGCGTTTACGTTTCAGCAATGGCAGCGCCGCCCGCTCGATGTTCGCGTCTCGGAGTTGTTTGCTCGTATCTGGAAGTACTGGCTGTGACTGCCCATCACGATGACCGATGCCCCTCAGCTCGAGCGACACCACATTCCGGTGGATTTTTCCGATCGCGTTGCACTTGCCTTCACGAAGGCACTGCGGTTCTTCGCTGACACGGTCTTCGCTCGTCGGTATGGCCATCGAGCGGTTGTGCTCGAAACGGTTGCTGCCGTGCCTGGCATGGTCGGCGGTGCCCTGCAGCATTTGCGCGCTTTGCGTCGACTGGAAAGCGACCGCGGCTGGATCCGGACGCTGCTTGACGAGGCGGAAAATGAACGCATGCACCTGATGACGTTCATTCAGATTGCCCGGCCCTCAACGGCCGAGCGGCTTCTCATTCTGCTGGCGCAGGGAGTTTTCTATAACCTCTTCTTCCTGCTTTATCTGATCTCCTCCAAGACCGCGCATCGCGTCGTCGGGCTACTTCGAAGAAGAAGCGGTCACCAGCTACACGGAATACCTGGCTGGCGTTGACAAAGGCACCCATCCCAACGTTCCGGCGCCCAGGATCGCGATTGACTACTGGAAGCTCGCGTCCGACGCGACATTGCGTGACGTCATCATCGCAGTCCGTGCGGACGAGGCCCATCACCGGGACGTTAATCACCAGTTTGCGAATGAGCTGACCTGAACCAGAGCGAGTGCGTCAATGCATAGCATTCCGCGCACGGGTCGGCGCATCGGTCTCACCCATTGATCTTCCTGCAGGAGTGCGCGGCCAGCCCTCCGTACCTCGCTTGGCAGGCGCACAGGCCGCGAGAGGCGCCCTTGGTTTGCCTCTCGCATCGGCCTGCCGAGCATTTCACCGGTCATGAGCTGCTTCCATACGATCTACCGTCCGCAGCGGAGAGCGGCGCGGGAGACCCGCGTGGGCCTCAGGACTTGCCGTATCTCGACTTCGCGGAACTGACGCACGCGTCTTTCGCGGCACCGGCGAGTACATCGCACTTCTCGATCGCGACCTTGTATTCGGCCTCGCGTTTGTCCGCACTCGCATCCTTGCGGGCTTCCGCCTGCGTCGTCGCCGCTTCCTTGCTCGTATCGGCGGCGACTCGGTCGACCTTGGCGTCTGCCTTGCCCTTCACCAACGCGGCCTTTGCTTCCTTCACGCAGACATCCTTGGTGTTACCTGCCAGGTCGTCGCACTTTTGGATGGCGACATCGTAAGTTGCCTGGGCATGGGCGACGCGGGCACTTTCGCGAGCCTTCGGTGTGTGCTTGTAGGCGGCTTCTGTTTCAGCCTTGGCGACGTTGTGCTTGCCCGTGGCCTCCGCGGCACAGATGTCCTTGGCATTTCCGGAGAGCGACGCGCATGCGCTCTTGGCAGTTTTGTACTGCGCGTCGGCGTCCTTCATCGCCTGGGTGTAGTTCGCCTTCGACATCGGCGCAGGAGAGGCCATCTGCGCCATGCTGGCTCCGGCGAAACCCACGCTGGCGCCAACAAGCAATGCAATCATTAGTTTGGACATGCTTCTTCCTTACGATTCACGTTCGTTATCGATAACTCTATCGAGGATCACCGTACTGACGTGGCTACGTTCAAGCGCATATCGAGCCTGACCGGCTTGACACCCTCGACCTCGCGCGCCACAGCGGTCGCTTTGCTCTCGGCCGTAGCCGAACGCACAAGTCCGCTGAAGCAAACCGCGCTCCTTAACTTCTGGACGCAGAGTTCGTCGGAGATCGCCGGCTGACTTCAGGCTTTCTTGACCGTCTCCTTCACGTCCTTCTTGACGTCGCCAAACTTGGCTTGAGCTTCGCCGAGAATCTTCTGAGCCTTGCCCTTTTGCTCCAGCTTTTCGTTGCCCACAAGCTTGCCTGCGGCTTCCTTGATCTTCCCTTTGGCTTCCTTGAGTCGGCCCTTGACCTGGTCTCTGTTCATGCTCATGCTTGCTCCTTATGACGTACGCCGGTAAGCGACCGGCACGCCGTACTCCAGACTTTGAGTAGCTGCGGCTCGATGCGAGGAGTCCTGGTTGGACTCCGTCGCGCCGTAGACCGGCAAACCCGATTCCGGACCGGAACGTAAACAACCGCGGGACACCCGTGATGCAGAGGGCATCGAGCGGACGCTCCGCCCCGGGGAAGCCCCGAGCGGCGCGCCCATTTGATGGCCCCTGCGCAGCCATCAGACTGCTGCCCCCTGGGAGCCGCTCGACATCGATTTACTTCCCGTCGCGATCCGAATCCCCAGGTGTCGCGCGTTCTACGAAGTCGCTCAGACGCTGCCACGAGTCGCGGGCCGCGTGCTTGGCGTTCTCCCACGTCAACTTGGACGTGCCTTTTGCACCGTCCCAATCGCGCATCAGCTCGGGCTCCGCCTGTTCGAACGAGCGGCCTTCGAACCGTCCGTAGGTATCGACGCCGTAGCGATAGGCGGGACCGTACTCGTCAAACGTCGCCCCGCTGGTGACATAAGGCCTGCTCGAATAGTTCTGGCGCCAGTAGGCTTCCTCGGCAGTGGGGTCGATCATCTTGGCGATCCCTTTGCCAGCCAAGGCACCGGCCACCGCACCGGCCGCCGCACCGATCACCGTGCCCACAGGGCCCGCCACACTTGCCGCCGCTGCGCCGGCTGCGGCGCCCCCGGCAACTGCACCGAGCCCGGTTCCAACAGGATGCGTTCCAAGCGGACCCGAGGCCGGATCCGGCTTTACCGTCTTGTTCTTGTCGAGTTCCATCGTGCTGTTCGTCATCGTCGTCTCCAAGTAATTGATATTCCGATTGATCAAGTCTTCGCCGAAAGTAAAACTCGCGTGTGGATGCAAGACGACAGTCCGTGGAGCGAACCACCGAACGTCCAGGTAGGAGTCACCTTTACCCGAAGCGCATTTGCGTTCGCTGAAGGCGCAATCAGAGTGATGGCCATCGATCCTGCCGCCACGATTAGGCGCGACAGGTGAAGTGTCGGCGCCGTGCTTCCGCTTGTCTGTGCGGTGGCGCACACGACGGGAACTGCTGCCTGAACGAAGTGAGTCTCGGAAGGAGGCGACCCGCCGCGAAAGCGTTCGTACTATCGTTTGCGGAGACAATGCGCGAAGAGGTTGCCTACACAAATCTCCGCGTAACCTGCACCTGCGACGGATGATCGAAAATGGTCGACCGTGCCGCACCACCGCCACCTCACACACTGGGCGATGCAGCGCGCAGTGTTCGCGCTATCTCCTCCCGGGCTCTCGCCACATGCAAACGCTGGAACATCGCAAACAGCTCGATGGACTTCGGTTCTTCGCGTTCCTGCCGGTGTTTCTGGTGCACAGCGATGTCACGCACTTCTGGTGGGGTAGTTATGGCGTCTCGCTGTTCTTTGTGATCAGCGGATTTCTGATCACCCGAATCCTGATCACGTTCGAAAACCGACCGCGCAGGCAGATGCTCAAGAGCTTCTATGCGCGTCGCGCGTTGCGGATCTTTCCCGCCTACTACCTCGTACTGGGACTGGCGGCAGCCACGGTCGGCATCGCTTACCTGCCTGCATTTGCCCTGTACGTAATGAACTGGGGGATCTTTTTCTACACGTGGATCCAGCCTGAACTGTTGGACAAGGCGTGGGATCCGACGCGGATGTACGGCATCCACTTCTGGTCGTTGTGCGTCGAAGAGCAGTTCTATCTCGTCTTCCCGCTGTTGTTTTCCTTCCTGCGGCCGGGGCGTGCGAGGCTGTCGTGGTTGCTCGCCCTATGGGGCGCGTCTATCGGCTTTCGCTTCCTCTGCGCCGCGTTCCTGCCCAAGGCGGCATATGGGCTGATTCCCCTGGTCTGCGGTGAGTATCTGGTCGCGGGCGCGGTGGGCGCCGTGGTCTTTGCGGATACGTCGGATTGCCGCCGAAAAGATCCGCGCCGCGGCTCGTCAATGGATGTTTCCGGTCGGCCTCGCGCTGGTGGTCGCACTGTTCGTGCTGTTTCCACCGGAGACACCGTCGATCGACCACGTCATGCACCCGCCACACATGCAAACGCTGCTTGCGCTTGGGTTTCTGGCGATGGTGCTGGGACTGTGGCAAACGGACAACCGTTGGGTGCTCGGGTTTTTCAACTACGCACCCTTTCGTTACCTCGGCAAGATCAGCTACGGCCTGTACCTCATCCACCTCTTCATGTGGCCGCTGGTCGACTGGCTCGCCGTGCATTCTTCCGCGATACGCGTGCTACCACCCTTTGCGGTGCGACTCGGGCTAACAATACTGCTGGCAGCGGCGATGTGGCGTTTCGTCGAGGCGCCGATCCTGAAGCTCAAGGAAAGGCTCCCGTATTGATCGCAGGCTCATCAAGGCGGGCACGGACAGAGCTTCGACTGTGGCTTGACCGCCTGCGTTGGCTGGGTTTTCGCAGTGACCGCGCGGCGCGCGGACCCCTGGCCTCCGAACAACGACAGATCGATGGCATCGGCCATCGCCTGGTAGCCGGCATCGTTCGGATGCAGGTTGTCGCCACTGTCATAGGCTGGGCGGATCGCGGCGGGATTGGACGGGTCGCGTAGCACTTTGTCGAAATCGATTACCGCGTCGAAGGCTTTGCTGCTCCTGATCCATTGGTTGACGGCCTGGCGCTTTAGCTCGCCATCTGCGGTGTAGTAGATCCCGGGCAGGAACGCCTGGAACGGCGTGAGGGTGCCCCCATAAACCTTCAGACCCAGCGCATGCGCTCGATGAATGATCTGGCGATGGCCGGCAATGATCTCGTCGACGGTCGCGGTTCCCGGAAACCCGATGTCGTTGATGCCTAACAGGACAATGACGTAGCGCGCGCCGGACTGCACCAGTACGTCACGATCCAGACGTGCCGCTGCGTTCGTACCGACCGTATCGTGCAGAAGCCGGTTGCCGCTGATACCCGCGTTGAGCACCGCGATCTTGCTGCCACCGGAGCGCAGCCGTTCCGCCAGACGATTCGGCCAGCGCTTGTTGGCGTCCGTAGTCGAGTGCAAGCCATCGGTTATCGAGTCACCGAGCGTGACGATCGCCCTCGCCGTCGTGGAGGCGTCCACTTCGACGCCCGTCAGAAAGAAGAAGGACTCGGTAGTGGTCGCCGTCGGCAGTGAGTCGGCGCCGCTGAAGTCTCCGGCAGAAGAGATATAGGTCGTCTGCAACCCCAGCGAATGCTCGGTCGCCGCGAGCTGCTTGCCGGGAACATAGATGCTGACCGCGAGGTCGCCGCGGTCAGGCACTCTGAGACTTACCGGGTCGCTGATTGCAAGCGCGCCGGCCGGGATCGTCGTCGACTCCGACCCGTTGAATGTCAGCACCCGGCCCGAGCCTGGGACGATTGATGCACCAGTGCTGCGCAGGCCCACGCGCGCAGCGCCGATCAGCAGTGAGTCCGCACCATAGGCGTTGGACAGACGCACGCGCACCCGCGTGCCGCCGATGCTCACGTGCGCGATCTGGCGAATGGTCTGGCCATTGAGTTCGAGCGGATACCAGGCAGCCTGAGGGCTCGCGTTCCATGTACCGACCCAGTGGCCGGCATCGCTCCCGTCCTTGGCCATGGTCGCTGGCGCGATCGCCATGCCCGCGATAACCAGCATCGTCCCCGCGAGGACGGTAAGCAGACGTTGGAATACCGAAGTTGATTGCCTGAACCAGATCGCGAGGTTCAACTTCCTCTCGCGTTTCGGAAGCAGCGATGGCAGTGACACGATGGCCTCTCCCTATACGTGACAAACGGCCCCGGCTCGCGGCCGCGCAGGAGACGCACCCATCGGACGAACTCTCCACACCTGCCGGATGTGAGGTCGTCGCATCGAAAAGTCCCTCGGGCAACGCTCCGAAAGCACACTGATCACGACGGCAGCGAGTGATCGAAGCCCATCGATCATCAGCGAAGCGATTCTCCCATCGCCGCCGGGCAGCCGTATGTTCGGTATCGAACATTGACCCTTGTCATCCATCGTTGGCAAGCGGACGAACGGCGGGCTCCGAAGGCGTGTTGTGTTCGGTAGCGCACTGACCTCACACGCTGTGCCAGCTAGCCTTTTTGCTGTCAGTCACCTAGGGAGGAGGCATGCGTACGACCGTCGTTCGAAGTCTCATCCCGCAGCGCGACGGTACGCCGCAATGACGCTCCAAGATCTTCGGGGATCCACCATCGAGGAGATGCGGTCGCGATTGGTCACTTCCGCGCGAAAGCGCGACCGCTATCTCGTCGGCGGCGCCGAGGACGATCTGCCGAACGACGAAGTCGCCCGTCCGCTGTCTGGTTCGGCAGGCATTCCGCTGCTGAGGCTCGAGACTCCGACCGCGATCCGGGTCCCGCCGGGGGCCAAGATCAACACGCGAACGGGTCCCAGGAACATCGTCCGCTGCCTGCGCGAACTTGCCGCGGAACGCCCCGACGACGTCGCATTCGTGCACCTGCTCGATGGCGATACGCCGCAAGCGTCGCTGACTTACGCGCAACTGGACCGGCGCGCCCGGGCCATCGCCGTGTGCCTCCAGGACGTGCGGCTTGCGGGTCGGAATGTCGTGCTTGCCTACCCGCCCGGCCTCGAATTCATCGCCTCCTTCTTCGGTGCGCTCTACGCCGGCTGCGTCGCCGTGCCCGTCTACCCGCCCCGGGCACGAACGCTCGATCGCTTCCACGCGCTCATCGGCGACGCCGGAGCGCCCCTGGTGCTCAGCACCGCCGCCACCGTCGCCTATCTGAAAAAAATCAACGGCAGGGCCGCAGCGGTCCGCTGGATTGCGACCGACGAGATCACCAACGTCCATGCCGACTGCTGGACCGAGCACGATCCGGACCCCGATGCGCTGGCGATGATCCAGTACACCTCGGGCTCTACCAGCCGGCCCAAAGGCGTCATGCTGAGCCACGCCAATCTTCTCGCCAACACGCGTGCCATCAGTAGCGCCTTCGACCTCGGACGCGACACGAAGGCTGTCTTCTGGCTTCCTACCTGCCACGACATGGGGCTCATCGGCGGCGTCCTCACGCCGGCCTACTGCGGGATTCCGAACATCATCATTGCGCCCGCAATGTTCGTCCGGAATCCCTTCCTCTGGCTCGATACGATCAGCCGGTTCCGCGCGACCGTTTCCGGCGGACCCAACTTCGCCTACGACCTGTGCGTCCGCAAGATCACGGCGGAGCAGCGCGCCGTCCTCGATCTCTCCTCCTGGAAAGTCGCGTTCATCGGCGCCGAGCCCGTAGCGCCGGCCACGCTCGCTCGCTTCGCCGAAGCCTTCGCACCGTGCGGATTTCGACCCTCGTCCTTCTATCCGTGCTACGGCCTGGCGGAGGCGACGCTTATGGTCACCGGACCCAAGGCGGGAAGCGGCGCCACGGTGCGCGCATTTCACGACGATGCCCTCGCGCGCAACCTAGTCGTATCGCTCCCCGACGGTGCACCCGGCGCCCACAGCCTCGTCGGCTGCGGCGTGCCAGTCGGCTCGCTGCGCGTGGCCATCGTCGAGCCCGAGACCGGCGAGCGCGCTGCGTCCAACCGCATCGGCGAGCTATGGGTCGCCGGCGAGTCCATCGGTAAGGGCTACTGGCGCAGTCCCGCAAAAACCGCAGCGACGTTTAAAGCGCAATTGAGCGATGTCGACGACGGTTACTTCCTCCGGACCGGCGATCTAGGCTTCATGCACGACCAGCAGCTCTACATCACCGGCAGGATCGACGACCTCATCATCGTTCGCGGGCTCAATCATCACCCGCAGGACATCGAAGCGACGGCGCGCCAAAGCCACCCGCTGCTTGCACCCGGCCTTGGCGCAGCCTTCGCTTTCGAGGAACACGGTGCGCAGCGCCTTGTCCTCGTGCACGAAGTCGTCCGCGACGGGAGTGCCAATCTGGCTCCGGTCATCGACACGGTCCGTGCCGCGGTGCTCGCAGAGCACGGCCTCGCTCTCGATGTCGTTGTCCTGGTCCGCTGCGGCACCATCGACAAGACCTCCAGCGGAAAGATCCAGCGCCACGCGATCCGCGCCGCATTCCGCGCCAACGAGCTGAAGCCCCTCGCCCGGCACGGCGCACAGTCCGGACTCGCATCTTCGGAACCTGCCACTCCGCCCACACCACCTGCGCAGTCCACCGCGCTCGCCGCCGTGTGCCAGCACGCACTCGCGTTGTCGGGCAATGTACTCGCCGATGTCACGCCCGAAACGCCGATCGAGGCACTCGGCCTCGATTCGCTGCAGCGCGTCGAGCTTATTGCCGCACTTGACCAGAGCTTCGGACGCCACCTGCCGGACACCGTTTACAGCCAGGCGACGACTCTCGGCGATCTCGCCGCCGCGGTGCAGAAGCATCTAATCGATCATCCGCATTCCGACGTGTCAGCGCGCGCCATTCCAGCGGAAAACTACGATGTAGCGCTGTTCCCCGAGTACCTGGAGCTCAAGCGCCACAAGCGCATGCTGCTGGCCGTCACCGAAACGAACCCCTACTTCAATGTGGACCAAGGTGACGACACGCCCACGGCAAGCACGCCCGGACTCGCTCACATCGACGGCCGGGCGCTGACCAACTTCTGCGCCTACGACTACATCGGGATGGCGCACGATCCGGCCGTCACCGCAGCAACCAAGGGCGCGATCGATCGCTACGGCACCGGCGCGGGTGCCAGCCGACTCGTATCCGGCGAAAAGCAGATTCATCGCGACCTCGAGCACGCGCTCGCCGAATTTCTCGGCATGCCCGCAGCGATCGTCTTCGTCTCCGGACACGCGACCAACGTCACGACGATCGGGCACCTTATGGGCCCGGGCGACCTGATCGTCCACGACATCCTGGCCCACAACTCGATTCTCCAGGGTGCGCGACTCTCCGGTGCCACCTGCCGCGGATTCGCCCACAACGACTGGCGCGCGCTCGACGTGCTCCTCTCAGGTATCCGCCACAGCTACCGCCGCGTGCTCATCGCGATCGAGGGCGTCTACAGCATGGATGGCGACTATCCCGACCTGGCACGCTTCGTCGACATCAAGAAGAAACATCACGCGATGCTCTATGTCGACGAGGCCCACTCGCTCGGAACGATGGGCAGAGACCGGCCGCGGCCTCGGTGAACACGCCGGCGTCGCCCCCTCCAGCGTCGACATGTGGATGGGCACGCTGTCCAAATCTCTCGCGAGCTGCGGTGGCTACATCGCGGGATCCGCCGAACTCATCGAGTACCTCAAGTACACGGCGCCCGGGTTCGTCTACAGCGTGGGAATCTCCCCGCCCAACGCGGCCACGGCGCTGGCCGCCCTGACGGTCCTGCGCCGCGAGCCTCAGCGCGTCGCACGGCTCCACGACGTTGTCGGGCCTCTTCCTGCGACTCGCGCGCGAGCGCGGACTCGATACGGGGATCGCCGCGGGAACTCCGGTGATCCCGATCATCGTCGGCAACTCGGTCCGCTGTCTTCGGCTCTCCCGCGCGCTTTTCCGACGCGGCATCAACGTCCAGCCGATCATCCATCCGGCCGTTCCCGAACAGGCCACGCGGCTGCGGGTATTCATCACGATCAATCACACCGAGTCGCTCATCCGGGGCGCTGTCGACGCGATCGCGGAGGAACTCGCGAAGCTCTAGCACGGCCGTCGCGCCTGTCCAGTGCCAGCGAAGCGCTTCATCATGCCGAACACCGAACCGGTCATCGTGGTCGACAAGCTCTGCAAGCACTACGGCGCATTGAGGGCCGTCGACAACATCTCGTTCAGCGTCAAGTCGGGCGAAGTGTTCGCGTTTCTCGGCCCCAATGGCGCGGGGAAGAGCACGACCGCCGAAGTGATCGAGACCATCCGCGTGCCGACCTCGGGAACGGTCACGGTGCTCGGCATGGACGTCACGAAGCGCAAGGCCGAGGTGGTCCGCCGGATCGGCGTGCTGCCGCAGAACTTCAGCTCGTTCGATCGCATCACGGTGCGCGAGACTCTGCAGTATTACGCCCGGGTGTTCGGATGCCGCGCCGACATCGACGCGCTGATGGATCTCACCCATCTGCGCGACAAGTCCGCGGCTCTGTTCAACACCCTCTCCGGCGGCCTCAAGCAGCGCCTCGGGATCGCTGTCGCGCTGGTCAGTGACCCGGAGATCGTCTTTCTCGACGAACCCACGACCGGGCTCGATCCGCACGCGCGGCGGCAGGTCTGGGAGGTGCTGAAGGGACTGAAAGGCCGCGGGAAGACCGTCTTTCTCACGACCCATTACATGGAAGAAGCCGAACTCCTGGCTGACACTGTCGCGATCATCTCCAACGGACGGATCGTCGCCATCGACTCGCCGGCAAGGTTGACCGAGGAGCACGCCGAACAGACGCGGCTGACGCTGAAGTCGATCGACCCCGCCGCGGCGGTGGCGATCCGCAAGCTGGGCTTCTCCCCGATCCTGAAGGATGACGACAGCCTCTGGGTTCCGGTGAAGACGCCCGAGGACGTCCGCCGCATCCTCGAGGAGTTGGAGCGGTGCGGGCTGGCGCTCGGCGGCCTCGACGTGCGCAAGCCCAACCTCGAGGAGGTGTTCCTGAAGCTGACGGCCGAACCTTCCGCGGCCCGCGCCCAGGACCGCGCCGCATGACGCCCCGGATCGTCGTCGCCAATCTCAGCGTACGGCTCAAGAGCTTCTATCGCGAACGCTCGGCGATGTTCTTCACGTTCGCCTTCCCTGTGATCCTCGTGCTCGTATTCGGCACGATCTTCACCAAGCCCGAGCACCTCAACTTCGACCTGCCGGTGCAGGACAACAGCCGCAGCGAAGGCTCAGCACGGCTGCTCGAAATCCTCGCGAGCGGCGATGCGTTCACGGTCACACCGGTGCCAGTCGCGGTCGACGCCTCGCGGTATGCAAGGGAGCATGGGCTGAACCTGCTGCTCGTGATCCCGAAGGACTTCGAGGCCCTGCAGAGACAGCGCGTCGTCGGCCCCAACGCCGGCGTGCCGGTACCGCTCAACTATGTGTACGACCCGAGCTCGACGTCGGTGAACACCAAGATCCAGCTTCTGGACACGATCGTGGCCGCGGCCAACCAGAAGGCGACGGGCAGCCCCCCGGCGATCAAGCTCGTCGCCCAGTCGATCCTGTCCGAACGCTACCGTTTCATCGAGTTCTTCGTCCCCGGCATCATCGCGATGGCGATCATGACCTCGTGCCTGTCGAACGCGCTCAACATGAACGCGGAACTGCGCCAGAAGGGGATCCTCCGCAAGCTCGCCACGACGCCGATCACGCGCGCCGACTGGCTCGCGTCGAGCATCGTCTACCAACTCATCCTGTCGGTCATCTCGACGGCTGCCATCCTGCTGGTCAGCTTCTTCGTGTTCGACGTCCGACTGCATATCGGGATCTGGCTGCCGCTGATCCTCGTCGTCGAGGTCATAGCCTTCGTCGGCATCGGCATGCTGCTTACGCCGTTCGCCAAGGAGGCAGAAAGCGCGTCTGCGGTCGCCAATGCGTTCCTCTTTCCGATGATGTTCCTTTCCGGCACGTTCTTTCCGGTGGAGATGATGCCGGCCTTCCTGCAGGCGTTCGCCAAGCTGCTCCCGCTCTATTACGTGAACGAAGCGTTACGCGCGGCGATGATCTTCGTCGACGATGCGGCCACCTTGCGGCTCTTCGGCGTGACGACCGCGTTCGCCGCGGTCGTGTTCGTCGCCGGCACGTTCAGGACACGGTGGGACAAGGATCTATGAGCGCCGAAAAACGCATCCTGTTCATTTGCGGCTCGATGAATCAGACGACGCAGATGCATCAGATCTCGCGCCACCTGAACGAATACCAGCAGGCATTCACGCCTTTCTACTGTGACGGCGTGCTGGAGACGATGCGGCGGCTGAAACGCCTGGAGTTCACGATCATCGGCGCCAAGCTCGCGCAGCGCTGCCACCAGTACCTGAGTGCGTCGGATCTCGCCATCGACTACCAGGGAAGGCGCGGCCCGTACGACCTCGTGGTCACCTGCTCCGATGTCATCGTCCAGAAGAATATCCGCGGCAACCGGATCGTCCTGGTGCAGGAAGGCATTACCGATCCGGAGACCTCGGCCTTCCGCCTTGTGCAGCGGCACCGTTCCCTCCCCCTGTGGATCGCCGGGACCGCCGCGACCGGCTTGAGCGACACCTACCGCGCGTTCTGTGTGGCCAGCGACGGATACCGCGACCTGTTCACGCGCAAGGGCGCGAAGGCGGAGAAGATCGTTGTCACGGGCATCCCGAACTTCGACCATTGCGAGCGTTATCGCGACAACTCGTTTCCGCATCGGCACTACGTCCTCGTCTGCACGTCGCCGCTGCGGGAGATCTTCCGCGGGGAGGATCGGCCCTCGTTCATCCGCCATGCCGTCGCCCTCGCCAACGGCCGCCCGATGATCTTCAAGTTCCATCCCAACGAAGACCTGGTGCGCGCCGAGAAGGAAGTGCGGCAATACGCCCCGGGCGCCCGGACGTTCAGGGACGGCAGCGCGGAGGAGATGATTGCGAATTGCGACGTGCTGATCACCCAGTACTCGTCCACTGCGTTCGTCGGCCTGGCACTCGGCAAGGAGACCTATTCGGACTTTCCGGCGGAAGAGTTGCGCCGCTTGCTGCCGGTGCAGAACAACGCCGCGGCGGCGAATATCGCGGAGGTCTGCCGGCGAGTCATCGCCGATCGGGGGATCCAGTGAACGACGGGATCACCGTCAGGGCGGTGACGTCGTGGCGGGATCGAAGGCGCTTTCAGCGGCTCCCGTGGACGATCTACGAGAACGACCCGAACTGGGTGCCGCCGATCCTCTCGCAGGAGCGACAGCTGCTGGGCTGGGGGCGGCACCCGTTTTTCGACCACGCGGAGATGGTGACGCTGCTTGCCGAACGGGATGGCAAGGTCGCCGGACGCATCGCGGTATTCGTCAACGACATCCACAACGCAAAATACGACGAGAAGCGCGGATTCTTCGGCTTCTTCGAATGCGTCGACGATGTCGCGGTCGCGCGCGCGCTCTTCGATGCGGGCCGTGCCTGGCTCCTGCAACGCGGGATGACCGCCTGGCGGGGACCGGTGAATCCGTCGCTCAACTACACCTGCGGCCTGCTGATCGACGGATTCGGGAGCCCGCCGGTGTTCCTGACGACCTACAACCCTCGTTACTACGGAGCGCTGATCGAGGCGTGCGGATTCACCAAGGCCCATGACCTGTACGCGTACGAGATGGATGTCGCGCTCCTCGCGAATCTGGTCGATCGCTACAAGCCTGCAGTCATGTCGGCGCTCGACGGCGACGACCTCGTGGTGCGCCGCTTCGACCGGTCGCGCCTCGCCGCGGAGATCAGGACCTTCCTTGATATCTACAACCGCGCGCTCGACGGCACGTGGGGCTTTACCCCGCTACAGCAGGGCGAAGCTGACGCACATCGCCGCCGAGTTGGGGCACATCATCGCGCCGGAATTCGCGGCTTTCGCAATGGTAGACGGCAAGACCGTCGGCGCCGTGCTGGCACTGCTCGACTACAACCAGATCATCCGCAAGCTCGACGGCCGATTGTTTCCGTTCGGCATATTCAGACTCATATGGGGGCGCAAGCGAATCAACATCGCGCGGGCGATGGCCGTGATCATGGTGCCCGGGTACCAGCAATCGGGCTTCGGCATCGTGCTGCTGGATCGCCTCGTCGAAGCGGCCAAGCCGTGGGGTCTCAAGGGCTGGGAGTTTTCGTGGGTGCTCGAGAGCAACGACAAGTCGCGCGGGTCGCTGAAACGAGCGGGAACGAAGCTGACCAAGACCTGGCGCATTTACGACCGGGCGCTGTGAGGGCCCGGCAGCCCAGGCCGGACCGACAGCCCTGTCGAACGTGACGTTCGACGGCTGCAACACAACGGAGGTTCACTCAAAGCCAGTGCGCGTCGCGGTACCACTGCGCGGTTTCACGCAGTCGATCAGCGAGTGGGGCCGCGGGCGACCAGCCCAGTTGCTGCCGGGCTTTCGCCGACGAGCACGTCCACGAACCTGCGAGTACGTCGCGGAACTTGTCGCGTGCCGACCCACCCGGAGCGCCGGCGGATCCGCGACATGACGTCACCGAAGTGGCCAATCGTCCGCATCGACCATCCCGGCAGACGGAGTATGCGGGGCTGCGGCTTCCCGAGCGCGCGCGCGATCGCCATGCCGAGTTCGATGTACGAAACATCCTCGGCAGCGGCGAAGTAAATGCCGTGTCCCGGGACGCCGGGCACCAGCCGCTCGCCCTTTTCCGCCGCGAGCAATAGGCACTCGACGAGATCCGCCACGGCGACGAGCGAGACGCGGCGGTCGTCGGACCCGACGACGACATGCGTGCCCAATCGAGCGATCGGCCTGAATACCTCGTACAGCCCTCGGTCCCCTGCGCCGAACACGATGCAGGGCCGCACCACCGTGATGGGCAACGCATCGGCGTACCTCAGGGCCACCTGCTCACCGGCGAACTTGCTGCGACCGTAATAGCGAGACCGGCACCGGCGGATCGCTCTCGACGATCGGTCTTCCCCTCGAGGGCCCCGCCGCCGCGAGCGACGAAACCAGCACGAGGACCGGACGGATCAGGCTGTTCGGTACACGCCTCCGCAACCGCGTCGACACCTCCTGCGTTCACCCGCATGAAGTCTCCCGGGTCCATTGCCCGGACCAGTCCGGCAAGGTGGAACACAAAGCGGGCATTCGACGACGCAATGGCGCGCGCGACCCCTGCGCGGTCAGCGATATCGCAGGCAATGAGTTGGACGCCGGCCAACCGCAGGTCGTCGACACGCGAGGTCGCACGCACCGCGCAGGACACACGGCAGCCAAGCGCTGTCAGCCGACGGACAAGGTGTCCGCCGATGAAGCCGCTGGCGCCGGTGACCAGAACGGATTGGCCAGCCGTAAACGGAGCCGGCGCGTGGCGGCCCACCGAGACTTCATCTGCAAACATGTGCTAGCGGCCGCGTTCCGGCGGCTCCAGATATCGAAGAGTACCCGGGTTACCGTGAACATCGCGGGCCAAACAATCGAGTCAATGTCCGCCTTCGACGGGGGCGACAGGGACCGAGGGAGTCGAGCGCTATTCCTTGGTCGCGCAGGAAATTGAAACCACAACGGACCGGGCAATGTGCGCCTGCGCACAGACCACACACGGCATCGGAGACGATGATGAACTTTCCGTCCTGCTGTACAGGACGGCACCATCCATCCTGGAGAATGTCTCTATGAACTTCATCATCTGGCTGGCTGTCGGCGGCATCATCGGCTGGGTCGCCAGCATCTTCATGAAGACCGACGGCCAGCAAGGAATCATCCTGAACGTCGTCGTCGGCATCGTGGGCGCCATGCTTGCTGGCTGGTTCCTCAGCCCCCTGGTTGGCGTGGGCACGATCAATCAAAGTAACTTCAGCTTGCCCGCCTTGATCGTATCGTTCGTGGGCGCGGTCATGCTGCTCGCGCTGATGGGCGTACTACGGCGCGGCAGCACTCGCTGACCTGGTTCGCAGAACTCCAACTCGAGCGTTCGGGGTTCGCCGGTGTCACAGGCCGGAATCGCCGGACGACAGATCCGCGGTGGGCGGTTCCCATTTATCTTCGGAGAAGATCAATGATTCGCATGAAGCATTCCTTTGCAGTAATCGGCCTGGCCTTGCTTGGCCCCGCACTTGCACAGACGCCGCCGGCATCCACCGCGGCTGTTCCCGATCTACAGCAGCAGGTCACTGACATCAAATCGGTGCTCCCGAAGTTCGCCATTCCGATGCGCGAGGTCGGTGATCGCTTCCAGAACATGTACTTCGCAGCGCAGGGCGGCAACTGGGCGCTTGCCTCATACATGTCCAAGTACATGAATGGCGCGATGACTCCTGCGAAGGTCACCAAGCCGGCGGAGTACAAGACATGGGCTTCGTTCTATACCGGCGCGTGGCAACCCGTCGAGAAGGCCATCAACGCAAAGGACGTCAAGGCGTTCGACAAGGCCTACAAGGACGTCATTGTCGGCTGCAACGGGTGCCATCAGGCCATGGGCTATGGCTTCATTGAAGTTACGCATCTGAAGGCGCCGGTCGACCCTGGCATCAACTACAAGAAGCCGTCGAATCCCGGTGACGTCCCTGCCTGATCCCTGCGAGACTCGGGCCGGTATTGGTTAAGCGAGTAGGGGCAGACCGGGACAGGCTGTCCCGACGGCCTTCTTGCCAGCGACGCTCCCTGAGGAACTCCAACGGCGTCTTGATTTGCTGCTAGGGTCACACAATGAAGTCCGGTCCGGTCGAAGAACGCGAACCCAACGAGGCGGCCCTGGTCGCCGAGATGATCGCGATCCTGCGTCGCAAGATGGCGCGGGACTATGCCAAGGGCGGCACGCTGCGCGACGCCCACCCGAAGACGCTCGGCCTGTTGCGCGGCCGCTTCCGGATCGAGTCCAACCTGCCCAAGGCGCTTCGAGTGGGGCTATTCGAAAAGCCGGGTAGCTTCGATTGTTGGGTGCGCTTTTCCAATTCCAGCGGCAAGGTCCAGTCCGATGCGGTGCCGGATGCGCGCGGTGTCGCGATCAAGTTACTGGCGCCACGCGGCAAGGGTTCCGCTGCCGGCGCGGAGCTCGGTCAGGACTTCGTGCTGCTGGACACACCGGTGATGCCGCTGGGCACAGTGGCGCTGTTTCGCGATGCGGTCTACTACACGATTGAAAGCTCGCCGTTGCTGCTGGCCGCCAAGTTCGCGCTCACCGGCCACGCTGGGGTGCTGCTGGGCTTGCTGATGCTGCGCGGCAATCCGAGTTCGCCGCTGGACATCCGCTACTGGAGCACCACGCCCTACCGCTTTGGCCCCGACCGTGCGGTGAAGTACTCGCTGCTGCCCACCTCCAGACACAGGAGCGACAAGCCCGAAACCTTGGGCGAGTCCTACCTGAGCGACGCAATGCAGGACCATCTGGATGGGCATGAGGCGAGCTTCGACTTTTGCGTGCAGCTGCAAGAACCCGGCATGCCGATCGAGGACGCCAGCCAACGCTGGGACGAGGCGAAGTCACCCTTCCTCAAAGTGGCCACCCTGCGGTTGCCCATGCAGAGATTTCGCAACGACAAGCGCGCTCAGCAAGCCGAGGCGCTGTCGTTCTCACCCGCGCATGCCCTGCCGGCGCACGCCCCGCTGGGCGGACTGAACCGCGCGCGCAGCAAGATTTACACGGCGCTCTCCAGGTTCAGGCACAAGCGTGACAAGCGAGACGAGCAGGCCTGAGGCACCGTCTCGATTGACTGGGCTGCACGCCGGCGAAGGGTGCCAACCAGCATCGACCTAATTACTTGGTCGGCGCTTTTTCGAGCGCTCGGTCAACCGGGACGTCAAAGCTGAACACGATCTTGGCGCGCCTGCTTTCGGCGATGTCGACACTCTGTTGCTGTTTCTTCCCTTGGAGCGTGGCCTCTACGTTGTACTTTCCCGAGGCCAGGTCGACCAACAGGTAAGGCGCATCCAGCTGCGTGTCGAGAACCATTTTTCCCCGCGCATCCTGGATCGTGACGTGCGAATCGGCCAGGTACGCGCCCGATCTTGCCGCCACGGTGATCGACAACGTGAAATCGCGAGCCATTGATTTCATTTGCTCGGATTCGTCAAGACCGATGCCACCGGCGATAAAGCGGCGGTCCTGTGCTGTGCGTCCCTCCTGAACCGACTGGGCAGCGGCATATGGCGTCGAGACCGTAAACGCAGCAGCAATACTCAGAATTAGCAATCTGCCTAGCAAGGATTCGTTCATGGTCACCTCTGTTGGGTCATGGAAGGGCAGCAGGTAGCGCTCCCGGTTCGCCTTCGCGTCATTGATGGGCCGGTCCGAGCCGTACGCAAGCGCGCGCCCACGACTCCTATCAAGCAAATCTGGCAATCGAGCAGCGGCTCGAGTCGCTGCGGAAAGCGGTCGAGCCCTACGGCCTTACTTCAACTGAGCGCGCAACTCTCCGCCCGGATTCGCGGCACTGTGCACGTTGAAATAGAGGTCGCCGGCCTTGAACGCTTTCATCTGATCCGCGTCGAGTTTCGCTCCGCTGGGCGCCTTGTACACGTCACCGTCTTTGGTGAATGGCACGACTACCGGCCCATTCTTGCCGGCTGCTCCCATGTGGATGTGCGCCGCCGTCCCTTGTATGCCCTTGGTCATGACACTGCCGGACACCGAGCCGTCATCGCCAACCGAGATCTTGCCTTCGCCACTCGCGGACGTGGTCACCGGCGGCACCTCGTTCGCGCCGGAAAGCTTGAGCATCACATCGGCGCCGAACGCTGTACCACTGCCGAAAGCACCGATCGAGACGATCGCGGCTGCAAACATGTGATTTCCTGATTCGATTCATTCATTTCTCCTGGGAAGGTAAGTGGAGGGCCTGCTCATTTGGCGAAAGCCGTACCGGCATCGGTTCGTTAGGCGACAGGTCAAGGCACGTGCCGCTTTGCGCTGACAAT
The DNA here is from genome assembly GCA_963712485.1 of uncultured beta proteobacterium. Lineage (GTDB taxonomy): Bacteria > Pseudomonadota > Gammaproteobacteria > Burkholderiales > Burkholderiaceae_F > JALORV01. Next base: position 154,177 of record CAVQID010000011.1, read on the forward strand.
GGTGCCGTCGGCAACCGGAAAAGAACTACCAAGTTTCAACTTCTAGACGATGCCGGGCGTGATGTCTGTTCGACAGCGCACATACCGGTCGACCTCGTGGCCACGGTGTGACGATTCCCTGCATGAGAAAGCTCATCGGGCGAAGGCGTCCAGGAAATCTCCCAAGGAGTTCCGATACGGCGCATGGACGCGTTTCCTGAGCGAAGAAACCGACGTCAACGTATGCGTCAGCCGCTTACCGAAGTGCAGCCGAGGGCCAGTCGGCTGCACGCGATGCCAGACCGCGCCTATGTTCATGGAAGTTCTATGCTCAAGGCTGAGGGGAACTCTTATGCAAAGATGATTCAGAAGTCACGGATCAGTCAACAAGCGGATTCGCGAAACAGCACAACTCCCTTCTCAGTTCCCTTGGCTTTATACATTGCCGTATCGGCATTTTTGAAAAGGATGTCAGCCGTTTCTCCATCTGCGGGATATATGGCAATACCGATACTGGCTCTTATAGAAAGAACAGTCCCATCAAACTCGCAGGCCTCGGCAATCCGATTAACCATCTTCTCTGCAAGGCGAGTCACATCGGCTTCTTGCTTGACTTCCAATAACAGGCACACAAACTCGTCGCCTCCCCAGCGACTGACCGTGTCTTCATCGCGGACAAAAGACTGTAAACGGTTTGCCACCATGAGCAGCACCTTGTCTCCCAGATCATGACCATAAGAGTCGTTAATGCTCTTGAATTTGTCGATGTCAATAAACAGGACGGCGAGCCCCCAACCGTGCCGTTTTGCCTGGATCAACCCCTGGTCGAGATGCTGTTCAAATGACACACGATTCGGAAGGCCTGTGAGTGCATCCTGAAGCGAAAATTTTCGTGTTTCTTCCTCTTTGGCCTGGGATTTCGATAAATCGTCGCGCACTTCGGCCAGATCGGTCTTCGTGTCGGCGAGTTCGGATTCGATGACTACTCGTTCAGCCACCTCTTTGGCAAGTTCGATGTTAACCTGATGCAAATCGTCTGCGGCTTTCGCCACTTTGTGCTCGACATCTTCGTTCTGAGTGATGGCCTCTTCGATGGTCTGAACAGGGATATTGTCTTTTACCCCTTGTTTTAGAACTTCATTTATCGAAGTGAGTTCACTTGCAGCATGCTGGACGTTCTTTTTGATCTCCTTGTTTTTGTCAAGCACACGTGTAAGCGAAACACTCTTGGCGGGCACGGGTTTTTCAGAATCCTTTGATCTTGATTTCATAAATGTTCTCTATCGCAGAGCGCAGGCACCAAACCGCTGCTGATGGCACCGGCAGCAGGAGAAAGAGCGTCCACTCTTCGGGCATTTTCACCGCGGCCGAATGTGTCCGCGAGGGGTCGAGGAATTTTCTCGTCATCACCTGCGAACATGCCGGACGTGAAGTCCCACAAGCCTATGCCGCGCTTTTCTCGGGCAGGGAGGCATTGCTGGCGAGCCATCGCGGCTGGGACGCAGGAGCACTCGAACTGGGCCGTCAGTTGGCCGACGCGTTCGGTGCACCGCGGTATTTCGCCAGCACGACGAGGCTGCTGGTCGATCTGAACCGGTCGATCGGACATCGGCAACTGTTCTCGGAGGTCACGCGCGCACTGCCGCGAGTTCGCCGCCAGGACATCGTCGATCGCTACTACCGGCCGCATCGCCAGGCGATCGAAGGTGAAATCGCGCGACATATTGCGCAGGGCCACCGGGTGATCCACGTTGCGTCGCACAGCTTCACGCCCATGCTCGACGGCGTGCCGAGGCAAGCCGATGTCGCCTGGCTCTATGACCCGCGGCGTCCCGGTGAGGCGGCCTTCGCGCGAGCCTGGATGCTGGCGCTCGCAAAGCTGGCACCCGAGCTGAGTCTTCGAAGAAACTACCCGTACCAGGGGCGCGCCGACGGACTCACGGCATCGCTGCGCAAGCACCATACGGATGCGGACTATGTGGGCATCGAGCTCGAGGTCAATCAGCGCTTCGTCGATCAGGGCGGCGCCGCCTGGGAACGGCTGAGGACGATGCTCGTCGATTCTCTGAAGATGGCGCTTGCCGCCATTGCGAAACGCTGAGGCCTCCTGCGCACGCGGCGTCGCGAGATTTACCACTGCAGTGGCGGCAGCTCATGGAAGACCCTTCGCGTGCCTTCGAGCCACTGCTGCGTCAGCGCGTCGAAGTAGTCGTCGCCTTCCTCGAACCGGCGCCGCATCGTCACCTGCAGGCTGTCCCGCGCGTAGCACAGCAGGTCGATCGGCATGCCCACCGAGAGATTGCTGATCATCGTCGAGTCGTAAGACACCAGCACGCACTTGGTGGCATCTTCCAGCGTCGCGCTCGAGGTCACCGCGAGGTCGAGGATCGGCTTGCCGTACTTGGCCTCGCCGGTCTGCAGGAAGGGCGTATCGGTTCCGGCTTCGATGAAGTTGCCCTCTGCATACAACCGGAACAGACGCATGTCTTCGCCGGCGATCTGGCCGCCGAGGATGAACGACGCATTGAACTTCAGGTCACTGGCTTCCAGGAACGGGCCGTCGCGGCGCTCGATGGCACGCATCGCGTCCGATACGAGATTGGCCACGTCGAACATCGAGCTGGCGCTCCAGATGTGCGGCGGCTCGGCCGCGGCCTGCTGACGCAGGACGTTGATCACCGCCTGAGTCGCGGCCAGGCCCCCCGAACTCAGCAGCACCAGCACCCGGTCGCCGGCACGCTCGAACACCGTCATCTTGCAGAACTTGGCGTAGTTGTCCACGCCCGCATGCGTGCGCGAATCGCTGGCCAGGATCAGACCTTCTTCGAGCTTGACGCCGACACAGTAGGTCATGCGG
>CAVQID010000012.1:0-62886 GCA_963712485.1 uncultured beta proteobacterium
TCACGAAACTTTCCTATTAGCGATGATCTGGGGTAGCGCAACGACGTCTTGATTTGCTTCTAGGGTCACACAATGATGTCCGGTCCGGTCGAAGAACGCGAACCCAACGAGGCGGCCCTGGTTGCCGAGATGATCGCAATCCTCCGTCGCAAGATGGCGCGGGACTATGCCAAAGGCGGGACGCTGCGCGACGCCCACCCGAAGACACTCGGCCTGTTGCGCGGCCGTTTCCGGATCGAGTCCAACCTGCCCAAGGCGCTTCGAGTGGGGCTATTCGAAAAGCCGGGTAGCTTCGATTGTTGGGTGCGCTTTTCCAATTCCAGCGGCAAGGTCCAGTCCGACGCAGTGCCCGATGCGCGCGGTGTCGCGATCAAGTTACTGGCGCCACGCGCCAAGGTTTCCGCTGACGGCGCGGAGTTCGGTCAGGACTTCGTGCTGCTGGACACACCGGTGATGCCGCTGGGCACAGTGGCGCTGTTTCGCGATGCTGTCTACTACACGATCGAAAGTTCGCCGTTGCTGCTGGCCGCGAAGTTCGCACTCACCGGTCACGCTGGGGTTCTGCTGGGCTTACTGAGGCTGCGCGGCAACCCGAGTTCGCCGCTGGACATCCGCTACTGGAGCACCACGCCCTACCGCTTTGGCCCCGACCGTGCGGTGAAGTACTCGCTGCTGCCCACCTCCAGACACAGAAGCGACAAGCCCGAAACCTTGGGCGAGTCCTACCTGAGCGACGCGATGCAGGACCATCTGGACCGGCATGAAGCGAGCTTCGACTTCTGCGTGCAGTTGCAGAGACCCGGCATGCCGATCGAGGACGCCAGTCAACGCTGGGACGAGGCGAAGTCACCGTTCCGCAAAGTGGCCACCCTGCGCTTGCCCATGCAGAGATTTCGCAACGACAAGCGCGCTCAGCGAGCTGAGGCGCTGTCGTTCTCACCCGCACATGCCCTGCCGGCGCACGCCCCGCTGGGCGGACTGAACCGCGCGCGGAGCAAGATCTACGCGACGCTATCCAAGTTCAGGCGCAAGCGTGATAAACGCGACGAATAGCCCTGACGCGGCGCTTCGATTGGCCGGGCTGCACGCCTGCGAAAAGTCCGAGTTCGCGCAACTTCCGCTCCCGCCCGAAGGCCACATGTCGGCAATTGTCGAAATTGCCCACTCTCGACACCTTAAGTCGGCGATGCAACCCTCGGAAAGCCGCCGCGGTATCAACCGCAGACGAACTAACGCCTCTTGAGTCCAAAGCCCAGGAGCGCGCCGCCAATCACGATTGCGCTCACACCTGCCCAAAGAGGCACATTGACCGTTTGCTTTTCCGTTATCGATAACTCGATCGGCCCCAGTTTTCCGGAATGGGTTTCTTTCGTGTAGCTGAACCCGCCGTACGCCAAGCCCAGGACACCGGCCACGATGAGGGCGATGGCCGCGATCTTGAGTGGATTCATTTCGTCTCCTTCTGCTTCAGAAACCCCGAAACCGGGACAAGTCGCTCGCGGACACGAAGCAAAGGTCCCACCGGGTCCGCGGGCGGCTGGAGCACTCGGACTGGTGCTCCTTCGCCCGCAAGCATGTCAAGTTCATCCCACGCGCCGACCCTGAATGACTTGAATCAGGAACACGACAATCGCGAGTACCAGAAGGACGTGAATGAATCCACCCAGCGTGTACGAGCTGACCAGCCCCAGTAACCACAAGACGGCCAATACGACGGCAATGGTCCACAACATTTTGCATCTCCTATTTTCACGACATGGTGGCTTGAAGACTGATGGCCTACGCCGCAGCAAACCTCGCCACTTTCGGTTTGCGCCCCGTCGGCGAATGAAGTCGCGCCGGCGCGGACTCAACTCTCTACATCAACTGCGCTTTTCGTCCTTCACAAACCACGCGTCGGTCGCCTTGAGTTCCCAGTTGGCAATCTGCTTGTCAACTTCGTCCTTGGCGAGGCCGTAGCGCTCCTGGATCTTTCCAGCCAACTGTTCGCGCCGGCCAGCAACGACATCGAGGTCGTCATCGGTCAACTTGCCCCATTGCGCCTTTGCCTTGCCGACGACTTGTTTCCAGTTGCCTTGAATGCGGTCCCAGTTCATGTGACTCCTTCGTTGGTGCATCGATTACCCAAGCCTTGAGCCTGCAGCGCCGCGGCTTACCGACTCCGCCGCGTTCTTGCCCGTCCATTGATTCAAGGTAGCCGGAGCGCGCCAGGTGGTCTGTGCGAAAGCGCACATAAAGCAAAACTTGGTTGTCCCACATCAATGGATGCTGCGGCGCATCGCCCGCATGGCAAGGCCCCCACGAGAAGGTCATCGGGCTGCCCACTGTCGCTCGGCGGCCCGACGAACTGCCGGCAGCATGAGCAGCCGAATGGAAATGATGCCGAAGCGTGCCCAACGCCAGTAGCGACGGAACCTGATCCGGGCGTATACATCGGTGGCAACCGCTCGCGTCTCTTGCGCGAAGCGGGTGACTGCGGGACCCACTTCAATGGCTTCGAGTTTCCAGGCGATCTTCACTTGTCCAGGCTCCGCGAAGGCCTCGAAATCGCCCGGTGCGATAGCCGAAAACGTAACGTCGGCCAGCCAGGGCTGGCACGTCGCGCCACAAATGACGAGGCGGTCTGGCTGCTCTTCCAGCAGTCCCCAGCCCAATACTTTCGTCTCATCAAGGATCCCCTGAGGCTTGCGCGGCGCACTGCGACCTCGCATGACCTTCTCGCGAAGCCAGAAGATCCCTTGACGACAGGCAGACTCTGCATGTCGAAGTTGGAAGCGACCGCCATCACAAGATCTGCCGGCGCGCGGATGGTGGTTTCAAACCGCTCCCGGATGTCCGGGTGCGGGATGAAGCGATCAAGAGGTGCGTGAGTCGTACTCATGCAGAGCTGCTGTGGAACGGGGGTTCGACATCCGCGCTTCTGCGATTCCACCGACTGCATCGTGCAGCACGAGGCAGCTTGAGACTACGTCGGACAACTTAGGCGGCCTTTGCCGCAAGTCGAATCAGTCCCTCGCGCACCCAGCGATGGCCTGCGTCGCGCCCGCGGCTGGCGTGCCATACGACATACGCCTTGATCGGCGCCGCGCGGAACGGCAGCGGCAGCAACTTGAGCCCCAGCAACTTGACCCACGGGGCGGCCAGCCTTCGATTGCACACCGCGATGAAGTCGGTGCCCGCAACCGCAATCGGCATTTCGAAGGGCTCGCGGACCTCGAGCGCCACGTCCAGCGTCTGGTTACCCAGCGCACCCTCGATTTGCACCAGGTTGCCCGGGAAGCGAAGGCTGCGGTGAACGATATGGCGCTCGCTGAGGAACTGCCTGCGAGACAGCGACTTGCCCACGCGCGGATGGCGTCCGGACGCCACGACAATCAGTTCATCGCCGAATAGCTCGGCGCTTTCGAGGTCGCGCGTGGTTGACTTCGCCTGGTCGATCAGGAAGTCGAGCCGTCCGTCGCGCAGCGACGCCACAGCGCTTTCCCGACTTTCCTGCGGCAACCACTTCCAGCTCAGGCGTGGCGCGTCGCGCTTGAGCCACGCCGCGAGGGCCTGCCCGAAGCTAATGCCTGGCGCATACAGCGCCCCGACGGTGAAGCGTCGATTCGACTCCTTCGGTACGAAGTCACGCGTTTCGCCGAACCCGTCGCGGATGGCATCCAGCGCGCCCTTTACCCTGGGGTAGAGCTGCTCGGCCATCGGCGTCACCGCCGCGCCGCGGCGCCCCGCCACGAAAAGCTCGTCGCCTATGGCGGCCCGCAGGCGCGCCACCGCATTGCTGACCGCGGGCTGGGTCATCGCGAGCCGGTCCGCAGCACGGGTCATGTTGCGTTCCTCGTATACCGCCTCGAAGACGGGCAGCAGGTTCAAATCGACTGTTCTGAGATTCATCATGAGAATGTCTAAACGTCCTGAAATGAATTGGTAATGATGTCAGAAACTGCCGAGAATGCGGATCAACGAGGCGGCTCACGAGGCCGTGCCTCAGGAAGCAGAAGACCATGGACACTCGCGACAATGATGGAGCCACGCGCGCCATCGATCCGAGCGGTCGCGTGGAGCCTACCGCACAGCGCATCGGTCCGACTCCGGACGCCGCCGCGGAAGCGTGGCGACGCGAACGGCTCTATCTTTACCTGTACTGGCTGGAACGCCGCGACCGCTCGCCTTTCCACTTTGTCGGAGGCTGGCACACCGCGGACATCGGCGACGAGTTTGCGCGCTGGAAGGATGTCCTGCGCGATCTCGACAACGAAGCCGCCCTCGAACTCGTCGAGCGGGAGCTATCCCTGCGTTTCGGCAAGACCTGGCAGCAGGCGCTGCTGCAGGGCGCTTCGCCGCTGCTCGCAGCCGCAAGCCTGCCGATCTGGAACGCGGCAACGGCGTCGCTGCTCCCTGCGCAGTTGGGAAGACTCACGATCTTTCGTGCCGAGTCCTACGAGGGCAAACCGGCGCTGGGTTGGTCGTACACCTATGGTCGCGCAGGCAGCAGCGAAAAACTGACGCTGACCCTTTACAACCAGGGGTGCGCGGGACTGGTCGACGGAGTTCGTGATCCGCAGCTCCAGGCGCAGGTGCAGGGCGCCTGGCACGACATCATTTTCAAGGTACAGACGAGCGGCGGCTGGCTGCTCGACGCTTCTGTTCACGGACCCGTCGAAGAGACACTGCTCGACCGCTACAACCGCAAGGTCGAACTCGTCGCAATGCGCGGACAGGCGGTGGACTCGGACCAGGTCGCGCGCTTCGAGGCGCTGTGCATGCGCGTGTTTCGTCAGCATTTCCTCAAGGTCAGATATACGCGCCGCGCGGCACTAGGAGAAGGTCGAGATACCGCAGTCGGCCTGGACGCCGTGAAAGCGGACCTGGCGGACTTCGTGGTGAGCTTCCTATGATGCCGAAGCCCGTGCACACGGGAGTCACGACCCCTGGCCGGACGCGCCGGCGCCGCGACCTGCTCGCGGCGCGCGGTATCGCAGTGGGGGTTGGCCTCGGAATGCTGGTGTGGGGGCTGCTGCTGGCGCTAATTTGGCTGTTCTAATCGCGCCGACCGCCCGGTCGGTAGCGGGCAGTTCCCGCGTGTAGTACCTGCGCTGCTAGTCCTGGGCGCGGTGATAGCCGGTTACTCGTTCGACTTCGTTCTTCGAACCGAGAAAGACCGCAACGCGCTCATGCAGCTCGTTCGGCTGGACTTCCAGGATGCGCTTATGGCCGTTGGTCGCCGCACCTCCGGCCTCTTCGACGAGGAACGCCATCGGGTTGCCTTCGTACATCAGGCGCAACCTGCCAGGCTTGTCCGGTTCGCGCGCGTCGCGCGGATACATGAAGATGCCGCCGCGCGACATGATGCGATGGACGTCGGCCACCATGGAGGCGACCCAGCGCATGTTGAAGTCCTTGTCGCGCGGGCCGGTCGTTCCGGCGAGCATCTCGTCGACGTAACGCTTCACTGGCGGCTCCCAGTGGCGCACGTTGGACATGTTGATCGCGAACTCCCTGGTGTCCGGCGGAATGCGCACGTTTTCCTGCGTCAGCACGAAGGAGCCGGTGTCCCGCGCCAGCGTGAAGACCTGCACCCCCTGGCCGACCGACAGCACCAGCAGCGTCTGCGGTCCGTACACCGCGTATCCGGCACACACCTGATGCGTCCCCGGCTGCAGGAACGCCTCTTCGCCGGGCTCGGCCACGTCGGCCGGCGCGCGCAGCACCGAGAAGATCGTGCCGATGGAGACATTGACGTCGACGTTGCTCGAACCGTCGAGCGGATCGAACAGAAGCAGGTACTTGCCGCGCGGATACGCGACCGGGATGCCGAGCGGGTTGTCCATCTCCTCCGACGCCATGCCGGCCAGATAACCACCCCAGCTGTTGGCCTCGACGAGAATCTCATTCGACAGCACGTCAAGCTTCTTCTGCGCTTCGCCCTGCACGTTGGTCGTTCCGGCGCCGCCGAGCACGCCGCCGAGTGCTCCGAGTCCCACCGCGTGGCTGATGGTCTTGCATGCGCGGGCCACGGTTTCAAGCAGCAGCCGCAGGTCGGGGTCGAGACCGTGCTCGCGCTCGCAGCGAATCAGATAGTGCGTCAGTGACAGGTTAGGCATCAGTTTTCCAGCGACTTGGTGACGATCTCGCGCACGTCGCGTGACAACGGCCCGGTCGCGTCGACGCGCTCGAGCGCGCGGCGCATAGCCGCTTGGCGGTCCGGCGTGTACTTGCGCCAGCGATCGAGTGCGCGCGCAATGCGCGCAGCGACTGTGGGATTGATGCGGTCAAGCACCAGCACCTGCTCGGCCCAGAAGTCGTAACCGCTGCCGTCGCGCCGGTGAAACTCCGCTTCGTTGGCCATGCAAAACGAGCGGATCAGCGCGAACACGTTGTTCGGATTCGCCATCGAGAATCCGGGATGCCGAAGCAGACTCCGCACGCGCTCGACCACCGGAGTTTCGCCCGGACGCGCCATCGCCGTTGCCTGCAACTGATACCACTTGTTCATCAGCAGCGGCTCGTGCTGCCACTGGCGCGCCAGCCCAACGAGGATGTCGGCCTTGGCCGCCGAGCGGCTGTTGATGAGAATGCCGAGCGCCGCCTGGCGGTCGGTCATGTTGGTGGCGTTGTGTAGTTGGCTTTCGGCGAGCTCGATCGCGCCGTCACCGCCAACTTCGACGAGGTAGGCGAGGGCCAGGTTACGCAACGCACGGCGACCGGCCGGGACAGGGGTCGGCACATAGTCGCCCGGGGTATCGAGCGTTCGATACGTATGCGACCACGCGTCCGCGAGACGCCGGCCCAGTTCTGCCATCGCGGTGCGGCGCGCGTGGCGGATGGCCTCCGGATCGACGATGTCCCGCTGCTCGCCGATGAAGCCCTCGGCCGGCAGCGTCAGCGCCAGCTCCCTCAATGCCGGGGACGAGGTTTCGTCGACGAGAATTGCGCGGAACGCGTCGATGAATTCGTCATCCAGTTCGGTCGGGCGGCCCGCTTCGACGGCGTCGGTCAGGCGCAGCAGTCGGGAGGTGGCGAGCCGTTGGCCCGCCTCCCAGCGGTTGAAGCCGTCTGCGTCATGCGCAGAAAGAAAGGCGAGATCACGATCGCTGTAGCGGAATTCAACGACGACCGGCGCAGAAAAGTCCCGCAACAGCGACGGAATCGGCCGTTCGGCAACGTTGATGAACCGGAATCGCTGCACCGGTTGCGTCAATTCGAGGACACGCGTCGTCACGTCCGAATACCGCTCCCCCTCCAGTTGCAGCGGCATGTCGCGACCGTCCGCGCCGAGCAATCCGATCGCAAACGGAATGTGGAACGGCTCCTTCAACGGCTGACCCGGAGTCGCGGGCGTCGACTGTGCAAGCGTGATTTCGTAGATGCGCCGTACCGGGTCGTACACCGCGCTCGCAGCCACGTGAGGAGTGCCGGACTGCGCGTACCAGCGGCGAAACTGCGTGAGGTCGCGTGCGTTCGCGTCGGCGATAGCCGAGACGAAGTCATCGCATGTGACTGCCTGACCGTCGTGGCGCCTGAAGTAAAGGTCCATGCCGCGACGGAATCCTTCGACGCCGACCAGTGTCTGCAGCATGCGAACGACCTCTGCGCCCTTTTCGTAGACGGTCGCCGTATAGAAGTTGCTGATCTCCTGGTAGGTCTCCGGCCGCACCGGGTGCGCCATCGGTCCGGCGTCTTCCGGAAATTGCGTCGAACGCAGCGTCCGTACATCGTTGATGCGCTTTACTGCCCGCCTCGACGGCGATTCCATCATGTCGGCCGAAAACTCCTGGTCGCGGAAGACCGTCAATCCTTCCTTCAGCGAAAGCTGGAACCAGTCGCGGCACGTCACCCGATTGCCGGTCCAGTTGTGGAAATACTCGTGGCCGACGATCGATTCGATGTTCACGTAGTCGGTATCGGTGGCCACCGACGGACTCGCGAGGACGTACTTGGCATTGAAAATATTGAGGCCCTTGTTTTCCATGGCCCCCATGTTGAAGTCGTTCGATGCGACGATCATGAAGCGATCGAGGTCGAGTTCCAGGCCGTAGCGCTGTTCGTCCCAGGCAATCGCTTTCTTGAGACTCGCCATCGCGTGTGCCGTCTTGTCGAGGTTGCCGGGTTCGACCCAGACCTGCAGCAAAGCGTCCCGTCCGCCGGGGCGTCGCCAGGCATCCTCGTGCGCAACGAAGCGGCCGGCGACCAGCGCAAACAGGTAGCTCGGCTTGGCGAAAGGGTCTTCCCACACGGCCTCGTGCCGGCCACCGGGCAGGTCGGCGTGTTCGAGCAGGTTGCCGTTCGCGAGCAGGACCGGGAATGAAGCCTTGTCCGCGCGCAGCGTGACGCGGTAACGCGTCATCACGTCGGGCCGATCCGGGAAGTACGTGATGCGGCGGAACCCTTCGGCCTCGCATTGGGTGAACAGGCTGCCATTGGACAGGTAAAGCCCCATGAGTTCGGTGTTGTCCGAAGGGCGGATCCGATTGACGATGCGCAGGGTGAAGGCCGTTGTCGGAACCCGCAGTGCGATTCCGTCGTCACGGCGCTCGACGTCACGCGGGTCAAACGGCTGGCCGTCGATCGACACTTCTAGCAGTTCGAGATCGCTGCCGTCGAGCCAGAACGAGGCGCGAGCGTGTTCCGGACGCGGATCAGGCAGTACCGCAAAGTTCGACGTTACGGTGGTCAGTGCCGGATCAAGGTCGAAGGCGAGCTCGATGCGATCAATCCGGAACGCCGGCGGTCGGTAGTCGGAGCGACGAAATGTCGCCGCCGTTTCGTTACGCATCGGCATCAACGCGGCTCGCGGGCACTGGGAAGTCAAAAACGGAAGCGAAGTGCGATTGTAGCCAGCGCCTACCCCTTTGCGTCCCCGGCATTCCGCTGACCCGGCCGGTTGGCCAGGTGGATGCCCGCAAGGATCAGCGCGCCTCCCACGAGGTGATGCATGCCGATCGGCTCGCCCAGCACGAAGAATGACAGCAGGCCGGCGAAAACCGGCGTCAGATTGACGAAGTACATCGGCAAGATGGCGCCGGCGCGAGCCACTCCGCGGTCCCAGCAGAAGTACGCAACGAGCGAAGGCAACACGGCGACATAGAAAAGCGCGGCCAGGTTCGTGGAAGTTGGCGCTGCTGTCTTGCCGGTCACCAGGTATTCGACGACCGCAAACGGCAGGATCATCAGTGCGCCGAGCGCGATCTGCAATGTCAGCAAAGCGGCCGCCGGCAGATCTGGCCGCTGCGTCCGCAGCAGCCAGGTGTAGACGCTCCAACTGAGCGTCGCGATCAGCATGATGAGATCGCCACGATCCATCTGCAGACGCGCCAGGTTCGCCAGTTCGCCGCGCGCGATGACGAGCAGAACGCCGATGAGTGACAGCGCGGCGCCCAGCCACTGCAGGCGACGCACCGCTGTGCCGAAGAACGCGGCACCGACCAGCAGCGTGACGATCGGCCCGGAGGCGCCGATCAACGTTGCGTTGACCGCCGTCGACGTCTGCAGCGCGAGGTACTGCAATGAGTTGTAGCAGCCGACGCCCAGCGCACTGATGGCGACGATCACGCCCCATTTTCCACGCAGGTTCGGCCAGTAGCGACGCAGGGTCGCGGCCGTGAACGGCAGGATCAGCACCAGAGCGAGCGCCCAGCGCCAGAACGACAGCGCCAGTGGCGGAAACTCGCCGACAAGGGCGCGAGCGACGACTGCGTTGCCCGCCCAGAAGAGCGGCGGCGCGACGAGCAATACCGCCGTTGAAACCGTGAGATGCCGAGCCATCCGCCCGCGATGCTACGCGGACGGGCCCCAGCTTCGCCTCAGCGCGCTAGAACTCGAGTTCGTCCTTGATCGCTGCGATGCCCGCATTGGCACAGGCGTCGTCCAGGGCTCCGGTCGGTGCGCCCGAAACGCCAATGGCGCCGACGGTGGTCCCGCCGGAGGCGATGTTCACGCCGCCGCCGACGGCGACGACGTTCGGCAGGTGGCGGATTCCGGCACTGCCGCTCGTGCCTTCCGTGAGCTTCGCGAACTCCAGCGTGTCGGTACGGAAGCTGATCGCGGTGTAGCCCTTGTTGATCGCGGTCTGCACGGTGTGCGGGCCGGCAAAGCGGTCGCGCATCAGCGCCTGGGCGACGCCGGAACGGTCCACCACTGCAACTGCGACCTGGTAGCCGCGCTTGCGGCAGTCCTCGAGGGCGGCTCGAACGGCCTTGACCGCACTTTCGGGCGTCAGTTGCTTGACCGGATAGGTGCCGGACTGCGCCTGCGCCCCAGTAACGGCCAACGCACTGGCCAACAGCGCGGCGGCATGAAGTGTGACCTTACGCATGGACTCTCCTTGACAGCTCTTTCGAAAGTGGCCCCGGGTGACCTGCGGCGAATGTAGCGCGCCGACAGCGTGTTACGCCGTTAGTGGCAACCCGCCAGTGGCAGCCTACCGAGCCGGCGATCGCGCAACTTGACCCGACGCAACGGCGCGTGCGGCTCGCCACCGGCTTGTCGCCGCGCCGGGAACTTCGCAGATTGACGCCTTCGTGGTCCAAACGCTGCAGGCAAGGCACCTCCGGGCGCAGCTTGATACGGGTCAACCGTGCGCAACGCCCGCGGTGCAACACTGCCAGCGCCTCCAAAAGAGCAGCGCGCGATTCCGCGCGGAGCCGATCCATGCCAGCCCCCAGAAGTCTTCGCCATCTGCCGGTCATCGCGGCGTTGGCTTTCCTGCTTTCGATGTCCCCGTTAGCCCAAGCGGCGGATCCCGCGCCGGGCCCGAATGACGCCTGTCTGATGTGCCACAGCGATGCCGGCGCCAAGAACGCCGAGGGCAAGTCGATCTCGGTGGACGCCAAGAAGTTCGCGACCTCGGTGCACGGGCAGATGAACTTCAAGTGCACCGACTGCCACAGCGACGTGTCGGCAGAAAAGCTGCCGCACGAACCGAAACTGAAGCCCGCGAACTGCGCGTCGTGCCACGAGGCGCCGGTCAAGGAATACCTGTCGACCGCGCACGCGAAGGCGCGCGCCAAGGGAAATACCGTCGCCGCGACCTGCGGTGATTGCCATGGCACGCATGAGATCCAGAAGTCGAGCGAACCTGCGTCACGCACTAACGCCGCCAGGATCGAATCGACCTGTGCAAGCTGCCACGGCAACGAAGCGGTCATCAAACAGGCCAACCTGCCGGGCGGCAACATCGTCGCGCAGTACCACGACAGCATTCACGGCAAGAAGACCAACGGCAAGACTGCCGATGCCGCGACAGCGCCGACGTGCACCGGCTGCCATGGCGCGCACAAGATCCTCGGCAAGAGTGACACGCAGAGCCGGGTCAACCGCGAAAACATCGCGCTGATGTGCGGCAGCTGCCACCAGCAGGTCTACAGCCGGTTCAGCGCCAGCCAGCACGGCCAGATGCGGCAAGCGGGCAATTCGGCCGCACCGACCTGCATCGACTGCCACAGTGCGCACAGCATCCAGCAGCACGGCACCACGAAGTGGCAGATCGATGTCATCAAGGAGTGCGGCAATTGCCACCAGGACTTCATCAAGAGCTACCGCGACACCTACCACGGCCAGGTCACGCAGCTCGGATTCACGCGGGTCGCGACCTGCAACAGCTGCCACGGAGCGCACGAGGTGCTGCCGGCATCGAACTCGAAGTCGATGGTGTCTCCGGAGAACCGGGTGACGACGTGCAGAAGCTGCCACCCCGGCGCGAACGCCAACTTTGCAGCCTACAAGCCGCACGGCAATCCGCATGATCGCGTCGGCGATCCGCTCCTGTATTACACACGCGTGTTCATGCAGTTGCTGCTGGCCGGTGTGTTCACCTTCTTCGGCATTCACACGCTGCTCTGGCTGCTGCGCTCGCTGAAGGAAGTCCGCCGGGGCCGCGGCGGACACAACGGCCACTGACGAGGACGGAACCATGTCTGCAACCACGATGACCTCCGCCCGCGCGATGGAAGCATCCCCGGGCCGCTATTACCGCCGCTTCGGGCCGATCGAGCGCGTGATGCATGCGTTCCTGATGCTCACTTTCATCGGCTGCGCGATCACCGGCGTGCCGCTGCTGTTCGCCGATCATGAATGGGCTGCGCGCCTGGTGACGCTGATGGGCGGTTTCCGTGGCGCAGCTCTGGTCCACCGGATCTGTGCCGCGATCATGACCGTGGTCTTTGTCGGCCACGTGCTGCGCGTTTTCATGCGGGCGTTCCTGGCGGAGGACTGGTTGAGCTACTTCTGGGGGCCGAATTCGCTGGTGCCGAACCTGAAGGACGGTCAGGACATAGTCGGCATGTTCAAGTGGTTTTTCGGCAAAGGGCCGCGGCCGCAGTTCGACCGCTACACCTACTGGGAAAAGTTCGACTACTGGGCGGTCTTCTGGGGGATGTTCATCATCGGCGGCTCGGGATTCATGCTCTGGTTCCCGAACTTCTTCACGCAGTTTCTTCCGGGATGGGTCTTCAACATTGCGATGATCGTGCACGGTGAGGAAGCGCTGCTCGCCGTCGGCTTCATCTTCACGATCCACTTCTTCAACGGCCACTTGCGGCCGGAAAAATTCCCGATGGATCTGGTCATCTTCACCGGGCGACTGCCGGAGCACGAACTGCAGGACGAGCGCCCGCTCGAATATGAACGGCTCGTCAGTCAGCGGGCGCTGAAGGCGATCGAGGCGCCGACGCCGACGGCGCAGGCGGTGCTTTTCAGCCGACTGCTCGGCAGTGTCGGACTGGTGCTTGGCATCATCACGATCCTGGTGATTATCTACAGCGCGCTGGTCTGAAGTAGCATTCGGTCAAACAAGAAAAGCACGGGCTCCGTCCGCAAGGTCGGAGCCCTTCGCTTAACCTGGAGGGCAACAGATGAAGCTGCATTTCGGTCGCAAGTCCATGATGGGCGCCATCGGCACGCTGGTCGCCGTCGGTATTGGCTTGGCCTTGCTGGGCGCGGCCGGAATTGCAGGCTGGGAATACACCAACAGCGATGAGTTCTGCGCGGTGATGTGCCATTCGGTGCACCCGGAGGAAATTGTCGCGCATAAGACCGGCGCGCACTCCCGCGTGCACTGCGTCGAATGCCACATGGGCCGCAATTCGACGCTGAAGCTGATCGCGATGAAGCCCACGCACTTCAAGGAACTGTGGGGGATGATCGCCGGCTACGAGCGACCGATACACGCCTCGGGGCTGCGGCCGGCACGCGAAGCCTGCGAGAGCTGCCACTGGCCGCAGGCCGAGCACCACGACAGCATCGCGGTGAACAAGCGCTATGGCACGGATGCGAAGAGCAGCGAGGTCGAGTACCGGCTGACGCTGCACACGTCGTCGGACGTCGAGCGCGACGTTCCGTGGAAGGTGACGGGCATTCACTGGCACATCGCGAACAATGTCCAGTTCAAGAGCCCGGACGTTCAGGGCCGGTCGATTCCGTGGGTGCAGGTCGCGAAGGCGGACGGCACCACGGTGACGTACGTCGATGCCGAGACCAAGCTGTCGAAGGCGGAGCTCGACAAGTTGCCGGCGCAGACGATGGAGTGCTTCAACTGCCACAACTCCGTGGGCCACCCGTTCCCGAATCCCGCCTATACCGTCGACAAGGCGATTGTCGAGGGACGGATCAGCCGTGACCTGCCGGCCGTCAAGGCACGCGCCGTGGCCCTCGTCGATGCGGCGCAGAAGGTCTCCGGCCCGCATGAGGAACGTGTGGCAGCAATCGACAAGCTGATCGCCGAAAGTGCCGCGCAGCATCCGGTGGCCGCCGACCTGAAGGACAAGGAGGCGCAGTTCCAGAAGGAGATGAAGGCGATCCTCGTCACGGCGACCTTCGATGAAAAGGGTTTCTCGTGGCAGTCGTTCCCGGATCACTCGCAGCATGCGGACTCCGCGGGCTGCTTCCGTTGCCATAACGGCAAGCACTTCAACGAGAAAGGCGAGGCGATCCGTCTGCAGTGCACGCTGTGCCACAACCTGCCGCAGGCCAAGCTCGAAAGCGGCAAGGGCAGCGTGCCGTCGCTCGTCGTCGCCGGCGTCTCGCCGCCGGAAAGCCACAATGCCCCCAACTGGATGCGTGAGCATCGCCTGAACCTGGATGAGTCGTGCACGATGTGCCACGGCAAGCTGGAATTCGGACGGGAAGGCGGCAACTTCTGCTCGAACCCGGCATGTCACGGCCGCACCTGGCCGGAAGTCAACCTGAATGTCGAGGCCAAGTCGGCAGCGGCCGCACCCGCGACTTCGCCAGCACCGGCGCCCGCCGCAAAGGCTGTTCCGGTGAAGGCCGCCGCGAAGGCTGCCAAGTAGCTCACCCGGCGCGCGTGAACGGCCGCTGCGGCGGCCGTTCTACTTTCCGGCGCCGATACACTGGCGGCTTCGACTCTTGACGAGGATGCGCCGATGAACCTCGCTGACCTCAATCGCTTCGTTGGGCAAAAGTGGGACCAGGATCTGGTTCCCCGCCTGATCGATTACGTCAAGGTGCCGGCGAAGTCGCCGGCCTTCGACGCCAGCTGGGCCGCGCATGGACATCTCGCCACCGTCATCAAGGATGCCGAGTCCTGGTGCCGCGCGCAGGCCATCGACGGGCTGACGATCGAGGTGGTGGCGATCGATGGCAGGACGCCTTGCCTGCTGTTCGACGTGCCGGCCACGCACGGTCTCGGCAACGACCGCACCGTGCTTTTCTACGGACATCTCGACAAGCAACCGGAGATGGTCGGCTGGCGCGATGATCTAGGCCCGTGGACGCCGGTCGTCGAAGACGGCAGGCTCTACGGGCGTGGCAGTGCCGACGACGGCTACGCCATCTATGCCGCGCTGACCACGATCGCGGCGATCGATGCGCAGGGTACGCCGCGTCCGCGCTGTGTCGGCATCATCGAAACGTGCGAGGAAAGCGGCAGCCCGGACCTGCCTGCCTACCTTGAACTGCTGACGCCGCGCTTCGGCGATGTGCAGCTGGTGGTCGGCCTCGATTCCGGTTGCGGCAACTATGAGCAACTGTGGGTGACGACATCGCTGCGTGGACTCGTGGGCGGCACCCTGACGGTAGAAATCCTCTCGGAAGGCGTTCACTCCGGCCATGCCAGCGGCATCGTGCCGTCGTCGTTCCGCATCGCGCGGCAACTGCTCAACCGGATCGACGATCCGGCGACCGGGCATGTGCTGTTGCCGGAACTGCACGTCGACATCCCACCGGAGCGCCTGCAGCAGGCCGATGCTGCAGGGGCCATACTCGGCGACGGCGTGTGGAAGGAGTACCCGTGGGTCGGCTGCACGCACGGCTCGGAGGGCTACGCGCACGCGATGCCGACGACCACCGATCCGGTCGAAGCAATTCTCAATCGAACGTGGCGGCCGGCGCTTGCGGTGACGGGGGCTGCCGGCTTCCCCGCGATTGACTCGGCCGGCAACGTGTTGCGGCCGAAGACGACGTTCAAGCTCAGCATGCGCACTCCACCGACGGTGGACGGCGAGAAGGCGACGTGGGCGATGCGGCGCGCACTGACCGAGAATCCGCCGTACAACGCCAAAGTGACGTTCGCGGCGGACTGGGGTGCGAGTGGTTGGAATGCACCGGATACCGCGCCATGGCTGAAGCGCGCGCTCGACGAAGCCTCACGCCAGGTTTATCGCAAGGACGCAGCCTGGGTCGGCGAGGGCGGCACGATCCCGTTCATGAACATGCTCGGCGCGCGCTTTCCCAGTGCGCAGTTCCTGATCACCGGCGTTCTGGGACCGCACTCCAATGCACACGGGCCGAACGAGTTCCTGCACATCCCCTATGCGAAGCAGTTGACGGCGGCGGTCGCCAGCGTCATCGCTGCGGTCCGCTAGAGTCCGGGCCGCTTCGCCGGGATTCCCGGCCCGGTCCGCGCCGTCAACCAGCGGTCCGACCAGGCCGCTGTCGCGCTCGCCAGGAACCGGTCGATCGACGACGCGCCGATGCGCGGCAGTCCGAGATGCCGTGCAGAGCGTTCGAGCTCGCCCAGCGCATCGCTGGCATCGAGCGCCCGGGCGCCGGTCTGCTTGGAGAGTTTCTCTCCGCGTTCGTTGACGACCACGTCGACGTGCAGATAGGCGGGCATCGGCGCTTCGAGTGCTCGCTGCAGGGCGATCTGGCGCGGCGTGTTGTCGAGCAGATCCGCGCCGCGCACGACATCGGTAATGCGCTGGGCGTCATCGTCGACGACGACCGCCAGCTGGTAAGCCCACAGGTGATCGGCGCGCCGCACGACGAAATCGCCGACGTCGCGCTCGAGTTGCTGTTCAAACCGTCCGGCCGCGCGGTCATCGAACCCGACGGTTCCCGGCGGCACGCGGAAACGCCAGGCGCGCACCGGCCGATCGTCAGTGCCGTTGCGGCAGGTGCCCGGATAGACGCCCGGCGGCAGCCCCTGCGCGACGATCGCCTGCTCGATTTCGGTGCGCGAACAGGCGCATCCATACACCCGGCCGATCGCGCGAAGGCGCTCGAATTCGGCCTGATACAGCGCGCCACGTTCACTCTGATGCACAACGGGTTCGTCGGATTGCAGTCCGAATGCCGCCAACGTGTCGATGATCTGTCGCGCTGCGCCCGGCACCTCACGCGGCGGGTCCAGATCCTCGATCCGGACCAGCCACACACCCTCATGTGCGCGGGCGTCGAGCCAGCTCGCCAGCGCGGCCGCCAGCGATCCGGTGTGCAGTGGCCCCGTCGGAGACGGCGCAAAGCGGCCCCGGTAGGCGCCAGGGGCGAGGGTCTGAGCGGGACTTGAGGCGGGCATGCAGCGAATTACCGCGGGAAGCGCCGTGCATATCGTGGCTCGACGCAGCGCGGTTTGCGGCGATTATCCAGCCACTCCGCGCAGCCTGTGCTGCGCCCATCGTTATCGATTGCCTATCCGTGGCCCGTCCCGCCGTCAACGCCGAACTCTTCAAGGTCGCAATCCGGCTCGGGCGTAACACCTGGTACGCGAGCCTTGCGTTCGGACTGCTGGCCGTGCTGCTGCTGTGGCGCGAAGGGCGGGTCGTGCCCGCGGCGGTCTGGTGGTCCGCACTGGCCGTGGCGGTGCTCGTCCGCACGGCGTACTGCCAACGTACGCTGTCGCGCCTTGCTGCCGACCCGCGGCCGTCGCCCCGCACCGACGCGTACGCGATGGTGGCCGCGGCCGAGGGCGTCGTCTGGGCCGTGCTGCTGGTGATCCTGCCTTCAGCGACCGAATTCGGCCTGCTGTTTCAGCTCGGTTTGACGATCCTCGTGGTCCTCGGCGTGCTGCTTCCGTTTGCGCCGGCCGGCCTGCCGTGGGTCGCGTATGCCGTGCCGGTAGGCTTCGCGCAGCTGGTCGCACTCATGTCGCGCGAGATGTCGCAGCATGAGCTGGTGATACTGACCTGGGCGATGACGATGGTGGGCGGCGCGCTGACGGCGCAGTGGCTGAAGCGCGCACTGTCCAGCAATCTGTCGCTGCGCCATCGTGCCGACCTCGCCGCGCGCGCGCAGGAGCAGGCCAACGCGGAACTGAACCACAGTCGCGAGCAGTTGCGGCTCGCACTCGACGCCATCGATGCCGGCATCGCCGACACCAACCTCATCTCCGGCGAGCGCTTCTTCTCGGCACGCTACTTCAGCATCCTCGGCTACGACGATCGCGATAGCTTCCTGAAGGACCACCGCTTCTCGGAAGCGCTGCACCCCGACGACCGCAGGCGCGTGCTCGAAGCGCGGCGGCGACACACGGAGTCGGGCGCGCCGCTGCGTGAGGAGTGTCGGCTGCGCCGCGCTGACGGCACCTACACCTGGGTCATTCTGCGCGGCGAATCGGTGCGCGGCACCGATGGCAAGCCGACGCGGCTGGTGCTGTCGATCGTCGACAACACCGAGCACCGGATCGCACAGCAGCGGCTGGCGGACAGCGAAACGCGCTACCGGGCGCTGGTCGAGGCTTCGCCGTCGCTGATTTGGGTCTGCGACGACAGGGGCCGCCTGACCTTCGTTTCGGAACGCGCCTGCCGCCACATCTTCGGCGTCGAGCCGCGTGAATTGGTTGGACGTCATGTGGCCGACTTCAACGGTCCGGGCTTCACGCGGCGCGAGTTCCTGCGGCGTTTCTCGCCGGCGATGCACGGGCGCTCGGTGTTCGAGATGGAGGCCGTACTGCGTGACCGGCGCGGCGAGGCGCTGCACGTCAGCGTCAGCGCGCTGCCGCTGCTCAATGAGGCCGGGCAGGTCGAGTCCGTGACCGGTGTCTGCGCGGACATCACCGCGATGAAGCAGCGCGAACGTGAACTCAATGTGGCGATGCGCAACCAGCAGGCCGTCTTCGACGCGGCTGGAGAGGGCATTGTCTTTGTGCGCCACGGTCGCATCGAAGCGCCCAACCGCGCGCTGGCGCGAATGCTCGGCCTCACCCGCGAGGCGCTGGTCGGGCAGCCCGTCGAGGAAATCCTCGCCAGCCGCACCGACTGGGAGACGATCGACCAGGTCACGAGGGCTGCCAGCGTGCGCGGCGAAGCGGCGATTCACGAAGTCATGCTGCGTGCCAACGACGGCCGCAATGTCTGGTGCCAGCTGACATCGCGGCGTGTCGGCGACGGCGATGCGAGCATCCTGGTGCTGACCGACATCACCTCGCTGAAGCGGCGCGAGGAGATCGCCTGGCACCAGGCGAACCATGATGACCTGACCGGTCTGCCCAATCGCCGGCAGCTGAGCGAACACGCGCGGCGGCTGCTGTCCGTGGCGCTGCAGAAGCGCCGCCTTGCGGCGGTGCTGGTGCTCGACCTGGATGGTTTCAAGGAAATCAACGACCTGTTCGGTCATTCCTACGGCGACATCCTGCTGAAGCGTGTCGCGCTACGGCTGTCGGGCGTGCTGCGTGACTATGACGTCGTCGCCCGCACCGGCGGCGATGAATTCGTCGTGCTGTTGCCGGAAATCGAGCAGCCGTCGATCGCAATGGTCGTCGCCGAGAAACTGATCGCGGCAGCGAGCGAGAACGTCGAGAACCTGGGCCGCTCGCTGCGCCTTCATGCCAGCGTTGGTGTCGCGATGTTCCCGAGTGACGGGCAGGACTTCGAGACCCTGTTGTCGGCCGCCGATGGCGCGATGTACGCGGCCAAGGCCGCCGGCAAGAATCGCTACCAACTCGCCGGGGAAGTCTCGCGGACCGCGGTCGCGCCCGGCATCTAGAATCCGCCATTGCACCGTTGGCATCGGCGGCAAACATAATTCATCCGTTCGGACTAACCTTCGGTCGGCCGACTGCTGGCAATTCCCCCCCTTTCGGGCGCCCGTTAGCATGCTTCCTCGAGTCTGCCGCGACGTCATGGCGGCGGTCCGGTGACTTACGGAGTCTGCGATAGAAACAAAGGGCTTGTCCCGAGGCTTGGGTGCACTGCGGCGTGCGAGATCGGCGAGCCCGCCTGAAGCGCATTTCGACCTGCGCGTGCCGTTCGCTGTCGAACGTCGGCTGCTGCCGGCGCTGCTGCTCGTAGGTTTGATCGCCGCCGCGAGCGCTTTAGCTGTCGGTGCGCCGGCGACGGTTTGGGGCTGGTATGCGCTTTTCGCCGTCAATGCGGCGGCGCGCTACCTGCTTGCGGTGGCCTACGGCGACAGCAATCGTCCGATTCCACCGAGTGCGCGTTGCGCGCGCCAGTATCTGGCCTGCGCGGCGGCCGACGTGCTGCTGTGGGCGGTCCTGCTGTTACTGGTGCCCCAGCCCGCGGCGTTCGTTTCAGGGCCGGGAGCCTTTGCCGCCGCCGGTGCGCTGCTGCTCGGTGCGCTCGGTTTCGGCGGCTGGCCGCGCGTGTGGACTTCCTACGTCGCGGCCTGGGTAGTCATCTTCGCTGCGCTGGCGCTTCGCACCAGCGGCACGCTGACCAGCTTCTCGTTTGCCTTCCCGTTGTGGTTGCTGGCGACGTGGTGGCTGGGTCGGCAGCAACCGCTGGGTCGGCATGCCGAGCGGCGCGCCGTACAGACGCTGATGAGCAATCCGACCAAGTTCGGCTGGCAGGCGGCGATACACGCGATGCCGACGCCGGTCATCGTCGCGCGCAATGGCCGCATCATCGAGGTCAATCGTTCCGCGTGCGAGTTCATGGGTCGCAGCGAACGCTCGATCCTCGGCAATCTGGTGCAGGAGTGTCTGATCGCCGACCCGCCCGCCGCGCTGCGGCCGGAGGAGCATCGCGCGGAATCCAGCGCCTCCGTGGAGATCCGGCCGGCGGATCGAACGTTCGACGGCGCGTTATGGTCAGGGCGCGTACGCTACATGGAACCCGGCCGTGCCTCGTCGATCATCGTGATCGCACTGACCAAGGAGGCACAGGAGCCTTTCGGACCCGCGCGCCTGCTCGAGGACGCGCGTCGCTTTGCGGAGTGGATGGGCGGTCTGCAGGGGCTGCCGTGGTATCGCGATGATCGCGGCAGGCTGGTGCTGCCAGGGGAATTTCCGGCGCCGCCCGATGCAGCCGGCGCGGCCGACGCGGCGTCCTTTCCGCTCGCGCATCTGCTCGCTGCCGAAGAGCGCGAGCGCATCAATCTCGCTTACCGCGAATTCCTGCGTTCGGGCTCGATGTTCGACGAGCGCATGACATTGCGCGACGCGCAGGGGGCGGCACGCGACGTCCGCGTGGTCTGCATGGTCCGACCCGGCGCGGCGGATGGCCCTGCACCGGTGATCGGCACCATTGCCGCCGCGCGCCCGGTCGCACCGCGCGTGTCGGCCGAGTCCGGTGCCGATCTGCTGTCGAAACTGCCGGTCGTCGTCTGGCTGGTCGATTCGACCGGACGCGTAGTTCACGTCACCGGCTCGGAGCCGCGGCGCTGGGGCATGGTGGCCGAAGCGCGCACGCGGCCCGAATGGCAACAGGCGTTTGCCTTCAAGCCGGAATCGGTGCGGGTGGTGCAAGACGCGCTGCAGAAGGCGCTGGGCGGGCAGCCAAGTTTCGACGTGCGCACCGCGCGCACCAGTCCATCGGGCGGTCGCCTCAACCTGCGCAGCCACTTTGTTCCCTATGCCGGCAAGCAGCTGCAGGCTGTCCTCGTGATGGACACCATCGCGTCGCCGTTCGAGCTGCTGGAGATCGACCGGCTCAAGCGCAGCAAGTCGCAGTACAAGTCGCTGGTCGAAGCCTCGGCCAGCCTGATCTGGGCCTGCGATGAGAACTTCACGCTGACGTTTGCGAGCCGCCGCGCAGCGCGTGACATCTACGGCTACGAAACGCGCGAACTGCTCGGCCAGCCGGTCAGTGTCCTGCTGCCGAGCGATGCGGAGCAGCCGGCCGTGCACCGCGCCTTCGAGTCACTGCACGAGGGGCGGGCGATTCGCGATCTGGAGGCAGTGCACATCACGCAGGAAGGGCGTCGCGTCATTGTGTCGATCAGCGCAGTTCCCCTGCGTCACCCGGGTGGCCGCTTTGCCGGCGCGATCGGCATGAACGCCGACCTGACGGCACTGAAATCGCGCGAGACTCGGCTGTCGGAGGCGCTGCGTGTCGAGCGCACCGTGCTCGATTCGGCAGGCCAGGCGATCGCGGTCGTCAAACAGGGCCTGGTGCAGCGCTGCAACGACGCCTTCCTGCGACTCGCCGACCTGCCGCCGGACCAGCTCGCCCGCACCCCGCTCAGCGACTGCCTGCTTGAGGGCGACGACTGGATCGAGCTGACGGCGGCGGCCGACGAGGCGCGCAGCCGCGATCAGGCGGTCGTGCGCGAACTGCGCGTTCAGCGTGGTGCGCTGCTCGGCAACGGCGAAGGCGCGGCCTGGTGCCAGGTCACCGCGCGTTCGATCGCCGCCGGCGAGTTCGTACTGGTGATTGCCGATATCGACACGATCAAGCGACGCGAAGCGAGTGCGCTGCACGAGGCGCAGCATGATGACCTCACGGGCCTGCCCAACCGGCGCCTGCTGGCCGAGCGCGCCGCGGCAGCGCTGGCCACGTCAGAATTGCGCAAGGTGAGCTGCGCCGTGCTGGCGATCGACCTCGACGGCTTCAAGGAGGTCAATGATCGGTACGGCCATGAAGTCGGAGACACGATGCTGCGCGAGATCGCCGCGCGGCTCACGCGCGTCATGCGGCCGCAGGACACGGTGGCGCGGCGGGGTGGCGACGAGTTCGCGGTGCTGGTGCCCGATGTCGGTTCGACGATGGAGGTCGAGCGCATTGCCACGCGCCTGCTGGAGGCGGTTGCGCAGCCGCTGCCGCAGCACAATGGCCGCGTGTCATTGAGCGTGTCGGCCAGCATCGGCGTGGCATTGGCGCCGGAGCAGGGGCGCGATCTCGAGAGGCTGCTGCAGTTGGCCGACCTGGCGATGTACGACGCCAAACTCAAGGGCAAGAACCGCTTCACCTTCGCGCAAGGCGCCGGGCTACCGGCCAACGTCACGCCGCTAGTGCCGCGCGCGTCGCGGATGACCTGAGTCTTTCCAGCCACCACGCCACGGCCTTGCCGCGCGCGTCGTTGCGCCAGGCCACGTGCATCGTGCTGTCGCTGCGCTCCTGGTCGGTCGTTTTCACGATCAATTCACCGCGCGCCAGTTCATCACGGACCAGGTGCGCGGGTAGAAAACCGCAACCCAGCCCGGCTTTCTGCGCTGCGATCTTTGCGGCGAGGCTGGGCACCGTAAGCACATCCGCAAGTCCGAGCAGGCCCGCCGCGCGCGGAGCCAGCCGCTGCGACGTGTCGCCGACGACGACCTGGCGGTGCTTGCGCAGCTCGCTGCCGGGCAGTGGTGAGCCGATGGCGGCGAGCGGGTGGGTCGGGGCAACGGCAAACACGAAGCGCACGGTGCCGATCGGCTCCGAGCGGTATCCGCTGCCCAGCCGCGACGGCTCCGGGCCTTCCTGCATGGCGCCGATCGCCAGGTCGGCCCGGCCCGCGAGCAGTGCGTCCCAGGTGCCGCCGAGCACCTCATCGGTGATACGCAGCTGCGTCGGGGCCGCAGTGGCGAACTCCTCGAGCAACGGCACCAGTCGCGCAAACGGCACGATGTTGTCGAGCGCCAGCGTCAATTCCTGCTCCCAGCCGGAAGCCACGCGACGCACCCGGCGCGCCAGTTCCTCGGCAGCCGCCAGCAGATGCCGGCCTTCACGCAACAGTTCCTCGCCGGCTGGAGTCAGGCGCGCGCGGTAGCCGCGGCGGTCGAACAGCAGCACGTCGAGGTCGTCCTCGAGTCGACGCACAGCGTAGGTCACCGCGGAAGGGACCCGCCCCAGTTGATCGGCGGCACCCGCGAAGCTACCGCGGCGTGCGATCGCATCGACCAGTTGCAGGGCCTCGAGCGTGATTGTCGACATACGTTCAAATATTCAGAACGACTTTGTCAGTTTATTCCCGATGTCTTTTGTCGGGTATGGCGCGATCATGACGCCTTCAGGGCCCCGCGGAGCAGTGGGGCCGATCGGGTTCAGGAGGAAATCATGATTGCAATCCGACGAGGCGAGGAGCGCGGCTTTGCGGATCACGGCTGGCTCAAGTCCTTCCACAGCTTCTCATTCGCTGAATATCACGACCCCGCCCATATGAGTTTTGGGCCGTTGCGCGTGATCAACGAGGACCGGGTGGCCGCCGGCATGGGGTTCGGCACGCACGGTCACCGCGACATGGAGATCATTAGCTACGTGCTGGACGGCGAGCTTGCGCATCGCGACAGCATGGGCAACGGCTCGGTGATCCGACCGGGCGACGTGCAACGCATGAGCGCCGGGCGCGGCGTCATGCACTCCGAGTTCAATCACGACAAGGCCCGGGCCACCCACTTCCTGCAAATCTGGATCCAGCCGGACCGCACCGGCATCGAGCCGAGCTACGAAGAGAAGCGCTTCGAGGCGGAGGACAAGCGCGGGCGACTGCGGCCTGTCGCGTCGCGCGACGGCGCCGACGGATCGGTTCGAATCCACCAGGACGCGCGCGTTTACGCGGGCTTGTTCGACGGCGCCGAGACTGCGACGCTCGTGCTCGCGCCCGGCAGGCGCGCGTATGTCCATGTAGCCCGCGGCGAGATCGCGGTCGACGGCGAGCGACTCATCGCCGGCGATGCGGCAATGATCACGAACGCGCCGGCGATTGTGCTGTCCGCCGGCAAGGACGCCGAAGTGCTGGCATTCGACCTACCCTGACTCGAAAGGAACGGACTTGAACCTCACGATGACGAACGCATCGGCCCTGATCGGCCGCATCCTGCTGATGCTGTTGTTCCTCGACTCCGGGTACAGCAAGATCGGTGGCTTCGCCGGCACGGTGGGCTACATCGGTTCGAAGGGATTGCCGATGCCGGAAATTCTGGCGGGCGCCGCGCTCGTCGTCGAACTGGTCGCCGCCGCGCTGATCATCATCGGCTGGAAGACGCGCTGGGCGGCAGCGGCGCTGGTCGTCTTCACGCTGATCGCCACGTTCTTCTTCCACAACTACTGGGCAATGCCGGCGGCCCAGCAGATGATGCAGAAGCTGATGTTCCTGAAGAACCTCGCGATCACCGGCGGACTGCTGCTGCTGATCGCGTTCGGCCCGGGCCGATGGAGCGTTGACCGGCGTTAGTCGCGCCGGACGTGGCGCCTCAGGCGAGGACCCGCCGAAGGAATGCGGCGATCTGCCGCATCTCCTCCTCGCACACCGAGTGCGGCATCTCGTATTCGTACCATTCGACGTCATAGCCGGCGGCTTTAAGCCGATCCCGTGAACTGACCGCGCGCGCGAGCGGGATCACCGGGTCGCTGCGGCCGTGCGCCATGAAGATCGGAACGGCGCGACTCTCCGCGGCGCTCTCGGCGTCGAAGGTCGCGGCCAGAGGCAGGTAAGTCGACAGCGCAAGCAGGCCGGCCAGGGGTTCGCTGCTGGCGCAGGCCGGCCTGCAGCGCGATCGCGCCACCCTGCGAGAAGCCGGCGAGGACGATGCGCGAGTGCGGCGTGCCGCGCTCGACCTCGCGCGCGATCAGGGCTTCGACCTGGCGCTGCGAATCGCGGATGCCCGGTTCGTCCTCGTGGCGAACGAGATCGTTGCCGAGGATGTCGTACCAGGCGCGCATCACGTAGCCGCCGTTGATCGTGACCGGCCGCGTCGGCGCGTGGGGGAAGACGTAGCGTGCCGGCGGCGCCTTGAGCAACTCGAGTTCGCGCACGACCGGCACGAAGTCGTAACCGTCGGCGCCGAGCCCGTGCAGCCAGATGACGCTGGCGCCGGGCGATGGACTGGTCTGCAGCTCGACCGACTGCAGGATGTCGTCGCTCATGGCACCGCCTTGCGCACTGCGCTCTTTGGGCGAAACGCCTTGACGACGTCCTCGCGGGTCTCGATGTAGGGGCCGCCGATGAGATCGATGCAGTAGGGCACGGCGGCGAAGATGCCATGGGCGCGCGGGCTGCCGTCGGTTGACTTCAGTCCTTCCAGCGTCTCGGCGATCGCCTTCGGCTGTCCGGGCAGGTTGAGGATCAACGCCGCGTGGCCTTCGATTTCGCGTAGCACGGCGACCTGACGCGATAGCACCGCGGTCGGCACGAACTCGAGCGAGATACGTCGCATCTGCTCGCCGAAGCCGGGCATCTCGCGCGTGGCGACTGCCAGCGTGGCCTCGGGCGTGACGTCGCGGCGCGCCGGGCCGGTGCCGCCGGTGGTGAGGACCAAGTCGCAGCCGACCTCGTCGACCAACTCGACCAGCGTGCGTTCGATGGCCGCGCGCTCGTCCGGGATCAGCCGTTCGTGCGCCTGCCACGGCGAGGCGAGGGCGCGCGCGAACCATGCCCTGAGGCCCGGAATCCCCTGGTCGGCATATTGCCCCTGGGCCGCGCGATCCGAGATGGAGACCATGCCGACGATCAGTTCGTCGGGATGCGTGCGTTCAGCCTTCATGCGTCGCCTGGGTTTCGAGTTGTTCGTGCAGCCAGCGGTACAGCTCACGCGCATGCCGCGGACCCTGCTGGCTCGCGCTTTCGCGACGCGCAGCACGGATGGTGGCGCGCAGCCACTGCACGTCAGCCGCCGGATGCACCGCGACGAATTCCGTCAGCGCATCGTCGTCCGCGATCAGCCGGTCGCGCCAGCGCTCAGCCAGGTGCATCAGCGCGACGGCCGCACGCGATTCGCCGGTGACCAGCGCAATGGCGTCGCTGATCGCGTTGGCGTCGACCTGTCGCATCAGCTTGCCGAGGTACTGCATGTGACGCCGCCGGCCCTCGTGGCTCGTGACGCGATGCGCGAATTCGACCGCTTCGCGTAGATCGTCGGGAAGCTCGATGCGCTGCAGCTGGTCGCGCGTCAATCGAACCAGGTCGCCGCCGAGCGCCTGCAGTGCATGCATGTCGCGCTTGCGCTGGCTCTTGCTGGGAGGCAGGTCGGCATCGCCGGCCTCCTCGATCGGTTCGTTCGTCATCGGCGTTTATCATACCGAGCAGGTTGCAACGGACGGACGCGTCGGCGTCTGCTCTTTCCCCATTCCCGAGGTCGCTGGCAGCGCATGACCGTCTTCTCCATTTCCGATGACCGCCTGCGCGATCTCGCGCAGTTCGCCCTGGCACAGGCAAAGACGCTTGGAGCCTCCGATGCATCGTGTGAGGTGAGTGAGTCGACCGGACTTTCGGTCACCGTTCGCAAGCGCAAGGTCGAAACGATCGAGCACACCCGTGACAAGGGCCTCGGCGTCACCGTGTACATCGGGCAACGGCGCGGACATGCGTCGACGTCCGACTTCTCGGAGACCGCGGTGCGGCAGGCGGTCGAGGCGGCGCACAACATTGCGCGCTTCACCGCGGAGGACGATGCGGCAGGCCTGCCTGATGAAGACACGCTCGAGCACAAGCCGCGCGACGTCGATCTGTTCCATCCGTGGTTGCTCGACACCGACGAGGCGATCCGCCTCGCGCAGCGCTGCGAAGCCGCGGCGTTCGCAGTCAGTCCGCGCGTCGTCAATTCCGAAGGTGCGAACGTCTACACCTCGTCGGGCCACTTCGTGCTGGCGAACACGCGCAATTTTCTCGCAGGCTATCCGTACTCGCGCCATTCGATCTCGGTGTCCCCGATCGCGAAGGACGCGAGCGGCATGCAGCGAGACGACTGGTTCTCCTCATCGCGGCTGCACGCGGAACTGGCCTCGCCGGAGTCGATCGGCGATTTTGCGGCGCGCCGCGCGCTGGCCCGGCTCGGTGCCCGCAAACTGGCCACACGCCAGTGCCCGGTCCTTTTCGAAGCGCCGCTCGCCTGCGGCCTCCTCGGTAATTTCGTGCAGGCGGCCAGTGGCGGGGCGCTCTACCGCAAGTCCTCGTTCCTGGTCGATAGCCTCGGCAAACAGGTGTTCGCTCCACATATCAGCATCGAAGAGGACCCGTACCTGCCCCGCGGTGCCGGCTCGAGCCCCTTCGACGAGGAGGGAGTGCGCGGCATGCGTCGCCTGGTAGTGAAGGACGGGAAACTCGACGGTTATTTCCTCTCGACCTATTCGGCGCGCAAGCTCGGCATGAAGTCGACCGGCAATGCGGGCGGCTCGTACAACCTGATGCTGCGATCGAGCGACACGGATGAGGAAGACGATTTCGAGGTGATGCTGCGGCGCCTGGGCACCGGACTGCTCGTCACCGAGCTGATCGGCCAGGGCGTGAATTACGTGACCGGTGACTACTCCCGCGGGGCCAGCGGCTTCTGGGTCGAGGGCGGGCAGATTCTGTATCCGGTCGAGGAAATCACGATTGCCGGCAGCCTGCGACAGATGTTCGGCAACATCGTTGCCGTCGGTACCGACACGCTGGTCCGGGGCAGCAAGGTGTCCGGCTCCCTTTTGATCGAAGGGATGACGGTCGCGGGCGCCTGAATGCCGTCAACGGCTCGGGAAGCCCAGACGTTGCCGTTACCGGTGCAGTGGCTACAATGCCCCGGCGTTGGATCGGCGCGTCGTCTTGCCAAGCCTCCTGCGCTGAAAAACTACAGGTCATCCTAGGAGACTTAAATGCAACGTCGTTCATTCCTCGCACGCGCTGGCGCGGGCGCGGCGGCGGCTGCGGCAGTTGCCGCGCCGGCGATCGTGCACGCGCAGGCGACGGTCCGCTGGCGCCTGGCGTCAAGCTTCCCGAAATCGCTCGACACCATCTACGGTGCGGCAGAAGTGTTTTCCAAGCAGGTGTCGGCAGCCACCGGCGGCAAGTTCACGATCAGCGTGCACGCGGCCGGCGAATTGGTGCCGGCGTTCGGCGTCGTCGACGGCATCCAGCAGGGCACCATCGAAGCGGCGCACACGGCGCCGTACTACTTCTTCGGCAAGGACCCGACCTTCGCGATGGACTGCGCGATCCCGTTCGGCCTCAACTCACGCCAGATGACGGCGTGGATGTTCGAAGGCAACGGCACGAAGCTGTTCCGTGAGTTCTATCGCAACTTCAACATCGTCAACTTCCCGATGGGCAATACCGGCGCGCAGATGGGCGGCTGGTACCGCAAGGAAATCAAGTCGGTCGCCGATATGAAGGGCCTCAAAATGCGCATCGGCGGCTTCGGCGGCAAGGTGCTCGAGCGCATCGGTGCGGTGCCGCAGAACATCCCGGGCGGCGAGATCTATACGTCGCTCGAAAAGGGCACGATCGACGCGGCCGAGTGGGTTGGCCCGTACGATGACCTGAAGCTTGGCTTCTACAAGGTCGCGCCGTGGTACGGCTACCCCGGCTGGTGGGAAGGCGGCCCGCAGCTGACGCTCTACGTGAACACCAAGGCCTGGGACGCGCTGTCGGCGGACTACAAGGCGATCGTCGAGGCCTGCGCCACGCATGCGCACGTCGTCATGCAGGCGTCCTACGACGCGAAGAACCCGGCCGCGCTCAAGCAGCTGGTCGGCGGTGGTGCCAAGCCGTTCCGCATGCCGAAGGACGTGATGGACGCGGCGTTCAAGGCCGCCTTCGCGGTCTACGCGGAGCTCAACGGCACGAACCCGGCGTGGAAGAAGATCTACACCGACTACAACAGCTTCCTGCGCGAGCAGAACCTGTGGTTCCGCTTCACCGAGTCGACGTTCGATAACTACATGCAGTCTCAGCGCATCCCGTAAGGCACGCTCGGAAGTGCGAAAGGCCCGCGGCAAGCAGCCGCGGGCCTTTTCTTTGGTTGTGAAGCTACTTCTTCTGGTCGCGCTCCATGTCACGCTTGATCGCATCCAGCGGATCCTCGGCAGCCGAGGGCTCGGCCTTCGGCGCGCCATCGGCGGGCGGTTCATCGCTAGGCGCCGCGCCGCCCGAGAAGCCTTTCATCGGGTCAATGGGCTGGTCGCTGTAACCGCCGCCAGTGGGCGCCTCGAGCTTGATTGAGTCCAGATCGATCGCCTTCTTCGCTTCCGTGTCGATGGCCAGCCCCGGGAAGACGACCACGGCCACGACCATGATCACCTGGATGACGATGAACGCGACCGCGCCCCTGTAAATCTGCGCGGTAGTCACCGCAGGGATGGTCTCGCCGGAGACGCGATCCTTGTAGTCGCTACGCGCGGCGACGCTGCGCAGATAGAACAGCGCAAAGCCGAACGGCGGTGTCAGGAACGAGGTCTGCAGGTTCATCGCGATGATGACGCCGAACCAGATCAGTACCCAGTCCTGCGGAGTGCCGGCCGGCAGCAGCGCCGGCAGCAGCTTGTCGGCGACCGGCGCCAGCATCGGAATGACGATGAACGCGATCTCGAAGAAGTCGATGAAGCAGCCGAGTATGAAGACAAGGATGTTGACGACGATGAGGAAGCCCATCGCGCCGCCCGGCATGTTGGCGAACAGGTGCTCAACCCAGATGTGGCCTTCGGCGGCATTGAACGTGAAGCTGAATACCGTCGAGCCGATCAGGATGAAGAGTACGAAGCAGGAGAGTTTGGTCGTGTTCGTCAGCGCCTGTTTCAGCAGGTCGAACGACAGCTTGCGCCGCGCGGTCGCCATGATCAGCGCACCCATCGCGCCCAGCGCGCCGCCTTCGGTCGGCGTCGCGATGCCGAGGAAGATCGTTCCAAGAACCAGGAAGATCAGGATCAGCGGTGGGATCAGTACGAAGGTGACGCGCTCAGTGAGCTTCGACAGCAGCTTCAGCCGGAACAGCCGGTTAGCCAGTGCCAGGATCAACGCGGTGAACGAGGCGATCGTCATCGACATGATCAGCACTTCGTCGGGCGGCGCCGGCAGTTCGCGGCCGATCATGGGGTTGATCACACCCTCGTGTACGCGACTCCAAGCGAAGCCGGCCGCGGCGGAGATCGCCAGTAGCACCATCAGCGAGCGGTGGCCGCTGGCGCCGTTGTCCTCGCGATAGATACGGGCCTCGGCCGGCAATGCCGGCACCCACGAGGGCTTCACCACCGAGACGATCAGGACGAAGATGGCATAAGCGCCCACCAGCAGCAGGCCGGGAATGATTGCCGCCGCATACATGTCGCCGACCGAACGGCCCAACTGGTCGGCGAGCACGATCAGCACCAGCGACGGCGGAATCGCCTGCGCCAGCGTGCCCGACGCCGTGATGACGCCGGTCGCGATCGTGCGGTTGTAGCCGTAGCGCAGCATGATCGGCAGCGAGATCAGGCCCATCGAGATCACCGCCGCGGCGACGACGCCGGTCGTGGCGGCGAGCAGCGCGCCGACGAAGATCACTGCGAGTGCCAGGCCGCCGCGCACCGGGCCGAACACCTGCCCAATGGTCTCAAGTAGGTCCTCGGCCATGCCGCTTTTCTCGAGGATGATCCCCATCAGCGTGAAGAACGGGATCGCAAGCAGCGTGTCGTTCTGCATGATGCCGAATACACGCAGAGGCAAGGCCTGGAACAGCGTGGCCGGGAAGATGCCGGCTTCCATGCCGATGAAACCGAACAGCAGGCCGCAGGCTGCGAGAGAGAACGCGACCGGAAAGCCGGTCAGCAGGAAGCAGAATAGACCGAGGAATAGCAGCGGCACGAATTGCTGGGCGATGAAGGCACTCATTGCTGGGCCTCCAGTTGCTCAGGCGTTTCCTCCGCCGGTGTTTCGTGCGCGAGCGGATCGGGGATGTAGCCGCGCAGGAATGCGATGCGCTTGATCAGCTCCGAGATCGCCTGCACCAGCAGCAGCATCATGCCGAGCGGGATCAGAAGCATGACCGGCCATCGTATGAGGCCCCCCGCGTTCTGCGACATCTCATTCGTCTCCCAGGCGTTGGCGAAGAGCGGCCAACCGAGGTTTATCAGCATCAGGCAGAGCGGCACCAGGAATACGATGATGCCAACGATGTCGATCCAGTTGCGGGTCCGCGCCGACAGCTTCGCGGAGATGAAGTCGATGCGCACGTGGGCGTTCTTCAGGAACGCGTAACCGGCGCCCAGCATGAACACGGCGGCAAAGAGATACCACTGCACCTCGAGCCAGGCATTCGACCCGATGTTGAAGACCTTGCGCAGGATCGCGTTGGTGCCGCTGATCAGCACCGCGGCGAGAATGAACCAGGTGAGCAAGCGGCCGAGGCGGTCGGTGACCGCATCGATGGCGCGCGACATCGCCAGCAGACCATTCATGTGGATCTCCCCCGCCCGGGCGCAGGGTGCGCCGGGTCGTTACCGCGGAGGATTCTAGGCGAAGGGCCTGGTTTGCGGACTACCCGTCCAGCCGTTGTTGCCAGCGCGCGACCTGCGTGCGCACCTGTTGCGGCGCCGTGCCCCCCGCGTGGTTGCGGGCGGCTACCGAGCCATCGAGCGTCAGGACCCGCTGCACGTCGCCCTCGATCAATGGGGATATGGCCTTCAGGTCGGCAAGCGGAAGGTCGGCGAGTTCAACCTCGTGGGACGATGCGAGCCGTACCGCGCGCGCAACGGCCTCATGCGCGTCGCGAAATGGCATGCCGCGTTTTGTGAGGTAATCGGCGAGATCGGTTGCGGTCGAGTGGCCTTCGGCTGCCGCGCGCCGCATTGCGGCGGCGTCGACTTCGATGCCGGGAACCATTTCGCCGAAGGCCCGCAGCGTGTCGAGCAGCGTGTCGACCGTGTCGAAGAGCGGCTCCTTGTCTTCCTGGTTGTCCTTGTTGTAGGCGAGCGGCTGGCCCTTCATCAAGGTCAGCAGCGCCATCAGGTGACCGATGACGCGGCCGCTCTTGCCGCGCGCGAGTTCAGGCACGTCCGGGTTCTTTTTCTGCGGCATGATCGACGAGCCGGTCGTGAAGCGGTCGGGCAGGCGGATGAACCCGTAGCGCGGACTCATCCACAGCACCAGTTCCTCGGCGAATCGCGACACGTGCACCATCAGCAACGCGGCGGCCGCGGCGAATTCGATCGCGAAGTCGCGGTCGCTGACGGCGTCGAGCGAGTTCTCGCCGATCGCTTCAAAGCCGAGGCGCTCGGCCACGAACGCACGATCGATCGGAAAGGTCGTGCCGGCGAGCGCCGCGGCCCCGAGCGGCAGGCGGTTGACGCGGCGGCGGGCGTCGAGCAGGCGTTCGCGGTCGCGTTCGAACATCTCGACGTAGGCCAGCAGGTGATGGCCGAAGGTCACGGGCTGCGCGACCTGCAGATGGGTGAAGCCCGGCATCACCGTGTCCGCGTGGCGAGCCGCCTGGTCGACCAGCGACCGCTGCAGTCCGCGCAGCAGCGCGACGATGCGGTCGATCTCGCCGCGCAGCCACAGGCGCAGGTCGGTGGCGACCTGGTCGTTGCGCGAGCGGCCGGTATGCAACCGCTTGCCGGCGTCGCCGACCAGGTCGGTGAGGCGTTTTTCGAGGTTCAGGTGCACGTCTTCGAGGTCGAGCCGCCACTCGAACTCGCCGCGCTCGATCTCGCCGCGGATCTCGCCCAGGCCGCGCTCGATGGCAGCAAGATCGTCGGCCGAGATGATCTCCTGCCGCGCCAGCATGGCGGCGTGGGCCAGCGAGCCCTCGATGTCGGCTGCCGCCAGACGGCGATCGAATCCCACCGAGGCGGTGTAGCGCAGCACGAAGTCCGCCACCGGTTCGTCGAAACGGCCGGACCATGCGCTGCTTTTCGCGCCTAGCGGATCGGATGGGTTGGCGGATCGCTCTGACATAATCGTTTTGAAGGGGAAGGCGGCCCTTGAACCTCGAACCGAGAACCACCATCGCGTCTGTGTGCGGTCGCCGATTATAGGTTTGTGAAACCGACGCCACCTGCGCTGAAGGGACCGCTGGCCCGCGCTGAGACCGCGCTGCCGACGCCGCGCCGGGTCATCCCCGACGGCTGCAACATGGGCGTGCTGATGCGGGTAATCGGGATCGTCGTCGCCCTTTCGCTGACCGCCGCCGTGGCCGACGCGGCCGGCCCACGCGAATTCGTCGGACAGTTCCTTGCCGTTACCGCAGTGGCCGCGCCGGCCACGCTGACAACCCTGATGTTATGGTGTGCCGAGCGACGCGGCATGCCGCTGCTGAGTGTGCCGCTGCAACGGGCGATCGCGTGGCTGACTCCCGGGCTGGTGGCCTACGCATTTTCGGTGGTGTTTCGCGACGGTGCGGGCGCGTGGACACCGATCGGGCATGCACTGGCCGGGATTGCCCTCGGCGCCGGCGTGCAGCATTACTACGAGCTGCGCGAGCGCGCGTTTTCGCCCGCATTGGCGGAGGCGAAGTACCAGGCATTGCAGTCGCGCATCCGGCCTCACTTTCTCTTCAACAGCCTGAATGCGGTGTTGGCGGTCATCCGAACGGAGCCCGCGAAGGCCGAGCGCATGCTCGAAAGTATTGCAGAACTGTTCCGCGCGGTGATGGCCGACACGCGCAAGCTGGTGCCGCTGGCGCAGGAGATCGAACTGTGTCGCAACTATGTGGAGATCGAGCAGACCCGGCTCGGGAATAGGCTGGCCGTTGACTGGCAAATCGGGGCATACCACCCCCGGGCAAAAGTGCCACAGTTGCTCCTGCAGCCGGTGATTGAAAATGCGATCCGTTACGGGGCAGAGAAGCTGCCTGGTCGCGCCGATATCATCGTGCGGGTTCGCCAGCACGGCTTCACGCTGGAGATGTACGTCAGCAACCCGATAGCGCCCGAGCGCCCCGAGCGCGAAGGCAACCAGATCGGACTGGCGAACATCCGGGGGCGACTGGCGTTGATTTATGACCTCGAAGCGCGCATTGAAACGCAGATCAGGCGCGGTCGCTTCGAGCTGACGATGACCTTGCCGGTCGAGAAACGCGCCTGAAGGGCCCGACATGCTTAATGTGATGATCGTCGATGACGAACCTCCGGCGCGAGCGCGCCTGGGACAGGTTCTGCGCGACTGTTCTGAGCAGGTTGCACTGCAGTTGGTGGGCGAAGCCGGCGGCGGCATCCGCGGGCTGGAGGAAGTCGACCGGCTGAACCCGGATGTCGTGCTGCTCGACGTGCACATGCCCGACATGAACGGCATCGAAATGGCCCGGCATCTGGCCCAGCGCAACAACCCGCCGGCGGTCATCTTCGTCACCGCCTACGACGAACACGCGCTCGAGGCCTTCGAGGTGCGCGCGCTGGATTACCTGATGAAACCGGTGCGCGCCGAGCGGCTGGTCGCGGCGCTCGCCCGTGCCGAGCGCTTTCGCACGCACGAGCCGCGCATCGAAGATCTTGCCAAGACGATCGGCGCGGTGCGCTCGCACGTGACCGTGTCCGAGCGTGGCCGCATGATCCTCGTGCCGGTGGAAGACATCGTCTATCTGCGCGCCGAGCTGAAGTACGTGACGATCCGCACCGCCGCGCGCGAACACCTGACCGAGGAGTCGCTGACCTCACTGGAGACCGAATTCGGCGAGCGCTTCGTGCGCATTCACCGCAATGCACTGGTGGCCCGACGGTCGATCCTCGGCTTCCAGCGCGTGCGCGGCAGCATCGACGAGGACGGCGAGTCCTCCGAAGGCCATTGGGAGGTCCTGCTGAAGGACGTGCCCGAGCGCCTTCCGATCAGCCGCAGGCAATGGCCGACGGTTAAAGCCGCAGCAAAGTCGTAGCGTCGCTCGTGTACGCGATCGGCTTTGCCGATCGCACGTGCACTCGCTCCGGTTACGGTTCTCGCGTTCGCGAGAACCGCTGCAAGACTAATCAGTCGGCTCGCTCCGGAGCGGCCGCGCGCTCCGCCGAAGTGCAAGCCCGCGCACTCCACCCCGCGACGCACCTCGCAGTGCCAGATTTTCCTTTCCCTCCTCGCCGGGCGAGGAGCGTGAAGGGAGGAGTGTTTCATTCCCTCTCGCGCGGCGAGAGGGATAGGGTGAGTGCCGTGCTGTTGTTGATCGGCGGAGCGCGCGGCCGCTCCGGAGCGCAGACGACTAACTTATCTTGAGCGCGCACGAAGTGCGCGTGATCGGTCCGAGTGCACGTGCGACGCGCGCAGCGCGTCGCGTACACGAGGACCGCTACCCGGTATTGCGCAGTCCGGCCGAAATCCCGTTGATCGTGAGGTGGATGCCGCGCTTGATGCGCTCGTCGGTCACGCCGGCGCGATGGCGCTTGATCAGCTCCACCTGGAGGTGGTTCAGCGGGTCGATGTAGGGCAGGCGGTGACGCAGCGTCTGCTGCAGTTCCGGGTTGTTCTCCAGCAGATGGCGCTGTCCGGTGATCGTCAGCAGGTGCCGCAATGTCAGCTTCCACTCCTTCTGGATCGCGGCAACGATGACGGCGCTGCGACGGCGCGGCTGCGCCAGTTGGGCGTAGCGTCCGCCGACCGCGAGGTCGGCCTTCGCCAGCACCATCTCCATGTTCGACAGCAGGGTGCTGAAGAACGGCCACTCACGCGCCATCGCCTTCAGCTGCTCGGTGCGCTGGCGCCGCTGGACCGTTCCGCCGTCGGCGAGCCAGGCCTCGACGCCACTGCCGAAGCCGTACCAGCCGGGCAGCAGAACGCGGCACTGCGCCCAGGAAAACACCCACGGAATGGCTCGCAGATCCTCGATGCGTCCGGTGAAGCGTCGTGCCGCCGGCCGGCTGCCGATGTTGAGTTCCATGATCTCCGTGATCGGGGTCGCTCCGAAGAAGAACTCGGCGAAGCCCTCGGTTTCATACACCAGCGCGCGGTAGGCGCGATGCGAATACCGCGCGATTTCCTCCATAGCGGCTTCGAATGAACGCTCCTTTTCGACATCCAGCGTGACGGGTGCCAGGCTGGCTTCGAGCAGTGCCGCCAGCAGGGTCTCGAGGTGGCTGCGGCCGAGACGGGGATCGGCGTAGCGGGCCTGGATGATCTCGCCCTGTTCGGTAAGGCGCAGCTGCCCGCGCACGCTGCCCGGCGGCTGCGCCAGGATCGCGTCGTAACTCGGGCCGCCGCCGCGACCGACCGTTCCGCCGCGTCCGTGGAACAGCCGCAGGCGTACGCGCTGTTCTTCTGCAAGCCGCGTCAAGCGCTGAGTCGTCCGGTACAGCTGCCAGGTCGACATCAGGAAGCCGCCATCCTTGTTGCTGTCCGAGTAGCCCAGCATCACTTCCTGCAACGGCTGGCCGGAAGAGGGCGCCAGCAGCAGGCTCCGCAGCCCCGGATGCGCCCACAGGTCACGCATGATTTCCGGCGCGCGCTCTAGGTCGTCGATCGTTTCGAAAAGCGGCACGACCATCAGGCGGCAACTGCGCTGCTCGTCGCCGCCGAACAAGCCGCATTCCTTCTGCAGGACTGCGAGTTCGAGCAGATCCGACAATGACTCCGTATGCGAGACGATGTGGCGCTCGATGGCGCGCGCACCGAAGGCGCTGCGCAGTTCCCGCGCTGCGTTGAACACCGCGAGTTCCGACCGCGTGCGCGCGGTGTAGTCGAGGTGCGCTGAAACCAGCGGCCGAGCATGCGCGAGTTCGCGCGACAGCAGCTTGACGCGCTCTTGTTCGCCGAGGCGTCGGTAGTCGGCGCAAACCTCGGCGGCCGTCAGCAGTTCGGCGATCACCGATTCCAGGATGTCCGAGCTTTGCCGCAGGTCGAGCGTCGCGCCGTGAAAGCCGAACACTTCGATCGTGCGGACCAGCGGCGCGACCCGCAGGTGCGCGATTCGTCCGCTGTCGTTGGCCTCGAGCGAATCCGCCACGGTGGCGATATCGGCACGGAATTCTTCCGCGCTCGCGTATGGCGCGGCAGCCGCGACGGCGGGGCGCGCGTGCAGGGCCAGTCCGAGGCGCCCGGCGCTGGCGAGCAGTCGCGCGTAGACGCCGGTCAAGGCGCGCCGGTACGGTTCATCGGCGCGCTGGCGCGACGAATCGGGACTCGCGTTGGCGAGCCTCGCCATCGCGGGACTGACCGGTGTCAGCAGCTGCGACATCGACAGCTCGGCCCCGAGCGCGTGAACGGCGTGCGCGTAATGATCGAACACCGTTTGCGCCTGTGCGCCGAGTGCTGCATGCATCGTTTCCGCGGTGACGTGAGGATGGCCATCGCGGTCGCCGCCGATCCAGCTGCCGAGCGCGAGGAACGGCGCGATCGGGCCGGGCAGGCGTGCGACGCGCTCGAAGTCCGCGTACAGCGCGGGCATCTCGCGCAGGAACGTCGTGCGCCAGTAGGCGAGGGCATTGGCAATTTCGTCGTAGACACTCAGTCTTTCCGGCCTCAGCATGCGTGTCTGCCACAGCGTGGCGATGCCCGCGAGCAGTTCTTCGTCGATTGCGGTCTGCCGCTCGAGACGGGCCGTTTCGCGCGCTTCGATCAGGCCGGCGATAGCGCGCTCGGCATCGAGGATGCTCTTGCGGCGCACCTCGGTCGGATGCGCTGTCAGCACCGGCATCAGGCAGGCGTCGGCAAGGAGCGAGGCGATTCGGCGTGGCCCGACACCCCGTGCTCCGAGCGTCTCCATCGCATGAGCGAGCGAACCGGGCCGCGCCGCCGCATCGGCCTGCTGCCGTCGCACCAGGTGGCGATCCTCGGCAATGTTGGCCAGGTGCGAGAAATAACTGAAGGCGCGGACCACCGCGATGGTGTCATTGCGAGACAGCTTGCGCAGCAGTGCATCGAGGCGGCGCGCGGCGGCCGGATCCTCATCGCGCCGGAAACGCAGCGCAGTCTGGCGGATTTCCTCGACCGCAGCGAACAGCGCATCGCCCTCGTGGGCGCGCAGCACATCTCCTAGCAGCCGGCCAAGAAGACGGATGTCTTGGCGCAGTGCGTGGTCGACTTCCGCGGTCATCGGCACCTTCCCCTGCTGCGCATCATGCATGAATCGAGGCCGGACTTGCTGAGGCCCGATGCTAGACTCGCCGCGCATTTTTGCAGGGTCGCTGCATTGGACAGGAGTCGCCGATGAACACGCCGGCGCGCGTCGTCATCGCGACGCGCGAAAGCCCGCTTGCGCTGTGGCAGGCCGAACACGTGCGCGACATCCTGATGGGAATCCATGCTGGTACGCGGTCGAACTGCTGGGCATGACGACGCGCGGCGATCAGATTCTCGATCGGACGCTCTCCAAGGTCGGCGGCAAGGGGTTGTTCGTCAAGGAACTCGAGGTGGCGCTGCTCGAGCGCCGCGCGCAGCTCGCGGTGCATTCGCTGAAAGACGTGCCGATGGAACTCGGTCCCGAATTCGCGCTGGCGGCCATCATGAAACGCGAGGACCCGCGCGACTGCCTGGTCTCCAACCGATACGCGACGCTCGAGGACCTGCCTGCCGGAGCACGGGTCGGCACCTCGAGCCTGCGACGCGAACTCATGTTGCGGGCACGCTTCCCGGCTCTGGTCATCGAAGCGGTGCGCGGCAACGTCAACACGCGCCTCGCCAAGCTGGACCGTGGCGACTTCGATGCATTAGTCATGGCGGCGGCAGGACTGAAGCGCCTCGGCATGGCTGGGCGGATTCGACAGATCATTCCAACGTCGGTGTCGCTGCCGGCTCCGGGACAGGGCGCCCTTGGCATCGAGGTGCTGCGTGACGATCGTGAGACGGCCGCGTTGCTGGCGCCGCTGAACGACCACGAGACAGAGGTGGCGACGATTGCCGAGCGGGGAGTTTCGCGCGGCCTCGG
Source organism: uncultured beta proteobacterium (assembly GCA_963712485.1). Taxonomy (GTDB): domain Bacteria; phylum Pseudomonadota; class Gammaproteobacteria; order Burkholderiales; family Burkholderiaceae_F; genus JALORV01. The sequence goes on from CAVQID010000012.1 coordinate 38,837, forward strand.
CGGCAGCTGCCAGGTGCCACTGGCGGCGTATGCCCAGGTCGAGGGCGGCACACTGCGACTGCGCGCGCTCGTGGGTAACGCGGCGACCGGCGAGTACGTCGAAGCCGAAGGCACCGGCGGGCTCGACGATGCCGATCAACTTGCTGCCCGCACCGTTGCGCAGTTGAAGGAGCGCGGCGCGCTGCGGCTGCTCGGCATCGCCTGAGCGCGACGTGAAGGGCCTGGTCGTCGTCACTCGCCCGTCGAACGCGGGCGAACGGCTGCAGCAACGCCTGCGCGGCGAAGGCTGGGACGCGGTCTGGTGGCCGGCCTTCATGCTGGGGCCGCCTGCGGACGAGGCGCACGCCCGCGCTACGCTGATGCGCCTCGCCGACTTCGATCTGGCCGTGTTCGTCAGCCCGGCCGCGGTCGCTGCGGCAGCTGCGTTGTCCGAGGGGCCGTGGCCGTCAACGACCCTCGTCGGCGCTGTCGGCGCGGCGACCGCGGATGCAATCCGGACGCGCTTGACTCTCGGGAACGAGGTCACCGTCGTCACGCCGGCCGACGAATCGGCGGCTGGATCCGAAGCGTTCTGGACTGAATGGCGCCGCCGCGGGCTGACCGCGAAACGCGTATTGGTCTTGCGCGCGCAGCATGGACGGGAGTGGCTGTCGGACCGGTTTTCTGAGGCGGGCGCGAGCGTCGAGGCGTTGCCGGTCTATACCCGGAACGAACCAGCGCTCGGGGCCGGCGATGCGGCGCTTCTGCAGCGGAAGGTGGCCGCGAACGACACCGTGGTCAGCATCTTCTCGAGCAGCGAGGCGATCGACGCCCTGGATCGCCAGGTTGCTCCGGTCAAGGGTGCCGCTCGCTGGTTGCGCCATGGAACTGCGATCGCCACCCATCCACGGATCCGCGAACGTCTGTTGGCTGCCGGCTACAAGCGCGTCGAATTAAGTGAGTCAGGCGACGACGCGCTGATCACCCGGCTAGAATCACTCTAGCTCTCGTCCAGCCGCCGAGCCGCCAGCGGCACCCCCTGCCGCACTCGACGCCGATTGACGATCGAGCCCGCCTTGCACATCGCTGCCGTGAACAATAATCCGTCGTCCCCCACCGAACCGGCGACGCAGCAGGTTCTGCCGCCCACGGCGGCGGCGGTCGATGTTGACTCCGCGCCGGTCGTGCCCGCCCGTCGATCGGGTTGGTCGTGGCTGACGGCGATCCTGCTGCTCGTGGCGCTGGCGGCCGTCGCTTATGCGCATCTTCAGCTCGGCGCGTTACGCAAGGAATCCGCGCGTCGCCTGGGTGATCTTGAACAGGCGACAATCCGCGCCACCGAAACGGCGAACCGCGCCGATGCCGAAGCGCGCGCCGCGCGCGAGCGCGCGATGCTGCTGGAAACACGCCTTGCCGAAGAGCAGGGGCAACGCGAGGCGCTCGAACAGCTCTACGCGGATCTGTCACGCGGCCGCGATGAGGCCGTGATGGTCGAAGTCGAGCGCCTGGTCGCGATGGCGAGCCAGGAGCTGTCGATCAGCGGCAACGTCAGCACCGCGCTGGCTGCCCTGCAGACGGCCGACGTCCGCCTCGCGCGCACCGACAGCGCCAGGTTCCTGCCCCTGCGCCGTGTGATCGCGCGCGACGTTGAACGGCTGAAGGTCGCACCGACCGTGGACATCACCGGCATGGCACTGAAGCTGGATCAGCTGGCGGCGGGGGTCGACAACTGGCCGCTGGTTTCGGAAGCCCGCCCTTCAACCCCGGCGGCGGCCACGGCAAAGCCGGCGGATGCCGTTGTGCCGTCGGCGGCTGCGCCATGGTGGGAACGGTGGATCGAACGTCTGCGGACGGAACTCGGCGAATACGGCGACCTCATTCGCCTGCGGCACGTCGAAACGCCTGAGGCGCTGTTGCTGGTTCCGCAGCAGCAGCAGTTGCTGCGCCAGCAGCTCAAGTTGCGCCTGCTCAACGGGCGCCAGGCCCTCTTGATGCGCAACGACCGGCTGTTTCGCGCCGACCTCACCGAGGCCCAGGCACTGATCAAGCGCTACGTCGACACGCATCAGCCGAACGTCGCGGCCGCGCTCGCAACGCTGAAGCAGCTGGGCTCCACCGGTCTGTCGGTGGAGGTGCCGCAGATCAACGACAGCATGGCCGCAGTGCGCGCGGCACGCACGACCCCGGGACGTTGATGCGCTGGCTGACGTGGGCTCTGGTGTTGTCGCTGCTGGCGGCGGCTGTCGCGTTGGTGCTGCAGGTCAACGCCGGCAACGTCGCGTTCTTCGTGCCGCCCTATCGGCTCGATGTTTCGCTGAACCTGTTCATGCTGGTGCTCGCGGGCGTGTTGCTGTTCGTCTACTGGAGCGCGCGAGCGCTGCAGCGGGTCGTCGACTTTCCGGAGCAGGTGCGGCTTTACCGCGCGCGTCGCGAAGAGGTCGGTGGCCAGCAGGCACTGGTGGAAGCGGTGCGCAGCCTCCTGGAAGGCCGATTCGCGCGCGCAGAGAAGGCGGCGCGCGCGGCCCAGTCTTCGGTTCGCACAGCCGGCGTGGCCGCACTGATCGGCGCACGGGCCGCGCATCGCATGCAGGAATATGACCGCCGCGACACCTGGTTGTCGCGCGCCGAGGACAATAACGATGTCGACACTGCGCGCCTCGTGACCAGCGCGGAGATGTGGTCCGAGCAAAGGGAAGACGATGCAGCGCTGGGAGCGATCGACCGGCTGCAGGGCGCCGGCGCCCGGCACATCCATGCGATGCGCATTGCATTGAACGCCAATCTGCAGTCCGGCCGCTGGGATGAGGCATTGAAGGCGCTGCGTGCACTCGAAAAGCGCAAGGCGTTGCACCCGGTTCTGACGCGCAAGCTGAAGCTCGCCGCGTATCGCGAGCAACTGCTGGCGCAGCGCTACGATCCGTCCTCGCTGGAGGCGACATGGAATTCGATGCCGGCAGCGGATCGCACGCTCCCCGAGATCGCGCTCGAAGGCGCGAGGCTACTTAATGTTGCAGGGCGTGGCGCACGCGCTGCCGAGGCGATCGAGCAGGCCCTGGCGCTGCCGCGCTCGCAATGGGATGAGTCCTGCGTACCACTGATCGACGAATATGGGGGATCGCAGTCGTTTCCCGCGCGTGACCAGCTCGAGCGCGTTGAACGGTGGTTGTCCGAGTCTCCGCGCGAAGGCGCGGTACGCGCAGCCCTGCTGCGCACGGCCGGTGTGTTGTGCCTGCGTGAGCAGCTTTGGGGCAAAGCCCGGAGTTATCTTGTCGAGAGCGAGCAGATCGACAAGCACCCGGGAACCCTCGTCGCGCTTGCCCGCCTCGCCGAGGCGGTCGGCAATGAGGCCGAGGCGGCGCAACACTATCGCGAGGCCGCCCTGGGGTTCACCCAGCCGGTTGCTTCGAGCAGCGACGTTGCACGCCCGATACTGCGCGAACATACGATCTAGTGGCCTGTGGCAGTCGATTCGGGAGTGAAAGGCGCGCCCGCGCGAGCCCGCATTGACCCACTGAGCACGAAGCGAGCCGCGTCGAACAGCCGTCGCCTATTCGCAAGGCGAGCGACAAAGCAATCGGCCGCGCCGGCGCGCAAGGCACTTCTGAATGGGCTGTAACAGGCCACTAGCTCAGGAAGCAGACGCAGGGCCGCCGCAAGTGCCAGCTGAGGCTCACCCGCGCCACCTCGTGTCGCGCTGATCCGGCCAGACGCGCAGCCGGGTTCTCCTAGACGACGTCGCCGGCGGCGGCCGTGGTCAAATCGCGTCATGGGTGCGATGAACCAGACGCTGCTGATTGCCGGATTGCTGCTGTTCGCGGCGATTTCGCTGTCGGCGTTCTCGACGCGAATCGGCGTGCCGTCGCTACTGGTTTTCTTGGCGGTCGGCATCTTTGCGACCGAAATTCCAGGGCTGCAGGCCGTGACGGTCGAGCTGGATACGGCCGTACTCGTCGGCAACCTCGCGCTGGCCGTGATCCTGCTCGATGGCGGACTGCGAACGCGCATCGCTACGTTCCGCATGGCCGCGCGCCCGGCGCTGACGCTGGCGACGCTGGGCGTGGTGCTGACGGCGGCGATCGTCGGCGTCGCCGGCGCGATGCTGCTGCACCTCGACTGGCGCTACGGCTTGCTGCTCGGTGCCATTGTCGGCTCCACCGACGCCGCGGCCGTGTTTGCGCTGCTCGGCAGCAGCGGGGTGCGGCTCAACGAGCGGGTTGAATCGACGCTCGAGGTCGAATCCGGTGTGAACGATCCGATGGCGGTGTTCCTGACGCTCGGCATGATCTCCCTGATCCAGGCGCCGGAGCAGTCGGTCGCCGACCTGCTGCCCATGTTCCTGCAGCAGCTGGGCGTCGGCATGCTGGCCGGCGCGGTGCTCGGGCATTTGCTTTCGCTGGCGGTCGCGCGCGTACGGCTGCACGAGTCGCTCTACGCGTTGCTGATCCAGTCCGGCGGACTGGTCATCTTCGCGCTGGCCAACGCATTGGGCGGCAGCGGGTTCCTCGCGATCTACCTGGCAGGGATGCTGGTGGCGAGGCGGCGGACCCATGTCGGTGAAGACGTCCTGCGCGTCAGCGATGGATTTGCCTGGCTGGCGCAGGCCGGCATGTTCCTCGTGCTCGGCATCATCACCGACGCCCGTGGTCTGCTCGCGGTTGCCACCCCGGCGCTGCTGATCGCCGGGGTCCTGATGTTCGTGGCGAGACCCCTCGCCGTGGCCTTGTGCCTGTTGCCCTTCCGGTTCCCGCTGCGGGAGATCGGCTTCATCGGCTGGATCGGCATGCGCGGAGCGGTGCCCATCGTGCTGGGGCTCTTCCCGCTGCTGGCCGGGTTGCCGCAGGCGCAACTGCTGTTTCACGTTGCGTTCTTCATCGTTCTGCTGTCACTGCTGCTGCAGGGCAGCTCGTTGCCGACGGCGGCCCGCTTTGCCTCCGTGATCGCCTGGCGACCGCGCGCGGCAATCGCCACTGCCCCGCTTGAAGGCGGGGCCGGAGCGCGCGAAGTGCTGCAGTTCCACGTCGCCGAGCGCGCGGCCGCGACCCGTCGTCCGCTCGTTGAACTCGACTGGCCGCAGGGGACGCGCGTCATCGACGTCGAACGCGACGGCAAGCCCGTTGAAGTGACGCAATTGCACGGCGGCGATCTCATCGCGGTCGTCGCGCCGGCGGACGAGGTCAGTGCGCTCGAGGAATTGTTCGGGCCGGCTTCGGCCGACGGCGAGATGACGCTCGCTGCTTCGGCGACGCTCGGCGACCTGGAGGACTACTACGGGGTGGCGGTGCCGGCGGGATTGCCGCGCGAGACGACGATTGGTCGGTATGCCGAACGCCTGCTGCGCGGCCGGGCGGCGACCGGCGACATCGTCGTGCTCGGAAGACTCAGCCTGCGTGTGCGCGAATCGAACGCCGGCAGTGTGCGCTCGTTCAGCCTGCAACTCCCTCGGCGCTAGACGCAGCGGCCGCCGTCGACCTCCAGGCACGCGCCGGTGATGAAACTCGCCTCATCCGAAGCCAGGTAGACGCAGGCGCTCGCGACGTCCTCGGGAGTCGAGAATCGGCCGAGCGGGATCGTTGCGAGGAACTTCTTGCGGTTTTCAGGCGTATCCGGCATGCCCATGAATTCCGTCACCAGTCCGGTTGCGCCGATGACCGGGTTGACGCAGTTCACGCGAATCCGGTCGGGGCCGAGTTCGGCGGCCATCGACTTGCTCGTGACGATGACCGCGCCCTTGCTGCCGTTGTACCAGGTGAGTCCGGGACGTGGCCGCACTCCCGCGGTCGAAGCGATGTTGATGAAGCAGCCGCCGCCGCGCAGACGGAAGTACGGAACCATGTTGATCGCGGTCCAGTAAATCGACTTCACATTGACGGCGTAGACACGGTCGAACTCCGCCTCCGTGACCCCCAGCAGCGGCTGGTTGCGATGAGTCGTGCCGGCGTTGTTGACCACGATATCGAGGTGCCCGAAATTCGCCAGCGCCGTGTCGAGCAGCGCCTTGACGTCGGCGCTGCGGGTCACGTCGCCGAAGGAAAACTCGGCGCGCCCGCCCCGTTCGCAGATTCCCGCGGCCACGGCGACTCCCGCATCGCGCGTGAGGTCGTTGACGACGACCGCACAACCTTCATCGGCGAACCGCTCGGCAATGCCCTTACCGAACCCGGAGGCCGCTCCGGTGACGACCGCGACTTTTCCTGCCAGACGGCTCATGGTGTTCACAGCTCCTTGCGGAAGAAGATTACTCGGTCGGTTCCGCAAAGCCGAGCGCGACGTGCATTGCGCTGCGTTCGATGCACACAGACTCAGCCATGCCTGATCGCGATGGTCTTCAGCGTCGTGAAGCCGATCAGCGCCTCGAACCCCTTTTCGCGCCCATAGCCGCTCGACTTCACGCCGCCGAACGGCAGCTCGACGCCGCCACCGGCGCCGTAATTGTTGATGAACACCTGTCCGCTGCGCAGCTTGCGCGCCAGCCGCATCTGTCGCGCACCGTCGCGCGTCCACAGGCCGGCCACCAGCCCGAACGGCCGTGCCATTGGCGATCTGCAGTGCTTCGTCCTCGGTATCGAACGGCAGGGCCGCCAGTACCGGCCCGAAGATTTCCTCCTGCGCGACGCGGTGGGAAGGCCGGCACGTCGCGCAACAGCGTGGGTGCCTGGTAAAAGCCCGTCTGCGGCGCCTCGTCGACGATGTGTCCCTGCGCGGCGAGTGCAATGCCATCGTGCTGCGCCTGACTGAGGTAATCCCACACCCTCTGCAGCTGGCTTCGCCGGATCAGCGGACCGACATCGAGATCGGCGAGCGCCGGGCCGACGCGCAGGCGGGAGATCGCCTCGCCGACGCGCGCGACGAGCTCCTCGTAAATCGTGCGCTCAACCAGCAGTCGGCTGCCCGCGGAGCAGGTCTGTCCGGCGTTCTGCACGATCGCGTTGACAACGACGGGAACGACGGCGTCAAGATCGGCGTCGGCGAAAACGAGCTGCGGCGACTTGCCGCCGAGTTCGAGCGTGACCGGGCAATGGTGTTTGGCGGCCGCCTGCGCGACCGCGCTGCCGGTTACGGGCGAGCCGGTGAAACTGATGTGGTCGATACCGCCGTGCGCCGCCAGCGCCGCGCCCGCTTCGGCGCCATAGCCGGTGACAATATTGATGGCTCCGTCCGGAAAGCCGGCGTCGGCCGCCAACTCGGCAACGCGCAACAGCGAGAGGCAGGCGTCCTCGGCGGGCTTCACGACGCAGGCGTTGCCCGCGGCCAGCGCTGCGCCGACGCTGCGGCCGAAGATCTGCATCGGATAGTTCCAGGGAATGATGTGGCCAGTGACGCCGTGCGGCTCGCGGATCGTCAGCACTGTCATTCCCGGCTGATAGGGAATCGTTTCACCATGCAGCTTGTCGGCGGCGCCGGCGTAGTACTCGAAGTAGCGAGCCAGCGCGACCGCATCGGCGCGCCCCTGCCGCAGCGGCTTTCCTGTCGTGCGCGATTCGAGTCGTGCCAGTTCTTCCTGTCGGTCCAGCACCGCGATTGAGAGGCGCATCAGCAGGCGCCCGCGCTCGGTCGCCGTCATGCGGCCCCAGTCGCCATCGAACGCATCGCCGATCGCGCGGCGTGCGGCAGTCACCGCCGCAGCGATGTCTGCCGCATGGCCACGCGCAATGCGCGCGAACGGCTGGCCGTCCGAGGGGTCGATGACCTCGATCGTCTGGCCGGTGCTCGAAGCGAGCCAGCGATTGCCGACGAAGTGGTGTGCGCTGCCGGCTGCCAAGCCGTTGCCTTCCATGAATCCGTCCTGCACAGAGCCACGGTGAAGCTGCATTATTCAGTAAAGCAGGTGACGCCTTCAAATGCCGGGCGTTGCCGGACATTGCTTTGTAGAATGGCGCAGCCTTTATCGGATCTCTACATGAGCCTTGACCGCGTTCCCGCTGGCCGCAACGTTCCCGAAGAGTTCAACGTCATCATCGAGATTCCGGCGCACGCGGATCCGATCAAGTACGAGGTCGACAAGGAAACCGGCGCAGTTTTCGTCGATCGCTTCATCGGCACCGCGATGCACTACCCGTGCAACTACGGCTACGTGCCGAAATCGCTGGCCGACGACGGTGATCCGCTCGATGTGCTGGTGATCACGCCGTTTCCGCTCCAGCCCGGCGTGGTGGTGCGCTGCCGGCCGCTCGGCGTGCTGAAGATGGAAGACGAGGCGGGCGGCGATTCCAAATTGCTGGCGGTACCGATCGACAAGATCCTGCCGTGGTATCGCCACTGGCAGAAGTGGTCCGACATCGCCCCCGAGCGCCTGGCACAGATCCAGCACTTCTTCGAGCACTACAAGGATCTCGAAAAGGGCAAGTGGGTCAAGGTCCTGGGCTGGGAAGGGCCGGACTCCGCGCGCAAGGACATCGTCGACGCCGTCGAGGCCTACAAGAAAGCGTCACCGCAACCTGCATTCTGATCCTCGCCATCGTCGGCTGCGCGACGCGATCGATTGACAACCTCGGTCAGCGGCGCCGCGACGCGAGTACGTTCAATCCCAGTCCGGCGAGCACGAGCGCGGCACCCGCCAGCTTCCACCAGGTCACCGGTTCGTCCAGCAGCCATACGGCGCAGGTCATGCCGACAACCGGCACCAGCAGCGTGAACGGCGCCACGGTCGCGGCAGGGTGGCGGCGCAGAAGCCAGGCCCATATTCCGAACGCCACCAGCGTCGTCGGCCACGCCTGAAAGGCGATGCCGAGCCATTGTGATGGACTGAGGCGTTCGACAATCTCCGCGGTCGACTCGACGCCTTCGGTTGCGAGTACCGCAACAGCCAGCGGAACGACGGCGGCGGCGCTGCCCCAGACAACGACGCCGAGCGGCGCATCGCCCGGCACGCGTTTGACGATGATGTTGGCCACTGCCCACGACAACGCCGCCGCAACGACCAGCAGGAAACCCAATGCGGTCCCGCTCGGCAAATGCCACGCGACCAGCAGCAGGCCCGAGCCGGCCACTGCCGCGCCGAGGACCTGCGGCCGACGCGGACGCTCGTGCATCGTCAACGCGACGAGCCCAATCGTGAAGAAGGCCTGTATCTGGATGACCAGCGACGACAACCCGGTCGGCATCCCCGCCGCCATGCCGGCAAAGAGCAGGCTGAACTGAAGCGCAAAGGCGAAGAGACCGTAGCCCGCAATCAGCCGCAACGGAGCCTTCGGTCGCTCGACGAACAGCATCGCCGGGAAAGCCGCCAGCACGAAACGCAGCAGTGTGAGCAGAAGTGGCGGGATGTCGTTCAATCCCCAGCGGATGACGACGAAGTTAAATCCCCAGATGGTCACCATCAGCAGTGCCGCGCCCAGGTGCAGGGGTGTCATCGAAGCACGGTTCCGCGCAGGCGGAAGGGGATTTGCCCGACATCCCCGAAGGGGCGCGCGCGCAGCGCGACGCCCCAGATGGTCACCATCAGCAACGCCGCCGCCAGGTGCAGAGGAGTCATCGCCGCGCGGCTCCGCGCAGGCGGAAGGGGATTTGCCCGACATCCCCGCAGGGGCGCGCGCGCAGCGCGACGCCCCCAGATGGTCACCATCAGCAGTGCCGCGGCCAGGTGCGAGGGAGTCATCGCGGCACAGTCCCGCTGGCCAGACGCGTTGTCGACATCAGCGTGCCCGGTGCGGTCGCAGTGCCGAGCGCTCGTTCAGCTCGTCGATGTACGCATCGATACCGCCCGTTTCCCGCGCGAGGTAGCGCTCGACGGCGTCGGCGAACGCCGGATGGTTGAGCACATGGCTCGACCATGTCCTTACCGGTTCGAAGCCGCGCGCGTGCTTGTGTTCGCCCTGCGCACCGCCTTCGATGACTTTCAACCGGCGCTCGATCGCGAACTCGATCAACTGGTAGTAGCTGACTTCGAAGTGCAGGCACGGTACCGTCGTCAGCGCACCCCAGTAGCGCCCATAGACCCGCTCGCTGTCGAAGAACGCCAACGCTGCGGCGATGTCATCGCCGTCGAGCGACGCGATGACAAGCAGCAGGTTGTCGCGCATCGATTCCGCGATCCGCTGGAAGAAGCGCAGATTCAAATACGGCGTCGAGTGATGCGCCGCATAGGTACTGCGGTAGCAGCGGTCGAAGAGCGCCCACTCCGCCTCCGTGATCTGCGCACCGACATGGCGCCGCAGCGTCACGCCGGCTTCCCCCACCTTGCGGCGCTCGGCGCGCACCTTCTTGCGCTTCGGCTGCGCCAGGTGCGCCAGGTACTGATCGAATGACCCGAAGTCACGGTTGAACCAGTGAAACTGGACCGAGTGGCGCGTCAGTGCGCCCGCGGCCTGCAGATCGCGCGCCTCAGTTTCCGTCGGGAACAGCACGTGGAGGGAGGACAGCGACGAGTTCGTTGCGTGGCGGACCAGTTCGCGCGCGGCATGCTGCTGCGCGTCCGCGTCGATCGCCAGCAGGCGCGGCCCCGGGACCGGCGTGAACGGTACCGCGACCAGCCACTTCGGGTAGTACGCGACGCCGTGGCGCTCGTGCGCATCGGCCCAGGCCCAGTCGAACACATACTCGCCGTAGGAATGGTACTTCCGGTACAGCGGCACGGCCGCGCTGAGCCGATCGTCCCGCCAAAGCGTGAGATAGTGCGGCTCCCATCCCGTGCGGTGCGACGCACATCCGGCGTCGTGCAATGCGCCGAGAAATTCAAACCGAATGAACGGATTGCCTGCCGAGTGCGTGACGAGGTCATTCCACGCAGTGGCGCCGACCTCTCCGAGGTCGCGCACGATGCGCGTGCAATAATCAACCGAACCTGCTGCATCCATTCATGAGCTCGAACGTCAAAGTCGCTGTCGCACAGATCAACTGCTCGGTGGGCGACTTCGAGGGCAACAGCAGGAAGATCATGGACGCCGCGGCGCGCGCCGTGGCAGGCGGCGCTGATCTGCTGGTCACGCCTGAACTCTCGCTGACTGGCTATCCGCCCGAGGATTTGCTGCTGCGCCGTGCATTTTACGCAGCGTGCGACGTCGCCCTGTCGCGGCTCGCCGGTCAGCTGCTGCAGTTTCCGGACCTTGCCGTGGTCGTCGGTCATCCGATGGCACGCGAAGGCCAGCGCTTCAACGCCGCCTCGGTCCTGCAGGGCGGCCTGGTTGTCGGCACCTATTGCAAGCACGACTTGCCGAACTACGACGTGTTCGACGAGCAGCGCTATTTCACGCCCGACAATCGACCGTTCGTCTTCGACGTGAAGGGCACGGCCTTCGGCATCAACATTTGCGAAGACAGCTGGTTTCACTACGCCCCCGAGTGCGCACATGCTGCCGGGGCGCAGGTGCTGCTGGTCCTGAACGCTTCACCGTTTCACCTCGGCAAGCAGGCGCAGCGCCTGCAGACGATGCGCAGCAACGTCTCTCACTTCGGCCTCGCCCTGGTCTACGCCAATCTGGTTGGCGGCCAGGACGAACTCGTGTTCGATGGCGCTTCATTCATCCTCGCGGGTGACGGCACCGTGGCCGCGTCGGCGCCGCATTTCGACGAGGCTGTCCTCGTCGCCGAGTTCGTCGATGGCGTGCCGCAGCCTGGCTCGATCGCGACCGAGCCGCCGGAGGAGGCGCTGGCTTACGACGCGCTCGTGCTCGGAGTACGCGACTACGTCGGGAAGAACGGATTCCCGGGGGCACTGATCGGACTGTCTGGCGGGGTGGATTCGGCACTGACGCTGGCGATTGCCGTCGATGCGCTGGGCGCCGACAGCGTGCGGGTCGTGATGATGCCCTCGCAGTTCACCTCGCCCATGAGCCTCGAGGACGCCGAGCAGCTGGCGCGCAACCTCGGCGTGCGCCATGACGTGCTGCCCATCAAGCCCGCCTTTGACGCCTTCTTGTCGACTCTGGCCGGCGAGTTTCGCGGGCTCGCGTGGGATACGACCGAGGAAAACCTGCAGGCGCGTATCCGCGGCACGCTGCTGATGGCGCTGTCCAACAAGTACGGCTCGATCGTGCTCACGACCGGCAACAAATCCGAGACCGCGGTCGGTTACTCGACGCTGTACGGCGACCTCGCCGGTGGATTTGCGGTAATCAAGGACATCCTGAAGACGCTCGTGTACCGGCTGTGTCGCTACCGCAATGCGAAGACGCCGATTATTCCGGAACGCATCCTGACACGCGCACCGAGCGCCGAGCTCAAGGCCGGTCAGACCGACCAGGACTCATTGCCTGCCTACGAAGTGCTCGACGACATCATCACCCGCTACATGCAGGAGGGCGAGTCGATTCCCGACATCGTCGCAGCAGGCTTCGACGAGGCTGTGGTGCGGCAGGTGGTGCGCATGATCCGTACTTCCGAGTACAAGCGGCGCCAGTCGCCGGTCGGCATTCGCGTGACCCATCGCAGCTTCGGCCGCGACTGGCGCTATCCGATCACCAACCGCTTCCGGGAAGAAAACGCGACCTACTAGAATCCGGCTGAAACCGCAGCCAGGAAAGCGACCATGAAACAGATCACCGCAATCATCAAGCCGTTCAAGCTCGACGAAGTGCGCGAGGCGCTCGCCGATGTGGGGGTCACCGGCCTCACCGTGACCGAGGTCAAGGGCTTCGGCCGCCAGAAGGGGCACACGGAGTTGTACCGTGGCGCGGAATACGTTGTCGACTTCCTGCCCAAGGTCAAGGTGGAAGCCGTCGTACCGGAGGCGCTGGTCGAGCGGGCCATCGAGGCGATCACCAAGGCCGCGCGCACCGGCAAGATCGGCGACGGCAAGATCTTCGTGCGCGCGGTCGAGCAGGTCATCCGTATTCGCACCGGCGAAGAAGGCGAAGCGGCGGTCTGATCCTTCGCTACCTTGCCTGGCGCGGTCAGCTGCGATCCTTGATTGACCAGTCGTAGCGCCAGGCGGCGAGCCGAAAACCCGTCGTGACGGCCGCCGCCGTCCACAACGCCATTGCCGAGCCGGCGCCCGCCTGAATCATGAGGATGTAAAGCCAGCAGCCGACGAAGGCGGCAATGGCGTACGGCCGGCCGTCACGCAGCACCATCGGCACCTCATTCAGAACGACATCGCGCAGCACGCCGCCGAACACGCCGGTGACCACGCCCATGACCGACGCAACAAACGGCGACATGCCGCGTTCCAGCGACAGTGCCACACCGGTAATGCTGAAGAACGCGAGCCCGACCGCATCGGCGGCGACGAACGCGGAGTTCGGAATGATGCGGTGGGCGAGCCGCATCAGCGGAGTCGCGATCAACGTCATCGCCAGGATGATGATCGGGTACTGCTCGTGTTCGACCCAGAAAAATGGCCGGCGGTCGAGCAGCACGTCGCGCAGTGTGCCGCCGCCGAACGCCGTCAGGAACGCGACCACATAGACGCCGACCAGGTCCATGTCCTTGCGCTGCGCTTCGGCAAAGCCCGAAAACGCACAGGCGAGAACCGCAACCACCTCGACGACGAAGATCAGGGTCAGCGCTTCATTCACGGGCGTGGTGCCGGTCGCAGCAGGACCACCAGTGCGCCGCTGCCACCCTCTGCCGGGCGCGCCTGGCAGAAGGCGATGACCTCCTCGCGCTGCGCCAGCCAGACGCGCACCTTGCCCTTGAGCACCGGCTGCCGAGCCTGCGAACCGAGCCCCTTGCCGTGGACCACGCGAACGCAGCGTCGTCCGCGCTTGACCGCCTCGCGCAGGAAGCCGGCGAGCAGTTCGCGGGCCTCGTCGACGCGCGCACCATGGAGATCGAGCTGGTCTTGAATCACCCACTCGCCACGCCGCAGCTTGCGCAGCACGTCGGGCCCGACACCCGGGCGCCTGAACGACAGCTCCGCGTCGGTGTGCAGCAGCGTGTCGATCTCGAACTCGTCCGACACCGAAGCTATGAGCACCTGCTGGTTGTCTTCGATCCGCTGCTTCGGAATCGGCGGGTGCGGCGGTCGGTCGTGCTCGACACGCCGCTTGATGGCCAATGGCGTGACCGACCCGACCGTTGCACGGAATTCATCGGCCGCCGATAGCCTCGCCTGCTCGGCGCGGCGCGCTTCCGCATGCCGTCGCCTCGCGCTCGAGTGCCGCTCGGTTCAGCGAGTCACGCAGCGACTCGAGCTGCGACAGATCCTTGATGCGCGCGGCCATTGAAGGTCCCCATCGGGGGACTCACGCCGCGAGGACTTCACCGGCCGGCGCGGCTGCCGGCTGGAGGTTTTCGAGATAGCGCTGGGCATCGAGCGCGGCCATGCATCCGGTCCCCGCGCTGGTGATCGCCTGCCGATATACATGATCCTGCACGTCACCCGCGGCAAACACACCGGGAACGCTGGTGGCCGTGGCCATGCCGGCGAGTCCGCCTTTCGTGATGATGTACCCGTTGGTCATGTCGAGCTGGCCGACGAAAAGCTCGGTGTTGGGGCGGTGGCCGATCGCGATGAAGACGCCCTGCAGCTGCAGGTCGTGCGCGGCACCCGTCTGCACATTCTTGATGCGCGCCCCGGTGACGCCGGAATCGTTGCCAAGGACCTGATCGAGCACGCTATGAGTCTTGAGTTCGATCTTGCCTTCCTTCACCTTGTCCATCATGTGGTCGATCAGGATGGGCTCGGCACGGAACTTGTCGCGCCGGTGGATCAGCGTCACTTTCTTCGCGATGTTCGACAAGTACAACGCTTCCTCGACGGCCGTGTTGCCGCCGCCGACGACAGCGACGTCCTGGTTGCGGTAGAAGAACCCGTCGCATGTCGCGCATCCGGACACGCCTTTTCCCATGAACTCCTGTTCGGAAGGCAGTCCGAGGTACATGGCGCTCGCACCGGTGGCGATGATCAGCGCGTCACAGGTGTACTCGCCGCTGTCGCCGACGAGCCGCAGCGGCCTTTCGCCGAGCTTCGCCGTATGGATATGGTCGAAGATGATCTCGGTATTGAAGCGCTCGGCGTGTGCGAGGAATCGCGCCATCAGATCCGGGCCCTGCACGCCCTGCGCGTCGGCCGGCCAGTTGTCGACATCGGTGGTCGTCATCAGTTGCCCGCCTTGGGCCAGTCCGGTGATCAGCACCGGCTTGAGGTTGGCGCGCGCTGCATAGACCGCTGCCGTATAGCCGGCGGGGCCGGATCCGAGGATCAGCACGCGCGCGTGTTTTGTGACCGCCATGACGAACTCCCCCTTCTGGATCAAGCAATTATAGGTGGGGGTGGCCTGCCGATTCCTCAACCGATCGTTCGATAAGGCGCATCCCTCCCGATGAAGCGGCAGCGTGGGCGCCCTGCGGCTGGGAATCGGTCGGAGCGCCCGGCCGCTCCGAAGCAAAGCCGACCGACTTGCCGTTCCGCTCCGAGTGCACGTGCGATCGGCGGTGCTGATCGCGTACACGAGGAGCGACAGACCTACATCTGTCGGAACAGATGCGTATAGGTGTCCGACACCAGCAACGATTCGGGTCGCGTCTTCAGCTTGACCATCATGCGGCCGCGGAAGTCGCGCGTGACGCCGGCAATGGCCGTTGCATTGACCAGTGTCGAGCGATGGATCTGCCAGAACTGGCTGGGGTCCAGTTCTTCGACAAGCTCTTTCAAGCGGCTTGCGGATCAATGCTTCGCCTTCGGCCGTGACGACCCGGGTGTACTTGTTGTCGGCCTGGAAGTAGGTGATTTCATCGACCGTGATGAGCTTCAGATTCTGGCCGACGGAGGCATTGATCCAGCGCAGCGCCTGCTTGCCGCCGGCGGCCGGTGCCCGGGCGAGCTGCGTCAGTGCGGCATCGAGCCGGACCGGCGGCGATCCAAGTCGCTGCTTGAGGCGCGTGACCGCGGTGAAGAGTCGTGCCGCGGAAACCGGTTTCAGCACGTAGTCGACTGCGCCCTGGTCGAATGCCGCCACCGCGTGCTGGTCGTAGGCGGTCACGAAGACGACATGGCAGCGGCCGTTGGCCTGCCGCGCGACCTCGAGGCCGGTCGCTCCGGGCATCTCGATATCGAGGAACAGCACGTCGGGCTGGCGTTCATCGAGCAGCCGAAGTGCCTGCACGCCGTCGGCAGCCTCTCCGACGATGTCGAGTTCGGGCCACAGCTGGCCGAGTTGCTCGACCAGTTGGTGGCGCAGCGTCGCTTCATCTTCGGCGACGACGGCAGTCGTGCCGCTCATGAGCCGGCCGGTGCGTTGCCTGGAATGCGCATCGTCAGCTGTGTGGTGTTGCCCTGCAGTTCAAGACACTCCAGCGTCGCGCGCGATCCGTACAGGCCGGCGAGGCGTTCACGGACGCGGCCGATCTCGCGATCCTCGGCGCAGCCGCCGGCGGCTGCAACGCGTACGAGGATCACGATGTCATTGCCGTTGCGCTGTACCGCAATGCGGATGCTGGCCGGAACGTCGCTCGTCCCACCGCGGACCGCGCGCTGCACCAGTGGCAGCAGCAGCATCGGATAGAACCGTGCGTCACGACAATCGTCCGCCAGCGTCACGGTCAGGCTCGGCGCGCCGCTGTGCAACGAGCGAACGACTTCGAGATACGCCTGGACGAGGTCGATTTCGGCTGCCATCGTGGATCCCGCCTCACGCAGGCGCGGCAGGGCAACACGCAGGTACGTGATCAGACGGTCGAGATTGTCGGCGGCGCCCCCGATGTCCTTCTGGTACAGGCGCTCGATGTCGACCAGCGTGTCGAACAGGAACTGCGGTTCGACCTGCGCCTGCATGGCCGCAAGGCGCGATTCCAGCACGTCACGTGCGAGGGCCGCCTGCTCACGCTGGGTCGCGCGGATCGCTTCATTGGTGAGCGCGCGCCGCCGGATCACTTCGGCAGCGGCAACGAAGAGGGCCGACCAGGCGATGAAATGTATCGCGTTGCCCAGCATCACCAGCGCAAACATCGGCTGGGGCTTGGTCTTGCCCGACATTTCCCACCACAGTTTGTCGATCTCCATGGTGCGCATCAGTGGAACGGCGATGGAGGCGGCGACGACAGCGCTGATGACGATTGCCCAGATGACGCGGACATTGCGCTCATGGCCGCTCGCGGCCGCGCCCTCGGTCGCCGCGACCCAGGTCAGCAGCGTCACGCCGAAAAGGATCAGCGAGGTCACGAAGTCCCATGCCATGACAGCGAGACGCCGGGCTTGTCCAGCTTGTCGATGAGCGCGGTCAGATCGACGACCGTCATCGCGGCACTCGACAGCAGCCAGGCCATCGCATGCTGCCGGCCCATTTTCGACCAGGCCCGTATCCAGCCGGCGACGCCGCGCGGGGTACTGTCGAGGCTGGCGGCGCGGGGCAGAACGGCGCTCATGCGGGGGCCTCCTGGGTCTGCAGTGGCAGTGTCACGGTCGCCACGACGCCGCGCGGCGAGCCGATCGCGAGCGCCAGCGATGCATCCGCACCATACAACGCCGCGAGGCGCGATCTCGTATTGGCGAGGCCCACGCCGCTGCCGCCAGTCGCGGCAAAGCCTGCGCCGTTGTCGGCGATATCGACCACGAGCTTGCCGGCTTCGGCGCGCGCGCGGATGTCGATGCGACCGCCCTCGGGCAAGGGGGACAGGCCGTGCTTGATCGCGTTTTCGACCAGCGTGGGCAGTACCATCGGTGGCAGCCTCGCGCCGGCGAGTTCAGCGGGAGCGTCGATTGCAAAGCTCAGGCGCTCACCCATGCGCATCTGCAGGATCGTGAGGAACGAACGCACCAGTTCGATTTCGCGGCCCAGCGTCGAACCGGGCTCGCGCATCGTCGGCAGCGCTGCACGCAGGTAGTTGATCAGGCTCGACAGCATCTCCCGACCGCGCGCCGGGGCCGTCTCGTAGAGGCGCTTGACATTGGCGAGCGTGTTGAACAGAAAATGGGGCTCAATTTGGGCCTGGAGCGCGGACAGGCGCGCCTCCACCATCTGCGCCTGCAGGCTTTCGCGGCGGCATTCGGCGTCAGTCAGCTGGCTGCGCGCCACCTCGTCGGTTCGCAGCGAATGGAACAGCCAGTAACCGAAGCTTCCTACCGCCGTCCATAGCGCCCAGACCTGGATGAAGTACGCCGGTTCCTTCGGGATGCTTGAAAGCGGGCTTCCGGCCACCCAGACGCGCAACGGTAGCGCGATGGCCGATGCCAGGATGCAGACAAGCACTCCCACCATGATTGCCGAGCGTGATGCGAGCCGGCGCGCGGCAACGAACGCTTCGACACACGCGATGCCTAGCAACATCAGCATGGCACTGATCATCGTCTGCCGCACGCCGCGCACCAGACTGAAGGCCCAGTCGTCGAGGGGCTCGTAGCTCAGCCAGATGACGAAGCGGCCGAGCAGCAGGATGAAGCAGAAGTAGAAGAGTCCGGCAATGTTGCGCAGGTTGAACACCCGCGCGAAAGCCTCGCGCGCGGCAGAATGCGCGCGCGCAGTCGCGCCAAGCACGGGGAGGGCGATCACCGAGGCCATTGGACCGGATTCTGCGAGCTGGGCGCCGCCTTCGCAATCCCACGCGACGAACCGGGGGTAGGCCGGCGTGAAACCGGGTCCCGGGCGACGAAATCGAGAGATTTGCGGGGTCCAGGCCCGTCGTCGGCGGAAGGTCAACGCAAGGCCGACTCCTATAATCGCCGCCCATGGCATCACGCCCCGGCATCGAGCGAGTGACCGGCTCCGTATCTGACGGCGCCTGGGTACGGGCACGGCAACCCGCTGAGGAAACAACCCATCCTCGGCTGGCGCGCCTGTTCGCCGAGGCCCGCTGGATTCTCGGGGCCACGCTCGCCGTCGCCTTGCTGACGGTGCTGCTGACCTACAGCCGGGATGATCCCGGGTTCACCCATTCGGTCGCGAATGCAGCAGTGCACAACCTGGGTGGTCGGCTTGGGGCCTGGGCGGCGGACATCGTCCTGCTGCTGTTCGGATTGTCGTCCTACCTGATCGCCGTCGGCCTGCTCGTCACCGTGGCGCGTGGCTTCCGCAGGCTGCATCGCCTTGCGGTCGGCGTTGACCCGTTGTCGGACGACCTGCCGGCGTGGGCGCATGGCGCCGGCTTTCTACTGCTGATCGCCGGGGCCACCGGCCTCGAAGCCTTGCGCCTTTACACGCTGAAGGTCGCACTGCCGGGTGCGCCGGGAGGGATCGTCGGCAACGCCATCGCATCGACGGTCCAGGCGGGCGTCGGTTTTACCGGTGCGAGTGTCGTCTTTCTCGTCGCCGTCGCGATCGGCTTGTCACTGTTCCTGGATTTTTCATGGTTGTCTGTGTCGGAACGGCTCGGCGCGTTCATCGAGGGCTTTTCGCGTCGCGCAGAGCAGCGTCGCGAGGAGGCCGAGGACCGGGCGATCGGCGAGGCGGCGACCAAGGTACGTGAGGCGGCACTGGCCGAAGAACGCGGGCGCATCGAGGAGGCGCCGCCAGTTCATATCGAGCGGCCGCCGACCCATGTGAAGCCGTCCGAGCGCAAGCAGAAGGAAAAGCAGGTGCCGCTCTTCGCCGAAATGGCCGACGCGCGCCTGCCCGCGCTCGACCTGCTCGACGAGGCGCCACCGGCGATCGAAAGCGTTTCGACCGAGACGCTGGAATTCACTTCGCGGCTGATCGAAAAGAAGCTGCGCGACTTCAATGTCGAGGCGCAGGTCGTTGCCGCGTATCCCGGCCCGGTGATCACGCGCTACGAAATCGAGCCCGCCGTCGGCGTCAAGGGCAGCCAGATCGTCAACCTGGCCAAGGACCTGGCGCGCTCGTTGTCGCTGGTGTCGGTGCGCGTCGTCGAAACGATCCCGGGCAAGAACCTGATGGGGCTGGAACTGCCCAACCCGCGGCGGCAGGTCGTGAAGCTCTCGGAGATCCTGGGATCGGCGGTCTACAGCGAGAGTGCGTCGCTGGTCACGCTGGGTCTGGGCAAGGACATCGGCGGCAAGGCCGTGGTCGTCGACCTCGCGCGCATGCCGCACCTGATGGTGGCCGGCACGACCGGGTCCGGAAAATCAGTCGGCATCAACGCGATGATCCTGTCGATCCTGTACAAGGCGGATCCGTCGCAGGTGCGACTGATCCTGGTCGACCCGAAGATGCTCGAGCTCTCGGTGTACGAGGGCATCCCGCACCTGCTGTGCCCGGTGGTCACCGATATGCGCGAAGCCGGCAACGCGCTGCAGTGGTGCGTCGTCGAGATGGACAAGCGCTACCGGGTGATGAGCCGGCTCGGCGTGCGCAGCCTCGCCGGCTACAACGCGAAGATTGCCGAGGGCCGCGCGAAGGGCGAGCCGGTGAAAAACCCGTTCTCGCTGACGCCTGAGGATCCGGAGCCGCTCGATCCGCTGCCGATGATTGTCGTCGTCATCGACGAGCTTGCCGACCTGATGATGGTGGCCGGCAAGAAGGTCGAGGAACTGATCGCGCGCATCGCGCAGAAGGCCCGTGCCGCCGGCATGCACCTGATTCTGGCGACGCAGCGGCCGTCGGTCGACGTCATCACCGGTCTCATCAAGGCGAACATTCCGGCGCGCATCTCCTTCCAGGTTTCGAGCCGGATTGACTCACGCACGATCCTGGACCAGATGGGGGCGGAGTCCCTGCTCGGGCAGGGCGACATGCTCTACCTTGCGCCGGGCACGGGTTTGCCGACGCGGGTGCACGGCGCATTTGTTTCGGACGCGGAGGTCCACCGCGTCGTCGAGACGCTGCGCAAGCGGGGTCCGGCGCAGTACCTCGAGGGCGTGCTGGACGCGCCTTCTTCGGAAGGCGACGAGAGTGCCGGCGGTCAACCGGGTGGGGAGGCCGATCCGTTATACGACCAGGCCGTGGAGATCGTCATCAAGAACCGCCGTGCGTCGATATCGCTGGTGCAACGGCATCTGCGCATCGGCTACAACCGCGCCGCCCGGCTGCTCGAAGACATGGAGCGGGCTGGTATGGTCTCGCCAATGCAGAGCAACGGCAATCGAGAGATCCTGGTCCCGGCACGGGACGCCTGATCTGCGCGGGAGTCACGCCATCAGATCCATCGCGTTCGTTGTGACCTTCCTTGCGGCATGTGCATCGTCGGCGCACGCCGCGTCCGTCGACCAGTTGCGCGCCTTTCTGACGCAGACGACCACCGCCCGTGGCGAATTCGTGCAGCGTGTCGTGCGCAACAGCGCGACGCAGCAGTCGAGCGGACGGTTCGTATTCCAGCGGCCCGGCAAGTTTCGCTGGATCTACGAGAAGCCGTATGAGCAGCTGATCGTTTCAGACGGCCAGCGATTGACGTTGTTCGACAAGGATCTCAACCAGGCGACGATCCGCAAGCTGCAGGCGGCGTTACCCTCCAGCCCCGCTTCGATCCTGTTCGGCTCGAACGACTTCGAACGTGAGTTCGAAGTCAGCGACCTGGGTGCGCGCGACGGCCTGGAATGGGTGCTCGCGAAACCCCGCACCAAGGACACGCCGTTCGAGCGCATCGAGATCGGCTTCCGCGACGGCCTGCCCGGCGGCATGCATCTCGTCGACAGTTTCGGGCAGACCACGCGGCTCGTCTTCAGCAAGGTCGAGCGCAATCCCAAGCTCGACGCCGATGCGTTCCGCTTCACGCCGCCGAAGGGTGCGGATGTCCTGACGGAATAGCGTCGCAAGTGTACGCATCGGCTTCGCCGATGCACGTGCACTTGCGCCGAAACGGTTCGCGCATGGCGCGAACCGCTCAAGACTGATCAGTCGGCTCCACTCCGGAGCGGCCGAGCGCTCCGCCGAACATCAAAGGCACGGCACTCCCCGGGGCCCCTCACCGAACGAGGGGCGTCTTGCTCTCCACCCCGACCCGCCTCTCCGAGAGAGGCGGGTGCAAAACGAATCGAAGCTGATCGAAGCGACGCGGCAGGATTGTCGTCTCCTCCTCGTCTGGCGAGGAAGGCGGGGAGGGAGTGCATCCGACCCCTCGCTCGGCGAGGGGCAGGGGAGTGTCTGCTGTTCTTTGGGTGGAGCGCGCGGCCGCTCCGGAGCGGAGCCGACTAACTTGTGCGCGCAGCGAGTGCACCGTCCAAAGGTGCCGGCGATGCCGGGCCTTTGCGTACACGAGCGACGCAAGCTACTTTATTCCGAGCAGCTCGACTTCGAAGATCAACGTGGCGTTCGGCGGGATCGGGCCGCCGGGCGTGCCGCGCTCGCCATAGGCGAGGCCGGGCGGGCACGTGAGTTTGGCCTTGCCGCCGACCTTCATCCTCTGCACGCCTTCGGTCCAGCACTTGATGACGCGGTTCAGCGGGAACTCGGCCGGCTGGCCGCGCGCGATCGAGCTGTCGAACTCCTTGCCGTCGGGTAGCGGTACCGCGGTAGTGGACCCGCACGACGTCCGTTTCCTTGGGGCTCGCGCCGGTGCCGTCCTTGAGCGCGCGATACACCATGCCCGAGTCGGTCTTGACCGCGCCTTTTTCGGCCGCGGACTGGTCAACCACGGTGTTCTGCGCCCAGGCGATCGGGCTTGCGATCAGTGCCATCAGTACCCACTTCTTCATCATTTCATCCTTCGCTGCGTAAAGCCCGTCGTCGTGCTCGCTGGGCGGCGGGCGCGATGCTAGCCTGTCTTGACGTCGAGCCCAAACATGGAAGATCTTTTCGCCACCGACACCAGCGCTCCACTGGCCGAGCGCATGCGACCGACCTCGATCGACGAGGTGGTCGGGCAGTCGCATCTTTTGGGAGCCGGCAAGCCGCTGCGTGTCGCTTTCGAGTCGGCACGACCGCACTCGATGATCCTGTGGGGTCCGCCGGGAGTCGGCAAGACCACGCTGGCGCGCCTGATGGCCGACGCCATGTTCGCGCTTCATCTTCACCGCGATTTCGGCAGTGCTGGTGGTGTGAGGACTTCTCGTGATGCCGTCGAGCGCGCCATGGCAACCCGCGCCCGCAGCGGCCGGCCCACCGTGGTCTTCGTGGACGAAGTGCATCGCTTCAACAAGGCGCAGCAGGACTCATTCCTGCCGCATGTCGAATCGGGGCTGTTCGTCTTCGTCGGTGCGACCACGGAACCCGCGCCCGTTCGAGGTGGTCGGCGCGCTGCTGTCGCGTGCCGCGGTCTACGTGCTGGAGCCGCTCAATGCCGATGAGCTCGAAGATGCCATGGCGCGCGCGCCACCGCCGGACCGCTCGGGGGGCCTGGCCATCGAACCGGTTGCGCGCCGCATGCTCATCGATCTTGCCGATGGCGATGCGCGTCGACTGCTGAATGCGCTGGAAGTCGCGTCGACTGCGGCACGCGACAGGGCGCGTCGGCCATCGATGCCGCTTTCCCTGCGCAGCGGGCACTGCCTGCAACCCTGCGGCGCTTCGACAAAGGCGGTGAAAATTTCTATGACCAGATTTCTTCCAGCATGGACAGCAAGTCGGTGCGTGGCTCGGACCCGGACTCGAGACGTCGAACTTTACTGGATGACGGGCGCGCATGCTCGACGGCGGTGCCGATCCCCGCTATATCGCCCGACGCGTCGTGCGCATGGCGGCTCGAGGATATCGGTCTTGCCGACCCCGAGGGGACTCGAAATCGCACTGGCCGCCGCCGCAACGTTTCGAGAACGGCTCGCAGGCTCGCCGGAGGGCGAACTGGCGATTGCGCAGGCCATCGTCGCATCCGGCGGTTGCGCCGAAGTCCAACGCCGTCTACGTCGCCTACAACGCCGCGCGGGCGTTCGTGAGCAGCACGGATGGAGTTACGACCGGTACCCACGCGGACCGCGCCGAATGCGCCAACGCGCCTGATGAAGGATCTCGGCCACGGCGCGGGCTACCGCTATGCGCATGACAACCAACCGAGGCGAGCAGCTCCGAGAGAGCGAGCGAGCCATCCACCAGCCTGCCCGCCCGCCGCCACCATCCAGCAGGCCACAGTGCCACCACCCAGGCCACCATGCCACCACATGGCTATCTCAAATGTACTGAATGGATCAAGGACGACGGAATTAGGTGGTTTTCGAGACCAATGGCTGAAGAAATGATTATCGAAGGACGCCTTACCAGTCATCAACAATGGTGGAGGTGGCGGAACCATGTCCAAATGTAAATTAGTCGATGACGGCGAATGTTTTGTGTTGTTGTTCGATTTAATTAGATGATCGAAAGATGAGAGGTCGACGGGAAATGGGCGAGTTGATCAAAACCGTTGTCAGCAGCACCCCACCGACGACCTAGGAT
>CAVQID010000013.1:0-135618 GCA_963712485.1 uncultured beta proteobacterium
GCGCTGGCGGACATGATCAAGCGCGGTAACGAGCAGCTGGAGCGCTTCGAAAAGACCAGCAAGTAGGTCAGGAGTGGCCGGCCGCCAATGCGGCCGGCCCAAACTCGCCACACCAACCGCGCCCTTGGAAAAGCGCGCATTCTTTCGCAGCCGCTGGCTGCCGTACGCACTGGTCGCGCCACAGCTCGCGATCACGATCGTTTTCTTCTTCTGGCCCGCCGGGCAGGCCCTGTACCAGAGCGTCCTGCAACAGGACGCCTTCGGCGCCAGAGTCGAGTTCGTCGGCCTCGAGAACTTCCGCGTCCTTTTCAACGATCCGGGCTATCTCGACTCGTTCCGCGTCACGGCGGTGTTCTCCGTGTTCGTCGCCGGCTTTGGCCTGGCGATTTCGCTGCTGCTCGCGGTCTTCGCCGACCGTCTGCTGCGCGGTGCCACCGCCGTCAAGACATTGCTGATCTGGCCTTACGCGGTCGCGCCGGCGATTGCCGGCGTGCTGTGGCTCTTCATGTTCAACCCGACCCTAGGCGTGGTCGCGCACTGGCTCTACAACGCCGGAGTGCACTGGGACTTCCTGCTCAACGGCGATCAGGCGCTCCTGCTTCTCGTGATGGCCGCGGTCTGGAAACAGATCAGCTACAACTTCGTCTTCTTCGTCGCCGGGTTGCAGGCGATCCCGAAGTCATTGATCGAAGCTGCGGCGATCGACGGCGCCGGCCCGTGGCGGCGCTTCTGGAGCATCGTGTTCCCGCTGCTCACTCCGACGACATTCTTCCTGCTGGTGGTCAACATCGTCTATGCCTTCTTCGACACCTTCGCGATCGTTGACGCGGTCACGCAGGGAGGGCCGGGGCAGGAGACCTCGATTCTCGTTTACAAGGTCTATCACGACGGCTTCAAGGCCCTGGACTTCGGCGGCTCGGCAGCGCAGTCGGTGATCCTCATGGCCATCGTCATCACGCTGACGGTGTTGCAGTTCCGCTTCATCGAGCGGCGGGTGAATTACTGATGCGCTGCCACACTGCGTTCGTCCCCTGTATGACGCTTGCTGCGCCGTTCACGCAGTCGGAAAGTCGCTGATGGTCGAACGTCGGCGCTGGCTGGATGTGCTGTCTTATGCCGTGGTCATCCTCGGCATAGCGATCGTCGCGTTCCCGGTTTACCTCGCCCTCGTCGCGTCCTCGCACACCGCCGAGGCGGTCGAGGCGGCGCCGATGTCGCTGATCCCGGGCGACCTGCTGGTCGAAAATTACCGCAAGGTGTTGTTCGAGGGCGGCGATGTCGGTTCGCGCGCGCCGGTCGGCCGCATGATGCTGGTGAGCCTGACGATGGCGGTCGGCATCGCGGTCGGCAAGATCATCATCTCGCTGCTGTCCGCGTTTGCGATCGTCTACTTCCGCTTTCCGATGCGGAATTTCTTCTTCTGGATGATCTTCATCACGCTGATGCTGCCGGTGGAAGTACGCATCACGCCGACCTACGAGGTGATGTCCGATCTCGGCCTGCTCAACACGTTCCCGGGACTGATCATGCCGCTGATCGCCTCGGCCACCGCCACGTTCCTGTTTCGCCAGTTCTTCCTGACTGTGCCGGACGAACTGGCCGAGGCGGCACGCATCGACGGCGCCGGACCGATGCGTTTCTTCTTCACGATCCTGGTGCCGCTATCGGTCACGAACATCGCGGCGATGTTCGTGATCCAGTTCATCTACGGCTGGAACCAGTACCTGTGGCCGTTGCTGATCACGACCAGCGAGGACATGTACCCGATCGTCATCGGCATCAAGCGGATGATTGGCGGCGGTGACGCCGCCAACGAGTGGAACCTCATCATGGCCACGGCGATTCTGGCGATGATCCCGCCAGCGCTGGTCGTGCTGCTGATGCAGCGCTGGTTCATCAAGGGTCTGGTCGAAACCGAAAAGTAGAAGAACGGACATGGCGTCGATCGAGTTTGCGGATGTGCGCAAGAGTTACGGCACGAACCAGGTCGTGCACGGCATCTCGTTGACCGTGACTGACGGCGAATTCGTGGTGCTGGTCGGCCCCTCGGGCTGCGGCAAGTCGACACTGCTGCGCATGGTGGCGGGCCTCGAGGAGATCACGGCCGGAACGATCAGGATCGGTGACCGCGTCGTCAACAATCTCGAGCCCAAGGATCGCGACTGTGCAATGGTGTTCCAGAATTACGCGCTCTATCCGCACATGAGCGTGTACGAAAACATGGCTTACGGGCTAAAGATCCGCAAGCTGCCGAAGGCCGAAATCGACCGTCGAGTCAACGAAGCCGCAGCAATCCTTGAACTCGACGGACTGCTGGCGCGCAAGCCGCGGCAACTGTCCGGCGGGCAGCGCCAGCGCGTCGCAATGGGACGGGCGATCGTGCGCGAACCGGCGGCCTTCCTGTTCGACGAGCCGCTGTCCAATCTCGACGCCAAGCTGCGCGTGCAGACACGCCTTGAAATCCAGAAGCTGCACCGGCGGCTGCGCACGACCAGCCTGTATGTCACGCATGACCAGGTCGAGGCAATGACCCTGGCGCAACGCATGATCGTGATGAACGCTGGGCGGGCCGAGCAGGTCGGCACGCCGGACGACGTCTACTCACGCCCGGCGACAACCTTTGTCGCGAGCTTCATCGGCTCGCCGCCGATGAACCTCTTCGACGGCCGCGTGGCCGACGACGGCCGCGCGTTCATCGTCATGGACGGCTTGCGTATCGACCTGCCGGCGCCCGCCGGCGCGTTGGCCGGCCGCGAGTTGGCGCTCGGGCTGCGGCCGGAACACCTGCATCCCGGCGGCGACGGCCTCGACATGGTGGTGGAGACCGTCGAAGTACTCGGGGCCGAGCACCTGATCCATGGCATCGTTGCCGGCCACGACGTGATCGTCCGCAGCGGGCCGCAGGATCACCCCGCGCCGGGTTCAAGTCTGCCCCTGGGATTTTCAGCCAGCGCAGTGCACTGGTTCGATGCGAAGACCCGCCAGCGGATCGAGGGATGACTATTCCTTGCGGAACTCGCAGTTCGGCTTGGTGCATTCGCAGTACAGCGCCAGTGCGTGCTCCTGCAGCTTGAAGCCGCGCTCGGCAGCCACCTGGTGCTGTCGGGCTTCGATCTCGCTGTCGACGAACTCCTCGACGCGCCCGCAGGTCAGGCAGACGAGGTGGTCGTGATGCGAGCCCTCGTTGAGCTCGAACATCGCGCGCCCGCCCTCGAAATGATTGCGGGAAAGCAACCCCGCCTGTTCGAACTGCGTCAGCACGCGGTAGACCGTCGCGA
Organism: uncultured beta proteobacterium; assembly: GCA_963712485.1. Lineage (GTDB taxonomy): Bacteria > Pseudomonadota > Gammaproteobacteria > Burkholderiales > Burkholderiaceae_F > JALORV01. The sequence goes on from CAVQID010000013.1 coordinate 3,279, forward strand.
GTCCGACATCAATGTGCTCGGCGATCAGTGATTTGTAGACATCTTCGGCGCTCATGTGCCGCACACCCCGCTCCGCTGTGCTGCGCTGGAAGATCTCCAGCACCTTGAGACGCGGCACAGTGGCCTTGAGGCCGATGTTCTTCAGGTCACTGGAGGTGGTCGAGCGGTTCGGCATGGCCAAAGTTGCTGCGCCGTCATGCCGGCGCCTCTGAGTATCATACGGCTTCCGCTCCATGCCGACCGCCTCTGACGACTGATGCGCCTGCGTCGCCTTTCTGCCTGTGCCCTGATCCTGCTGCTTGCGAGCTGCGAGTCGCTTTACAGCGTCAGCTCCAGCGTCGGTTCCGGCTTTGCCTCGGCATTCAGCTGGGCACCCACATTTCTCGGGCCGTACCGGCCGGACGTGCACCAAGGCAATATCGTCACGAAGGAAATGGTCGACCAGTTGCGCATCGGCATGACGCGCGATCAGGTGCGTTTCATGTTGGGCACGCCGCTGCTGACCACTGAATTCCGCAAGGACCGGGTGGATTACATCTATTACCTGAATCCGCTGAAGGGCCCGGTGCAGAACCGCCGGCTGACGCTGTACTTCAAGGACAACCGGCTCGACCGTTTCAACGCCGACCCGATGCCGGCCGATGACGAGGCCGACGCGCTGATCCTTGGTCCCAACGCCAAGCGGGTCGCGCGTCGTTCGCAGCAGCCCGCGATTCCGATGCCGGACGTCTCGACGCCCGGCCCGGGCTCCCAGACCCTGCCCGGATCTCAGACCGAGTGATCGCGCCTGCCCCGACGGCGCAACGCGAGCCCTGCCAATGAAAGTTGCGATTGCCGGCGCGTCCGGCCGCATGGGACAGATGCTGATCGAGGCTGCGCTGGCGCAGTCGGATCTCACGCTGGCGGTGGCGCTCGACCGGCCCGGCAGTCCCATGCTGGGGCGCGACTGCGCGGAAACACTCGGGCGATCGACCGGCGTGCGCGTCAGCGCCGAGCTCGCGACGCTGGCCGGCGCCGACGTCCTGATCGATTTCACGCGGCCCGAGGCGACGCTGCGGCACCTCGAGGAGTGCGCGGACGCCGGGGTCAAGATGGTGATCGGCACCACCGGCTTCGACGACGACGGCAAGCGCGCGATACGAGCGGCCAGCGAGCGGATCGCGATCGTCTTCGCGCCGAACATGAGTGTCGGCGTCAACGCCACGTTCAAGCTGGTCGAGATCGCCACGCGCATGCTCAACGACGGCTATGACATCGAGATCATCGAGGCGCACCACCGCCACAAGGTGGATGCGCCGTCGGGCACCGCGCTGAAAATGGGCGAAGTGATTGCCGGTGCGCTGGGCCGGCCGCTCGACGAGCTTGCGGTGTACGCCCGCGAGGGACACACCGGCGAGCGTCGCCCCGGCTCGATCGGCTTCGCGACGATACGCGGCGGCGACATCGTCGGCGACCATACGGTGATGTTCGCCGGAGCCGGGGAACGCATCGAGATCAGCCACCGCTCCGGCAGCCGCACGTCGTATGCCAACGGCAGCCTGCGTGCGGCGCGCTTCCTCGCCGACAAGCGCAGCGGCCTCTACGACATGTTCGATGTGCTCGGCTTCAACTGATGGATAGCGCGCTCGGACTCGCCCATTTCTGGGAACAGGCGGACGGCGTCATCCGCCTCACCGCCTATCTGCTGCTTGCAATGTCCGTGGCGAGCTGGTTTTTGATCGTCTGGAAGGGCTGGGCCTGGTGGCGCGTGCGTCGCGCCTCGCATGCGATCGAGAGCTTCTGGAGCGCGCCGTCGATCGATGCGGCGGTGGCCACACTGAAGCCGATCGATGCCGAGCGTGTCTTCATTCCCCTGGCAGTCGGCGCCTCCACCGCGGCGACGCATCCGGCCGCCGAGAACAGCCTGGCCGCCCAGATCGACCGCTCGGAACTGATCACGCGGGCGCTGCGACAGCGCATCAACGAGGCCGCCGGCCGGCTCGAAGCCGGACTGACGATCCTGGCGTCGGTAGGCAGCACCGCGCCGTTCATCGGCCTGTTCGGCACCGTGTGGGGCATCTACCGGGCGCTGATCAACATTGCCTCAGCGGGCCAGATCGCGATTGACAAGGTGGCCGGTCCGGTCGGCGAGGCGCTGATCATGACGGCCTTCGGCCTTGCCGTCGCGATTCCTGCCGTGCTCGCCTACAACGCCTTCACGCGCGCAAACCGCATGGTGCTGGGCCAGCTCGACGGCTTCGCGCACGATCTGCACGCGACGCTGACGACGGGCTCGCGGCTCGCGGGACAGTCCTGATGCCATTCGGCGGTTTCGAACGGCATGGCACTACGCAGCAGCCCATGTCTGAAATCAATGTCACGCCCCTCGTCGACGTGATGCTGGTGTTGCTGGTGATCTTCATCATCACCGCGCCGTTGTTGTCATACGCGATACGACTCGACCTGCCGAACGAGGCCGCCCCAGCGGCCGACGTGATGCCGGCAACGATCAAACTGTCGATCGACGCGGACGGCCAGGTCTACTGGGATACGGACCCCATCGCCGACGACCAGCTGCGCAGCCGCCTGACCGATGCCGGACAGCAGTCGCCGGCGCCGGAGGTGCATCTGCGCGCCGACAAGGCGACGCGTTACGAGCGCATCGCGATGGTGCTGTCTTCGGCACAGCAGGCCGGGCTCCTCAAGATCGGATTCGTCACCGAACCCGCCCCGGCCGCCGCCAGCGCGCGGCCGTGACGCCCACGCGCCGTCGCGCCGCGCCGCTGGTGGCGCTCGCGCTTCTGGCGGCCGCACTGCCTGCCGTCGCGGTCATCCGTGTCGTCGACGACGAGGGCGCGACGGTGACCCTGGAACGGCCGGCCACGCGCATCGTCAGCCTGTCGCCGCACCTGACGGAGCAGCTCTTTGCCGTCGGTGCCGGTGACCGGATCGTCGGCACGACCGAACACGCCGACTTCCCGCCCGCGGCGCTGCAAATTCCGCGGGTCGGCCGTGCGCACAGCGTCGACCTCGAGCGCGTCGCCATGCTCAAGCCCGACCTCGTTGTAATTTGGGGAAGCGGCTTTCCACCGGCGATCATCGAATCGATCCGTCGGCTCGGCATCCCGGTGTTCGTCAACGAACCGCGCTCGCTGGACGATGTGGCGCGCTCAATGCAGCGGCTCGGCACGCTCGCCGGCACCGACGGTCGCCCGGCTGCTGATACGTTCGCCGCGAAAATCGCCACGCTGCGCGCCCGCTATGCCCAGCGGACTCCGGTGCGGGTGTTCTATCAGGTGTGGGCAGCGCCGCTGATGACGCTGTCGGGCAAGCACGTGATCAGCGAGGCGATCACGACCTGTGGTGGCCGCAATGTATTCGCCGATCTCGGTCCGATCGCGCCGCAGGTTTCGATCGAAGCCGTGCTGGCGGCCAACCCTCAGGCGATCGTCACGGCGGAGCCCGGCGCCCAGCCGAGTGCTGCGCTGGCCATGTGGCAGCGCTTTCCGACGCTGGCCGCGACCCGGCGAGGGCAGTTCTTCACGCTCGATGCGGATCGCCTGAACCGCCACGGACCCCGGTTGGCCGATGAAATCGAGGTGCTCTGCGCTGCAATTGATCAGACCCGCGCCAGTGCATTGAAGTAGATTGTGCGGCTGGGGAACCACAGAGGGCCACATGACCGCACGTTTACGTCCGATCCCATTCCAGATTCTTGCCATCCTTGGCGTGGCCGGCGCCATCGCGCTCGCCGGCTGCGGCAAGAAGGACGCACCGCCCGACAAGTCTGCGACGCCGGCGGAACCGGCGGTGACGACCGCGCCGGCAACGGCGCCGACCGATCGCGAAATCAAGATCACGTCGATCAAGCCGGACCGCGACACGCTCAAGACCGGCGAAATGGTTCAACTCACGATCACCGCCGCCTACACGCTGCCCGCGAAGGGCGGCAACGTCGGCGTCGTCGTTCAGGACGCCAAGAACGGACTGATTGCCAACAAGCTATCGCAGGTCGCCGGCGGCAGCGGCACGGTGACCGAGGAAATCGAATTCAAGGTTCCCGCCACCGAGCGCATCGTCGTCAATGTGCCGCTCTATCTGAAAGACGAGACGAAGTCGGTGACCGTCGCCCAGCGCGAATTCGCGGTGAAGGCGAAGTAGCCGGCCTCAGTGCTCCACCCACTCGAGCAGCGGCTGCCACTGTTCGAGATCGCGCGCCACGCGGCTCGGCGCGACATCCCACAGCGTCAGTCCGTGCGCGGCCAGCTGCACGTAGTTCTGCGTATCCCGCAGAAATCCCAGTACCGGGAGCTTGAGCTCGTCGACGAAGCGCTGCAGCTGCTCGGCTGCACGCGTGCGCGCGTCGACCCGCATGCCGAGTATGCCGATGCGGCCGGCACCTTTCACCAGGTCCCGTTCCGCCAGCTTGTTCAGGAAGTTCTGCGTCGCGTAGATGTCGAAGAGCGACGGCTGTACCGGGATGATGACGCGGTCGGAGAGCCGGAACGCGTCCTTCAGCCCGTGGCCATGCAGGCCGGCCGGCGTATCGAGCACGACATGGGTGACGCCCTTCGGTGGTCGGGCCACCTTGTCGTCCGAGCGATCCCATGACTAGATGCGCGGCAGCACCGACGGTCGGACGCCGAGCTAAGCCAGCGCTGATTGCTGGCGGTCCAGATCGCCAAGCATCGTCGCGTGACCGCGTCGTGCGAAGTAGCCGGCGAGGTTGGTCGCAGTCGTGCTCTTGCCGGCGCCGCCTTTGGGATTCGCGATCAGGATGATGGGCATGAAATCAGTCTAGCAAGCGAAAACTATCCTCAGGCCGCGCTCCTTCGGTCGGCAGCAGCTTCGCTGCGCAAGTCGTTGCGGTGCACGTGGAAAAACGCTTCGCCGCCGGCTTCGACGCGACTGATGGGTGTCTGAAACAGGTCCGAAAGGGCCGCCGGAGTCAGCACGTCCGCCGACGGTCCGCACAGCGTTCGGCCGTCACCCCACAACAGGAGTGCATGGCTGGCAAAGCGCACCGCCGCGTTCAGGTCGTGCAGGCTCGCGACCAGCGCGCGTTGCGGTAACGCGCAGAGCTCGCGTATCACCAGCGCCTGGTGCCGCGGATCCTGGTGCGCGGTCGGTTCGTCGAGCAGAACCAGCGGCGTGTCCTGCGCCAGTGCCGTGGCAATCGCGACGCGCTGTCGTTCGCCACGCGACAACCGCCGCACGTCGCGCTCAGCCAGCGCACTGCAGTCGAGTCGCCGCAGCCATTCGCGTGCGATTGATTCCGCGCCCGCCTCGTCGCGGAAGATGAAGCGGGCCGTCAGCACGGTATCCAGCGCCGTGCTGGCGAAGGGATCGAGCCAGCGGTCGGTCAGCAACGCGCGGTCGCTGGCGAGCTCATCGGCACGCAGGTTACCGACCGGGCGGTCGCCGAACAGCACCTCGCCGCCATCGACGCGGCGGGCGCCGGCAATCGCCGCGAGCAGCGTCGACTTGCCGGCACCGTTGGGACCGAGCACGGCCCAACGTTGTCCGAGTTCGATCAGCATGCTCAACGATTCGACCAGAATGCGCTGCGGCGTGCGCAATGAGACGGCCTGCAGATGCGCGAGCGAGGCCATCAGCGTCGTCCGAGGAACCAGAGGAAGACCGGCACGCCGATCAACGCGGTCAGCACACCGACCGGAAGCTGCAGCGGCGCGAACGCGCTGCGCGCGATCGTGTCGGCGACGACGACGAGCACGCCACCGAGCAGCATCGACGCCGGCAGTACCACCCGCTGGTCGCTGCCGACCAGCAGGCGCACCAGATGGGGAGCGACAAATCCGACAAAGCCAACCGCGCCGCCGAGCGTGACCGCGCTGGCCGTCGAGATCGCAGCGATCAACACCAGCCGGCGCCGCGTGGCGTCGACGCGCACGCCCTGCGTATAGGCCTGCAGGTCGCCCCGCAGCATCAGGTTGAGCGACCGTGCGTCGGTTCGGGCCAGGATGAAAAGTACTGCGGCCAGCGCCAGCGCAAACAGTGCCGGCGCGAAGTCCGTCGCGCCGGAAAGATCGCCGAGCAACCAGAACACCATCGTGCGCAGCCGGCCGTCGGGCGCCAGAGCCAGCATCAGACTCATCAGCGCGGCTGCGAACGAGGCCAGCATCACGCCGGTCAGCAACACCGAGCCGGCGGCCTGCTCACCTCCCGTCATTTCGTTCGAATACAGCGCGCGACGCGCCAGCAGAAACAGCAGCGCGAGGGTGGCAAGGGCGCCGACGACCGCGGCCGCCTGCACCGCCATCGCGCCGAGCCCGGCCGCGAGCGCCATCAGTGCCGCCACGGCCGCGCCGCCCGAGATGCCGAGTACGTACGGGTCGGCCAGCGGATTGCGCAGCAGCGCCTGCAGCAGCGCGCCCGAAAGCGCCAGTGCTGCACCCACCGCAAATCCGGCAAGCGCCCGCGGCGCGCGCAGCCCGAGCACGATGTCGGCACCGGGAGCGCCGGCGCCACCGAGCACCGCAACCAGATCCGACAACGGCAGCTCGACGCTGCCGACGGCTAGCGCCGCAAGCAGGCTGAGCACCGCCGCCGATGCGAGTGCGACGAGAGCAGGCTGTGCGCCGATTCGCGTCATCATCGATTCAGAAGCGCAGGTCGACGCCGAAGATCGCGGTACGCGGCACCACGTTGTAGCCGCTGACCGTCTCGTAGTCGGCATCGAACAGATTCTCGATGCGTCCGCGCAGCGTGATCCACGGCGCCGCCTTCCAGGCGGCGACGAGCCGTGCCAGCGTGTAGCTCGCGAGCTGCACGCGCTCGAACGTATTGATGTCAAGGTCATCGCGCGGACCGACCACCGACACCTCGAACCCGGCACTCCAGGCGCCCGGTTCCACGTTGACGGAGGCGTTGAGTACCCAGGACGCGCGACGCAGCAGGCGTTCGCCGGTTTCGTCATTGATGGCACGCAGTACCGTTCCGTTGGCAGCGACCAGCCACGGCCCGCTGCGCCAGCTGCCTCCGAGCTCAAATCCGGTGACGCGCGCCTCGTCGATATTCTGGGCCCGTGAGCTCGCCGGATCGTAGACGATGAGGTCGCGCGTATCGGTGCGATAAAGCGCGGCTCGCAGCGTTGCCGCCGGACCGACATGCTGCAGTCCAAGCTCGCCACTCACCGCGCGCTCGGGTTCCAGGTCCGGGTTGCCAAATGATGGAAAGTAAAGATCGTTGAAACTCGGCGCCCGAAACGCATTGGAAGCCTGCGCGGTGGCGCGCCAGGAGCCGGCGAACTTGTATCCGCAGGCTACAAGCCCGGTGGTTGCGCCGCCGGTGTCCGAATAGCTGTCCTGTCGCACGTTGAGCTGAAACTGATGCGGCCCCGCATCTCCGATGACCCCCGCCCACGCACTGCCGACGGCCCGCGTGTAGCGCTGCAGCTGGCCGCTGAAGTTCGGGTCGTACGAGGTCGATTCGCCCTCCTGCTTCAGATACTCGGCACCCGCCTGGGCCTTGAGCGTCTTTGACAGATCGACATCGTTGGTCCAGGTGAGCGCGCGGTTGCCGGAATTGAACTCGCCGTTGTTGAACGAAGCCGGATCGCTGACGACGTTCATGCTGCGATCGCTGCTCGCGCCCACCGCAATCTGCGTTGCCCATCGTTCCGTGACGCGGGTGCGGGCCAGCCCATTGACCGCGGCCAGCTGCGACTTCTCGAGGTGAGTCGCGACGTGCCCGTCGGCGGTGCTGTCGAAATCGGTGCGGTTGCGGTTGAGCCAGCCGTTGACGGCGACCAGAGTTTCCCCTGCGCGGTAGGTGGCGCCGAGCGATGCGCTCAGATAGTCGTTGCCGTCGATGTCGGCATTGACGCCCGGCGCAAACACATTCGGGACGACGCGTGCCGGATCGATGGTGGAAAATGCCGCTGTCGTGCCGCCGCCGACCGCGCCGCCGAGCCGGACCGGTCCGGCGTCAGCCCCTGCGCTGATGCGCCCATCGAGCGTCCGCCCTTGGCCCCCTTCGGCACTGATCGTCACGCCGGACTCCGCTCCGCGGCGAGTGAAGATCTGCACGACCCCGCCGACTGCGGATGATCCATAAAGGCTGGACAGATTGCCGCGTACGATTTCGATGCGGTCGATGGTGTCGAGCGCGATTCCGCCGACCGCCGCGGCACCGCTGGTGCCGGCGTTCAGCCGGACGCCGTCGACCAGCACCAGCAACTGCGATGAGCTTGCGCCGCGGACAAACAGCGAGGCTGCGGACCCACGTCCTCCGGACTGCGCGAACTGCACCCCGGTTTCGCGACTCAACATCGAAACGATGTCGACGGCCTGCCACCGCTCGATGTCTTCACGCGTGATGACGGCCGTGGCCGGCAGGGCATCGTCGATCGACTGCGACTGGCGCGCCGGCGTGATGACCGTCGGTGGCAGCGCCGTGGTTGTCTGTGCGCCGAGCGGTCCGGAGAGAAAGCCGAGCAAGCCCGCCGCGAGTGGCACGCCGCGTGCGCGTACAACGGTCGTGAGCATTGTGGCTCCCGTGCGCCGGCCCTCCGCCGGCAATGGTTCACACGTGAACGGCGCGGGAGTGGGGCTGAGCTGGAACGGCGCAAAGGCGTCCGGCTGGCCGACACCCCGCGGCTCGTCCTCCTGCCGGTGGCCGGTCTCCGGGCTGCAGGTTGAGCTTCGCGCCTTCCCGCGTCCAATGACGCAGTGGCCTATGCGAAGCGTGCGCAATGCGCGCCTGCTTACCGTTGCGGGGGCAGCACAGGTTGGGTGCGTGCAGCGCACCTCCTGTTTCCCGTTTCACCGAAGGATCTTGCGAACTTCGGCACCATCAGCACGAGCAGTCTAGCCCAGGAAAGCCGGCATGCACCGGCACAGTCCCGCCGATCGGCGGCGAGGTGCAGTGCTACGATATTTCGATGCTAGACGACCTCGAATTGCTTGCCACCAAAGTGGGCGACCTCGCGAGCCTCGTGCAGTCGTTGCGGACCGAGAACCAGCAGATACGGGCGCAGCTGGCGACCGCGACTGGCGAGCTCGAGTCGATGCGCAGCCGCGTCGACGAGGCGAGCCGCCGGCTCGATCTGTTGATGGAACGGCTGCCCGCGCCAGCCAACCCCGCGAAGGTTCCATGGAACACCTGACGGTCAACATCCTCGAGCGCGAATATCGCCTCGCCTGCACTCCCGAAGAGAAGGAGGCGCTGCTGAAATGTGCCGCCTATGTGGACGGCAAGATGCAGACGATCCGTTCTGCCGGGAAAGTCATGGGCGCAGACCGGATCGCCGTGATGGCCGCGTTGCAGATCGCTCACGAGCTTTTCTCCGCGCGCAGCGCTGACGGTCTGGATCTGGGCGAACTGCGTCACCGCGTCCGCGACATGCTGCAGAAGTGCGATGACGCACTACTGCCGCAGGAAAAGCTGTTCTAGAGGCTCTACCCTGCACAACGCCGACGGGCGGCGGAGCTACAATGCAATTGAGTGCTTTCGTGCGCGAAACCGGCGCGAAGGCTGAAAAGGTTTCCCTGCGGTGCTCGCGCAAAGGCCGTTAGTTCCTTGAACCGATGCGCTATGCGCAAGGTTGCTGGACTCGCGTCGTGGTGCGATCGGCACGCGTCTGCTGAACCTAAGCGGCGTGGACAGCGACCACCCTGAACCCTTGGTTCAGGACATCCGGCCGGGCGGCACAGGCGGGGATCATTCTTGGCCCAGGCGGCAAGCGCGCGCGGACAAGCGCGCAACCGCCCGTCGCTCGGCGTGCGAGCGCCATTGAGAACCACCGCCCACACTGAGAGTCGGTCTCGTTCCTTGCCGCGCAGTGGCACGATGACGGCCCCAATGATCCGGGCGCTCGCGCCGCCGCGCGCCGATTCCTGCCCCCTTTGCTTCCCCGCTCGATGAACTACTGGTTGATGAAGTCGGAGCCCGACGAGTGCTCGATCGACGATGCGCTCTCGGCAAAAGGGCAAACCGTGCCCTGGACCGGAGTACGCAATTACCAGGCACGCAACTTCATGCGCGACGGGATGCGGGTCGGCGACGGCGTGCTCTTTTATCACTCGAGCTGTGCAGAACCCGGAGTTGCCGGACTGGCGGAAGTAGCCAGCACGGTGTATCCGGATCCGACCCAGTTCGATCGCAAGAGTCCCTACTTCGACGCGGCTTCGAACCGCGACGCACCGCGCTGGCTGCTCGTCGATATCCGCGCCCGCAAGAAGACCCGCCTCATTCCGCTCGCGGAACTGCGCGCCCATCCGGAGCTCGCCGACATGGTCGTGCTGCAGCGTGGCAACCGGTTGTCGATCACTCCGATGACCGCACGGCAATGGGACTTCATCACGCGGACGATGCTCAAGAAGCCTCGCTGATGGATCCCCTGTTCATCGTCGCGCTGTTGCTGCTTGGCGCCGCTACCGGCTTTATGGCCGGCCTGCTCGGCATCGGCGGCGGCATGCTGATGGTGCCGTTCCTGACGCTGCTTTTCACCTGGCAACAGTTTCCGCTCGAACACATCGTGCACATGGCGATCGCGACTTCGCTTGCGACGATCCTGTTCACGTCCGTGTCATCGGTGCGCGCGCACCACCAGCGTGGTGCGGTCCTGTGGCCCGTGGTCTGGCTGCTGGCCCCCGGCATCTTGCTGGGTTCGCTGATCGGCGCACAGATTGCGGGGCGGCTGCCGACATTCTGGCTGTCGGTCGTATTCGCCACGTTCGTCGGCTTTTCCGCGGTACAGATGCTGCTCGATCGCAAGCCGAAGCCCTCGCGACAACTGCCGAAAGGATTCGGCATGTTCAGTGTCGGTGGCGCAATCGGCTTCATCTCCAGCCTGGTCGGCGCCGGCGGCGGCTTCATTTCCGTGCCCTTCATGGTGTGGAGCAACGTGAAGATCCACAATGCGGTGGCAACTTCCGCCGCGCTCGGCTTCCCGATCGCCGCGGCCGGCACGATCGGTTATGTCCTTGCCGGGATGGGCGAGGATGGGTTGCCGCAGGGGACCGCGGGCTTTGTGTACCTGCCTGCGCTCGTCGCAATTGCCGCCGGGAGCGTCCTCACCGCACCGCTGGGTGCCCGCGTCGCCCATGCGCTCGACATCCGGCCGCTGAAGCGCGTCTTCGCGATACTGCTCTTCCTGCTGGCGGCCTACATGGCCTACAAAGGTGTCAAGGCGTACTAGCCGGATGACCGCTTTCGCGCGCACCCGCCGCGCCGCATAATGGCGCGACAACAGACGCGGCGGGGCTCCCATGACGGCAAGCGAGCAGGCGATCAGCGAAATCGGCGACCCGATGGTGCGCGAACTGGCGACGCGCGGCCAGATACGCACTTTTCCCAAGAACGCGGTCATCATCAACGAAGGCGACCGCGGCGACAGCCTCTACGTGATCCTCTCCGGCAAGGTCAAGGTTTACGTGTCCGATGACGACGGCCGCGAAATGATCCTCGACACTTACAGCGCCGGTGACTACGTCGGCGAAATGGCGCTGGACGGCCGACCGCGCTCGGCCTCGGTGATGACGCTCGAGCCGACCACGTGTTCCGTGGTCACGCGTGACGAACTGCGCAGCGCGATCGCCAAGAATCCCGACATCGCGATGGCGCTGATTGCGACACTGATCGACCGCGCCCGCATCGCCACCGACAATGTCAAGAACCTGGCGTTAATGGACGTCTACGGGCGCGTGGCGCGCTTGCTGTTGTCGCTGGCGAAGGAAGAGGGCGGCAAGCTGGTGGTGCCGGAACGCATGACGCAGCAGGACATCGCCGACCGGGTCGGGGCCTCGCGCGACATGATCAGCCGCATCTTTAAAGACCTGACGATCGGCGGCTACGTCACGATTGAAAACCGCACGATCACGATTCACCGTAAGCCGCCGGCGCGCTGGTAGCCGCGCGCCGGCGCCCTGCCGCTGCGCCCCCGCCGCCAGGACATCGTCACAGACTCCGCAGGCCGTTTCTCTCGGCACCCGCCGCATTGCAGCGCAGCTTGTCGAATTTTCGTGGTCCGGTGGTCGCAAAAGACGGCTGCCCCGCGGCGCCCGGTCTCCTACATTGCACCCATGCGCCGCGCCTCTACGCGGCGGGAACGATGCCCAGGGAGACGACCATGCCATCGATCAAGGCCCGCGCCACTGCCGCCCTTTTCCTCTGCCCTGCAGCAACCAGACTGGCCGCACCCCTCGGCCGTCCGTCCGCCGGCACGATCACACGACTCGGCGCCTCGCTGCACTGACGGGCCGCCGCTGCACGCCACCGCCTGCAGCGACATTCCACCTCTTGAGGAGAAACGAGATGAACGACCCGATCACGGTCGTCCCCTACGACGCCGCCTGGCCGGCCCGTTTCAGAATCGAATCCCAGCTGATCCACATTGCATTGAATGACCTGCAGCCCCGAATCGAACACATCGGCAGCACGTCGGTGGCGGGCCTGGCGGCCAAGCCGATCATCGACATGCTGGTCGGCGTTCGGTCGCTGGCCGAATTCGAGCAGCATTGCGAGCGGCTGACGATATACGGCTACGAATACATCCCGGAGTACGAGCAGGTCCTGCCCGATCGGCGCTTCTTCAAGCGCGTCGTGCGCGGCGTGCGCACGCATCATGTGCACGTCGTCGAAGTCAACGGCCTGTACTGGAAGCGCTACCTGAAGTTTCGCGACCACTTGCGCGCCGACAGCTGGCTCGCGGCCCGCTACGCCGAGCTGAAGCGCGGTCTCGCCGCGCGTTTCCGGTTCGATCGAGACGCGTACACCAATGGCAAGACCGGTTTTGTCGAAGCCGTGCTTGCACTGCCGAGCCGCGGCCCGCAACCCGGCTTCGGCTTCAGGCCGCAGATCGCGCTGGCGGCGTGAACGTGCTGCGGTAGCGATCGCGCAGGATGTTCTTCTGCACCTTGCCCATCGTGTTGCGGGGCAGATCCTCGACGATGAACACGCGCTTGGGCACCTTGTAGTTGGCAATCCGACCCTTCAGGCCTTCGACGATGCTCGCCGCGTCGAGGATGCCGGGTCGCCGTGCGACGACGACGGCGGCGACAGCCTCGCCGAAATCCGGATGCGGCAGACCGATGACCGCCGACTCGACGACGTTCGGTAGCTCATCGATGTAGCCCTCGATCTCCTTCGGATACACGTTGTAGCCGCCGGAGATGATCAGGTCCTTCGAGCGACCGACCAGCGTCAGGTAGTTCTCGGGCACGCCGGGTCCGCCGAAGTGGCCGACATCTCCGGTGCGGAACCAGCCGTCCGCGGTGAACTCCTCCGCCGTCTTTTCCGGCATGCGCCAGTACCCACTGAATACGTTCGGACCGCGCACTTCCACCGCGCCGATATCACCGACCGGACAGGCCGTACCGTCCTCACGCATGACGCGCACGCCGACGCCCGGAAGCGGCTGTCCGACCGTACCCGCGATCCGTGGTCCCTGGTCCGGGAAGTAAGGGTTCGAAACCAGCATGACGGTTTCGGACATGCCGTAGCGCTCGAGGATGCGATGACCGGAACGCGCTTCGAATTCCCGATGGGTCTCGGCAAGCAGCGGCGCCGAACCCGAAATGAACAGCCGCATCGAACGGCATCGCGAGCGGTCGAAATCCGGCTCCGCCAACAGCCGCGTGTAGTAAGTCGGCACGCCCATGAGGACGGTCGATCGGGGCAGTCGCTCGAGCACCTGCGCCGTATCGAACCTGGGCAGGAAGAGCATCTTCGCCCCCGCGAGCAGCGCGGCGTGCGACGCGACGAAGAGGCCATGCACATGAAACAGCGGCAGGGCATGAAGCAGTACGTCCTGGCGCCCCGCGGCGCGGGCGGCGGCGAAGCCCCAGAACTCGTCGAGGGTCACTGCATTGGACGCAAGATTGCCATGCGTGAGCATCGCGCCCTTGCTGCGGCCGGTCGTCCCCGACGTGTACAGGATGGCTGCAAGATCGCTTGCGCTGCGCCTGCGCGCGGGAAAGTCATCCGCGTGCGGTGCGGCGGCGTCGAGCAAGGTGCCATCGCGCACTTCGCCGAGCGTAAAAAGATGCCGGCAACCGGACTTGCGTGCCATTGCCTCGAGTTCGGCAAGGCGCGCAGGCGCGCAGACCACGACTTCCGGTTCAGCATCGCCGAGGAAGTACTCGATTTCCGAGCGCTGGTACGCGGTATTCAGCGGCAGGTACACCAGTCCTGCGCGCAATGTCGCCAGGTAGAGCATCAGGCATTCCGGCGACTTTTCTACCTGTACCGCGACCCGCGCACCCGCGCTCAGGCCCAGTGAAGTCAGCCAGTTGGCGATCCGGCCGCTCGCGTGATGCAGGTCGCGCCAGCTGTAGACCAGTCCGTCGGCCGTCTCGATGGCCGGCGCATCGAGATCACGCGGATAGCGCAGTTCGACCAGCTCATAGAAGTTCGAATCGCTCACGATGCCGGGCCCGGAGGTCAGTGCGGCTAGCGTCCGGTGAAACGCGCGGGCCGCTTGGCGCGGAACGCGTTTACGCCCTCGCGATAATCGTCGGACTCGAGGAACGCAAAGCTCGCATCCAGTTCATGCTCGGTGTAGATGCCGCCGGTGGCTGTCATGCGCCGGATGTTCGACTTGTTCTCGCGTGCCGAGCGCGGCGATCCTGCCGCCACGCGGGTCAGGCACTCGTGGATCTCGGCATCGAACCGTTCCGTCGCGACGGCTCGCGTAACCAGTCCACGCGCGGCCGCTTCCTCCGCATCGAAAAGACGCCCTTCGATCAGCAATTCGGCGGCGACGCCCGGTCCCACGAGTCGCAACAAGGGTACGAGCTCGGGTAGCGCAAACGGAAATCCCAGTCGTCCAACCGGAGCGCCGACGCGCGAGTTGTCAGCGGCGATGCGCAAATCGCAGGCGACCGCGACTTCGAGCCCGCCGCCGACGCAGACGCCTTCGATGGCGGCAATGACGGGCACCGGACACGCGCTGATCGCCGCCAGTGCGCTTGCGATGGTTTCGAGATGGTAGCGGCGGCCGCTCGCGGCGTTGCCACGCACCTGCTCGAACTCCTCGATGTCGGCACCGGCGGCAAAGTTGTGGCCGGCACCGCGCACCACCACCGCGCGCAATTCCGGCGCATCGGCAAACGTCGCGAAGATGCGTGCCAGAGCCTGCCACATCGACTCGCTGATGGCATTGAGCTTGCCCGGCGAATCGAGCAAGACGCTGGCCGTTCCGCCGGCGCTCGTCAGGTGAACCAGTCCTGCCACGGATGGGCTCAGTCGAGCTTGGCCCCGGACGACTTGGTCACCGCCGCCCAGCGCTTGATCTCGCTGTTGAGGAACTTGGCAAAGTCCGCCTGCGACATCGTTGCCGTGTCGGAACCGTTGCCGGCCCAGATGTCCTTGAGTTCGGGCGAGCCAACGGCCTTGACGATCTCGGCATGCATGCGGTCGAGGATCTCCTTCGGCGTGCCCTTCACGCCCCAAACGCCATACCAGGTCGATACGACGTATTCGGGCAGGCCGACTTCGGCCGACGTCGGCACATTGGGGAACGCCGGCGAACGCTTCGGCGCAGCGACCGCCAGCGCCTTGATCCGGCCGGCGCGGATGTGCTGTGCCGATGAGCCGAGCCCGTCGAACATCATGTCGACGTTGCCGGCGATCAGGTCCTGCAATGCAGGCCCTGCACCGCGGTACGGGATGTGCACGATGAAGGTATTGCTCTGCTGCTTGTAGAGCTCACCGGCCAGGTGATGCGACGTACCGTTGCCGGCCGATGCATAGTTGAGTTTGCCCGGGTTGGCGCGTAGCAACCCGATGAACGCCTTGTAGTCATCGGCCTTCACCCGCCCCGGATTGACCACGATGATCTGCGGCGGATTGGCGATCACCGTGAGCGGCACCAGGTCGGTCTCGATGTTGTAGTCGAGCTTCGGGTAGAAGCTCGGTGCAATCGCGTGGTGGACTGCGCCGACGAAGAACGTGTAGCCATCGGCTGGCGCCTTGGCCGCGACTGATGCGCCGACCGTTCCACCGGCACCGCCGCGGTTGTCGATGATCACCTGGCGTCCGAGCTGCTTTGACAGCTGCGCGGACAGCGGCCGCGCAAACGCGTCGGTGCCACCGCCCGGCGGGAAGGGAACGATCAGGGTGATCGGCTTGGTTGGCCAGGTCTGGGCGTGGGCCGGTGCGGCGGCCAGCACGCCTGCGGTGAGTGCAGCAATGAGCAGGGCACGAAATTGCACGGAGGTCTCCTTGGCAGTAAGTGGCGCTGCGCTCTGCGGCGCATGCGATTGGGGCGCGAGTCGCGCGAGTCCCGAGGGACGGGGCCGCTACTTTAACGTCTCGCCGCCTTCGCCGGAGCAGTTCCGCGGCGCTGCAGTACGACAAAGCACGCGAGGCCGATCAGCACCATTGGCACCGACAGCCACTGGCCGGCCGAAAGGCCCAGAGGCATCGCTCCGTACAGCGCCTCGGGTTCGCGGAAGAATTCGCCGATGATGCGCAGCACGCCATAGGCGATCAGGAACAGGCTGCCGACCGTACCTGCCGGCCGCGGCCGGCGGGAGTAAAGCCACAGAATCGCGAAAAGCACGAGGCCTTCGAGCGCGAACTGGTAGAGCTGCGACGGATGGCGCGGCATATTGTCGCCGGCCTGCGGGAAGATCATCGCCCAGGGAATCTGCGCAGGATCGGCCACCCTGCCCCACAGTTCGCCATTGATGAAATTGCCGATGCGTCCGGCGCCGAGCCCCAGAGGTACCAGCGGCACGACGAAGTCGGTGATTCGCAGGAACGATTTGCCGCGCTTGCGCGCGAACCACCACATCGCGGCGATGACCCCCAGGATGCCGCCGTGCGATGCCATGCCGCCCTTCCAGATCGCGACGATGTCGAGAGGATGCGCGAGGTAATGCGACAGCGGACCATAGAACAGCACGTGGCCGAGGCGCCCGCCGACGATCACACCGACCATCCCGTAGAAGAGCAGGTCGTCGACATCCTGAGGACTCATGTCTCGCCAGGAATCCTTGGCGCGCAGCCTGCCGAGCAACAGAAACAGCGCGAAACCGATCAGATACATCAGTCCATACCAGCGGACCGTGATGGGGCCGAGCGCGAAAGCGATGGGGTCGAAGCTATGGACGGCAGGCACGCGGAACTCTCGTTGAGCGGCGGCTCAAGGTAAAAGCTTGGCCTATTATTGCCTGTTCCCGTCCACTCTCTTTGCCACCACCCCGCCGATGCCGCATAACGAACGATCGAAGCACGTAACCCAGGGTGTCGCCCGCTCGGCCAATCGCGCGATGTACTACGCGATGGGATACAAGGACGAAGACTTCGACAAGCCGATGATCGGCGTGGCCAACGGTCATTCGACGATCACGCCGTGCAACTCCGGCCTGCAGAAGCTTGCTGATGCCGCTTGCGAGGAAATTGCGGCGTGCAAGGCGAATTCTCAGGTGTTCGGCACGCCGACGATTTCCGATGGCATCGGCATGGGCACCGAAGGGATGAAGTATTCGCTGGTGTCGCGCGAAGTCATCGCCGACTGCGTCGAGACCTGCGTCAATGGCCAGTGGATGGACGGTGTCATCGTCATCGGCGGCTGCGACAAGAACATGCCGGGCGGCATGATGGGCATCGCCCGCTGCAACGTCCCGGCGGTATATGTCTACGGCGGCACCGTGAAACCGGGCAGCTACAAGGGCAAGGACCTGACAATCGTTTCGGCGTTCGAGGCGGTCGGCGAATTCACGGCGGGGCGCCTCAACGAAACCGACTTCAAGGAGATCGAGCGGCGCTGCATCCCCGGTTCCGGTTCCTGCGGGGGTATGTACACCGCGAATACGATGAGTTCCTCGTTCGAGGCGCTCGGCATGAGCCTGCTCTATTCATCGACGCAGGCGAACCCGGACGAGGAGAAAGTCGCAAGCACGCGCGAAGCGGCCCGCGTGCTGGTCGACGCCGTGAAGAAGAACCTGCGGCCGAGCGACATCATCACGCGCGAGTCGATCGAGAATGCAGTCAGCCTGATCATGGCGGTCGGCGGCAGCACCAACGCGGTGCTGCACTACCTGGCGATTGCGCATGCTGCGGGCATCCCCTGGACGATCGACGACTTCGAACGCATCCGCCGCAAGGTTCCGGTGCTGTGCGATCTCAAGCCGTCGGGAAAGTACGTGGCGACTGACCTGCACGCGGCGGGTGGAGTGCCGCAGGTGCTGAAGATCCTGCTCGCCCACGGACTGCTGCATGGCGACTGCATGACGATCACCGGCAAGACAATGGCGCAGATGCTTGCCGAGGTCCCGGTCGAACCGCGGTCCGACCAGGACGTGATCCGCCCGTTTTCGAATCCGATGTACAAGCAGGGCCATCTTGCGATACTCAAGGGCAATCTCTCGCCGGAAGGCTGTGTCGCTAAGATCACGGGCCTCAAGAATCCTTCGATTACCGGGCCGGCGCGCGTGTTCGATTCCGAAGACGCGGCGATGGCCGCGATCCTGGCCGACCGTATCCGGCCCGGCGATGTGCTGGTGATCCGCTACGAGGGTCCGAAGGGCGGTCCCGGCATGCGCGAAATGCTGTCACCCACGTCGGCGCTGATCGGGAAGGGCCTGGGCGAAAGCGTCGGCCTCATAACCGACGGCCGTTTCTCCGGGGGCACCTGGGGCATGGTGGTCGGTCACGTCGCCCCGGAGGCTTACGTTGGCGGCACGATCGCACTGATCGAAGAAGGCGATTCGGTGACGATCGACGCGCACAAGCTGCTGCTGCAGCTCAATGTCGGCGATGACCAGATCGCACGCCGTCGCACCGCCTGGAAGCAGCCGGCGCCGCGCTACACCAAGGGCGTGCTGGCCAAGTTCGCCAAGCTGACGTCCACGGCGAGCAAGGGCGCGATCACGGACGAGAAACTGTTTTAGCGGTGGTCCTCGTGTAGGCGATCGACGTAGCCGATCGCGTACACGAGCGACGCGTGTTATCTAATCCCGCGCCGCGCCTTGTTCGCTTCCTGCGCATCCTTGATGCGTTTCTGCTTGTGGGCTTCCATCTCGTCGAATGCCTTCTTCTTGTCGAGCCCGAGACGACGCTCGACGACCTCGAACCAGAACATCGCGGCTGCGAATACCGCGGCAATCCACCACCATGACAGCGTGGCGAAGACGCTGATTTCGAGCACCTTCAGGATGATGAGTGCAACGCCGACCCACAACAGCCACATGCGGAATCTCCCCGCGTAACGACCCAACGACTATAGTCGCGCCCGCGCCGGGACTGAAGGCCGGCGGTCAACGCAAAAGCGGGCAAGCCGTTAGAATCTTTAGGCTTTTGAAAGCGCCAGAAGACGTTTGCCCCTCTCGACCCAGATACGGAGACACTGATGAAGCAAGTCCTCGCCCTAGCGGTCCTCGGCCTCGCCATTGCCAGCGGCCCGGTGTTTGCCCAGGCTGAATTGGCCAAGCAGAAGAACTGCCTGGCTTGCCACGCGACCGACAAGAAACTGGTCGGCCCCTCGTACAAGGATGTCGCCGCCAAGTACAAGGGCGACAAGGACGCCGTCGCCAAGCTTTCGAAGAAGATCCGCGAAGGCGGCGTAGGCGTCTGGGGCCAGGTTCCGATGCCCGCCAATCCCCAGGTGAACGAGCAGGAGGCCCAGTCGCTCGCGAAGTGGGTGCTGTCGCAGTAGCGCCAACAGCCTGACGAAAAAAGGGGCGCTTTGGCGCCCCTTTTTGTTTCCACGGCAGCAACCCTTTACAGGCGTCGACGAGGCAGCGCAGTCGCAGTTCCCCGCCCCGAAATCAGCTGCGCGATCAACTCGCCATTGCCCGGGCCGAGGGTCCAGCCGAGCGTCCCATGGCCGGCATTCAGGAAGAGGCCGCCTATTCGCGTGGCCCCAAGGTACGGCACGTTGGACGGCGTGACTGGGCGCAGTCCGGCCCAGTACTCCGGCCGGGTGTAATCGCAGGCGCCCGGGAACAGGGCCTCGGTGCGGCGCGCGAGGGCAGCACATCGCACGGGATCAAGTTCCCGGTCCCAGCTGCCGATCTCGGCCGTTCCGGCCACGCGCAGGCGGTTGCCGAAGCGCGAGAAGACGATCTTGTATTCATCGTCCGTCAGGCTCACCTGCGGCGCACGCGCCGGATCGACGACCGCAAAGGTTGCCGAATACCCCTTGCCCGGATAGATCAACGGCCGCAAACCGAGCGGCCGGAGCAGCCGCACGGAGTCCACGCCAAGACAAACGACCACGGCGTCGGCAGGCTCCACATGCCGCTCCCCGGACGCCTCCTGGAGTTCGACGCCGCGAACGTGCCCGTGCGCCGCCAACAGCGCGGTGGCCGTCACGCCGAATCGAAACTCCGCACCGCGCTCGGCGCAGCGCGCGGCCAGCACCTCGGTAAATGCATGCGCGTCGCCGGACTCGTCGTCCGCGCAATAGTCCGCCCCGACCATGCGATCCCCCAGCGACGCCAATGCCGGTTCGATCGCGATCGCCTCGCGGGGCGAGACTGAGCGCCGGTCGCAGCCGAGCTTGCGCATCAATGCGGCAGGCGCGAGCGACGCCTCGAACTCGCGACGATCCGTATAGAAATGCAGAATGCCCCGCTCGGCGCAGTCGTATTGCAGAGCCAGTTCGCGCCGGAGCCGCTTGACGACGCCGCGACTGTGCAGTGCCAGCGCGACGATCTCGCGGATATTGGCCGCCGTCCGACCCGGCAGGCATTCGCGCAGGAACGCCAAGCCCCAGAGCCACTGCTGCAGTTCCGCGCGCGGACGAAACAGCAACGGCGCATCGGCTCGACCGAGCCATTGGACGATCTTCCGCGGTGCAGCCGGGTTGGCCCACGGCTCGGCGTGACTCACCGAGATCTGGCCGCCGTTGGCAAAACTGGTTTCGAGCGCCGGCCCGGGTTGCCGGTCGACGACAAGCACGTCGTGACCGGCCTCCCGCAGGAACCACGCACCGGACACGCCGACGACGCCTGCGCCCAGGACGACTATCCGCATCCTTGCCCGCCGAAAATTGCGACTGGCCGGGGATTCTACGGAGCGACCCAACACGCGCGACCGGCGCGCTCGACGCGGCTTTCGCGCAACACCGGCCGCGGCGGCCTTCCGGCGCCGCCTTGCGGGGTACCGGCACGTGGGTACAATCCTGCGGTTTCGCTGGTTGCCCTACCCTCATTTGCTCGGTGCCGCCGCGAATAACGACCGGAATTAGTTCCACGACACTCTGCCGGCCGACACTCAAAGGAGAAAAGGTCATGAATCGCGTCATCAAGCTCGCACCGCTGGCTATCGCCGCCGCGGTTGCTCTTGCCGCCTGCGGCAAGAAGGAAGAACCCGCAAAAATGGAGGCGCCGAAGGCCGCCGCCCCGGCTCCGCAGAAGAGCCAGATCAAGATTGGGCACGTGGCGCCGCTGACCGGCGGTATCGCGCACCTCGGCAAGGACAACGAAAACGGCGCCAAGCTCGCCGCCAAGGAGATCAATGCCGCCGGCGGCATCAAGGTGGGTGACCAGACGTTCGAGATCGTTATCCTCGGCGAGGACGACAAGGCCGACCCGAAGGAAGGCACGCTCGCCGCGCAGAAGATCGTGGACTCCGGCGCCGTTGCTGTCGTCGGCCACCTGAACTCGGGCACGTCGATTCCCGCCTCGAAGATCTATTCCGACGCCGGCATGGTCCAGATTTCGCCGTCGGCGACGAACCCGAAGCTCACCGAGCAGGGTTTCAAGACGACCTTCCGCGTCGTCGCCAACGACAACCAGCAAGGTGCGGTGCTCGCCAACTACGCGCATGACGCGCTGAAGGCGAAGACCATGGCGATCGTCGACGATCGCACGGCCTATGGCCAGGGTCTCGCCGACGTCGTCGAGAAGGTTGCGAAGGAAAAGGGCATCAAGATCGTCGCTCGCGAGTTCGCCACCGACAAGACCACCGACTTCAATGCGATCCTGACCAAGATCCGCGGCAGCAGGCCCGACGTCATCATGTACGGCGGCATGGACGCAACGGCCGGCCCGATGGCCAAGCAGATCAAGCAGCTCGGCATCAAGTCGGTGCTGCTGGCCGGTGACGGCGTCTGCTCGCCCGAGTTCGTCAAGCTGGCCGGCGACGCTGCGTCGATCATGCACTGCTCGATGGCCGGTGAGGCGGTCGAGAAGCTGGCGAAGGGCGAAGAGTTCAAGGCCAAGTACAAGGCCGAGTTCGGCCAGGACGTGCAGATCTACTCGCCGTATTCGTACGATGCCGTCTACATCATCGCCGATGCGATCAAGCGCTCCGGCAAGGCCGACCGCGCCGGAATCGCCAGCGCCGTGCCCGCGACGAACTACCCCGGCCTGACCGGCACGATCGTCTTCGACGAGAAGGGCGACATCAAGAACGGCGCCATTTCGATGTTCAAGGTCACCGGCGACAAGCTCGAGTACATCTCGACGGTGCGCTAAGCCTCACGCGCGTCACGAAAACGGCACCTTCGGGTGCCGTTTTCTTTGCTGCGGCACCCTTCGGTGCGCCTTGCTACGATGCGCGATCACTTCCCCCATCAGCACCCCGCCGACAACCGACCAATCAGCCGACCGTAATGGAAACCTTTATCCAGCAGGTCCTCAACGGTCTCGTGCTCGGCAGCATGTATTCGCTGATCGCGCTCGGCTACACGATGGTCTACGGGATCCTGAACCTGATCAATTTTGCGCACGGCGACGTATTGACCGTGGGGGCACTGACGGCGCTGACGACCGTCCTGCTGCTGCAGACGATGTTTCCCGGCGCGCCCGGCTGGACGCTGATCATCGCGGGCCTGCTCGCGGCGATTCCGGTGTGCGTGGTGCTGAGCCTGGTCATCGAGCGCGTCGCCTACCGCCCGCTGCGCAACGCGCCCAGACTCGCGCCGCTGATCACCGCGATCGGCGTGTCGATCGTCATCCAGACCGTCGCGATGCTGGTCTGGGGCCGCAACTACCTTACGTTTCCGCAACTGATCCCGACCGTTCCGATCGAGTTCGCTGGAGCCACGCTGACGGTGACCAAAGTGCTCGTCATCGCGCTGTCCGCGCTGGTCATGATCGGACTGATGCTGCTCGTCAACCGCACCAAGCTCGGCCGGGCGATGCGCGCCACCGCTGAGAATCCGCGCGTGGCCGGCCTGATGGGCGTGAATCCGAACTTCGTCATCGCCGCCACGTTCGCGATCGGCGCCGCACTGGCGGCACTGGCCGGCGTGATGCTGGCGGCGACCTACGGCGTCGCGCATTTCTACATGGGGTTCCTGCCGGGACTCAAGGCCTTCACCGCGGCGGTCCTGGGCGGAATCGGCAACATCCCGGGCGCGATGCTCGGCGGATTGCTGCTGGGATTGATCGAATCGCTGGGCGCCGGCTACATCGGCCAGTTGACCGGCGGCGTCCTCGGCAGCCACTACCAGGACGTGTTCGCCTTCGCGATCCTGGTGCTGGTGCTCATCTTCCGGCCGTCGGGACTGCTCGGCGAGCGGATCGCAGACCGCGCGTAGTCATGGGTGCGCTGCTGCCCCGTCTGTCGCAGAACCGTTCGGCCGTCTGGCTCGCGACCGCACTGGTCGCGGTGGTGCTGATTCTGCTTCCATTCATCTTTGGCCAACTCGGCAATGCCTGGGTACGGGCGCTCGCATTCGCCTGCCTGTACGTGATGCTGGCACTGGGACTGAACATCGTCGTCGGATTCGCCGGGCTGCTCGACCTCGGATACATCGCGTTCTATGCCGTCGGCGCATACATGTATGCGCTGCTGGCGTCGCCACACCTGTCGAGCAACTTCGCGTGGATTGCACAGATGTTCCCGACCGGCCTGCACAACTCGATCTGGGTCGTGATACCACTCGGCGCCGGGATCGCGGCGACGTTTGGCATCATCCTTGGTGCGCCGGTGCTCAAGCTGCGCGGCGATTACCTTGCCATCGTGACGCTCGGCTTCGGCGAGATCGTCCGCATCTTCCTGAACAATCTGAATGCCCCGGTGAACATCACCAACGGGCCGCAGGGGATCACGCTGATCGACCCGATTTCGTTTGGCAGCGTCAGCCTCGCGAAGACGCAGCATTTCCTCGGCATCACCTTCCCGTCGGTGCACCTGTATTACTACCTGTTCCTCGTGCTCACCCTCATCACGATCGTCATCTGCGTGCGCCTGCAGGACTCGCGACTGGGCCGTGCCTGGATGGCGATCCGCGAGGACGAGACTGCGGCCAAGGCGATGGGCATCAACGTACGCAACGTCAAGCTGCTGGCGTTTTCGCTCGGCGCAACGTTCGGTGGTGTTTCCGGCGCGATGTTCTCGGCCTTCCAGGGCTTCGTTTCACCCGAGTCGTTCACGCTGAACGAATCGATCATCGTGCTCGCGATGGTCGTGCTGGGCGGCCTGGGGCATATCCCGGGCGTCATCCTCGGCTCGATCCTGCTGGCGATGTTCCCGGAGTTGCTGCGGCACACGGTCGTACCGGTGCAGACCTTCCTGTTCGGTCATGTCATTATCGACGCCGAAGTGCTGCGCATGATGCTCTACGGCCTGGCGATGGTGCTGATCATGCTGTACCGGCCGAAGGGCCTGTGGCCGGCGCCGGAACACGGCGTGAACCCGGCCAGCCGCAGCGCGGCACAGAGGGCCTAATGGCCGACGTCGTCCTGCGTGTCGGGGGGGTCAACAAGCGCTTCGGCGGCCTGCAGGCGCTGTCGGATGTCGGCATCGAGATCGCACGGGGCGAGATCTACGGCCTGATCGGCCCGAACGGCGCCGGCAAGACGACGTTCTTCAATGTCATCACCGGTTTGTACGCGCCGGACTCGGGCACTTTCGAGCTCGACGGCAAGCCCTATGCGCCGACTGAAGTACACCGCGTCGCGCAGGCCGGTATCGCCCGCACATTCCAGAACATCCGTCTCTTTCCGGACATGACGGCACTGGAGAATGTCATGGTCGGCCGGCATGTGCGTACCCGGGCTACTGCGCTCGGCGCGATCCTGCGCACTCGCCGCACCGTCGACGAGGAACGGGCAATCAAGGCGCGCTCGCTCGAACTGCTGGAGTACGTCGGCATCCGCAAATACGCGGATTATCAGGCGCGCACGCTGGCCTACGGCGACCAGCGCCGCCTCGAGATCGCCCGCGCACTGGCCACTGAACCGAAGCTGCTGGCACTCGACGAGCCTGCAGCCGGCATGAACGCAACGGAGAAGATTTCGCTGCGTGGGCTGCTCGAGGCAATCAGTCGAGACCGCATCACGATTCTGCTGATCGAGCACGACGTGAAGCTGGTCATGGGCCTGTGCGACAAGGTCACGGTGCTCGACTACGGCAAGATGATTGCCGTCGGGGCGCCGGCGGAGGTGCAGCGCAACCCTGCGGTCATCGAGGCCTATCTGGGCGGCGGCCACAAGAACGTGGCGACGAAGGTGGCATAGCGATGGCGGACGTCGTCCTCCGCGTTTCAGACCTTAAGGTTGCCTGCGGCGGTCTGCGCGCTGCGCGCTCCGCCCGCACGGGCGGCTATTCGGCTCCCCCCTCCCCGGCCCTCCCCTTCAGGGGCGGGAGCACGCGTCGGAGCACGGGCAGATGAGCGACGTCGTCCTGCGCGTCGCGGACCTGAAGGTTGCCTATGGCGGCATTCAGGCGGTCAAAGGTATCGATCTCGAGATTCACGCGGGCGAGCTCGTGACGCTGATCGGCGCCAACGGCGCCGGCAAGACATCGACGCTCAAGGCGATCACCGGAACGCAGGCCTGGGCCGGCAAGATCGACTACATGGGACAGTCGACTCGCGGCCAGGCTTCATATCAGTTGCTCTCCCGCGGGCTCGCGATGGTTCCTGAGGGTCGAGGCGTGTTCGCGCGCATGTCGGTGACCGAAAACATGCAGATGGGAGCCTTCATTCGCAACGACGATGCCGGCATCAAGCAAGACATCGACGAGATGTTCGCCATCTTTCCGCGCCTCAAGGAACGTGCGAAGCAGCTGGCGGGAACGCTGTCCGGCGGTGAGCAACAGATGCTGGCAATGGCACGCGCGATGATGAGCCAGCCGAAGCTGCTTCTGCTCGACGAGCCCTCGATGGGACTGTCGCCCATCATGGTGGAAAAGATCTTCGAGGTGATCCGTACCGTCGCCGTGCGCAAGGTGCCGATGCTGCTGGTCGAGCAGAACGCGCGCCTCGCCCTGGAAGCCGCCAATCGCGCTTACGTCATGGAGTCGGGACTGATCACGCTGAGCGGCGACGCCAAGTCGATGCTGAACGACCCGAAAGTGCGCGAAGCGTATCTGGGCGAGGCGGCCTGACCTCACCGGTGAGGGCTTGCCCGGCCAGGCGCTGATGAGCCCCGCCACTCTGCTCTTTCACGACCTCCGTGAAGCCGGTTGAAGTCAGTGTCCGGCGCTCCGGGCGCATTTTCGAGGCCGCAGCGGCATTCGATGCCGCTGCGAGTATCGAACTCGTCTGGACGACGCTGACCGACTATGTGGCATTGCCTCGGTTCATGCCGGGCATCAAGGCCTGCAGGATCGTCGAGCGCGAGCGCCTCGCTCCCGCGCGTGAACGGTTACTGCTCGAGCAGAAGGGCGAGTTCCGGTTCCTTCTGTTCTCGCAAAGAATGACGGTGCATCTTGAGGTGCTGCAGGAGCGTCATCGGCTGGCACAGGCGCGCGCGCTGCGTTTCGACCTCGGGCTGCTGAAGGGTCGAGGACTCGAAGCGTTCGAAGGCTGCTACGAGTTGCAGCGGCAGCGGCGCGGCGTGCGGATCTCGTACCGTGCCCGGATCGTTTCCCGGTTTGCGCCACCGCCCGGTATCGGAACAACCGCCGTTCGTGCCAACGTGGCCCGGCAGCTCGATGCGCTGGCGTGCGAGATGGAGCGGCGCCGGGACGCGTGCGCCTGAAACAGTGCTCTCACGGCGGCGCACATCACGGCGCATCGTCACGACGCACCTGCACCGCGACATCCATGCCGCGAAAGTGTTCCGGGTTGCCGAACCACTGGCCCGAAACCGGCGCAGCCTGGCACGGGTCGCGCGCATAGGCAACGCGGATCAGGTTCGATCCGCCGAACAGCGCGTTGGTCGGATCAAACGGCACCCACCCCGCGCCCGGCAGGTAGACATGCAGCCATGCGTGCACGGCACCGCTGCCGGCCACGTCCGCGCCATCGATCTCGTCGACTGCCGGATCGTAGAGATAACCCGACACGAAGCGCGCCGCCATGCCCAGCCGGCGCACGACTTCCATCATCAACAGTGCGAAGTCGCGACACGAGCCTGCACCCCGCCGCAGCGTCTCGTCGGGCGACTGCGTACCTTCGGTCTCTCGTGCCTCATAGCGGAAGCCGGACCGTATCGTCGATGCGATCGACGTCAGCAGCTCCCGCGTGTCCGGCCGCACCATCGGCGCAAGGAACGGTCGGCACCACTCGAACAGGCGCCCGTCCGGATCGTCGTAGTGGCGTTCAAGCAACGCACCGAGGTCGCGTCGCTCATCGTGCGAGTATTCGAAAGGCCAACGACGCGCGTGCGGCGCCAGCGGCAGGTCGTTGATGCCGCGCACCCCCCGGTGCGTGATGCGAAATCGGCAGTCGATCCGCAACTCGTCGGCCAACGACTTCGGCGTGATCAGCGTGACCCAGTTGGACTGCGTGTCCTGGATCCAGTCGACGTCGGCAGGAACATTGACATCGACGGCTGCGTCAAGGACGTGAATGTCGTGCCCGGTACGCGGCCGGAACACCACCCGATGCTGGCCGAAACGCACGGGCTGCAGATAACGATACGTCGTCGTGTGCTGGACTGCCAGCACACGCGGGCGGTTCACGGCACTTCCCCGGCGACGCGCAAGGCCCACGCGGCCAGCATTCGTTCACTGTCATTGCCCGCCTGCATCGCCTGAAGCACGCGCGCGCGGTCCGGTTCGGGCCGGTTCTGGCTCAGCTTGAACTTGGCCTCGATGCGCTCGACCGCGATCGAAAACGCGACGATTCCAGCCTTCATCCCTTCGCGAAAGGCAAGGTCGAGTTCGTCCCACTGGCTGCGGTAGGCGCGGTCGTGCCGGTCAATCAGCGCCTTGAGTACGACTTCCTTCGCTTCGCTGTCGTGCGACGGCTCGATGACACCGCGCGCATGCACCACCGCATAGTTCCAGGTCGGCACCGCCTTGCGCGTGGAATAGAGCCGCGGCGAGATATAGGCATCGCCACCGTGGAAGATCGCGATGACTCGAGGGTGTTCGCGCCACGCTTCCCACTGCGGGTTGGCTCGGGCAACGTGGCCGAGCAAGCGCCAGCTCGCACCCTCATCGACCAGCAGCAGCGGCACGTGCGAGACGATCGGCTCCTCCGCCGCCTGCGTGATCAACGTCGCGAACGGACTGGCGCGGACCAGCGCTGCCGCGGTGGCGCGGTCGTCGACCGCGAAATGCGTTGGCGTGTACAACATCAGTCGAGCGACGCCCGTTCGGGCAGCCCCAGCATCAGATTGAGGTTCTGCACCGCCGCGCCGCTCGCGCCCTTGCCGAGGTTGTCAAGCCGTGCCACGAGCAGCGCCTGCTGTTTGGCGTCGTTGGCAAAGACGAAGACTTCGAGCTTGTTCGTGTCATTCAGCGCCTCCGGCTCCAGGAACTTGCCGTCGCGCAACGCCGTCGTGTCGTTCAGCGGCCGGACGCTGACGAAGGGCTCGTCGGCGAAATGATCGACATACGCGGCATGCAGTTGTTCACTGCTGACCGGGTGCGGCAACGCGGCCATCTGCAATGGCACATGCACCAGCATGCCCTGCCGGAAGTAACCCACGGATGGCGAAAACAGCGGCGCGCGCGCGAGCAGTCCGTGGCGCTGCATTTCGTCGACGTGCTTGTGTTTCAGCGTCAGGCCGTAGTCACCGTAGACCTGCGGCCGGGCTCCCGCGGGCGGCTGTTCAAACGACTCGATCATCTTGCGGCCGCCGCCTGAATATCCTGACACGGCATGCGCGGTGACCGGGAAGTCCTCCGGAACAAGGCCGCGATCCCGCAAAGGACGCACCAGCGCAAGGAATCCGGTGGGATAGCAGCCCGGATTCGAGACCCGCCGGGCGGAGGCAATTGCGGCCCGCTGGCCCCGGCTCAGCTCGGCAAAGCCGTACACCCAGCCCGCAGCAGTACGGTGCGCCGTGCTGGCGTCGATGACGCGCGTCCGATCGTTTTCGATCAATGTGACCGACTCGCGCGCCGCATCGTCCGGCAGGCATAGGATCACGCAATCGGCACGGTTGACGATATCGCGCTTGGCCCGAACATCCTTGCGCGCCTCGGCCGGAAGGCTCAGCAGCTGCAGGTCGCGACGAGTTTCCAGCCGCGCGCGGATCTGCAACCCGGTGGTTCCGTGTTCGCCGTCGATGAAGACTGTCGGTGTGCTCATGGCAGTTTCCTGTCTGGTTCCAGCCCGCTGGCCGGGCATACATACACGTGTGGATTGTGCCTTTCCATCGCCCGCTGCGGTTCCGCCAGCGGCGTGAAGCCAAAGCGCCGGTACAGGTCATGCGCGTCGCGTGTGCGCAGACCCCAGCGCCTCAGCCCCTGAAGATCGGGATGCTCGACGATCGCGGCAACCAGGCGGGTGCCGATTCCCTTTCCGCGCGCGGTCTGCGCGACGAAGACATCGCAGAGCCAGGCGAAGGTCGCGCGGTCGGTGACGACCCGCGCGAACGCCACCTGCCTGCCCGATGAAAACACCGATGCGACGATCGAGTTCGCCAACGCGCGTTCGAAGACGCTGCGATCGATGCCGACGGACCAGTACGCCTCGCGGCTGAGCCAGCCGTACACCAGATCGCGGTCGATCCGCGTCGGGTCGAATGAAATCTCCGGCGCGCTCATGGCTCCGATCCGAGCAGGCCGTCTACCCGATCGATCATAAGATCGATTTCGTCGACGCTGACATTCAAGGCCGGCATCAGGCGCAGCAGGTTCGCTCGCGGGCTGTTGAGCAGCAGACCCTCCGGCACCAGATCGCGTGCCCTTTCGACAAGCGCGGCGCCGATCGGACGCCCGAGATCGAGCGCCTGCAACAGCCCGCGGCCGCGCCGTCCGGCCAGGCGGTGCGCGTTGATCAGGTGGTCGAGCCGGCGCTCGAGATGCACTGCCACGGCGCGCACCGCGGCCAGGAAGCCGGGGCTGGCGATGGTGTTCAGAACGGCACTGCCGACCGCCGCCATCAGCGGGTTGCCGCAGTAGGTGCCGCCCTGGTCGCCGTGCTCGAACGCCGCGGCGACATGGGACTGTGCCAGCAGCGCGGCCAGCGGCACGCCGCCGCCGAGTCCTTTGCCGAGCGTCATGATGTCCGGCCGGATGCCGGCGTGTTCGAACGCGAACAGGGCGCCGGTGCGGCCGACCCCGGTCTGAATCTCGTCGAGGATCAACAGCAGTCCGTGCTCGTCACACAGCGTCCTCAACGCACGCAGGAAGGCGTCATCCGCCGGTACCACGCCCGCCTCGCCCTGGATCGGTTCGAGCATGACGGCCACCGTCTTTGTAGTGAGCAGAGCCTGCACCGACGCGAGGTCATTCAGCTGCGCCTTCGGAAAGCCGGGGACCTTGGGCTCGAACAGCCGATCCCAGCCGGGCTTGCCGCTCGCCGCCATCGTCGCCAGCGTGCGGCCGTGGAAACCTTCTGCAAAAGTGATGATCTCGTGGGCACCGCCACGATGATGTTGTCCCCACTTGCGTGCCAGTTTGATCGCGCCCTCGTTGGCCTCGGCACCGCTGGAGCAGAGAAAGACGCGTTCCATCCCGGAAAGCTCGGCGAGCCGTTGTGCCAGTTGCAGGGCGGGCGCGTTGTAGAACGCCGGGCTCGCGCTGACCAGACACTGCGACTGCCGCGTCAGCGCCTGCGTGATCTCCTGCGGACAATGACCGAGCGCGTTGACCGCCCATCCCTGGACGAAATCGAGGTAGCGCTTGCCGCGGTGGTCGATCAGCCAGGAGCCTCGGCCCTCGACGAACACCAGCGGCGGGCGCGCCGCGACGTCCATTATGGCGTCGGTCTCGTAGGTATCGATCTTCATCGCACTTTCCTCGTCAAAAACAAAAAGGCCGCGGGGTCCGCGGCCTTTCGTGGGTACTTCCGGTGGTCCGGTGGTCAGCCCAGCGCGCGCGCTCCCCTGCGGAAATCCGCATGACGTCGCTCGCGTCGGAAGACGTTGACCTTGTTCATGGAAATAAGTCTACCCCAGGTTCCGCGATTGCAACAGATGGTCGGTTTTCGGCACATGCGTCAGCGCGGCCGACATGATCTGCCCGGTCTGTCGAGGTCGCGTTCGACGGCTTCAGGCCTGCACCAGGTCCGCCTGCGAGGTAAACGCATCAGCGAAGAACTGGTCGTCGGGCAAACCGCAGAGTGCGCTGAAGTCTCGGCGGGCCGCATCGATCATCAGCGGCGCGCCGCAGGCATAGACCTGGTGTCCGGAAAGATCGGGGAAGTCTTCCATCACCGCGCGATGCACGAAACCCGTGCGACCGACCCAGCCGTCTTCGGGCCGCGCGTCCGACAGTACCGGCACGTAGCGAAAGTTCGGTTGCTCGCGGACCCAGCGTGCAGGCAGCGCATCGAAGTAGAGGTCCGGTCGCGCGCGTGCGCCCCAGTAAAGCACGACCGGACGAAATACCTTGCCGGAGTCTTCGCGATTGATGCCCTCGGCAAAGAGGTGCTCGGCAAGCGCCTTGATTGGTGCGAAGCCGGTGCCGCCGGCCACCAGGATGATCGGGCGCGGGTTGTCCTCGCGGAGGAAGAACGTGCCCATCGGCCCTTCGACGCGGATGATGTCGCGCTCCTTGACCGGCTGCGCGCCGGTGCCGAAAAGGTTGTCGGTGAACACACCGCCCGCCATGTGACGTATGTGAAATTGCAGTTGCTCGTCGGCGTGCGGCGGAGTCGCGATCGAATACTGCCGACGCGTGCCGTCGCGCAGGATGAAGTCGAGGTACTGCCCGGCCAGGTACTGCAGCCGCTCCGTCGCCGGCAATTGCAGCGCAACGATCGCAACGTCGGGTGCCACGCGTTCGATACGCGCGATGCGCGCGGGCATCTTCTTGATCGGGATGTCGCCAAAACCGGTGAGTTCGCGTGCTTCGATAACCAGGTCGGTCTGCGGCCGCGACGAACAGAAAAGCACCAGACCTTTCGCTTCATCGGCCGCTGAAAGTGCAGACGTCGAATGCGGACCCTGGACCACGCGACCTTCAACGACTTTGCCGCGGCAGCTCCCGCAAGCCCCGTTCTTGCAGCCGTAGGCGAGCCCGATGCCCTGCCGCAGCGCCGCGGCCAGCACAGTTTCGTCGCCCTCAACGGTGAAGGAACGTCCGCTTGGGCGGACACTGATCTCGAAGCTCATAGAATCGCGCGATGGAATGCAATCGGCCCGCGACGTCACCGCACGCGAGTCGCGGACGACGAAAGCTGGGTCGGCCGCGCCTGCTGATCATCGGCTGCGGCGATGTCGGGCTGCGCATTGTCTCACGCCTCGCCGCGCGCTTTCGCATCGTCGCGCTGACATCAACCCCGGCGCGCGTCGCATTGCTGCGCGCTGCAGGCGCCGTTCCGATCATCGGCAATCTCGACCAGCCACGGACGCTGCGCCGCCTGCACAACATTGCGAGCCGTCTGGTTCACCTTGCGCCGCCGGGCGATGAAGGTGCCAGCGACACGCGCACTCGACATCTTGCCGCGGCGCTCGCCGGCAGCGTGCGACGCTCCGTGTACATCAGCACCACCGGCGTATACGGGGATCACGGCGGGCGCAGCATCGACGAAACCGCACGCCTTTTTACGGTCAATGCGCGGTCGGTGCGGCGTATCGACGCCGAGCACACGATGAGGAGCCGGCTGCGATCGGCCGTGCTGCGCGTGCCCGGCATCTACGGCCATGACCGCCTGCCTCTCGACCGGCTGAGACAGAAACTGCCGGCGCTGGCGGACGCTGACGACGTCTTCTCCAACCACATCCACGCCGACGATCTCGCGCGCATCGCGATCGCATCGCTCGCGCGCGCGCGCGCCGCACGCGTCTATAACGCGGTCGACGACAGTGCGCTGAAAATGGCCGAGTACTTCGACGCCGTGGCGGACGCCACCGGCCTGCCGCGGCCGCCGCGCCTGCCACGCGCGCAACTCAAAGCGGCCGTGTCGGCGATGATGTACTCGTTCATGACGGAATCGCGGCGGCTCGCAAACCAGCGGCTGAAGCACGAACTGCGCGTGCGCCTGATCTACCCGACGGTTGCGGCTGCACTAGCGACCGGGGCCGTCGAAAATGCCGACGGCCCCGGAGGGTCGCCGCATGATGCGCAGGCTCGAGCCGCGCATCGCTGATGCTGCCGAGGCTATGTGCGGTGAATCTTCAACCGGTTGTCGCTGTCGTCGACTTCCTCAAGCACGACGTCAAACTGCCACAGATCCTTGATGTAGCCGAGAATTTCGGTCGCGGTTTCGGCATCGAGCAGACGGCCGCGTTCGACCCGATGCTGCAGCAACAGGGCGCGGTCGCCGTCGGCCGAGAAGCGCGTGATCGCCAGCGACGGCGTGTGTTGCTCGGGACGATACTGGGCTGCGAGCATCTGCCGCATCCGCGAATAACCCTGCTCGTTGTGGATCGCCCGGACGGTGTACTTGCTGCGGTCGTCCTCGTCATCGGCAAGGGCGAACAGTCGCAGATCCCGCATCACCTTGGGCGACAGGTACTGCTCGATCAGGCTTTCGTCCTTGAAATTGGCCATCGCAAAGTGCACCGCCTCGACCCAATCGGTCGCCGCCAGACGCGGGAACCACTCGCGATCCTCGGGGGTGGGCTGCTCGCAGATGCGACGGATGTCGCGATAGATCGAAAAGCCCAGTGCGTAGGGATTGATGCCGCGATAAATTTCCGCGTCGAATGACGGCTGGGTGACGACGTCGCTGTGGTTCGACAGCCACTCGAGCATGAAGCCGTCGTCGACCTGGCCGTTGTCGTACAACTCGTGCAGCAGGGTGTAGTGCCAGAAGGTCGCGGCGCCTTCGTTGGCGACCTTCGTCAGCCGCTGCGGATAGAAGTACTGCGAGATCTTGCGCACGATGCGCACGAGTTCGCGCTGCCACGGCGCGAGCCTCGGTGCGCGCTTCTCGATGAAATAAAGCAGGTTTTCCTGCGGATCGAAGGACTCTGCAGCAGCATCATCCTTGGCGGCGGCGCCCTCGTACAGATAGGCAACATCAGGGTTGTAGTGATGCTGCGCAAAACGCAGCCGCTCCGCCAGGCGCTCGCGTTCGCGGATCGCCGACAGTCGCGCCGGCTTCTTGTAGCGATCGATACCGTACGGCGCGAGTGCGTGGCAGCAGTCAAGGATGCGCTCGACTTCGCGCCAGCCGTGCTGCTGCTCGCAATCGAGGATGAAGTTTCGTGCGAACGTCAGGTAATCGAGGATGCCGTCGGCCTGCGTGAACTGGCGGAACAGGTAGTTGCTCTTGAAGAACGCGTTGTGACCGTAGGCGGCATGCGCCATGACCAGCACCTGCAGTGGCAGGGTGTTGGTCTCCATCAGATACACCAGGGACGGACTGGTGTTGATGACGATTTCGTAGGCCAGCCCGCTCATGCCCTTCTTGTAAGAGTGCTCCTGGCCAAGCAGCTGCTTGCCGAAGCTCCAGTGTGCGTAGTGAACCGGCATGCCGACCGTCGAACACAGGTCGATCATCTGCGCTGCCGTGATGACCTCGTACTGGATCGGATAAGTGTCGAGCTGCAGCCGCTGCGCGTGCTCATTGAGCGCGACATCGAAGCGCTCGAGCAGCGGTACGGTCCATTCCGTTCCGACCGCGATCGGTGCAGCCACGCGCTTCGCTCCGGGCGCAGGCATCGGCACCGCCGGCCGCGACAGCAGCCGCGGCCACGGCCGTTCGGTGGCGGTGGATGAATGCAGCCGCGCGGGCGCAGACGATTCGGCGAGGTCCCAGGGATTCATTGACCTGCCCCGACGCCGCGGTCGACGGATGCGCACGAGGGAGGAAACCGGGTGCTCATGCGGCCGCTTCCTTGCGCGCGAAGAGTTCCCGGAACACGGGCCAGATGTCGCGCCGGTCATGCACCTTGCGCATCGCGAATCCGCTCGCCGCGACCGTCTCGTAGCACTGCCACAGGTCCGACGGCCGGTTGAACCAGCCGCTCGGATTGCTCGACGGAATGTCGATATAGGCAAAGTAGCGCACGCGCGGCAGGAGCTCCGCCCTCAGGTAGCCGGCGCAGCGCTGTGCGTCGTCTTCCCCGCAATCGCCGTCGGAGGCCTGCGCCACGTAGACGTTCCAGTCCTGACCGGCAAAGCGCGTATCGATCACTTTCTGTGCCAGCTGCAGTGCCGGCATCACCAGCGTGCCGCCGGACTGCGGATCGTGGAAGAAGGTCTTTTCGTCGACCTCCTGCGCCGTCTCGGTGTGCCGGATGAAGACCACCTCGACCGCGTTGTACTTCCGCTCGAGGAAGAGATACAGCAGCGCGAAAAAGCGCTTGGCCAGATCCTTCTTGCGTTCGTCCATCGAGCCCGAGACGTCCATTAGGCACAGCATCACGGCGCGAGTCGCCGGCGTGGCCACCGGCTGGCGCGCGCGGAAGCGCCGGTCGATCGCTTCCAGAAAAGGCAACTGCTCGCGGCGCGCGCGCAGCTTGGCGATGCCTTCCTCGATCTCGGTGCGCCGTTCGGCATCGCAAGGATCGAGTTCGTCGGCTTCCTGCTCGAGATTGGCAAGCTGGCGAGCGATACCGCCACGCAGCGCAATGCGCCGCGCGATCGACATGCGCATCGTCAGCACCGGCGACAGGTTGGCCAGCACCCCATCCTTGGAATAGCCGGCGCGACGCGTGTGGATGTACGTGACATCGCCGAGGCGGGTGCGCTCGAGGTTGGGCAGTTCGAGGTCGTCGAAGAACAGCCGCAGGAATTCGTCACGCGACAGCACGAAGCCGAAGTTGTCGCGGCTCTCGCCTTCGCCCGGTTCGTTGCCCTGCCCAGGACCCTCGCTTCCGCCCGGTCGATCGATCGTGTCGCCCGGCACGTATTCGCGGTTGCCCGGCAGCACGAAGTCGCGACTGCCGGTCTTGTGATCATGATGCAGGTAGGGCTCTTTGAGCCCGCGGCCAGGGATCGAGATCCTGCTGCCCTTGCCGACGTCCGCGATGCCGCGCTTGCCGATCTCGTCGTCGACTGCGCGCTTGATGTCTTCCTTGAATCGGCGAATGAAGCGTTCGCGATTGACCGCGCTTCGCCCCGGCGGATCACCGCGCCGGTCGACGACGCGCATGAAACGGCTCGATGCGGAGGAGTCGGACATAGCGTCCTTGAGGCTGCTACGCCGTCAAGACTGCGTCGACTTCTTGAAGTGCATGTACCAGTCGACCAGGCGGCGCACCTGCTTCTCGGTATAGCCGCGCGCGGCCATCCGGTTGACGAAGCTCTTGTGGCGCTCTTCCATCTCCTGCGAACCCTTGGCCTCGAATGAAATGATCGGCAGGATGTCCTCGGTCTTGCTGAACATGCGCTTTTCGATCACGACGCGCAGCTTTTCGTAGCTGGTCCAGTGCGGATTCTTGCCGTGTGCGCGCGCCCGCAGCACGAAGTTGACAACCTCGTTGCGGAAATCCTTCGGATTGCTGATGCCGGCCGGCTTCTCGATCTTCTCCAGCTCGCCGTTCAGCGCATCGCGCGAGTACTGCATGCCGGTGTCCGGATCGCGCCAGTCCTCGTCCAGCAGCCATTTGTCGGCGTAGGTCACGTAGCGGTCGAACAGGTTCTGTCCATACTCGCCGTACGCGTCCAGGTACGACATCTGCAGTTCCTTTTCCAGGAACTCGGCGAAGCGCGGAACGATCCATTCCTTAATGTGCCCGCGCAGCCGCCGCTTGAATTCCTCCTGGATGTCTTCCTTCGCCAGGCGGTCTTCGAGCACGACCAGCAGGTTGACCGGGTCGGCAGCGATCTCGCTCGGGTCGCGATTGAAAGCAGCCGAGATCGTCTTGAACGCCCAGCGCGTCGAGAGCCCCGAGAAGCCCTCCTGCATGCCGGCGTCGTCGCGGTACTCCTTCACGCTCTTGCTGCGCGGATCGACATCCTTGAGCGTCTCGCCGTTGTATGACCGCATCTTGCTGAAGATCGACGAGTTCTCGGGCACCGCCAACCGCGAAAGCACGGAGAACTCCGCCAGCGTGCGCAGCGTCTGCGGCGCGCACGGCGCCTCGGACAGCGTCGAGGCCTTCAGCATTTTGTCGTAGATCCGCACTTCTTCATCGACACGCAGGCAGTACGGCACCTTGACCAGATACACGCGGTCGATGAACGCCTCGTTGTCCTTGTTGTTGCGGAACTTGAGCCACTCGGCTTCGTTCGAGTGCGCCATGATGAAGCCGTTGAACGGCAGTGCCGGCAGGGCCTCGGTGCCCTTGAAGTTTCCTTCCTGGGTGGCGGTCAGGATCGGATTGAGCACCTTCAGCGGCGCCTTGAACATCTCGACGAACTCGACACAGCGCGCCGACCCGAGGCACAGCGCGCCGGAGTAGCTATATGCATCCGGGTCGTCCTGCGCGAACTGCTCCAGCATGCGCAGGTCGACCTTGCCGACCAGCGACGAGATGTCCTGCGTGTTCTCGTCACCCGGTTCGGTCTTGACGATGCCGATCTGGTTCAGCACCGACGGCATGATGCGCACGACACGGAACTTCGACAGGTCGCCCTGGTATTCCTTCAGCCGCTTCAGCGCCCACGGGGTAGCGATGCCGGTCAAAGCGCGGCGCGGAATGCCGTAGCGATCTTCTAGCTCGGCGCCGAAGCGCTCGCGGGGAAAGAGCCCCAGCGGCGACTCGAGCATCGGTGAGACCTTGCCCGTCAACGAGTCCTTCAGCGTATAGATCGGGAACTGTTCGCACAGCGACTTGATCTTCTCCGCCAGCGACGACTTGCCGCCGCCAACCGGCCCGAGGAGATAAAGCACCTGCTTGCGCTCTTCGAGTCCCTGCGCGGCATGCAGGAAGTACGCATACAGCGACATCAGCGTCTCTTCCATGCCGTGGAAATCGGCGAACGCGTCCCAGCTCTGGATGACCCGGTTCTGGAAGATTCGCGAAAGACGCGGGTCGTCGGCGGTGTTGACCAGCCTGGGCTTGCCGATCGCCTCGAGCACGCATTCGTGCGCGCTCGCGTACGCCATGCGGTCGCCCTTGCAGTAGCGCAGGAAGTCTTCCACGCCCATCTCTTCGTCCAGTGCGCGGACGAACGACTCGCGGAACGCTGTCAACAGTTCAGTAGGCGCGTTCATGCAGACCTCCTTGACCCGTGGGTCAACAACGAGCAAACGCGGCGAGCTCAGAGTAGTTGACAAACCGCCTGTCTTGATACGGTTAAAAGAAGAGCAATTGCCCTTCACTGTCTGAAGCAAGGCGGCGTGTCGCGACGCATCGAGGTTCCAGCCCGACGCTCTGTCCTGTCGCGACCGTGAGCAAGTGTCGCGCCCACGCACATGTAACGAGGATATCTCCGGGGAAGCGATAACCGCTTCGACCGAATAGCCGAGGTAATCCGATGATCCGGCTTCAGGTGCGCTGCAATGCGAAACCGATTTTCTTATTGCCGAAGAATGGGTTGACCGATGCAGCCAGGAAAGTCGCGTTGAATTGATCGCTGAAAATCAGCCAGCTTGATCGCGCTGAAGCGAACGGTCCGGTGCACAGGTCGTGAGGAAAGCGGAACAACGTTCGCACGGGCCGGTCGTCCGGAGCGGCCGCGCAATTGCCGCCGCCGTTGTGCAAAGCTCGCATACGGTATGGTCGCGACTGCATAGAGGCAATGCCGACGCGGGGGCGTCCGCATTGCGATCAAACGGCCTGCGCGGCTTCGACGGATAGGTGATTCGGCTTGAAGTGTCGCGCCGTCAAGCGACACGAAAATCAGAGAAACAACAACGACTTATGAATTGCGGTGGTGCTGCTGAGTGGACTCGAACCACCGACCTACTGATTACGAATCAGTTGCTCTACCAACTGAGCTACAGCAGCCTTGAAGCCAGCACGAGATTATACGAGGCCGGCCGGGCGCCAGCAATTTTGCGAGCGGGAGAGCGATCCTGAACAACGCGTTGCTGATGCTGCCCGACTTCGGGCTGATCCTGATGGGCGCCCTCTTGGCGCGTCGACTCGGCTTCGTACGCAACTTCTGGGATGGCGCCGAGCGCCTTGTCTATTACGCGCTGTTTCCTCCGCTGCTCTTCACGTCGGTCGTCAACGCGAAGTTTTCGCTGGCCAGCGAGGGACGCATGCTGGCCGCGGCCGTCGGCGCATTCCTCGCAGCGGTCGCCCTCGGATTTGCCGCGCGCTGGCTCTTGCGCCCGCAACCGGCTTTCTTTGCCAGTTGCGTGCAGACCGCGTTCCGCTACAACTCTTACGTGGGTCTCGCGCTCGCGCAGTCGCTTGCCGGCCCGCGTGGAGTTGCACTGATGGCGCTCATCATCGGCATCTGCGTGCCGCTGGCCAACACGTTTGCCGTCTACGCACTCGCGCGCCATCGGCAGACCGGCGTAATGCGCGAGATGGCAATCAATCCATTGATCCTGGCGACGGTGTCGGGGCTGATCGCCAATGCTCTCGGCTTCGAAATGCCGACGCTGCTCGAGACGTTCCTCACGCGGCTGGGGTCGGCGAGCCTGGCGCTCGGACTTCTTTGCATCGGTGCCGGCCTCACGTTCGCTTCGGTGCACGAGGAACGCTGGACGATGGGTTACTTCGTCACCGTCAAGCTGATCGCGATGCCGGCGCTCGGGCTGGGATTGGTCCACTTGCTTGGACTGACCGGCACCCCCGCATTGATCGTGCTGCTCTTCACCGCGCTGCCGACCGCCTCGAGCGCCTACATCCTCGCCGCACGCATGGGGGGCCACGCGACCCCGGTCGCCTACGCCATCACGGTGCAGACACTGCTGGCCATGCTGACGCTGCCTTTGTGGATCAGCCTGGTACCGCGCTGAGTGAAACATCGACGCCGTGACGCGCCAGTGCCCACTGCACATGCTCACGGACCAGTGAATTCGAATCAGTAAGACGCGACCTGAGCGCGTCGACGATCTCAGTGGAGGTCGGCGCGTTGCCCAGTGCCACCGCGATATTCCGCAGCCAGCGCACATGGCCGATGCGCCGGATCGCAGAACCGGCGGTACGGGCTTCGAACTCGCTTTCGGTCCAGCCAAAGAGCTCGACCAGTCCGGCTTTGTCGAGTCCATGGCGAACTTCGAAGTCAGGCAGAACAGCCCGCTGCGCGAACTTGTTCCACGGGCACACCAGCTGGCAGTCGTCGCAGCCGTAGATGCGGTTGCCGATCAGCGGCCGCAGTTCCTCGGGTATCGAGCCGGCGTGCTCGATCGTCAGGTAGGAAATGCAGCGGCGCGCGTCGAGCTGGTATGGGCCGGTGATCGCACGCGTCGGGCAGATGTCGATGCATCGGCTGCACGTGCCACAGCGCTCGACCACGGGAGCATCGACCGGCAGCGGCAGGTCGGTGAGAATCTCGCCGAGGAAGAACATCGAGCCGGCACTCTCGGCCAGCAACAGCGTGTGCTTGCCGCGCCAGCCCAGCCCGGCCTTGCGTGCGAGTTCGATTTCGAACACCGGCGCGGAGTCGGTGGTCACCCGATAGCCGAGCGCACCGGCGGCCTGCTCGATGCGCTCCGCGAGTGACTGCAACCGGGCGCGCAGCACCTTGTGATAATCGCGGCCCCGGGCGTACAGCGACACCACTGCCGCGCCGGGTTCGGCCAGGCGACCGAGCTCGCGTGAACTCCAGTCAGAGGGCGCCGTCGCCGGCAGGTAGTCCATTCGCGCGCTGATGACCCGCAGCGCTCCCGGAAGAAGACGCGCCGGCTCGGCACGCAGCGCCGCGTGCCGGGACATATAGTCCATCGTGCCGTGTCGTCCTTCGGCGAGCCAATGCTGCAGTCGCGCGCTCGCTTCGGTGACGTCGACATCGGCGATACCTACGTGCGAGAAGCCGAGTTCCGCCGCCCAGGCACGGATACCTTCGACCAGCGCCGCGCCGTCGGGCGCAGTCGCGCGGGTATCCTCGCCGCGATCAGCATTCATCTCGGGATTCTAGGTTTGTCGCACGACGCATCTTCGACACAGGTTACGCGTGCGTTGCCGACAGCCGCCGACACCGACCGGCTCGGGCGCGCGCTGGCGCTCGCGTGCCGCAAGCACGCTACGGACCTCGCCGCGCACGGACTGCAGGTCAACTTGAGCGGCGACCTCGGCGTTGGCAAGACCGCACTGGTGCGCGGCTGGCTGCGCGGCTTCGGGGTCACGGGTCCGGTTCGCAGCCCGACCTTTGCCGTGCTGGAGCCGTATGTCGTTTCTGTGCATCACCGGACCGCCGCTGATCGTGACGGGCTTGAAGCTCAGACGATTTCGAGCTTAGACTTCTATCACTTTGATTTTTATCGCTTTGCCGATCCCTCCGAATTTTCGATCGGCTTTCGTGATCTGTTCGGGCCGGGTTGCATCTGTGCGATCGAGTGGCCCGAGAAAGCTGGCGACCGCCTGCCCACTGCGGGCCTGACGATCGCCCTGGATATCGAAGGTGCCGGACGCCGCGCCACCCTGACGGCGGCCAGCGAAACGGGGCGTGCATGCCTGGAGAGCGCCACAACGGAGTTCGACGCGACCGCCGCCGCCTGATTCAGGCCGCCGGCGGGTCGCTCGTGCTCGCGCTCAGCCCGGTCCAGATTGTCCGTGGCACCACGCTGCTCGGCGTGCGGGTCTGGCCGGCTCGCGACTACACCCGCGTTGCGCTTGAGCACGACGA
This sequence comes from uncultured beta proteobacterium, assembly GCA_963712485.1. Classification (GTDB taxonomy): domain Bacteria; phylum Pseudomonadota; class Gammaproteobacteria; order Burkholderiales; family Burkholderiaceae_F; genus JALORV01. Next base: position 45,051 of record CAVQID010000013.1, read on the forward strand.
GCCGCTCAGATTCACGCACTTCATGGTGCGCGAAGCGCCGCCCCTGCGCATGGTCGTCGACATCGAGGGCATTGATCTGACGCCGTCGTTCCGGGAACTCGTCGCCAAGGTCGAACCCAATGATCCGTACATCGGCCTGATCCGCGTCGGACAGAACCGCCCGAAGGTCGTGCGACTGGTCATCGAGTTGAAAGAGGACATCAAGCCGCAGGCATTCGCGCTCGAGCCGGTCGGGCCCTACCAGCACCGGCTCGTCCTCGACCTTTATCCGGTCAATCCGCCGGACCCGCTGATGGCCTTGCTGCGCGAGCAGGCGACTCCGCGCGATTCCGACTTCGTCGTCGCCCAGCGCGCACTCGAAGGCGGCAGCCCGGCCGCTCGCACGACCGCACGCCCGACACGCCGCGGCGGTGATTCCGACGTGCAGCGCATCGTCACGGTCGCGATCGATCCGGGACATGGCGGTGAAGACCCGGGCGCCGTCGGCAAGGGCGGAACCTACGAGAAGACGGTCACGCTGTCGATTGCACGACGGCTGCGCGAACTGATCGTGGCGGACAGCGGCATGCGTGTCGCACTCACGCGCGACGGTGACTATTTCGTTCCGCTGCGCACGCGCGTCGCCAAAGCGCGTGCCGTGCAGGCCGACCTGATGGTGTCGATCCACGCGGACGCCTGGATCCGCCCGGACGCGCGCGGATCCTCAGTGTTCGCGCTGTCGGAAAACGGCGCTTCGAGCAGTGCGGCCGCGTGGATGGCGCGGCGCGAGAACGATGCCGATCTGATCGGCGGCATTAACCTCGCCTCGCACGACAAGCAGCTCGCGCGCGTGCTGCTCGACCTTTCCACCACGGCGCAGATCAACGACAGCCTTCGGCTCGGGAACTCCGTGCTGCGCGAACTCGAACGCGTCAACCGGCTGCACAAGCCGCGCGTCGAGCAGGCGGGATTCGCGGTGCTGAAGGCGCCGGACATCCCGTCGATCCTGGTCGAGACCGCGTTCATCAGCAACCCCGAGGAAGAGGCGCGGCTGCGCGACGACGACTACCAGGAACAGATGGCGCGCGCGATCCTGGTCGGAATCAAGCGTTACTTCGCGAAGAATCCGCCGTTGGCGCGCAATCCGTTGACGTAGCGTCCGGCTGCCGCATGTGGGCAGACCCGGGCGCAGCAGCACCTCAGCGCCTTGCCTACGGCATCACCTGCTGCCAGTAGCGCGCGACGGTTACCTTGTCAGCGCTGGATGACTCGATACCCGGGCTCGCGGCCTTCGGCGTCGCCGTGCCTGCACACGCCGGTGCCGTCAGCGGCAGTGCCTGCAGTTGCAGCGGCAGGTCGCTCAGGCGCTGCGCGACCGACTGCAGCGCCCAGCTGGCGTCCGGCCCGCAGGCCACGAGTTGCACCCAGTTCGGTCGGGCCGCGCGCATCGTCTGCGCCAGGGTTTCCAGGTCTGCCGATGACCAGTCTTCGTAAATGAAGTGATCGACCCGCACCGTGACCGATTGCGCCGGCGGTGCCAAGCCGCCTGCGCTGACGGCCGTCGCAGTCAGACCGACAAGCAGCGACCCGATGATGCGAGGCAAGGCGCGGGCAGGCTTCGTTAGACGTGCCATGGGTGCTCCTTCGCTGGTTGGCCGCGTCGCGGCGGAGGAATAAAGTGGGTGCATTGTTGGACGCAGCCTGCACACGGCTCAAACGACCTTTTCTCGGTGCAGGCATGAACTCAACTTATGGATCGGCAACGAACGCCTCGCCTGTCGCTCGACCTGCTGCGCGGTTTCCGTGCCGCGGCGCGCCACCTGAGCTTCACGCACGCCGCGCGAACTGTTCGTTACCCAATCGGCGATCAGCCACCAGGTTAAGACGCTCGAGGAACAACTCGGCCGGCCACTGTTCCGGCGCGTCAATCGTGCGCTGGAACTGACGCAGGCCGGCGCCGAGCTTTACCGGGCCATCGATGAAGCGCTGACCCTGATTGACGACGCGACGCAGCGCGCCAGCGGTCCATGGCGCACGTTGTCCGTCACCACCACGGTGGCACTCGCCTCCACCTGGCTGGTGCCACGCCTGCAGCGCTTTGCGGAACTGCATCCGGAAGTCGACCTGCGCGTCGTCGCCAGCAACGACACGGTCGACCTGAAGCGCGAACACATCGATGTGGCGATACGCTTCGCGACGCTGGACATGGCCCCGCCATCAACGGACAAGCTCTTTGATTACCTGCAGTTTCCGGTGTGTTCGCCCGCCCTGGCGCGGCGTCGCAAGCAGCCGCTGCACACCCCGGCAGACCTGTCGCAACACGTGCTGCTGGATTTCGAGACGATCCTGTACGGCCAGCCGTGGTACGACTGGCAGCGCTGGTTCGACGCGATGAAGCTGCGCAGCGTCAAGGGCGCCGGCTGGCTGCGCTTCTCGCACTATGACCAGGTGATCGAAGCCGCAAAGAAAGGCACCGGCGTGGCCGTCGGCAAGTGGCCGCACTTGAGCTACCACCTGCGCGAGGGCACGCTGGTCGCACCGCTCGGCGCGGCGGGCATCGCGACCGTCGGCGCGTTCTATCTGGAAGTGCCGGACGCCGCGCGAGGTGCGTCCGCCGATGCCTTCGTCTCGTGGTTGCGTGCGGAGGCCAGGAAGGACTCGGACTGGGCCCCTGACGGCTCGAAGCCGCACATGAGTCGCCGGCAATCGGCGACAGTGCGGGCTTAGGCCGCCCGGCGCCGGCGCATCAGCCGGATCGCGGCAGTCAGCACCAGCGGGCCCAGCACCGCAGCGATGCCGATGATCAGGATGATGCCGAGGTTGTCCTTGATGACCGGCACGTTGCCGAAGAGAAAACCACCGTACACCAGCGACACGACCCAGATCAGCGCGCCAAGAACGTTGTAAAGCTGGAACTTGCGAAAGTTCATGCCGGACGCACCTGCCACCAGCGGCGCGAACGATCGCACCACCGGCACGAAGCGCGCAATCATCACGGTCTTGCCACCGTGTCGCTCATAGAAGTCATGGGTCTTCTTCAATGCGTCCTGGTCGATCCACCCGATCGAGCCGTCGTAGACCTTCTTTCCCAGCCACGCGCCGATCGCGTAGTTCAGGCTGTTGCCGAATACCGCCGCCACGGTGATGACGGCCATCAGCAGATGGACGTTCAGTCCCTTCGCCTGCGCCTCCGGCAGCGCCGACACCGCACCGGCGACGAACAGCAGCGAATCGCCGGGCAGGAATGCCATGACGACCAGGCCGGTCTCGGAAAAGAAGATCGCCGCCAGCGTCACGTAAACGAGCACGACGTTGTGCTCGACGATCGCCACGAGAAAGCGATCCATCGCATTGAACAGGTCGAGCCAGTTGATGCCTTCCATCAGAGGCAAATCGTGCGTCAGCGGCGGGGAAAGGCGGGAGGAAGAGGAAGCGCGCGGATCATACGCGAGCGCGCTTTCTCGGGGGCCGCAACGGCGGCGTCGCGCGCTTCCTATAATCGCAACCCAATGAAGACCGCCGCCAGCCGCCTCCCCATCCGTCCTCTTGACGACACGCTGATCAGCCAGATCGCCGCGGGGGAAGTCGTCGAGCGGCCGGCGTCCGTCGTGAAGGAACTGCTCGAGAACAGCCTCGATGCCGGCGCGACGCGGATCGAGGTGCGGCTCGATGGCGGGGGTATCAAGCGCATCCTGGTCGCCGACAACGGCAGCGGCATTCCGCGCGATGAACTCGCGCTCGCGCTGACGCGGCACGCCACCAGCAAGATTGCGTCGCTCGACGACCTCGAGGGCGTCGAATCGCTCGGGTTCCGAGGCGAGGCGCTGGCCTCGATTGCGGCAATTGCCGACGTTTCAATCGTGTCGCGCACGGCCGAGGCCGATAGCGGCTGGTCGATCGATAGTTCGGGCGAACTGCAGCCGGCCGCGGCGGTGAGTGGCACCCGCATCGAAGTCGCTGACCTGTTCCACAGGACGCCGGCGCGGCGCAAATTCCTGCGATCCGAGGCGACCGAGCTGGGGCACTGCGTGACCCAGGTCGAGCGCATCGCGATCGCGCACCCGGATGTCGCGTTCACGCTGTTTCACCAGGGTCGCACGCTCGTGTCGCTGCCAGCGCAATCGGCGCAGGATCGAGCGTTGCGGCTGCTGCCGGAGGAGTTTTCGGCGGCGCAACGTACCGTGGAGGCCGCCGCGCCCGGCATCCGCGTGCATGGCTGGGTAGCGGCGCCGACAGCCAGCCGGACACGCGCCGACGCGCAGTACTTCTACGTCAACGGCCGCTATGTGCGCGACCGCGTGCTCGCGCACGCCGTCAGGGCGGCGTATGCCGACGTGCTGCACGGCGCAAGCCAGCCGATGTACTGCCTGCATCTCGACATCGATCCGCGGCGCGTGGACGTCAACGTTCACCCGACCAAGATCGAAGTGCGGTTTCGGGATTCGTCGGCGGTGCATCAGCTGGTGCTGCACGCGGTGCAGGCCGCGCTGGCGCCTTCGACGCGTCTGTCGGGGGATTCCCCGGGTGCGGATATCGAGGCTCGCCGGATCGCTGACTGGCGGCCGCCGGGCGAACAGACGCGGCTGGGCGTTGAACAGTCGGTCGCGAACTACCTCGCGGTTCTCGCCGAGCGCACGCCTGCGCCGCCGCCGATGCCGCAAGCCCCGGGAACCGCAGACATGCCCTTGGGCCTGGCGATCGCGCAGCTCGCCGGCATTTACGTCCTTGCGCAGAACGACCGCGGCCTCGTCATTGTCGACATGCACGCGGCTCACGAGCGCATCGTCTACGAGAAGCTGAAGCAGCAGCTCGATGCCCGGGCTATCCCGCAGCAGCGACTGCTGATCCCTCAGGTCTTCAGCGCTTCTCCGATCGACGTCGCCACGGCAACCGAAGAGAACGATGTGCTGGCCGCGCTGGGCGTGGACCTCAGCCAGGCGTCGCCGGCGCAACTCGCACTGCGCGCGGTTCCGGCGCTGCTGGCGCAGGCCGACGGCGCGGCACTCGCACGCGACCTGCTGCGCGACCTGCGCGAATTCGGCGGCTCTCGCGTGCTGACCGAACACCGCAACGAGCTGTTGTCGACACTTGCCTGCCACGGCGCGGTACGCGCCAACCGCCGGCTGACGCTCGAGGAGATGAACGCGCTGCTGCGGGAAATGGAAGCCACCGAGCGCGCCGACCAGTGCAACCACGGCCGGCCGACCTGGGTACAACTCAGTGTTGCCGACCTCGATCGGCTGTTCCTGCGCGGCCGCTGAGCGCCTGCGTTGCCGTTGCCGTCAGGCAGCCGCCTTCAGCCAGACAAACGCCGCGTCGCGCTGGTCGAACGCGAAACTGCGCACCTCGGCGTGCACGAAATGGCGCGCGAGTGCCGGCAGCAGTCCGAGCAGCGGAGAATTCGTGACGACCGCAACGCGCCGGATATGGCGCTCATGATTGCGGACAAAGCGGATGTGGGTCGCAAGCGCCGCAAAGCTGTCCCAGCCGGGAAAACCCTCGGCCTCGATCATCAGTCCCTTGAGCGCGCCGTGCGATTCGATGTACGGATCGACCAGCCCGGTGAGCGCGGTGAAGTCATGCTCGGACAGGGCGCCGGTGGGGAACACCGATAAAACGCCATCGTCACGGAACAGTTCCGCGTCAATCACTGTGGCGCCTGCCCCGCGCGGGCGGCGGCAAACCTGCGCAGCAGTCCGGCCACGGCTTCGTCGATCGCGACCTGCGTGGCCTCTTCGCCGATGATCCCGGCGGCGCGATCGCGCAGCACGTAGTGGGCTTTCAACAGCGTGTGCAGCTTCTCGAAGGCAAGTGCATTGCTGCGCGTGCAGACGCTGGCGTCATTTTCCAGCGCCCGTCGCAGTTGCGCGCGGTCGAGGATGTCGATGCCGCAGAGCGCCGCCATCTTGGCGATCTCCCGGTCGACCTCGCTGAACTGGTGTTGCCACAGATCTTCCCTGCTCAACCGCTCGGCGGTCATGGCCATTTTCCCTTGCGTGATTCCTGCCTGCACACTCTACAAGGCCGCGCCTGAGGGCTAAGCAGGTCCGGTCAATGTAACCTCGATTACGTGGATCGCCCGCCTCCAGCCACTCCGCTCCCGTCGTACGCCGGTGTCACGCCTGTCCTGACGCGGGGGCAGGCCACGTGGCTGGTGGTCGGGCTGTCAATGATCCAGCCGCTTTCGACCGACCTGTACCTGCCGACGCTGCCCGGCATCGCGACTGCGTTCGACGCCACGGCCGCCGACGTGCAGTGGACACTGTCGGCGTTCATCGCGACGTTCGGCGTATGGCAACTGGTCGCCGGGCCGATGTCCGACCGCTACGGTCGCCGCCCTGTCATCCTGCTGGGCGCACTGACCTACGGGTTCGCCAGCCTGCTGTGCATGGCTGCGCCGTCAGTCGCCGCACTGGTCGGCGGGCGCATGCTGCAGGCGATCGGCGCCTGCACCAGCCTGGTCGGCGTGCGCGGAATGGTGCGTGATCTTTACACGCCGATCGAAGGCGCACGCCTGCTCGCCGGCGCAGCGACCTTCATGAGTCTCGCGCCACTGATCGGACCGCTGGTCGGTGCGGGCCTGTACGAGGCGTTTGGATGGCGCTCCTCGTTCGCGGTGATGTCGGCGTTCGCGGTGCTGGTGCTGCTATCGAGCCGGGCGGTACTCAGGGAAACACAGCAGGAGCCCAACCGGCACGCCCTTGCGCTGCGGCCGATGCTCGGGACTTACGCATCGGTGCTGCGCTCGCCGGCCTTCCGCGCCTACACGCTGGCTTCGGCAGCGAGCTATGCCGGGGTGTTCGCGTTCATCTCCGGATCGTCTTTCGTGCTGATTCGCGTCCTCGGCCTGTCGCCGACCGAATTTGCGCTGTCGTTTTCGACGATGGTCAGCGGTTACCTTGTCGGCACGCTGGTCTGTCGACGCCTGGTGAATCGCGGGCTGCAGCTGACGATCCAGGTCGGCGCCGTGCTGCAGTTCGCTGCCGGACTGGCGCTCGCCGCGGGTGCGATGGCTGGAGTGCATGTCGTCGCCGCAATCACGGTGCCGATGTTCGCCTTTGGCGCGTCGCACGGCATCGTGCAGTCGCCGGCGCAATCCGGCGCGGTCGCCCCGTTCAAGCACGCGGCGGGTGCGGCAGCAGCATTGCTGGGCTTCTTCATGATGCTTTGTGCCGCAGCCGTCGGCATCTGGATCGGCGCCAGCTACAACGGCACCGTGTATCCGCTGACCCTGACCATCGCGGCCTGCTCGGCACTGACCTGCCTGGTCGCCTGCACGCTCGTGCGCCGCGATGGCGACGTCTCGCATCATGGCTGAAGCGTTGCTGCTGCTCGGTCCGACCGGCAGCGGCAAGAGCGCGCTCGCGCTGGAGCTCGCGCAGCAGCGCTCCATCGAGATCATCAGCGTCGATTCGGCGCAGGTTTACCGCGGCCTCGACATCGGTTCGGCGAAGCCCACGACGGCGGAGCGCTCCGCCGTCGCACACCACCTGATCGACATCCGCGACGCCGCCGAACGCTACTCCGCGGCGGAATTCGTCGACGACGCCCGGTCCGCCATTGCCGAAGTCCGTGCCCGCGGCAATCTGCCGTTGCTGGTGGGCGGCACGATGCTGTACGCGAAGGCGCTGCGCGACGGGCTTTCCGATCTGCCGCCCGCGAGCCCGGCGATCCGGGCGGCGCTCGAGGTCGAGGCGAAGAGTTCGGGCTGGCCCGCGCTGCATGCACGACTTGCGCGCCTGGATCCCGAAACCGCGGCGCGCCTTGCGCCCAATGATGCGCAGCGCGTCCAGCGCGCACTCGAAATCTGCCAGATCACCGGCACACCGATGTCGGCCCTGCTCGCGCGAGGTGCTGGCACCCCGCCGCGGCTCGATGTCGTGGCGCTGGTTCCATCGGATCGGGCACTGCTGCATCGTCGCATCGAGCGGCGCTTCGACGAGATGCTCAGTCACGGCTTCGTCGATGAAGTGCAGGCGCTGAAACGACGCGGTGACCTGTCGCCCGATCTGCCGTCGATGCGGTGCGTCGGCTACCGTCAGGCCTGGCGCTACCTCGATGGTGTCGGCACGCTGGCGGACTTTCGCCTCGCGGCGATTGCCGCAACCCGACAGCTCGCCAAGCGACAAATGACCTGGCTACGGTCGCTCGCCGCCGATCACGTCGTCGACCCGCAAAAGGACGACGCGCTTAGGCTTCTCTCGCATCGACTCGGCGCGCTGGAAGCGGACTGACGGCGCGGCCCGCAGCGGTGTGAATTTTCGACATGTGCGGGCCGGCAGAGTCAGCAACGCCGTTGCTCACTATCGCGGCGCAGACACCGCACTCATCGACGACACTGCCATCGTGCTGCAAGAGAAACAGGCAGCCTGCGGAGGTCAAGATGAAACGTGATCATTTCCATGCCAAGCCACCAAGACAGTGCGGGCGCGTCGGCGCTGCCTTGATCGCGGCCGCGCTCGGCGGGCTGGTCGGCGCACAACTCGACTTTTCCTCGCTGGACGCGGAGGTGACTACGTCGCCCGCGTTGCGCCCGACCTTCCACGAGTCGGTGTTCGCCGGCGACCGCGGCGCTTCAGCGGTACCGGATCACGCGCTGCTTTCGGCGAGCGATGTCGAGCGCGCGCTGCCGGTGCCGTCGCGCACCGCCGGAATGACCGTTAGCGCCGCGTCCTGAGCGTCGCGCGCTCAGGCGCGGACATGCAGGTCGTCACCGGCGAAAACCAGATCGAGCGGCTCGATGATGACCCGCCGGGGACCGGATTCCACTGAGCCGGCGTGCCAGGCGAGAACGTCGCAGTTGGCGGCAATCTCGACACAACGAGCGGTGTGCCGTGCCGGAACGAACAGCGCAAAACCGGCGCCCATGTTGAGGGTGCCATAGGCCTCGCGGTGGTCAATGCCGGCCTGCGCCCGGATGAAATCGAGCACCGGCGGAACCGGCGGCAGGGTGTCGATGCGATACGTGAATTCGGCGGGATGGCGCATCAGCTTGCGCCATCCGTGACCGGTCACGTTTGCACAGTAGTGCGGCACGATACCGGCCGCCGCCAGCGCCTCGGTGACCGGCGAATACAGTGTTGTCGGCACCAGCAGCGCCTCGCCGTACGTGGTTCCGTGCGCGAGCCGAGTGCCGTAGCCCTCCGGCAGGCGTTCGGCGAGCTTGCGTGCGAGCGATACGCCGTTTGCGTGGATGCCACTGGCGGCCAGCAGGACGATCGCGTCTCCGGCACCGAGCCGCTCACCCAATGTGAGCCTTGATTTCGGGCGCACAATTCCCACGCAAGACGCCGCCAGATCAATACGGCCCGCCTCGACCACACCGGCGAGCGCGGGGGTTTCGCCGCCGCCCCACGCTACCCCGCTGCGATCACAGGCAGAACGCCATCCGTCGACCAGATCACGCGCACGCTCTGCGTCGGCAAACCAGTCGCTGCCGCCGGTGGCCCAGTATGCGTGCACCGACACGGGGGTGGCACCGACCGTGATGATGTCGTTGAGGGCCATTGCCAGCGTGTCCTGCGCGATGAGGTCGTAATAGGTGCGACCGGTGATCGCACGGACCGCATCGGCGACCAGCGCCTTGGTGCCGAGGCACTCGGTGATCGAGGCCAGGTAGAAGTCGCCGCAGTCGACGACATAGGCCGACTCGCCGCGCGAGGCACTCACCTCCGAAAGCCCGTGCTGCGCCAGATTCCCGGCGGTCGCGGCAGCCGCCTGCTGCGCACGGATCTTCAGGGGGTCGATACTGGCGTAGTCGACGCCCGCCTGCTTGTAGTCGAGTGGATTCATGGACGGGTCGGCCACGTGTGGCCCGGTAGACTTGCCGTTTGCCGCGTGCGGAACGCAAGAAACGCAATTGTAAGGCGCGGCCCTGAGCCTGCGGCCTAGGACTCATGACCCAACCACCGCGACAGCTGGCGCTCGATCTTCTGCAGCCGCTGCGTCCCACACTCGAAAACTTCGTGGTCGGCCGCAATGTCGAAGCGGCTGCGGCGCTGCGCGACGTCATGCTGGGACGGGGAGAACGCTTCATCTTCCTGTGGGGAGCCGACGGCTGCGGTCGAACCCATCTGCTCCAGGCACTCGCCGCGAGCGGCGCAAGTCGCTCGATGGACCCGGTGAGCCCGCCGGTCGACTTCGATCCGAAGGTGCGGCTCTACCTCGCCGACGACGTCGATCGTTACGACGACCTGCGTCAGCAGCGGCTCTTCGTGCTGCAAAACGAAATCAGGGCGTCACGCGATGCGACACTCGTTGCGAGTGGCAGCGCGCCACCGGCGCAGCTCGGGTTGCGCGACGACATCCGCACGCGGCTCGCCTGGGGACTCGTGTACCAGCTGCACGGCCTCACCGACGCGGAAAAAGAGACCGCACTGCGCGCCCACGCAGCTTCGCGCGGAGTCGCACTTTCGCCGGAAGTGCTGGGGTACCTGCTGACACACCTGCCGCGCGACATGCGCACACAGGTCGCGATACTCGATGCGCTCGACGCCTATGCACTGGCTGCGAAGCGGCCGATCACGATGCCGCTCGTTCGCGACTGGGCCCAGGGAAGTCTCTAGTGGCCCGATGCCATCGTCGGGCGATGACGGGATAAGTTCTAGAATCGCGCCGATGCATCTTGCGCTCTTCGACCTGGACCACACGCTCCTGCCCATCGACAGCGCCGACACGTGGTCGCACCACGTCGTACGGCGTGGCGGACTCGATCCTGCAGACTACGACGCGCGCATCCGCCGCTTTGCCGACGAATACCGTGCCGGCACCTTCGACGTCGACGCCTACGTGCGCTTCCAGATGGAGCTGCTGGCCGCCTTTCCACGGGCGTCGCTGGACGCATGGCATGAGGAATTCATGGAGCGGCATGTCACCCCGGCAGTGCGCGAGCAGGCCCGCGCTCTGGTCAAGCGGCACCGTTCCCAGGGCCACGAACTCGCGTTGGTCACCGGGACCAATGCCTACGTCGTCACACCGATTGCGCGCGCCTTCGGCATCGACAATGTGCTCGCGGTGGAGCCGGAACAATCCGACGGCCGGTTCACCGGCGGCATCGTGGGCACGCACACCTACCAGGATGGCAAGGTCCGCAAGGTCGAAGAGTGGCTCGCGCAGCGCGGCCGGACGCTGGCCGACACGATCACCACGTTCTACAGCGATTCGATCAACGATTTGCCGCTGCTTGAACGGGTCACCCATCCGGTCGTGACCAACGGCGATGCGCGCCTGCTTGCCGTCGCTCGCGAACGCGGCTGGCCCATGCTGCAGTTATTCGGGACGGCGCATGCCTAGTCGCTCGATGCCCCTAGCCAGGAAGGCCTGAGCGCATGATCAAGCGTGTGATCGAGCGCGTGTCGACGCTGTTCTCGCGTCGGCCGCGCAAGCCCCGCGATCCGAAGCGGGTGCCGCCGGCCGAACACGGCATCGATCCGCAACTGGTGGCCCGCTCGGCGCTGCGGGTCTGCGAAACACTGCAGAAGGCGGGACACCGCGCCTACCTGGTCGGCGGTGCGGTCCGCGACCTGCTGCTCGGTGTCGCCCCCAAGGACTTCGATGTCGCCACGGACGCCACCCCGGAGCAGGTGAAATCGCACTTCAGGCGCGCGATCATCATCGGCCGGCGTTTTCGCCTGGTGCATGTGATGTTCGGACAGGAAACCATCGAAGTCTCGACGTTCCGTGCACTCGAAAATCCGGACCGGCAGACCGACGAACACGGCCGCGTGCTCGCCGACAATCTGTTCGGCGAGCAGCACGAGGACGCGGCCCGGCGCGACTTCACGATCAACGCGCTCTACTACGACCCGACGACGCGCGAGGTCATCGACTATCACGATGGCGTCAAGGACCTGCGGCGCAAGCGGCTGCGGATGATCGGGGACCCGGCGACACGCTACCGCGAGGATCCTGTGCGCATGCTGCGAGCCGTGCGCTTTGCTGCGAAGCTCGGGTTCGAGATCGACGAGGCCACGCGCGAGCCGATTCCACGCCTGGCCCAGCTGGTGGAAAACATTCCGGCGGCACGCCTCTTCGACGAGATGCTGAAGCTGTTGACGAGCGGGCATTCGGTGGCGTGCATCGCGCGTCTGCGCATGGAAGGCCTGCACCACGGCCTGCTGCCCCTGCTCGATGTCATCCTGGAACAGCCAGCGGGCGAACGGTTCGTGCTGCAGGCACTGGCCCGCACCGACGAGCGCGTGCTCGGCGGCAAGTCGATCTCGCCGGGATTCCTGTTTGCGACGCTGCTCTGGCACGACGTGCTCGTGAAGTGGAATGCCCGCATTGCCCGGGGCGAACACCGCATCCCGGCACTCAACAGTGCGATCGACGACACCGTCGACGCGCAGACCGAGAAACTGGCGATCCAGCGGCGCTTTGTCTCTGACATGCGGGAGATCTGGAGCCTGCAGCCGCGGTTCGAGCGACGCACCGGTCGATCGGCGTTCCGGCTGATCGAGCACCTGCGTTTTCGCGCCGGTTATGATTTCCTGTTGCTGCGCGCGGCCGCGGACGAAATACCCGCGGAACTGGCGGACTGGTGGACCCGTTTCTCGCACGCCAGCCACGAAGAGCGCGAGCGGCTGGTCGAAGAGGCGGGGCGCAGTGCACCGCCGGCGGAAACGGCAGGACGCAAGCGGCGACGACGCTCGCGTGGCAAAGGGGGTGAACGTCGTGAAACGACGGACACGGGGAACGGAACCAGCGTTGCTTGACGGCCAACAGTGAAGCGCACCGCGTTCATCGGATTGGGTTCGAATCAGGGCGATGTCGTCGAGGCACTGAACTCGGCGATCGAGTCTCTGCGCTCGATCGAGCAGACCGAATTCACTGCGGTTTCACCGTACTACCGCTCGGCACCGATCGACGCGCCCGGACCGGACTTCCTGAACGCCGTCGTCAAGGTCGAGACTGCGCTCGAACCCTATGCGCTGCTGCTGCACCTGCTCGACATCGAGCTGATGCTCGGCCGCAAGCGCCGCGGCCTGAAGAAAAATGCACCGCGCAATGTCGATCTCGACCTGCTCCTGGTCGGCGACATGATCATCCAGAGCACGCCGCTGACGCTGCCGCACCCGCGGCTGCACCTGCGCGCCTTTGTACTGCGCCCCCTGCTCGACCTCGCACCGGAGATCCGCATCCCGGGACAGGGGCCGGCAGCCGCGTTCCTCGATGCGGTCGACGATCAGAAGATCGAACCGTACGAGGCCTCCGCCTCCCCGTAGCCCGGACCGCGTTGCGATGTCAGGGCTGCCGGTCGTCGCCCAGACGACGATCCTGCTGATCGGCTCGAATGTCTTCATGACCTTCGCCTGGTATGTCCACCTGCGCAACCTGAACGACAAGCCACTTTGGATCGCCGCGTTGCTCAGTTGGGGCATCGCGCTGTTCGAGTACCTGCTGCAGGTCCCGGCCAACCGCGTCGGCTACACCGCGTACTCGCTCGCCCAGCTCAAGATCCTGCAGGAAGTGATTACCCTCTCGGTGTTCGTGCCGTTCGCCCTTTTCTACATGAAGGAAGCGCTCCGGCTGGACTACCTGTGGGCGGCGCTGTGCCTGATGGGTGCCGTGTACTTCATCTTCCGCGGACCGGCATGATCGCCGGGCGCTATCGCTACGTCGCGATCGAGGGCCCCATAGGTGCGGGAAAGACCTCGTTGACGCGCAAGCTCGCGCGGCACTTCAATGCGCACACGCTGCTGGAGAAACCGGAAGCCAATCCGTTCCTTGAACGGTTCTACAGCGACCGGGCCCGATATGCGCTGTCGACGCAGCTCTTCTTCCTGTTCCAGCGCGTTCAGCAACTGGGCGACCTGAGGCAGCTGGACATGTTCCGCGACCTGCTGTTTGCCGACTTTCTGCTCGACAAGGATCCGCTGTTCGCACGGCTGACGCTCGCCGATGACGAGCTCAAACTGTACGAACAGATCCTTGCGCAGTTGCGGCCGCAGACGCCGCCGCCCGACCTCGTGATCTACCTGCAGGCGCCGGCTGATACCCTCGCCGATCGCGTCCTGCGCCGCGGCAACCCGGTCGAGTCACGCATCACTGCGGAATACCTTGCGAACCTCGCCGACAGCTACTCGCGCTTCTTCCACCAGTACGACGAGGCTCCGGTGCTGATCGTCAATACCGAGAATCTGAATCCGATCGACAATGAGGGCGACTTCACCCTGCTGCTCGATCGTATTGCGCGATTGCGCGGTCGGCGCGAATACTTCAACCTCGCCGCATGAGCACACATCCGCAAACACCCGCTTCGAGCGGACGCAAGCCCGTCACGCTGCCACGGCTGCGCGAGATGCGCGCGGCCGGCGAGCCGATCGTGATGTTGACCTGCTACGACGCGAGTTTCGCGCGGCTGCTCGATGCGGCAGGCGTCGACTGCGTGCTCGTTGGCGATTCGCTGGGCATGGTGGTACAGGGACTGGACTCCACACTCCCTGTGACAACGGCCGAAGTGGCCTATCACACGCGCTGCGTTGCCCGCGGACTGTCGGCGGCCTGGCTGATTGCCGACATGCCGTTCGGCAGCTACCAGGCCGGCCCGGAACAGGCGCTGGCAAACGCCGTCGAACTGATGCGGGCAGGCGCGAAGATGGTCAAGCTCGAAGGCGGTGCCTGGCTCGCACCGACGATCGCCTTCCTCGTCGAGCGCGGCATTCCGGTATGCGCTCATCTGGGGCTGACGCCGCAGTCGGTGCACGCGCTGGGCGGCTATCGAATTCAGGGACGGACCGAGGGTGATGCCGACCGGCTGCTGGCCGACGCGCGCGCACTCGACGCGGCGGGCGCGGCCATGATGGTGCTTGAACTGATCCCATCAGCGCTGGCGAGCCGGGTCACCCAGGCGGTCGGCATGGCCACGATCGGCATCGGCGCCGGCGCCGACGTTTCCGGACAGGTCCTCGTGTTGCACGACATGCTCGACGTCTACCCCGGCCGCAAGCCGCGTTTCGTTCGCAACTTCATGGATGGCCAGGCCAGCATCGGCGATGCGATCACGGCCTACGTGACGGCGGTCAAGGAGCGCACCTTCCCGGCGCCCGAGCACGGCTACTGACCCGGCAGCGAGCCTCTACAATCCGCGGCCACGCCTACCGCGCGCGCCACGCGACCGACCAGATGAAAGTCGTCCACACGATCGAAGAGTTGCGCGACCAGCTGCGCGGGCAGAACCGGATTGCGTTCGTGCCCACGATGGGCAACCTGCACGCGGCCCACCTGTCGCTGATGGCGATGGCTCGCCAGCACGGCGACCCGGTCGTTGCGTCGATCTTCGTCAACCGGCTGCAGTTCGGTCCGAATGAGGACTTCGACAAGTACCCGCGTACGCTGCAGGACGACATTGACAAGCTGCAGAAGCACAACCACGTTTACGTTCTGTTCGCGCCGAACGAGCAGGAGATGTATCCGGAGCCGCAGAACTACCGGGTGCAGCCGCCGCACGACCTGGGCGACATTCTCGAGGGCGAGTTTCGCCCCGGCTTCTTCGTCGGCGTCACCACCGTCGTGCTGAAACTGTTCTCCTGCGTGCAGCCTCGTGTTGCCGTGTTCGGCAAGAAGGACTACCAGCAGCTGATGATCGTGCGCAATATGTGCCGGCAGTTCGCGCTGCCGACCGAGATCATCCCGCATGAAACCGTGCGCGACCCCGACGGGCTGGCGCTGTCGTCGCGCAATCGCTTCCTCAACGAGGCGGAACGGAAGGAAGCGCCCCGTCTTTATGCGACGCTCAACGCGGTCCGGGACCGCTTGCTTGCCGGCGAAACCGATATCGCGCGGGTCGAACACGACGCCGTGCTCGCGCTGACGGCCAGCGGCTGGAAGGTCGATTACATCTCAGTGCGCCGGCGCAGCGACCTCAAAGCCCCGGCGACCGGTGAAGTCGCCGCCGGCGAACCGCTGGTCACGGTCGCGGCCGCCAAGCTTGGCGCCACGCGGCTCATCGATAACCTGGAAGTCTGATGACCGCTCCGGCCGACGCGTTGTCCGGAGTGCAGTATGTGGGCTTCTGGGCGCGCGTCGCCGCCGCGCTGATCGACAGCGTGCTGCTGCTCGCCATCCTCGCTCCGCTGCTCTACTGGATCTACGGCCCGCAATATTTCGTCGACACGGATGGGGTCGGCGGACTCGTCGATGTACTGCTCAACTGGCTGCTGCCCGCGATCGCCGTCATCCTCTTCTGGATCTATCGCCAGGCGACCCCGGGCAAAATGGTGATCGGTGCGCGCATCGTCGACGCCCGCACCGGCGGGCGGCCATCGACGGGCCAACTGATTGGTCGCTACTTAGGCTATTACGTCTCGATGATTCCACTTTGCGCGGGCCTCATCTGGGTGGCGTTCGATGCCCGCAAGCAGGGCTGGCACGACAAGCTCGCCGGAACTGTCGTCGTGCGCGAAACGTCGCGTCGCTGAGCGCATTTTGTCGCGCCTGCGCTTTCAGAGATAATTCGCGTCCTTTGCCGGGATGGCGGAACTGGTAGACGCACGGGACTCAAAATCCCGCGGTAGCAATACCGTAAGGGTTCGATTCCCTTTCCCGGCACCAACTTGAGCGAAGCCAAGTTTCCGCGGGATTTCGTTGAAGACTAACGTCGGAGCAGCCGACGTTAAGCCCGCGCAGCGGACGGCCGAAGACAAAACCGCGCAGGCGCAGCCGGAGCGCTTGTTATGCTTGGTAGCAATACCGTAAGGGTTCGATTCCCTTTCCCGGCACCACGATTGACGCGGCCAGCAGTGCGGGCCGCCCGGCCGCCCGAAGGCGGCCCGTCACATCAAGATGCACGTGCGACGCGCGGCGTCGCGACCACCCGATGCGAGGGATGCCATGGCCGGTCAAGCCATCGCCGAACGCGAGCTCACGCTCACTGATTTCGATTTCGATCTGCCGGACGACCTGATCGCGCAGCACCCGCTCGCCGATCGCGCGGCAAGCCGCCTGCTGCACGTCGCGCCGGCAGGCCTTGGCGACCGGCGCTTCGGCGACCTCGTGAGCCTGCTAGGCGAAGGCGACCTGCTGGTGTTCAACGACACGCGCGTCATCAAGGCGCGGCTCTTCGGACACAAGCCGAGTGGCGGTCGCGTCGAGGTCCTGATCGAGCGCATCCTCGCGCCGCGCCGGGCGCTGGCACTCGTCCGCACGAGTCATAGCCCGCGAATCGGCCAGGACTTCGTGTTCGGCGACGAGACGGCTCCTGTCCGAGCCACGGTACTCGCTCGCGACGATGACTTCCTTGCGCTCGAGTTCGACGATGCCATCTTGCCGCTGCTCGAGCGTTGCGGCCACGTTCCGCTGCCGCCGTACATCACCCACGGCGATGCGGCCGAAGACGAGCAGCGCTACCAGACCGTGTACGCGCGCCATCCCGGCGCCGTCGCGGCGCCGACTGCCGGCCTGCACTTCACCGAGGCCTTGCTGCAGCAACTGGACGATTGCGGCGTGCATCGGACCAGCGTGACACTGCATGTCGGCGCGGGCACATTCCAGCCGGTGCGCTCCGAGCGCGTCCGCGACCACGTGATGCATCGCGAGTGGTACTCGGTGCCGCCCGCGACGGCGCAGGCAGTCAACCTGGCGCGCGCCGAGGGTCGCCGCGTCGTGGCGGTCGGCACGACCAGCCTGCGCGCACTGGAATCCGCCGCGCTCGATGGCCGTGTCCGCGCCGGCGCCGGCGAGACCCGGCTCTTCATCATGCCCGGCTATCGTTTCCAGGTTGTCGACCTGCTGATCACCAACTTTCACCTGCCGAAGTCAACGCTGCTGATGCTGGTAGCGGCGTTCGCCGGCCTCGATCGCATCCGCCACGCGTACGCGCATGCGATTGCCGGGCGCTACCGCTTCTTCTCGTATGGTGATGCGATGCTGCTGGAGCGCGCCGCATGAGCGCACCCTTCGACTTGCTCGCCACCAATGGCGGGGCGCGGCGCGGCCGTCTGCGGCTCGCGCATGGCATCGTCGAAACGCCGGTGTTCATGCCGGTAGGCACCTACGGGACCGTGAAGGCGATGGCGCCGACGGAACTCGTCGAGGCCGGCGCGCAGATCGTGCTCGGTAACACGTTCCATCTGTGGCTTCGACCCGGCCTCGAGGTCATCGAAGCGCACGGCGGTCTGCACCGCTTCATGGGTTGGGACCGACCCATCCTGACCGATTCCGGCGGCTTCCAGGTCTTTTCGCTCGGGCCGCTGCGCAAGATCGCCGAAGACGGCGTGCGCTTTGCCTCACCGGTCAACGGTGACCGCCTGTTTTTGACGCCCGAGGAGTCGATGCGGATCCAGAGCGTGCTGGACTCCGACATTGCGATGGTCTTCGACGAATGCACGCCGTACGAAATCGACGGGCGCGCCGCGACCCACGACGAGGCCGCGGCGTCGATGCGCCTCTCGCTGCGCTGGGCGCAACGCAGCCGCGACGAGTCCAGGCGCCTCGGCGAAGCTCGCGGGCCACGCAACGCGCTCTTCGGCATCGTCCAGGGCGGCATGTATGAGCCGCTGCGTGATGAATCGCTCGGCGGTCTGACCGAGATGGGTTTCGACGGCTATGCGATCGGCGGACTATCGGTAGGCGAACCCAAGGAAGACATGCTGCGGATCCTGGCTCACACCGCGCCGCAACTGCCGCGCGACCGACCTCGGTACCTGATGGGCGTTGGCACGCCGGAGGATCTGCTCGAGGGCATCGCGGCCGGCATCGACATGTTCGACTGCGTGATGCCGACCCGTAATGCGCGCAACGGCTGGCTCTTCACGCGCTTTGGCGACCTCAAGCTGCGCAACAGCCGCTACCGCAACGACCTCGAGCCCGTGGAGCCGGGCTGCAGCTGCCTGACCTGCCAACAATTCAGTCGGGCCTACCTGCACCACCTGCAACGGGTCAACGAAATCCTCGGCGCGCGCCTGAATACCGTGCACAACCTGCACTTCTACCTGCGCTTGATGCGTGAGGCGCGGGCCGCGATCGAGGCCGGCCGCTACGAGTCCTTCCGCAGGGATTTCACCCACGATCGCCAGCGCGGCATCTGAAGGCAGCCCGCCCTATAATCCGCCGGTTGTGCGGGTCGCCGACAGCGGCCCTGCCCGAATCCACACCATCCAGCGGGGAAAAAGATGTTTTTCATTGCAAACGCCTATGCCCAGTCCGCTCCCGCGGCCCAGCCGGGCGCCGAGTCATCGCTGATGTCGATCGGCTTCATGGTGCTGATCTTCATCGTCTTCTACTTCCTCCTGATCCGCCCCCAGGTCAAGCGCCAGAAGGAACACAAGACCATGGTCGACGCGCTGAACAAGGGCGATGAGGTCATCACCGCCGGTGGCATCGTCGGCAAGATCACCGAGATCGCCGATCAGTACATCACAGTGCAGGTCGCCACGGTCAGCGGCCAGCCGGTGCAGTTGTCGATGCAGCGATCGGCGGTGCAGACACTGCTGCCGAAGGGCACGGTCAAGTCACTCTAAGTCCCTATAGCCCACAAGGCGCCTCGATCGTTGTTTGCAGTGCCTGCCCGGCCCGCTCCTGCCGTTGTCATCGGCCCGGGCGCCCGGCCGCCCGAAGCCCGGGCCGCTAACACTTCTCGGCCGAGTGCACGTGCGCCGCGCAGCGGCGCGTACACGAGGTCGAATCGACCATGAATCGCTACCCTCTCTGGAAATACATCGTCATTGCCGTCGCGCTGCTGCTCGGGGCGATGTACACCTTGCCGAACTTCTTCGGCGAGTCTCCTGCGGTGCAGGTGTCGTCAGGCAAGCCGACCATCAAGGTCGATGCGGCGCTGTTGTCGCGGGTTGAAGGCGTGCTGAAGGACGCCAGGCTCGAGACCACCGGCATGTTCTTCGATACGGGCAGCCTCAGCTCGACGATACGCGCCCGATTCCGCGACACCGATGTGCAGCTGCAGGCCAAGGATGCGCTGCAGCGCGCACTCAACCCCAATCCCGACGACCCGGCCTACATCGTCGCACTCAACCTGATCTCGAATACGCCCGCCTGGCTGAAGGCGCTGCACGCGCTGCCGATGTACCTGGGGCTGGACTTGCGTGGCGGAGTGCACTTCCTGCTGCAGGTCGACATGCGCGCCGCCGTCGACAAGCGTCTCGAGACGTTCACTTCCGACATCCGCACGCTGCTGCGCGAGAAGAACCTCCGTCACTCCGGCATCAACAAGTCGGCCACCGAGATCGAAATCAGGTTTCGTGATGTCGAGACCCGCGCCCGCGCGGAGGACGTGATCCGCGGCCAGATTCGCGAGCTGACTTTGCGCGAGGAAGGCACGGGACCGGATTTTCTGCTGTTCGCGACGCTGTCGCCGGCGGCACAGAAGGAGATCCAGGACAACGCGCTGAAGCAGAACATCACCACGCTGCACAACCGCGTCAACGAACTGGGAGTGGCCGAACCGGTGATCCAGCAACAGGGGGCCGACCGCATCGTCGTGCAGTTGCCCGGCGTGCAGGACGTCGCGCGCGCCAAGTCGCTGCTCGGCCGCACCGCCACGCTCGAGATCCGCATGGTCGACCAGGAGGCCATGGCGGCCGGCGGTGCCGGGGCGCTGACGGTGCCGGAACGCAAGGCCGACGGCACCGTGACACCGGTCGTGCTGAAGCGCGACGTCGTCGTCACCGGCAACCAGCTCAACAACGCCTCGGCGACGATCGACTCGCAAACCCAGCGTCCGGCGGTCTCGGTGAGGCTCGACGAGGCCGGCGGCCGCGCGATGCGCGCCATCACGCGCGACAACATCGGCAAGCTGATGGCGATCGTGCTCTACGAGAAGGGCAAGGGCGAAGCCATCTCGGTCGCACGCATCCAGGGCGAGTTCGGCAACCAGTTCCAGATCACCGGCAACTTCTCGGTGCAGGAAACGACCGACCTGGCGCTGCTGATCCGCTCGGGTTCGCTCGCCGCGCCGATGGAGATCATCGAGGAACGCACGATCGGTCCCAGTTTGGGCCGCGAGAACATCGAGCGCGGTTTTCGCTCCACGCTCTACGGCTTCGCCGCGATCGCCGTCTTCATGATTCTCTACTACCGGGTGTTCGGCCTAATCTCGGTGATGTCGTTGAGCGTCAACGTCATGCTGCTGGTGGCGCTGCTGTCGCTGCTGCAGGCGACGCTGACGCTGCCCGGCATCGCGGCGATCGCGCTGACGCTCGGCATGGCCATCGATGCGAACGTGCTGATCAATGAACGGGTGCGGGAGGAACTGCGCAACGGCCGCACCGCACAGCTGGCGATCACCGAAGGCTATGAAAAGGCGTTCGCGACGATTCTCGACTCGAACGTGACGACGCTGATCGCCGGTGTCGCGCTGCTGATCTTTGGCTCCGGACCGGTGCGCGGGTTTGCGGTGGTGCACGTGCTCGGCATCCTGACGTCGATCTTTTCGGCGGTGTTCGTCTCGCGCGCGCTCGTCAACCTCTTCTACGGCTACCGCAGGAAGCTGCAGACGCTCTCGATCGGTCAGATCTGGCGGCCCGGCACCACGACAGCCCCGGCCAAGTAAGGAATCGGAGAACCACGATGGAGTTTTTTGGTGAAGTCATCACGGCCGCGCGGCCGCCGAGCCTTCCCCGAAGAACTCCACCAACGGAGTAAGGAACCTTAAAATGGAGTTCTTTCGCATCAAGCGCACGATTCCTTTCATGCGCTATTCGTTGGTCCTGAACGCGATTTCTTTCATCTCGTTCGGCATCGCGGTGTTCTTCCTTCTCACGCGCGGCCTCAGCCTGTCGGTCGAGTTCACCGGTGGCACCGTGATGGAAGTCAGTTATCCACAGGCGGCCAACCTTGAACAGATCCGCGGCGCGATCGAAGAGAAGGGCTGGGGCGAATTCCAGGTGCAGAACTTCGGCACGTCGCGCGATGTGCTGATCCGACTGCCGATCGAGAAGGGGTACACCTCGGGGCAGCAGGCCGAGCGCGTGATGCAGACGTTGAAGTCGCAGGACGCGGCCGTGGACCTGAAGCGCGTCGAATTCGTCGGTCCCGCCGTCGGCGAGGAACTCGCGCACGACGGCGCGCTGGCACTGCTGCTGGTCGTCGTCGGCATCATGATCTATCTCGCCTTCCGCTTCGAGTGGAAGTTCTCGGTCGCCGCGATCGTCGCCAATTTGCACGACGTGGTGCTGGTGATCGGCATGTTCGCCATATTCCGCTGGGAGTTCTCGCTGCCGGTGCTGGCCGCTGTGCTGGCCGTCCTCGGCTACTCCGTCAACGAATCCGTCATCATCTTTGACCGCGTGCGCGAGCACTTCAAGAAGTATCGCAAGATGACCACGGTCGAGGTCATCGACAGCGCCATCACGGCGACGATCTCGCGCACGATCATCACGCACGGCTCGACGCTGTGCATGACGCTGGCGATGTATTTTTTCGGCGGCCCGGCACTGCACTACTTCGCGCTGGCGCTCACGATCGGCATCATCTTCGGCATCTACTCGTCGGTGTTCGTCGCCGCCGCCATCGCGATGTATCTCGGCGTCAAGCGCGAGGACCTCGTGAAGCCGGTCAAGAAGGAAGGGGAACAAGAACTGGTGCCGTGAGCCGGCACCAGCGCCTGGCGGCGGGCGCAGCATGAGCCGCGCTGATCCGCCTGCGATGGCGCGGACCCGCATCTGGGACCTGCCGACCCGCCTGTTTCACTGGATGCTGGCGGCACTGGTCGCCATTTCCATCATCACCGCCAAGGTCGGCGGGTTGTGGATGGACTGGCACATGCGTTCGGGTTACGCGATCCTCGCGCTGGTCGTCTTCCGCGTGCTCTGGGGATTCGCGGGCAGTCGCTACGCCCGGTTTGCGACTTTCGTGCGATCTCCGCGCGTCGTTCTGGATCACCTGCGCGGCCGCGACGGCCACGTCGCCGGACACAGCCCGGCCGGTGCGTTGTCCGTCGTTTCGCTCCTCGGTGTGCTGCTGCTGCAGGCGAGCACCGGGCTATTCACCAACGACGGCAGCTTCACCGAGGGACCGCTCGCCCGGCTGGTGAGCCGAGCGGCGAGCGACTGGCTGTCGACGGTCCATCGCTTTGGCGAGTGGGCGCTGTACGCGCTGGTCGGCCTGCACATTGCCGCGATCGCCTACTACGCCCTGCTCAGGAAGTCCGCCCTCGTCGGCCCGATGATCACGGGCGACCAACGCACCATTGCACCACCCGCCGAGGACGACGGTTGGATGCGCGCTCGTGCACTGCTGCTGGCGGCGCTGGCCGCAAGCCTCGTCACCTACGTCGTGAGCCTTTAGGGGCGTGACGGAAAATCAGCGCCGAAAGCTACGGCCGCATCACGCAAAAGGAAGCTACTTGTTGCGATAGTTGTCGTGGCAGTTGTCGCAGGTCTTGGCGGTAGTCTGAAACTGCGTGCGGATCACGGCGACGTCGCCGGCCTTGGCAACCTCGTTCAGCTTGGCCACTTGCGCGACCATTTCGCGGCCCAGTTCGCTGACCTTTGGATCGGTGAACACTTCGGGCTTCGCGCGGGTCGGAGGGTTGCCGCCCTTCTCCGAGCCCGGTACGTAGCCTTCACCGGGCAGTTTCGACACGAACTCGGCGATGCCGGCGCTGCGCTGAATGACCGTCACGTCCGGATTGGGCGACTTCAGTTGCTTGAAGATCGTGCCCATCTGATGCCCCAGGATGACGTACGCCGACTGACGGTAACGGATCGCATCTTCAGGCTTGGAAAACTGCGCGTGCGCAGGCAGCACGATCAGGCCGCAAACGGCGACCGACAACAGATAAACGGGTTTCCTCATGAGTTCCCTTGAAGGTCTGGACCGGAC
This sequence comes from uncultured beta proteobacterium, assembly GCA_963712485.1. Lineage (GTDB taxonomy): Bacteria > Pseudomonadota > Gammaproteobacteria > Burkholderiales > Burkholderiaceae_F > JALORV01. The sequence continues at coordinate 68,805 of CAVQID010000013.1, forward strand.
CCATGCCCGGATTGCCAATCAACGTTTGCAGCGGCGCGATTATTCCTGAAACCGGCTGCCGACCGAAACCGGGAAAACGCTCGCTACTCCGCGTGGTTGTTTGAGTTTTTCGGTGCGGCGAAAAGCCGTTCGCCAGCTACCTTTGGCTGCCGGGACCGCGCTGACCCGACTTTCGTTCGATCGGCCGACGCAACCGAGACTGCGGCGGTCAGGCGCGTCGCGCGAGTTCGGCGGCCTTGCCGAGGTAACTCGAGGGCGTCAGGGCCAGCAGTTCATCGCGCGCGGCCGCCGGAATGTCGAGCGTGCGCACGAATTCCTGCAGCACCTCGCGGGTGATGCCCTTGCCGCGGGTCAGCGCCTTGAGTTGCTCGTAGGGGTTCGGGACGCCGTAGCGCCGCATCACGGTCTGCACCGGCTCGGCCAGCACTTCCCAGGCATCCTCGAGGTCGGCATGTAGCCGCCCCTCGTTGACTTCGAGTTTGCGCAGCCCACGCAGACATGACTCAACGCCCACCAGCGAATAGCCGAAGGCGATCCCCAGGTTGCGCAGGACGGTGGAATCGGTCAGGTCACGTTGCCAGCGCGACACCGGCAGCTTCTCGGCCAGGTGCCGCAGCACCGCATTGGCGAGACCAAGATTGCCTTCGGAGTTCTCGAAGTCGATCGGATTGACCTTGTGGGGCATTGTCGACGAGCCGACTTCGCCCGGCTTGAGCTTCTGTTTGAAGTAGCCGAGTGCGATGTAGCCCCAGAGGTCACGGTCGAGATCGAGCAGCACCGTATTGGCCCGCGCCATCGCATCGAAAAGCTCGGCCATGTAGTCATGCGGCTCGATCTGGATCGTGTGCGGATTGAACGTGAGGCCGAGTCCCTCGACGACATTGCAGGCGAATTTCTCCCAGTCGATCGTCGGGTAGGCCGCAACGTGCGCGTTGTAGTTGCCCACCGCCCCGTTCATCTTCGCGAGCAACGGCACGCGCGCAGCGCCGTCGATTGCGGCCGCCAGCCGTACGGTGATGTTCGCGAACTCCTTGCCGACTGTCGTCGGGCTGGCCGGCTGGCCATGCGTGCGCGACAGCATCGGCAGGTCGGCATACGCATGCGCGTACTCGCGCAGCTGCGCATGCACGCCACGCAGCCGGCCCTGCAGCACGAAGCGGCCGCGTTCAAGCATCAGCGCGTGCGCGACGTTGTTGATGTCTTCCGAGGTGCAGGCAAAGTGGATGAATTCGGAGGCATGCGCCAGCGCCGGCACGTCCTGCGTGCGTCGCTTGATGAAATACTCGACCGCCTTGACGTCGTGGTTCGTCTCGGCTTCGATCGCCTTGATCTCGATGCAGTCGTCGATAGAAAAGTCGCTGACCAGCTGGCGGAGCCGTGCTTCGGCCTCGCGCGGCAGTCGTGGCAGTTCGGCAAGACCCAGCATCGACAGGTTGACGAGCCACTCGACCTCGACGCGCAGTCGTTCGCGCATGAAGGCAAATTCCGAGAAGACTTCGCGCAGCTCGGCGGTCTGGCGGCCGTAACGGCCATCGAGGGGGGAAAGCGCAGTGAGGGAGAGCAGTTCGAGGGACACGGCGGGTCCGCAGGCAGGTGGGGGTGTCGCCCGTTGGATGCTGCTGACGAAGCAAAATCAGTGTAGCAAACGCGCATCACAGTCATCGCAACCGGCGGAACGAACGGCCGGCCCCTTCATCACTGCCGATATACTGATCGGCCTCCTGACACCGAATCATTCCGCGTGACCAAGAACATCCGCCTGCTGGGATCGCTGACGAGCCCCTACGTGCGCAAGGTGCGCATCGTCATGGCCGAGAAGCGCATCGACTACCACCTGGAGCTCGAGGATGTCTGGGCTCCGGACACCCGCATCCAGGACGCCAACCCGCTGGGCAAGGTGCCTTGCCTGATCATGGAAGACGGCGGCGCGGTCTTCGATTCGCGCGTCATCGTCGAGTACCTTGACGGCATGACACCGCTGGCGAAACTGATTCCGCCGTCAGGTCGCGAGCGCGCGGAAGTCAGGACGTGGGAAGCACTCGGCGACGGCGTCGTCGACGCGGCGATTCTGACCCGCCTCGAGCAAACCCAGCGCCCGGCCGAACAGCAGAGCAGCAAGTGGATCGACCGGCAGATGGGCAAACTCACGGCAGGCATCGCGGCGATGAGCCGCGGCCTGGGTGAGAAGCCCTGGTGCAACGGCCAGGCCTACACACTCGCCGACATCGCGGTCGGCTGCGCGCTCGGTTACCTCGACTTCCGTTTCGGCTTCATCGACTGGCGCGCCAAGTATCCGAACCTCGCGCGTCACCACGAAAAACTGGCAAGCCGCCCGTCGTTCGCCGATACCCAGCCGCCGAAGTAGGCCGACGGGTTCAGCTGAAGTCCGGCCCGATCAGATCGATGCGGTCGGTGCAGAACGCATCGACTCCCCAGCGCATCAGTTCACGTGCCCTCGGGGCCTCGTTCACCGTGTAACAGAACAGCCAGTAGCCGGCTTGCTTGATGGCCCGCGCACTTTCGGCCGTGAGTTGCCGGTGGTTGGTATGCAGACCGACCGCGCCGTGGCGTTGCAGCCGGGCGCACCAGTCCTGCGGAACCCGGTCGATCAACAATGCGCGCGCCAGATCCGGTACGGCAGCCCGCGCCGCTGCGAGCGACTCCTCCGCGAACGACGACAACAGCGGCAGACGCGCGTCGTACGCCGGATCGTCACGCGCTGCGTTGAGAACGTCGGCATACGCCTGCGCCACGGTTCGCGCGACCAGCGCCCCGGTCCGCCCTTCATGGCCCGGCGCCGGCTTGATCTCCACGTTCGGCCAGATTGATCGGCCACGGCAATACTCGAGCGCTTCATCGAGTGTCGGTACCGGCTCGCCGGCGAAGCGCGCCGAATGCCATGCGCCGGCGTCGAGACGCGCCAGCTCTTCGGCGTTACGCGCGCAGACAGCGCCGTCGGCGCGGGTCGTGCGCTCGAGCGTCGGGTCATGCATCAGCACGGGGATGTCATCGAACGGTGCCATGGCGTCGAATTCGACTGCACGAAAGCCGTAGTCGTAGCCGATGCGCAGCGCCGCCAGCGTGTTCTCCGGGGCCAGCAGGCCCGCTCCGCGGTGAGCGAGGACGCGAGGCCAGGGCCAGGGGCGGAAGTGACTCATGCGGCGTTCCTCTTTTTCCGCACGTAGACCATCTTCTCGACGCGCGCGATCGCCATGCCCTCCGCATCGCGCAGGTCGACCGCGAAAAGATGAAGGTGCTTGTCACCGTCATCGGTCATGCGCCTGATCTTCTGCAGGTCATCATCCAGGAGCTCGAACCGCGCCCAGATGCGTCCGCGGGCGGGCGCCAGCACGTCGATCGATCCGGCCTTGTCCCAGACCAGGTATCCGGAACCCAGCGCGTGCTGCACCATCAGCGCAAAGAAGGGATCGGCCATCGCATACAGAACGCCGCCAGCGAGCCCAGCACGGCGGCCGCGGCCGTACCACCGCGGCCGCAGTTCGACGCTGATCGCTCGAAAGTCGGGGGCGATATGAGCCACATGCACACCGGCAGCCACATTCGGCGGCCACAAGTTCATTCGAAGCCGCCGCCAGCGCAGCGCGTTCATGGGCCGATCGACGTTGGGCAACGCATCAGTCCAGTTTAAGCAGTCGCCAGCCCTCGCCGCGTCGGCGCGTCGCTGCTAACCTCGCGCGCCATGACGACCGCGCTCGGCCACCTGCGGGTTCTCGACCTCACCCGGGTTCTGGCCGGGCCGTGGTGCACCCAGTTGCTGGCAGACCTGGGCGCGGACGTCATCAAGGTCGAGCGACCGGGCAGCGGCGACGACACCCGTTCCTGGGGACCGCCGTACCTCACCGATGCCGAAGGCCGGGACACTTCCGAAGCGGCGTACTACCTGGCGGCCAACCGGAACAAGCGCTCGATCACCGTCGATATCACGCGCCCCGAAGGGCAGGACATCCTGAAGCGGCTGGCGCGCCAGTCGGACATCGTCGTCGAGAACTACAAGGTTGACCAGCTGGGCCCCTATGGCCTCGACTACGCGTCGCTGTCGGCAGACCATCCGCGCCTCATTTACTGCTCGATCACCGGTTTTGGCCAGACCGGACCCCACCGCGACCGGCCCGGCTACGACTTCATCATCCAGGGCAGCGGCGGCTTCATGTCGATCACCGGCGAGCGTGACGATCGGCCCGGCGGCGGTCCACAGAAAGCCGGCGTTGCGGTCAGCGACCTGATGACGGGGATGTACGCAGCGGTCGCGATTCTCGCCGCTGTTGCCCACCGGGAGCGCACCGGCGCAGGACAGTACATCGATCTCGCGCTGTACGACGTGATGCTGGCAATGCTCGCCAACATGAACATGAACTACCTGACGAGCGGGCGCGCGCCGGGCCGGGCCGGCAACGCGCATCCGAACATCGTGCCGTACCAGGTGTTTGCGGCAGCCGACGGGCACGTCATCATCGCGGTGGGCAACGACGCGCAGTTCGTGAAGTTCTGCGAAATCGCCGGCCGGCCGGATCTCGCCAGCGATCCGCGCTACGCCCGCAACGCTGGCCGCGTGCGGGACCGCGCCGTGCTGGTGCCGCTGCTCGAGGAGATCGTGCACAAGCGACCGGTCGCGTTCTGGGTCGAGGCGCTCGATGCTGCGAAAGTGCCTTGCGGACCGATAAACGACATCGCCCAGGCGCTCGCCGACCCGCAGGTCGCTGCGCGTGGCATGCGCATCGACCTGCCTCACGCGCTCGCCGGGTTCGTGCCGCTGGTGGCCAACCCGATCCAGCTGTCCGGCACTCCGGCCACCTACGAGCGCGCGCCACCGCTGCTCGGCGAACATACCGACGCCGTGCTGCGCGATCTTCTGCTGATGAGTCCGGCCGACATTGCGCGGCTGCGCGCCGCCGGGGTCGTGTGATCGCCGCGTTGCATCTGCTGATCCGGGGGCGCGTACAAGGCGTCGGCTTCCGGCACGCGATGTGCCGGCAAGCCGACGCGCTCGGACTTGCGGGCTGGGTGCGCAATCGCCGCGACGGCAATGTCGAGGCAGTCGTCGTCGGCCCCCCTGAGCAGGTGGACCTGATGGTGGCGTGGACGCGCCGCGGTCCCGCTGGCGCGCAGGTCACTGGTGTCGAACGACGCGCGGCGACGGCTGCCGAGGAAGACGACGCGCTCGGCGCGGGGTTCGAGCAGCGACCGACAGCGTGATCGCCCGGCCGAGCGCCTTCAGCGCGCGGCGTAGATGCGCGTATCGAACTGCGGATACGTCAGCGCCGAGAGCACATGGTCACGCCACGCACCGTCGACATACAGGTAGTCGCGCGCGAGGCCTTCGATGCGAAACCCGAGACCCTGTAGCAGGCGCGCGCTGCGCAGGTTGTCGGACAGGTAGTTGGCCTGGACCCGATGCAGCCGCAGCTCCTCGAACACGTGCCTGAGCGTCACCTGCAACGCTTCGTGCATCAGCCCGCGCCCCTCGAGGTCCCGGTCGATCGCATAACCCAGCATGCACGACTGGAACGGTCCACGCACCAGCTGCGTGTAGTTGATGCGACCGGCAATGCGTCCGGGATCTTCGCGCTGGAACAGCACCCAGCGGGCGATGCCGATATCGCGGTAATCCTCGACTGCGCGTGCCGCCTCCGACTCCCAGAAGGCCACTTCGGTGATGCCGCGCGGCCTGGGCGGGTCCCACGGCCGCAGGTGCGCTTCATTGCGGCGGAAGAATTCGGTCAATGCCACCGCGTGCGACTCCGCCATCAGCTCGATCGTCAAGCGCGTCGTTGTCAAGCGCGTCGTCTGGAACGGCACCGTAGCTCCCGATGAATGACACGGCACGGCCGATTTCCGCTCTAATTCGGCCAATAAGAATTATCCGTGCAAGGAGACCGACTCGTGAATCGCGCCCTGCGGGTGCTGGCCGCCGTCGTCGCGCTGTTTCTCGGCGCAACCGTGGCCGCCCAGACGCCGAACTATCCGACGCGCCCGATCCGACTGATCGTTCCGTACCCGCCCGGCGGTCCGCTCGATACGGCAGCGCGAGCGCTGGCCGAGCGCCTCAAGGACAGTCTCGGCACCGTGATTGTCGAGAACCGACCCGGCGCCGGAGGCAACCTCGGCGTCGACCAGGTCGCGAAATCGGCGCCCGACGGCTACACACTGGCGATCGGCGCGGTTGCCACGCATGCGGTCAATCCTTGGCTCTTCAGCAAGTTGCCGTACGACCCGGTCAAGGACTTCGTGCCGATCACGCTGATCGCGCACGTGCCGAACGTGCTCGTCATCACGCCGGAGCGCGCCGCACAACTGAAGATCGCTTCGGCGCGCGACCTTGTCGATTATCTGCGACGCCATCCTGGACAGCTCAATTACGCCTCGGGCGGCAACGGCAGCGCCGGCCACATGGCGGGCGAGCTGTTGAAGTCCCAGGCGAAAGTGTCGGCCGTGCACATTCCCTACGCCGGCGCCGGCCCCGCGCAGCTGGGGCTGCTCGCCGGGCAGACGGACTTCATGTTCGACAACCTCGCGTCGGCGACGGGGCAGATCAAAGCCGGCAAGTTGAGGGCGCTGGCGGTGACCACGCCGCAGCGGGCGCCCGCGCTGCCGGACGTCCCGACGATGGCGGAAAGCGGACTGCCCGGCTTCGATGTGTCGACGTGGTTCGGCGTCTTTGCGCCGGCTGGAACGCCCCCGGCGATCGTCACCCGGCTCAATGAAACGATGACCGCTGCGCTGCGGTCCCCAGAAATGAAGGAACGGCTTGCGCGCATGGGGGCCGAGCCCGCGCCGATGTCGTCGCCGCAGTTTGCCGAGCTTATCCGTCGCGAGCTCGCGAAGTACGAGCAGATCGTGAAGTTTTCCGGCGCGCGCGTCGACTGAACCGCGGGATCCGAACATGCAGATCAAGGACGCAAAGGACTTCTGGTCCGGAGTGATGTTCGCGGTCTTCGGCCTGCTCTTCGTCGCGTTTGCGCGCCAGTACGCGATGGGCAGCGCGGCGCGCATGGGGCCGGCGTACTTCCCGACCGTGCTCGGCGGACTGCTGCTGCTGCTTGGTGTCGTGATCGCCATCAGGGGCCTGACCGTCCGGACCAAGGACGGCGGAGTCGACCGCTTCCATTTCAAGCCGCTGCTGTTCGTGCTGGGCGCCGTGGTTGCCTTCGGCCTGCTGTTGCGACCCGCGGGCCTCCTTGTCGCGCTGGCCGCACTGGTGCTGATCTCGAGCCTCGGCAGCCACGAGTTCAAACTTCGCGACGTGCTGCTGCTGATCGTCGGCCTCGCGGTCCTGGTGCTGATCGTGTTCATTTATGCGCTCGGCATGACCGTGCCGGTGCTGCCGTTCTTCCTGAGCGACTGAGGCGCGCGTGGATCTCATCAACAACCTCGCGCTGGGCTTCTCCACGGCGCTGACGTTCGCCAACCTCGCGTATTGCTTTGCCGGCGTACTGATCGGAACGCTGATCGGCGTTCTGCCGGGCATCGGCCCGATCGCGACACTGGCGATGCTGCTGCCGATCACCTACGCGCTCGAGCCGACCTCGGCGCTGATCATGCTGGCCGGCATCTACTACGGCGCGCAGTACGGCGGATCGACGACAGCCATCCTGGTGAACCTGCCGGGCGAGTCCTCATCCGTCGTGACCTGCATCGACGGCTACCAGATGGCACGGCGCGGCCGCGCGGGTGCGGCGCTGGCGACTGCGGCGCTCGGGTCGTTCTTCGCCGGCACCATTGGCACGCTGGTCCTCGCGGCCCTCGCCGCTCCGATGGTCGAGCTGGCGTTCAAGTTCGGCCCGGCCGAGTACTTTTCGTTGATGGTGCTGGGCCTGATCGGTGCTGTCGTGCTGGCGTCGGGTTCACTGCTGAAGGCGATCGCGATGATCGTGCTCGGGCTGCTGCTCGGCCTGGTCGGCACCGACGTCAACTCCGGTGTGGCGCGTTTCAATTTCGACATCCCCGAGCTGACGGACGGCATCGGCTTCGTCTCGGTCGCGATGGGTGTTTTCGGATTCGCCGAGATCATTGCCAACCTCGAGCAGAAGGGCGAGCGCCAGGTATTCACTGACCGAGTCGGCCGGCTGTTGCCGAACCGGAAGGAATTCCTGTACGCGATCCCCGCGGTGTTGCGCGGCACCGGACTCGGGTGCCTGCTAGGCGTGCTGCCGGGCGGCGGCGCGCTGCTCGCCTCTTTCGCCGCCTACACGGTCGAGAAGAAGGTGACGCGCAATGCCGATCCGCCGTTCGGCCAGGGCAACATCCGCGGTGTCGCAGCACCGGAATCCGCCAACAACGCCGGCGCACAGACCTCGTTCATTCCGATGCTGACGCTCGGCATTCCGCCGAACGCGGTCATGGCGCTGATGGTCGGTGCGATGACGATCCACAACATCCAGCCGGGCCCGCAGGTGATGACGAGCAACCCGGCGCTGTTCTGGGGCCTCATTGCATCGATGTGGATCGGCAACCTGATGCTGGTGATCCTGAATCTGCCGCTGATCGGCATCTGGGTGCAGTTGCTGAAGGTGCCCTATCGCCTGCTCTACCCGGCGATCCTGGTGTTTTGCTGCATCGGTGTCTACTCGATCAACAACAATTCCTTCGATGTCACGATGACCGCGGCCTTTGGCGTGATCGGCTACGTGTTCTACAAGCTGCGTTGCGAGCCGGCACCGCTGATCCTCGGCTTCATCCTCGGTCCGATGATGGAGGAGAACCTGCGGCGGGCGATGCTGCTGTCGCGCGGCGACCCGAGCGTGTTCTTCACGCGGCCACTGTCGCTGACGCTGCTGCTGATGGCCGCGGCGCTGATCGTCATCGTCGCGCTGCCGCAGATCAACCGGAAGCGCGAGGAAGCGTTCCACGACGTGGACTAGAGTCACACCGAATGCGCCACGTCGATCGGCCCGCGGCATCCTCGTCGCAGGGCCGGAGCCGCGCTGATCCGGGCACCCCATGAGCTTCGACTGGACCAACCCCTATCCGACCGTACGCACGCCGGTATTCGCGCGCAACCTGGTGGCGACCAGCCAGCCGCTCGCCGCGCAGGCCGGTCTGCGCATGTTGCAGGCCGGCGGCAATGCCGTCGATGCGGCGGTCGCCACCGCCGCCGTCATCACGATGACCGAGCCGTGCAGCAACGGGCTGGGTGCCGACAACTTCGCGATCGTCTGGGATCCTGGCTCGCGCCAGCTGCTCGGACTCAACTCGAGCGGTATCGCGCCGGCCGCGTGGTCGCTTGATTTCCTGCGTCGGAAATACGGCGACGATCTCGCGAAAAACCGTCCGGTGCGTGGGTGGGACACGGTCACGGTGCCCGGGGCCGTCGCCGGGTGGTCGCTGCTGCACGGCCGGCTGGGCAAGCTGCCGTTCGCCGACGTTCTTGCGCCCGCCATCGAGTACGCCGAACGCGGCTTCTCGGTTTCACCCATCGTGCACGACAAGTGGCAGCGGGCGATGCCGTTGCTGAAGGACGGGCCGGGGTTCGCCGAACACTTTCTGCCGAGGGGTCGCGCACCACAGACCGGTGAGCACTTCGTGCTGCCGGGTGCGGCGAACACGCTGAAACTGCTTGCCGGCTACGGTGGCGCCGCCTTTTATCTCGGCGAGATCGCCGCGGGCATCGAGCACCACGCACAGTCGACCGGCGGCGCACTTCGCGCGAGCGACCTCGCCGCGTACTGGGACTTCGTGCAAATGAACGGCTGGGTGGGCACGATAAGCACACCGTTCCAGGGTTATGAATTGCACGAGATCCCACCCAATGGCCAGGGCATCGCCGCGCTGGCGTGCCTCGGCGCGTTGCGGCACACCACCGTCGCCGATTACGCGGTCGACAGCGCCGACTGGCACCATGTCGCCATCGAGGCGATGAAGCTGGCGTTCGCCGATACCTATGCCTACGTCGCCGATCCACGCGCGATGCGCGTCACGCCGCCGGAGATGATCGATGACCGCTACCTGGCGCAGCGCGCACGTCGCATCGACATGCAGCGCGCACAGGCGTTTTCGGCCGGCTCGCCGCCTCGCGGCGGCACGATCTATCTTTCGGCCGCGGATGACAGCGGCATGATGGTGTCGCTGATCCAGTCGAACTACATGGGATTCGGTTCCGGCGTCGTCGTGCCCGGCTACGGCATCTCGCTGCAGAACCGCGGTTACGGCTTCTCGATCGATGCCGCCAGCGCCAACGTCATCGCGCCGGGGAAGCGCCCGTTCCATACGATCATCCCGGCTTTCCTCACCCAGGACGGCGCGCCGCAGATGAGCTTCGGTGTCATGGGCGGCAACATGCAGCCGCAAGGTCACGTGCAGACCCTGGCGCGCATGCTGCTCGCGCGGCAGCAGCCGCAGGCGGCTTGCGACGCGCCGCGCTGGAAGGTGATGCACGGCCTCGACATCGAAGTTGAAAGTGCGATGCCACTGAGCGTCGTCGACGAGCTGACGCGACGCGGGCACCGGATCACGCGTGCGAATGACAGTTACATGGATTTCGGATCGGGCCAGTTCATCTGGCGCCTCGGCGATCCGGCCGTCGACGGCTATGTCGGCGCCAGCGACTCCCGCCGCGACGGACTGGTGGCGGGGTGCTGAAACCGCCGCGCATGCACCCTTGTGGGGCGCAAAAGCAGGTGCCGCGATTGCTACACGACTTCGTGGGCAGGGTGTTTTCTGCACATAGCGAGGTCGGACATGAGAAAACGGGAATTTGTGTTGATCACGGCTGCCGCTGCGGCGGCGCCACTGTGGCTGGCGGGATGCACGACGGCCAGTAACACGCCGTCGCCGACTACGGACCCAGCGCAACTGCGCACCGCGATCGAAAGAGAAGCGGATGCAGCGCTGGCGCGGCTGTATGACGACGTCAAGGGATCGCCCGAGGTGATCCAGAAGGCGCACGGCGTACTGGTGCTGCCCAACGTCGTGTCGGGCGGCTTGATCTTCGGTGCAGCCGGCGGCAATGGCGTGCTGCGCGTCGCGGGCAAGAGCGCGAGCTACTGGCGCATGTCCGAAGCCCAGGTCGGTCTGCTCGGTGGCGGTCAGTCGCAGTCGATTTTCATCGTGTTCCTGACGCCGGAAGCGCTGGCAGGCTTCACCAGGAGCAGCGGCTGGACCGCAGGCTTTGACGCCACGGTTGCGGTGTCCAGTGTCGGCAAGAACACCCCGATCAAGGCGCCGACGTCGGATCAGCCAATAGCCGCCTACGTGCTGACAAACGCAGGCCTGATGGCCGGCGTCAGCTTCCAGGGCACGAAGTTCACGCGCCTGGAAGTCTGACGCACTGCCGTGCCGCCGGCGCTGACCGGCGGTGGCGACGCGTAGCTGAGTGCGCTGGCTGGAACCATCGTGCGCGACGCGCGCGGGGCGGACGCGCTCGCTTCACGCGGCCCGCGTAAAACCCGAACCGCGGATTTTGAGAGAATCGCGGCGGGGAGCCACTGCGCGCCACGGGCGCCGAAAAAAACAAGGGATCACCATGACCTACGCGGCCATTACCGGCTGGGGCAAGTGCATGCCGCCCGCCGTCCTGTCGAACCAGGATATCGCGACGTTCCTGGACACCACCGACGACTGGATCATCTCGCGCACCGGCATGAAGGAGCGTCGCATTTCGCACGTCTCCGCGATCGATATGGCGCATGTCGCCAGCGCGCGGGCGCTTGCCTGCGCGGGCCTCGCGGCCGAGGATGTCGACCTGATCGTTTACGGCAGCTGTAGCAACGACGAGCAGGTACCCAACAGCGCATCCGGTGTGCAGTTCAAGCTGGGCGCCGTGAATGCGGCGGCCATGGACATCAACACCGCCTGCACCAGCTTCCTCTATGGCCTGTCGAGTGCCACCGCGATGGTGCGCACCGGCGCGGTGCGCAATGCGGTGGTCATTGGCGTCGAGCTGATCTCGCCCTACATGGACTGGAGCAATCGCAACGTCGCGGTCCTCTTCGGCGACGGCTGCGCAGCCGTGGTTATCCAGGCGAGCGAGAGCAAAGAAGGCCTGCTCGGCGAGCAGCTCGGCTGCTATGCCGACGCCCGCCAGATTCTGCGCGTGCGCGGCATGGGCTGCACCTATGCCAACCGCGGGGTGCAATATGGCGACACGCTGTGGGACTTCGACGGCCAGGAAATCTTCAAGAAGGCAGTCAAGGGCATGGCGATCGCTTCCGAGAAGGTCATGGCCAAGTGCGGTGTCACACCGGCTGAGATCGATCTCGTCGTCCCGCACCAGGCCAACCTGCGCATCATCGAGTCCGTGGCTAAGCACGCCGGCCTGCCGATGGACAAGGTGTTCCTGACGGTGCAGCGCTACGGCAACATGTCGGCTGCCACCGTCCCTGTTGCGCTCGTCGACGCGATCGAAGAAGGACGCGTGAAGCCGGGCGCGCTGATCCTGATGCCGGGTTTTGGCGGTGGACTGACGCTGTGTTCGCACCTGGTGCGCTGGGGTACGCGCGTCACTCCGCTGGGCACCAGTACGGTCGATCTGCCGCCCTGCACGCTCACCGCGCTGCAGATGGTTGATGAAATCCGCGGCCGCAAGCACGCGCATGACACGTCGGAGGCCGGCTTAATGGCGCCGCGGTTCGCCGAAGCAGCCAGCGCTTGAGCGCCGCGGCGACCCTGGCCTCGATTGCGCTGGCGCTAGGCGCGTCCAACGCGATCGCGCAGGCCGCGGCACCACCTGCCGTCAGCCTCGCCGCACAGGCGTCGTCGGCGGCTGACGCCGCCGACCTGCAGGTGCTGGACGCACTCAGCCGCCGGGGCGCCGACCTGGCCAAGCCGCACACGCCGGTGTACTTCACACGCTTCCCGACCGAGGCGGCGCAAAAGGCTGCACGCAGGGAATTCGAGGCCGACGGATTCCGGGTACTGAAATCGTTTCCTGCGAAGGATGGAAAGGCGTGGAATCTGCTGCTCACGCGGACGATGTCGCTCTCGATCGACAACGTAACGAGCGCCAGCCGCAGCATCGCCGCGGTCACTGCCCGGTTCGGCGGCCAATACGACGGCTGGGACGCCGATCCACGGAAGTAACCATCGCCCGGTCGTAGAATCGGCCGCTCGACGACCGACGGGCTGCTGATCATGACGACAAAGACCTACGAGACCGTATCGCCACACGACGTTGCCTTCCTTGGGCTCGGCGTGATGGGCTATCCGATGGCCGGGCACCTCGCTCGTGCCGGCCATCACGTCGCCGTTTTCAACCGGACGACGAAGAAGGCCGACCAGTGGGTCGAGGAGTATGGCGGCCGGGCTGCACGCACGCCGCGCGAGGCCGCCAGCGGCGCGCAGATCGTCTTCTCCTGCGTCGGCAACGACGACGACCTGCGCAGCGTGATTCTGGGCGACGACGGCGCCTTCGCGGGCATGGCAAAGGATGCCATCGTCTTCGATGACACCACGGCGTCGGCGCGGGTCGCGCGCGAACTTCACGCCGTCGCGCGCAGTCGCGGGTTGCACTTCATCGATGCTCCGGTGTCGGGCGGACAGGCCGGTGCCGTCAATGGCGCGCTGACCGTCATGTGCGGCGGCGACCTCGATCCGTTCGAACGCGCGCAGCCGGTGGCGATGGCGTTCGCCAAGGCGGTCACACGCATCGGCGAAACGGGTGCGGGGCAGCTCGCGAAAATGGTGAACCAGATTTGCATCGCCGGCCTGGTGCAGGGACTCGCCGAGGGGATCGGCTTCGGCCAGGCCGCCGGTCTCGACATGAAGCTGGTGTTGCAGGTCATCGGCAAGGGCGCTGCACAGAGCTGGCAGATGGACAATCGCGGTTCGACGATGATCGACGGCAAGTTCGACTTCGGCTTTGCCGTCGACTGGATGCGCAAGGACCTCGGGCTCTGCCTCGACGAGGCGCGGGCCAACGGCGCGCCGCTGCCGGTGGCCGCGCTGATCGATCAGTTCTATGCCGATGTGCAGGCCATGGGTGGGCGTCGCTGGGATACCTCGTCGCTGGTCCGTCGCCTGCGACCGGCCGGCAAGTAATCGAAGCGCCTCGATGGATGCCGCGGCGCTCGACGGGGCACTGGGAGAGCTGCGCCCCACCCTGCTGCGGATCGCACGGCTGCAACTGCGCAACGACGCCTGGGCCGAGGATGTGGTGTCCGAGACGCTGATTGCCGCGCTCGAAGGCCGGGAGCGCTTCAGCGGCCAGTCGCAGCTGAAGACCTGGGTCGTCGGCATCCTCAAGCACAAGATCATCGATCACTTCCGGCGCGGCGGTCGCGAGATCTCGGTTGACGGACTGGTCGAGGACACCGGCGACGAGGCCGTCGAGGCGCTGTTTCAGGCCAATGGGCACCGGGTCAGCCTGCCGCTCGAGTGGGGTGATCCCGAATCGTCCCTGTCGCAGCAGCAGTTCTTCGAGGTGCTTCAGGCGTGTGTCGAGCGGCTGCCGGCAGCTCTCGGGCGCGTCTTCATGATGCGCGAATGGCTGGATATCGACACCGCGGAAATCTGTAAGGAACTGGGCATCACCGCGACTAACTGTTCGGTGATGATGTTCCGGGCACGGATGCGGCTGCGCGAGTGTCTCGAGGTGAACTGGTTCGGCCAGGGGAGTGGCGCATGAAGGGCGGCTGGATCCGCATTCCCTGCAGTCACGCCCACGAGCTCCTGTCCGAGCGGATGGATGGCAAGCTGCCGCCGGATCGCAGCTGGCGGCTGTGGCTGCACCTGCGTTTCTGCGACGCATGCTCGCGCGTCGAACGCCAGCTGGCAATGATGCGGGCAGCCATGCGCCGTCTGGGGTCTTGACGTCCCGGCGGCACCAATCGGCCATCATCCGATCCAATCGATGCGACCGAAGGACAACGCTTGCGCGCGACCCTGCCCCTGCTGAAGGTTTCGGATTTTCCGCCGCTGCGACGCCGCGAACTCGCGACGCTGCAGATCAATCTCGGTTACACCTGCAATCAGACCTGCGTGCATTGCCATGTCAATGCCGGTCCGAACCGCACCGAGCAGATGGACGCGGAGACGGTCGACCTGGTTCTTGCCGTCATCGACGCGCGCGGCATCGGCACGATCGACCTGACCGGCGGCGCGCCTGAGCTCAACGCGCACTTCCGCCGCCTTGTCATCGCAGCGCGCGGCCGCGGCGTCGAGGTGATCGACCGCTGCAACCTGACGATTCTCTTCGAACCCGGCCAGGAAGACCTCGCGCAATTCCTTGCCACGCAGCGCGTGCAGATCGTCGCCTCGCTGCCGTGTTATTCGGCGGACAACGTCGATCGCCAGCGTGGCACCGGCGTCTTCGACAAGAGCGTCCGTGCGTTGCTGCAGTTGAATGCGCTCGGTTACGGCCGACCGGACTCCGGACTGACGCTGAATCTCGTCTACAACCCGCAAGGTCCGTCGCTGCCACCGCCGCAGGCGGCGCTCGAGGCCGACTACAAGAGACTGCTCGGCGAACAGTTCGGCATCGTCTTCAACGAGCTCCATACCATCGCCAACATGCCGATCGCCCGCTTCGGCAGCACGTTGCTGAGCAAGGGCCTGTTCCAGGATTACATGGCCACGCTGCGGGGCGCGCACCGCGACGCGAACCTGGATGGCGTGATGTGCCGTTCGCTCGTCTCGGTCGACTGGCTGGGCAACCTTTACGACTGCGACTTCAACCAGATGCTCGGCATGGCGATGCGTGATGGCGGCCGGCGCGCCGCTCGCCTGCACCTGCGCGATCTGCTGCAACGATCGTTTGACGACAACCCGATCGGCACCGCCGACCACTGCTATGGCTGCACCGCCGGACAGGGCTCGAGCTGCGGCGGCGCGCTCGGCTGAGCGGATGGACACCCGCGTCGCCCGACTCGACACCCGGCCAGGACGCGGCTGCCCGGCCGCTTACGGCTATAGCCCGCGCACTTTCGCTCGTGAACCTGAAGTCCGGGCCGAAACGCTCTATTTGATCGGCGGCTTGTACGGCAACCTGCAGGCGCTCGACGAGATCGAACGCATGGACGCGCACGAGCCGACGCCCGCAACGCTGGTCTTCAATGGCGATTTTCACTGGTTCGATGCCGATGCCGGCTGGTGCTTGGCCATCGAGCGCGCGGTGATGCGCCACCGCGCGTTGCGCGGCAACGTCGAGACCGAAGCCGCGGCCGACGATGAGGCCAACGGCTGCGGCTGTGCGTATCCGGAAAGCGTGCCCGACGCGGACGTCGATCGATCGAACCAGATCCTCAAGCGCTTGCGTGCAGCACTGTCTGCAGCGGAACACGACCTGCCCGGAACCCGTACGCGACTCGCGCAACTGCCAATGCACCTGGTCGCAGCGGTGGGCGAGGCACGCATCGGTGTGGTGCACGGCGACGCCTGGTCGCTCGCGGGCTGGCGTTTTGCCCACGACGCGCTGCACGGAGCGGACAACGCACTGCTGCTGCGCTCGCTCGAGCAGGCGGCGGTCGACATCTTCGCGTCGTCGCATACCTGCCTGCCGGCACTGCGGCTCTTCGACACTGCCGCCGGCGAGCGCGTCGTCGTCAACAATGGTGCGGCCGGCATGCCGAACTTCCGCGGTGATCGATCCGGCCTCATCACGCGCATCGCCACGGCGCCCGTGCCGGCGTCACTGGCGCCGCAACGTCGCTATGGCACGGAAGCCGGCGGCGTCTACGTTGATGCGTTGGCGGTGCGGTTTGACACCGACGCCTGGAGCGCGCAGTTTGGAAGTGTCTGGCCCGCGGGCTCGCCGGCCGCGGTCTCGTATGGCAGGCGCATCGTTGACGGGCCGGACTTCAGCGTCGAGGATGCGCTCGGCCGCAGCGTGCGCGCAGCCTGCGCCGCGGCGGCGTAACCGGCCGTCGCGCTCCCCCGCGGCGTCTGCCGGCGCCGAAACCAGTTCGTATCGAAGGAGCGTCAAGTATGAAGCGATGGCTGCTGCTGGGCGTACTGGTCGCGGCCATTGCCGCCTTCTTCATCTTCGATCTCGGGCAGTTCTTCACGATCGAGTTCTTCCAGGCGCAGCGGGCCCGCATCGATGCGCTCTACGCCAGCCACCCGATCGCCACGCCGGCTGTCTACTTCCTGCTCTACGTCGCCGTCGCGGCGTTGAGCGTGCCCGGCGCCGCGACGGCGATGACGCTGGTCGGCGGCGCACTTTTCGGAGTCGTGCTCGGCACGATCCTCGTGTCGTTTGCCGCCAGCATCGGCGCCACGCTCGCGTTCCTGATCTCGCGTCTGCTGCTTGGGGAGTGGGTGCAGACGCGCTTCAGCGAACGACTGCGCGCCTTCAACGAGGGGTTCGCTCGGGACGGCGCGTTTTATCTCGCATCACTGCGGCTTGTCGTCGTGTTTCCGTATTGGCTCGTCAACATCCTGATGGGCCTGACGACGATCCGCGTCCGTACCTTCTACTGGGTCAGCCAGCTGGCGATGCTGCCCGGCACCCTGGTCTATGTCTTTGCCGGCAGCAAGCTCGGCGAGTTCCGCATCACGTTCGGCCTGCTGGCTGCGCTGACGCTGCTTGCGGTCTTTCCGCTGATCGCCAAATGGGTCGTCGCGGCACTGAAGGCACGCCGAGCCTACGCGCGCTGGGCGGGCCGGCGACCCGCGCGCTTCGACTACAACCTGGTTGTCATCGGCGCCGGCAGCGCAGGCCTCGTCGCCGCCTACATCGCCGCAGCGACGCGGGCGAAGGTCGCGCTGGTCGAGAAACACCGCATGGGCGGCGACTGCCTCAACACGGGCTGCGTGCCTTCCAAGGCACTGCTCCGTTCGGCCAAGCTGCTGTCGCAGATTGCGCGTTCGCGCGAATTCGGTATCGAGCAGGCCGAGGCCGAGTTCGATTTCGCAGCGGTGATGGAGCGGGTACAGCGTGTCATCACGCAGATCGAGCCCCACGATTCCGTCGAGCGCTACACGGCGCTGGGCGTCGAATGCATCGCCGGCAATGCGCGCGTCACCACGCCGTGGACGGTCGAGGTGACAACCGACGCCGGCCCGCGCGTGCTGTCGACGCGCAGCATCGTCATCGCCGCCGGCGCGCGTCCGTTTGTGCCGCCGATTCCCGGACTGGCCGAGATGGGTTTCCTGACATCGGACACCGTGTGGAGCCTGCGCGTGCTGCCACGCCGACTTGTCGTGCTCGGCGGCGGGCCGATCGGCTGCGAACTCGCGCAGGCGTTCGCACGGCTCGGCAGCGAGGTCACGCAGGTGGAGATGCTGCCGCGAATCCTGATGCGGGAAGATGTCGAAGTGAGCGACCTGGTGCAGGCCCGCTTCGCTGCCGAAGGCGTTCGGGTTCTTGCGGGCCACAAGGCGCAGCGCTTCGTCGTCGACAATGGCGAGAAGATTCTGATTGCCGACAACGAGGGGCGGGAAGTGCGAGTGCACTTCGATGAAGTGCTGGTCGCCGTCGGCCGCGCGGCCAACACCGTCGGCTACGGTCTCGAGGAGCTCGGCATCGCGACGACGCCGCAGCGTACCGTCGCCACCGACGCGGCGCTGCAGACGATCTATCCGAACATCTATGCATGCGGCGACGTGGCCGGGCCGTTCCAGTTCACGCACACCGCTGCACACCAGGCCTGGTATGCGGCGGTCAATGCGCTCTTCGGCAGCTTCCGGCGCTTCGATGCCGATTACCGTGTCATCCCGTGGGTCACGTTCACCGACCCGGAGGTCGCGCGCGTCGGCCTCAACGAACAGGAGGCGCGGGAAAAGAACGTACCCCACAAGACCACGGTCTACGGCATCGACGACCTCGATCGTGCGATCGCCGACAGCGAGGCACACGGTTTCGTCAAGGTGCTGACGAAGCCGGGCACCGACCGCATCCTCGGCGTCACGATTGCCGGAGCCCACGCCGGTGACCTGATCGCCGAGTACGTGCTGGCGATGAAGCACGGCATCGGCCTGAACAAGATCCTCGGTACGATCCACGTCTATCCGACGATGGCGGAAGCGAACAAGTACGCGGCCGGCGCGTGGAAGCGCAGCACGGTGACCCTCGGCCAATGGGGATTGCTACAGGCATTCCAGGACTGGCGCCGGGGTCCTGGCGGCATTGGCCCGGTCCTCGCCAAGATCCCCGCGCTGCTTCGCGACAAGCGGCCCGCTTATCCGCCGCAGTCCCACTGACGCACAACGAACGGCAGCACATTGACGACTTCGGAAGCCGTACTACCGACCGGACAACGCGCCGCCGCTACGGCAACGTCCGCGCCACGGGTCGCCTTGGCGCTCGGCATGGCCGGTGCATTGGGCGAGGAATTGCTCGCCGCGCTGGTGGCTTCTCCGCGCTACCGACTGGTACACGTGGCACTGAAGCAGCCGGTCGCGTCCGGCACGGCCAAGTACCGTCCGTGGTTGATCGGCAGCTCGATCATCCTGGCCGACGACGCGTTTCTGTGTGTCACCGGCCCGGATACGCTGGTCCCGCGGTCTTCGCCGGTGCAGATATTCGACGCCGCTCGCCTGATCGACGCTGCGCGCATCGCACAGGACGCCGGAGTGCGTCGCCTCGTCGTCGTCTCGCCGCTTTCCGCGTTGCTGCAGATGAATGCCGCTTCGCATACGGTGTCGAGTGAACACGAACTCGCGCTGGTACAGATGCAATTCGAAACGCTCGTCATCGTGCGCCCGACGCAGGCCGAACTGGCCGAAGGCGGCGGACCGTGGATCGCCCGCACGGTTCGATCCCTCGGCCGCATGGTGCTCGAGATCATGCTGCCCGCGCATGTTCAGGCGCTGCGTCCGCGCACCGCCGCCCTGGCGATCCTGACAGCCGTCGAGCGGCTCCCCACCGGCGTGCACGTCATCGGCGCGCGCGAGTTGCTCGACGTCGTCGAGGAGACCCTTCCTGCGCTCGCGCCGAAGCGGCCGCGCCTGCGTTAGCGCCAGCGTGTCGACGATATGACGGCTCGCACACCGACCTCGGCACCCGCCCCTGCCCGGCGCCTCGCCATCGTCATGCCCGTGCTGAACGAGGCCGCCGCAATCGAGGCCACGCTCGCAGGTCTTCAGCCACTGCGCGCGCAGGGAGTGATCCTTGTCGTGGTCGACGGTGGCAGCACCGACGCGACCGCATCGCTCGCCGACGCGCGGGCTGACGCGGTCGTCACCGCAGAACGCGGCCGTGCACGGCAGATGAACACCGGCGCGCGTCATGTCGGCCGCGGTGCCGATGTACTGCTGTTCCTGCACGCCGACTCGATGATTCCTCAGGACGCCGGGGAGCAGATCACAGCAGCCCTGGCACGCGGCGCACGCTGGGGGCGCTTCGACGTCCGCATCGAGGGGCGCTCGCGCTGGCTTGCACTCGTGAGCCGACTGATGAACCTGCGCTCGCGGCTCAGCGGAATCTGCACCGGCGATCAGGCGATCTTTGTCGAACGAACGCTCTTCGAAGAACTCGGTGGCTTTGCCGACCTGCCACTGATGGAAGACATCGAATTCTGCCGTCGCGCCCGCGGGGTGGCGTGGCCGCGCGCCCTTCCGGCAGTCGTCACGACGTCCGGGCGCCGATGGGAGCAGCGTGGAGTCTGGCGCACGATCGTGCTGATGTGGTCACTGCGCTGGCGCTACTACCGCGGCGCCAACCCCGCCAGTCTCGCGCGCGACTACCGCGAGGTGCGTTGATGCCACACTGGCAGGTCGCAATACTGGCCCGCGCCGCGGTGCCGGGTGAGGCGAAGACGCGACTGATTTCAAGGCTGGGCGCCGCGCGCGCGGCCGCGCTTCAGGCGCATCTGACCGAACGCGCAATGCACCGGGTGCAGGCGGCAGGCGCGCGGATTGTGCTGTGGATCGCAGGCTCAGTCGACATCAGAACCACGGAACTCGCGCGGCAATTCGATGCCGAACTTCGCGCCCAGCCGCCCGGCGATCTGGGCGCCCGGATGCATGCGGCGGCGCTTGGCGCGAAAGCAACCGGCAGGTCGGCCATGATCATTGGCACGGATTGCCCCGCGCAGCAACCCGAGCATCTGCTGAAGGCACGTATGCTGCTTGCTGAGCACGATGTCGTGTTGCAGCCCGCATTGGACGGCGGTTACGTGATGATTGCGATGAACCAGCCGTACATCGAGCTCTTCCAGAATATCGCATGGGGCAGCGAAACCGTGCTTCAGTCGACGCGGCAGCGCTGCGTTGCGCTCGGGCTGACCTGCGCGGAGCTTCCTGCTCTTCCTGACCTCGATCGCCCCGAGGATCTGGACCTCGCCATTGCCAACGGTTGGCTCGACGGCAGTGAGTGGACATGAGGCGGCGTCTCCCGATCCTCGCGCTCGCATGCTTATGGGCGGGCGCCGGGTCCGCTGCCGTGCCGACGCTTACGCCACTGTCGACGTTGCCGGACGGACCACTCACGGCGCCCTGGCAGGTCGTCACGCTGCCCAAGATTCCACGCCACACCCAATACGAGGTCGTCTCACTTGATGGCCAACGTGTCGTCAAGGCCGTTGCCAATGGCTCGTACGCCAACGTGCTGCATCCGCTGCCCGCGGACGTGTCGGCGACCCCCGTGTTGCGCTGGAGCTGGCGCGTGGATCAGTTTCCGGCCCTGAGCGATCTCGCCACCAAACGCGGCGACGACCTCGCCGCCAAGGTATGCGTGCTGTTCGATCAGCCGCTCAGCCGACTCGCGCTGATCGATCGGCTCAAGATCGAACTGGGTCGACGCTGGTTCAAACTGGATCTTCCGGCAGCCACGCTGTGCTACGTCTGGGATCGCACGCTCGCTCCCGGGACATGGCTGCCAAACGTCTATACCGACCGCGTGCGCATGCTGGTGTTGCGCTCGGGCGCTGCCGGCGAGCAGGGCCGCTGGTTCGACGAACGCCGCGACCTGCGCGCCGACTTTTCCCGGGCCTTCGGACGCGAGGCCGAGGGCGGCCTGCCAGCCGTCAGTGCGGTGGCCTTCGCAACCGATGCCGACAACACCGGCAGCATCGCGCTCGCATACTTTGGCGATATCGCGTTGACCGCGCCATGAAGCGCCTTCTGCTGGCGGGAGGCGGCCATGCGCATGTCTTCGTACTGCGCGAGCTAGCCCGTCGAAGGCCGGCCGGCATCGAAGTGCTGCTGGTCACACCGTACGAGCGGCAGCTCTACAGCGGAATGCTGCCCGGCTGGATCGCCGGACACTACGCCATCGACGAACTCGCAATTCCGCTGCTGCCGCTGGTCCAGGCCGCCGGGGCAAGTGTGCTGCTCGACCGCATCGTCAGTCTCGATCCGGCGTCGCGTCGCGTCGTCACCGGTCGCGGCATCACACTCGAGTACGACCTCCTCTCGCTCGGGACGGGTTCCGACATCCCCGTGCATGCGATCGAGGGCGCGCCGCGCCGCGGGCTGCCACTGCGCCCGATCGAGGACTTCGTCGCCCGATGGACCGCGCTCGCGCCGCAGCTTGCCGAAGCTGACCGCCCGAAAATCACCGTGATCGGCGCCGGCGCCGGCGGCGTCGAGGTGGCCCTGGCGGTCAGTTATGCGATGCGCGCGGCCGGCAACGGCACGCAGGTGCAGTTGGTGAGTGGCGGCGCGCTGCTGCCTGGGCATGGGGCTCGCGCTCGCAACCTGGTACAGGCCGCGCTGAGGAGCGCCCAGGTGCGCCTGCTCGACTCGACCGTGCTTCAAGTCGACAGTGACCACGTCGACCTGCAAGAGGGGGCCTCGTTGGCAAGCGACCTGACGCTGATGGCCAACGGCTCCTGTGCGCCCGCGTGGCTCCAGGCCTCGGGACTCGCGACCGACGCTAGCGGCTTCGTTCAGGTTGATCGCCACCTGCGATCGCTGTCGCATGATTCCGTATTCGCCGCCGGTGACGTCGCGACGCTTGTCGAGACACCGCGGGCGCGCTCCGGCGTCTACGCCGTGCGTGCCGGGCCTCCGCTGGCGGAAAACCTGATCCGCCAGGCACTTGGTCAGCCGCTGCGTCGCTATACGCCTCAGCGTGTTGCGCTGTACCTCCTGGCGACCGGACGCCAGCACGCGATCGCCTCGTGGAACGGCATGGCGTGGTCCGGCGACTGGGTCTGGCGCTGGAAGAATCGCATCGACCGTGGTTTCATTGCGCAATTCCGGCCGTCGTGAGGAACCCATGCGGGCACTCGCCATACTCGGCTTCCTTTTCATCATCCTGCCGTTGCTGGTCCTGGCCATGGGTCAGTTCGGCTGGCTGACGGGCCGCGCGCCCGATGACCTCGGTGTACGGGAGGGCAAACTCAAGCCGCCGTCGCGCACGCCAAACAGCGTGAGCAGTCAGGCACAGCTGTGGCCCGAGGGTGAGTATGCGAGCCGCTATGCGCAGATCGATGGCTTGGCCGTTCGTGGTGACGGCGCCGCAGCGCTGATGCGACTTCGTGCGCTGCTGGTGTCGTGGCCGGGCGCGCACATCGTCGAGGAGCGCGCCGATTACCTGCGCGTCGAGTTCTCGACGCGCTGGTTGCGCTTCGTCGACGATGCCGAGTTCTGGTTCGATCCGACCGCAAGTGTGATCCAGGTGCGCTCGGCATCGCGCCTCGGAAGCAAGGACTTTGGCGTCAACCGCGCTCGCATCGAGGCGATCCGCGCGCGGTGGTCTGCCGCGGGCGCGTGATTTCATGAACCGGCTCGAGCGTGCAACTGCCGTTTCCCGGACGTCGCAAGAGCCGCGTTAAACCCGAGCAAACGCGCCTTGCGGCGCTTCAAGTTCCGGGCCGATGAAGGGGCAGATGCCGAGAGCCCGATTAAAAGGCCGGCCGACCGCTCAAGCCTTGCGGTCACCCCTCGCGATCGCTTCGGCGACCGCATCCCAGGTGGCGTCAAATGCTTCGGGCGTGAAGCCGGCGCCGGACGGCAGCCAGTTCGCCGTACCTCCACCGGCCGCCAGCGTGTAGTGGCCGACCAGATCCAGGTGGTCGGCGCGCGTGACGTGCAGGACCCGGCCGTGAAGCTGGCTCAACGTCGGCACGATGCCGTCGCTGATCTGTGGTGTCGCCTTGAAGCCGAGCCCTCGATCGAGCTGCCGCTGCAGCGCCTGCGTCGGTTTGGGATATGGATAACGCGGATGCGGTCGCGAGGTCAGTACGTGCAGCAGCCTGAAGAGCGCGCGCAGCACGACGTATTCAAGATCCATCAGTTCCTTGAGCTTGAACGCTTCGCGTGGCCGTGGAACGCCGGCGACGACGCAGCCGTAGTTGACCCCGGGGTGATCCGCAACCGCGGCGTCGAACAGATCGATACCTTCCGGCGTGAGTTGCAGCACCGCGCCCTGATCGCGCTCGATTTCGCCGAGGTAGGCCCAAGCCGGATCATGGCGGTCGAGTCGGATCTTGCGCAACAGCGTCTCGGCAATGCGGTCGAGCGGACCCTCGGCGCGACCCACCCAGTCGTCGAGACGGGCGACCAACGCGATGGCCTTGGCTGCGGCAAGAATGGTTCCTCGGCCCTGCCCTGAGGTGGCCAGCGCGCTCAGCACCAGCAGCAGCGTCTGGCCCTGGATGGTGACGAAGTGATTGGCCAGTGGTGTGCCGTGGTGCGGCGTGGCCACCGAGATCGCCGTCCGCGTCAGGCGAGCGATGCGCTCCTCAGAGTTGCCGCTGGCGATCTTCACGTCCGGGGTCAGCAGCATGCGCACATCGAGGCCGCCGGTCGAGTGGCCGACGAAGTGCAACGCGCGGGCTCGCAGGCCGCCACTGCGGATCACCTCGCGGCGCAGTATGTCGGCGCGGCGCGGGATCGACGCGGTCGGCTGCGTCATGCACCGCACGATGCGCGCCTCGACGCCGCGCCGGCCAAGCGCAGTGCCGAGCGAGCGCTCGACGTCATCGAAATAGTTCACCGCGCCGACCGAGCTGAAGCCGAAGAAGCCTGGCACCAGGTAGACAAGTCGCTTCGTCATGCGCAAATTGTGCGCGCGCACGCCGGCCTCGCGTATTGATCTGGTGCAGCCAGACGTCCGGCAGGCGCCCCATAGGGCAGCGCCAAGCGCGCCGTCGCGTCGCGCGCTCTTCAGCAATGCCGGCCGCAATATTCCTGCGGGGCTACCTCTGATCCCGGAAGACTTCCCACTTCAGAGAATAGCGTCGGGCCGTGGTTCTCATGAAACCCGCAGAACCGCCTACCGCTCGCGACCGCTTTCGACCTACGGAAGCAACGCTGTCGACCCCTTGCTGCCATTCGGGTCGCCCGAAAGCCGCCCTCGATTTCACGCAGAAAGCTGACTTCGGTCTAATTCGCTGGGGCGCCACTCTAAGCGGAAGTGCGCAATTCTCGAAACCGGGCTGCCCGAGGGCACTAGAAGCAGTCCTAAACGTATCGAGCTAGCTAACCGAGCGGTAGCGCCGGCATCAAGGCCCAAGGCTCGTGCCGGCATGGTTTGAAGGAGCATGAGGCAGCCCAACCGTTGGGCGGATGATTGAACTGATGGGACCGGCCGTGCGCAAAAATAAGCCGCGGGAAGTCGGAAGCGCTACGGAGTTAAGTCAGCTGCCTCGATAACCCGCGTGTAGGGAATTTTGGCCTCATCATTGAGCTGCTTGACCAGTTCTGGATCAGACGCCTCGAACAGGCACATGCAGTGGGACTCCTGTGGGATGAAGGTGCTTCGGATGTAGCGCACCGGCTTGCCGGAGGCGGTGAGGCGCTTTCCCGTCTCGATAGCCGCCTTCTGCGCGGCCGCAAGTTGCTCCATCGTGATACCGGGCAAATCGCGTTCAACCATATAAACGGCCATCACACACCTCCTCTAGGTGGATTGAAACCGAAAGCATGCCATGTGCATGCTACGAACGAGCTCCCGCCGCGTCCCGTGATTTAGTTTCCAGCCAGAGTCGAACGGGCACTAATGGGCCGACTGGGTGGTAGCGAGCAGTGGCGGCTCATGGCCGATTAATGCCGCGCCTCAGTCCACCTTCATGTACTTGGAGAAGTTCTCGACATAGTCGTCGAAGTTCTCTTCGAGCATCCCTCGGTACTGATCGACAAAGAATTCGATTTCTTCCTCGCGAGCGGCAGCCATCTGGTCCGTCGTCGAGAAGCGACAGGCGCTGACCCATGCGTTGAAGCGAGCCGCTGCGTACATCATTGAGTCGCTCGTCTTGCCTCGCCCGACGTCCGTCATCTGCTCATTGGAGAGGTGTATGTGCGCGTCAGCGCGCTCGTAGAAATTGTCGTCAATGTCCTTCGGCACGCAACCTCCCTAGCGGAGCTCGGACAGACGAGATGTCTGCTGTGAGGCGATTCTCGCCTCGACCAGCCAGGTCCGCAATTGGCCGCGTTCTGCCCGTGAAGTCCTATGCGATCGGTGTCCTAGATCTCGGATTGGCACCTTCCAACATACGTTCGGCGGGGACGATAGCCCATGCCGTGCGTCGACACAGGTTCGGAAGGCCGCGCCGATTCGCGGGGGCCCGGGTTTCATCGCACGATGTTCTTGTGGATCCTGCCGTCCTTCATGATCACCACGAAGTTCCGGGCCGGATCGGCGACGAGGTCGAGGTTGACCGTCGGGTCGCCGTCGACCAGCAAGAGGTCGGCGAGGGCGCCCTCTTCCACCACGCCGAGCTTCCCGGGA
The DNA here is from genome assembly GCA_963712485.1 of uncultured beta proteobacterium. Lineage (GTDB taxonomy): Bacteria > Pseudomonadota > Gammaproteobacteria > Burkholderiales > Burkholderiaceae_F > JALORV01. The sequence continues at coordinate 95,314 of CAVQID010000013.1, forward strand.
TAAGGATCGCGCGGGCCGGACAGTTTGAGGAGCTGCGCGTTGCTGCCCGTGGCCATGACCAGGAGTTCCGGCGCGCTGTACCAGCGTCGCATCAACGCCAGCATCTCGCCCTGCCGCTTCGCCCCGTCTGCCGAGAACAGGATGTCCGTCCCGAACGCGGTCTTGAGCTTGTACTTCCTGGCCAGCGCAACGGTTCGCTCGGTGCCTCCCCACACCTGGCGCAGCCGCGCCATGTTGGCGGGCGCGAGCGGCGGCGCGTGACCGTCGTCCACGAACGGCTGGAAGGAGAGCCAGATGCGCTTGTCCGCCATCACTTTCGCCGCGGCCTCGTCCATGAGATGGCCGTGCTCGATGACCTTGACGCCGGCCGCGACGGCACGCTGAATCGCGACTGGCGTGTACGCATGCACCGTCACGTACGTGCCCCAGTTTTCCGCTGCCTCGACCGCGGCGCGTAGCTCGGGCTCAGTGAACGTGGCGACGTCGAGCGGGCTGTGCGGAGACGCCACGCCGCCACCCGCCGTCAGCTTGATCTGTGACGCGCCGAGCAGGAGCTGCTCGCGCGCGCGCACGCGCACCTCGTCCGGCGAATCGGCGACCATGCTGCCGCCGATAATCTCCATACGCGACAGCGGCCCGCCGATCTGCCGCGGCAGCGCGGAAGGGTTGCGGAAATCGCCGTGCCCGCCGGTGATCGTGATAATGGCGCCGGACGGGTATATGCGGGGACCAACCACCAGCCCCTCGTCGATCGCGCGCTTCAGCCCGAACGACGGACCGCCCAGGTCGCGCACCGTCGTGAAGCCGCGCATGAGCGTGGCTTCCGCCTCTGCGGCCGCGAGCAGGTTGGTGTAGCCGACGTCTCCTTCGATGGCCTGCGCGGGCGTGGGCCGCGCGAGTAGCGCGTGCCAGTGATTGTCGATGAGGCCTGGCATCAACGTTCGCCCGTTGCCCGCAATACGCTGCACGCGCGTGTTCGCGGGATCGGCGATCGGCGCGATCGAGATCTTTCCGATGACGTTGCCGATCACGAGCACATGCGCGGGCGCCGAAAGCTTCTCGCGGGTGCCGTCGAAGATGCGCACGTTCTCGAAGATCACCGCGCCCGCGGGCGTTCCCACTTGGGCCGGGGCGAGCGACGTCGCCAGGCACCCCGCAATGGCCGCCAGCACGTTGGCTCTCCGCATTGTCTTCATCCGCACCCTCCCAAGCCCCGCGCGGCATCTGACGGCACGCGGCACACGTTGTCTGCTTTCGAGTGATTCCGCCGTGGGGCCGCAATGGCGGCTCATGGACGACGATCGCCAGACATCTCTCGCCGCTCCGCACACATTGGGAGTGGCATGCTAGTTGGCAACCACGCACTCAGGATAAGTCACGCCACGTACCGTCAGGGTGGCGCGCTGCCCTTTAAACCAAACGTAGGTCCTTGCGTCATTGACCGCCTCGTACCGCGAACCGGAGGCTGTGATCGTTTCGTACAACTCAAAGCGTTCGCCTCCGACGGTGAGCTGCAAGAATTCCCGCTGCCCGTTTCGACCGACGCCAACGCTCGCCTTTCGGTCGCCACAGACCAGCGGCGAGCTGAACGCCACGGGCTCGTAGGGCTTCAGTATCAACGTACCGGCGTTGATGGGGCCGGGTTGTGCTGGTACTTCGACGGGATCGCTGAGCCAGCGGGTCCTGCCATTCGAGGCGATGGCACCACGCACGAAGTAGACCGCTCCGTCTTCGAGCGCTTCGCGCTGCGCCCGCAGTTCGAATGGCACTGGAATCTGTCGGCCAGCGAGGGGAAGCCGCTGCTCGGCTATGACACGGCCATCCTGCGCCCGAGTGAGCTCGACAATGCCGACGCTTTCGGTCGGCAATGCGATGCGTTCTCGGGACGCCAGTTCTCCGCGAATCAAGACCGGACCACTGGCTGCACATCCCATGAGGACCAATGTGATGGCATGGACCATAGCCAGGCTGCCGATCGGCCCCAGTCGACCTCGATTGCGACCTTTCATAGGGAGTTGGCTGTGGAGGCTGTCGAAATCGGGAAGTTCTGATATTGCGGGTCCAAGTAACGTCCGCTTCGAAGCTGCTTGACGGCCTGGCATAGGCAATCGAAACCGTCCTTCAGCCGCGGCATTCTCGCTCGGCTTGGCGGAGACCGCTGCCGGCCGAATCTGTCCGGGAGCCACCGAGATCAGGCGTCGCCGGAGCCAGGCCAGGTGATCGCGCCTTCCTCAAAGTCCGCTCGCTGCGGCCTCACTACACAGAAACGTTGACCTGTAGGTGCTTCCATGACCCACCAGCGTTTGACGTGGGCGACCCGTTTTGCACCCAGCGCCTCCAGCCGCGACACTTCGGCTTCGATATCGTTGGTCTCGATGTCAATATGGACGCGGCTGGGGTGATCCACAGCTTGCACCAGCACCTTCACCTCATCGGCAGGGCCTTCGAGACCGCGGTAGTTCGCGTCGTTTGGATCGACCGGAGTATCGACGGTGCGACCGAGCGCGGCCGACCAGAAGCGGGCGGCCTCGTCGAGCTCCTGGGTTTGACAGTCGATGACGACGGCGCCTAGGCGACTCTTGTGCATTCGGGCTGATAGCGAAAGACGTTGATCATAATTTGGCCGGTCCAGCCGGGCGGCGCCGGTCGCGGGAAATACCTGGCGGTTTCGTGGCACGGACAAGCCGTCCGTACATTGCGTGGTCTGATTCTGACGGCGACGTTCGAGCGAAGCAAGAGCTCAGATAACAAGTTCCGCTGCTGGGCCGCAGGCGGACCCAGCCGGACTGACCCGCCGGCCATGGCGACCCCGGTGAAAATTCGTGGTTGGGCTGCTGCAATGCTCCGGCGCGCGTCGGACGCCATGCGGATGTAATGCGATCACTGATTGGACAACAAGAAACAGGAGATCGCCATGTTCTGCAGGCTCACCACTCACACCACCGCATTTCTGGCTGCCGCCACAACGACGTTATCCCTCTTCAGCGCCGTCGCCCGCCTTGCGGATGCGGACCGCGCGCTTCTGCTGGCCGCCAGGCACTCGCCCGCGCTCATCGCCGGTAGTGGAGTGCCGGTCGCACGCTAGCCGCTAACGCTTCGCTGCTGGAGCCGGTCTGGGTTCCTTTAACGCATCGGTCCGAGCCACTTCGACAGCCATGGGGGCTGCTGTTGGCAGACCGCGGAGGCCGAGCGCGAGCGCAGGCTTCGCGCTACGCAGCGCGGATCCGCGTTAAGCAAACGAACCCATCGGCCCCGGATAACTGACTTCCTCGAGCTTGCCTGTGTCCACGTCGTAAATGAACCCGCGCACCGTAATCGCGTCCGGCCCGCTGGTCGGAATCCAGGGGTGATTCAGGATCGACGACATCCCGCGGCGCACGTCCCACTGAAGTCGTTCCGTTTGCTTGTCGCTACGCGGAGCGTCGAGCGGTTCGATCGGCCCGCGGAAGGCGTGAAACTGGGATGGAGTCGACGCGCACGTCTTGCAACTCACGAACGAACGCGACGTCGCCTGTCCCAGCAACTTCTCGGCCGCCGGGTCGCCTTCCAGGCCTGCCTTGAGCAAGTCATCGGTGAACGCGAGCATGCCGCACCGCGTGTGATGAATCAGGATGATCTCGTTGGTGTTGAGCAGGTGATGCGAGATGATGAGACAGCGGATCGCATCGTCGGTCACCACGCCCCCGGCGTTGCGGATGATGTGCGCATCACCGGTTTGCAGTCCGAGCAGGTCCTCAACATCGATCCGTGCGTCCATGCAGGCGACGACTGCCACGTGCTTGGCCGGGTTGATCGGCTGTTTTCCTGGGTGGCTCGGTTTGTGCACCGTCTGGCCGCTCGCGTACAGCTTGTTGTTGGCCAGATACTGATCAGTCATCTTGTTTGCCATGGTCCCTCCTCGTTGGGGTTGTTCGCCCTACTGAAATAGACCTGGCGCCGGTCGAGTTGCGGGCCGGAGCTGGACAAAGATGCTACGCCGTGGAAGCGCCTGCAGAGCAACCTCAGCTGCCTCACCCAGCGTCGCTCGTGCCGCTGCCGATGGCCTTAGCGCGCCCAGCTAGCCAGGCTAGTCGACACCTGGAACGATTCGAACCTCACGCTTCACTGAGGCCCGCATCAGCTCGAGGGCGGCTTGGTAGGCCGGGCTCTCGTAGGCGGCCACTGCTTGCTCGACGCTGGGAAACTCGATCACAACGCAGCGCTGATTGGAGCCGCCTTCAAAGGTCTGCGCGGGCATGCCACGAGCCAGAAAGCGCGCGCCAAAGGCGAGGAGCGTGGGCGTTGCGGCTTCGGCGTATCGCGCGACGGCGGCAGGATCCGGCACGGAGTGATACGACGCGATCCAGTATCCCTTGGGCATAAATGTTCACTCCGCGGTAAGGAGCAGTTCTTTGCTGCTCGCCGAACGGTGTCAACTCTTGTCCATTCTGACTCTAAGCCAAGACGGCCGCTACTGGCCCAGCGTGCCCGCCGACTCCCTCAATCTGCGCAAAGCAACCGCATTTTCCGCTCAGCGCGGTCGAACGCGTCGTCGGTCTGCGCCTTCAATACTTCATCCTTCGCCGCAGTACATGCATTGGCCTCCCGCGCAGCCGTGGCTGGTGGTTTGGCCTTCGGTGCGCATTGAGAATCTGCCACGAGTCGCAGATTTGTATAGACCCCGCGTTCGACCGCAACACAATCGCCGACGCGCATCCCCGCTTCGTCGGTAACTACCGTGGTCGTCGCTGTGCCCACGAGGATCGTGTACTCGAAGGCGGGCTTCGAACTCGCAAGTCTGGCCACTTGCTGCCCGGCCACACCGCCGCCGATCGCGCGCAGGGCTTGGTTGCTGCCCGAATGGCCACGCCCCGAAACCAGCCCGATCACCCCACCCACGAGCGCGCCCCCCGTTTGCGCCGACGGGTTCTCGACCTTGACAGGCTTGACCGCAGTTATCTTTCCGTAGGTAACAGTGCTGTTTGCCCACGACGGAAAACTTGCGACGAGCGCAGCGGCTATAACCATTCGTCGCAAACGGCTAAGGCGAGCTCTTGTCATAGCGTCTCCCAGATCCGTGCGTCGCCGCGATTCTCGCCTCGACGAGCCAGGTCCGCAATAGACCCGCTGTTGTCCGCCGAGCTGGCCTTCACACATGGGCGAGCACAGCGTCCAGCGGCGCCGGCACGCGGTCGAGGTCGAGCGCGTCGACGAGCGCGGCGGCGTAGCGCACCTTCCAGTTGTGCAGCCAGCCGTGCAGCTGGGCCTCCAACGGGAGCGATCTCTTGTCCGGCTGCTTTTGGTAGGTGCGAAATGCCGCGAGGTGGCCCCGCTCCTCGACCAGCTCAAGCATCCTTGCCGGTCCGAGGGCGTGCACAAGTTCGCCCTCGAGGTCGGGGTCACAGGCGTAGAAGCCGTCTGGCGTGACACCTGCGCGCCTAAGCGCGCGCCGAACCGCCGCTTCCTCGCCCCGGTCGTAAAGGCCCACAACACGCTCGACTTCGAGTGTCGAAAGCGCGCGCTCGATTGCGTGCGCCCCGCCGACTGCTACGACCAAAACCTCCTCGGCCAGCAGATCGCGACCGCGGCGGGCGGCGAGCGTCTGGACCGCGATCCGATCACTCTCGCCTTCGACCAAAACGACACTCTTCACCGAAATCTACTCGACACGTTCTCCGTAGCCAGATGACGACGCACGCTCACCGTCCGCTTATCTGCGATTCTTCCAGCCTCCTGTTGCGGCTGTTAGTGGCGGTGGGCGGCAGGAAATCGTGTTCTATCTAGTGCGAGCCGCGGCTACTCGACGCGCGACGATCACGCAGCCCAGCAAGATACCGGCGAATCCAATTGCCGCACCGGATGGCCGGAGCCAGATTGGTTCGGCAGGCAGGAGGCTTAGCAGCTGTTCGGGTGCGAGAAACGCGACCAGGCACCCGAACACAACCGCAGCCACGTAAGCCAGCGGAGCTCGAAGGTCAGCACCGCGTTCGAAACGACTTTCCTGCATCCGCGTCACCGCGTTCGACCGATGTGCGGCATTTTGACCGCGGAATGCAACGTCCGCTAGCTAGCAGATTGGATGGTCAAATACTGGATTGCTCGTCGGGTCACTGCGCCGCCGATCCACGTAGGAGGAACACTGGTGGCAGGCGAAAGAGTCACTTCCCTGTAGATCGGGCCGTCAGTCGTCGTCTGCTCGTGGCCGATTGGGCGTTGGGCGGCCCTGCGGTAGCAACTCCAATCTCAACACTTTTGCTCCGAGCAGGAGAACCGAATCGTCTGGTGGTGCCACAACGATTGTCGCCTGGGTCTGAGCAAGCACCGTCCAGTCGCCGCGAATTACTTGCTGTTGCTCTTGCCTTGGCCCTTGCCGTTGCCCTTGCCTTTGCCCTTGCCGTGCTGCTGCTCGTAGTGCGGAACGTAGACGTTGTTGTACCAGTCGTCCTTGACGAAATACACCGGACGGGCGCACGCGTTGTACTTCTGGCAGTGCTTCTTCCAGTCCTTGGCGTGCCCGGGTGGGACGTGCAGGTAGATCGGCTGCACCGGTTGCACGACCTGCACGGGCTGGATCACGACCGGTTGTGGGTAGATCAGCACGGGTCGCGGAGCGTTTCCTATGTCGATCTGGCCATAGAAACCCGGCTGACCAATACTGATCGAAACTCCGACGTCAGTGGCAAGCGCAGCGGAGGCCGCGGCCGTCAGCAAGGTGGCGAGTACGAGGTTCTTCATGGAGCTCCTTCAGAGGGGCACTTGCCTAACGCGCGACTCGCCCAGCGCGTGGACGGCGCCGGGACGTATTGACCGTACGTGTCGGCCGGGTCGACGGGACAGGGAACGACTGTTCAGCTCATCGGCAGCGCCCGCGCCTTCGAGCTCACGCATCCGTGGGATGCCGACCGTATGGGTCGCACGAGTGCAAGCCACCGAGTCCGGACACGCCGGCGAGTAACGCGACGTCACCTGGGGGTTGTCAACGCGCCGACCGCGCGTAGCTGACGGTCAGCATCTCCCATTGATGACCCTCGGGTTCGTTCCAGTAGACGATATTGCCGCCATGGTCCGTGTTGACTGTGTAATCCACGGGGCCGTGCACATTGCTGCGGAACGGTATTCCACCTGCCTTGATGCGCGCGAGAATCGCGTCGAACTCGGCCTGGCTGACGCGGAAGCAATAATGGATTCGTGGAACGGGCTCGGCCCACTCATCGAAGTCGATGGTCAGGCCGTCGTTCACATAGACGGGAGCGAAAGGCCCCACGCCGCTCTCCGACCATGGAACGCCGAGCAATTCAGCAAGCTGTCTCGCCGATGCCACCTTGTTTCGGCACGGAATCATCAGGTGATCGAGTTGAATCGTCATCGCTTCCTCTCTGACGCGCGCTGACACACGCGCGCTCTCGACCGTGCCAGACCGGGTGCAGAATCCGCCCGCCGCGCGGCTGGCTCAGCGCCGCCGCTGGAGTCTTGCAACGATCTTTTCGCAGCGCTGGCGATCGCGTTCGTCGACGACGCCGGGCAGCGCGCACCACTGGAGCAGAACCTGGGTCGCACTTCCCGCCCCGTCCGACGCCGTGCGTTTGAAGCGATCACGCAGCTGCTTGACCTGTACCGCGAGTCGCTGCGGCTGCAGGTCGAACGGGCTTTCCATGCCCAGCATCAGCTCGAGCTCGAGCAAGGCATCGCGACGCAAGGCCACGCTGTCTTCGATCCGTTCGGCGTGATCGCTGCGTGCATCAGCGTCCTGCAACGCGTGCAGGGACGTGTCCCGACGCTCGGCGAGCTTCTTTTCCGATTCGGCGGTGAGCGGCGGAAGTGCGGACCAGCGCTGCTGCACCGACTCGACCACGGCCGGATCGGGGTCTGTTGGCGCGAGTACGAGCGCGTCGAGTTCTTCACAAAGGCGTTCCTTGTCGAGCAATGCCTGCCATGCCGCCGCCTCGCTGCCGCGAGTGCGACCACGCAGCATTTCCTCGACACGGCTACGCGCCGCCCGGAAGCGCGCGTCGATCGCCGCCGGCACCGGCCCACCCTCGGTGACCGACTTTCTCCACTGTTCCTGCAGTTCGCGCTGGGCGCGCTGGACCTGCGCATCCGCGTCGGTCGACTGCGCCAGCTGTTCGAGCTGTTCGCACAGCGTATCAAGGGCCCGAAGCTGGACGTGCCTGCGCTCGTCGGCCTCCTTGCGCGAGCCGGTGCGGGCATCGAACACGGCATTGCACGCAGCGCGAAACCGTTCCCACAGTGACCGTTCATCCCGCTGCGGCAGAACGATCGACTTGGCGTTGGCCTGCCAGCGGGTCTGCAATTCCTTCACGCGCGACGGCGCATCGCGCTCCGTGGCTCGGGACGCGAGGCCTTCCGCCTCGCTGATCATCGCCTCGCGTTCTTTTCTCGCGGCGTCGCGTGCCGTCGACAGTGCATCGTGAAGCGGCGCGAGTGCCGTCTTCAGCCGCGCATCCAGCTTCTTCCATGCCCCGGGTTCGACGCTGCCCAGGCTGGTTCCACGCCACGTCGATTCGGTGTCGCGCATCCAGCGTTCAACCGCGCGCCAGTCGCGCGGCTCGCCGAGCAGCGTCGGTGCGTGTGCGGCCGCCAGCGCAATGAATTCCTCGCGCTGCTTGCGCGCCTGCTTGTGTTGCGCGGCCTGTTCCGCGAAATACCGCGCCGCGGGCGCATAGGCCCGTTCGCAGGCGCCGTCGAAGCGCTCCCACAAAGGCTTCGGCACGCCGGCGTGCTGCTCGTCGAGCTTCTTCCAGGCGGCGCGCAGCTGCTGGACTTCTCGTGCCAGCGCCACCGGAGCCAGTGGCTGTTGGGCTACGGCTTCGGCGCGCTCGCACAACTGCACGCGGGCGTTCTGCTGGCCGAACTCCTGCCAGCGCTCGAGCTCGACCAGTTGCTGCACCACACGGCTCAGGCGCTGAACCGTTGGCTTGGGCAACATCCCGGCGTGGGGCTTCAGCGCCCGGGCGCGGTCCGCGGCGGCGCGGGCTTCCTGCAATTGTCCCGCGGTCAGCGCCTGCTCGGCCTCGTGCAGAACCGTGTGCAGCTGTTGCCGTGCCGCCCCCTGCTCCTGCTGGCTCGCGCGAACGTAGGCCAGGCGGCGTTGTTCGATGACCAGCAGCGCCGCTTCGAATCGCCGCGTCAACGCCGGCGTGCGCGCGGCCAGCTCCAATGCCTGCCAGCGGATTGGAAGTTGCGCGTCATCGATTGGCGTTCCGGTTGCGAGCTGCTCGGCTTCGAGCACCAATGCCTCGGCCGCAGCAAGCGCCGGCGCGACCTGCTCCCATTGCACGATCTGCTGCTCGGCCTGGTCCAACCGTGCCAGAGCGCGCGCGTCGCCGTCACGGTTGGCCTCGGTGCGCAGCGCAATCAACTCTTCTCGCAGAACCGGCAGGCTGCTGGTTTCCGCCGTGGGCTTGAGCGCGGCGAGCCAGTCGTTGAGGCGATGCTCGAACTTCGCGTGCGCGCGTTGTCCCTCGAGTTCGCGATCAAAGCGCTGCTGCATCAACCGACCGATCGCTTCCCAGCGTGACCGCCGATCGGCATCGTCCCCGAGAGCCAGTGCCTTCCAGCGCTTGTCGAGTTCGACAGCGGCAGTGACGATGGGTCCAGGCTGCGTCACCAGCGCCTCGGCCTCGTTCAGGATCGCATCGGCCGCCGCGGCACTCTCGATGCGCAAGCTGATCGCGTCGAGCCGCTCGCGCGCCAGGCGGGCAACGCCGCGATCCTTGTCTCGTGCTCCCTTGAGCAGCCGGCGCAGCGGTTCCTGCGTGTGCACCCGTTCGCCCGCCGCGATCCGAACCGACGCGTGTTCAGCGGCGAGCGCGATATCCACGAGCACATTCTCGTCGACGATGCCGTCGATCGCGAGACGGCGACGCTCCTCATCGTGGGTGTGCAATGCGACATGCGCGCGGACCGGGTCGCTGCATTCCGCTGCACCGAGAATCTTGCGTACGCCGGCCGCGTCAGGCGACGTCGCCAGCAGTTTGCCCAGCGCGTCGCCGATGGCGCGCGCGGACCGGCGGCGCGGTCTCCGCATGCAGGGCCGCAGCCAGCGCGCCCGGATCACTGCAATGGGTGGCCGCGGCCGCGCGCACGTCGGGCGAGGAGTCGGTGCTCAGGAGCCGCACCAGCACTTGCGAATCGCGCGGCAGCGCTGCAACGCTGAGCACGCGCTGCGCGGCGTCCGCGTGTTCGTGCAGCGGGGGACCGAAAAAGAGCTTGTCAAGCACGTCGAGGTAGTGTTCTGAAGGTGCGGCCGGTCGGATGGAACTTGCGCTGCGGTGGGGATGGTACCGAGTCCGAAGGTGTTCGTTTACGGCCGGCCGCCACCTTGCCCGCAGGGTCTTGCGCCAGCCGCAATTCGTGCCTGCTGCGCACGGCATTGGCGCCATTGTGACGGATCGAGGTCAACGGCGAAAAGACGTCGACACGGCAGTCACGCACAATGGCGACATGAAAGCTCCGAAGCGACTGCAGTCGCTGATTGAAGAAGGCCTGGTCGACTCCGTCGTGCGGCAGTTGATGAGCGGCAAGGAGGCGGCTGTCTACGTGGTCCGCTGCGGCGATGAGACGCGCTGCGCGAAGGTTTACAAGGAAGCGACGAAGCGAAGCTTCAGGCAGGCGGTCGATTACACCGAGAATCGTCGCGTGAAGAATACGCGGCAGGCGCGTGCGATGGCCAAGGGCACGCGCTTCGGTCGCCAGGCGACTGAATCCGCGTGGCAGAACGCCGAGGTCGATGCGCTGTACCGGCTGGCAGCCGCGGGCGTACGCGTACCGAAACCGCACAACTTCTGCGACGGCGTGCTGCTGATGGAACTCGTCACCGATGACAATGGCGACGCGGCTCCCCGGCTCAACGATGTCATCTTCTCTGCCGCTGAGGCGCGGGCATATCACGCCACGTTGATCGGCGAAGTCGTGCGCATGCTGGCGGCCGGCGTCATCCATGGCGATCTGTCGGAGTTCAATGTGCTGCTGGCGGCGGACGGCCCGGTGATCATCGATCTGCCGCAAGCGGTGGATGCGGCCGGAAACAACCACGCAAGTCGCATGCTGTTGCGCGACGTCGTGAACCTGCGCAACTTCTTTGGCCGCTTTGCACCCGATCTGCTCGAGTCGAATTACGGCGCCGAAATCTGGGATCGATACGTGCGCGGTGACCTGCAACCCGGTACCGAGCTCAGTGGAAAATTTGTCCAGCAGCACGCCGCGGTCGACCTCGCAGCCATCATGCGCGAGGTCGAGGATGCGATCGCCGAGGAAAGGGAGCGGCGCCTGCAGTTGGCCGGCTGACGGCCGAACCCAGACCACGGTCCATACGGTCCATCCAGACTTCTATGTGAAGCGCCGTTGCGCGGAGATCGCCAGCCCGCTGACGACGCTCGCATACCGGTTTCCCCGTACCACCTGAGCCGCCGGAAAACCCGCGGCCAGCTGCGCGACCAAAGTACTCAATCCCGTGGAGCCGCCGGTGAAATAGAGCGCGTCGATTCGCTCCGCCGGCATCTGCGCCAGACGCACGGTTTCACGCGCGGTACCGACGATCTTCTCGACGGCAGCGCACAGCGCCACAGTTTGCTGCTCCTCCGACAAGGGTTGCTTCAGACCGCGTTCGATGAAATCGAGGTCGATCACCGAATGACCTGATTCCGACACCTGGATCTTCGCCGCTTCCGCCCGGGCCGCGAGATCGTGCCCGCGATGCTGCTCGAGCACCCGCATCAGCCGCTGATGCGCGAGCTGATCGTTGTACATGGTGCGCATGGTTCGCAGTTCGGCAAGCCGTGTCGGCGTGTAGGTCGTATTGATCAGGTGCCAGGTCGCCAGATCGAAGTAGATCTTGGAGGGCACAGGGCGGCCACCCGGGCCGTCGCCGTTGTAGCCCAGCACCGGCATGATCGTGGCGAGATTGATCGCCCGGTCAAAGTCGGTGCCGGCCAGATGCAGGCCATGGTTCGCCAGGACGTCGGCGCGCCGGTCGACCGTTTGATGAGCCGCAGCGCTCGCGCGAACGACCGAAAAGTCCGAAGTTCCGCCGCCGATGTCGGCGACCAGCACCAGGCGTTCACCGTCGCCCGGACGCAACCGTGACTCGTAGTCGAGCGCCGCCGCTATCGGCTCGAACTGGAACTGCACCTCCGCGATCCCCGCGGCGCGCGCTGCGCGCAGCAGGGTGTCCTGTGCCTTGGCGTCGCGGCGCGGATCGTCATCGACGAAGAAGACCGGTCGGCCGATCACCACGCGCTCGATCGGCGCTTTCCAGTGCGCTTCGGCCTGGTGCTTCAATTGCCGCAGATAGGCCACCACCACATCGACGTAACGGAGCTGCAGGCCGTTCGGCAGCTCGGTCGCCTCGTCCATGAGGTCGGAGCCGAGAATGCTCTTGATGGATCGCATCAGGCGACCTTCGTAGCCATCGACGTAGGCAGCAATCGCCGCTCGCCCGTAGTGCCGGCTGCCATCGTCGGCGCTGTAGAACACCGCCGTCGGCATGCTTGTCGCCGTGGCTTCGAGCGGCGCGAGTTCGATGGTGGATAGCCGTGCGTCGTTCGGATCGCGCACGGCGCGGGCCACCGCGGAGTTGGAGGTTCCGAAATCGATGGCGCAGCTGCGGCCAGCTTGAGAATGAGAAGTGCCCCGCGATGCACTCACGTTGCGTCGCTCTTGCTGAAGTCCTGGTTCCGCGCCCGCCGGCGTCTGGCTCGATGGCGATTCACGGCATCGCCGCGCCGATGGCCTGCCGCACCGGGATGCCGGTCGGATCGAAGTCCTCAAGACAGTGGACATTGACGCCGAAGAAATCGGGCGTCACGCGCTTGCGATGAAATGGATAGATGCCGCAGATGCTGCAGAAGTGATGGCGTGCCGTTCGCGTATGAAACTGGTATTCCGCGAGCGCATCCTTGCCGCTGAGCAGGCGGAAGCGGCTCTCATGCACCTTGACCATCAGCGCATTCTTCCGTCGACAGATCGAGCAGTCGCACATCGTGAGCTCGGGGAAGTCCGTCTCGATCTCGAAGCGGATCGCGCCGCAGTGGCAGCTGCCGCGGTATCTCTGCATTGGCCTGGAGCCCATTTCCACGATGCCTTCCGTCACTGCACTTCGATACCCGCCGCCACTGCCGCCTGGCATGCATCGCCGGCGAGGCCGCGCCTGGCCTACGTGCTGCGCGTCTGCTTCGGGACCAACCGCCGGTACGCCGCAAAGGGGTCTACACGAGCGCACACGCGGGCACCGACACAGTGAGCCGTGTCACGCCGATTCTATGGCGTGCATCGTCGGGTTCGCCAAGGCCGCCTGCGAGACTCAGAGCTCGGCGTAAATGTCCAGGCCGGCCGTCTCCACGAAGCCGAGCTGCGCATACAGGCGCGCGGCAACATCACTGTCCGGGTTCAGGTGCGCGAGCCTTGCTCCGTCGTCCAGCGCGCGTTCAAGCAGCCAGCATGTGAGCGCGCTGGCGATGCCGCACCGACGTGCGTGCTCCAACACTCCGACACCGAAGATGCCGACAACCGGTCCGGCTCGATCGTCGGTGCGAATTGCCGTGGCAACACCGACGGTTTCGCCGTCGCGTCGCGCGAGCGCCACAATGAATCCCGCGGCACCCAGGTGAGGCTCGACCCAGGGACGTATCTGTTCGATGGGATCACCGAAGGCCGCCGCATCGATGGCGGCGACAGTGTCGATCTCTTCCGGACGAGCCATGTCGATAGAAACGCTCGATGCGCGCGCCGTCCGGCTGATGAATCGTTCCGGCGACAGTGCCATGCAGCGCTTGCGGAACACGAGTCGACCGTGAGGGAAATGCAGGCTCGCCGGCACACGCACACCCCACGGTACGCCACGACCGCCCGCGCGCTCCGCGTACCACGCGCGCACTTCGCGAACCGGAAAGCGCGCCGCATCCGTGACATCGCCATTGTTCCACTGCGCATGCGGCAGACCCGACGCCATCAGTCGCACCGCCGGAAGTTCGCACGCTCCGCCCCCCAGCGGCTCGCGCAGCCGACCTTCAGCCTGCCAGGCATCGCCGTGAGCTGCGTGTACGCGCATGTCGAGGGCGTCCATCGATGAAAGGCGTCGAAACTATTTCCGGATCAGTGGCACGAACCTGTGCGACAGAAACAACGTCACGCACACACCGACGACCAGCGCGACGGCCCCCAACGTCCTATCCGTCAGCCAGGTCGACGCCAGCAGGCCGGTCAGCAGCGGGACCAGCGCCAGGAAGCTGCTGCCCCAGGGCACGCCCACCTTTGCGCCGCAGGCGGCGCACCTCGCCGGCAGCGCCGGGCCGAGCGTGGCCCTGCGGAGCAGGGAGATGCCTGGCTTGTTGCAGTGGGGGCATGCATACATCTCGCGACTCATTGACCTCGTCAGCACCGCAGCTGCACGTCGCCGTAACAGCGTCGAAGTACGCGCGTGGCATGACCGCGCAGTGTAAGTGCGGCCCGTGCCGATTTGGCCCCAGCGACTTCGCCGTGTCTCAGATGGCCTTGGCGGTGCCCCAGTAGTGATAAGACAGCGCACGAGGACCCGGCAGGTACATGGCCTGCAGGTCCGTCGACCGAAAGCCGGCTTCGCTCAGCAGCGCGGGGATATTGCGGTCCAGATGACAGCCCCCGGCCAGTTTCGACCAGAGCGGGGTGAGGCGATGCTGCCAGCGACGCACGGCGAGATCGGGCGCAAGGCCGTGCTCGCTGAAAAGCAGCTCCCCACCGCGTTTCAGAACCCGCCGCATCTCCCTCAGCGCCGCGACAGGTTCCGGGATGGTGCAGAGCGAATACGTGATGACCACCGTATCAAAGCTCTCGGGGGCAAACGGCATCATCTCGGCAGAAAGTTCAACAAGCTCCACCCGCAGGCCGGCATGCCTGGCGCGCTGCCGCGCCAGGGGATGCATTTCTACGCCCGGGTCCAACCCGACAACGCAATCGATTTTGCCCAGGTCGTAGTGTTCGAGATTGTGGCCGGTGCCGATGCCGACTTCGAGCACGCGCCCCCGGGCGTGCGGAATGACTTTGCGACGCTGGCGTCGCACCGCTCGAAGGCCGCAGGCGAAGTCAACCAGGACCGGCAGAAGATGCCGCTCGTACCAACTGCGATGAAGCGGTGCGTTCACGTGGAAGGCATCGCCGCCGGGCCATCGCAAGCGTCAGACCGCGTTGCGGCTAAAAGCACGGCGGCTACTTCAGCAGGCTGCGCAGCATCCAGGCGGTCTTCTCGTGGACCTGCAGGCGCTGCGTCAGCAGGTCGGCAGTCGACTCGTCGCTCGCCTTGTCGACGGCCGGGAAGACCTTGCGCGCCGTGCGTGCGACGGCCTCGTGGCCGGTCACCAGCAGGCGCACCATTTCCAGCGCCTCCGGCACGCCCGGCGTCTCGTCGATCGACGTCAGGCGCGCGAACTCGCTGTAGGTGCCCGGCGCCGGGTAGCCGAGCGAACGGATGCGCTCGGCGATCGGCGTCGAGCGCGGTCCACAGCTCGGTGTACTGGTCCATGAACATCAGGTGCAGCGTGTTGAACATCGGGCCTTCGACGTTCCAGTGGAAGTTGTGCGTCTTCAGGTACAGCGAGTAGGTGTCGGCCAGCACGCGCGACAGGCCGTCGGCGATCTTCGCGCGGTCCTTGTCGGCGATGCCGATGTCGATCGTCGGTGCGCCGTTCATGCCCGCCGCAACCCTGCTTTTCTTCGCCATTGCGCTCTCCATTGAATTACCGATGACCATCCTAGCGGGTCACCGGCGGCTGGCCAATCGGGAAATGCTAAGCAGGGCGATAGCCTCGACTTACCAGGTCTCGATCGGAGCGTCGGGCAGCTTGGTCACGCCATGCAGCGGACACTTCAGGATCGCCTGTCGCAGCGCCTCGATCGCGGGTGCGCGCGTGAACGACTTGCGCCACGCCAGCACGACGCGGCGGTCGGGTGCCGGCGCCTTGAACGGGATGTACTCGAGCAGCGAGTCGCGCGGCGGCTTCTCGGGCACCGAACTGCTGGGCAGGACGGTGACGCCGAGGCCGGAGCCGACCATGTGGCGGATCGTGTCGAGTGACGAGCCTTCGAAGGTCTTCTGGATGCCTTCGGCCGATGACGAAAATCGCGACAGTTCCGGACACACCTCGAGCACCTGGTCGCGGAAGCAGTGGCCGGTGCCGAGCAGCAGCATCGTTTCCTTCTTCAGGTCCTCGCTCGGGATGCTCTTGCGCTTCGCCCACGGGTGATGGCGCGGCATCGCGATGATGAACGGCTCGTCGTACACGGGCTGCAGCAGCAGGCCGATCTCCGGCAGCGGCAGCGCCATGATCGCGACGTCGATCTCGCCGTTCTTCAGCAGCTCCATCAGCTTGACCGTGAAGTTCTCGGTCAGCAGCAGCGGCATCTCCGGCGCGTCCTTCAGCAGCTGCCGCACCAGTCCCGGCAGCAGATACGGGCCGATCGTGTAGATCACGCCGAGCCGCAGCGGCCCGGCCAGCGGGTCCTTGCCCTGGCGCGCGATCTCCTTGATGCGCGCGGCTTCGTCGAGCACCCGCTGCGCCTGGCCGACGATGCGCTCGCCGGCCGGCGTCGTCGTCACCTCGCTGGTGCGCCGCTCGAAGATCTGCGTGCCGAGTTCGTCCTCGAGCTTCTTGATCGCGACCGACAGCGTCGGCTGGCTGACGAAGCAGGCCTCGGCCGCGCGGCCAAAGTGGCGCTCGCGCGCGACCGCAACGATGTACTTGAGTTCAGTCAGGGTCATGCGTGCGTGTCATGCCGCCAGAAAGTCGTCTCGTCCCTCGTACCAGCGCCGCACGTGCTCGCGCGCCGTCGCCTCGTCGCGCTCGAGCAGCACCTCGGCGGCGTCGCGCGCCTGCTCGACCAGCGCCGCGTCGCGCTCGAGATCGGCGAGCCGCAGCAGCGGCACGCCGGACTGCCGCGCGCCCGAGAAACTCGCCCGGGCCCCGCATCATAAGGTCGCGCCGCGCGACCTCGAAGCCGTCGCTGGTCTCGTAGACCATCTTCAGCCGCTCGCGCGCGGTGTCCGACAGCGGCTCTTCGTAGAGCAGGATGCAGTAGCTTTGCGTCCGCGCCGCGGCCGACGCGTCCGCGCAGCTGGTGCAGCTGCGCGAGGCCGAAGCGCTCGGCGTGCTCGATCACCATCAGCGTCGCGTTCGGCACGTCGACGCCGACTTCGATCACCGTGGTTGCCACCAGCACGTCGATCGATCGCGCGGCGAACTGCTGCATCATCGCCGTCTTCTCCGCCGATGGCAGCTGCCCGTGCAGCAGGCCGACGCGCAGCTCCGGCAGCATTGCGGCAATGCGCGCATGCGTGTCGATGGCCGCCGCCGCCTCGACGGCGTCGCTCGCCTCGATCAGCGGGCAGACCCAGTAGCACTGGCGCCCCGCCGCCACATCGGCGCGGATGCGTGCGATCACCTCGTCGCGGCGGCGTGTCGACACGAGCTTGGTGACCACCGGCTGCCGTCCCGGCGGCAGTTCGTCGATGACCGAGACGTCGAGATCGGCGAGGTAGCTCATCGCCAGCGTGCGCGGAATCGGCGTGGCCGAGAGCATCAGCATGTGCGGTGCGAGCATCGTGCATCGCCGCGCAGCGCCAGCCGCTGCGCCACGCCGAAGCGATGCTGTTCGTCGACGATCGCGAGCGCCAGCTTGCCGAAACTGACCGCGTCCTGGATCAGCGCGTGCGTGCCGATGACCAACTGCGCTGCGCCGCTGGCGATTGCCTCGTGGGCCCTGCGCTTGGCCGCGGCGCCGAGCCGGCCGGCCAGCCACACCGTGTCGACGCCGAGCGGCTCCAGCCACTGCGCGATGCGGCCGAAATGCTGCTCGGCCAGCAGTTCGGTCGGCGCCATCAGCGCCGCCTGCCAGCCGCACTCGATCGCGCGCGCGGCCGCCAGCGCGGCGACCACGGTCTTGCCGCTGCCGACATCGCCCTGCACCAGCCGTTGCATCGGATGGTCGCGCGCCAGATCGGCCTCGATCTCACGCCAGACGCGCCGCTGCGCCGCGGTCAGTTCAAACGGCAACGCGGCGAGCAAACGCTGCGACAGCGTGTCGGCGCGCAGGGTCGCGGCGCGGCGTCGCTGCCGTGCCGCGCGCGCCAGGCGCAACGCAATCTGCTGGGCGACCAGCTCGTCGAACTTCAGCCGCTGCCACGCCGGATCGGAGCGGTCCGCGAGCGCCGCGGCGTCGGCGTCCGGCGGCGGATGGTGCAGGCGGTCCAACGCGGCTCGCAATGCCGGCAGCTGCCAGCGCTGGCGCAGCGCCTCATGCAGCACGTCACGCAGATCGACCGACTGCAGCGCGCGCGCGATGCGCTTGCGCAGCCAGGCCTGCGGCACGCCGGCGGTCGTCGGATAGATGGGTGTCAATGCGACCGGGCAGCACCTCTCCCGCGTGGACCGTGCGCACGCGCGGATGCACCATCTCCATGCCGGCCAGGCCGCCGCGTGCTGCGCCGAACGCGCGGATGCGCTGTCCGACCGCGAGCTGCTTCAGCTGCGACGGATAGAAGTGCAGGAAGCGCAGCACCAGCGTGCCGCCGCGGTCGTCCTGCACGGTGACACGCAGCTGCCGCCGGCCGCGGAACACGACGTCGGCCGCGGTGACTGTCGCCTCGATCTGCGCCTCGATACCTTCGCGCAGCTCATCGATCGGCACGACGACGGTTTCGTCCTCGTAGCGCAACGGCAGATGCAGGACGAAGTCCCAGTCGCTGCGCAAGCCGATGGCCGCAAGCCGCGCCGCCATGTCGCGGCCGCTGCCGCGACCCGCGGCCGCCGGAGCGTGACTGGCGCGAGGCAAGCTGCGAACCGGGCTTAGAGGACGAGGATCGCCTCGACTTCGAACAGTGCGCCCTTGGGAAGGCTGGCCACGCCGACAGTCGACCGCGCCGGATACGGCTTCGGCACGAGTTCGCTCATGATCTGGTTCACTGTTGCGAACTTCGAAAGGTCCGTCAGGAACAGCGAGAACTTGACCGCGTGGGCGAGCGAGCCGCCGGCCGCACGCGCAACCGCGTCGAGGTTCGCGAACGCCTGGCGTACCTGCGCCTCGAAGTCGCCGCCGACCAGTTCGCCCGACTTCGGATCGAGACCGATCTGGCCCGAGGTAAAGACCACGAGCCCGGTTTTCACGGCTTGCGAATACGGACCGATGGCGGCCGGTGCCGCAGGCGTCGAAACGATCTCCTTGTTCATGGCAGCCCTTCGGCGCGAGTCGACGAAGGATGCAGTCTAGCGGCCGCTGCCGGGCCGCCCGCACGCGGGCCTACGAGAGGCGCTGTCGCGCGAACTGCTGGAACTGCTCCGCCGGCAGCGCCCGGCTCAGGTGAAATCCCTGCGCTTCGTTACAGCCGCAATGCCTGACGAATTGCAACTGCTGTTCGGTTTCAACGCCTTCGGCGACTACGTGCAGGCCCAGGCCCGTCGCGAGGCCGGCCAACGCGGCAACGATGCGCGCGTCGGCCTCGTCGTCCGGCGCCGCGCGCACGAACTGCCCGTCGATCTTCAGCGAGTTGAGCGGGAAGCGGCGCAGGTTCGACAGGCTCGAATAGCCGGTGCCGAAGTTGTCGAGGGCGATGCGCACACCCATCGTCTGCAGCCCCACCAGCACCTGCTCGGCCTTGTCCAGGTCGCGCATCAGCGCGGCTTCGGTGATCTCGACTTCCAGCCGCTCGGCGTCGAGTCCGCTGTCGATCAGCGCCTGGCTCACGATCGGCAACAGCGAGCGACCGCGGAACTCGCGCGGCGACAGATTGACGCTGACCACCAGTTCGCCGAGGCCGGCCGCAGTCCATGACCTGGCGGCCTGGCAGGCGGCGTGCAGCACGATCTCGCCGATCGGCTGCATCAGTCCGCTGTCTTCAGCGACGGTGATGAAGCTCGACGGCTCGAGGATGCCCTGTTCGGGATGCCGCCAGCGCAGCAGCGCTTCGGCGGCAACCACGCGGCCGGTCGCCAGGCTGATGCGCGGCTGGAAGTGCACCTCGAACTCGCGCTTGTCGATCGCGCGCCGCAGGCCGGCTTCGAGCTGCAGTCGCTGCAGCAGGTCCGCATTCATGCGCGGCTCGAAGAGCTGCACGTTCGCGCGGCCGCGCGACTTCGCGTAGGACAGCGCCGCATCGGCATTGCGCAACAGCATCTCCGGTCCGGCTCCGTCGACCGGGAAGCCGGCGACCCCGATGCTGACGGTCGCCGTGACCTGCTCGGCGTCGACCTCGTAGGGTTCGGACAGCAACTCACCCAGTTTCGTGGCGACGCGTTCGGCGTCGTCCGGATGGCGCAGGCGGCCGAGTACGACGGCGAACTCGTCGGAGCCGACGCGCGCGACCAGGTCGGACGTGCGCACCGTCTCGACGAGGCGGTTCGCGACCTGCTGCAGCAACGCATCGCCGACACGGTGACCCAGCGCATCGTTGAGCTTGGTGAAATCGTCAATGTCGATGACCAGCACCGCCAGGCGGTCGCCGCCCACCTGGTGGTTGCGCACCGCCTCATCGAGCCGGGATTCGAGCAGACGTCGGTTTGGCAGTGCCGTCGTCGCGTCATAGAGCGACACGCGCCGCGCGCGTTCCTCGACCTCGCTGCGCTCGTACATTTCCGCGACCAGACGCTCGTTCGACCATGCGAGCTCGTCGTGCGCCGCACGCACGCGCTGCTCGAGTTCCTCGCGCACCCGCGACAGCGCCACTTCGGTCGCCTTGTGCGCCGTCACGTCCTCGATCATCCAGACGGTTTCGCCGCCGGGCCCACCGGGCGTGATGCTCTTGACCAGCAGCCTCGCCCAGAATGTCGTGCCGTCGGCACGGCGGGTACGCCACTCCACCGCGGGCGAGCCGCCTGCATTCAGGGCGTCACCGATACGGTTGGCAAAGCCCTGGAATTCCTCTTCCGACGAGAAGAACACCGCCGCCGATTGGCCAAGCAGTCGCTCGGGCTCCCAGCCGAACAGGCGCGCCGCGCTCGAATTGCACTGCATGACTTCACCGTCGCACACAGTGACGATGCCGACCGAATCGTTGGCAAGCAGCGCGCGATATTCCTGGAGCCGGCGCTGCACGTCGCGGCTGTTCAGCGCAGTGAGAAGGTCTTCGGCGGTCTGGCTCATGCAATCCCCAATCGCATTGTCGTGTCCGGGCCGCACAACCCCCACCGTGCAGCCTGGCCAGTGTCGCGCGCGAGGCCGTGGGCGAAGGGCGGATTACGGCCGGACCAGCCCCCCTATTCCAGCTGCCTGCAGAGGGGGCCGAACCTGATCCACCGTCGGGGGAAGAATCGGTCCGGCTTGCGCTTGCCAGCCGCGGCGTTCAAGATGCCGCAATGCACGCCTGCCGGAAGGGCTCGATTGGCCGTCTGATCGTGCTTGGCGCCGACCTCTTTCCGCAATGACAACGACGCACCGCAAAATCCGCAAGACCCCGAAAAAGCCACCGGTCGAGCCGGCCGCGGCGCGACCGTCCTCCGGTCAGCCCGTCATGAAGCTCGCACGCCAGGTCCGATCCTGGGCCGATACCGCCTGGGGGCTTGCCGGCAGCGCCGCTGACATGTCACTGGCGATTGCGAAGTCGTCGGTCGGCCCCAAACGGCGGGCAACGATCGAGAGGGCGGGCGCGCTGCTGAAATCGATGCGTGAGACCGCCGGATTGACCGCGCAGGAACTGGGACAAGCAATCAACCTGCGCGACGCGACGCTGCTCGAAAAGGCGGAAAGCGGCCGCGTCGTGTTGCCGTTCGAGATCATCCTGCGGCTCGCCGCGGTGCTGGGGCGGCGCGATCCGGTCGCGTTCGTAATGAAGCTCACGCGCTCGTACAACCCGGAACTGTGGAAGTCGCTGGAGGATCTCGGCGTCGGTCGGCTGGTGGCGCATGCCGGCCGGGAACGCGAGTTCGTCAACATCTACCGCTCGAGCGACGAGGCGCGCCGGCTGACGGATGCGCAGTTCGCTCGCGTGCTCGCGTTCGTTGCGGCGGCCTTTGCGCTCGCGCTGACGCTGGTACGCGATGAACGCGGCAAGTAGCCCGTCCTGCAACTGCAGGACGCATTTCTGGACTTAACGGAGGAGACCCATGGCAACGAAAGCTCGCAAGACGGCTGGCAAGTCCCGCGCACGCAAGACCACGGCAGCGAAGCGCACCACCCGTGCGGCGGCGAAACCCGCTGCCGCGCGAGCGGCCACGCCACAGGGCATGTTCGACATGTCTTCGATGCCCGGCATCGGCCAGACGCTGGAACGGCTCAATTTGTCAGGGGTCGCGAGCACCATCGCCGAAGGCCGCCGCAAGGACCTGGCTGCGCTGGTCGCGGCGAACAAGAAGTCGTATGAAGGCCTGCAGGCCGTCGTCGCGCGCCAGACCGCGATGCTGAAGAACGCCGTCACCGAATGGCAGGCGATCGCGCAGGGCATGGCGCCGGGACGCGGGGGTCAGGGATTCGGCCGCATCGACGAAGTCGCGAAGCAGACTTTCACGATGGCACTCGAGAACATCCGCGAACTCGGTGAACTGGCCGCTCGCTCGCAGGCCGAGGCCTTCGAGATCGTTCGCCGACGCATCATGGAGAACGTCGAAGAGGTGAACGCGCTGATCGGGCGCGGCGGTCGCTGATCGCCTGGCAGCGGGGCGGCGCGCCGCCCTGCCGCGGTTCTGTGCTGGCCGCGGTCCCTACTTCGGCAGCGCCTTGACCTCGATCTGGATCGCGGCGTAGTACGCCGCCAGATCGCGGATGTCATCGTCGCTCAACGTCTTGGCCGCAACCGACATCACTTCGTTGCGTCGCGCCCCGGACCGATAGGCGCGCAGCTCGCGTTCCAGGTAACCCGCGGGCTGGGCCGCGAGGCTGGGCGCGTCCGGCAACTTGGCGATGCCGTCGATGCCATGGCAGGCCTGACATGCAACCGCCTTGCGACGACCCGCGGCCACATCCTGTGCAGCCGCGTCTGCCGGGATAGTGAGCACTGAAAGAACCGCCGCCGCAGTGCATGCGGCGGCGATGAAGCGAAGACTCATCCGCTTACGGCTGCTGGTACGAGATCCGGTAGATCGCACCGGCGAAATCGTCCGACACGAGCAGCGAACCGTCCTTCATCACGGCCACATCTACCGGTCGACCGCGAAACGTGTTGGTCGATGGATCCAGCCAGCCCTCGGCAAACACTTCAGACTTGTCAGCCGTGCCATCGGCCTTCAGGGAGACAAAGTTGATCAGAGCGCCGCTCGGTGTCGTGCGATTCCACGAGCCGTGCGCGGCCACGAAGATTCCGCCCTGGTATTTCGCCGGGAACTGCTTGCCGTTGTAGAACGTCATCCCGAGCTGCGCCTGGTGCGCGGGGAACTCGATCTGCGGTGGCGTCCAGTTCGCCGGCGCCTTCATGTCCTTCAGATCCGGCGCCGCAGCCGTGCCTGCAATCTTCACATTCTTTCCGTGGATGAACGGATAGCCGAAGTGCTCGCCGGGCTTGGTGATTCGGTTGAGTTCGCCCGGCGGTGTGTCATCACCCATGCCGTCGGTCTGGTTGTCGGTGAACCAGACCACCTTGTCCTTGGGATTGATGTCCATGCCGACCGAGTTGCGGATACCGACCGCATAGACCTCGCGCTTGCTGCCGTCGAACGCGTTCATCCGCACCATGCCGCCGATACCGAGTTTCTCGTACATCGCGACCTTGCCGGCCGGCTGCACGTTGTGCGGCTGTCCGAGCGTGATGTAGAGCATGCCGTCAGGGCCGACGCGGCAGGTGCGCGCGCCGTGGTTGTACGACTCCTCTTCCTCCGGAACCAACTTACCCTGGGGCACGACCTCGATCACCGCGACGTCCGGGCCTTCATAGAAGAACTCGGCGGCCGGGAAATTGAGAACGCGGTTGTGCTCCGCTACGATCAGGAAGCCGTCCTTGGTCCAGCACACGCCGTTGGGAACCTGGAACTTCAGCGACGGCGCGAACGGCTTGACTTCGTCGGCGACGTAGTCGCTGTTGCGATCGGTCACCGCCCACACCGTCGTCTTGCGCGTTCCGACAAACAGCATGTTGGTGCTCGGAGCCACTGCCATGTGGCGCGCATCCGGGACGATCGCGAACAATTCGATTTTGAACCCGGGCGGAAGCTTGACGCGCTTCAGGTTCTCGCGGATCGCGTCGGCGTTCTTTCCGGTCTGCGGCACGGGCGGGATATTCAAATCCGTGCCCGAGACCTTCATCTGCTTGAGCTTCTCGATGTTCTGTTGCGCATGCACGGGCGCAATGCTGCCGACTGCCAGCGCGACCGCGAATGCGATTCCCTTCAACGTCCTTGCCATGCTCGTCTCCTGTCTGATGCGTCGTTGTTGTGAATTCCGCACTGTCGTGTGCGAATGGCGAGTCTATGCAGCGCCGCTGCAAATGGACGGACTTCCCGGCTTGCTTCGATCCCGCGAAGGCGCGAGCCGGCCAATGGTCCGATCCTGATTCGACGCCTCGTTACAGTAGCGGCCGTGCCGACCACTGATCCGACGCCCCCCGACCTTGCCCAGCGCACCGAGCAACGCGGTTACGCCTGGCTCGTGTTCGCGCTGACTTTCGCGCTGATGCTGTCGGACTTCATGACGCGCAGCGTGATCAATGCCGTGCTGCCGCTGCTCAAACGCGAGTGGACGCTGAGTGACGGCCAACTTGGCGCGCTGGTCAGCGCGGTACCGCTGATGGTCGGGCTGGCGTCGTGGCCGGTTTCCCTGCTTGCTGACCGCGGGGGCCATGTCAGAAGCGTTACCGCGATGGCCGCGCTCTGGTGTCTCGCCACCATCGGATGCGGCCTGAGCCAGAACCATACGCAAATGCTGATGGCGCGTGGACTCGTCGGACTGGGTGAGGCCGGGTACGGCAGCGTCGGCGGCGCAATCCTTTCTTCCGTCTTTCCTGCGGGTCGTATGGCGGCGATCCTGGGTGCATTCCAGGCGGCCGCCGTACTGGGCACGGTGCTCGGCGTCGCACTTGGCGGCGTCATCGCCGCTGTCCATGGCTGGCAGGCGGCGTTCGTGCTGCTGGGCGCTGCGTCACTGATCGTGGTCGTGCTGTATCCGTGGCTCGTGCGCGAACCTTCAGCGGCCTTGCGTGTCCGGCACCGCGCCGAGCCCGGCGCCCGGGTCCTCACGGTGGCCGGCAGCATGCGCGAGGTCTTCGCAAAGCGCAGTGCGGTCCTGACCTACGTCGCATGCGGCCTGCAGATGTTCGTTGTCGGCGTCCTGGGCGCGTGGATCCCGAGTTACTTTGCACGCGCCTACGGATTGCCGGCCGACGAGGCGGCAATGCGCGGGGCGCTGGTCATCCTGATGGCCGGGATCGGCATGGTCCTTGGTGGCGTACTGGCCGATCGAACGGGCAAGGCACGGCCTGATCACCGGTTGCGTACGGCAGCCGCCTATGCGCTCGTGTCGTTCAGTCTGCTGACCGCTGCTTTCACGCTGCCACCCGGGTCGACGCAGATGGTGCTGCTGCTCGGTGGTTCGCTGGCCGTCGCCGCGCACTCCGGAGTTACCGCCGCGGTCATCGTCGACCTGTCCCATCCGGCGCTGCGCGCCACCGCCCTTGCGACGGTGGTGCTGTTCAACAACCTGCTCGGACTCGCGCCGGGTCCTTACTTCGTCGGCTTGCTGTCGGACGCGACGAGCCTGAAGACCGCGCTGGCGGTCATGCCGGTCGTGGGCCTGCTTGCTGCGGCGTGTTTCCTGCTGGCCGCTCGCCGTTATGCTTCGGAGCGAGCCGGCGCAGGAATGGAACAGGGCTTGACGGCGACAGCAGCAGCACGGCCAGACTGAGCAGCCGGGCACTCACAACGCGTGAATGCAGGTGACCGGAATCGTGAACGCGACTTACGTTACTTCCGTCGACGAACTGCTGTGGGGCATCGGACTCATCGCCCTGACGATGGCGATCCACGGGTTCGGAGTCCTGACGACGCTGCGCGCGGGTGGTGCGCTTGAACGATGGCACGGGCCGCGCCAGGACTTCCTCGCCGGCATCAGCACGGTCATCATCGCCACGTGGATTCTGGTGATCGTCCATCTCTTCGAAGTGCTCGTCTGGGCCCTCTTCTTCTGGCTGCAGCACGCGTTTGACAACGCCAGCATCGCGTTCTACTACGCGCTGATGCAATACACGACCGTCGGCAGCAATTACGAGGCCCCGGCTCGGCTGCAGCTGGTCGGCGGCATGATCGCGATGGCGGGCATGCTGACCTTCGCCTGGTCCACCAGCGTGCTGTTCATGCTCGCGCGCAACTTCCAGACGCAGCAACTGGAACGTCCTGACAGAGCATCCCGCGGACGCCTGTAATCCTGTTTGTTCGGTCTTTGCACGAATGCCGAATGTCGGCACGTCCGCCGCGCCGAGTTGCTGCACGAACGATCGTGTCGAAACGTACGCTGCTCGGAGGCAGACGATGGCGCAGGCAGGTTTCTACAATGCGGCATGGCGTTACGTGCCTCCATTTATCGCGCAGAGCTCACGGTGTCGGACCTCGACCGCGGGGTTTACTCGACGCATGCGTTGACCCTCGCGCGACATCCACAGGCCTTCGGTATGCACGCGGCGCAGGTCGCCCAGCTTGGCCAGCGGCGCTTCGCGCCAGTCCAGGTCGCCGTGCTCCGCGCGCAGGCCCTCCAGCACCACTTCCAGTCGCGCGGGGCGCTCCGGGTGTTGCGGGCCGGGGTCGTGGGCCAGGCAGGCGGGGTGGGTGAAGATGATCATCGGGTGTCGATGACCGGGTTCAGGCGTGGCGCCGGTCGTGGTTCCACAACACTTCGCCCTGGCCGTCGGCGCGTGCCAGCACGCGCGCCAGCACGAACAGCAGGTCGGACAGGCGGTTGAGGTAACGGATGGCTTCCGGACGCACGGCGTCGTGGCGGGCCAGGGTGACGGTTTCGCGCTCGGCCCGGCGCACGATGGTGCGTGCCAGGTGGCAGCGCGCCGCCGCTTCGCCGCCGGCCGGGCAGGATGAAATCCTTCAGCGGCGGCAGTGGATCGTTGTAGTGGTCGAGCTGCTGTTCCAGCGCGTCGATGTCGGCGGTGGTGATCGCGGCATGGCCGGGGATGCAGAGTTCCCCGCCCAGGTCGAACAACTGGTGCTGCACGCGGGTCAGCAGCACGCGGATGTCGTCCGGCACCTGCGCGGCCAGCACCACGCCGATGCTGGAGTTGGCTTCGTCCACCGTGCCGTAGGCGGTGACCCGCGCCGAATCCTTGCCTACGCGGGTGCCGTCGCCCAGGCCGGTGCTGCCGTCATCGCCGGTGCGGGTGTAGATCTTGGAGAGGCGGTTTCCCATGGCGTTGCCTCGGCGTGCTGATCAGCGCAGCGACTTCGCCCGTGCCTGCAGGCGCGCGGCCTGCAGCACGCCGACGTGCACGATCACCGCCAGGCCCACGTAGATGGCCGTGGTGCGCAGGTAGGGCAGGAACCAGTCGGTGTAGTTCTTCCACCAGCCGGCGAAGGTCGGCTCAAGCACGCTGTCGCTCAACCAGTAGAAACTGCCCTGGCTCAACAGGTGGCACACGACCACCGCAGTGAACAGGCTGGCCACCAGCACGGCGAGCGACTTGCCATTGGCGTCCTTGTAGTGCGGCGCACCAGCATGCCGCCCAGCCACAGCGAGAAATACGCCGGCACCAGGAACCAGTACGCGGCCGACATGCAGTAGTGGGTCCAGAAGCTCATGCCCTGGCCCGTGATCACCACGTAGTCCACCAGCACCGCCAGCGCCATCAACATGGGGAACGCCCACTTGGTCCAGCTGCGCAGGTAGAAGCCGCCGATGAAGAACACGGCCCAGGAGGCGTCTGGAACCGGTCCCCAATGGGTGATGGAACCCGGCAGGTTCAGGCGCGTCGCCACCATCAGCGCGGCAAGCAGGGTGAAGATGACGGTGCGCTGGGTGTTGCTGTTCATGCGGGTCGGTTTCCGGAGTGCAGGCCGGTCATTCTAACGGAGAGTGCCGCCCGATGATCAGGCGGCGGCGGGGCTTATCATGGCGGCATGACTGAACGACACGACGTACTCATCGTCGGCGGTGGCCTGGTAGGCGCCAGCCTGGCGATTGCCCTCGACCGGCTGGGCCTGGACGTGGGGCTGGTGGAGGCCACGCCTGCGGGCGTGATGCCTGCGGTATTCGACCAGCGCAACCTCAGCTTCGCCACGGCCACCGTCAACGCGCTGACCGCGCTGGGCGTGATGGCGAAACTGCGCACGCCGACCGGCCCCATCCAGCGCATCCACGTCAGTCGCGCAGGGCGATTTCGGCCGCACCCGGCTGCAGGCCACTGATTACGGACGTGAGGCATTCGGCCAGGTCGTCGTAGCGCGCGAGTTCGGCGAAGCGCTGGAAGCACGACTGGCGGAACTCAAGCGACTCACCCGCTATCGCCCCGCGCGCTTCATCGGACTTGGCGACGGCGGCGCAGCGACACGCAGCATCCGCATCGCCGACGCGCAGGGCGAACGCGAGATCAGCGCACGCCTGCTGGTCGGCGCCGACGGCACCCGCAGCGGCGTGCGCGAGGCGCTCGGCATTGCCAGCCACGAACACGACTACGGGCAGACCCTGTTCGTCGCCCGCATGCGCACCGAACAGGCGCCCGACGGCACCGCCTACGAACGCTTCGGCGAACACGGACCGACCGCGCTGCTGCCGCGTGGCGATCGCCACTTCGGCGTGGTGCATGGCGTGGCCACTGCGGATGCCGAGGCCGTCGCCGCACTGGACGATGCGGCGTGGATCGAGCGCATCCAGGGCGTGTTCGGCTGGCGCGTCGGTCGTTTCCTGTCCACCGGCGAGCGCAGCGCCTATCCCATCATCAAGCTGGTCGCCGAACGCACGACGGCGGATCGTGCTGTCGTGGTGGGCAACGCCGCGCAGTCGCTGCATCCGATCGGCGCACAGGGTTTCAATCTGGGCCTGCGCGATGCGCTGACGCTTGGCGGAATTGATCGAACAGGCGGACGATCCCAGGCGCGACGCTCCTTGCTGGACGCCTATGCGCAGCGCCGCAGCGAAGACCGCCAGCGCACGCTGCAATTCTCCGACGGACTTGCACGCATCACCGGCAACGCCTCGCCGCTGCTGCGGCCCTTGCGCAGCGTGGGATTGCTCGCGGCCGATACGTCCGGCGCGCTGCAGTCCATGCTGGTGGGCGGGGCCATGGGTTTCCGCGGCGATGTGCCTGCGCTGTGTCGCGAGGCCGGACGATGAGCCGGCGCGGGCAGATGGATGTCGCCATCGTCGGCGCCGGCGTGGTGGGCGCGACCTGCGCGCTGGCGCTGCGCGAAACTCGGCCTGGACGTCGCGCTGGTCGAAGGCCGCGAACCGCCGCGCTGGTCGGCGGAGAGTCCCGACCTGCGCGTCTACGCCTTCGCGCCGGACAACGCGGCGTTGCTGCAGGAATGCGGCGTGTGGGATGCGGTGCTCGCCGCGCGCGCGCCGCCGTACCGGCGCATGCGCGTGTGGGACGGGGCGGGCGGCGGCGAACTTGCGTTCGATGCGGACGCCCTTGGTCGCGCGCAGCTGGGCTGGATCGTCGAGAACAACCTGCTGGTCGATCGTCTGTGGGCAGCGCTTGCCTGCAGCAGGCGTGCACCTGCATTGCCCGGCGCGCGTGGAGTCGATGGAACAGGACGACGACGGCGTACGCCTGCGCCTGGACGACGGCATCGCGCGTCGATGCACGGCTCGCCATCGCGGCCGATGGCGCCGATTCCAGCCTGCGCGAACTGGCCGGATGCAGGTCTCCGCGCACGACTATGCACAGCGTGGCGTGGTGGCGTTCGTCGAAACCGAAGCGTCGAATGAAGCCACGGCATGGCAGCGCTTCCTGCCGACCGGGCCGCTCGCGTTCCTTCCGTTCGTCGACGGCCGCAGCTCGATCGTGTGGACCTTGCCGGACAGCGAGGCGCAACGCGTGCTGGCCCTGGACGACGATGCATTCAACCGCGAACTGACCAATGCCTTCGCGCGCACGCTTGGGCGAAGTGCGCGTGGTGTCGAAGCGCGCCGCCTTTCCGCTGCGCCGACAACTGGCCGAGGCGTATGTCGCCGGCAAGGTGCTGCTGATGGGCGATGCGGCGCACGTGGTGCATCCGCTGGCCGGGCAGGGTGTCAACCTGGGCCTGCGCGATGTGGCGCGGTTGCGGGACTGATTGTCGATGCACAGTCGCGGCGCGCCGACTGGACCAGCGCCGCATCGCCTCGCGCGCTGGGCGCGCGAATGCCGCAGCGCGAATGCGGCCGCGGCGCATACGCTTTCGACGGCATCAACCGCGTGTTCTCGAATGACGAGATGCACGCGACCTTGTTGCGCGGTCGCGCATTGGGGTGGCCGGCAAACTGCCGCCCTTGGCGGACTTGTTCTGGCGACACGCATCGGGCGTGTGACCTTCGCGAGACTTCGGTCGCCGCCCGCTCGCGGGGAGGCATACACCGGGTCCACCACGCGCATGTACGGGAACACGATCTTCAGTAGTCCCTTCAGCCCGCCTTCGGCCGGACTGGCGATCGCCTTGCCCCCAGGCTGTTGAGTGCGTTGCGTACGTCTTGCCAGCGCAGCTTGGTGACGTCTTTCTTCAGCAGGTCGGCCACTTCTTCGGCCGCTGGGCGCCAGCTTCTTCAGCTCGGCGGTGATCGCTTTCGGGTCGGGCTGCAGGTAACCCCATTTCTCGGCGATCTTGAGCAGGGTGTCGAAACGCACCGCGACCACATCGCGGTTGCGTTCGTAGACGGGCAAGGCGCCCACGTCCAGGATCGCCTGTTCGAACTGCTGCTGGTCGTCCGGGTGCTCGATCCGAATGGCGAGGAAGCCGTCCTTGCGGCTGCGTTCGCTGACGTGCTTGGCGCCGGAGCGCAGGTTCGTTTCGGTCAGCACGGTGGCGACGATGCGCTGCAGTGCGGCGTCGCTTTCTTCCGGCACGAGCGCGCGCCAGCGTGCGTAGCCATCGCGACGCAGCGCCTTGACCTTGGCCGGCGTGACGCGCAGGCGCGAGGCGACGGTGAAGTTGGATTCGGCACGCAGGATGGCGCCGTCGCGTTCCAGCAGGACGAAGATCAGCAGTTCCAGGTCGCGCTTGGTCAGCGACTGGAATCCCTGCAGCAGGGTCAGGCGCAGGAATTCGTTGGCGAACCCGGCAGGGTCCTTGAGTTCGATGGGTTGCATGGCGGCTGTCCTCGTCAGGGTCAGCGGCTTGTGCAAGTCGCGGGGGTGAGGATGTGAGACCGCTCCGGATGTCGCGGATAGCGGCCGCGGCGATCCAGTCGCCAGCGTCGTAGGCGGCGACGTCGCGGTCAGGGAGGCCGTGTCGCGTTGCAGCACCCGCCGGGATCTGGCCGGCGCAGAGCGCCGTCGGCGCGATGCCGGCGCAGACTGGCAGTGACCTCGATCGTCTTCTGCATGTCGGTGCGAGCAATTCGCTCGATCGTAATACCGCAAGGCCAACCGTGGCCGCTCTGCCGATCGAGCATCTGCCGCCGATCACGTCATGACGCTGGTGGCTGATCGTGATCGACGCCGGCAGGACGTGGCGGATGACGGCGGGCGCGCCATCGCGGATAGAAGGTGTCGGCAGCGAGTGAGTGCGTGCGATCGGCGTGCTGGTCCAGATGGCGTCCATGGCATTGTGCCGTGGCTATTTCGCCGCGGTAGCGAAGACGGTGATCTCTTCGCGGTCGTGGTACAGCTGCTTGGCGCGGACTCGTACCGGCCTCTCGCGTCTGTTCGACGAACAGGTCCAGGCACAGCTGGGTTTCGTCCCAGCGCTTCTTCATCGGCAACTTGAGGTTGAAGACGCTGTGCCTGCACCAGCCTTCGCGGAACCAGGTGGCCATGCGCTCGGCCACGCGGCGCGGCTGTTCCACCATGTCGCAGACCATCCAGTCCAAGCGGTTGCGAAGGCTTCCACTGGAAGCCGTCCGCGCGCAGGTGTTCCACCAGGCCGGTATCCATCACGTTCTGGCGCAGCGGCCCGTTGTCCACGCTGGTCACGCGCAGGTGGTTGCGCGTCAGTATCCAGGTCCAGCCGCCGGGTGCCGCGCCGAGGTCGGCGGCGGTCATGCCGGGCTTCAGCAGCAGTTCGCGTTCTTCCGGCGTCAGCAGCGTCAGCAAGGCTTCGTCCAGTTTCAGCGCGGAACGCGAAGGCGCGTCCGACAATAACTTCAGGCGCGGGATGCCGAGTGGCCAGCGTCGAGCTGTCGCCCGGATCGGCCACTGCCAGGAACGCGTGGTTGCCGTCCGACGAACACCACGTGCAGGCGCGGCAGCTTGCGTGTTTTCCTTGTCGGTCATCAGCCCGGCCTTGCGCAGGGCAGGGCGCAGGGCGTTGCCGAAACTGCGGGCCAGTCCGGCCAGCGGTTTGGCGAGATCCGAATCCGGATGCTCCACCCACAGGTCGCCGAAGCGCGCGTGTCCTGCCAGCGCCGCCAGCATCGGCGTGATGCGATCCTTGGGTCGAGGTCGCGCAACTCGGCGATCAGCTGCAGCTTCTGCCGTGCGTAGATCAGTTCGCGCCACGGCAGTGCACGCGACAGTGCCGCGCCGTTCTCGCAGATGAAAGTGACGAAAGCGCTGTTGCGTTCGGTGCGTGCATAGCCGGGATGGCCGGCATGCGCGGCGCGTTCGCTCAGTTCGGCTGCAAGTTCGGGTTCGAAGCCTTGGCGGCAGTAGCAGAGCAGGCCGGTCATGTGCGCTGGCGCTCGTGATCGCCCCTTCCCCCGCTCGCGGGGGAAG
This sequence comes from uncultured beta proteobacterium, assembly GCA_963712485.1. Classification (GTDB taxonomy): domain Bacteria; phylum Pseudomonadota; class Gammaproteobacteria; order Burkholderiales; family Burkholderiaceae_F; genus JALORV01. Next base: position 128,042 of record CAVQID010000013.1, read on the forward strand.
GTTGGGATGGGGGCGCGTCGAAGCCGATCTTTGGCGCAATAAGCGCGTGGACAGTTGACGTGCAAAAACCGACGCAACGAGTTTTGACGGCGGCGGATTTTCGTTGGCTCCGGCTTGCCCCACCCTAGCCCTCCGCCGCAAGCGAGGAGGGACAATCAGGAGCGTCAATAACGCTCTCCACCCTGTTCGCCGTAGCTGCGGAGCACTTCGCGCGCCGCATCGCGGTTGAGGTCGCGCACGACTTCGATGCCGCGCTTGTTCAATTCGCCGATCCAGTCGGCGGGCAGCGGGCCTTCGTCGAATTCGGTCAGCTCCATCACGTCTTCGGCGCGCGCGCCGATCAGCAGGCGGTCGATGCCGGCCCAGACGGTGGCGCCGTAGCACTGGCAGCAGGGCTGCGAGGACGTGGCCAGGGTGACGGTGCCGCCGACGCGTTCGTTGAGGCGCGCGCGCTGCAGGCGCTGCTGCGCCAGCATGTAGGCCATGATCTCGGCGTGCGCCAGCGAGCAGTGTTCTGCGGCAGCACGCGGTTGACGCCGATCGCGATGATGCGGTCGTCCGGACCGAATACCGCCGCGCCGAACGGGCCGCCGGTCGCGGCTTCGATGTTCCGGCGCGACAGCTCGATCGCCAGCGCGACCTTGTCGGTCGTCGCTGGCGTAGTGCGCCGACGCATCGACGGCTTCAGTGCACCCAGGCGGGCAGGGTGAGATGGACTTGTGCGTAGAGCATCGATTGTGCCTGCGCGCCGGAGCCTTCGGCCGGGCACGCAGCACTGGCCGTCGTCGCATTGGCAGCGCGGAGATTTCCGGGAAGCCGCAGATGCTCATCTGCCCTTGGCGTTGCACTCGCGCCTGCACGGCGGCAGGATCGGTCGGGACTGTCCTTGTTCACGCATGCGGGCATCGCAGCCGCAGCAGTTGCCGACGTTCTTGACCGCGCAATCCGCGCTGGTCTTGCAGGTGCTGTCGACGATGACCGACTCCTTCACCGGGCGCGGCGGCAACGGCGACGACATCGGCGGTGGTGCGCGTGCAGGCTGCGGGTGGCGCAGGCGGGGTGCTGCCCGCCAGGATTGCCGCTCGCCGGAGGCGTTGGCGACGGAGCAGCGCATCCAGCCATTGAGAAGACCAGTGCGAGGAGCAGGAAAAGGCGGGTGATGCGAGGCATGGCCGTGTTCCTCATGTGGAAGATTGAATCGTCATTCCCGCTTTCAAGGGAGTGACGGCCGTTTGATTGCGTATACCGCCCGACTAGATCCAGGCCGGCAAAAGCTGTCTATTTGCCGGACGCGTGATTTTCCTAGCTTTTCGCCGCCCAGGTATCGCGCAACGTCACGCTGCGGTTGAACACCGGCGCTGCCGGCGCGTGGTCGCGACGATCGGCGACGAAATAGCCGAGTGCGTTCGAACTGGAAGGACTGTTCCGGCGCGGCATCGGCGGCGGCGGGTTCCACGATAACCGGTGCACGGACTTGCGCGATTCCGGATTCAGGTAGTCCTGGTAGGTCTTGCCTTCCGATTCGTCGTCCGGGTTCGGGACCGAGAACAGGCGGTCGTACAGGCGGACCTCGGCGGCCACCGCGTGCTTCGCGCTGACCCAGTGGATGGTGCCCTTGACCTTGCGATCGGCGCCTTCCATGCCGGGGCGCGAGTCCGGATCGAGCGTGCCGCGCAGTTCGACGATCTCGCCCGCGTCGTTCTTGATCACTTCGTCGCAGCGCACGATGCCGACGCCGCGCAGGCGCACTTCGCCGCCGGGGATCAGGCGCTTGAAGCCCTTGGGCGGGACTTCGGCGAAGTCCTCGCGCTCGATCCACAGTTCGCGCGAGAACGGGACTGCGCGCTTGCCGAAGGACTCGTCCTTCGGATGGTTGGAAAACGCCAGCGTCTCGTCGTGGCCGTCCGGCAGATTGGTCAGCACCAGCTTGAGCGGATCGATCACCGCCATGCGTCGCGGCGCGGCGCGCGTCCAGATCGTCGCGCAGGCAGCCTTCCAGCACGCTGAAATCGAGCAGCGAGTTCTGCTTGCTGATGCCGACGCGATCGACCATCAGGCGCAGCGCGGCCGGCGTGTAGCCGCGGCGACGCACGCCCTGCAGGGTCGGCATGCGCGGATCGTCCCAGCCGTCGACCAGCTTCTCGCCGACCAGCGCCATCAGCTTGCGCTTGCTCATCACCGTGTAGTTGAGGTTGAGGCGCGAGAATTCGATCTGGCGCGGCTTGGCGGCTTCGTTCGGCAGGCCGCGATCGAGCAGCGGCTGCAGCAGTTCGGGATGCTCGGCCAGGTCGACGTTGTCCACGCACCAGTCGTACAGCGGGCGATGGTCTTCGAACTCCAGCGTGCACAGCGAGTGGGTGATGCCTTCGATCGCGTCGCACAGCGCGTGCGCGAAGTCGTACATCGGGATAGATCGGCCAGGCGTCGCCGGTGTTCTGGTGCTCGACGTGCTTGATGCGGTACAGCGCCGGGTCGCGCAGGTTGATGTTGCCGCTGGCCATGTCGATCTTCGCGCGCAGGGTGCGCGCGCCGTCGGGGAACTCGCCGGCGCGCATGCGCCGGAACAGGTCGAGGTTCTCTTCGACGCAGCGCTCGCGGAACGGCGATTCGCGGCCCGGCTCGGTCAGCGTGCCGCGGTAGTCGCGCATCTGCCTCGGCGTTCAGGTCGCAGACGTAGGCCAGCGCCCTCGCGGATCAGCTTCTCGCGCGGCCAGGTAGTACACGCTCGAAATAGTCGGAGGCATGGCGCAGCTCGCGCCCACTCGAAGCCCAGCCAGCGCACGTCGTCCTGGATGGCGGCGACGTACTCGGGGTCTTCCTTGGCCGGGTTGGTGTCGTCGAAGCGCAGGTTGCAGATGCCGCCGAACTCGCCGGCGATGCCGAAGTTCAGGCAGATCGCCTTGGCGTGGCCGATGTGCAGGTAGCCGTTGGGCTCCGGCGGGAAGCGGGTGTGGATGGCCGCGTGCTTGCCGCTGGCCAGGTCCTCGCGCACGATCTGGCGGATGAAGTCGTGCTTCTCGCCCGCCGCGGCCGGGGTTGCGTGGGAGTCGTGGGCGGGAGTGGGCGGAGCGGGAGGTACGGCGGACATGCGTGCGGGAAGCCTGACGATCGGGGGCACAGTTTAGCCGACCCGCCACGGGCTATCCTGAGGGCACCTCCCCCGGAGCAGCGGCATGGCAACCCCGATCCTGGTCATCGGCAACAAGAACTACTCCTCGTGGTCATTCCGCCCGTGGCTGCTGTTGCGCCATTTCGGCGTGGAATTCGAGGAACGACGCCTGTTGCTGGATACGCCCGGGTTCCAGCACGAAGTCGGCCGTGGTCGCCCACAGCGCGGGTGCCGGTGCTGGTGGACGACGGCCTGACGGTATGGGATTCGCTGGCGATCTGCGAATACGCCAACGAGCGCTGGCTGGATGGAGCGGGCTGGCCGCGGGATCGCGCCATCCGGGCGCAGGCGCGCGCCGCGGCGGCGGAGATGCATTCGGGCTTCACTGGCCTGCGCACGCAGCTGCCGATGAACAGCCACCGCCAACCCGATGCCTATCGCTGGGATGCGCAAGCGCAAGCTGACATTGATCGCATCCAGCGCCTGTGGGCCGAACTGCGTGCGCGACACGCTGGCAGCGCGGGCTTCCTGTGCGGGGACTTCGGCATCGTCGATGCGATGTATGCGCCGGTGGCGATCCGCTTTCTCGGTTATGGCGTGGCCATGGATGCAGCGTCTCGCGACTACGTGTCGGCCTTGCAGGCACTACCCGCCTTCCGCCAGTGGCGCGAGGACGCGGCGCAGGAGAAGCGAGCGCATAGAGGCAACCGAAGCGCTCACCCAGGCGACACAGGGGTAGAGTTGCTCCGAATACGGCTTTTCACGGGAATCCGCCATGCAAGTCGCCTACCGCGCCCACAACCTGTTCGACGCCCACCTGGCCAAGCACTTGCTGGAGGAAGCCGATATCCCGGCCTTCGTGATGGGCGAATCGCTTCTGGGCGGGGCGGGCGAACTGCCCCTGTTCGGCGTATTGCGGGTGTGCGTGCCTGAGGGGTACGAGGAAGAGGCTGCGGCCTGCTTGCAGGTGCTGTCGCAGGATCATGGCGTGGACGGCGAAGGCGATCTGGGCGCTGGGAGAGGCGTCGTGGGAGCGACGTAAGTCGTGGCGGTCGCGCGGGAGGTCGCGACTTACGTCGCTCCCACGGGGAGGGTCGCTTGAAAAAACGCTCCCGCCGGACACGGATAGGAGGTGTTCCACGAGTAGCAGGCGGACATGCGCATGCTGGGTATCGGAGCTTCAAGCAGCGCATGCCGCGCGCGGAAGACGCGCTGCCGGTCGCGACACGGCGCGCTGCCGCTGCAGAACGTGCACTTCGTCAACGGCCATCCGCTGCGCGACGAGTTCGCAGGGCTGGAGCAGGTCGCAGTTCGGCCTGGGCTGCTTCTGGGGCGCGGAGCGCAAGTTCTGGAACGCTGCCGGGCGTGTACACCACCGCGGTGGGGTACGCCGGCGGCAGCACCCCGAACCCGACCTACGACGAAGTCTGTTCCGGGCGAGACCGGCCACACCGAGGTCGGTGCTGGTGGTGTTCGACCCGGCGACAGACGTCGGTTACGAGCGCCTGCTGCAGGTCTTCTGGGAGAGCCACGACCCGACCCAGGGCATGCGCCAGGGCAACGACGTCGGCACCCAGTATCGCTCCGCGCATCTATTGCCGTCGACCGCGCAACAGCGAGGCCGCGGCGCAGGCGTCGCCGCGACGCCTACCAGAGCGCCTGACGCGGCGGGCACGGCGCATCACCACCGAGATCCTGTACCCGGCGCCGGCGTTCTACTACGCCGAGGACTATCACCAGCAGTACCTGGCCAAGAATCCGGACGGTTACTGCGGGCTGGGCGGCACCGGCGTCAGTTGTGCGATAGGGCTGGAGGCATGACCGCCGGCGTCCTACCGCCGGGTGATCGCGCACACGTACACCACTTCGCAGGCACCGCCGCCGGTGTCGTCGCGGGTGGTGGAGCTGCGCCAGCGCCAGCCGTCCGCGGCGTTGGCTTCCACCAGCCAGCCGTCGATGCGCACGCGGTCGCCCTTGCGGACGCCGGCCAGCGCCTCGCCGCCACGTCGTCGGTGGCGGGAATCATGTGCATGTTGGCGCTGCTGCGCGCGATTTCCTCTGGCGGCAGCGGAGGCTGGTCCTGCCAGCGGTAGCTGTACCAGCGCGAGGACTGGCTGATTTCCAGTCGTGACAGGACATCGTCCTCGCGCATGCGTTGCCAGCCCAGCGCCAGGTCGGTGGGCGAGAGGTCGGCTTCGCGACCCATCCGGTAGTCCTCGCGCGACAGGACGCGTGCGTCGATGCTGAAACCGGCGAGTGGCTGCAGCGTCGCGGCCTGCAGGGCGAATGCGGGCATCGCGCCTGGCACGTCGCTTTGCAGCGGTGCTTCGTCCGCGCCGACGAGTGGCGGCAGTGGACAACCGGACGCCGTGGCAACGCCAGCGGGCGCATTGGCCCGACGCGGCGAATGCTCCGAATACCACCAGCCCAGTGCCGCCAGCAGCACGCAGGCGATCAGCGCGTTGCGCAGGTTCACGCGGCGGGTGCGGACAGCCGGTCGGCGATGGTCTGGCGCAAGCCGACCAGGTCCTTGGCGAACGCAGCGATGCCGTCGCGGAGTTTCTCGGTCGCCATCGCATCCTCTGCAAGATCGGCTGCGAAGCGTGCGGCGTCGATGGGTTCGCAACGTGCCAGCTTCAGCCTTGCCGGGCGAAAGCTTGCGCGGCAAGCTCGCCGCTGTCGGCGTCCAGTTTTTCCAGCAGGTCCGGCGAAATGGTCAGGCGGTCGCAACCGGCCAGCGCTTCGATCTGTGCGGTGGAGCGGAACGACGCGCCCATCACCACCGTGGACGAACCGCGACGCTTGAACTCGTCATACACGCCGCGCACGAACACCACGCCCGGGTCTTCGTCGATGTTCGCCGGCACTTCGCCGCGCGCGACGAAGAAGTCCAGGATGCGGCCCACGAAGGGCGAGATGAGGAACGCGCCGGCTTCCGAACAGGCCAGGGCCTGGGTGCGGTTGAAGATCAGGGTCAGGTTGCAGTCGATGCCGTCGCGCTGCAGCTGGCGCGCGGCTTCCACGCCTTCCCAGGTGGCGGCGACCTTGATCAGGATTTTTTCGCGGCCGACGCCGCGCTGCGGCATACATGTCGACGAACTTGTGCGCCTTCTTCACCGTCGCGGCGGTGTCATGGGCCTGGTCGGCGTCCACTTCGGTGGAGACGCGTCCGGGCACCAGCCCGGCCAACGCCGTGCCCACGGCAATGGTCAGGCGGTCCACCACTTCCTCCACCAGCGCATCGCGATCACCGGACTGGGTGCGTGCCCACGCCAGCTCCTTCTCGATGGCATCCGCATACACCGGCAGGTCCAGCGCCTTGCGCACCAGGGTCGGATTGGTGGTGCAGTCCACCGGACGCAGCCGCTTGACCGCATCGAAGTCGCCGGTGTCGGCGACGACGACGGAGAGTTCGCGCAATTGCTGGAGTTTGGAGGGGGAGGCGGATGTCGATGGCATGTGGTTTCCTCGTGGGGTCGTGTCTGGGGCAAGTATGCCTGGCGCGCGTGGTGATTCGGTGTCGGCACTCAGCGGTTGTAGTCGCCGCTGGCTTCGGGCTGGTAGCGGATGGCGGTGACGCGCAGGCGCAGCGGGCGGCCATCGGGCGCAGACCAGTCGATGGATCTGGCCCTTCGACAGTCCAAGCAGTGCGGTGCCGACCGGCGCCAGTATCGAGACCTGGCCGCTGTCGCACGTTGGCCTCGTGCGGGTAGACCAGCGTCAGCGTGTGGTGCTCGCCGGTGAGTTCTTCTTCGCACTCGACGGTGGAGTGCATGGTGACCACGGCTTCGGGAATGTGTTCCGGCGGCCAGGACTTCGGCGCGGTTGAGTTCTTCCATCAGCGCGACCGCGGCCGGATGACGGCGCAGCGCGGGAGAATCCAGCAGTTTTTCCAGGCGATTGAAATCGCGGCTGGAAACGATGATGGGTGGTGCATTGGACGAGGGCGGCAGGCCGCTGGCGGGTATGCGAATTCATGGTGTTTTCTCCTGGTGTGGATTGCAGAAAAGGAAAACGGACGCCGCGTTGCCGCGGCGCCCGTCGAAGTCCTGCTTGTGGGCGCAACCGTAGCCCGGAAGCGGCGCTGGTTCAAGCCCTCATGGGCAGTCCGCGGCGTTTCGTTCCGGGGCTTACTGGCGGACAGCTGTCGGCGTGGCTTCGAACAAGCGGCCGGAAGCGTGGAGAACACGCTGGAAAGTTCCAGCAGGAAGTCACCCATCGCCGAACTCCTGCGCCACAGCATCGCAATCTGGCGGCTGGGATGCGAGTCGCTGAAGCCCAGCAGATGTATGTTCTGTGATTGCGCCACCGGTGGTTTCACCGCCAGCATCGGCAGCAGGGTCATGCCGACGTTGGCGGCCACCATCTGGCGCAGGGTTTCCAGGCTGGTGGCGCGGAATTCCGACTTCTCGTTGGCGCCTGACAGCCGGCAGACTTCCAGGGCCTGCTCGCGCAGGCAGTGGCCGTC
>CAVQID010000014.1:0-181684 GCA_963712485.1 uncultured beta proteobacterium
TCGATCACTCGCTTGGGGAGCGCGCTGTCCCGCCAGGCCCGACGCCCTTCTCTGGACATCGCATCGGGCGTTAAGTGCTTGTTCCCTAACGCGGCGACGCTCTCCTATCGGAACGGCGCGGGGGCGCGAGCATGCCTGCCCTGGATGAACCCCTCTAGCGGCGCACCGTGTCTTCCACGTTGCTTTGCCGCAGAAGTCAGAAGTGCCGGAAATGGGCCGGTCGCTTCTCGACGAAGGCGGCCATGCCCTCCTTCTGGTCGCTGGTCGCAAAAAGCGAGTGAAAGAGTCGCCGCTCGAACAACATGCCTTCATTCAGCGGGGCTTCGTAGGCTCGATTGACCGCCTCCTTGGCCATCATCACCGCGGGAAGCGAGTGCCCCGCAATGGTTGCGGCGGCGGCGAGCGCCTCGTCCATGAGTTTGTCTGCAGGCACGACCCGCGAGACGAGGCCCGAACGCTCCGCTTCCGCCGCGTCCATCATCCGCGCCGTCAGTACCAGATCCATCGCCTTGGCCTTGCCGACCGCACGCGGCAGCCTTTGAGTGCCGCCCGCACCCGGGATGATTCCGAGCTTGATCTCGGGCTGGCCGAATTTGGCGGTATCCGCAGCAAGGATAATGTCGCACATCATCGCCAGTTCGCAGCCGCCGCCGAGCGCGTAGCCGGCTACCGCAGCGATGACGGGCTTGCGCACGCGCCGGATCGTCTCCCAGTTGCGCGAGATGTATTCGGACTTGAACACGTCCATGTATGTCCAGTCCTTCATCGCACCGATGTCGGCACCGGCCGCGAACGCCTTCTCACTGCCGGTGATGACGATCGCACCGATGGATTCGTCGGCGTCGAAGGCCAGCAATGCCGCGCCGAGTTCGTCCATCAACTGGTCGTTCAACGCATTCAACGCCTTCGGGCGGCTGAGTGTCAGGAGTCCCACGCGCCCGCGTGACTCGACCCGAATATTCTCGTAGTCCATGCATGCCTCCTTCGCTCTGTGTCGCGGCAGTTTAGCGGCCGCGTCCAGCAACGCTCAGGTGGCAGGACTCTCGCGCGCGAGGTAGTCGAGGATGGTGTCGCCGGAGATCGCACGCGAGTAGAAAAACCCCTGTGCGAACTCGCAGCCGATGTCGCGCATGTAATCGACCTGGTCCTGCGATTCGACGCCTTCGGCGACCACCTTTAGCCGGAAGTGGCGCGCGACCGCCAGCATCGCGTGGACGATCGCCCGACTGTCGGGATCGGCCGGAATTCCCTCGATGAACGACTGGTCGATCTTGAGCGCGTGGATCGGCATGCGCTTGAGATAGCCGAGCATCGAATAGCCGGTGCCGAAGTCGTCGAGCACGAGACCGACGCCGAGGGCCGCGAGTTCGGCGAGCACATCGTTGTTGATCTCGGTTTCCTTCACCAGCGTCCGCTCGGTGATCTCGAGCACGATGAGCCGAGGCTCGACGTTGTGCTTCACCAGCGCGCTGCGCACCAGTATCGGCAGACCCGTCGACCCCATCTCACGGCCGGCGACATTGATCGCGACCGGAACATCGAAGTCCGGACGGACCAGACGCCAGCGATTGATCTGGCTGCAGACCTCGTTGAGGACCCAGCGCGTGATGCGCTCCGAAAGCCCGCTGACTTCGGCAACGCCGATGAAGCGATCCGGCGTGAGCACGCCGTGCAACGGATGATTCCAGCGGATCAGCGCCTCCAGGCCGACGACTCGGCCGCTCGACATCTCGATCTGCGGCTGGTATTCGCAGATGAACTGCGGGCTCTCGCTCTGCACCGCCTTGACGAGCTCGATGCCAAGCTGGACCTCCCGCGCCGCCCTTTCGTAGCGGATCGGGTTGAAGAAGCTGAACTGGTTACGGCCGTCACGCTTCGCCTGGTACATCGCGGCGTCGGCGTTCTTCAGCAGCGTGCTCATATCGCGGCCGTGCTCCGGAAAGAGCGCGACCCCGATCGACGCAGATACCTGCGTATCGATGTTCGGGACGAGATCGGTCCGATGCAGTGCCTGTGCAATGCGCGCCGCGAGGAGCGCAACTTCCTGGCGATGCACGAACTCGCTGACCAGAACCACGAACTCGTCACCGCCGAGCCGCGCAACCGTGCCCGCTTCGCCGACGGTTTCGCGCAGAACCTCCGACGCGGACTTGATCAGCGCATCGCCAACGAGGTGCCCGAGAGTGTCGTTGACATCCTTGAAGCGGTCGAGGTCGATCAGCATCGCTGCCATGCGGCGCCTGCGGTTCGACGCCGTCATGATCATGTCGCGCATCGTCTCGCGCAGCAGATTGCGGTTGGGCAACCCGGTGAGCCCGTCGTACCACGCCAGGTTTTCGATGCGGGACTCCGCTTCCTGGCGCTGCGCCGCTTCCATTGAAAGCGCCAGCATCAGCCCGGTCGTGTTCGCGAAACCGACGTCGTCTTCGTCCCAGTAGCGGGTATCGCGATGCTGCAGACACAGCACACCGGCAACCGTTCCCTCGACGAGGATCGGCACGTCGAGCAGCGCGCGGATGGACGACCAGTCCGGCTCCCCCGCAAACATCGTCGTCAGCCGCGACGTGTGCGTGTCATTGACGACCACCGGCTGGCGGTTCATCAATTGCGAAAAATAGGCGGAGAACCGCGTGGCCGGGAATTCGCGGCCGACCCAGTCGCGCAGGAATCGATCGGCAGGCCGATCGAAAAGCGCCTCGCAGCGGAGCAGATCCGGATCGCGCGACAGTCGCCAGAAGCTCGCCGTGCTGACGTCGAGGACTTCTGCTGTCGAGCGCAGCACCGTCGCCAGCGTCTGCGTGAAGTCGGATTTCGACTGTATTGCCAGTTCGAGCAGGCGTTCACGAAAGCGCAGGCGCCGGGCCTGGGCCCGCTCGGCCGGCCCGAGGTCGCGCGCGGTCAGAATGAGACCGCGGACACTCGGGTCGTCGAGCCGGTTGGTCAGGACGCACGACAGGCTGCGGCCGTTGCCCGCCAGCGCAGCCCGGGTTCGTAGATGCAGCGATGTTGCCTGGCGATCGCCGGGCGGCTCGCGCAGCAGGCGATCAACGGCGCGGCGGAATTCGATGCGTGACGGTTGATCGAGAATGAACTCGAAGGGCGAACCCATGACGTCGCCCTCGTGCTCTCCCGTGATGGGTTCGAGTGCAGCGTTGGCGAAGATCACGCGCCGGTCCGCATTCAGCACGATAGTCAGTTCGGACTGGTGCTGCGCCAGCGAACGCGCGCGCATCTCGGCAGCGCGGACCCGCCGCCGTGCGGCCCGCTCGGCCGACGTGTCGACGATCGATATCGACGCGAAATCGTCCTGATCGAAGCGGAAAAGGTGTACGACAAATCGCGCACTCAGCCGCGCGCCGCTGCGCAGCGGCAGCCGGGCTTCAAATTCGCACCGACCTTCTGCCGTTACCTGACTCCACAATCGCTGCCAGCGCCGCGCGAACGCGCGGTGGCTCAGAAAGCCCAGCAGCTCGGCGACGCTGCGACCCACCGCCGAATCGCCACCAACAAGGGACATCGCCTCGGAATTGATCGCGAGAATCTGCCCACTGTGATTGACGGCGAGGAGGGGCACGCCGGCGGTGTCGAAACTCGCCTGCTTCAGCGAGCGTTCGACGGCTGACTGCCGTAAGGGGATGACGGTCGAGCTCAGCGTGTCCTCGTGATGCTCATTCGTCCCGGCGCCAAGCTTGACGGGACGCTACGCGATCCGGATTTTGCCACGTGACAGCCGCTCCAAGCACATCCGAACGGTCGTCCGTTCATCGGCGCCCGAGAACAACCACGGCGAGGTCGGCTCAGGAACGCGCCTCCGGACCAAGCTTCCCGGCAATCCTCTCGGACATCGCAAGGCCACTCTTGATGCAATCGCCGATCGAGACGCCGCCGCGGTAATTGGCACAGAAGTACAGACCCGGCAGATCGCGTTCGGCCCGTTCCAGCGCGCCGATGCGCTCCAGATGCCCCAACGAGTATTGGGGAATCGCGCGCGGCCAGCGAATGATTTCGTGAAAGCGTGGCGGCCCGCTGGCAGCGATGAGCCGGCCGTGTTCCCGCTGGACCACAGCGAGCAGTTCGGCGTCCGGGGCGGTTGCCTGTTCCGGATGCCGTCGGCCGCCCAGGAAGCTTGTGAGCACGGCCGTGCCGGCATCGCAGCGCCCCTCGAACATCGTGCTGGAAAAGAGCGAACCCAGAAGACCCGGGCCGTTCGACGGCCGGCGCGAGGAAGCCGAAGCCGTCGAGAGGGTGACCAATCTGCGCACGCCGATACGCGCTGACGACGATCGCAATCGGTGCATACGGAATCGCCGCGAGGGCCGCCGCCGCCGCGGGCGCCAGCGGGTCGACGAGCCGGGCCGCCGCATGAGCCGGCAGCGCGAGGACGACGGCGCGTGCCCGCCTCCGGTCCGCAACCGAGCCTCCGATCTCGACGAGGAAGCCGCCGTCCGCGACGCGCGCAACGCCAACGACCGCAGCTCGGCATTCGACTGCAGGCAGCGACGCAGCCAGCGCATCCGTCAGCGTCTGCATGCCATCGCGAAACGAAAAGCTGAGTGCGGCGGCTTTCGATTTCTCACCGCTGTGCCGGCGCTGGCGCGCGCTGATGATGGCGCCGCGCACGAGGCTGCCGTAGCGCTGCTCGAACTCGTGCAAACGTGGGAAGGCCGCCCGCAGTGACAGCTGCTGCGGATCGCCGGCGTAGATGCCGGAGACGAACGGCTCGACTGCGTAATCGAGAATCTCGCGCCCAAGGCGTCGCCGGACGAATGCTGCGATCGACTCCTCCGTGCTGGCGGGCGCACGACGCACGAATGGTTCGGCCAAAAGCCGCAGTTTCGCCGCCGCCGAAAACACCGGTGTCGTCAGGAATGTGCCGGCCGAGGTCGGCAGCGCCTGCAGCCGGCCGTTGAAGATGACGTAGCGCCGCGCTGCCGTACGGCTCGCATCAACGCGCTGCGCGCGAATGCCGAGTTCGTCCAGAAGCCCATTGATCGCCGGCGAGACATCCATGCCGCTGTTGGGGCCGCGCTCGAACAGCACCCCATCGCGACGTTCGGAGCCGATGACCCCACCGGGCCGCTCCGCGGCTTCAAGCACCTGCACGGATAGGCCGGCGCGGTGCAGGCCATGCGCCGTGACGAGCCCTGAGAGGCCCGCCCCGACGACAATGACATCGACTCCCATTGCTGTCTGTCCCCCTCATCACCTGCATCGGGCAAGGATTTCACCGCACCCGGCAATGGACCTTGTGCCACGGCAAGCAAGCCTTCGGATCGTTGCGGCAGATTACTTGCAGCAGCGCAAGTGCGGGCGGTCCGCACGGTGCGGCGATAATTCATCGAAATCCGGAGATCGCATGTCGATTGTGATCGAACAGCGCATCGGCACCCTGTTGGGCAACCTGGGCCTGGTCCCGTTCTTCGTGCTAGCCATCTTGTGCTGGCCGTGGGGCGAGCCGGCCGCGGCGAGGGTCGAGTTTGCGCTGGTCGCCTATGCCGCTGTGATCCTGTCGTTTCTTGGCGCCGTGCACTGGGGACTGGCGCTCGCCAATCCCGGCCTCAACAAGGCGCAGACCTGGAACGTTTTCGGGTGGGGTGTGATCCCATCGCTGCTGGGCTGGCTCGCCTTCCTGATGCTCTTGCTCGGAGTCCCCGCCGCGCTTGTCTTCGCCTTCCTCATCGGCGACCTGCTACTGGTGCGCATCGTCGACGGCGTGCTGGTGCGCCTCTATGCCACGGCTCCCGCTTCGTGGTATCTGGGGCTACGCACGCGCCTGACGCTGGCCGCGTCGCTGTGCCTGCTCATCGCCGCAGCTGCCGCGATTTCGCGCTGACGCGAAGACGAACGCGCGGGAACTATGATCAACCTTTCCCACTGCACCACGCCTGCGGGTTACGAGCCATGACACATGCGATCGTTCTGTCCAAGCCAAACGATGCTTTCAGCGCCGAGATCCGTTCCATCAGCGAGGCCGAACTCGAGGCTGCCACCCCCGGCGACGATGTCGTCATCGATGTCGCCTACTCGACCGTCAATTACAAGGATGGCCTCGCTCTGACGAATACCTCGCCGGTCGTCCGCAAATGGCCCATGGTGGCCGGAATCGACGCCGCCGGCACCGTACGGCACAGCACACACCCAAGCTGGCGCAGCGGCGACGCGGTCGTGGTCAACGGCTGGGGCCTGGGCGAGACGCACTGGGGTGGACTGGCCCAGCGGGCGCGCGTGAAAGGCGACTGGCTGGTTCGCATACCGGCGCCGTTCCGCGCGCGCGATGCCATGGCGATCGGTACCGCGGGCTACACCGCGGCACTCGCGGTGCTCGCCTTGCAGGATCATGGCGTCAGCCCTGCACAGGGCGAAATCCTGGTAACCGGAGCGACTGGGGGCGTCGGCTCGATTGCGGTGGCGCTGCTCGCGTCGCTCGGCTATGCGGTTGTCGCTTCGACCGGCAAAGCCGCCGAAGTCGAATACCTGAGGTCACTCGGCGCCAAGGAGATCATCGACCGGGCGACGCTATCGGCGGCCGGCAAGCCGCTGCAGAAGGATCGTTGGGCTGGCGCCGTCGATTCCATTGGCAGCACGACGCTGGCCAACGTCTGCGCGCAGACTCGCGCGGGCGGCACGGTCGCGGCCTGCGGCCTCGCGGGCGGTATGGATTTTCCCGCGACCGTGGCTCCTTTCATTCTGCGCGGCGTGACCCTGGTGGGCATCGATAGCGTCATGGCGCCGATCAAGCGGCGCGAGGCGGCCTGGCAATTGCTCGCCGAACAACTTCCGGTCGACCGCCTCGCGCAGTTGACCCGCGAGGTGCCGCTGGCCGGGGCGTTCGACGTGGCCCGCGATATCCTCGCCGGCCGGGTGCGTGGCCGGGTTGTGGTCGACGTGAACCGGTGAAATCGATCGCGCCGAAGCGCCGAACATCAGATTCGCTGCATTTTCTCCAGGAGTCTTCATGACCCGCCTCTCCGTGAACGGCAAAACCGTCGACGTGGACGCCGATCCCGGCACGCCACTGCTATGGGCCCTGCGTGACAATCTCGGTCTGACCGGTACCAAGTACAGCTGCGGTATCGCCGCTTGCGGCGCGTGCACCGTGCACATCAACGGCCAGCCGGTTCGTTCGTGCGTCACCCCGATTTCCAGCGTCAACGGGCCGATCACCACGATCGAAGGCGTTGGCAGCGACCGTGTCGGCAAGGCCGTCCAGGACGCGTGGGTGAAGCTCGATGTCGTGCAGTGCGGCTACTGCCAGTCAGGGCAGGTGATGGCGACGGTTGCGTTGCTCAAGAGCAAGAAGAACCCCAGCGACGCCGACATCGACGGGGCGCTGTCGGGCAACCTTTGTCGTTGCGGTACCTACGCGCGCATTCGTGCGGCGGTCAAGGACGCAGCGCGTTCGCTCGCCTAGGAGGGTCGCATGCGATTTCTCGAACAAGTGGCGCGGATGAAGAGCGCCGAGGTGGCCACCACCGTTGCGCCGGTCAAGCTCAGCCGACGTGACTTCATGAAGGCCACGGGCGCTGCCGGCGGCGGCCTCATGCTCGGCATCGCGACAGTTGCTGACGCGCAGGAAGCCAAGAAGATGGTCTTCCCGCCGTCGTCGTTCCTGCGCATCGCGCCGGACGGCACCGTCACGGTGATGGTCAACCGCCTGGAGTTCGGCCAGGGCGTCAGCACCGCATTGCCGATGCTGATTGCCGAGGAGCTTGACTGCGACTGGAACAAGGTCCGTGCCGAACTGGCTCCGGCGGCCGAGGTTTACGCCGACCCGAACTTCGGCATCCAGATGACGGGTGGATCGAATTCGGTGTCGTCGAGCTGGAAGCAGTACCGCATCATCGGCGCGACGGCGCGCAGCATGCTGATCGCCGCTGCCGCCCAACGCTGGGGCGTCGAGCCGGCGAAGCTCGACTCACGCAGCGGCCAGGTGATCGAGACGACCGGGCAAAGGCGCTCGGCGAGCTATGGTTCGCTCGCGGATGCAGCGTCCAAGCTGCCCGTGCCAACACGCTCGGCGCTGAAGGCTGACCCCAGGGACTACTTTTTCATCGGTAAACCGACCCGGCGTCTCGACTCACGCGAGAAGGTGAACGGCACGGCGCAGTTCGGTATCGACAAGGCGCTCCCGAACATGCGCGTGGCGGTGGTGGCGCATCCGCCGGTATTCGGCGGCAAGGTCGCTTCGTTCGACCCGGCCAACGCGCGCGCCGTCAAGGGCGTCGAAGCGGTTGTGCAGGTGCCGGTCGATCGCGGCGGCACCGGCGTCGCGGTGATTGCCAACGGCTACTGGCCGGCGAAGACGGGGCGTGATGCGCTCGACCTCAAGTGGGAGGCCGCGAGCGGCCCGACGACGGCCGACCAGTTCCGCCAGTATCGTGAACTGGCAGGCACTCCCGGCCTGTCGGCGAAGCGTGAAGGCGATGCCGGTGCAGTGGCCCAGGCCCCGAGAAAGATCGAGGCGATCTACGAGTTTCCCTATCTCGCGCATGCGCCGATGGAGCCGCTCAATGCCGTCGTCGACCTTCAGGCCGACCGCTGCACCGTATGGTGCGGAACGCAGTTCCAGACGATCGACCAGCTAGCGATCGCGCGAACGGCCGGGTTGAAGACGGAACAGGTGACACTGAACACGATGACCGCAGGCGGCGGTTTTGGTCGGCGAGCCAACCCGACATCGGATTATCTGGTCGAGGCCGTCAACATTGCGAAGGCGATGAAGCAGTCCGGCATCGATGCGCCGGTCAAGCTGATCTGGTCACGCGAGGATGACATCCGCGGTGGCTACTACCGGCCGCTGTACGTCCACCGCGTCATGGTCGGCCTCGACAGTAACGGCGCCCTGCGCGGCTGGAGCCACGCGATCGTCGGCCAGTCGATCCTGAAGGGCACGCCGTTCGAGCAGTACATGGTCAAGGAAGGCGTCGATGATTCGACCACCGAGGGGGTCGCCGACACACCTTACCGGCTGCCCAATCTGCAGGTTTCGGTGCATCACCCCGAAGTCAACGTGCCGGTGTTGTGGTGGCGCTCGGTCGGCCATTCACACACGGCCTTCGTGATGGAAACGATGATCGACGAGCTGGCACGCGCCGCCAAGCAGGACCCGATCGCCTATCGCATCGCGTTGCTCGACCCGAAACACGCGCGCGTCCGCGGCGCGCTGCAGCTCGTGCGCGACAAATCGGGATGGAACAATCCGGCGCCGAAGGGACGCGCGCGCGGCATCGCGGTGCACGAATCCTTCGGCTCGGTGGTCGCGCACGTGGCCGAGGTATCAGTCGACAAGAATGCGATCCGCGTCCACAAGGTCACATCGGCGATCGACTGCGGCACGGCGGTGAATCCGATGTCGGTCGAAGCGCAGGTGCAGTCGGCGATGGTCTTCGGACTGTCGGCCGCGCTGCACGGGCAGATCACGACCCAGGACGGCGTCGTGCAGCAGTCGAACTTTGCCGACTACCCGGTACTGCGCCTCAACGAGATGCCCGAAATCAGTGTCCATATCGTGCCAAGCAGCGCCGATCCGTCGGGCGTCGGCGAGCCCGGCACGCCGCCGATCGCACCCGCCGTGGCCAACGCGGTGTTTGCGCTGACCGGCAAGCGCCTGCGCAGGCTCCCGTTCGATCTGGCGCAGGCTTAATGCCTGCTTTGTCCTTCCGCCCCGCGGCTGACGGCCGCGGGGACTTTCGGCAGAATGGCCGGCCTTCCCGTCCCCGTGTTGCAGGAGCCCTCATGAAGTCTCGTCTTTACGTCCGTCCCCTGACCCTTGGCGCCGCGTGCCTGTTTGCAGCGGTGCTGATCGGCGACGCAGCCGCGCGCGATCGCAAGGAATGCGAACGCGATTACAAGCCGCAGGTGGGCCAGTCGGGCAAGGACGTGGTGTGGGTTCCCACGCCTGACGAACTGGTGCAGCGGATGCTGCGCATGGCCAAGGTCACACCGCAGGACCTCGTCTACGACCTCGGCGCCGGGGACGGCAAGATTGCGATCGCCGCCGGAAAGCTGGGCGCCAATTCGGTCGGCATCGAATACAACCCCGACATGGCGAAACTCGCCAGTTGCCTGGTAACTGCCGATGGCGTCGGCAGCAAGACCAGGATCATCCAGGGCGACATCTTCAAGGAAGACTTCAGCAAGGCGACCGTCATCACGATGTACCTGCTGCCGGAGCTGAACCTTTGCGTGCGGCACCGCCTGCTCGGCATGAAGCCCGGTACGCGCGTGACATCGCACCAGTTCACGATGGGCGATTGGGAAGCCGACGAAACGTCGGAGTTCGAATACCGCACCGCGTATCTGTGGATTGTTCCGGCGCGGGTCGACGGCACCTGGACCTTGAAGGAAAGCAGCGGTCCGGCCACAACGATCAACCTGACACAGACCTTCCAGAAGATCAGCGGCGATGTCGTCAGCGGCGCGGCGCGGCAGCCGCTGGTGGGTGCGTCGCTGCGCGGCGACCAACTGCGCTTCGCGTTCAATGACGACAAGGGCGTGACGCGCAACTTCACCGGCACCGTGCGCGGCAACGAACTCGTCGGTACGCTCAAGAGCGGCGCCGCCGAGACCAAGGTGACCGGCACGGTGCAGGGTGGGCTGCGGGCAGCGGCGTGGGCCGAGATGCTGCCGCAGTGCGGCCGCTTCTACGGCAAGTAGGCGAGAGTCAGCCCGTCAGAACCCCGGGCCCCGCTTCGGCGGGGCTCTTCACATCAAAAGGAACGCCCGATGAGCGAAGCGTCGCCAGCCGTCCCGGCGCAAATGCGCGCGGCGCTCGCGCCGACGGCCGCACCCAAGCCGGCACTGTCGGTGTTCGATGCGGTCATGATCACGGTCGGCATCGTCATCGGCGCAGGCATCTTCAAGACGCCCTCGATGGTGGCCGGAGTCACCGGGTCGGTCGACTGGATGCTGATCGCCTGGGTCCTGGGCGGCGTGCTCTCGCTGGTCGGTGCCCTTTGCTATGCGGAACTGGCCAGCGCGTTTCCGAATGCCGGCGGCGACTATCACTTCATCACTCGCGCTTATGGCCGCGATGCCTCGTTCTTCTTCGCCTGGGCCCGCGTAATGGTTATCACGACCGGGTCGATCGCGCTGCTGGCGTTCGTCTTCGGCGATTACATGAGCCGCGTGGTGTCGCTCGGCGCGCATTCGTCGGCCGTCTACGCGGCACTGACCGTGGTGGTGCTGACCCTCATCAACGTCATCGGACTGCGCGAATCGGCGCGCACGCAGAACCTGCTGACGGTGCTTGAAGTGAGCGGACTGCTGCTGGTGGCGCTGGCGGGACTGCTGGCCACGCCCGTGTCGCCCGTGTCGGCGCCCGAGGCCGCGCCGGGCGTGCCGCCGATGTTCGGCCTGGCCATGGTGTTCGTGCTGCTGACCTACGGCGGCTGGAACGAGGCGGCCTACATTTCCGCCGAGGTCAAAGGCGGGCCGCGTGCGATCGTCCGCACGCTGGTGCTTGCGCTGCTCCTCATCACGGTGGTTTACGTGGTGTTCGTGCTGGCGGTGCTCAAGGGACTCGGCTTCGCCGCCCTGGCCAAGAGCAGCGCCGTCGGCGCCGATGTGATGCAGGCCGCGTTCGGACCCGTAGGCGCGCAATTGATCGGGGTGATCGTCGGCATCGCGACGCTGACATCGATCAACGCGACGATGATCGTAGGCGCGCGCACCAACTACGCGCTCGGTCGCGACTGGCCGGTGCTCGCCTTCATGAGCCAGTGGCATGGCGAGAAGAACGTTCCGATGGTTGCGTTCATCGTGCAGGCGGCGATTGCGCTCGCGCTGATCGCCTTCGGGGCGCTGCAGAAGGATGGCTTCTCGACGATGGTCGAGTTCACCGCGCCGGTGTTCTGGTTCTTCTTCCTGCTGACCGGGATCGCCCTCTTCATCCTGCGATTTCGCGCACCGCACATTGCACGCCCGTTCAAAGTGCCGCTGTATCCGATCCTGCCGATCGTCTTTGTCGTCACCTGCGCCTATCTGCTGTACTCCAGCGTGACCTACGCGCAATCGCAAAACGCCGTGCACGTGGCGTTGTACGTGATGGCCGCCGGTGCCGTCGCCTGGGTCATCATGCGGGTGCTGGGCGGGCGCCGCTCGCATGGTGGCTGAGCCGACCGGGCTGCTGCTGGCTGCCGGACGGGGCACACGGTTCGATCCCTCCGGTCGCGTACTGAAACTCCTGTCGCGCGCAGGTCGCGGACCTTACGCCGGCGATTGCCTTGCCGCCGCTTCGGCACGCACGCTAATTGCTTCTTTGCCGCGCGTCATTGCCGTGGTTCGCCCGGCCGACAGCGATGCGCACCGGCAGTTGCACGCGATCTTGCGCAACGAAGGCTGTGTCCTCGCCGTCTGCGACGATGCGGATGCCGGCATCAGTGCGTCCATCGCGTGCGGCGTACACGCCGCTGAGCAGGCGAGCGGCTGGGTCGTCGCACTGGCGGACATGCCGGCGATCTTGCCGTCGACCGTGCGCGCGGTGGCGTTGGCGCTGCTGGAAGGCGCACTTACCGCCGCGCCGGTCTACCAGGGACAGCGCGGCCACCCTGTCGGTTTCGCTGCCGGTCTACGGCCGCAGTTGCTGGCGCTGACCGGCGATACTGGAGCGCGTGCGCTGCTCGCCTCCCATCCCCCGCAACTGATCGCGGTTAACGATCCAGGCGTCGTATACGACGTCGATACGAAGGAGCAAGACTGATGGCAAACCCGATGCGATCATGGTGGCGACTGGCACAGACGGCCGGTGAAATTGGCTGGTACGCGCCCATGGTCGTGCAGCAGCGGATCGCGCGCATGGCCGCCGCACCGTTGTCAACGCGCCCAGCGGACCGGCGCGAGGTCAATCGCATGGTCACCGAGAAGTTGCAGGCCGGAACCGAAGCGCAGTGGGCTTTGTGGGTCCACTCGCTTACTTTGCCGCAGCGGGCGTGGATGGAATTCTGGAGCGCCTCCCTCGCCGGCCGACACGGCTCGACCTTCGGCGCGGCCGCAGCGGGACGCGCGGCGCGCGATGCAAACCTGCTGGCGCGCCGCGTACTTCTGCCGGCGCATCGGCGCGTCAAGGCGAATGCGAAGCGACTGAGCGGTCGACGCTAGCGGCGAGCGGCGACGGTATGCTGCGGTCTGCCGCAGCATCGCCGGATCGCCGTGCTCGATCTCGTCCGACAAATCCACCTGCCTGACTGGCTGGCTCTCGCCTGGTTCGTCGCGAGCTGGTGGGGCTATGCCACCTTCGCCCGGCGACGCGCCACGGTGGGCCGCTCGCTGCTCGCGACGACAAACCACTACCGCCGCCTGTGGATGATGCAGACGACCTGGCGCGAAAACCGCGTCATCGATGGCGTTGTCGTGCAGAACCTGTCGACCAGTCCATCGTTCTTCGCATCGACCACCATCCTGATCATCGGGGGTCTGCTCGCGCTGCTCGGAGCAACCGAGGAGGCGGCAAAGCTCGTCAGGGAAATTCCGTTCGCCACGCGGACAACTGCGCTCGTGTTCGATCTGAAGCTCTTCGTCCTGACGGCCGTCTTCGTCTATGCGTTCTTCCGCTTCACCTGGTCGATGCGGCAGTACACCTTCGGCGCGTTGCTGATCGCGTCGGCGCCGGACGCGGCGGTCTTCGAAAATGGCGGAGCATCACGCGAAGAGTTCGCCGATCGCGCCGGACGGGTCGTCGGCCTGGCGGCCGAGACCTTCAACGACGGCCTGCGCGCGTATTACATGGCGTTTGCAGCGATCCTCTGGTTCTTTTCGCCGCTGGCGTTCGCGGTCGGCACGGCCGGCATCGTCTACCTGCTCTATCAGCGCGAGTTCCGATCCGACGTGCTGGGCGTGCTGCGTCAGTGAACTGCACTGCCTGCGCGCTTGCCGACTCGGACGGCCGAGTGACTGCCTCATGACCGTCCACTACGCGATCCGGCCTGCCGACCTGTCGGCGCACCTTTATCAAGTCATCTGCCGGGTCGACCGACCCGATCCGCAGGGACAGCTCTTCATGCTTCCGGCCTGGACGCCGGGCAGCTACATGATCCGCGAGTTCGCGCGCAACATCGTGCGCGTCAACGCAATTGCCGGCAGCCGCCGGGTCCCGATCGAGAAACTCGACAAGCACACCTGGCGGGCAGCGCCGGTCAAGGGCCCGCTCGAGGTCGCGTACGAGGTCTATGGATGGGATCTGTCGGTGCGTGCGGCGCATCTTGACGAGACCCACGGCTTTTTCAATGGCCCCAGCGTGTTCCTGTTGCCGATCGGCCATGAGTACGCCGCATGCAGCGTCGACATCCTGCCGCCCGCCGGAGATCGCTTCGCCGCCTGGCGCGTGATCACCGGGCTCGCGCCTGCGCGCGGGACCCGCCGCCATGGTTTCGGCACTTATGTCGCCGACGACTACGACGAGTTGATCGACTGCCCGGTCGAAATGGGCGAGTTCGAACTCGGGCGCTTCGACGTGCTGGGCGTGCCGCACGAAGTCGCCATCACCGGGCGCGTCCCCAGGCTGGACATGAAGCGTCTGACCGCGGACCTGGCGCGCGTCTGCGAGCAGCAGATCCGTCTGTTCGAGCCGCGCACGCGCAAGGCGCCGTTCACGCGCTACGCGTTCATGACGCTGGCGGTTGGCGAGGGCTACGGCGGGCTCGAGCATCGCAATTCCACCGCGCTCATCTGCAGGCGCGACGACCTGCCGTTCGAAGGAATGAAGGACGCCACCGAGGGGTATCGCAACTTCCTCGGGCTGGCGAGCCACGAATACTTCCATAGCTGGAACGTCAAGCGCATCCGGCCTGCCGCCTTCGTGCCCTACGACCTGACGCAGGAAAACTACACGCGCCTGCTGTGGGCGTTCGAGGGATTCACCTCGTACTACGACGACCTGATGCTGGTGCGCGCCGGCTTGCTGACACCGGCCCAGTACCTCGACGGCATCGCGAAGTCGATGACGACGGTCATGCAGCGCAGCGGCCGGCTCAAGCAGAGCGTCGCCGAAAGCTCCTTCGATGCATGGATCAAGTATTACCGTCAGGATGAGAGCGCGCCCAACAGCATCGTCAGCTACTACCAGAAGGGCGCGCTGGTCGGGCTTGCCCTCGACCTCACGATCCGCGGCGGGACCGGCGGCAAGCGTTCGCTGGATGACGTGATGCGACTGCTTTGGCAACGCTGCAAGCGCGAAGGCGCTCGCTACAGCGGCGTCGAAGAAGGCGAACTCGTCGCCGTAGGCGAGGAGGCGAGCGGACTGGCGCTGGCGCAGGTCATCGACGAGTGGACACTAGGCACGCGCGACCCGGATTTCGCCCGTCTGTTGAAGCCTTTCGGCATTGATTGCGTCCAGGGCGCAGCAGTCGATTCGCCGGCCTTTGCACTGCTCGGCGTTCGCACGGCAGCGTCCGGCCAGGACTGCCGGCTGGCGCACGTCTTCGACGGCATGCCCGCGCAGGCAGCCGGGCTTTCGGGCAACGACGTCCTGATCGCGCTCGGTGGCCTGCGGGTCGGCGCCGACAACCTCGACCGACTGCTGTCGCGTTACGCGCCTGGCGACCGCGTCGAAGCAACGGCATTCCGACGCGACGAGCTGATGCGCTTCACCGTGAAGCTCGCGAGCAGCCCACCGCCGAAGTTCACGCTCGTGGTCGACGCCAAGGCCACAACAGCTGCGGCGAAATCGCGCGGCCGCTGGCTCGGTCAGGCGTGATCGTGACCGGCGATCCAGTCGATCGGGTCTGCGCCGCTCGCACGTAGGAAGTCGTTCGCTTTCGCGAAGTGACCGCAGCCGATGAAGGGCTGCGGCGAACGCCTGGCCGACAACGGCGACGGGATGATTCGCAGTCAGCAACAGATGGCGATGGTCATCGCGAATCAGCGCGCGGGCGCGCTGCGCGTGCGCGCCCCACAGCATGAACACCCGCGGCTGCAGGTCGGCGCCGAGCGCGCCGACGATCGAATCGGTCAGGCACTCCCAGCCGTGGTGCGCGTGACTGCCGGGCTGTCCCTCTTCGACCGTCAGCACCGCATTGAGCAACAGCACGCCCTGGCGCGCCCAGGGTTCAAGGTCGACCCGAGCGCGGCAGCCGAACCGTACTCACGCGCCAGTTCCGTGAAGATGTTGCGCAAACTGGGCGGCAGCGGAACGCCGACCGGCACCGAAAACGCCAGCCCGTGGGCCTGGCCCGCGCCGTGATAAGGATCTTGGCCGACGATGACCACTCGAACTTCACTCGGCGGCGTGAGCTCGAGCGCGCGCAGCGGACACGGTGGAAAGATCCGAGCGCCGGCAGCCGCGCGTTGCTGCAGGAACGACTGCAACGCCAGGCCATCTTCGCTCGCGAAGAAGCCATCGACCAGCGCGCGCCATCCCGGCGCGAGCGCTGACGTATCGATCACCGGAAGAGTCGCGCCAGCTCGGCGCCGGGATCGGCGGCACGCATGAACGCCTCGCCGACGAGGAACGCGTGAACGCCGGCCAGCCGCATGCGTTCGACATCCGCCGGCGCGAGGATGCCGCTCTCGGTCACGACGATGCGCTCGGGCCCGATTCGCGGCAGCAGATCGAGCGTGGTCTCGAGCCGCGTCTCGAAGGTGCGCAGGTTGCGGTTGTTGATGCCGATCAGCGGCGTCGCCAGCTGCAAGGCGCAGTTCCAGTTCGGCCGCATCGTGCACCTCGACGAGCACGGCCATGCCGAGATCGCGTGCTGCGGCCTTCGAAGTCGTACAGACGCGCCGCATCGAGTGCAGCGACAATCAGCAGAATCGCGTCGGCACCCCAGCGCGCGCGCCTCGACGATCTGGTATTCGTCGATGATGAAGTCCTTGCGCAGCACCGGCAGTCCGCTCGCGCTGCGTGCCTGCCGGAGGTCGTCGGCGGCGCCCTGGAAGTACTGCATGTCGGTCAGGACCGAAAGGCACGAGGCACCGTGTCGCGCGTAGCTCATTCCGATCGCGGCGGGGTTGAAATCGGCGCGCAGGACCCCCTTGGACGGGCTGGCTTTCTTGATCTCCGCAATCACCGCCGACCGGCCCGCTTCAAGCGATGCGCGCATGGCCCCGGTGAAGTCGCGCGATGCCGGCGCGCGTTGCGCGGCGGAGTGCAGTTGCGCCGGCGGCATGCCCGCTCGCGCCGCCTTCACTTCATCGCGCTTGGTGGCCAGAATTCGCTGAAGGATGTCGTCCATGCCCGAATGCTACAAAGATCGGGCCAGCATCATTTCACGCGGGCGAAAGCCGATCGACTCATAGAGGCGGCGCGCCGCGCGGTTTGGCGACGCCATCTCGAGCCGCGCCTGCGTCGCGCCGCGGCCTCGGCCCCAATCGAGCGCCAGTTGCGTCAATCGGCGTGCCAGGCCGAGACGGCGCGCCGCCGGCACGACGAACAGCGAGTGCAGGTAAATGCGCCGGCGCACGTGAGCCAGCCGATGCTTGGAAACAATCAGGTCGACACCGATCGCGCCGAGCAGCTTCGGACCGCGCACGGCCACGAACAGGCGTGTGCGCGGGCTGGCAATGGCACGACGCCAGTAGCGGCGCGACGCGCGCGCATCGTGTCGCCGTCCGGCGATGTCCGGGATCAGGCAATGTTCGGCCAGCGAGGCGATCGCACCGGTGTCTGCGACGAGCGACACGTCGCGACGCGTGGCCGCACGCAGCACGATCCGCAGCGGCCGGGTCGTGATGATCCGGCACATCGGGCCGCGGGTGCGTCCGCTCAAGCCGTCAACCGTCGCGTGGCTTCAACGAACTCATCCAGCTTGCGGCGAGCCGCCCACTGGCGATCGCCGATCGCGCGCGGGCAATGCCGTCGCCGATCGAGTCCGCGACGTTGGCCGCATAGAGCGCGACCCCGGCATTGAAGATGACGATCTCGCGCGGCGTACCCGCAACATTGTCGATCGCCTCCAGCAGCATGCTCGCGCGACTCGGCCGCGTTGCCGACTTTCAAGGCGCGGTTGGAGACCATCGACAGGCCGAAGTCCTCCGGGTGGATTTCGTACTCGCGCACGACGCCGTCCTTCAGCTCGCCCACCAGCGTGGCCGCACCGAGCGAAACCTCGTCCATGCCGTCCTTGCCGTGCACGACCAGCACATGATTGGCGCCGAGCTGCTGCAGCACGCGCACCTGGATGCCGACGAGGTCCGGATGGAACACGCCCATCACCTGGTTCGGCGCACCCGCCGGGTTGGTCAGCGGCCCGAGAATGTTGAAGATCGTGCGCACGCCCAGCTCCTTGCGCACCGGTGCGGCGTGCTTCATCGCGGCATGGTGGCTCGGCGCAAACATGAAGCCGATCCCGGTTTCGGCAATGCAGGTCGCCACCGCGTCGGGCGCCAGCATGATGTTCGCTCCCAGCGCCTCGAGGACGTCAGCACTGCCCGAGCCCGACGAAACGCTGCGGCCGCCGTGCTTGGCCACCCGCGCGCCGGCCGCCGCCGCGACGAACATCGCCGCGGTGGAGATGTTGAAAGTGTGGGCCGCGTCGCCGCCGGTGCCGCACAGGTCGACAAGGTTGGAACGGTCGGCGGGCTCCACCTTCGTCGCGAACTCGCGCATGATCTGCGCGGCCGCGGCGATCTCGCCGATCGTCTCCTTCTTGACGCGCAGCCCCATCGTCAGCGCCGCGATCTGCACCGGCGTCAGCTCGCCGCTCATCAGCCGGCGCCACAGCGACAGCATCTCGTCCTGGAAGATTTCGCGGTGCTCGATGCAGCGGACCAGCGCTTCGCTGGGGGTAATGGCCATGGCTATCCTTTCGTGCCGGGGTACGTGACGCTGCGCGTCGCGCCTGCACCGACACGACTCAAGTTCGCGCGCCACCCTTCGGGCGGTCGGGCGGCGGGCGCGGCGACAAAGGCACTCAACGTGAGGTCTCCAGAAAGTTGCGCAGCAATGCGTGCCCGTGTTCGGTGGCGATCGACTCCGGATGGAACTGCACGCCCTCGACCGGCAGCGTCTTGTGCCGTAGACCCATGATCTCGCCGTCGACGGTCCACGCCGTCACTTCGAGGCAATCCGGCAGCGAAGCGCGCTCGACGGCGAGCGAGTGATAGCGCGTGGCTTCGAATGGCGTCGGCAGCCCGCGAAAGACGCCCGACCCCGGTGTGCGCGACCGGCGACGTCTTGCCGTGCTTCAGCGTCTGCGCCCGAATGACTTTGCCGCCGAACGCCTGCCCGAGCGCCTGGTGTCCCAGGCACACCCCGAGGATCGGCAGGCGGTCGGCGAAACGCCCGAACACGCCCAGCGACACGCCCGCCTCGTTCGGCGAGCAGGGTCCGGGAGAGATGCAGATCCGCTGCGGCGCCAGCGACTCGATCTCGTCGAGCGTGATCTCGTCGTTGCGAAACACGCGCACGTCCTCGCCGAGTTCACCGAAGTACTGGACCAGGTTGTAGGTGAACGAATCGTAGTTGTCGATCATCAGCAGCATGGCGTCACTCCGAGTCGAAGCCGTCTTCGACCTGCTCGGCCGCGCGCAGGACAGCTCGCGCCTTCACTTCCGTTTCCTTCCACTCGCTCTCGGGAACCGAGTCAGCGACGATACCGGCCGCGGCCTGCGCATAGAGCACGTTGCCCTTGACTACGCCGGTGCGGATCGTGATCGCGAGGTCCATGTCGCCGGCGAACGACAGATAGCCGACCGCGCCGCCGTAGATGCCGCGCTTCACCGGCTCGAGTTCGTCGATGATCTGCATCGCCCGCACCTTCGGCGCACCCGACAGCGTCCCCGCGGGAAAGGTCGCGCGCAGCACGTCGAGGTTGGTCAGCCCCGGCTTGAGCACACCCTCGACATGGCTCACCAGGTGCTGCACGTGCGAGTACTTCTCGATCACGTACTGCTCGGTCACCTTGACGCTGCCGGTCTCGGCGATGCGACCGATGTCGTTGCGCGCCAGGTCGATCAGCATCAGGTGCTCCGCGCGCTCCTTGGGGTCGGCCGCCAGTTCGGCTGCCAGGATCGCATCCTGCTCCGGGGTGTTGCCGCGCGGCCGGGTTCCCGCGATCGGACGTATCGCGACCCAACGCTTGCCTTCGCGGTCCTCGCTGCGCACGAGAATCTCGGGGGAGGCGCCGACGACATGGAAGTCGCCGAAGTTGTAGTAGTACATGTACGGCGACGGATTCAGCGTCCGCAGCGCGCGATACAGCGACAGTGGCGAGTCGGCGTACGGCTTGCGGATACGCTGGCCGATCTGCACCTGCATGACATCGCCCGCCTCGATGTACTCCTTGGCCCGGGCGACCGCCCTCAAATAGTCGGCCTTGGCGAACTCGCGGTATTCCTCGCGCCGCACACTCGCGCGTGAATGCGGCGGCTCGATCGGGCGTGCGAGGCGGGCCTTGAGCTCGCGCAATCGCTGGCGCGCGCGAGCGAAGGCTTCCGGCTGGCGCGGGTCGGCGTAGACGATCAGGTAGATGCGACCCGCAAGGTTGTCGACGACCGCCACTTCCTCGGCGAGCAGCAGCAGGATGTCGGGAACACCCAGGTCGTCGGGCTTCGTTCGCGCGAGCTTCTTCTCGATGACGCGTACGGTGTCGTAGCCGAAGTAACCGGCGAGCCCGCCGGCGAAGCGCGGCAGGCCCGGCCGGATGGCCACCTTGAACTGGTCGGTCAGATGCGCAACCGCGGCGAGCGGATCGCCTTCGATCGTCTCGGTGATCCGTCCGCCTTCGACGACTTCGGTCACGCAGCCGTCGTCGCGGATGAACGAACGCAGCCACTTGCGCGCGGCCAGGCCGATGAACGAGTAGCGGCCGAAACGTTCACCGCCCACGACGGACTCGAGCAGGAACGTGTTCGGCTCGTTCGCAAGCTTCAGGTAAAGCGACAGCGGTGTTTCGAGGTCGGCGAAGCTTTCCGCAATCAGCGGAATGCGGTTGTAGCCCTGCGCCGCGAGGGCCTTGAATTCGAGTTCAGTCACTTTTCACCTGCACGGGTCGCGCAGAAGAGATCGCGCGTGGAACACACCAACGGAGTGCCGCTAAAGTGGCGGCGGTCTGCGCCTAGGGGCGCCAGGACCAGACTCCCTGGGCGTGCCAGAACCGGCACCAGGCTTTGCGCCATGCCCCGAGGGATAAGGAATCGCGTTGGTCGCGGTGATTCATTGCAGATTCATTGCGATCGAGTCTTGCGCGCCGCGCGGCACGATCAGTGCGACCGCATCGGTGAGCGTTTCGACTATAGCATCGGCCGGCAACACGGCGACCGGCTGGCCTTCGTTGTATCCGCCTTCCACGAGGATCGCGCGGCAGCCGGCGGCGCGCGCCGACAGGAGGTCGTTTTCGGAATCGCCGATCATGATGGCGTCGGCCACCGGCACATTCAGGCGATCGCAGGCGGCCAGCACCGGAGCGGCATGCGGCTTCTTTTGCGCGGTGTCGTCACCGGAGATGACCGCCTGGAAGTAGTCGAGCAGCTCGACGCGCTCGAGCAGATCGAACGTGAACTCGCGCGGCTTGTTGGTGACGCAGGCCATTTTCAGCCCCCCGGCGCGGAACGCCGCCAGCGCGGTCGGCACGCCCGGAAAGACCAGTGCCGCGTGCCCGTTGACGCGCCGGTAATGCCGGTAGAACAAGGCCTTGCCACGGGCAAACAGTTCGTCGTCGGCGCGGCCTTCAAGCGATCCGGTCAGCGCGCGGTGCACGAGGATGTCGGCGCCCTTGCCGATGTAGGCGGCCACGTGTGCTGACCGGCAAGTTGCTGCGCCCGAGGTCCTCGAGCATCGCGTTGGTCGCCGCGGCCAGATCCGGAACGGTGTCGAGCAGCGTGCCGTCAAGGTCGATCAGTACCGCGCGGGCCGGATACGCGACCGTCATGTGGCGCGGGCCACACCGGCGAGTTCCTCGCGGAGGCGACCGATGATGCCGCGGTAACCGCCATCGCTGTCGCGCGCACCGAAGACCGCGCTTCCGGCAACGAAGGTGTCCGCGCCCGCCTCCGCGATCATGCGGATATTGTCGGCCTTCACTCCGCCGTCGACCTCGACATGGATCGTGCGGCCGGTGTCGCGCAGGTGGGCATCGACACGGGCACGAACCGCGCGCAGCTTGTGCAGCGTCTCCGGAATGAACTTCTGCCCGCCGAAGCCCGGGTTAACCGACATCAGCAGCACGACGTCGATCTTGTCCATCACGTGATCCATCCATGCGAGCGGCGTGGCGGGGTTGAAGACCAGTCCGGCCTTGCAGCCCGAGTCGCGGATCAGCGCCAGCGTGCGATCGACATGATCCGACGCCTCGGGATGAAACGTGATGACATCGGCGCCGGCCTTGGCGAAATCGGGGATGATCCGATCGACCGGCTTGACCATCAGGTGGACGTCGATCGGCGCCTCGACATGCGGCCGGATCGCCTCGCACACCAGCGGACCGATCGTCAGGTTCGGCACGTAATGGTTGTCCATCACGTCGAAATGAATCCAGTCGGCGCCGGCGGCGACCACGCGCGGACCTCTTCGCCCAGCCGGGCAAAATCGGCGGAAAGAATGCTCGGAGCAATGCGGAAGCTGGTCGACATGCGGGCCCCGTGGTTGCGTGTTCGGAAACTTACCGGATCGCGACTATTCTAAGGGTGGCCCGACAGTGATCGGACCCTTCAACTCCGCGACAGGTACCCGGTTCCCATGGCCCCCTACGAGTTTTCCGTCAGTGTTCAACCCAAGTACCTCGATGCCCACTCCAATCCGGACGAGCAGCACTTCGTGTTCGCCTACACGGTGACGATCCGCAACACCGGTGAGCACACGGCGCAGCTGATTGCGCGTCATTGGATCATCACCGATGCCAACAACCAGGTGGAGGAAGTGCGTGGGGAAGGCGTGGTCGGCGAGCAACCGGTCCTTAAACCCGGCGAGTCCTTCGAGTACACCAGCGGATGCCCGCTGACCACACCGGTCGGATCGATGCGCGGCAGCTACCAATGCGTCGCCGAGGACGGCACGGCATTTGAAGCGACGATCCCGGAGTTCGTACTGTCGATGCCGCGGGCGCTGCACTGACGCTAGCGTTCGGGCGGCCGCCTGCGGCGCGGTTTCTGGAACATCGTCCACCAGACGATGAACACGAGCGCCCCGAGCGCCAGCGCCGCTTCAAGCAGAATCAACCACATGTCGGACCTCTTGTTCTGCGTCAAATTCTAGACGCTGCCTGGCGTTGGGCCTGTTCGCCGTGGTACTCGCAGGCTGCGCCGTGCGCCCGGCTCCGCCACCGAGCCCGCCGGTTGTGCCGCCGCCGGCCCCTCGCCCTTCCCCTCCAACGGTTCCGATCGAACCGCGCGCGGTCTACGACCCTGTCGTTTTCGAGATGCTTCCCGCCACGCGCGCGGATGACTGGATCGCCGCCTGGCCAGCATTCCTGCAGAGCTGTCGCACTCTCGGCAAGCGCGACGGCTGGCGCGACGTCTGCACGCAGGCCGAGCGCATCGACGCACGCAACGGCAAGGCCGTGCAATCGTTCTTCGCGACTCGCTTCGACGCCTATCGAGTGCTGACTCGACGATTCGAAGGTGACCGCGAGATCGAGACGCGCGACTCCGGCCTGCTGACCGGCTATTACGAGCCGCTGCTGCGCGGCAGCCGCTCTCGCAGTGATCGCTACGCGGTGCCCATTTATCGGGTGCCGCCGGACCTGCTGGTCGTCGACCTCGCCAGCATTCACCCGGAACTCGCCAACCTGAGACTGCGCGGCAAGCTGCAGGGGCGTCGAATCGTGCCGTATCCGAATCGCTCCGAGATCACCAACGGCGAACCGCTTGCCGGCAATGAGCTGGTCTGGGTCGACGACCCCGTTGAAGCGTTCTTCCTGCAGGTGCAAGGTTCAGGCCGCGTGCAGTTCGACGACGGCAGCATGGTGCGGCTCGGTTACGGCGACCAGAACGGTCACCCGTATCGCTCGATCGGCCGCTGGCTCATCGACCAGGGCGAACTGACGCTGGACCAGACCTCGATGCCCGGCATCAAGTCCTGGATCGCGCGCAACCCGGCACGGGCCAAGGAACTGCTGGACCAGAATCCCAGCTACGTGTTTTTCCGCGAGCTGCCGCTGGGTGATCCCGCGACCGGCCCGGTCGGCGCGCTCGGGGTGCCACTCACCCCCGGGTACTCGCTCGCGGTGGATGTGCGGCACATTCCGCTCGGTGCGCCGATCGTCATTTCGACGACCGACCCGGCCAACGGTGCACCGCTGCGGCGGCCGATGATGGCGCAGGACACCGGCGGCGCGATTCGCGGTCCGCTGCGCTTCGATTTCTTCTGGGGTTTCGGAGCCGAGGCCGGTCAGGTCGCGGGCCGTCAGAAACACGACGTCAGCGCCTGGGTTCTCGTACCCAAGGGCAGCACGCCGGAGTCGCTGCTCCGGCGCTGATAGCGCTATTTCTTGCCGCTGGCGGCCAGGCGCTGCTCGATGGCTTCCACCGGCATCGCCCCGGCGCCGCGCGATCCATCCGCAAAGATGATGGTCGGTGTTCCATTGATGCCGAAGTCACGTCCGAGCGCAACGTTCTGCTCGAGCGGCGTCTTGCATTCGGCGGGCGCGGCGGGAGGTGTCTTGCCCTGGACCATGTAGTCGTCCCAGGCTGCGGCACGATCCTTGGCGCACCAGATCGCCTTCGACTTCTCCTGCGAATCGGGCGAGAGGATCGGATACAGGAACGTATAGATCGTCACGTTGTTGAGTGTCTGCATGCTCTGCCACAGTCGCTTGCAATACGGGCAGTTCGGATCCTCGAACGTCACCAGCACGCGTGAGCCGTTGCCGCGCACGGTCTTGACCGCGCGGTCGAACGGCAGCGACTTGAAGTCGACCTTGAGCGCCGTATCGAGCCGCTTCTGTGTCAGGTCCTCGCGCGTGCGCGCGTCGAACATGCGGCCCATGATGACGAAGGTGACCGCGGGATCCACGTAGTAGAGCTCGCCGCGCACGAGCACCTCGTAAAGGCCGCCCTGGCCGCGGAAAACCTGTTCCGGCTTCATGCCGGAACGCTCGGCAAAGCGCGCGGCCACCTGCGCCTCCGCGCTGCCTGCCGCGGGGGCACCCTTCGGTGCGTCCGCCTTGGCCTGCGCCAGTACGTGCGACGCGGTCAGCGCGCACATCAGTGCGATCGCCGGCACGGCAAGGCGTCGTATCCAAAACTTCATTGCGTTCTCCTGAAAACGGCGGCGGAGTGTAGCCGCGCCGTGAAAGCCTTCAGACCGGACGATGCCGATCAAGTTCAGCCGAGCGCCTGGCGTATCAGCAGGCTCTTGAGCGGGGACAGCCGATCCACTGCCGCCATCCCGGCGTTGCGCACAAAGCGCGCAACTGGATCATTGATGCTGAACAGGCGCGCCAGCCCATCCGTGGCGGCGCGCATCATGGCAATCGGCTCGGCGCGATTGCGCTCGTATCGTCGCAACAGCACCGTGTCGCCAATGTCCCGAAAAGCCTCGCGCCCCCCGATCACTTCATGCAATGCGGCGACATCCTGCAGTCCCAGGTTCAGACCCTGGCCGGCAAGGGGATGCACGACGTGCGCCGCGTCGCCGACCAGCGCGATACGGCGGCCGATCAGGCGGTCGACGACGACCAGTCGCAGCGGAAAAGCCGCCGTCGGTCCGGCTGCGGAGAGGTCTCCCAGCACGCGCTCGGTGCGTGTCGTCAGGCGCTCAGCCAGCGCGGCGGGTTCCGCCTGCTGCAACTCGTGCGCCAGCGCGCTCGGCGCCGACCACACCAACGAAACGTGCTGACCCGGCAAAGGCAGTAGCGCGACCACGCCCTCGTCTGTGAACCACTGCCAGGCGGTGCCCAGATGCGGTCGCTCACAGCCAAAATTGCTGACGACCGCGATCTGGCGGTAATCGGTGACGGTGGCGCTG
The DNA here is from genome assembly GCA_963712485.1 of uncultured beta proteobacterium. Lineage (GTDB taxonomy): Bacteria > Pseudomonadota > Gammaproteobacteria > Burkholderiales > Burkholderiaceae_F > JALORV01. The sequence goes on from CAVQID010000014.1 coordinate 25,838, forward strand.
CTGCCGGCAGCCGCTCGCACGGCGGAGTTCGCGCCATCGGCGCCGATAACGAGCCGCACCCTCAATTGCGCGCCGCCGACGAGACTGACGACGGCCGCGTCGTCGGTGACGGCGACGATGTCAAAGTCGGCGCCAAGACGCGTGACCCCGGGGGAAAAGTCGCACGCCGCATCGAGCACGCGCAGTAGTTCGGACTCCTCGATGATCGTGGCCAGACGCTCGACCGCCGCGGCATACGCGTCGAAAGTCAGTTCATCGCCACGATCGCCAAACACCCGCATGCGTTCGACCGGCCGATACGCGCGCGGCATCGATGCGGTTCCACACCGACAGGCGCTGCAGAAATTCAACGGTGGCGGGAGCGACGGCATAGATGCGCACATCAAACGGCGCGGTCGCCGTCGGCAGGTGCGCCTTCATGCGTGGACCGACAAGTGCCACCCGCAGGCCCTGCTGCGACAGCCCGAGCGCGCAGGCCATGCCGGCCAAGCCGGCGCCGACGACGGCGACATCGAAGTCCTGCGGGTCGCTCATCTCAGGAATCGATCAAACCCTGTGCTCATGGGTGTCGAGTATAGGAGGACGCCCCGCGGCGACTGTCGATACGGCCGTACAAGGTCGCTGGGACTGTCCTTCCTATTCCACAGAGGTGGGCAGCTAGCGCGCGCTCGACCAAAGGCGTAGTTGCCCCTGCGCTGCTTCTGTGTGTCTGGCCCCACAAAGTGGCCAGTTGCCTACTTTATGGTGGTAGCCGGCCGGCCGCGCGTGTCTGGTACCAGCGCGACGCTCGTAAGCAGGATTGTCTCGACTCGGCCGAGGCTGTGTGAAAACTCGAAATCCTCGCGTTTTCGGGGGTCGGTTTGGTATTCCCGAGGGGCCGATCGTTCAATACAGAGCGATCTGAGAGGTCGAGTTCAGCGTCGTGCGCTTTGGCAATGAGTTTTCACACAGTCTCGGCCATTCGCGGACTTCCTAGGTTGCTGCGCGCCTTTCCCTGAAGCGGACTGGCGCGAGTGCTAGCTTCGCCGACGTCGTTCCGCCAGGTGCTGCTTCCACCAGCGTTCCAGTTGCTGTGCGATGGGTGCGGACTCCGACATTTGCGGGAGCGAGTGCACATCGACCTTATCGGCCTGCGCTTCGCTTTTGACGTTGTCGTTTTCTTTATTCGTGCCGTGTTCGTTGCCCCGGCCTGCCTTGAAGTCTCGGAGTTCCCATTCGTTGATCTTCCGATCCGCTTGTACGAACGCCGCTTGGAAGGACTTGCTCTTGGGTAGCGCTTCCTTGAAGTAGGCGCGCCCGAAATAGGTGAAGTCGTTGTCGTCGGAGCAGCCGAACGAGCGCCGGTCGTGGCGCGCGGCAGTGAGGATCAGAGTTCCGTCATCTTTCAATGGATCGATGAAGCCGCCCGCGTAACAAGCAGATGCAACGACAACTTTCCATCGGATTCCGCTTTCCCGTAGGATTTCTGCGAGATCGGCCGGCGACAGAGGTGGCAGGTCGATGCCCCGTAAGCCCAGGGAAAGCTCGTGCTCATCGGAGCCGTGGCTTGTGACGAAAAGGAACAGGATGTCCTTATCCCGGTTCATTCTGTCCGCAATGGCTTGAACCGTGCGGCGGATCGCGCTCACAGTGGCCATCGGGTACTTCTCGACGGTCGTTCGACTGTTCACGAGCGCGACCGACCGGCCGCGCGTTCCGAACTGGGTGTCAAACTGCTCGCGCACGAAGTCAACCTCGCGCCGAAAGACCTCTTGGCTGCCGTCGCCGCCGATCGCTAGCAGATACAAATTGATGCGCTTCGGGTCACTCGGCTGCAGGGCTTCGAGTGCCTTGGCCAATAGTGCGGGCTGAACGTAGAGGGCCGCTTCGGCCTTTTGCTGCGCATCCCTTCGCGCTCGTTCTTCTTTGTCTTTCAGGCGGCCATATCGCCAGAGCCCGCTTTCCGCGGTTGTACCCTCCCGCGCAACCGCAAAGGTCAGCGTCCCTTCCCCATCGTACTGTCCATACTTGAATTGCCCTTGGTAGACGTCGCCTTTGGCATAACGTAGGACCCCCTTGCCATTCGGCATCCACCGGCGGATCTCGCCTTCGTAGCGCGTGCCGTCTTTCCATGTAATCGTTCCCTCGCCGGCGAGCTCGCCGACTGCGTAGGTGCCTTCAAAAACGGTTCCCGAAGGATCAGTCGTTTTTCCGGGTCCGTGCGTGCGCCAGTTCTCGAACGCACCCTCATACCGGTATCCGCCCGGAGCCGTGAGGACGCCAATGCCCGTAAACGCTCCGGCCTTGAAGTCGCCCTCGTAGATCTCTCCAGTCGTTGAGGTGAATCGGCCCTTGCCGTGATACTCGTTGAACTCAAAGCCTCCTTGGTAGTGGCGGCCATCCTTGTAGCGAACTTCGCCGGGTCCGTTAAGTGCGCTCTGACGGAACTCTCCGGTGTACACGTCGCCGCGGGCAGTGAGCTTGCCCTGCCCACTGAATACGCCTTTGGCAAACATGCCTTCGTAGATCGTGCCGTGGCCATCGTCGAAGCGTCCCTGACCCTCGTATAGCCCAGCCTTGAACTGACCGACGTATTCAGTTCCGGCTCCAGAGACAAGCCGGCCCTGGCCGTGCATTTCGCCTTGGTCGAAGTCACCTTCGTATACATCACCGTTTGCATACTGCAGACGCCCCCGACCCGAATACACACCCTCGGCGAACTCCCCTTCGTATACGGCGCCGCGGGGCCAAGTCAGCCGCCCCTTGCCATGAAACTTGCCGTCCTTCATCGCACCTTCGTAGCGACCGCCGTCTGAGCTGTAGATCGGCGATTCGGCAAGAGAAGTGGCTTTGAGGACTGGCCCAGTCCCTTGCAATGCCAGAAATGTCGCGCCGATTGCGCCAAGCAGCAGAACCACGACACCGACAGCCTTACGGAAGCGCATCGAACTTCCCCTTCTTCCCCAATCGAATCAAGTCTATCGCCACGACTCAGATTGTCGAAGACCGCTCATCCTTCGCGACTAGTGCTTGCTCTAATCGATTCGACGGCAGCTTATGGACGCTGAAAACACGTCAGCTGTCGGACGAGTGTCATGTCCGGTGTGGGTTGCGCTCTGTCGAACGGCGCGATGTCCGCTGTCGGGCGATCCTCGACGTCCGTCTTCCGGCGACCGGTAACGGCGGCTTGGGGTCGGCGAGTTGTCTTCCCCGCCCTGCGGAAGCAGTCGTCGTCTCGCACATGGCCTTTCAACAATTGTTGAAAGCCGCGGCCACGGCTGAGCGTTGCGGCAAACTACCGTGCACAGACGTCTGCCGCAGCCAATATCTGGGACTCAGGGGGTCGGAAACGGTGCGGCGGATTCAAGTCCTGGTCCGATTGGCCAGGACCTGGGGCCACGTCTGACCAGCTTATGGGCCAAAGCGAACCTGCCCGCTGCGTTTGCGAAATCTGGTGGCCAAGGACGGAATTGAACCGCCGACACAAGGATTTTCAATCCTCTGCTCTACCAACTGAGCTACTTGGCCTGGGTCTGACGGACAGCGGCTGGCACTGTCGCGAAGGGCGCGAAGTATAGCCGAGCGGCGCGACCAGTCGGCGGCGCGCGGCCGCATCGCCAGCGACGTTGGCGCCGAAACCTGCTTCGCCGTCCCCATCAACGCGGCTAAGCTACGTCCGGCTTTTTCCACGATCGGAGTCCTGCTATGCCTCGCCCTGCGCTGCGCGCCCTAGGTGCGGTACTGATATCGACGTTGATCACGGTTGCCGCGGAGGCGGCCGACCTGACGATAGGCCTGTCGACGCCGGTCACCTCCCTCGACCCCCACTTTCACAACCTGACGCCCAACAACAGCCTCGGCCGGCACGTGTTCGAAACGCTCGTCAAGCAGGACCCAAGCCAGCGGCTCGAGCCCGGCCTTGCCGAATCCTGGAAGGCCTTGAACGACCTCGAGTGGGAAATCAAGCTGCGCAAGAACGTCAAGTTCCATAACGGCGAGGAGTTCACCGCCGACGATGTGATCGCGACCTTCAAGCGCGTGCCCAATGTTCCCAACAGTCCGGCGTCTTTTGCCTTCTTCGTCCGTCCGATCGTCGACATCAAGGCGGTCGACAAGAACACGCTGAGGCTGAAGACCGACAAGCCGCATCCGCTGCTTCCCAACGACCTCGGCGCGATCATGATCCTGCCGAAGAGCGTGGCCGAGTCGGCCAAGACCGAGGACTTCAACTCGGGCAAGGCCATGATCGGCACCGGGCCGTACCGCCTGACCGAGTACGCCGCGGGCGACCGCGTCGTGCTGAAACGCAACGACGCGTACTGGAACACGAAGCCCGCCTGGGACAACGTGCGCTTCAAGATGATTCCGAGTGCCCCCGCACGCGTCGCCGCGTTGCTGGCCGGCGACGTGCAGATGATCGAAGGTGTGCCCACCGCGGACATCGCCAAGTTGTCGAAGGACGACCGCGTGGCACTTTCGTCTGCAGTGTCCAACCGGATCATCTATCTGCACATGGACTCCGGCCGCGAAAAGAACTCCCCGTTCGTGACCACGACGGACGGCAAGCCGATGGAGGCCAATCCGCTGCGCGACCCGAAAGTTCGCAAAGCGATAAGCAAGATGATCGACCGCAACACCATCGTGTCGCGCATCATGGAGAGCCAGGCCGTCGCCGCGGGTCAGTTGCTGCCCGAGCAGTTCTTCGGGACCAGCCGGGCCCTGAAGCCGGAGAGGTACGACCCCGAAGGCGCCAAGAAGCTGCTGGCCGAAGCCGGCTACCCGAACGGCTTCGGCCTCACGCTGCACGCGCCGAATAACCGCTATATCAACGACGCGGCGGTCGCACAGGCGGTCGCGCAGTACATGACGCGCAACGGCATACCGACCAAGGTCGAGACGATGCCCTCCAACGTCTTCTTCTCGCGCGGCTCGAAGCTGGAGTTCAGCTTCCTGCTCGCGGGGTGGGGCGCAGAAACCGGCGAGACGTCGTCGCCGCTGCGCGCGCTGCTCGCAACGTTCGACCAGAAACAGGGCCTCGGCACCGCCAACCGAGGCCGCTTTTCCGACGACGGTGTCGATGCGCTGATCACGCAGGCGACGACGACGATCGACGACACCAAGCGCGGCATCATGCTCGGCCGCGCTTCGGAAAAGGCCGTCGGTGAACTGACCGGACTCGTGCCGCTGCATTACGAGGTCAGCACCTGGGCAACCAAAAGGGGCCTGACCTATAAGGCGCGCGCCGACCAGTACACGTTTGGCTTCGACGTCCGACCGGCAAAGTGAACCAAGGCGCCCCTCGTGTACGCGACCCTGCGGGTCGCACGTGCACTCGGGGCGGACAAGTTAGCGCGGCCGCCTTCGGGCGGCCGGGCGGCGACCGCGATGACAACTGCACGATGGATGCAGCGCACCGGGATACCGGGCTGACGAGGCGCGCACTGTGAGCGTCTTCATCCTTCGGCGTCTGGCGCAGACGCTGCTCGTGCTGCTGATCACGTCGGTGCTGGTGTTCGGCGGGCTCTTCATGATCGGCGATCCGGTCGAGATCCTGGTCAATCCTTCGGCGGACCAGATCGAAAAGGAACGCGCGACCAAGGCGCTCGGCCTCGACAAGCCGATACACGAACAGTACGTGGGCTTCCTGCGCGGCGCACTCAGCGGCAACCTCGGCAACTCGTTCGTCTATGCGCGCCCCGCGCTCGAAGTGATCTTCGAACGCATGCCGGCCACGCTGGAGCTCGCTTTCCTGGCGATGGTGATCGCCGTGACGCTCGGCATACCCCTCGGCCTGTATGCAGGACTGCGGCCGCATAGCCCGGTGTCGAAGCTGATCATGGCCGGCTCAATACTCGGGTTCTCGCTGCCCACCTTCTGGGTCGGACTGATCCTCATCCTCGTCTTCGCCGTCACGCTGGGCTGGCTGCCGTCAACAGGGCGTGGTCCGATCACGAATTTCCTCGGCCTGCAGCTTTCGATCCTCAACTGGGAAGGGCTCAAGTACGCGCTGCTGCCGGCAATCAACCTGGCGCTCTTCAAACTGTCCCTGATCATCCGGCTGACCCGCGCCCAGGTGCGAGAACAGAGCCTGCTCGATTACATCAAGTTCGCGCGTGCCAAGGGGCTCAGCGAGCGACGCGTGATCGGCGTGCACCTGATGAAGAACATCCTTATTCCGCTAATCACCGTCGTGGGGCTCGAACTCGGATCGGTCATTGCATTCGCCGTCGTGACGGAGACGATCTTCGCGTGGCCCGGCATGGGCAAGCTCGTCATTGATTCGATATTCCTGCTCGATCGCCCGGTGGTGGTCGCCTACCTGCTGGTCGTCGTCTTCCTGTTCATCCTGATCAACCTGACGGTTGACATCCTCTATTCGGTACTCGACCCGCGCGTACGCCTTGCGGAGGTGAAGGGATGAGCGCGGCGGTCGCGGCGATGCCCACGGTTGAAACGCCATGGCGCCGCTTCCGCAGGCAGTTCGCGGACAGCCGCCTGGCGCTGATCGGCCTGGCGCTACTCGTCATCGTGGTCGCGATTGCGTTGCTCGCTCCGTGGATCGCACCACAGAATCCCTACGACCTCGCCAAGCTCGATCTGCTCGACTCAAGACTCCCGCCGGGGTCGCAGTCGGCTGACGGCATGACGTACTGGCTGGGCACCGACGGACAGGGCCGCGACATGCTGTCGGCGATCATCTACGGCCTGCGGGTGTCGCTTTACGTCGGCGTTGCGAGCGGGGTCATCGCGCTGACGCTCGGTGCGGTCATCGGCGTGCTCGCCGCCTACCTCGGCGGCCGCTTCGAGCAGATCGTCATGCGCATCGTCGATATCCAGCTCGGCTTTCCCGCGATCCTTGTCGCACTGATCCTGCTCGCCGTGCTCGGCAAAGGTGTCGACAAGATCATCATCGCGCTGGTGACGGTGCAGTGGGCGTATTACGCGCGCACGGCGCGCTCGGCCGCACTGGTCGAGCGCAGCAAGGAATACATCGAGGCCGCGCGCGCGCTCGGCCTGGGGGCATGGCGCATCGTGCTGCGCCACCTGATGCCCAACGCACTGCCGCCGCTGATCGTGGTCGGCACCGTGCAGGTGGCGCATGCGATCGCGCTGGAGGCCACGCTGTCGTTCCTCGGGCTCGGCCTGCCGCCCACCGAGCCGTCACTGGGATTGCTGATTGCAAACGGCTACGACTATCTGATGTCGGGCAAGTACTGGATCAGCGTCTATCCCGGCGTGGCCCTGCTGCTGACGATCCTGGCGATCAACCTGGTCGGAGACCAGCTGCGCGACGTGCTCAATCCGAGGTTGTCGCGGTGAGCCCCCCGCGCCCGCTGCTTCAGGTCTCGGGACTCAGAACCGAGTTCATGACGCGTGACGGCGTGTTGCCGGCGGTGGCGGACGTGTCGTTCGACCTGTCACGCGGGGAGATCCTCGGCCTGGTCGGCGAGTCGGGCTCGGGCAAGTCGGTGACCGGATTTTCGATCCTCGGGCTGATCGATCCGCCCGGCCGGATCGCCGCCGGCAGCATCGTCTTCGACGGCGTGCAACTAATCGGCGCCGCGCCCGGGGCGTTGCGGCGCCTGCGCGGCAAGCGCATCGCGATGATCTTCCAGGATCCGATGATGACGCTGAACCCGGTGCTGTCGATCGAGACCCAGATGGTCGAAACCGTGCTTGCGCACGAGTCGACCTCGCGCGACGCGGCGCGCCGGCGTGCGGTCGAAGTGCTGGGTCGCGTCGGCATCGCGTCGGCGGGCGAACGTCTGGCGCAGTACCCGCATCAGTTTTCCGGCGGCATGCGCCAGCGCGTCGCCATAGCGATCGCGCTGCTGCACAGCCCCGATCTCATCATTGCCGACGAGCCCACGACCGCACTCGACGTCACCGTGCAGGGTCAGATCCTGTACGAAATGCAGAAGCTCGTGCGCGAGTCCGGCACCGCGCTGATATGGATCACACATGACCTCGCGGTCGTGGCGGGGCTCGCGGATCGCATCGCCGTCATGTACGCCGGCCGCATCGTTGAATTGGGCGACGCCGTCGCGGTGCTCGACACACCGCGCCATCCGTATACGCGTGGACTGCTGGACTCGGTACCGGCCGTCACGCATCCCGGTGCCCGTTTGCGACAGATACGCGGTTCGACGCCGTCGCTGCTGCGGCTCGGGCCGGGTTGCTCGTTTCTCGAACGCTGCGACCGGGCCGTCGCCGGCTGCGGCACGATGCCCGCGCTCGACGTGAACGAGGGTCGCGCAGTGCGTTGCATCCGTCCGCTGGAGATCGCGTGAGCGTGCCGCGCCGTCGTCCGACGTCCCGCCCGAGGCCGCAACGATGAGTGCGCTGCTGCAGATCGAGTCGGCGAGCAAGATCTTCAGCAAGAAGCTCGATGCGATCGAGAAGCTCGCGCGCGCGCTCGGCGCTACCGTCAGCGAGCACACGGTCCACGCGGTCGACTGCGTCAGTTTCGACGTGGCCGAACGCGAAGTCGTCGGACTGGTGGGCGAGTCGGGGTGCGGCAAATCGACGCTGGGCCGGCTGGCATGCGGACTGCACGCGCCGACCGAGGGCACGGTCCGGTATCGCGGCGAGCGGTTGACGACCGATCCCGGGGTGCGACGACCGATACAGATGATCTTTCAGGACCCGTTTGCGTCGCTCAATCCGCGCATGCGGGTGACCGATATCGTCGGCGAGGCGCCGCGAGTCCACGGCATCATCCGTGCCGGCGAGGTGAATGGCTACGTGGCAGAGCTGCTGCAGCGCGTCGGACTCGACCCTTCGTTCGCCCGCCGCTATCCGCACCAGTTTTCTGGCGGACAGCGCGCGCGCATCGGCATCGCTCGGGCGCTCGCGGTGCAGCCGGAATTCCTCGTCTGCGACGAGGCCGTGGCAGCGCTTGACGTTTCGATCCAGGCGCAGGTGCTGAACCTGTTCATGGATCTGCGCGACCGTTACGACCTCACGTACCTCTTCATCAGCCACGACCTCGGCGTGGTTCGTCACCTGTCGAACCGCGTCATCGTCATGTATCTGGGCCGCGTCGTCGAGATGGCACAGACCGGGGAACTTTTTGCCCAACCGAACCATCCCTATACGCAGGCGCTATTGTTCGAGGTGCCGCGCCTCGATCGCAAGCGCCGCACCTTCGTGCCGATCAAGGGCGAGATTCCGTCGCCGCTCGCGCCACCGGATGGATGCCACTTTCATCCGCGCTGCCCGCACGCCATGCCACGATGCTCGCTGGAAGCACCGGCGCTGCGCGAGATCGCGGCCGGCCGCTGGTCGGCGTGCCACCTGAATGACCACTGACTGATGCCGGAGGCGCAATTCTCATGGCGTTGAAGTCTGATGCCTGCGTTCTGCACGGACCGACGAGTTCGCCGTTTGCACTGGTGCTCGACTCACCGCACTCGGGATTCGACTTCCCGCCAGATTTCGATGCCGCGGTGTCGGAGTTCGATCTGCGCGACGGCGAGGACTGCTTCGTGGACGAGCTTTACCTGCCGGTCGTCGAGCGCGGCATAGCGCTGCTGGCGGCACGCTATCCGCGCACGTACCTGGACCCGAACCGTCATCACGGTGACATCGACCTCGAACTGATCGAAGGCGGAGCATGGCCGCATGAGTTCGTGCCCAGCGGCAAGGCGCGCACCGGCAAGGCGCTTATCTGGCGCACCCTCGATGACGGCCGCCCCATATACCGCCGCAAGCTGCCGGTCGACGAGGTGCGGCTGCGCATCGATCGATTTCACGCGCCGTATCACAGGACGCTGGCCGAACTGCTCGCCGCTGCACATGCCCGTCACGGCGTGGTCTATCACCTCAACTGCCACTCGATGAACTCGGTGGCCGGCAGCATGGGTGAAGGCGGGCAGGGCACGGCCCGCGCCGACTTCGTCCTCGGCGACCGCGATGGCACCACGTGCGATCCGCAGTTCACTGAGTTCGTTCGCTCGACGCTGGCCGCGATGGGTTACGTCGTCAAGGTCAATGATCCCTACAAGGGTGTCGAACTGGTGCGCGCGTATTCCGATCCTGCGCACGGCCGACATAGCCTTCAGGTCGAGATCAACAAGCGCCTTTACATGGACGAGCCGTCGCGCAGCCGGCACGCCGGTTTCGCGCCGCTGCAACAGAACCTGCTGCAGCTCACTGACGCGATTCGTGACTACATCACGCGGGAAATCGACCGTGGCTGAACATCATCCGATCGAGACGCTGCCGCCGGACATCGAGCCGTATCGCGCGAGTTCCAGCGGTGTGGAGTTCGTGCACGTGCTGGATTCGGGTCGCCCCGGTCCGACGGTCATGCTGCAGGCGCTGACCCATGGCAACGAGTTCTGCGGGGCGCATGCGCTGATCGAGATTCTCGACGGCGGACTGCGGCCGGAGGCGGGCCGCGTGATCTTCGCCTTTGCCAATGTCGAAGCGTTAGCCCGGTTCAATTTCGACGATCCCGATGCCTCACGCTACGTCGATGAGGACTACAACCGTGTCTGGGCGGACGAGGTGCTGTACGGCACCCGCGACTCGGCGGAACTGCGGCGTGCGCGGCAGCTGCGCCCGTTCGTCGACGCCGCGGATTTCCTGCTCGATTTGCACTCGATGCACGAACCCGGTCGTCCAATCATGGTCTGCGGCATGGTCGACAAACATCTGGTGCTTGCGCGCCAGGTCGGCCTGCCGGCAGACCTGCTGATCGACACCGGTCACCCGGCGGGCCTGCGCATGCGCGACCGCGGCGGCTTCAACGATCCGGCGAGCCCGAAAATGGCGCTGTTGATCGAGTGTGGCCAGCATTGGGAAAGGAGCGCGGTCGACGTTGCACGCGACACCGCGCTGCGCTTTCTCGTGGCAAGCGGCAGCCTGAGCCTTGAGCGGGTCGCAACGCGGCTGTCGGTGCCCTTGCCTCCCCGGCAGCGCGTGGTGCGCGTCACCGAGCCGGTCGTCGCGAAGTCCCTGCAGTTCGAATTCCTGGTGCCGATCGTGGGCCTCGGTATCGTGCCTAAGGCAGGCACTCCGATTGCGCGCGATGGCGATACCGTATGGGCGGCGCCCTACGATGACACGGTGCTGGTGATGCCCTCGCTGCGCCACCTGAAGCCGGGCAACACGCAGGTCCGACTGGGACGCTACGACGCATGAAGAAGACACTTCGTTTTAGCCTGCTGCAGGGTTGCATCTGGCTCGCGGCGTCGGCACTGCTTGCCGGTACGGCCATGGCGCAACAGTCCCTGACGCCGATCCGCGCCTCTGAGCACGTCTGGTATTTCGAGGGCGACTCCGGCATGGCGTCGACGGCCAACCACGCGTTCAACTCGAATGCCGCATTCGTGGTCACGCGCGACGGCGTCGTGGTCTTCGATGCACTAGGCAGTCCCGAGCTCGGCGCCGCGATGAAGCGGGCAATCGCCGCGGTTACCGCGCAGCCGATCCGCCTCGTGATCGTCAGCCATTTCCATGCCGATCACTTCTACGGCCTGCAGGCATTGACCGGTGCGGGTGTGGAGGTCTGGGCCAGCAGCAGGGGGCGCGAGTCGCTCAGCTCACCTGCGGCGCAGGAACGGCTCGAGCAAAGGCGGCGCGATCTCTGGCCGTACGTGGATGAGCAGACGCGGCTGGTCGCTCCCAGCCGCTGGATCGAATTTTCACGCAACCGGGAGTACGCGTTCGAGCGTGGCGGCATCAAGTTCCGGCTGATCGACGTCGGCGGCGCCCATTCGCCCGAGGATCTGATGCTGTGGGTCGAAACGGATCGCGTGCTGCTCGCCGGGGATCTTTACTTCAGCGGGCGGATCCCGTTTGTCGGCAATGCGGATACGCGCATCTGGCTGGCGACACTGGACCTCATCGCGCCGTTGAAGCCCGTCATGGTCATTCCGGGCCACGGCAGTTCGTCTCGCGATCCTGCGCCGGACATCGCGCTGACCCGCGACTACCTGCTCTTTCTGCGCGAAAAGATGGGCCAGGCCGCGCGCGACCTGGTTCCTTTCGATGACGCCTACGCGGCAGTCGACTGGTCGCGCTTCGCGAAAGTCCCTGCCTTTGCCGCAGCCAATCGCATCAACGCGTACGGCACCTACCTGCAGATGGAGCAGGAGGCGTTGGCGCCAAGCGCAAAGTGACACCGGCAGAAGGCCGGCATTGCGAATCCCGCCCTCCGCACACGCATGCGCTAATCTTGTTTCCGCTGGCCCCTCGAATTGTCTCGATACGCACGGAGTCACTGATGTTCAAGCCCTTTGCTACTGCCCTGCTCGCGACTGCTGCGGCGCTCATCCTTGGCTGCGCGACCTCGACCACGCTGGACGCCCAGTGGGTAAATCCGGAATACGCCGGCAAGCGGCCGTTGCGCAACGTCATGGTGATGGGCGCCGTGCGCGATTCCGCGAGCCGGCGCATCTACGAGGACCGGATGGTCGCTTCGTTGACCGCGCTCGGTGTCAAGGCCGTGCCGTCCTACATATTGTTGCCGGAAGACGGACCGATCACCGAGGATCGGCTGCGCCGCGTGGTGGCCGACGCCGGGGTCTCGCACGCGATGGTGACGCGCATCATCAACGTCACTACTCAGGTCAATGTTTCGCCCGGCATGGTGATGGGTCCGGCCTGGGGACCCGGCTGGGGCTGGGGCGGCGGTTGGGGACCGGGCTGGGGCGGCATGACTGGCTACTACAACACGATGTGGGCCACGACGATCCCGCCTCAGGTGACAACGACACAGAACGTGCACGCCGACACGCGGGTGTTCGACGCCAGAAGCGCGGCCGTGCTGTGGTCAGCGGCGACGACCACCTCGACCGGGTACAACACGGTGCAGCAGCTGATCGATCAGTTCGTTCAGCTGATCGTCACGACGATGACCAAGGATGGCATCGTCTAGGTCAGCCGGGAGCGGAACCACGGGCCGGCACCGCCGGCCCGTGTCATTTGTACGTCCCGGTGAGATCGAGCAGCGTGTCCGCCACCTGCATGCAGTCCTGGATGTGGCGATCGCCGAGGTACTTCAGCGCCGCAAAGCTCAATGAGGCGGCCACCACCTGGCCGGCGAACGGCACCGCCCGGGCTGCCTGCTTCGCTGTCATGCGCACACCGACGGTCTTCAGCAGCCTGACCACGAGTTCGCGCGTGACGACGCGGCCGACGAGGGCACTGCCTACGGTCATCAGCGCCTTGTAGGCAAACGCCTTGCGCCGCGGCGCCAGCTGATCGAGCTGCTCGGGTGTCAACCCGAACGCCGCGTTGATGTCCTCGATCATCGACATCAGTACCCCGACATCCACCGCGATGTCCACACCCGGTACCGGAACGATCGATGCGCCCGCGGAAATCAGCGCGCGGCGCGTGGCCAGCTTGCGGCACCAGCGAGCAATGGCATCGATGTCGCGGCGCGTCGACGGCACGACGACGAGATCACGGGATCGGCTGGCAGTTCTCGGCACCGGTTCATCGTACGCGGTCCGGCCGGCCGACCGCCGCCGGTGCTCGGGGTCCACACCCCGGAATGACGGGACGCCCGACAATAGACGTAGATCAAGGACCGTCGCTGCTGTAAGTACGACGACCGCATTGCCGCCTATCGTCGAGCACGCCGACAAAAAGAGCGCAGCGCGGGCGAGTTGCTTCGACGTCCCGACCGTTCCGCCGCCAACGGCGCCACTACCTTTCCTTGGGAGGAAACGATGTCTACCGCTGCACTCGCAGGCGCGAGCGGACAACGACCGCCGCTTGACTGGGCGGCGATCGACGCTGATCCGCGCTTTCAGACACTCCATTCGCGCAAGGTCCGCTTTCTGATGGGACTGATGATCTTCTCGGTCGCTTATTACTTCCTGTTGCCGATCGGGGCCGCCTATTTCCCCGAACTCTTCAGGATCAAGGTGTGGGGGCCGATGAACGTCGGCATTGTCTTCGCACTGTCTGAATTCGTCGTCGCCTGGGCCATCGCGTTTTATTACGCACGTCGCGCCAACCGCGAGTTCGATGCGATGGCCCGAGAACTGATTGCCGACGCCGATAACGTCGGGAGCAAGTCATGACCCGCCGCACGAACCTGTATCTGGCGGCAGGATCCCCTGGCACTACCCGCTGATCGCGTTGCCGGCGCTGGCGCAGGGCGCGGTTGCGCCCGAGTGGCGCTGGCTGACGTTCTCGGTATTCGCCGCGATCATCGGCTTGACGATGTTCGTCACGTTCCTGGCGGCCAAGCGGGTCAAATCGGCCGCCGATTTCTACACCGCCGGCGGCGGTGTCTCCGGACTGCAAAACGGCTGGGCCATCGCCGGGGATTACCTCAGCGCCGCATCGTTTCTCGGCATCGCCGGATTGATCTCGCTCTATGGCTATGACGGCTTCATGTATTCGGTGGGCTGGCTGGTCGCCTACATCACCGTGCTGCTGGTCATCGCCGAGCCCTGCCGCAACATCGGCAAGTACACGCTGGCGGACATCCTCGCCTACCGCAACGATCCGAAGAAAGTGCGCATCGTCGGCGCGATCTCCGTGATCACCGTTTCGACGTTCTATCTGACGGCGCAGATGGTCGGCGGCGGCGTGCTGGTCAAGACGCTGATCGGCATCGACTACGAGATCTCGGTCATCGTCGTCGGCATCCTGATGCTGGGATACGTGCTGTTCGGCGGCATGGTGGCCACGACGTGGGTGCAGATTATCAAGGCCGTGCTGCTGGTCACCGCGTCGATCCTGCTGGTGATGTTCGTCTGGATGCCTTACGGGTTTTCGCTGCCCGCGTTCCTGCAAGCAGCGATCGGCGACGCCAAGGTCCAGGCCCAGGTGGCCACGCTGCTGGGAGACGCATCGAAGAACATGACCGCCGCGGAACTCGGCCAGAGATTCCTCGAGCCCGGGCTGCTGTTCAAGGCGCCGATAGACCAGATCTCCCTCGGCATGGCACTCGTGTTCGGAACGGCCGGGCTGCCGCACATCCTGATGCGCTTTTTCACCGTGCCGACCGCGCAGGAGGCACGTAAGTCGGTGATCTGGGCGATGGCCATCATCGGCGGCTTCTATGTACTGACGCTGTTCCTCGGACTCGGGGCCGCGATGAACGTCGGTGCGGCCAACATCCGCGCGGTCGATGCGGGTGGCAACATGGCCGCTCCGCTGCTGGCGCAGTTCGTCGGCGGTGGCGCCGACAGCTTCCTCGGCAATCTGTTCCTCGCCTTCGTTGCCGCGGTGGCGTTCGCCACGATCGTCGCGGTGGTGGCGGGCCTGGTGCTCGCCGCCGCCAGCGCGATGGCGCACGACCTCTACGTCGGCGTGATCCGCAGCGAACACGTGACCCCGCAGGAACAGGTCAAGGCCGCGCGCATTGCGACGGTCATCGTCGGCGCCATGGCGATCGCGATCGGCATTGCGGCCAAGGGTCAGAATGTCGCGCACCTAGTCGCACTCGCGTTCGCGGTTGCCGCCAGCGCCAATTTCCCGTGCGTGCTGATGACGCTCTACTGGAAACGCTGCAACACCGGCGGCATCATGGCCGGCATGGTGGTCGGCACGCTGACTGCCATCGGCCTCGTGCTGGTTTCGCCGAACATGACCTACCCGCTCGCGGTCAAGGCGGCGGCCCAGAAAGTGGTCGACGGTTCGGTCGCGCGCTACGCGTCAATCAGCGAAGCGATCGCGTCGGGCGATGCCGCCAGAATGGCGAAAGCCGAGCAGGACAAGGGTGCTCTCGACAAGACGGTTGCCGGCGCGAAGGCGAATCTGGAGAGGTTCCAGAACGACAACACGAGCCTAGTTGGCCTCGAAAAGCCGCTGTTCGAGCTCAAGAATCCGGGCCTGATCTCGATCCCGCTGGGATTCCTCGCCGTCATCCTCGGATCGCTGCTGTATCGCGACAAGCGCGCCGAGGAGATGTGGGACGAACTCTATGTGCGCCAGAACACCGGCATCCTCGCCGCGAAGGCGCACGCGCATTGACGCCGCAAGCGAGGCACAACCCTGCAGCGACGGGGCCCCGACTTCGGGGCCCCCTTTTTTCTCGAACGCCTGAGCAAGGGCATTCGACTGCGCAACTGCCGGGCGACGGCTCGCGTTCCGGCACAATGACCTAGCCTTGATGCCATGAACACGCCCAGCACGCCGCCGCTCGTCTACGAATCGGTGCGCGAATTCCTGCGACGCCATACGCCGTTTTCGCGCATGAGCGAAGACACGCTGCGATTCATGATCCCACGGCTGAAACTCGCGTACTTCGCCAAGGACACCATCGTTGTCGACCGCAGCGCCGAGTTCCCGCCGCTGCATATCATCCAGACGGGCAACGTCGCCAGTGTCACCGCCGGGCTCGACACGATGCCGGATCGCGTGCTGCAGCCGGGCGACAGTTTCCCGGTGGGTGCCTTGTCCGCGGGCGGCCAGCCGACGCGCAGCTATCGGGCAACGGAAGACGTGTTCGCCTACCTGCTCGCAGTGGATGACTTCCAGAGACTGCGCGCCATATCTCCCGAGTTCGCCGCTTACTGCACCGAGGCCGTGACGGTACTGGCGCAGCAGTCGCTCGCGGAACTGCAGCGCCATTACAGCCAGGTTGCCTCGGACCAGCACTCGCTGACTCGACCGCTTGCGCAGCTGGTCCCGAGCGAGCCGGTCACCTGCCTTGCGACGACCTCGCTGCACGATGCGCTGACCCGGATGCGCGATCACGCGGTGCGATCGATCATCGTCGTCGACGACGAGTCGGCGCCGGTCGGAGTCTTCACACTGAACGACCTGCGCGACCGCGTCGTGTTGCAGGGCTTGCCGCTGGAAACACCGGTGGCGCGCGTGATGACCCCCGATCCGATCACCTTGCCGGCGGAAGCGACTGCGGCGGAGGCCATTCAGAGCATGGCCGCCGGCGGCTTCCACCAGATGATCGTGACGTCGCATGGGAAAGTCCTCGGCACGATCTTCGAGCACGATCTGTTCGCGTTGCAGCGGATCAGCCTGCGGCAGATTCACCACGCGATCCGATCAGCACGCACGGTCAAGCAGCTCGCGCATGTCGCCGGCGACATCCGCAACCTGGCCCGCAACCTGCTGGCGCAGGGCGTGTCGGCCGAGGCGCTCACGCGCACGATCGCAGCGCTCAACGATGCGCTGACGCGCGAGGTCATCAACCGGGTACTGCAGGATCATGAGTTGGAGGGTCTTGCCTGGTGCTGGCTGGCGCTCGGCAGCGAGGGCCGCGGCGAACAGACGCTCGCCACGGACCAGGACAACGCGCTGATCTTCGTCGCCCCCGATGGTCTGCCCGAGGTCCTGCGGGCCCGCCATGAGCTGGTTACGTTTGCGCGCGACGTCAATGCCGCGCTCGACGAGCTCGGCTTTCCGCTGTGCAAGGGCAACATCATGGCGAGCAATCCGCGTTGGTGCCTGACCGAAGCCGAATGGCGCGCGCAGTTCACGACGTGGCTCAGCGAACCGACGCCGGAGGCCCTGCTGAACGCCAACATCTTCTTCGATTTCCGCGCGCTCTACGGCGACAGCACGCTGGCCGATCGCCTGTGGGACTGGCTGCTGGCGCGCACGCAGGACAACCAGCTGTTCCTGCGGCTGATGGTGCAGAACGCGCTCGAGACCGAACCGCCGCTGGGACTGATCCGCGCTTTCCATGTCTCGGACAAACCCGGTCGCGAGGGGACGCTGGACCTCAAGAAGCGCGGCGCGCGCATCTTCGTCGACGCGGCGCGCGTGTTCGCCCTGGCGCAGGGCTTACGCGCGACCGGGACGGCAGAACGGTTGCGCAAGGCAGGTGAGCGCATCAAGGCCGATCCGCGGCACGTCGAAGCGACCATCGAGGCATTCCACTACCTGCAGGTGCTGCGCCTGCGCGCACAGGAGCATGCGCATCCGACCAATCCCAACCGCATCGATCCGTATGCGATGAATGAAGTCGACCAGCGCATGCTGAAAGAGTCATTCCGGCAGGCGCGCAAGGTGCAGCAGCGGCTGAAGGAAGCGTTCTCGTTTGCGCTTTGACGCGCAGCGCGATGCCTGATGGGCTTGCTGAGCCGACTCCTGGGATCGTCACCGCGGCTGGTGCCGGAGCTTGAAGACCGGCTGCAGCGGCTGTCCGAACTGTCGCCCCCGCCAACGCGCAACAGTCATCGCAGATCCCGCTACGTCACCGTCGATGTCGAGACCACCGGACTGGACATGCGGCGCGACCGGGTGTTGTCGATCGGCGCCGTTTCGGTGGACGATGGTGTCATCGATCTTGCCCGCTGCTTCGAGGTCGTGCTGCGGCAGCCCGAGACTTCGAGCCGCGACAACATCCTGGTTCACCGCATCGGCGGCCAGCGGCAACTGGCGGGCGAGGATCCGTCGGCATCGCTGCTGCGCTTCCTCGAGTACGTCGCCCACTGCCCGCTGGTCGCATTTCGCGCCGAATTCGACCGAACGATGATCGACCGTGCACTGAAGGAAACGCTGGGAACCGTCAGCCAGAGTGCCTGGCTCGATCTGGCCGAGCTGCTGCCCGCGCTCTATCCGTCGAACGAAAACAAGACGATGGACGACTGGCTCGCGGCAATGAATATAGGCATGTTGGCGCGCCACGATGCGCTGGCGGACGCTCTCGCCACGGCACAGATGCTGCAGGTCTGCCTGCACCGGGCCGAAAGCCTGGAGATGACTTGCCCGGCGCATCTGCTGGAGATGCAGAAGGCCCAACACTGGCTCGGCAAGCGCTGATTCGGTGACCCTGGAGGCGCCACGGTAACCCGAATGGAGCGCCGCAAACCGGCTTTTGGGGTCCCCCGGTCGACCCAGATCAAGCGTTAAGCGCAAGGTGGGCGCCTATAATCCTGCGGTCCTAGTTATCCACAGGCGCGCCGCCCCTCCAGGCAGCCATGCAGCTTCTGACCCTCGGCCTGAACCACACGACCGCGCCGCTTGCCGTGCGCGAGCGGGTGGCGTTCGTCCCCGAGGAGGTCGGAATGACGATCGGCAGGCTGCGGGAGAAACTGGCCCAGCCCTCGGGGGGGCGCGTTTCCGAGGCCGCGATCGTCTCGACCTGCAACCGGACCGAGCTGTACTGCGCGGCGGATGAGCCGGAACGCGCCCAGATCGCGTTGCAGGAGTTCGTCGCTGCCGAAAAGCACCTGAGCCTGGACGAGCTGCAGCGGCACACCTACGTACTGCCGCAGGCGAGTGCGGTTCGTCACGCGTTCCGGGTGGCGAGCGGGCTCGACTCCATGGTGCTGGGCGAGCCACAGATCCTCGGCCAGATGAAGCAGGCCGAAAAGCTGGCACGCAGTGCCGGCGGCCTCGGGCTGATGCTGAACCATCTGTTCCAGCGCACCTTCGCGGTGGCGAAGGAAGTGCGGACGACGACCGAGATCGGCACGCAGTCGGTTTCGATGGCCGCGGCAGCCGTGCGGCTGGCGCAGCGCATCTTCGGCAACCTCGAAGGCGAACACGTTCTCTTCGTCGGTGCCGGCGAAATGGTCGAACTGACGGCGACGCACTTTGCCGCGCAGCACCCGAAATCGATCACGGTGGCGAACCGCACGATCGAGCGGGCGCAGGCACTGGCGCATCGCCTGCACGCTCATGCGATCCGACTTTCCGACCTGCCGGAAGCGATCGGACGGTACGACATCGTCGTGTCCTGCACCGCAAGCTCGCTGCCGATCATCGGGCTCGGCATGATCGAGCGAGCGATCAAGTCGCGGCGCCGCAAGCCGATGTTCATCGTCGATCTCGCCGTGCCCCGTGACGTCGAGCCTGAGGTGGCCCGCCTCGACGACGTTTACGTGCACACGGTCGATGACCTCGGCCGTGTCGTCCAGAGCGGCAGCGAGAGCCGCCAGGCCGCCGTAGCGCAGGCCGAAGCCATCATCGAGTCGCGCGTTCGCGACTTCGAGGAATGGATCAAGGCGCGGCGCGCGGTACCGGTGATTCAGGACCTACGCATGCGCGCCGATGCGCTGCGTCGCCGCGAACTCGAGCGGGCACTCAAGCAGCTCGCCCGCGGCGATGCGCCCGAGGCCGTCATCGAGCACCTGTCGCAGGCGCTCACCAACAAGTTCCTGCACGACCCGATGAGCACGCTGCGCGAAGCCGGCGACGATGCCGAGCAGGTCCGGCTGCAGGCGCTGCTCGCGCGCTTCTACTCGCACTCCGACGATTAGCTGCCGCCCGCAGCGCCGCGGCCCGCAAGGCCGTGCGGCTGCGGGCGATTCCCGTTCCGCCGCGCCGCTCGACCCGCATCGGCCGCCGCGGCGTCGACAGTGCGGCATTTCAGTCAACCCATCGAACGCCTTCCGCCATGAACCAATCCATGCAGGCCAAGCTCCACCAACTGGCGCGACGCCTGGAAGAAATCGATACCTCGCTGTCGAGCGAGGATGCAGCAAGGGACATGAACCGGCTGCGCTCACTGGGCCAGGAACGGGCCGAGATCGAACCGGTGGTCACCCGCTTCCACGAGTACAACCGCGCGCACGCCGACCTGCTGGGCGCGCAGGAGATGCTGTCCGACCCCGACATGAAGACGCTGGCCGAAGAAGAGACGCACGCCGCGCGGGCGCGCATGGACTCCATCGAAAGCGATCTGCAGCGACTGCTGCTGCCCAAGGATCCGAATGACGACCGCAACATCTTCCTCGAGGTGCGCGCCGGAACCGGCGGCGATGAGTCCGCGCTCTTCGCCGGCGACCTGCTGCGCATGTACATGCGTTTTGCCGAGCGCCACCGGTGGACCACCGAGATGATCTCCGAGAGTCCGTCGGACCTCGGTGGGTACAAGGAGGCGATCGTGCGCATCGTCGGCAACGGCGCGTACTCCAAGCTCAAGTTCGAGTCCGGTGGACACCGGGTGCAGCGCGTGCCGGCGACCGAGGCACAGGGACGCATTCATACCTCCGCGTGCACTGTGGCCGTGCTGCCGGAGGCCGACGAGATCAACGAGGTCAAGATCGATCCGACCGAGATCCGCATCGATGTGTACCGCGCGTCGGGCGCCGGCGGACAGCACGTGAACAAGACCGAAAGCGCGGTTCGCATCACGCACCTGCCGACCGGGCTGGTGGTCGAGTGCCAGGACGACCGCTCGCAGCACAAGAACCGCGAGCGCGCGATGAAGATCCTGGCCGCGCGCATCATGGACCAGCGCACCAGGGAACAGCAGGCCAAGGAGGCGTCGACGCGCAAGAGCCTGATCGGTTCTGGCGACCGGTCCGAGCGCATACGCACCTACAACTTCCCGCAGGGCCGCGTGACCGACCACCGCATCAACCTGACGCTGTACAAGATCGATCAGATCATGGACGGCGACCTCGAGGAACTGACCGAACGCCTTGCAGCCGAGCATCAGGCCGAGCAGCTGGCCGCGCTGGGCGAGGCGGCCTGATGTCGGGCTCGGCGTGACGGCGAACGACCTGCTGACGTCGAGCGGACTGCCGCACGCGGAAGCGCGCGCTCTGCTCGCCTATGTACTGCAGGTCACCCGGGAACAATTGATCACCCATCCGGACATCGCCGTGCCCGCCGACCAGGCCGCACAGTTCACCGTACTGGTTCAGCGTCGGCGCCAGGCTGAGCCGATGGCCTATCTGCTCGGTACGCAGGAGTTCTACGGCCGGCAGTTTGCCGTGACGCTGGACGTGTTGATTCCTCGGCCGGACACCGAGACGCTTGTCGACGTCGCCCTCGAATGCCTGCGCGACCGGCATGCCCCCAGGGTGCTCGAGCTCGGCACCGGTTCGGGCTGTGTCGCGATCACGCTGCAGCTCGAACGGCCCGATGCGCGCGTGACGGCGACGGATCTGTCGCCCAGCGCGGTATCCATAGCGCGCGCCAACGCCAGGGCGCTGGGCGCCACCGTCGAACTGCGTGCGGGGCACTGGTTCGACGCCGTCGAGACCGGGGAAACCTTCGATCTGATCGTCAGCAATCCGCCGTACGTCGCAGTCCATGACCCGCACATGGACGCGCTTGCGCACGAGCCGTCGCTGGCGCTGACCGACGGCGCCGATGGCCTGCGCTGCCTGTCGGCGATCGTCGAAGGCGCGCCCCGGTATCTCACCGAGCGGGGCTGGCTGGTGCTCGAGCATGGATTCGACCAGGGAACGCCCGTCGGGCGCATGCTGCGCGCGGCGGGACTGCGTGGCGTCGCGAACACCCGGGACGCCGCCGGTCACGAGCGCGTGACGCGGGGTCGGATGTGAGGCTACGAAAGGGAGCCGCGGCGGGCACGTCCGATGCCGCCGCAGCGCTGCTGCGGTTCGAGTCGCGTCGCGCCGCAAGGAATTGGTGCGCCGAATTTCGGACGTGACAGCCACCACTGAGGCAACGGCATCTCCGGGTCACGGCGCATAGCCATTGAACTACAGCCCGGCCACGGCGTTTGCCGGAAAACCGGGGAACGCGGTGCTGATTTCGTGGTCATGTCGGATTCAAGTTGCAGTGCGGCTGTGCCGGGGCCGAAAAATGTCCGGGTCGCCCGGTTTGACGGTGGCCGTCCCGCCTTTCTACACTGACCCTCCCTTCCGAGAACATTGACATGGACGCCAAGGAATTCATCCACAAGACGGTTACCGACCACCCGGTCGTGCTGTTCATGAAAGGCACGGCGCAGTTCCCGCAGTGCGGCTTTTCCGGCCGCGCCATCCAGGTGCTGAAGCAGGCCGGCGCGCAGAATCTCGTGACCGTCAACGTGCTCGAGGACGACGACGTTCGGCAGGGCGTGAAGGATTACGCCAACTGGCCCACGGTTCCGCAGCTGTACGTGAACGGTCAGTTCGTCGGCGGCTCGGACATCATCATGGAGATGTACCAGTCCGGCGAACTGCAGGCGCTGCTGCAGGACGTAAAGCCGGCCTGAGATGACCGTTCGGCGCCTGATCGTCGCGATCACGGGCGCCAGCGGCGCGGCATACGGCGTCCAGTTGCTGCGGCGCCTGCGCGAACTCGACGGACTCGAGACGCATCTGCTGCTGTCGGCCGCCGGCGTGCTCAACGCCTATCAAGAGCTCGATCTGAAGCGCGGCGACGTCGAATCGCTCGCGCACGTCGTGCACAGCGTCAACGATATCGGTGCGACGATCGCCAGCGGCTCTTTCGCGGCGCTCGGCATGGTCGTCGCGCCGTGCTCGATGAAGACTCTGGCGGCCATCGCCCACGGCTACGCGGACAACCTGATTTCGCGCGCCGCCGACGTCTGCCTGAAGGAGCGTCGCCGCCTGGTGCTGCTGCCCCGCGAGGCGCCGCTCAATCTCGCGCACATCCGCAACATGGAAGCGGTCACGCTGATGGGCGGAGTCATCTTCCCGCCCGTTCCGGCGCTGTACCAGCGCCCGGCTTCGATCGAGCAGATGATCGACCACACGGTGATGCGCGTGCTGGATCTGTTCGACCTTGGACCTGCCGGCGCCCCGCGCTGGAACGGTCGGATCGGCGACCCGCAGCGCTAGCGATCGTCCTTGCTGCGCGGTCGGCGGAGGAGATTGGTGCCGGCAGAGGGAATCGAACCCCCGACCTTCGGTTTACAAAACCGCTGCTCTACCAGCTGAGCTATGCCGGCGTCATTCGTCGCGCGCACGTCGGTTACTTGACGCGCGTGAGTTTCGGCCTTTCGCCGCGGGGCGCAGGCGGCGTGTCGTCAGGCGGCGGAGTTCTTGCCGCCTCGTCGCCGTTGGACGACTCACCCACGCCCTCGCTGGTCCTGGAAGAGCCCTGCACAGGGACCAGCGCCATGGGTGCGCGCGCGCCGCTGCCGGCAGGCTCGGGCTGGTCGGTGGTGCCGGCAGGCGCTACGTCCCGCGCAACCTCAAACGCCATTCCCTGGCCGTTTTCCCGGGCGTAAACAGCCAGCACACGCTCGATCGGCACGAACACTTCGCGCGCAACACCGCCGAAGCGCGCCTGGAACTCGATCGATTCGTTGCCGAGTTGCAGCCGGTTGGTGGCGAGCGGCGAAATGTTGAGGACGATCTCGCCATTCTTGACGAACTCGCGCGGCACCCGCACGGTGTCATCCGCGAGGACCGCGATGTACGGCGTGTAGCCCGAGTCGGTGCACCACTGGTGGATGGCGCGGATCAGGTAGGGCTTGGTCGACAGGTCCGACATGGAGGCAATACGTTACGCCTAGCGGCGCATCACCTTTTCCGAAGGCGTCAGGGCTTCAATGTACGCCGGCCGCGAAAAGATGCGTTCCGCGTATTTCATCAGCGGAGCGGCGGTTTTCGGCAGATCGATGCCGTAATGATCGAGTCGCCACAGCAACGGCGCCAGCGCCACGTCGAGCATCGAGAAGTCCTCGCCGAGCATGTACTTGTTCTTGAGCATGATCGGTGCGAGCTGCGTCAGACGGTCGCGGATCGTCGATCGCGCCTTCTCGATGAGCTTCTGGTTGTTGCTGTTCTCGAGCGCCTGCACGTGCAGGAACAGCTCGCGCTCGAAGTTGAAGAGGAACAGCCGCGTCCGTGCCCGCATCACCGGGTCGGCCGGCATCAGCTGCGGATGCGGGAAGCGCTCGTCGATGTACTCGTTGATGATATTGGACTCGTACAGCACGAGATCGCGCTCGACCAGGATCGGCACCTGCCCGTACGGATTCATCACGTTGATGTCCTCGGGCTTGTTGAACAGATCCACGTCGCGGATCTCGAAGTCCATGCCCTTCTCGAACAGCACGAACCGACAGCGCTGCGAAAACGGGCAGGTAGTTCCGGAGTAAAGCACCATCATCTTGTTTTCCTATTCGCAGGGGGGCGGCTGCATCTTGTTCACTTGCGTCGCGGCGCGGAGCGCCGCCGGTACCTGCGGGACGCCGGGCCGCCCCAGCCCGCAGGTCAATTCAGACTGCTCGACGTGCACGTGCGACCCGGGGGGTCGCGTCCACGTCGAGCGACGTTAATGGATGTCCTTCCAGTACACCGAGTTCAGGCGCCACGACACCACGGCAAAGAATGCCAGGAAGACCAGCACCCACACACCGATGCTCCGACGCGTGGCCTGCGATGGATCGGTGATGAAGGACAGGAATGCCACCAGGTCGGCCGCATCGGAATCGAACTGCCGTGCCTGCTGTACATCAATCGGCTTGAATGTATAACTGAACCCCTCGTTGCTGGGACCCTTGAGTTCCGTCTCGGTCTTCGTTGCATTGCCGTTCACGTCGAACACGGTGTTCGACTGCACGTAGCTCGCGTGCCCGGTCTTCGGGTCGAC
Organism: uncultured beta proteobacterium; assembly: GCA_963712485.1. Classification (GTDB taxonomy): domain Bacteria; phylum Pseudomonadota; class Gammaproteobacteria; order Burkholderiales; family Burkholderiaceae_F; genus JALORV01. The sequence continues at coordinate 51,005 of CAVQID010000014.1, forward strand.
GTGCCTGCGCGTCTGCACCAGCGTGGCTTCGCGCGGGCCCTGGCGATCCCAGAAAATGTGCGGCATCCCGATGTTCGGGTAAGCGATGTTGTTCCAGCCGGTTGGCGTGCTGTTGTCGCGGTAATACCCGCGCAGCAGTGTGTAGATGTAATCAGTGCCGGCAAAATCGAACGACGTGCGGGCCCGCGTGATCACGGACAGATCGGGCGGAACCTTGCCGAACCAGACCTTGCTGTCGGTCGGGTTCATCGCGATGCGCATCGTGTCGCCCACCTTCTGGTTGCCGAAAATCAGGAACTCCTTGATCTGACTGCCGTCGAGCCCGATCTGTTCGAGCCGGTTCCAGCGGACAAGGTTGGCGCTGTGGCAGCCCATGCAGTAGTTGGCAAACAGGCGGGCGCCATTCTGCAGGGACGCGAAACTGCGGCTGCGCGCAGCCGGCCATTCCTCGATAGGAATCTCCGGGCCGACGGCCGCGGCGCCCCCGGCGGTGACCGCCAGGGCCAACACGACCACGAGCCGGGTCATGATGTTCTTCATTCTGTCCCCGCCCTCTTAGTGCGGTTTGAAGTTGACACGGTCCGGAACCGCTTTGAACGTGCCCATCCGGCTCCACCACGGCATCAGCGCGAAGAACCCGAAGTAGGTGACCGTGCCGATCATCGAGATGTACTGGCCGGCCGCCGACGGCGGCTGCGTGCCGAAGTAGCCCAGTACGACGAAGGCCACCACCCAGGCGATCAGCAGCCAGAAGTGCCAGGTCGGCCGATAACGCATCGACTTCGCCGGTGACTGATCGAGCCACGGCAGCGGAATGAAGATCATGACTGACGCGCCCATCAGCACCACACCCCAGAACTTCGCGTCCAGAGTGAAGTATCCGAGCAGCAGTACCAGCGTGCCGACAGCGATGGCGCCGCGCACGATCGGGTTGCGCACCGAGAGAATCACCAGCGCAGACAGCGCGATCGTGCCGATCGCGAGGACCACCATGAACTGCTCGGTCGTCGCACGCAGGATCGAATAGAACGGCGTGAAGTACCACACCGGTGCGATGTGCGACGGTGTCGCCAGCGAATCGGCCGGGATGAAGTTGTTCCACTCGAGGAAGTAGCCTCCCATCTCCGGCGCGAAGAACACGACGAAGAAGAAGATCATCAGGAAGATCGCCAGCCAGAAGATGTCGTGCACCGTGTAATACGGGTGGAACGGAATTCCGTCCAGCGGCCTGCCCGAGGCGTCGAGTTTCTTCTTGATCTCCACCCCGTCCGGATTGTTCGAGCCGACGTCGTGCAGTGCCAGGATGTGTGCGGCCACCAGGCCGATCAGCACCAGCGGAATCGCGATGACGTGGAAGGAAAAGAAGCGATTCAGCGTGGCGTCACCAATCACGTAGTCGCCGCGGATCCACACCGAAAGGTCGGGCCCGATCAGCGGGATGGCCGCAAACAGGTTGACGATCACCTGCGCGCCCCAGTAGCTCATCTGCCCCCACGGCAGCAGGTAGCCGAAGAACGCCTCGCCCATCAGGGACAGGAAGATCAGGCAGCCGAAGATCCACACCAGCTCGCGCGGCGTACGGTAGCTGCCGTACATCAGGCCGCGGAACATGTGGAGGTACACGACGATGAAGAAGAACGACGCGCCGGTGGAGTGCATGTAGCGGATGAACCAGCCGCCGGGCACGTCGCGCATGATGTATTCGACCGAGGCAAACGCCAGGTTGGCATCGGGCTTGTAGTGCATCACCAGGAAGATGCCGGTGATGATCTGGATCGCCAGCACCGTGATCGCCAGGCCACCGAACACGTACCAGATGTTGAAGTTCTTCGGCGCGTAGTACTCGGACAGGTGCTTGCGGTACTCCGCCATCACCGTCGGCATGCGCTGGTCGAACCAGCCGGCGATCCCGGCGTATGGGGTCTTGTATTCAGCCATCGACGCGTTCCCGGGGATCAGGCGTTGGTGTCGTCACCGATGACGATGACGGTGTCCGAAACGTACTTGTGCGGCGGCACCGGCAGGTTGTCGGGTGCCGGCTTGTTCTTGAACACGCGACCCGCCAGATCGAACGTGGAACCGTGACACGGACACAGGAAACCCTGGTCGGCGCCGAGCTGCGAATTCTCGTTGGGCGCGAACGGGCCGGCGGGCGAACAGCCGAGGTGCGTGCAGATGCCCACCGCCACCAGATACTCCGGCTTGCGCGAGCGGTATTCGTTCTGCGCATATTCGGGGGTCGGGTACTGGGTGCGCTGTGACTTCGGGTCAGCGACCTCGCCGTCGACCTTCTTGATCGACTGCAGCATCTCGGGAGTTCGGCGCAAAACCCACACCGGCAACCCGCGCCACTCGACCGTCTTCATCTCGCCCGGCGCGATCCCGGCGACATCGAACTCGACCGGCGCCCCGGCCGCCTTGGCGCGCTCCGATGGGGCAAACGACGAGACGAAAGGCGCGGCCATCGCCAGAGCCCCGGCACCACCGACAGCCGCGGTCAGCGCGATCGCGTTGCGGCGCTCCTTGTCGACGCCCGCAGGCATGTCGCCGGCGGGAACTGAAGTCGGTGTGGACATGAAAACCCCGAATCAAGATGAAGGCCGCATTGCGCCGCGAACGCAGCCGGCCTGAACGTCGGCCCGCGGCAGGCAACTTGCCGAAGCGAACGCAAACCAGCGCTCCCCCGGCAGCCCGCGATTCTACTGCATGTGGCAAGTCCTACCGCGGCCTCCCTTCAGGCCGTGCCCCGCGGCGCGGGCCGCTAAACTGCGCGAAGACAGAACTCGGACGGGGGATCGGGATGGGCATGCTGAAAGAGTTTCGCGAGTTTGCGGTCAAGGGCAATGTCATCGATCTCGCGGTCGGCATCATCATCGGCGCGGCGTTCGGCAGGATCGTCGACTCGCTGGTCAAAGACGTCGTGATGCCGATGATCAACGCCGTCTTCGGCGGTGCCGTCGACTTTTCCAACAAGTACTGGGTGCTTTCCGGCAACGTCCCCGCCGGCGCCTCGCTCGATACGGCGCAGAAAAGCGGCGTGGTGTTTGCCTGGGGCAACTTTGTCACGGTGCTGCTCAACTTCATCATCCTGGCGTTCGTCATCTTCTGGATGGTCAAGGCGGTCAACCGGGTGAAGTCCAACCTCGACGCGACGCCTGCGCCGACGCCGGAAGAGGTCGCGCTGCTGCGCGAGATCCGCGACGAACTGAAGCGCCGCTAACGTCCCTTCGCGGACCAGGACCGACAGCCCGTCGGTCTGCAATAATCGGAGTGCGCTCTCCCGGCCGCCCTGCGGCCGCGAGCGGTATCTCTCTTGCTCTCCGACTCGTCTCGGAACCGCCCGCATGCTCCGTCGCATCTGGCTGATCTTTGCGCAAGCAACGACAGTCGGCCTGGCTCTCCTCTTCGTCGTCTCCACGCTACGGCCGGAGTGGCTCGCCCGCGCGCCCGCCCCGCCGGTGCCGGCGTTGCCGGTGCCGGCCGTCAAACAGGTGGTGCCACCGTCCGACGTGCCTCGCGCGGCAGCCCCCGGCACGTACGCCGACGCGGTCGCCGTCGCAGCGCCGGCCGTCGTCAACGTTTACACGACCAAGGAAGTCCAGCGGCGCGGGGCGCCTGCCGATCCGCTGTACCGCTATTTCTTCGGTGACCCGCGCGGCGGGCCGGACCGTGTCGCGAGCCTCGGTTCTGGCGTTATCGCCACGGCCGACGGCTACGTGCTGACCAACAACCACGTGGTGCAGGCGGCCGATGAAATCGCCGTCGCTCTCGCGGACGGCCGACAGTTCGACGCGCGCCTGGTCGGCGCCGACCCGGAAAGCGATCTCGCCGTGCTCAAGATCGAGGCGACTGCGCTACCCGTCATCAGCTTCGGCAGCGACGATGGACTGAAAGTGGGTGACATCGTGCTGGCGATCGGCAACCCGTTCGACGTCGGCCAGACGGTAACGATGGGGATCATCTCGGCGCTGGGGCGCTCGAACCTCGGCATCAACACGTTCGAGAACTTCATCCAGACCGATGCAGCCATCAACCAGGGCAATTCGGGCGGCGCGCTGGTCGATTCGACCGGTCACCTGGTCGGCATTAATACCGCCATCTTTTCCCGCACCGGGGGCTCGATCGGCATTGGCTTCGCGATCCCGGCATCGCTGGTGCGTCAGGTGATGACCGATCTGATCAAGACCGGCAAGGTGACGCGCGGTTACTTCGGCGTCGAACCGGAGGACATCACCCCGGAATCCGCCGATCTGCTCAAGCTGTCCCGCGCCGACGGTGTGGTGCTGAAAGGCGTGCAGCGCGCCAGCCCGGCCGGGCGCGCCGGACTCGAGCCCGGTGATGTCATTCTGACCATCAACGGCCAGAAGGTAATGAGCAGCCGCACCATGCTTAACCAGATCGCGCAGTTGCCGCCCGGCTCGAGCGCCAACGTGCGCGTGCTGCGGTCGGGCAAGGAAGTCGACGTTCCGGTGACGGTGGGCGAGCGGCCGACGCCACGTCGTCCGCAATAGTCTCGGACTACCTCTCAGCGCTCGCGGCCGAGCTTCTCGCGCATCTCACGCGCCTTGAGGTTGGCAACCGCGTCGCCGCCGGCGGCGGCAATGCTGTACCAGTAAAAAGCGCGCAACACGTCCGCCTCGACACCGTCGCCGTTCTCGTACAGGCTTGCAACGATGTAGGCGGCGCCCTCATCGCCTTGTTCTGCGGCCCGCTCGTACCATCGAGCCGCCTCCGCGTAGTCGCGTGCTGCGCCGCGGCCGAGGAAGTACTGCGTCGCAAGGCTGACCTGCGCATCGCGGTAGCCCTGTTCAGCCGCCTTGCGGAACCACGCCGTCGCTTCGGTCAGCGAGCGCGGCACCGTGTCGCCGCGCTCGTGCAGCAGCCCGAGCGCGTACTGGGCGCGCGCAAAGCCACCGTCGGCCGATTTCTTCAGCCACTGCATGCCTGCAGACGGATCGGCCGGTCCGCCCTCCCCGGCAATCAACATGACCGCCAGGTTGAACTGGGCAACGCGGTGGTTGCGTGCAGCACCCTTTTGAAAGAACTGCTGCGCGCCAACCAAATCACCCGACTGGTACGCAGCAAAGCCTCGCGCGAGATCGGCGTCATTGTCGGGAACGATCTGCAGCCGCGCCGCCTGCGCCACCGCGTGGGGCAACAGGGCAATCAGCAGAACCAGCAGCAGTCGAAGCGGCGCCGCCTGAATCGGCAACGGCGCCCGCCGCGCGATCATGGGGTTTCCTGCGCAGCCGCCTCGTCGGCAGCCTTGGGCTTGATCGCGAAGCGGGCGAGGAAGATGCCCAGTTCGTAGAGCACGCACAGCGGAATCGCCAGCAGCAACTGCGACAGGACATCGGGCGGCGTGAATACGGCGGCGACGATGAAGGCGCCGACGATGACGTACGGCCGCGCCTGCTTCAGCCTTTGTACGCTGGCGATGCCGAAGCGTGCCAGCAACACGACGATGATCGGCACTTCGAAGGTCAGCCCGAACGCGAGGAACATTCCCATCACGAAGCTGAAGTACGCCTCGATGTCCGGCGAAACGTTCACCGATACCGGCGCAAAGCCGGCAATGAACTTGAAGACAAAGCCGAACACGATGAAGTAGCAGTACGCCATGCCAATGGCGAACATCACGACGCTGGACGCGATCAGCGGCGCGGCAAGCTTCTTCTCGTGCTTGTAGAGGCCCGGAGCGACGAATGCCCAGACCTGCCAGAGGACGTAAGGCAGCGCGATCAGCAGCGCAACGAAAAGCGTCACCTTCAGCGGCACCATGAACGGCGTGATGACGCCGGTCGCAAGAAGTTTCGACCCGGCCGGCAGCGCCGCCATCATCGGCTGCGACAGCACGTCGAAGATCTCCTTCATGAACGGCGTCAGTGCGACAAACACGATGACGATCGCAAGCGCCGCCCGCACCAGGCGCTGCCGCAACTCGATCAGGTGCGTGAGGAAGCTCTGTTCCTGGCCGGGATCGGCGGGTTCGGACGTCTCGGTCGTCATTGGTCAGCGGGCCGGGGACGACATCAGCGCCGGATCCGCGGCCGGTTCAGGCGTGCGCGCGGGGCGTACTTGTGGCGTGCGGTCCCGGCAGATTCCGGCAGCGCCAGCTGGCGCTTCAGCTTGGCGATTTCCTCGGACAGCTCATCGATGCTAGGGCCGGGCTTGTAGCGGCGCGAAAACCGCGTATTGGTCCAGCCGTCTCGAATCGCCCCAGCCGTCGGTACCGGCATCCGCTCCGAGGCTCGCAAGGTTGGACGTTCCGCTGGCGGACTCGCCCGCCGGGTTCAGGCTCGACTCGATGCCCTTGGCCTCGGTCTTGACGGCCGTTTCGAACTCGTGCGCGATGCCGCGCGCCTGCTCCTGCAGCTTCTTGAGTTCGGCGACCTCGATCTCGCGGTTGATGTCGGATTTGACCTGCGCCACATAGCGCTGCGCCTTGCCGGCCCATTCCCCGACGGTGCGCGCCACCTTGGGCAGGCGTTCCGGTCCGAGCACGACCAGCGCAACAGCGCCGATCACTGCCAATTCGCCGAAGCTGAAATCGAACATCTGCGGCCGTCAGGTCGGAAGCGGAAGCGCGGACGCGCCCCGGCCACAGCGGGCGCGGGGTGCGCGCAGGGCAATCAGGACTTCTCTTTGGCCTGGACGTCGATCGTCTGGCCGGCGACCTTCTTGGCGTCCTCGACGTTACGGGTCGCCTCTTCGGTGCCTTCCTTCATGCCTTCCTTGAAACCCTTGATTGCGCCGCCGAGGTCTTTTCCCATGTTCTTCAGCTTGCTGGTGCCGAAGACCAGGATGATGACCAGCAGGACGATCAGCCAGTGCCAGATAGAAAACGAACCCATCGCGAACTCCTACAGACGCTTCCACGGGCGCGGACCGCCCAGGATGTGGATGTGCAAGTGATAGACCTCTTGTCCGCCGTCCGGGCCGTTGTTGATCACGACGCGGAAGCCGTTGTCGCAGCCTTGTTCTTTCGCGAGCCGCGGCGCAAGTGTCACCAGTTTACCCAAGAGCGCCTCGTGCTCCGGACCGGTCTCGAACAACGACTCGACGTGCAGCTTCGGGATCAGCAGAAGATGCACCGGCGCGGCCGGATTGATGTCGTGAAAAGCGACGACTTCATCGTCCTCATAGGCCTTGCGGCTCGGCACTTCACCGCGCGCAATGCGGCAGAAGAGGCATTTTTCGCTCATTGACCCATTCCTTTGACGTCATCGCGGGCGGCGCGTTCCCGCATCTCGCGCAAGGCGTTCCGGCCGCGTCCGCGCGCTGCGGCGCGCTGGGCGTCCGCGGTGGGGACGCGAGCCTGCTCCGACGGGTCCGTTCGGCCCATTACTCGCCCCGCTCACGGCCCTGCGCTTTGCGGGCGGCCTTTTCCTCCAGCCCTGAGGTGCCGGCGCGACGGGCGAGCTCGTCCAATACCTGGGCCGGACCCAGCCCGTAGTGCGCCAGCATGATCAGGCAATGAAACCAGAGGTCGGCGGTCTCGGCGATGATCCGTTCGGGCGAGCCGTCCTTGCCCGCCATGACCGCCTCGGTCGCCTCTTCGCCAACCTTCTTCAGGATCGCGTCCTCGCCCCGTTGCAGCAGCCGCGCAACGTAGGACGTGTCCGGATCGCCGCCGCGGCGCGCCTCGATGACTGCCGCCAGCTGTTCAAGAATGGCGTCGTTCATTTGCGGTAGATGAGTTCCGGGTCCACGAGCACCGGGTCCACGCTGACCCAGCGACCCTCCTCCAGGCGGCGATAAAAGCAGCTCTCTCGTCCGGTATGGCAGGCGATGCCGCCCGCCTGCTCGACAGCGTACAGGACCACGTCGCCGTCGCAGTCGAGACGGACCTCCGCCACTTGCTGCGTATGGCCGGACGCTTCGCCTTTGCGCCACAGCCGCCCGCGTGAACGCGACCAGTAGACCGCACGGCGCGTCGTCGCGGTCTCGATCAACGCCTCGCGATTGGCCCAGGCCACCATCAACACCCGCCGCGTCGATACATCCTGCGCAATCACCGGGACAAGGCCGTCGCTGTCGAAGTGCACTTCGGCGAGCCAGCCGGGATCGCCTGCGCTGCTGGCGTTCTCGTCGCTCATGAGAGTCGCATCAGGACGCCGTGCGCGGCCATGTAGTCCTTGGCCGCGCGTACCGTGAACTCGCCGTAGTGGAAGATGGACGCGGCCAGCACCGCATCGGCGCCGCCGCGCGTGACACCGTCGGTCAGGTGCTGCAACGTGCCGACGCCGCCCGACGCAATCACCGGGATCGGCACCGCGTCGACCACCGCGCGGGTCAGTTCCAGGTCGAAACCCTGCCGGGTGCCGTCGCGGTCCATGCTGGTCAGCAGAATCTCACCGGCACCGAGACGAGCCACCTCGCGCGCCCAGTCGATCGCGTCGAGGCCGGTCGGCGTCCGGCCGCCGTGCGTGTACACCTGCCACCCCGCCGACGCATCGTCCTTCTGCCGACGCCGCGCGTCGATCGCGACGACGATGCACTGGGAGCCATAACGACCGCTCGCCGCGGCCACGAGTTGCGGGTCCTGCACCGCCGCGGTGTTGATCGAGATCTTGTCTGCGCCGGCGTTCAGCAGCCGGCGCACGTCCTCGACGCGACGCACGCCGCCTCCCACCGTCAACGGAATGAAGACCTGTTCGGCGACCGCTTCGATCACATGCAGGATGATGTCGCGCTGGTCCGACGACGCGGTGATGTCGAGAAAGGTCAGTTCGTCGGCGCCTTCCGCGTCGTAGCGGCGGGCAATCTCGACCGGGTCGCCGGCATCACGCAACGCGACGAAGTTCACGCCTTTGACGACTCGGCCGCCGGTGACGTCCAGGCAGGGGATGATGCGCTTCGCAAGCATGTTTTCGCTCCGAGCCGCAGCATAGCGGCTCGAGCGCGGCCGCACGACCTCAGGTGGCGAGCGCGTCGGCGCGTTCCTGCGCGTGCTTGAAGTCGATGGCGCCTTCGTAGAGCGAACGCCCCAGGATCGCACCGGTGACACCGTCGGCCTCGACCGCGCAGAGCGCCTCGATATCCTCGATACGTGCCACGCCGCCGCTGGCAATGACCGGAATCTTCACATGGCGCGCCAGCTCGACCGTCGCCTCGATGTTCACGCCGGTCATCATGCCGTCACGACCGATGTCGGTGTAAAGGATCGCCTCGACACCATAGTCCTCGAACTTCTTCGCCAGGTCGTTGACGTCGTGGCCGGTGAGTTTGCTCCAGCCGTCGGTCGCAACCTTGCCGCCCTTGGCGTCGAGCGCGACGATGACGTGCCCGGCGAACGCACTGCATGCATCGTGCAGGAAGCCCGGGTTCTTGACGGCTGCCGTGCCGATGACGACAAAGCTCACGCCGTCATCGATGTAACGCTCGATCGTATCGAGGTCGCGGATTCCGCCGCCCAGCTGGATCGGCAGGTCATCGCCGACCGCCTGCACCATCTTGCGGATAACGCCTTCGTTGACCGGCCGTCCGGAGCGGGCGGCATTGAGGTCAACGATGTGCAGGCGTCGCGCGCCCTGCGCCAGCCAGTGGCGTGCCATCGCCACCGGGTCGTCGGAGAACACGGTCACGTCGTTATTCATGTCGCCCTGACGCAGGCGCACGCAGTGACCGTCTTTGAGGTCAATGGCAGGGATCAGCAGCATTGCATCAGGCCCGGTGGGTGGGCGGTGTCCAGCGCAAGGAGAGGGGAAGGGGTTGCAGTACGGGGCGGCGCGCAGCGCACCGAATCACGGTGCCCAGCGGCAGAAGTTCTCGTAAATGCGCAATCCGGCGGCGGCGCTCTTTTCAGGGTGGAACTGGGTCGCAAAAATATTATCCCGCGCAACCGCGCAGGTAAAGGGACCGCCGTATTCCGAGGATCCGGCGGTAAGGCGGCCGTCACCGGGCACCACGTAGTAACTGTGCACGAAATAGAACCAACTGTCGTCCTCGACCCCGGCCCATAGCGGGTGATCCTGCGTCTGACGCACGCGGTTCCACCCCATGTGCGGCACCTTGAGACGCGCGCCCGACTCGGTCACCATGGCCGCATCGCGAAAGCGCACCACTCTTCCCGGAAACAAACCGAGGCCGGGCGTGGGCCCTTCCTCGCTGTCGTCAAACAGCATCTGTTCGCCGATGCACACCGCAAGCAATGGCTTGGCGCCCGCCGCTTCCCGCACGGCCTCCTCGAGCCCCGATTCACGCAGGTAGCGCATGCAGTCGGGCATCGCGCCCTGGCCAGGAAAGACGACGCGCTCCGCTTCGCGGATCACCTCGGGCTCGGATGTCACCTGCACCACCGTGGAAGGCGCAACATGCTCGATCGCCTTCGCGACCGAGCGCAGGTTGCCCATTCCATAGTCGACAACGGCAATCATTCGCTTTGCGTGTACGCGACGCTTCGCGCCGCACGTGCACGCAAAGCGTTAGATTGAGAGGTCGCGCTCCGGAGCGGCCGCGCGCGCGCCCTATTCCAAGTGCCAGCCAAAGGCATCGTGGTCCCTACAGGCATCCTTTGGTCGAGGGGATCGTGCCGGCGGCGCGCGGGTCGGGCTCCACCGCCATGCGCAGCGCGCGGGCGAACGCCTTGAATACCGTTTCGCACTGGTGATGGGCGTTGTCGCCGCGCAGATTGTCGATGTGCAACGTGACCAGCGCATGATTGGCGAAACCTTGGAAGAACTCGTGCGTCAGGTCGACGTCGAACTCGCCGATCATCGCGCGCTTGAACGGCACATGCCATTCGAGGCCGGGACGACCCGACAGGTCGACGACGACGCGCGACAGCGCCTCATCGAGCGGCACGTAGGCATGGCCGTAACGGCGCACGCCCGCCTTGTCGCCGACGGCCTGAGCAAAGGCCTGGCCCAGCGTGATGCCGATGTCCTCGATCGTGTGGTGGCCGTCGATATGCAGGTCGCCACGCGCATCGATCGTCAGATCGAGCATCGCGTGGCGCGCCAGCTGGTCCAGCATGTGATCGAAGAAGCCGACACCCGACGACACCTGGCACCGGCCGCTGCCATCGAGGTCAATCTCGACGCGGATCTGCGTTTCCCGGGTGTTGCGCTCCACCGCCGCGCGGCGGGCATCGACTCGTGCTGTCATCGCGAACCTTCCATGATCGAACGCAGTGCCTGCATCAGCGCGTCGTTCTCCGTGGTCGTGCCGATCGTCGTGCGCAGGCAGCCTTGCAGCAGCGGATGCATCTTCTCCACGTTCTTGATCAGGATCCCCCGCTCCTTCAGCGCGTTGAAGACCCGGTCGGCGTCGGCGACCCTGAAGAGCAGGAAATTGGCCGCCGACGGAAACACCTTAACGCCACGCAGCGCACTGAGCGCCGCCGCCACGCGCGAACGCTCGGCCCTCAGCATAACGGCCTGCGCCTCGAGGGCAGCCAGGTGTTCGAGCAGGAAATCGGCCGCGGCGAGCGTCAATACGTTGACGTTGTAAGGCGGCCGAAGCTTGTCGATTTCAGCGATCCACTCCGGATCGCCGGTGAGATAGCCCAGCCGGATACCGGCCAGCCCGAGCTTGGACAGCGTCCGCAGCACCAGCAGGTTGGGCCAGCTGCGCAACTGCGGCATCCAGGTGTCCTGCGCGAACGGCAGGTACGCCTCGTCGATGATGACAAGTCCCGGCGCCGCGCGGACGACAGCCTCGATACCGTTGCGATCGAACAGGTTTCCGGTCGGATTGTTCGGATGCGCGATGAAAACGACAGCCGGCCGGTGCTCCGCCATCGCGGAAAGCATCGCATTCGTGTCGAACGTGAAGTCGGCACGCAGCGGCACGCCGACGAAGCGGCAACCGTCAAAACGCGCCGACAGCTCGTACATCGAGAAGCTGGGCCACGGCGACAGGATCGTCGTGTCCCGGCCGCGCACACGCCTGGATCACCAGGTGGATCAACTCGTCGGACCCGTTGCCCAGCATCAGCCGCGCGCCCAGCGGCAGCCCCATCGCCTTGCCCAGCCGTTCCTTGAAACCGCGGGGATCCGACAGCGGATACCGGTTCAGCGCCTGCCGGCCGAGTCTTTCACCGAGCTGAAGCTGCAGCGTCTCCGGCAGGGCGAACGGATTTTCCATCGCGTCGAGCTTGATGAAGCCCACGGCACTCGGCACCGCATAGGCCCCGGTCGTCCGCACGTCGTCGCGCAGGACCGAAAGATTGGGGCGTTGGCCGATACGCGCGTTCATCGTGGTTTTGCAGCCGCATCGAGGCGCAGCTCCGCGGACAGTGCGTGCGCAGTGAGATGCTCGCCACGAGCGAGCACGGCAGCGATCGGTCCCAGCCGCTGCGCGCCCGCCGCCGAGACATGGATGATGTTCGACCGCTTGACGAAGTCGTAGACACCGAGCGGCGACGAGAAGCGGGCGGTACGGACCGTGGGCAGCACGTGATTGGGGCCGGCGCAGTAGTCGCCGAGCGACTCGGACGAATAGTGCCCGACAAAGATCGCTCCTGCGTGGCGGATCTTCGGGAGCAGCGCTTCGGGCTCGGAGGTGACGACTTCCATGTGCTCGGGTGCAACGCGGTTGCAGAGCGCGATCGCTTCGTCGAGGTCTCGTGTCAGCACCAGTGCACCGCGGTTTGCGAGCGAGGCGGTAATGATGCCGCGCCGCGGCTGCTGCGGCAGCAGCCGCTCAATTGACGCGGCGACGGCGTCGAGCAGCTTCTGGTCTGGGCTGAGCAGAAGCGCCTGCGCCAGTTCGTCGTGCTCGGCCTGCGAAAACAGGTCCATCGCGATCCAGTCCGGATTCGCGTCGCCATCGGCGATGACCAGAATCTCGGTGGGGCCCGCGATCATGTCGATGCCGACGGTACCGAATACGCGGCGCTTGGCCGCGGCCACATAGGCGTTGCCCGGACCGACGATCTTGTCAACTGCGCCGACGGTCGCGGTTCCGTAGGCCAGCGCGGCGACAGCCTGCGCCCCGCCCATGGCATACGCGCGCGTTACGCCAGCGAGGTAGGCGGCCGCGAGTACCAGCGGATTGCGTTCGCCGTCCGGCGTTGGCACGACCATCGTCAGGCTTTGGACGCCGGCCACGTGCGCCGGAATCGCATTCATCAGCACGGAGGAGGGATAGGCCGCCTTGCCGCCCGGCACATACAGCCCGACGCGATCCAGCGGCGTGATGCGCTGGCCCGTGACCGTTCCATCGGCCTCCGCCGTGGTCCAGTCGCCCTGCATCAGCCGCGCATGCTGGTCGCGGTGAAACGCGCGAATGCGATCGGCCGCCGCCTGCAGCGCTTCGCGCTGCTCTGCGGGCAGGTCGTCGTAGGCCGCGTGCATCGCCTCCCGGGGAATCTCGAGTTCAGCGACGCTGCGCGCGGTCATGCGGTCGAAGCGGTTGGTGTACTCGAGCACCGCCGCATCGCCGCGGGCGCGGACGTCATCGACGATGGCGTCGGCCGCGCGCTCGATCGCCTTGTCGATCGCGCTGTCGACGACGACGAGGCGACTGAAGTCCGCGTCGAAGGTCGACTCGCGCGTGCTGAGGATGCGCATTTTCATCGGTTGGCCGCCGCCTCGAGCCGATCGATGAGCGGCGCGAGCTCGGCACGCCGGGTCTTCAGAGCCGACTGGTTGACGATGAGGCGCGACGAAATGGCCGCCACTTCTTCGACCTCGACGAGGTTGTTGGCGCGCAGCGTCCCGCCGGAAGAGACCAGATCGACGATGGCATCGGCCAGCCCGGCCAGCGGCGCAAGTTCCATCGAACCATACAACTTGATCAGATCGACATGGACACCCTTGGCCGCGAAATGCTCGCGTGCCATTTGCACATACTTCGTCGCCACGCGCAGCCGAGCGCCGCGACGCACGGCATTAGCGTAGTCGAAGCCCGCCGGGACCGCGACGCAAAGGCGGCAGCGCGCAATGCCGAGGTCGAGCGGCTGGTACAGACCCCGGTCGCCCCACTGCGCGCAATGCTCGAGCAGCACATCCTTGCCGGCCACGCCGAGTTCGGCCGCGCCGTACTGGACGTAGGTTGGAACGTCGGAGGCGCGCACGACCACCAGCCGGAGCTGCGGGTCCTGAGTGCCGATGATCAGCTTGCGCGAGGTCTCCGGGTCTTCGAGCGGCGCAATGCCGGCCGCCGCGAGCAGCGGCCGCGACTCGTCGAAGATCCGTCCCTTGGAAAGCGCCAGCGTGATCATCCGTTTCCAGCCTGCAGGCGACTATCTGACGCGCTCGATGCGCGCACCGACCCCGGCCAGCTTCACTTCCATCGCCTGGTAGCCACGGTCGAGATGGTATATGCGATCGATAAGCGTCTCTCCCTGCGCCACCAGGCCCGCCACCACCAGGCTGGCTGACGCCCGCAGGTCGGTAGCCATCACTTCGGCGCCCGCCAGATGGTCGACGCCATGAACCACCGCGGTATTGCCCTCGATCGCGATGCTGGCGCCGAGCCGTTGCAGTTCCAGCACGTGCATGAAACGGTTCTCGAAGATCGTCTCGGTCACGCGACCGACCCCTTCGGCGATGCAGTCGAGCGCCATGAACTGCGCCTGCATGTCGGTGGGAAACGCCGGATAAGGTGCGGTGCGCAGGCTGACCGAGCGCGGTCGGCCGCTCATGCGGACACGGATCTCGCGGTCCGCGCAGTCGAGCACAGCGCCAGCCTCACGAAGCTTGCTGATCACGGCGTCCAGCGTCGCCGGCGCGGCGCCGCGCAGCAGTACGTCGCCGCCAGCCGCGGCCACGGCGCAAAGAAAAGTGCCGGTCTCGATGCGATCCGGCATGACGTCGTGGCGCGCACCATGCAGCCGCTCGACGCCGTGGACGACGATGCGATCGGTGCCGACGCCTTCGATGCGTGCGCCCATCGCGATCAGCGCGTGCGCCAGGTCGGTCACCTCCGGCTCGCGCGCGGCATTCTCGATCACCGTCTCACCGGAAGCGAGCGTGGCTGCCATCATCAGGTTTTCCGTGCCCGTGACGGTCACCATGTCGGTGACGATCCGCGCACCCCTGAGCCGCGTGGCCTCGGCGATCAGGTAGCCCCCGTCGATGTGGATCTGTGCGCCCATCAGCTCGAGCCCCTTGATGTGCTGATCGACGGGCCGCGCACCAATCGCGCAGCCGCCGGGCAGGCTGACCCGCGCATGTCCGAACCGCGCCACCAGCGGACCGAGCACCAGGATCGCCGCCCGCATCGTCTTGACGAGCTCGTACCGCGCTTCGGGGTGGTTGACGGCGCCTGCATTCAGGCGGACGGTCGCACCCTCGCGCTCCGCCACGACACCCATCTGCCGCAGCAGCTTCAGTGCCGTCGCAACGTCCTGCAGCTGCGGCACGTTGCCGACGACGAGGTCGTCCGCGGTCAGCAGTGCCGCGCAAAGGATGGGCAGGGCCGCGTTCTTCGCGCCCGAAATCGCGATTTCACCCTGCAGCGGTACGCCGCCGCGGATCTTCAGCTTGTCCATGGGCAGGCCGGCCGCCACAGGCGGGACGCGAAAGACGACCGGGCGCGTGATGCGTTCGGCGCGGCGGTTCGGTCTAAGAAACGGTTCGAAGACGGCTTCCGGCACGGCGTGTCTCCTGCAAGTGCGTCCGCGGGGTGCGGGCGGCATTGCAGCCTGAACGGCGTGCTTGAAGTTCCGGCGAAGCCGTTGTGAAGCACAGGTGAAACGCCGTGGCGGATCATCGCTGTCCCGCCTCGTGTTCGGCCGGGGTCAGCGTGCGCATCGACAGCGCGTGCACTTCCTCGCGCATGCGCTCGCCCAGTGCCGCATAGACCATCTGGTGGCGAACGACGCGCGACTTGCCCTCGAATGCCGCACTGACGATCAACGCACTGAAATGCCGGCCGTCGCCCTCGACCTCGAGCACGCTGCAATCGAGCCCAGCCGCGATGTAGCGGCGGACATCGTCGGGAGTCGGTTCCATCAAAGCCTCAGTTTGTAACCGCGCGCCAGCAGGCGCAGCGCGACCGCGGATGTCGCCGCGAGCGCGGCGCAGACGACCAGCAGGCTGATCCACGGCGAGACATCTGACTGCGCGAAGAAGCCATAGCGGAAGCCGTCGATCATGTAGAAAAATGGATTCAGGTGCGACACGCCCTGCCAGAACGCCGGCAGGCCATGCACCGAGTAGAAAACGCCGGACAGGAAAGTGGCCGGCATCACGACGAAGTTCTGGAACGCCGCCAGCTGGTCGAACTTGTCGGCCCAGATTCCGGCGATCACGCCCAGTGAACCCAGCATCGCGCTGCCCGCGAGCGCAAATACCAGGATCCACAGCGGCGCCTTGAAGGCCGGCGGACCGAACCAGACGGCGACGACGAACACGCCAACGCCGACGACCAGGCCGCGCACGATCGACGCCAGCACGTACGCGCCAAAGAGCTGCCAGTGCGAGAACGGTGGCAGCAGCACGAACACCAGGCTGCCCATGATCTTCGACTGGATCAGGCTCGAAGACGAATTGGCGAACGCGTTCTGCAACACCGACATCATCACCAGCCCGGGTATCAGGAACGCGACGTAGCTGACGCCAGGGAAGACTTCCACGTGTTCCGCCAGCACCTGGCCGAACACCAGCAGGTAGAGCACCGCAGTCAGCACGGGTGCCGCGATCGTCTGGAAGCTCACCTTCCAGAAGCGCAGCATTTCCTTCGCCAGCAGCGTACGGAACGCGATTGCCGGCGAGGAGCTCGCAACAGCAATATCGAGCGGCGCACTCATGCCGCCGCTCCGACCTTCAGGCGCGCAGTCGGCTGCTCTGCCATCAACTGCAGGAACACATCTTCGAGATCGGCGCGTCCGACTTCGAGCTCGTCGACGCCGCAGCCGGCAGCTGCGCAGTCGGCGAGCACACGCCCCACTTCTTCAGTATCTGCGAGGCGCAGCGTCCACACGCCGTCGCGCTCGTCGATCCGGCGGGCCAGTACCGAGGCGGGCGGCGCACCGATCGGGCGCATCGTCAGCTGCAGGCCGGCGAACCGCGACAGCAGCGCCCGCGTGGTGTCGAGCGCCACCACGCGGCCGGCCTTCAGCATCGCGATGCGCGCGCACAGCGCTTGCGCTTCTTCGAGGTAATGCGTGGTCAGTACGATCGTGTGGCCCTCGCGGTTCAGGCGCCGGACAAAATTCCACAAGGTCTGCCGCAGTTCCACGTCGACCCCGGCGGTGGGCTCGTCGAGCACGATGACCGGCGGTTTGTGCACCAGCGCCTGGGCCACGAGCAACCGACGCTTCATCCCTCCTGAAAGCGCCCGGGTGTTCGTGTTGGCCCTGCTGGCCAACCCCAGGTTGTCGCAGCACTTCGTCGATCCAGGCGCCGTTGTCGCGCAGGCCGAAGTAGCCGGACTGGAAGGTCAAGGTCTCACGTACCGTGAAGAACGGGTCGAACGCGAGTTCCTGGGGCACCACGCCGACCGAAAGTCGCGCAGCTCGAAAATCGTCGACGACGTCGTGGCCCATGATCTCGACGCGGCCGCTGCTGGCGCGTACCAGCCCGGCGATGATCGAGATCAGCGTCGTCTTGCCGGCGCCATTGGGGCCGAGCAGGCCGAAGAACTCGCCGGAATTGACCGTGAGGTCGACGTTGTCCAGCGCCACGAGAGAGCCGTAGCGCTTGGACACGGAAGAGACCTGGATGGCGGCAGTCACGGGCGGCGGGCGTCGACGTGCCCGACGGCCTTCGACGAGGAGCCGCGAATTATAGAAGCAGTGGCGACTAGCGCGTCCTACGCCGGTGCGACGAAGGCGGGCAGCAGCGCTTCCACGCCGTAGACGGTCGCAAGGCTCACGACGCCTGCGGGCGCCCCGACGACTTTCAGCGCCAGTCCGTGCGCCGCAGCCACACGCTGCCACTCGAGCAGCACGGCAACCGCAGACGAGTCGCAGCGCCTGACCCCCGTGAGGTCGAACTCCGCGTCACCGCGCTCGATGGCGGCGCGGCCGGAGTCGGCGACCTGTGCCGCGTTCGCCATGCCGATATCGTCCGCATCGATGCGCATGTCATCAGGCCTTCTTTGCTTCGGCGAGCTGCCGGTTGCGGTCGGTCAGCGACTTGATCAAGCCGTCGACACCTCCGGCATTGATTTCGCCGGTAAATTGCGACTTGTAGTTTTCGACCAGCCAGACCCCGAGCACGTTCACGTCGTAGATCTTCCAGCCGGCGTTTTGCTTCTCGAGGCGGTAATCGAGCTGGATCGGTTCGCCACGGGAGGGCACGACGCTGCTGCGCACCAGCACATCGGTGTCGGTGGCCTGTGCCCTGAACGGGCGCATCTGCACCTGATGATCTTTCACCTGCGCCAGTGCACCACTGTAGGTGCGAACCAGCAGCGTGCGGAATTCCCGCGTCAACGCGGCCCGCTGTTCGGGTGTCGCACCGCGCCAGCCCCGGCCGACCGCGAGCTGCGTCATCTTCTGGAAGTCGACATAGGGAAGAATCTTGTCGTCGACCAGTTTCTGCACCCGGCCGACATCACCGCTGGCGATCGCCTTGTCGGCGCGGATCGCATCGAGCACTTCGGCCGTCAGGTCACGCACCAGCGCGTCCGGTGTGGATGTGGAAATCTGGGCATGCGCCGCGCCGCCGATCAGGGCAAGGGGCGCAACAAGCAAGCAAAAGGTTCGCAGCAATTTCATGGCTGGATTCTCGACGAAAGGGGGTTTTGCGACAGACCGCGGAATGCGCCGAGGGTTCGGCCGGGCGGTCTCATTTTGCTGATTCTTCCGGCTTAACGTCCGACGCCGCTCCCGGTGCACCGTCGCTGGCGTCGGATGGCGGCTTCGCGGGCTGGGGTTTGCCCGCCGTGTCGGCCGGCTTGCCGTCTGTCTGCGGCTCTGACTTGGCGTCTTCGGGCTCGTCGTCAGGATCTACTTCCCGCGGCGGGTTGCCGTCGTAGACCAGGCTGCGACGGCGCTGCAGATAGCCGTCGCGGATGAAGCTGTAACGGTCGAGTGCCGCTTCGCGCACGAGGCGGTCGGCCGGAAGCAGCTCTGCGCGCTCATTGACGACACGCAGACCCAGCACGGTGTACTCGACGACGGGATAGTCGATGTAGAAATTGAGGTCGAGGAATGGCTCGACGCCATAAATGCCGATGGCATCGCGGACGCTGCTGGGTCCGAAGATTGGCATTACCAGGTACGGTCCCGGAGCGAAGCCCCAGACCCCCAGGGTCTGGCCGAAATCTTCGCGGTGCCGCTCCAGCCCGATTTCCGAGGCGACGTCGAAACAGCCGACGATGCCGACGGTGGTGTTCACCGCGAAGCGGCCGAGGTCCGAGAGCCCTTCGGCCGGCTTGCCCTGCAACGTGTTGTTGATCGCTGTCGACGGTCCGCGCAGGTTCGCAAACGCGTTGGAAAAGCAGTCGCGCAGCCCGTTCGGCAGCTTGACGTAGAGCTCGGCCAACGGCTTGAGTACCGCCTCGTCCAGACCGTCGTTGAACGCAAAGACGTTGCGATTGAATTTTTCCCACGGATCGCGCGGATCCTGGCCGGCGTTCGGCGGCAACGTCGCGCAGCCGCTCGTGACCACCAGCACCGCAAAGGCGCACAGGCTTCGCAGTGCGAGTCGGGATCGGCTCAGCATGAGTCGTGGTTAGGCAAGTGCCGGTCCCGCTGGGGCGGCTATTTCTTTTCGCTGCCGCCTTCGGCGGCGCGGTTGTAGAGGAACTGGCCGATCAGGTTTTCCAGCACGACGGCCGACTGCGTCATCTTGATCTGATCACCGCCGTTCAGGTTCTTGTCAGCGCCGCCGGGCTCGAGGCCGATGTACTGGTCGCCCAGCAGGCCCGACGTGAGAATCTTGGCCGAGGTATCCGCAGGAAACTTCACACTGCTTATCAATTCCATCGTTACGAGTCCCTGGAAGGTCTGCGGGTCCAGCGCAATCTGCTTCACGCGGCCGACCGTGACGCCTGCGCTCTTGACCGGAGCCCGTACCTTGAGGCCGCCGATGTTGTCGAACTTCGCCGTGATCGCGTAGGTCGGCCCGGTATTGAAACTGGCGAGGTTCGCCGCCTTCAGCGCGAGGAACACCACGGCAATCATGCCGAGCAGCACGAACACACCGACCAACGTCTCAATTCCCTTGCGTCCCATCGAAAAGCTCCTGCAAGTGTCCCGCTAGCGCGGTGTGCTGAACATCAGCGCCGTCAGCACGAAGTCCAGACCCAGTACTGCCAGCGAAGAAATGACGACCGTGCGCGTGGTCGCCTGTGCGACCCCTTCCGGCGTGGCCTCGGCTTCATAGCCCTGGTACAGCGCCACGAACGTGCATGCGATGCCGAAGACGACGCTCTTGATGATGCCGTTGCCGACATCGTCCCAGACATCGACGCCGCTCTGCATCTGCGACCAGAAGGCGCCGGGATCGATGCCGATCATCAGCACGCCCACCACATAGCCGCCAAGTATGCCGACGGCGGAGAAAATCGCCGCCAGCAGCGGCATCGAGATGATGCCCGCTACAAAGCGCGGCGCCAGCACCCGCGACTTCGGATCGACAGCCATCATCTCCATCGCGGCCAGCTGCTCGCCGGCCTTCATCAGTCCGATCTCGGCCGTCAGCGACGTGCCTGCGCGCCCGGCGAACAGCAGTCCGGTCACGACCGGACCCAGTTCCCGTACCAGCGACAGCGCCACCAGCAGGCCCAGCGATTCGGCGGCGCCGTAGCGCGACAGCGTGTAGTACCCCTGCAGTGCGAGCACGAAGCCCACGGCCAAGCCCGACGCCGCGATGATGACCAGCGAATAGTTGCCGATCGCGTGGATCTGCGCGGCCGTCAGGTGATAGCGGGCGAGCGCCGCGGGGATGTCCTTCAGCAGGTCGAGGAAGAAGAACGCGCTGTGTCCGAGGCCACGCATCGTCCCGAGCGCGCGTCGGCCGAGTGCGGGCAGGAACTCGGTCGCACTCATGCGCGCATCCCGAGGTCTTCCGCGTAGGTGCGGGCCGGGTAGTGAAACTTCACCGGTCCGTCCGGTTCGCCGAGGATGAACTGGCGCACTTCCGGATCGTCCGACGCCTGCACTTCGGCGGGTGTGCCATGACCGACGATGCGACCGCCGGAGATCACGTAAACGTAGTCACTGATGAGAAAACACTCGTGTACGTCATGCGAGACCACCAGCGACGTCGCGCCGGTCGCATCGTTGAGCCGACGGATCAGGTTGGCCGCGACACCGAGCGAGATCGGGTCCAGTCCGGCGAACGGTTCGTCGTACATGATGAGGTCGGGATCGAGCGCGATCGCGCGCGCCAGCGCGACGCGACGCGCCATGCCGCCGGACAGATCCGCCGGCTTCAGTTGCGCCGCTCCGCGCAGCCCGACCGCATTGAGCTTCATCAGCACAAGATCGCGGATCATCGTTTCCGGCAGGCCCGTGTGCTCGCGCAGCGGAAAGGCGACGTTGTCGAACACGGTCAGGTCGGTGAACAGCGCGCCGAACTGGAACAGCATGCCGAGGCGGCGGCGCAGTGCATACAGGGACTCGCGATCGCGCGGGTTCACGGGTGCACCGTCGAACGAGACCGCCCCGCGCTGCGGCGTCAGCACTCCGCCGATCAGCCGCAGCAGCGTGGTCTTGCCGCAGCCGGATCCGCCCATGATCGCGATCACTTTGCCGCGCGGGAAGACCATCGACACGTCGGACAGAATGACACGCTGGTCATAGCCGAACGTCACATGGTCGATCGCGACGAGTGCGTCGTGGTTCATTCTGGCGGGCCCGGGAGAACGCGTGGCCGCGGCCCGTGTCAACTTACCGGGGGCGCAGCGGCCGCGGATTGTCGCATGGCGGGCCGGACGTCGAACGTGCGATAAGACCCACCGTGGACTAGCGCAATGGGGTGATCAGTCGTGCACGACGCGTTGCCGGGGCGGAATGCGAACTGCTTGGAAAACAGACCTCCCACGCCGACCTGCGGCGAGTGAGTCTCAACGCGAGGTCACTCCGGGGTGGTGTTCAGGTAATACATCGCCGACAGCAGCGGGCCGGGCTTGCCGAGCGGTGCCAGCCAGCGCTCGAAGATCTCGGCGATCGCGCCGGACCGGTAGATCTGGGCAATGGCGCGGTTGACCGCGAGCCGAAAGTCGGGGTCGCGTCGCATCATCAACGCGTAGGGCTCGAACGAGAAGTCATCCTGCAGCAGCGTGTACCTGATGTCGCTGCGCGCGCGGATCACGTTGCCGACCAGCACCAGGCGATCCGCCGCATAGCCGTCGATGCGCTTCTCGTTGAGCGCTGACAGCGCTTCAGCCTCGTCCTTGACGTTGACCACGCGCGCGTCAATCAGCTTGTCTTTCAGTGCGGTTTTCAGGCTGGTTTCGGTCGTTGTGCCCGGCTTCACGGCGATCGTCTTGCCGGCCAGGTCGGCCAATCGGCCGAGCTTCGACTCGGCCAGTACCAGCACGGCGCCGCCATCGACGAACGTCAGGTTGGAAAAATCGACGCGCTCCTGACGCGTCAGCGTCACCGTCGTGTTGCCACACTCCAGATCGATCGCGCCGGTGGTCACCCGGTCGAAGCGGTCGGCCGAGGTGACGGCCACCCACTTGATGCCAAGCGTGCCGATATTGAGCGAACGCTCGATGCTGGCGGCGACGCGCTTGCACAGATCGACGGAATAGCCAACGGGCTGGCCATCGGGAGCCACAAATGAAAACGGTGGAGAGTCGGTGCGGTAGCCCAGCGTGATGGACTTCGCATCACGGATCTTCTTGAGCGTGCCCGTGTCCTGGGCCTGCACCGCAAATGCCAGCAACAGGGCGCCCGCTGCGCCAAGGATTTTCAACATGCCATCGCCCCATTTTCTCGTTCGGACGCGCCACAGACGGCGCGGCAGCGGGGCGAAGCCTAACAGCCGTGGGGTGTCGTGTCCTCAGGCGGAGGCTTGCGGCGTTCGCGGCGGGCAAGATTCAGCGAGCGCAGTTCGTCGTCATCGTCCGGCACGACGCTGAACGCGTGCAGCACCGGGGCGGGGATCGCGCGGGCGCGACCGTTGTCGAGATCAACGAAGGTCCACACGGTTTCGCCGCGCGCGAGCAGCTTGCGCTCGCGCAGGACGGCGTAGCGCCTCAGGCAATCGCGTTCACTCCAGCGCGAGATCCAGGTGTAGACGTCGATCCGCTCGTCCGCGAGCGCCGGCCGCAGATACTCGATGAAATGAGACGCCGCAAACCAGGCGGTCCGGTCGGCGAAGTAACGTTCCATCGGCCAGCCCTGCGCCGCCGAGTGCTCGACCGCGATCTCTTCCATCCAGCGCAGGTACTCGCGGTTGTTGACATGTCCGACCGCGTCGATGGATCGCGCTCCCCACCACCAGCGACTTGTGAAAGATGCGTGGCACGCCGGCGAGCTTAACGCGTCATGCGGGACAGGCGCGGCGATCCGTGCGCGTCAAGAGTCCTGCAACGGGCGCACACGATGCGCGTCGAAATCTCTCCCGCTGACTTGCGGACCTGGAGCGAATAGAGGTAATCCGTCAACGCGAGCACGCGAACGCGGATGAACTGTTCCGAGTCGTACGCTTGTCCGCGGTAACAATTCGCCGCCTTTTCCGTGTACGTCGTGCCCACAGTCCTCGGCATGTGAGCGCACGGCGATCCGAGATCACTCACCGGGGGAAGCGTTGAAATTGCGCTCAGGACGTGTCGTCGGCGGCAAGTTGGATGGCCCCACCAAAATTCCGACGGCCCCTTGGCGCACTGACGGCCGTCGCGGCAACGCACGCGGCAGCGTGCGATTCGCGTTCTGCCCAGGCGCCCGCGAGGCGGACCAGCGGCGCACCGCGACGCTTATCGTGGCAAGGTCGAAGTTCCCATCAGGTACTCATCGACCGCCCGCGCACATTGACGTCCCTCGCGGATCGCCCACACGACTAGGCTTTGGCCGCGCCGCATGTCGCCGGCGGCAAAGACCTTGGACACCGTGGTCGCGTACGGCCGTGGGCCGTTCTTCGACTCCTCGGTGACAGCGCGGGCGTTGCCGCGCGGGTCTTTCTCGACGCCGAAGGATTCGAGCACCGAGGCCACCGGCGCGACGAATCCCATCGCGAAGAGAACCAGGTCCGCCGGAATC
Source organism: uncultured beta proteobacterium (assembly GCA_963712485.1). GTDB lineage: Bacteria > Pseudomonadota > Gammaproteobacteria > Burkholderiales > Burkholderiaceae_F > JALORV01. The sequence continues at coordinate 75,060 of CAVQID010000014.1, forward strand.
TCGAATTCCGAGCCGGCGACCTCGACCATCTTCTGCGCGCCGGTGACCGGGTCCTTCTGCCACTCGACGCGCGCAGCGACGATCGCACGGACATTGCCCTTGCCGTCGCCGTCGAAGCGCTTGGTCGTCACCGACCAGTCGCGCTCGACGCCTTCCTCGTGCGAACTCGATGTGCGCAGCTTGACCGGCCAGTAGGGCCAGGTCAGTTCCTTGTTTTCCTTCGCCGGCGGCTGTGGCAGCAGTTCGAACTGGGTGACGGACTTCGCGCCGTGACGGTTCGACGTGCCGACGCAGTCCGAGCCGGTGTCGCCGCCGCCGATGACGACGACGTGCTTGCCGGTCGCCATGATCTGATCCTTGACCTTGTCGCCGGCGACGACCTTGTTCTGCTGCGGCAGGAACTCCATCGCGAAATGCACGCCCTTCAGTTCGCGGCCCGGCACCGGCAGATCACGCGGCTGCTCGGCGCCGCCGGCGAGCACGACGGCATCGAACTCGCGCAGCAGTTCGTCCGGGGCGATGGTTGCCTTCGCCCAGTTGGTCACGCCGCCATTGAGCTTCGACTTGCTGACCAGGACGCCGGTACGAAACACGACGCCCTCGGCCTCCATCTGCGCGACGCGGCGGTCGATGTGTGACTTTTCCATCTTGAAGTCCGGAATGCCGTAGCGCAGCAGTCCGCCGACGCGATCGTTCTTCTCGAACACCGTGACGTCGTGGCCGACGCGGGCCAGCTGTTGCGCGGCGGCGAGGCCTGCCGGGCCGCTGCCGACAACGGCCACCTTCTTGCCGGTCTTCGCCTTGGGCGGCAGCGGCAGCACCCAGCCCTCTTCCCAACCCTTGTCGATGATCTTGTGCTCGATCGACTTGATGCCGACCGGAGCGTCATCGATGTTCAGCGTGCACGCCGCCTCGCACGGCGCCGGGCAAACGCGCCCGGTGAACTCCGGAAAGTTGTTGGTGCTGTGCAGGACACTGAGCGCGGTCTTCCAGTCCTTGCGGTACACCAGGTCGTTGAAGTCCGGGATGATGTTGTTCACCGGGCAGCCGCTGTTGCAGAAAGGAATGCCGCAGTCCATGCAGCGCGCACCCTGCACCACTGCCTGCTCGTCGGTCAGATGGACGATGAACTCGCGCCAGTGCTGCTTGCGTGACTGCGGCGCCTCGGCGGCCTCTTCGAGCCGCTGGTATTCCATGAATCCCGTGATCTTCCCCATCGTCCGCTTTCGTTCTCTTTCGGTCTAGGCAGCAAGCCGCTCGGGCGACGACGGCTCGGGCTGCGCGTTCAGTTCCTTCAATGCGCGCCGGTACTCGTTCGGGAATACCTTGACGAAGCGCGCGCGCATCGCTGTCCAGTTGTCGAGCAGCATCCGCGCTCGCAAGCTGCCCGTGAAGCGGAAGTGGCTCTCGATCAGGCCCCGCAGGATGAACTCGTCGGTTTCGCCCAGGTGCCAGATCGACTCGTCGATCTTCTCCTGCTGCTGCGCCGAAGGCAGAACCGGTTCCAGTTCGCACATCGACTGGTTGCACCGCGCCGCGAAGTCGCCGGCCTCGTCAAAGACGTACGCGATGCCGCCGGACATGCCGGCGGCAAAGTTGCGCCCGGTCGCGCCGAGGACGACGACGGTACCCTTGGTCATGTACTCGCAGCCGTGATCGCCGGTCCCTTCGACGACCGCGGTGGCACCCGAGTTGCGCACCGCGAAGCGCTCGCCGGCGACGCCGTTGAAATACGCTTCACCGGCGATCGCGCCGTAAAGCACGGTATTGCCGACGATGATGTTCTCGGTACCAGCACCGCGGAAATCGTTCGGGCAGCGCACGATGACGCGACCGCCGGAAAGCCCCTTGCCGGTGTAATCGTTGGCGTCGCCGACGAGATCTAGCGTGATGCCGTTCGCGAGGAACGCACCAAAGCTCTGGCCGGCGGTGCCGTTCAACTGGATGTGGATCGTATCGTCCGGCAGGCCGGCGTGGCCGTACTTGCGCGCGACCAATGAAGACAACATCGTCCCGACCGTGCGGTTGATGTTGCGGATCGGCGTGATGAAGCTCACCCGCTCGCCGCGATCGATCGCCGGCCTGCACTGTTCGATCAGCTTGTGATCGAGCGCCTTGGCGAGCCCGTGGTCCTGCGCTTCGACGACGCGCCGTGCGACATCGTCGGGCATCGGCGGCTGATAGAAGATGCGGCTGAAGTCGAGGCCCCGGGCCTTCCAGTGCTCGATGCCCTTCTTCATCTCGAGCAGGTCGGCGCGGCCGATGAGCTCATTGAAGGAACGCACGCCCAGCTGCGCCATGATCTCGCGCACTTCTTCGGCGACGAAGAAGAAGAAGTTGACGACGTGCTCGGGCTGGCCCTTGAACTTTGCACGCAGCACCGGGTCCTGCGTCGCGACTCCGACCGGACAGGTGTTCAGATGACACTTGCGCATCATGATGCAGCCCTCGACCACCAGCGGCGCAGTGGCGAAGCCGAACTCGTCGGCACCGAGCAGCGCGCCGATGATCACATCGCGACCGGTCTTCATCTGGCCGTCGACCTGCACCGCGATGCGGCCGCGCAGGCGGTTCAAGACCAGTGTCTGTTGCGTTTCCGCCAGCCCCAGTTCCCACGGCGTCCCGGCATGCTTGATCGAGCTGACCGGCGACGCACCGGTGCCGCCATCATGGCCGGCGATCGTCACGTGATCCGACTTGGCTTTCGCCACGCCGGCCGCGACAGTGCCGACACCGACCTCGGACACCAGCTTGACGCTGATCGAGGCCTGCGGGTTGGCGTTCTTCAGGTCGTGGATCAGCTGCGCGAGGTCTTCGATCGAATAGATGTCGTGGTGCGGCGGTGGGGAAATCAAGCCGACCCCGGGAACCGAGAAGCGCAGCTTGGCGATGTACTCGCTGACCTTGTGCCCCGGCAGCTGGCCGCCCTCGCCCGGCTTCGCGCCCTGCGCCATCTTGATCTGGATCTGGTCGGCGCTGACCAGGTATTCGGTCGTGACACCGAAGCGCCCCGAGGCCACCTGCTTGATCTTCGACCGCAGTGAGTCACCCGCCTTGAGCGGGATGTCGACTTCAACACGATCGCGCCCGATGACGCCGGCGAGCGTGTCGCCATCCTTGATGCTGCCCAGCCCGCTGCGCAGTTCCTGCTGGTAGCGCGCCGGGTCCTCGCCGCCTTCGCCGGTGTTGCTCTTGCCGCCGATGCGGTTCATCGCGATCGCGAGCGTCGTGTGCGCCTCGGTGGAAATCGAGCCGAGCGACATCGCTCCGGTGGCGAACCGCTTGACGATCTCGCGCGCCGGTTCGACTTCATCGATCGGAATCGCCTTCTTCGGGTCGAGCCTGAACTCGAAGAGCCCGCGCAGCGTCATGTGGCGACGGCTCTGGTCATTGATGAGCTGCGCGTACTCCTTGTACGTCTGGTAGCTGTTGGCGCGGGCGGAGTGCTGCAGCTTGGCGATCGCATCCGGCGTCCACATGTGCTCTTCGCCGCGCACCCGCCACTGGTACTCGCCACCGGCGTCCAGCATGCCGGCCAGCACCGGATCTTCCGAAAACGCGGCGCGGTGCGTGCGAACCGCCTCTTCCATCACTTCGAAGAGGCCCACGCCGCCGATGTTGCTGGCGGTGCCGCGGAAGTATCGATCGACCAGTTCGCGATGCAACCCGACCGCCTCGAAGATCTGCGCACCGCAGTACGACATGTACGTACTGATGCCCATCTTCGACATGACCTTGTTCAGTCCCTTGCCGACCGCCTTGATGTAATTCTTGACGGCCTTGGCGGACTCTGCGCCGTGCAGCCTCTCGAGCGTCTCGAGCGCGAGGTACGGGTGCACGGCCTCGGCACCGTAGCCCGCCAGCAGCGCGAAGTGATGCACTTCGCGCGCCGAGCCGGTTTCGACGACGAGCCCGGTCGACGTGCGCAGCCCTTCGGCGATGAGGTGCTGGTGGACCGCGCTGGTTGCAAGCAGCGCCGGAATCGCCACGTGTTCGGCGTCGAGCGCGCGATCGGTGACGATCAGGATGTTGTAGCCCGCTTTCACCGCATCGACCGCCTGTGCGCACAGCGACGCGAGTCGCGCCTCGACGCCCGCTTTGCCCCACGCCACCGGGTAGCAGATGTCGAGCTCGAACGAGCGGAACTTGTTCGACGAATAGTTCTCGACCGAGCGGATCTTCGCCATGTCCTTGAAGTCGAGCACGGGCTGGCTGACCTCGAGGCGCATCGGCGGGTTGATGTTGTTGATGTCCAGCAGGTTCGGCTTCGGGCCGATGAAGCTCACCAGCGACATCACCAGCTGTTCGCGGATCGGGTCGATCGGCGGGTTCGTGACCTGCGCGAACAGTTGCTTGAAGTAGTTATAAAGGGGCTTGGCCCTGGCTGACAGCACGGGCAGCGCGGCGTCGTTGCCCATCGAGCCGATCGCCTCCTCGGCCTGCAGCGCCATCGGCTCCATCAGCAGCTTGACGTCTTCCTGCGTATAGCCGAACGCCTGCTGGCGGTCGAGCAGCGGCACGTCGAGCCGGGCGGCCGAGTCCGACCTTTCGCCGGCACCGACCGGCAAATCGTCGAGCTTGACGCGGATACGCCTGATCCACTCCTTGTAAGGCTTGCTTGCGGAGAGCTGCTGCTTCAGCTCCGTATCGTCGATGATGCGTCCCTGCTCGGTGTCGATCAGGAACATCTTGCCCGGCTGCAGGCGCCACTTCTTGATGATGCGGCTCTCGGGAATCGGCAGCACGCCGACCTCGGATGCCATCACCACCATGTCGTCATCGGTGATGATGTAGCGCGCCGGCCGCAGGCCGTTGCGATCGAGCGTGGCGCCGATGCGTACACCGTCAGTGAAGGCGATCGCGGCCGGGCCGTCCCACGGTTCCATCATCGCCGCGTGATACTCATAGAAGGCGCGGCGGCTCGCATCCATCAGCGTGTGCTGCTCCCACGCTTCCGGAATCATCATCATCACGGCATGTGCGAGCGGGTACCCGCCCATCACCAGCAGCTCTAGCGCGTTGTCGAAGCAGGCGGTGTCTGACTGCCCGTCGTAAATCAGCGGGAAGAGCTTGCTGAGGTCGTCGCGCAGCACCGGCGAGGACATCACGCCCTCGCGCGCGCGGATCCAGTTGAAATTGCCCTTGACCGTGTTGATCTCGCCGTTGTGGGCGATCAGCCGATACGGATGAGCGAGTTCCCACGAAGGAAACGTGTTCGTGGAGAAGCGCTGGTGCACGAGCGCGATTGCGGAGACCACACGCGGGTCGCGCAGATCGGCGTAGTAGTGCCCGACCTGGTCGGCCAGCAGCAGCCCTTTGTAGACCACCGTACGCACTGACATCGACGGCACGAAATATTCCTTGCCGTGCTTGAGCTTCAGCGCCTGGATTTTGTGGCTCGCCGTCTTGCGGATCACGTAAAGCTTGCGCTCGAGCACATCGGGAACCATCACGTCCGCACCGCGGCCGATGAAGATCTGGCGGATCACCGGCTCGCGCTCGCGCACCAGCGGCGACATCGGCATGTCGCGATCGACCGGCACATCGCGCCAGCCCAGCACGACCTGGCCTTCTGCACGCACGGTGCGTTCGAGTTCCTGCTCGCACGCGAGCCGCGAGGCGTTTTCGCGCGGCAGGAAGATCATGCCGACGCCGTACTCGCCGGGTGGCGGCAACGCGATGCCCTGCCTGGCGAGCTCGTCGCGGTACAACGCGTCCGGAATCTGGATCAGGATCCCGGCGCCGTCGCCACACAGCGGGTCGGCGCCCACCGCGCCCCGATGGTCCAAGTTATGCAGGATCAGCAGTGCCTGCTGCACCAGCGCATGACTCGCCCGTCCCTTGATGTTGGCAACGAAGCCGACGCCGCAGGCGTCGTGTTCCTGGCTCGGCGAGTACAGGCCGCGCGCGGCGCCGTCGAGAAGAGCTTCATTCAGGTGCTGACTCATGGCAGTGTCCGACAGATAGGCCCACGACCGGTGTGGTCGTGGCATATCGCACTGTACTGCGCACCCATTGCGGCGCACAACCCGATAAATTGGGGTCTGTCCCTAATTAATCCTGCCGGGTAGGCGTCCGCCTTATAATTGGGGACATAACATCATTCGGCCGGCCGCTGGTCTCGGGCAATGGGCGCGACAGCCGGGATCGATCGCCTCCGGTGCGCCAAACCGCCTTGGGGGTTTACGCAGGTTAGGAGACCGCCGGCGCCGGCGGCAGGCGGCGGGGGCGCCCGGCGCGGGCGCGCTGCGGCCGCCGCGGGGACAGGCGCTCGATCTGCCGCAGGAATTCCGGCGAACCGACCACCCATCCTCCGGCGAGCGCCCGCTCAAAGCGTGCAGCTTCGTCCGACCCCGGTCCCGTCCCCAGAAACGTCCGGTAGGCCGCCTGGCGCTCGAAGGGCGTGTTACCGAGCGCCCAGTAAAGCGAATGCGCCCGCAGGCTCGAGTCGGACACAAGCCCAAGGTGATGGCGCGCGCTCGACCAGCGATATTCCTCCGGGGCGCTCGCGGCGGCCGCGCGCACCGATTGCCACTCGACATAACGCATGGCGGCGAGCAGTTCGCCTGCCGGTTCGATGACTGCAGCGTGGTAACGCCCGGCAAACAGTCCGCCACGCTCGCTGCGGCGGTCGTTGATCCAGCGAACGTAGCGACGACCCAGCGATTGCATCGCGCGACCCAGCCCGCCCGCATCGTTTGGAGTCGCCAGCAACCACAAGTCGCCCGGCACGAGCGTGAAAGCATGCAGCGCGACATCCGCCTCGTCCATCGCGAGTCGCAAGTCATCGAGCAGGCGCCTGGCGTCTTCGTCGTCGACGATCAACCGTCGCGATGCGGCTTTATGGGCGACAAGATGCGGATAGCCGCCGATGGCAAGACGCGGAAGTCGAGCCATGCCTCGCGTCCCGCAGGGTCAGGCGGTGTCGCCGACCGCGTAAAGCCGCCGATGCTCGCGGATCGCGTAACGATCCGTCATGCCAGCGACGTAATCGGCAATCGCCCGCGGCTTGTCCTGGCCAGCGCGCGCCTGGTGATCGGACGGCAACAGTCGCGGCTCGTCGTGAAACGCGACAAAAAGCTCGCGAACGATCTTGCGCGCCTTCGCCGTCATGCGCATGACCTGGAAGTGCCGATAGAGGTTGTCGTAAAGAAACTTCTTCAGTACATCGGCCTCGGCGCGCAGCCCTGCCGAAAAGGCGATCAGGGGCCCGGCCAGCCGCACATCGTCGATCGTGTCCGGCGCCGCGCTGGCAACGCGGCGCGTGCTTTCGTCCGTCAGATCGACGACCAGCGTATTGATCATGCGGCGCACCGTTTCATGGATCATGCGGCGCTCGGCGATCTGCGGAAATTGCTGCCGCACGAGCGCCGTGTGGCGCGCGAACAGCGGGACGGTCTCGAGCTGCTCGATCTGCAACAGCCCCGAGCGCAGACCGTCGTCGATATCGTGGTTGTTGTAGGCGATCTCGTCCGCGAGATTGGCGATCTGCGCCTCGAGGCTCGGCTGCCGCTTCAGCAGGAAGCGTTCGCCCAGCTCGCCCAGCTTCCTGGCGTTTTCCAGCGAGCAATGCTTGAGGATGCCTTCGCGGGTTTCAAAGGTCAGGTTCAGCCCGTTGAAAGCCCCGTAGCGCTCTTCGAGTTCGTCGACGACACGCAGCGACTGCAGGTTGTGCTCGAAGCCCCCATGCTCGCGCATGCACTCGGCCAGCGCGTCCTGCCCGGCGTGGCCGAACGGTGTGTGGCCAAGGTCGTGCGCCAGTGCGACCGCCTCGACCAGGTCCTCGTTGAGCCGGAGGTTGCGCGCGATCGCGCGGGCAATTTGCGCGACTTCGAGTGAATGAGTCAGGCGCGTGCGAAACAGATCGCCTTCGTGATTGACGAATACCTGCGTCTTGTATTCGAGACGACGAAATGCCGTCGAATGAACGATGCGATCGCGGTCGCGCTGAAAGTCGGTGCGTCCCGAAACGGCGTCTTCGAGATGTCGGCGGCCGCGCGACCGGGTCGGGTCTGCCGCGTATGACGCCAGGCCTGCGTCCGGACCGCTCATACATACCCCCCCTCGGCGAGGGTCGCTCGCAGTGCACGCTCGTCCACCGGGCGCTGGACGGCGCGGCCAACGTCTTCGAGCAGGATGAAGCGGATCTCGCCGGCCTGCGCCTTCTTGTCGCCCCGCATCGACGCGAGGGCCGCCTCGAGCGGGAGGCCGGCAATGCGCGTCGGCAGCCCTGCTGCGCTCACCGCCTCTTCGATCGGCGCCCTGGCGGCGGCGGGCAGGAGGCCGACCCGTTGCGACAGATCCGCCGCCAGCACCAGTCCGCAGCCCACTGCTTCCCCATGAAGCCATCGGCTATAGGCGGTGAGTGCTTCGATCGCGTGACCGAACGTGTGGCCCAGATTGAGCAGCGCGCGCTCGCCGGATTCGCGTTCATCGCGCTCGACCACCCCGGCCTTGATTTCGCAGGAGCGGGCAATCGCGCGCGTCAGCGCCTGCGGATCCCGCGCTCGCAACGCAGGCAGGTCCCGCGTCGTGCGTTCGAAGTAACTGCCGTCCGCCAGCAACCCGTGCTTCAAAACTTCGGCGAGGCCCGCGGACAGCTCACGGTCCGGCAGAGTGCGCAAAGTCGCGGTGTCGCTGATGACAAGCTGCGGCTGGTGAAAGGCCCCGATCAGATTCTTGCCGCGGATGTGGTTAATGCCGGTCTTCCCGCCGACCGATGAGTCGACCTGCGCGAGCAGCGTTGTCGGCATCTGGACGAAACGGATGCCGCGCATATAGATGGCCGCTGCGAAACCCGCCATGTCGCCGACGACGCCACCGCCCAGCGCGACGACGAGGCTCTTGCGATCCGCGCCGCTGTCAACCAACGAATCGAGTATCGTCGACACCGAGGACCACTGCTTGTGGGTTTCGCCGTCCGGCAGCGTGACCGTCGTCACCTTAGCCACGGCCTCGAGCGCCTTGCGCACGGCCTCGCCATACAGCGCGCCGACGACCGTGCTGGTGACGAGCGTGATGTGCGTCGGCACGAGTTGGCCGATGAACTCGGCTGCGCGGCCGAGCAAATCGGGGCCGATCAAAATGTCATATTGGCGGCCGGGCAGGCCGACCGTCACCCGTTGCATCGGGCGATTGTAAGAGCAGGCCCGAGCGGTGCCGCTCAGGTTGCGCTGGCAGCGACACGCTGCACGTCAGGGTGCGACGTGAGCCGCTCGACCAGCTTTTTCGGGTTCGACGCGGCCGACTGGAATGTCAGGTGCGCAGTCTCGACATACAGCGGATCGCGTTCGGCCAGCAATTGCTCGATACGCTCGCGCGGATTCTCCGTACGAAGCAGCGGGCGTGACTTGTCGCGGCGTGTTCGCCGGTACACCTCGTCCGCGGAGGCACGCAGATAGATCACCAGGCCGCGCTCGCGCAACCTCAGGCGCGTTTGCGGATCAAGAATGGCCCCCCCGCCGGTGGCCAGCACCACGCGCTGGCGCTGCGTGAGATCGTCGAGCAAGGCCGCCTCGCGCCGCCGGAACGCCGCTTCACCTTCGATCTCGAAAATCGTCGGTATCGCGACACCGCTGCGCGCCTCGAGTTCGCGGTCGGCATCGATGAACTCGAAACCGATCGCGTCGGCCAGCAACCGGCCAATCGTGGACTTGCCGGCGCCCATCATGCCGACGAGGAAAACCGATGCACGCGGAAGCATGACAACAGCGTAGCCGACCGGAAGTAAAAAGGGCCGCTTGCAGCGGCCCTTGCACTGAAGCGCGAACGATTAGTTCGGGTCGGTACAAACGGCCGCCTTCCCGAATGGACTCAAACGGAAGCCGGGCGTGGAGACGTTGTCAACATCTGCCTTCGCGGCCGAGAGTCGGTAGTCGAAGGTAGTGGAGCGCTCTGAACCGCCGGTCGCCGAGCGCGCTTCGATCTGGTACTCCGCCCAATGGTAGAAGCGTTGCCCGTGCCGAACCCGCAGCACGACGAAACCCGAGCTGTCGGTCACACCATTGTTGTCGAGCGTGAACGCCGCGGATTGTCCCGGCCAGAGGATTGCATCCATGTTCTGGTTGTTGTCCGCGGAATCGAGCACGCCGTTGAAGTTTGTGTCCTCGTTGACACACTGAACGGGCGGCGCGATTGGCACCCAGCCTGCGCCCGTCACGAATCCCATCTCGCCCTTGTAGTAGTACAGCGGCAGCAGCCGGACCGAAACCGGCGCACCGGCGACGCCCTGACCGGCCGCGTTCGTCACGTAGATACTGAAGAGCTTCTCATAGTCGAGGTTGTTGTTGACCTTGGCGATCTCGTTGTTGGTCGAGATGCGAACGAACAACGGCTGTTGCGAGATCGTGAGCTTTGCCGCCTTCTCGTTCGCGTTACAGGGCGCAATACCGCCATTCGGCAGCGTGGCCACTCCATCGACCGACGCGCACACGACGATCTGATCGGTACCGGTGGTCGCCGCACCGGCGATGAAGCGAGCCGAAACCAGACCTCCCCCATTGCTGAGGACCGGCGAGGTCGCGGTGTCGATGCTCAGCTTTCCGAAGGGCGGCGATGAGGCAATGCGGAAGCGCACCGGGGCATTGGCGACCGGGATCCCCACCGCTGTTGCCGTGTCACCGGTGACACGCACGTCGATCTGAGAGAAGTTCGCTTCAGACGTGCCGGAATTTGGACCGACCACAGACGGATTGGCCTGAACTGTCAGATCCTTGATCATCACACCGGCGGGCTCCGGCGCCGGCGCCGCCGCGGTACCCGCCGTGACCTCTGCCTGTCCTGCTGCATTGGCGCCGGTTGCCACAACGGTCGCGTTGGCAGTGACTCCAGTAAGGTTGACCTTTGCGATGCCCGCCGCATTCGTCGTCGCCACTGCCGAGGAAAGCGTTCCTACGTTGGTGACGAAGCTGACAACGACGCCGCCGAGCGGAACTTTGCCTGCGTCGACAACGGACGCCGAAATTTCAACTGGCGTCGCCGGAGTGGTAGCTGTAGGCGGTGATGCGGTGAGCGAAAGCGTCGCGCCAGAAACAGTAACGCCCGCCGTACCCGCAATCGCGCCGCTCTTGGCTGTGACGGTCACATCCCGATTTCCTCGGTCTGAGCCAAGGCCAAACGTGGCTGTTATCCGGCCCTGGGAATCCGTCTTGTCCGAGGTGCTGCTGATGATGCCGGAGGAGGCACTCAACGAAACCGGGACGTCGGCCAGAGCCCGCCGGTTGGCATCGATTGCTGTCACTGTGATCGACGTCGACTGATCCGCTTTCGCCTGCAGCGTCGGCGTGGCTACCGTTACTTCCAGAGCCGCCAAGGCAGCTGCGGTTGGATCGGTCGTCGTGGCCGGATCAGGTCCCGGCGCCGGATCCCCACCGCAGGCGAGCATCGTCGCGCTCGCCGCCAATGCGATCGCCGCACTCAGGAAACGCAGGTAGCTGTTCTTGGACACGTTCATCCCCTCTTTACTCGTTTGCTTCATTCAGCTTCCGCTTTCCTATCGAACCGACGCCAGCGCCCGCTCGGAAACGATCCGCGGCGTGATGAAGATGATCAGTTCGGTCTTGTCGTTGATGCGCGCCTCGTTCTTGAACAGCCAGCCGAGGTAAGGAATGTCACCAAGCCAGGGCACCTTTGTCGTCTGGGTGCGCTCGGAGTGCTCGTAGATGCCACCCAGCACGACCGTGCCGCCGTTTTCGACGAGGACCTGGGTCTGCACCGCCTTCGTGTCGATCGCCGGCCCGGCGGTCGTTTCTGCGCCGCGCGAGTCCTTGTTGACCTTCACGTCCATGAAGATCGCGCCTTCAGGCGTGATCTGCGGCGTGACTTCCAGCTTCAGCACCGCCTTGCGGAAGGCGACCGAGGTCGCGCCGCTCGACGTCGCCTGCTGGTACGGGATCTCCGTACCTTGCTCGATGATGGCCTTGACCTTGTCGGCGGTCACGACGCGCGGGCTCGAGATGATCTTGCCGAGGCCGTCCTGCTCCAGTGCCGAGACTTCGAGCTGGAGCACGCGCGACAGGCTGGCGTTCACCAGTGTCAGTGCGAAGCCGCTCGGATTGAAGCCGCCGATGCCGGTCGCGGGAAGGTTCACGAAATTCGACGAGTTGGTCAGGTTGGTAGAGGAAAGTCCGCCACCGCCCGTTCCGGCGCCGGTGGTCGTGATGACGGTGCCTCCCGGCCCGGTCGCGGACGTCGTGCCCAGACCGCTCCCCTGTCCATACACACCCGTGCTCGCGAGCTGTGTCGGATAGCCGGTCGTGCCACCCAGGCGGACACCGAGCGAGCGCGAGAATTTGTCGTCGGCTTCAACGATCCGCGCCTCGATCAGGACCTGCGGCACCGGAATGTCGATCTTCTGCAGCAGCCGACGCACTTCTTCCAGACGCGCGACCGTGTCCTGCACAAAGATCTGATTGGTGCGCGGGTCAACCGCGACACTGCCACGCTTCGAAAGCAGGCGCTGCTTGTCATCGACCAGAAGGCGCCGCACTTCGTCGGCCTTCTGGTAATTGACGACAAAGGCCTCGGAGCGCAGCGGCTCGAGTTCCTGGATCTGATTGCGCGATTCGAGCTCCAGCTTTTCCTTGGTGGCGATCTCGTCACGCGGTGCGACCAGCAATACGTTGCCGTTCTTGCGCATGTCGAGGCCCTTGGACTGAAGGATGATGTCGAGCGCCTGGTCCCAGGGAACATCCTTCAGTCGCAACGTGATCGTGCCGCCAACCGAGTCGCTGGTGATGATGTTGAGGTTGGTGAAGTCCGCGATCACCTGCAGCAGCGAACGCACGTCGACGTTCTGGAAATTCAGCGACAGACGCTCGCCCTGGTAGCCTTGGCGCGTACCCTGGAACAGCCGCTGCGGATCTTCCTTGACGGGCCGCACCTCGAGCACGAAGCGCGTGTCGCTCTGATAGGCGTTGTGCTCCCACAGGCCACGCGGCTCGACGACGAGTCGCACGTTATTTCCCTGCTGACTCGCCGACATGTTGTTGACTGGCGTGGCGAAGTCGGAAACGTCGAGGCGGCGCTTCAGCGTGTCCGGCAGCGTCGTGTTGAGGAAATCCACCACGACGGTGTTGCCTTGCTGTCGAATGTCGACATTGGTGTTCGGGTCGGACAGGTCGACGATGACCCGGCCTTCACCTTCGGCGCCGCGACGGAAGTCCACGCCGCGCAGGCTGCGGCCGCTGCTCGCTGCCGTCTGCATCGAGCTCGAAGGAGTCGTCGCAGGAGCCGAGGTCGCGGCCGCGGGTGCATCGGCCGCCGCAGGCGTCGTCGGGCGGAAGGTCGTCGTATCGACCGCGCCGCCCAGTGCAACCAGAATGCGCTTGCCGTCGACGCTGACCGCGTGCGTGAGCGGCCGCTTGAGGTTCAGCACGACACGCGAGCGTCCGGCCGCCTGGACGATGTTCACCGAGCGCAGGTCACCCTGGTTGAGCTCGACCAGGTTGCGCCCGACCGCATTGACGGTGCCTGGCAGGTCGAGTGCGACGCGGGCGGGGTTCGCAACCGAGAAGCTGGCCGGCGTTCCCTGAACCGGATTCTTCATGTCGATGGAAAGCACGACACCGGTCGTCGTCTGCGTTGCCTCGACACGCTCGATCGCATTGTTGGCATCGGCGGCCGGCGTTTGCGCCGACACTGATGCTGCGCACGCGGTCAAGCCGACGACTGCCAGCTTCGACAGCGCGTTGACCAGACCCTCGATCGACATCCTCATCGCTTGCTCCCCTGCCGCGCGGCGGCCTCCTGCAACTCCAGCTTCGCGGGTCGTTCAACCCATTCGCCGGCGGCGTCCTGGACGATTTCTTTGAGATCCACTTCAGTTTCCGTGATTTTTGTGACCAGCCCGAAGTTCTGGCCCATGTAGCTGCCGGAACGAACCATGAAGGTCTGTCCGGACGCATCGATCAATGCAACGTTATTGCCTTGCTGGCGCAACGTCCCCACCATCTTCAGTTGATCCAGCGGGAATCCCTCGAGCGCCTCGCGGCGCCGATCGAGGTCCGGCTTGATTGCACTCGTGCTCGCCCGCGCCTGCGCCTGACGCGCAACCGCAAGGACCATCTTCTGCGAGTCGATACGGATCCATCAGCATTTTCGCTTCATAGCGTATACGGCGAAAACTGCTTGGGCTCGGCGACCGGCTGAGTCGTCGGTCGCATGGATTTGCGCGTGTCGTCCATCCAGGCGCGTAGTTCGCCTTCGCTGCCGCCGCCGCACGCGGCCAGGGAGCAGGTCGCCACGGCGAGCGCCACAAGGCGCATAGGTTTCGTCATGGTGTTCATTTCTTCGCCGGACCCTTCGTTGCGGCCTGTTTCGCCTTGCGCTGATTGGCGATCTCGTCGGCGTCGAGGTAACGGTAGGTCTTCGCGGTGGCGTCGAGCGTCAACGCCCCGCCCTTGCCGGCTGCAATATTGAGGTTGTTCAGCGTGACGATGCGCGGCAGGTTCGCGATGTCGCTCGCAAAGGCGCCAAGATCGTGGTACTTGCCGGCCAGCTTGATCGCAATCGGCAGTTCGGCGTAGTACTCCTTGACATTCGTCTGGCCCGGTTTGAAAAGCTCGAAATCGAGGCCGCGGCCCACGCCCGCCTGATTGATGTCCGACAGCAGCGCGTCCATCTCCGACTTGCTCGGCAACTGCTTTTCCAGCGTCAGCACGTACTGGCTCACCTGCTCGCGCTGCTTGCGCAGTTCGTCGAGGTTGATCGCCTGTTGCAGTTTGTTCTTGTAGTCGTCCTTGAGCTTTACTTCCTCGGCAGCGAGCTGCTCGAGTTGCTCGTTCTGTCCGCTCCACAGCCCGAACCAGCCGCCAACGCCGCACGCGATGATCACGACGAGCCAGAGCACGATGCGCGGCCCCACCTGCCAGGTGCCGACGTTGTCCAGGGTCAGCCCCTGGAATTGCGAGAGTAGGTCTCGACGTGCCATCAGTTCCTCTGCCTCGCGCTATTTCTTCGGAGCCGCAGGTGCGGCGGACGGCGCTGGTGTCGCAGCCTTCAGCGGAGCGGCGACTGCCGGAGTCGTGACGCCGGTGGCGACCGCCGAAGCAGGTGCGCCCGGAGCTGGCTTCGGCTGCGCCTGCTGTTGCTGAAGCTGGGTGCGCTCTGGCGTCGGCTTCATCGTGAAATTCAGCGCAAACTCGAATACGCGCCGATTCATGCCGGTCGGGCCCTGGCCAGCCACCTTGATCTCGATGAGTTCCGGACGCTCGACCACCCGCGAATTGTTCTGCAGGTTGCGCAGGAACTCGGATACCCGCTCGTTCGACGCGGCCCAGCCCGTCACGTTGACCTTGCGGTCTTCCTGCTTGATCGCCCGCAGGTAAATGCCTTCGGGTACCTGCTTGGCCACTTCGTCCAGCAGGTAGACCGGTTGGTTGCGGTCGGCCTGCAGGTCTTCGACTGCTTGCTGTCGCGCGCGCAAGCCGTCGATTTCCTGGCGCAGCGTCGCGATTTCCTTGATCTGCGTATCGAGCTTCCGGTTTTCGTTGCGGATGAACTCGTTGCGCGCCTCCTGGTTGGCGATGTAACCCTGGAGCACGGTCCAGACGACACCGATCATCATCACGCCCGCGATAGCAGAAAGCGCGGTCAACGCCCAGAAGAGTTTCTTCTGCCGCTCGCGCTTGGCAGCGCGGTGCGGCAATAGATTGACGCGGGGAGCGGTCATTTATCGAACCTCCGCATCGCGAGGCCGCACGGCGTCAGCAAGGCCGGGGCATCCATCCGCAGTTGCTTATCGCGAATGTTGGGAGACACTTCCATGCCTTTGAATGGCGAGATGACCGAAGTCGGCACCTGCGCACGCTCCATCAAGGCATCCGGCAGTCCGGCAAGAACGGCCGAGCCGCCCGCCAGCATGATCTGGTCGACACGACTGTATGGCGTCGATGTAAAGAAGAACTGCAGCGCTCGCGTGATCTCGGTCGCCGCCGTGTCGATGAACGGACGCAGCACCGTCGTTTCGTAGTCGGCCGGCAGATCCCCGCTGCGCTTCTTGAGTTCGGCTTCCTCGGTCGGGATGCCATAGGCGCGCGAAATGTCACCCGTCAGCTGCTGGCCGCCGAACGGCTGCTCACGCTCGTAGATCGCTTCGCCGTCATGCATGACCGTCACACTGGTCGTGTTGGCGCCAATGTAGAAGACCGCGATCACCAGTCCTTCACCGGCGTTCGGCAACTGCTCGACGAGGCGCTCGATCGCTGCGCGCGACGAGTAGGACTCCACGTCGACAACGATCGGCTTCAGCCCGGCGGCTTGCGCGACCGCGATGCGGTCCTCGACCTTTTCCTTGCGCGAGGCGGCAATCAGCACTTCGACGTCGTCCGGCGCGTTGGGAATCGGCCCGAGCACCTGGAAGTCGAGGCTCACCTCGTCCAGCGCGAACGGTATGTACTGGTTCGCCTCGCTCTCGACCTGCATTTCGAGTTCTTCCTCGCGCAGGTTGCCGGGCAAAGCAATACGTTTAGTAATGACGGCCGACGCGGGAAGCGCCATGGCCACGTTGCGGATCTTGCCGCCGGCACGCCGCCAGGCGCGCTTGACCGCGTCGGCCACGATGTCGATCTTGTCGACGTTGCCGTCGACGACAGCGCCGCGCGGCAGCGGCTCGATGGCATAGCGTTCCAGACGCATCATGCCTTTGCCGGCTTCCGACAATTCGACGATCTTGACGCTCGACGAGCCGATGTCGAGTCCGATCAGCGGCGGCGTCTTGGTTGCAAAAGGCAGATCGAATGCCAAAGCGGTACTCCCTGCGACGGTCTCAGTTCGGTGTCACTCGGATTAGGCATCCACGGACAGTGCAAGGGGACACCTACCCCTCGGCCGCCAAAACGCCCGGTCCAATCCCCGGTTTTTCCTTAATTTTCGAGCGTTTACCGCACTTTTGTCGGATGGCACTTGAGATCCTAGCAACATAAACAAGTCAACTACAAGCCCCGCGTTCGGCCTAACCGTGCCCCTTTTGAGGGATTAACAACGAACCGCATGTGGCGAGGTGAGTCCAACGCCTTCGGTTCGTCGGTATTCGTCACTGGTCCCCGGCCGACGACTGCTCGGCTTCTATAATTCCCGACTCTTCGTGCGACGAAGCGCAAATAAGCGGTCACTCGCACGCCCAGTTCCTTCCAGCGACGGTTCCCGTGTCCGCCGACAAGCCCGGCAACGATAGCGACGCATCACCTTCCCGCCCCTCGCGGCCCTGGTACGTGAGGGCCGCGCTGTGGTTCGCGGGTCTGGCCGGTGCGGCCGTGCTTTCATGCGCGCTGCTGCTGCTCTTTGCCTTTGCCGTCGTCTACGCCAATTTGCCGCCGATCGATGCGCTTACGGATTACCGTCCCAAGATCCCGCTGCGTGTCTGGACCGCCGACGGGCTGCTGATCGGCGAGTTCGGCGAGGAGCGGCGCGACTACGTCGCCGTGGCCGACATGCCCGATCTGTTGAAGAAGGCGATCCTGGCGGCCGAGGACGATCGCTTCTATGAGCATCGCGGCGTGGACTATGCCGGAATTGCCCGTGCGGCCGTTTCGAATTTCGTCTCAGGTCGCCGCGGCCAGGGGGGCAGCACGATCACGATGCAGGTGGCGCGCAACTTCTTTTTGAGTTCCGAACGCAGCTACATCCGCAAGATCTACGAGATTGCTCTCGCCTACAAGATCGAGTCGTCGCTCACCAAGGACCGCATTTTCGAGGTGTATGCGAACCAGATCTTCCTCGGCCAGCGCGCCTATGGCTTCGCTGCGGCCTCCCAGGTGTACTTTGCGAAGAAGCTGAAGGACCTGACCGTCGCCGAAATGGCCATTCTGGCCGGCCTGCCGGTCGCGCCGAGCGCCTACAACCCGTTTGTGAACCCCAAGCGGGCCAAGAGCCGTCAGCAGTATGTGCTGGCCCGCATGCTGGACCTGGGCTACATCGACCGCGGCACCTACGAGACCGCGTTGGCGCAGGAACTGCAGCCGCGTCACGGCAGCGCCGTCGCTGACGGATCGCCACGCCTGAGGCTGCATGCGGACTATGCCGCCGAGCTCGCCCGCCAGCTGGTCTATGAGGTGTTCCGCGATGAGACTTACACGCGCGGACTCAACGTCACGACGACGATCCGGCGCGAAGACCAGGAGGTCGCCTATTCGGTCCTGCGCAAGCAGGTTCTCGATTACGACCGCAAGTACGGCTATCGCGGTCCCGAAGCCTTCATCGATCTCACTTCGGACCCGGCCACGCGCGACCAGCGCATCGAGGACGCACTGGTCGAGGCGCTCGAGAGTCCGAACCTGATTCCGGCCGTCGTGCTGGAGGCTTCTCCGACCCTGGTGCGCGTCGTGGTGCAGGGAGCCGAAACCGTCGAGGTCAGCGCCGCAGGTCTCAAGTTCGTCGCGCCGTCACTTTCCCCGAAGGCCCAGCCGAGCCGCCGCATCGTCCCGGGCGCCGTCGTCCGCATCGCCCGCAGCGACAAGATCGGCTGGGAAATCGTTCAGCTGCCGCAGGTCGAGGCGGCATTCGTTGCCGCCAATTCACGCGACGGCGCGATTCGCGCGCTGGTCGGCGGCTTCGACTTCAATCTCAACAAGTTCAACCACGTTACGCAGGCCTGGCGCCAGCCGGGATCGAGTTTCAAGCCGTTCATTTACTCCGCGTCGCTGGAAAAGGGTTTCACCCCCAGCACGCTGGTGAACGATGCGCCGTTGTCGATCGATCCGGACCTGACCGGCGGCCAGGTGTGGGAGCCCAAGAACTACGACGGCAAGTTCGAAGGACCGATGCGGCTGCGCCAGGGTCTGGCGAAATCGAAGAACCTCGTTTCGATTCGAATTCTCCAGGCGATCGGTCCCCGCTATGCACAGGACTGGATAACGCGCTTCGGCTTCGAGGGCGACCGGCATCCGGCCTATCTGACGATGGCGCTCGGTGCCGGTTCGGTCACGCCGTGGGTGCTTCTGAACGGCTATGCCGTCTTCGCCAGCGGCGGCTACGGCCTGCAACTGCACCTGATCAACAAGGTCGCCGATGCCAACGGCAAGACGCTGATGGAGGCGAAGCCGGTCATCGCCGGCGACAACGCGATTCGCGTACTCAACGAGCGCAATGCGTTTGTGATGGATAGCCTGCTCAAGGAAGTGGCGCGGACCGGAACTGCGGCGCGTGCCTCGGCCATCCTCAAGCGCGGCGACATCGGCGGCAAGACCGGCACGACCAACGATTCGCATGACGCCTGGTTTGCCGGCTACGCCGGAGACCTGGTGGCGGTCGCGTGGATGGGTTTTGATCAGCCGCGCCCGCTCGGCGAGCGCGAGACGGGCGGAGGTCTCGCCCTGCCCATCTGGATCGGTTATATGTCCAAGGCGTTGGGTGGCGTTGCAGAAGCCGTGCGCACGGCGCCGGCGGGCATCGTGCAACTGGGAGGCGAGTATTACTACGTCGAGCACCAGCCCGGGCAGGGTGTTGCGAGTATCGGCCTCGAAGATGGCCTTCCACCCGAGGAACAGACCAAGCGCGAAACCGTCCGCGAGCAGATCTTTTGATGCTCGGCCCGTCGTGGTCAGGCCAGCACGCCTTCTCCCGCTCTATCGCGTCGCCCGTCCCGAAAAGACGACCGGAATGCCCCCGTGGGCGGAAACGATGCGCGACAGCGTCGCAAAGAACTCGCTGCCGTCGCGCGTGTCGTGCCAGCCGTTGTCGACCCAAGCGTAATGATGCGCCCCGCTGCGGGCGGCAAGCCATAACTGCTGCATCGGCGCCTGACTATTGATGACAATGCGCGATCCGTCTTCGAGTTCCAGGGTCAGCACATTGCCGGCCCGGCTCAACTCGATGTCAACCTCTGCCGCATCCACAGCGCTTTCAACGGCACGGAGCGCGGCCTCGGCCCGTTCGAGGAACTCGGATTCGGTCATGTTAGATTCGTTCGCACGATGGCACGCGCATCACTTCGCATTCTAGGCACGGTCTTCGCGGTCGCGGTCGCCGGCTGTGGTCAGAAGGGCCCGCTGTTCCTGCCCCCGCCGGTCGCGGCGCCGCAGTCGACGGCGCCGACCGAGCGCCCCGCGGAGCGGCCGACGGAGCGGCCCTATCCGGACGCGCCCGCGACGACCGACAAGCGATGACGACGCTCCCGACGGACGTCGGCTTCGCTTACCGCGACGGCCAACTGCAGTGCGAACGGGTCGGGGTCGCCGGCCTCGCGGCGCGATTCGGCACCCCGTTGTACATCTATTCGCGCGCCGCGATCACTGCTGCCTATCAGTCCTACGCGCAGGCGCTGACCGGCCGGGCCGCGCTCGTCTGTTATGCGATGAAGGCCAACTCGAATCTGGCGATCCTCAACGTCCTGGCACGGCTCGGCGCCGGCTTCGACATCGTCTCGGGAGGCGAACTGGAGCGCGTGCTGGCGGCCGGCGGCGATGCCGCGAAAGTGGTGTTCTCCGGCGTCGGCAAAACCGAACAGGAGATCGAGCACGCGCTGCTGGCCGGCATCCTGTGCTTCAACGTCGAATCCGGCGCCGAACTCGACCGGATCGACCGGGTCGCGCAACGCCTGGCGCGGCGAGCGCGCATCTCGGTGCGCGTCAACCCGGATGTCGACGCCCGGACCCACCCGTACATCTCGACGGGCTTGAAGGGCAACAAGTTCGGTGTCGGACCCGAGGAGACGCTAGCGTTGTACCGGGATGCCGCCACCCGCCCGGGCATCGAGATCGTCGGAATCGATTGTCATATCGGCTCGCAGATCACCGAGGCGGCACCCTACCTCGATGCCGCCGATCGTGTGCTTGATCTGGTGGAGCGAATCGAACGCGACGGCATCGCGCTGGCCCACATTGATTTTGGCGGCGGGCTGGGCATCCGCTACCGCGCCGAATCGCCACCTCCGACTGCCGACCTTGTCCGCAGGCTGCTCGAGCGCGTGGATGCGCGCGGCTTCGGTGGCAAGGCCGTGATGTTCGAACCCGGCCGTTCCATCGTCGGCAATGCCGGGATCCTTGTTACGCGTGTCGAGTACCTCAAGCACACCGAGGCGAAAAACTTTGCCATCGTTGATGCCGCGATGAACGACCTGCTGCGCCCGTCGCTCTACGATGCGTGGATGGGCGTCGTGCCGGTGCTGGAACGCGTCGCCGCCACAGACACTTACGACATCGTCGGGCCGGTGTGCGAGTCCGGCGACTGGCTGGCGCGCGACCGTGAGCTGGCGCTTGCGCCCGACGATCTGCTGGCGATCACCAGCGCAGGCGCCTACGGCATGACGATGAGTTCGAACTACAACACCCGGCCGCGGCCGGCCGAGGTCATCGTGGACGGCGATCGTGCCTATGGCATCCGCCGCCGCGAGACCGTGGCCGAGCTTTTCGCCAGCGAATCCGTCCTGCCCTGAGCCTAGGTGCTGGCCCGTGAGTCGGCACCGAATCGCGCCCCGAGCGCGTGCCAGATCTGCGCACCCAGCCACACCGCCAGAACAGCACCCATAGATCGCAGGCTCTGCGACATCGTTCTTCGCCGCCTTGATCGCGCACGAACCGGCCATTCTTACGGTGGGCGCGGGTGCATGCCCCGCTTCGCCGCTAAGGCCCGACGCAATCGGCGCTCGCCCGCTAGACTGAACCGCTGCCTCGGCCCGGGGAACCGCCATGCACATCGAATACGAAGTGAAGCTGGACTTCAAGGACGTCTTGATCCGGCCGAAACGGTCGACCCTCACATCCCGCTCGGACGTGGACATCACGCGTGACTTTGTATTCCGCCATGCGGGAGTGAAGTATCACGGTATCCCGATCATCGCGTCCAACATGGACTCGACCGGCACGTTCGAGATGGCGCGCGCGCTCGACGGCTTTCGCCTGTCAACCGCCCTGCACAAGCATTACAGCGTCGAGGACTGCGTTGCCTTCTTCCGTGCGCTCGAACGAAAATCGGCGGCGTTCTATTCGATGGGCATCACCAAGGCCGACGAGGAAAAGTTCAGTCGCGTGATGGAAGCCGGCGGCGACGCGCTCGAGTATGTCTGCATCGACGTGGCGAACGGCTACCACGAGAATTTCGTCACCTTCGTCACGCGCATCCGAACCTCATACCCGCGCCTCGTCATCATGGCGGGAAACGTGGTGACCGGGGAAATGACGGAAGAGCTGATCCTCTCGGGCGCGGACATCGTCAAGGTTGGCATCGGCCCCGGATCGGTGTGCACCACGCGCAGGATGACGGGCGTCGGCTATCCGCAGCTTTCAGCGGTGATCGAATGCGCGGACGCGGCGCACGGCCTGTCGGGCCTGATCTGCGCCGACGGTGGCTGCACCACGCCGGGAGATGTCGCCAAGGCGTTTGGCGGCGGTGCCGACTTCGTCATGCTGGGCGGAATGTTCGCCGGACACGACGAATCCGGCGGTGAACTTATCGATCGGGACGGGACCAGCTACAAGCGCTTCTACGGCATGAGCAGCAAGGCCGCGATGGAGCGTTACTCCGGCGGGGTTGCGGGTTACCGCGCTGCCGAGGGCAAGGAAGTCCTGGTGCCGCATCGCGGGCCTGTTGCCAACACGGCTCAGGAAATCCTCGGCGGCGTGCGCTCGGCCTGCACCTACGTGGGGGCGCGCCGGCTCAAGGAACTGTCGAAGCGCACGAGCTTCGTCCGCGTCTCGCAGCAGGTCAATGAGGTGTTCGGCAAGACCTAAGAACGCCTTCTAAGAATGCCTTACTTGCGCAGTCCCTGGATGAAATCGGCGACTGCACGCACTTCCGCATCGGACAGCCGGGCGGCGATCTGCTGCATCGGCATGCTGTTGCGCCGGGTGCCGTCGCGAAATGCCTTGAGTGTCGCTTCGGTGTACTCGGCGTGCTGCCCGGCGAGGCGGGGATACTGGTTCGGTATCCCGGCACCTGTCGGGTTGTGACAGCCTGCGCAGGCCGGCAATGCCTTTTCCGGCAGGCCGGCGCGCCAGATGCGCTGGCCCAGTTCCAGGGTTTCCTTGTTCCGCGCTGTGTCCGGCTTTGCCGACTGACTGCCGAACCAGGCCGACAGGTTGCGCCGGTCCTGGTCGGACAAGCTTGCCGCGATGCCGTTCATGATCCCGCTCTCGCGCGCCGGCTGCTGCTCTCCTGAGCGGACCGTGTAATCGACGAGTTGCTTGTACAGGTAGTGCGGATGCTGCTGCGCCAGGCGGGGATTCGCGCCAATCGTCGAATTACCGTCGGCGGCATGGCAGGCCGCGCACACCTGCGATGCCACCTGCTGCCCCTTGACGGGATCCGCCTTGGCCGCCGCCTTGTCCTGCGCCGCCACCAACGGCGTTCCGACCAGCCCGCACAATGCTGCAAACACGATTGTGCAACGACGCCACATCGACATCTTCATCGCATGCCTTCGATGGTTGAACTCCGGCGACCGGTTCGGCGCGTGCGCGGCGCCACCTCGCCACCCGACGCTGCGGACGCACTTCAGGCCGCTTCGCAAAGCCGCGTATTCTACCGAAGTCCCGCCTCGTCCCCGCCCGCGCTTTGTCGCTGTTTCATTCCGCCCGCTTCGTCACCTCGGTGGCCGAACTTCCGGCAATCGCGCCGCCGGGCCTGCCGGAGATCGCCTTTGCCGGCCGGTCCAACGCCGGCAAGTCGACGGTCATCAACGTGCTGACTCAGCAGAAGCGGCTCGCTTTTGCGAGCAAGACGCCGGGTCGCACGCAGTTGCTCAATTTCTTTGCCGTCAGCGAGAAGAACGAGCTGGGAGAGCGCGTCGAGCGCGCCGTGCTCGTCGACCTGCCCGGCTACGGCTACGCCAGGGCCGATGCGGGCCAGCGTGCCACATGGGACGAACTGGTCGGCGGCTATGTGGGCAATCGCCAGTCGCTGATCGGCATTGTCCTCGTGATGGACGCGCGCCGGCCATTTATGGCGGGCGATGACGCGCTGTTGCAGTTCATCGACCGGCGTGGTTGCCTGCTTCACTTTCTGCTGAACAAGGCCGATCAGCTGGGACGCACCGAGCAGCGCGCCGCGCTGGCACTCGCCCGCAAGCGCGCCGAATCGATCGGCGAGCGCGCCAGCGCTCAGCTTTTTTCCGGACTGAAGCGCGAGGGCATCGAAGAGCTGACGCAGACGCTGACGCGCTGGCTCTTCGCGTGATGACGGCCCACCCTTATCATCGGCTCAAAAAAATGCCCCGGAAAAGTCCGGGGCAGGAATGCCTTGTTACATCAAGGCACCCGCCCAGGGAGGTGAAGCGGGAGACGACGGATCGTCCATCATCTATGACGCAAGATAGCTAACGCAGTTCAGAACTTCGAGTTGGGACTTCCCCTCATGCAAATCCTCGGCCAGTTTCCCGCCGTACGCATGCGCCGCATGCGCCGCGATGACTTTTCCCGCCGGCTGATGCGCGAAAACGTGCTCACCGTCGATGACCTCATTTATCCGGTCTTCATCCTCGACGGTAACCGCCGGCGTGAAGCGGTCGCTTCCATGCCTGGCGTCGAGCGCCTGTCGGTCGACGAGCTGATGCCGGTGGCTGAAGAGTGTTTGCAGCTCGGCATACCGGTCATCGCGCTGTTCCCGGTCATCGACGCGGAGCTGAAATCGATCGACGGCGCCGAAGCAACCAATGCGGACGGACTCGTGCCGCGTGCAGTACGTGCGCTGAAGCAGAGGTTCCCGCAGCTGGGTGTGCTCACGGATGTCGCGCTGGATCCGTTCACGACTCACGGTCAGGACGGGCTCATCAACGAACAAGGCTACGTGCTGAACGACGAGACTATCTCGGTGCTGGTGCGGCAGGCGCTCGTGCAGGCAGAGGCCGGGGTCGACATCGTCGCGCCCAGCGACATGATGGATGGTCGGATCGGCGAAATCCGGCGGGCGCTGGAATCGGCCGGCCGCATCCACACGCGCATCATGGCGTACGCGGCGAAGTACGCGAGCGCCTTTTATGGTCCATTTCGCGACGCCGTCGGATCGGCGCCCAATCTCGGCGCGTCGAACAAGATGGTCTACCAGATGGACCCGGCGAACTCCGACGAAGCACTCTGGGAAGTGGGTCTGGACCTCGCCGAAGGCGCCGACATGGTGATGGTCAAGCCCGGCATGCCTTATCTCGACATCGTGCGACGGGTGAAAGACACCTACCGCGCGCCGACCTTTGTCTACCAGGTCAGCGGCGAGTACGCGATGCTGAAGGCCGCCGCCGCGCAAGGCTGGCTCGACGAGCGCAAGGTCGTCATGGAGTCGCTGCTCGGTTTCAAGCGCGCCGGGGCCGACGGCATCCTGACGTATTTCGCGCTGCGGGTGGCCCGCTGGCTCAAGGACCAGCGCTAGGCGCCGACGCCGTGAAGTGGATCGAGGTCACCGCGCAGCGCGCGACGGAACTCGTCTCCGAGCCGTCCGGTGTACCCGTGGACGGGTTCCTCTGGCTCGATGTGCTGCACGATGAGGCGATCGCCGAACCCGAAACGCTGCGGGATACGGTTCAGCGCGTCGCCGGGATCCGCCTGCACGATCTGCACCTGCAGGATGCCGCGAACCTGCAACACCCGTCTTACTTCGACAGCACCAGCGCATACGACATGCTCGTGTTCCGCAAGCTGGCGATCGGTGAGCTGAAGCCTCTCGAGGAAAAGGCCGGGAAGGCCGACCAGCGCCGCATGTTGCAAGAAATCGTCACGCGCCCGATCACGTTCTTCGTGCTCGACCGCCTGCTGCTGACCGTGCGTCAGGGCACCAGCAAGACCATCGAACAGATTCGCCAGCGCCTGCTCGATCCGCGGGCACGCAGTGAAGCGTCGCCATACGACAAGTCCAGATTGCCGAAGTCTGCAGGCGAACTGATGTTGCGCATGCTCAATGGCATGGTCGATCGCTACCTCGAGTTGCGCGAACCGCTGTCCGACCGGCTGGATCGCTGGCAGCGCGACCTGCTCGACCCGCGTCGTCCCTTCGGCAACTGGTCTGCGCTGCTCGAGGCACGCATCGAGCTGCGCCGGCTCGAAAACCTCTGCGAGGGGCAATACGACGCGCTGACCGAGTTACGCGATTCGTACCTGGAGGAGACACCCGACGCGAGCCTGAACGATGCCTATCTGGTTCGGCTCAACGACGTTCTGGAACACATCCAGCGCGTCCTGCACCACGCACGGCGGCTGGAAGCTTCGGCGGAATCGGCGGTGCAGCTTCACTTTTCCGCCAACACAAACCAAACCAACGAGATCGTGCGCAAGCTGACGGCGATCGCGGCGATTTTCGCGCCCCTGACGCTGATCACCGGCATCTTCGGCATGAATTTTCACTTCATGCCGCTGCTGCGCGACCCGCAAGGGTTCTGGTGGACGCTCGCCGCAATGGGCACCATTGTCACCGTCGCCCTGCTCTATTTCTGGGCGCGGCGGATTCTCGATCGACCGCGCACTCCCCGGCCGCCACGCTGGCTGCGCTGATCAGCGCGTCAGGCCGCAGCCCGTATAAAAGGTGCCGTCCATCGCGACCACCGCACGTCGACCGAACGTCGCTTCGGACATCGTGTCGCTGCACAGACCGGATGAGAGTTCGACGCGGATTCGTGCGCCAGCGTTCTCGGCTTCGTAGAGCACGATGGCGCCCTCGAATCGGATGGCCTTCGCCTGAAACCTGCGCAACCCGTCCGGTGTCTTGAAGGTGGCCGACTGGCCGTCCGCAACGAAGCTCCAGGCCGGCTCGTTGCCAGCCGCCCAGAGTCGGGCCGAAGCCGGAATGTTGGTCGGTCGCTCGGCGCAGGAGGCCACCCACCCGAGCGAACGATGCAGCTCGGTGGCCGTGATCCGACCGTTCTCCGCATAGCCGGCGAGTTCCAGGTAGATGCCTCGCAAGGGATCGGCCGATTGCCGCCAGCGTTCCTGAACTGCCGCAAACAGCAACCGGTCCGGCGTCGCGTCGATGAAGGGTGAGCCGCGCATTTCCAGCGTCGACCTCTTGCCGACGCCGACACAACTGCGGAACAACCATTTGCTGAATTCGTACCGGGCGAAGCCGGAAAGCGGCATGCTCCGCGGAATCTCGGTGGCGATCGTCGGCGTGAGCGTCAGCAGCAAGAGCAGTGCGGGGAGTCGCTTCTTCATTCGCGGTCGTCTTCGAATGGCGGCAGTGATGTCGCGAGCCGTCGCAACTCCCGCGCGTCGCGTTTCGACGGCCTGCCTTTGATCGACCTGGCCGGCTCATGCGTGAGGCGACGAGCCGCCGCCGCACTGGCGCGCCGCATCCGGCTTTCCGGCGTTTCTTCATAGAGGCGCTGAGCCACGGGCGCGGGTCCGCGCACCTCGGAAAGTCCGCGCACGTGCAGTTCCAGACGCTCTTCCCCGCGCAGCGCATCGATCCGGTCGCCGACCCGCACGGCACGCGCAGGCTTCACACGCTGGCCGTTGACCTGCACTCGACCGCGCTCGACCGCCTCCGCCGCCAGTGATCGCGTCTTGAACAGACGCGCGGCCCAGAGCCACTTGTCGATGCGGACAGTGACAACGCTATCGATGGACACCGGAAAATCCTAGCGAGTTCGTGCGGTACAGCCCCTCCGAGCGGAGCGCACGGTTCAGGCGAGCAGCGGCGGCACCTGCGTCTCGTCGACGACCCACCTCAGGTACTGTGGCAGCCCGGAAGTCACCGGCCATGCGACCACTTCGGGAACATCGTACGGATGCAACGCCCGGATCGTCGACTCGACCTCGGCATAGCGCTCGCGCGTCGTCTTGATTAACAGCGGCACTTCCACGGCCCGCTCTACGGCGCCCTGCCAGCGGTAGATCGAATCAACCGGGGCGAGGCGGTTCACACAGGCCGCAAGGTGCTGTTCAACCAGCGTGCGGGCGATGCGGTCGGCGACCGCGCCGTCCGGGCAGTTCGTGAGGACAATGATGACGTTGTCGATCACTTCAGCAGGCGTCGCCGAGTCAGCACCAGTGCCAGCGCAAAGCAGGCTGCGCCCCACAGACCAAGCAGCAGGATGTTTCGCCATGCATCGGCCGGCCAGCGCCCCAGCGCGAGCGGTCGAACGATGTCCACGGCCGCCGTCATCGGCAACCACTCGGCGACCCCTCGCAGCCAGCCGGGCAACTGCGCCAACGGAAAGTACACACCCGAGAGGAACACCAGCGGCATCACGACGACGGTGAAGTAGTTTGACAGCAGGTCGTAGCTTCGGGCAACGGCATTGACGATCAGCGCCATCGCGGAGAACACCAGCGCGATGAAGAAGGCCGCGGGCAAGACCAGCAACGACAGCGGCTCGCGCGCGATTCCAAGGACCCAGATCATCACGAGGATGCACAGTGCGGTGAACGTGGCCTTGCTGGCAGCCCAGACGATTTCTCCCAGCAGCAGGTCGTCGACCGCCAGCGGCGTGTGCAGGATCGCATCCCAGGTCTTCTGGATGTTCATGCGTGTGAACGCGCCCCACAGCGACTCGAACTTCGCCGAGTACATGACGCTCATCGCGATGGAACCACTGGCAAGAAACTGCAGGTAGGAGACGCCTTCGACCTCCGGCAGCAGGCTGCCCAGGCCGTAACCGAAGGCCGCGATGGTCAGCAGCGGCTCGACCACGTTGGTCAGCAGCCGCTCGACGAAAAGCTTGCGCCACACCAAGAAGTTGCGGCGCCAGACCGGCACGAAGCGCCACGACAGGCGCGGCGGCGCCCACGCCGATGCCCAGTTCGGCGAAGCGGGTGCCTCGGCGCTCACGACTCGTCGCGCATTTCGCGTCCGGTGAGCTTGAGGAAGAGATCCTCCAGGTTGGCCGGCCGGTGGAGGTAGCGCAATCCGCGCTGGGACTCGAGCGCATGCAGTACGGCCGACGGTTCGCGCGCGTAGCAGAACACCGTCTCGCCGGTCACTTCCATGCGCGCAGCAAGCGCATGGCCGACGGTCTGGGCCCACTCCCGCGCGCCGTCGCCGTAGACCTCGATGACCTGCGGCTCGATGTGCTGCTGGATCAGATCCCGTGGGCGACCTTCGGCAATCATGCGACCGTGGTCGATGACGGCCAGCCGGTCGGCCAGTCGTTCGGCCTCATCCATGAAGTGTGTCGTCAACAGGATCGTCTTGCCGCGCGCGAGCAGCATTTTCAGCCGCTCCCAGATCAGGTGGCGCGCCTGCGGATCGAGACCGGTGGTGGGCTCGTCCATGAAGATCAGCTCAGGGTCGTTGACCAGCGCGCGCGCGAGCGTGAGCCGTCGCTTCATACCGCCCGACAGTTCACCGATGCGTGCGTCACGCCGGTGTCCCAGGCTCGCAAAGTCGAGCAAGAACGTCAGCCGGTCGCGCACCTCCCGGTCCGACATGCCGTAGTACCGGCCGTAAACGACGAGGTTCTCGGTGACCGTGAAATCCGGGTCGAGATTGTCGATCTGCGGCACGACGCCGACACGGATGCGGGCACGGCGCGCCTCCCGCGGGACCGGCTCGCCCACCAAGCGGATATCGCCAGCGTCGGGCTCGGTCAGGCCGAGGCAGCATCGCAGCGTCGTTGTCTTGCCGGCGCCGTTGGGCCCGAGCAGCGCGTAACACTCGCCTCGGCGGATCGCAAATGACAGGCCGTTGACGACAGGCGCACCCGCATACAGCTTGCGCAGATCGCGCACAGCGAGAACGTCATCGACGGCCGCGACGGGAACGACAACAGCGTCCATGGAGCTTCAGAAAGCAAAAGGCCTGCCGGATGGCAGGCCTGGGCAGTCTAGCTCAGCCGCACTCAGCTGACGTCTGCAGTGTCTTCCGTCGTGACCGGCTGCGGGCGGTCAACGAGTTCCATGAACGCCATCGGCGCGTTATCGCCGACACGGAATCCCATCTTCAGGATTCGCGTGTAGCCGCCATTGCGCGTCTTGTATCGCGGCCCGATCTCGTTGAACAGTTTCACCACCATTTCACGGTCGCGCAAGCGGTTGAATGCAAGCCGCTTGTTGGCCACCGTGGGTTCCCGGCCGATCGTGATCAGCGGCTCGACGACGCGGCGCAACTCCTTCGCCTTCGGCAACGTCGTTTTGATGGCCTCATGACGAAGCAGGGAATTGGTCATGTTGCGCAACATCGCTAGCCGGTGGCTGGTCGTGCGATTGAGCTTGCGCAGTCCGTGTCCGTGACGCATGGTTCTTCCTTTCGATCTTTAACGGCCCGATGTCGGGCGGTTGTTATCCGACTCTTCGATCCCTCACGGGCGGGTCGGTTGGTCTTCGTTCGGGCAGGGTGGTCCCCGCTCCTGTCTCTCCTCGCTGTCTGCTGCGAGGCGGCGCGCTGTGACGCCGCGCTCGGTTCTCCTTACTTGTCCAGGCCGGCAGGCGGCCAGTTCTCCAACTTCATGCCGAGGGTCAGGCCACGTGCAGCCAGCACCTCCTTGATTTCGTTGAGCGACTTGCGGCCCAGATTCGGTGTCTTCAGCAGCTCGTTTTCCGTGCGCTGGATCAGGTCGCCGATGTAATAGATGTTCTCGGCCTTCAGACAGTTCGCCGAACGCACCGTCAGTTCCAGATCGTCGACCGGGCGCAGCAGGATCGGATCGACCTGCGGCGAGCGGGCGGCGGCGGCAGCCGAGGTCTCGGTCATGCCTTCAAGTGCCCCGAAGACCTGCAGCTGGTCCATCAGGATGCGGGCCGACTGGCGAACAGCTTCCTCGGGCGTCATCGCGCCGTTGGTCTCAATCGTCATGACCAGCTTGTCCAGGTCAGTGCGCTGCTCCACGCGGGCGGCCTCGACCGCATACGACACGCGCTTGACCGGCGAAAACGACGCATCCATCACGATGCGGCCAATGGTTTTCGAATGATCGTCGCGGAATGCGCGAACGTTGCCGGGGACGTAGCCGCGCCCTTTCTCGACCTTGATCTGCAATTCCAGGCGGCCGCCACCCGACAGATGCGCGATCACGTGGTCCGGATTGACGATCTCCACGTCGTGCGGCAGCTCGATATCGCCGGCCGTGACCACGCCCTCGCCTTCCTTGCGCAGCGCCAGCGTGACCTCGTCGCGATTGTGCAGCTTAAAGACGACGCCTTTCATGTTGAGGAGAATGTCGACCACATCCTCACGTACGCCGTCGACAGTCGAGTACTCGTGCACGACGCCGGTGATCTGCGCCTCGGTCGGCGCATAACCGACCATCGACGACAGCAGGATGCGACGCAGCGCGTTGCCGAGCGTGTGGCCGTAGCCACGCTCGAACGGCTCCATCGTGACGATTGCGGCGTTCGGGCCGACAGCTTCGACCTCGATCGCGCGCGGCTTCAGTAGTGCTGTGCTTGTCATACTTGGTTCCCTTCAATACCCTCGGCTCGTTACGCCGATAAGGCTGATGGTTAGGGCAAAGAAAAATCGAACGCGGTTGCCCAAACCGCTTTCGTCGCCGGACCGCGCATGCGGGCCGGCATCCGCGAACTACTACCTCGAGTACAGCTCGACGACCAGCGACTCGTTGACGTCCTGCGCGACTTCGCCGCGGTCCGGCGTCGACTTGAACTTGCCTTCGAGTTTCTTCGGATCGACTTCGACCCACGACGGGAAGCCGGACTGCTCGGCCAACGTCAGCGCCTCCTGGATGCGGCCCTGCTTCTTGGCCTTCTCGCGAACCGTGATGACATCGCCGGACTTCACGAGCATCGACGGAATTCCCGCAGTCTCACCGTTCAGCGCAATCGCACGATGCGACACCAGCTGACGTGCCTCGGCGCGCGTGGCACCGAAACCCATGCGGTAGACGACATTGTCCAGACGCGACTCGAGCAGCATGATCAGGTGCTCGCCCGTATTGCCTTTGCGGCGCGAGGCTTCCTGGTAGTAGCGGCGGAACTGCCGCTCGAGCACGCCGTACATGCGCTTGACCTTCTGCTTCTCGCGCAACTGCGTGCCGTAGTCCGACTGACGCGCACCCGAAGTGCGCCCGTGCTGGCCGGGCTTGGAATCCGCCTTCGCCTTCGAGTCAAAGGCGCGGCGCGAACTCTTCAAGAAGAGATCGGTGCCCTCGCGTCGCGAGAGCTTGAGTTTCGGTCCTGTATAGCGTGCCACGTTGTCTTCCCTTTCATCCTGCGGCCGAGCCGCATTAAGTCACCGCTGGAGGCGGCGACACCAAGGCAGTTTCCTGCCTTTGTAATGAAAAATTCGTCTGGCTCCGCCAGCGAATTTTTCTAACCATTCACGCGAAAGTAGGTTTGTACTTTCGCGTGCCTACACTCGGCGCCGCTTCGGCGGACGCACGCCGTTGTGCGGAATCGGCGTGATGTCCTGGATTGACGTCACGCGGATGCCGAGCGCGTTGAGCGCGCGCACCGACGACTCGCGGCCGGGCCCGGGGCCGGTGATGCGCACCTCGAGATTCTTGATGCCATGTTCCTGCGCGGCGCGGCCGGCGTTTTCCGCTGCCACCTGGGCCGCGAACGGCGTCGACTTGCGCGAACCCTTGAAACCCTGACCACCGGAACTTGCCCACGACAGCGCATTGCCCTGGCGGTCGGTGATCGTGATGATCGTGTTGTTGAACGACGCGTGAACGTGCGCGATGCCGTCCGACACGACCTTCTTGACCTTCTTGCGCGCGCGCTGCTGGGCAGCGATCTGCTGCGGGGACGGATTCTTGGCCATGACTTAGGTTCCTTTCTTCAGCGACACGCCGGCCTTGCGCGGGCCCTTGCGCGTCCGCGCATTGGTCCGCGTGCGCTGGCCACGCACCGGCAGGCCACGGCGGTGACGCACACCACGATACGTGCCGAGGTCGATCAGGCGCTTGATCGAGAGCTGGATTTCGCGACGCAGGTCGCCCTCGACCGTCGTGCGCGCGATTTCCTCGCGAATACGCTCGAGTTCCGCGTCATTCAGCTCCTTGATCTTCTTGGCATACGGCACTGCAGCCGCGTCCAGGATGGCGCGCGCGCGTGCGCGCCCGATGCCATAGATCGCGGTCAGACCGATCTCGGCGTGCTGATGCGGCGGAATATTGATACCGGAAATACGAGCCATTACATACCTCGGTTTGTTAAGCCCTGCACTTCTTCAACCTCGCCGACCCACGCACACGAAGTCGCGCGGATCATCGGCAGGCGGCTGTGCATCCGCAGGGATTCGCTCATGTCCAGCTTCACCCTTGGCGCTGCTTGTGGCGCGGATCCGTGCAGATCACGCGCACGACCCGCTTGCGCCGGATGATCTTGCACTTGCGGCACATCTTCTTGACGGAAGCCATCACTTTCATCTTGTTCTCCAACCGCGCTACTTCGCGCGGAACACTATGCGGGCCCGTGAAAGGTCGTACGGCGTCAGTTCCACGGTGACCTTGTCGCCCGGCAGGATGCGGATGTAGTGCATGCGCATCTTTCCGGAGATATGTCCCAGCACCACATGCCCGTTTTCCAGTTTCACCCGGAACGTGGCGTTGGGAAGATTCTCGAGAATCTCCCCTTGCATCTGGATCGCGTCGTCCTTTGCCATCGCGTTCCGGGCCTCAGCGCGGCAGCTGCCCGCCGAAGCCCTTGAAATTGGTCTTCTTCAGCAGCGACTCGTACTGGTGCGTCATCAGGTACGCCTGCACCTGCGCCATGAAGTCCATCGTCACGACGACGACGATCAGCAGTGACGTGCCTCCGAAATAGAAGGGCACCGAGAACCGGGCATTCAGGAACTCAGGCACCAGGCAGACGAAAGTGATGTAAATGGCACCGGCCAGCGTCAGCCGCATCAGGATCTTGTCGATGTAACGCGCGGTCTGGTCGCCGGGGCGGATACCCGGCACGAACGCGCCACTCTTCTTCAGGTTGTCCGCCGTCTCCTTGCTGTTGAAGACCAGCGCCGTGTAGAAGAAGCAGAAGAACACGATCAGCGCGGCGTACAGGAACATGTAAAGCGGCTGCCCCGGTGAGAGCGCCGCAGCCAGATCGCGGATCCAGCGTGTGGCGTCGCCGGTCGTGAACCAGCTGGCCAGCGTCGCCGGAAAAAGGATCAGCGACGACGCGAAGATCGGCGGTATCACGCCCGACATGTTGAGCTTCAGCGGCAGGAACGAGCTCTGGCCGCCGTAGATCTTGTTGCCGACCTGGCGCTTGGCGTAGTTCACGGTGATCTTGCGCTGGCCCCGTTCGACGAACACGACAAACGCCGTGACGAGGATGATCAGCGCGATGATGAAGATCGCCGCCAGCGGGCTAATGCCGCCGGTGCGCACCAGCTCGAACAGTCCACCGATCGCCGTTGGCAGGCCGGCGACGATACCGGCGAAGATCAGGATCGAGATGCCGTTGCCGAGGCCACGCTCGGTGATCTGCTCACCGAGCCACATCAGGAACATCGTCCCGGTGACCAGCGACACGACGCAGATGAAGCGGAACATCAGGCCCGGGTCAAGGACGAGGCCCTGCTGTGACTCGAGCGCCACCGAAATGCCGATCGCCTGGAAGATGGCCAGGCCGAGCGTGCCGTAGCGGGTGTACTGCGTAATCTTGCGCCGGCCCGACTCGCCTTCCTTGCGCAGCGCCTCAAGCGACGGCAGCACGTAGGTCAGCATCTGCATGATGATCGACGCCGAGATGTACGGCATGATCCCCAGCGCAAAGACGGAAAAGCGCGACAGCGCACCGCCGGAAAACATGTTGAACAGGCCGAGGATTCCGCCCTGCTGCGAGTTGAAAAGCTGTCGCAGCTGGTCCGGATCGATTCCCGGAACCGGGATGTGGGTGCCGATCCGATAGACGAGCAGCGCCAGCAGCAGGAAGAACAGGCGACGCTTGAGGTCGCCGTACTTTCCGGTGCTGCCGATCGTCGTCGATGCGCTGGTTGCCACGCGGGAATATCCTGTTTACGTCAGGTGAGGCCGATCACTGCTTTTTCGATGGCGCTTTTTTGGCCGGCTTATCGGCCGGCTTGTTCGCCGCCGCCTTGATCGCGGCCGCCCTGTCCGCGACCGCCTTCTTTGCCGCTGCCTTCTTCGGCGTGTCCGGCATCACTGCGGCTTCGGCCACAGAGCCGCCGGCCGCCTCGATGGCAGCCTTCGCGCCCTTGGTGACGCCGATGCCGCGCACGGTCACCTTGCGCGTCAGTTCGCCGGTCTTGACGACGCGCGCGTCAAGCGCGAGCGCCGACACGATGCCGGCCTGCTTGAGCACGGTCAGGTCGACCTCGTCAACACTCAATCGCTGCAGGTCGGCCAGGCGCACGACGTCGACGTAGCGCCGTGCGAGCGAAGTGAAGCCGCGCTTCGGCAGGCGGCGATAAAGCGGCATCTGGCCGCCTTCGAACCCGACTTTGTGGAAACCGCCCGCACGCGACTTCTGCCCCTTGTGGCCACGGCCTGCGGTCTTGCCCCAGCCCGAACCGATGCCGCGACCGACGCGATGGCGAGCGCTCTTGCTGCCCGCGGCCGGTTTCAGATTATTGAGGCGCATCTCGACCCCCGTCGCTTACTCGCCGACCCGAACCAGGTGGGCAACCTTGTTGATCATGCCGCGCACCGCGGGCGTGTCTTCCAGCTCGCGCGTCTGGCGCAGCTTCTTCAGTCCCAGTCCGAGGACCGTCGCCTGATGCGCCGCCTTGGCGGAGATCGGGCTCTTGATCAGCGTGACCTTGAGCGTTTTCTTCATCGCGTTTCTCCGGCTCAGCCGATCACTTCCTCGACCGACTTGCCGCGCTTCGCCGCGATTTCTGCCGGCGTGCGCAGCTTGCTCAGCGCATCCAGCGTGGCGCGCACGAGGTTGTATGGGTTCGTCGATCCGTGCGACTTGGCCACGATGTTGCGAATGCCCATGACGTCAAAAACAGCGCGCATCGGACCACCGGCAATGACGCCGGTACCTTCGGCGGCCGGTGACAGCATCACCCTAGACGCGCCGTGCTTGCCTTCGACAAAGTGGTGCACCGTTCCGTTCTTCAGCGGCATCTTCGCCATGGCGCGGCGCGCCTTCTCCATCGCCTTCTGCACCGACACCGGCACCTCGCGCGCCTTGCCCTTGCCCATGCCGATGCGTCCGTCGCCGTCACCGACCACGGTCAGCGCAGCAAAGCCGAGGATGCGACCGCCCTTCACCACCTTGGTGACGCGGTTGATCGCGATCATCTTTTCCTTGATGCCGTCGTCACGGTCTTCGGAGACGACACCCTTGGGTTGAACTCGTGCCATGCGTTGCCCCTTAGAACTTCAGTCCGGCTTCACGCGCGGCTTCCGCCAGCGCCTTTACCCGGCCGTGAAATCGATAGCCCGCGCGGTCGAAAGACACACTTTCGATCCCGGCCGCCTTCGCCTTCTGCGCAATGCGCGCACCGACGATCTTGGCGGCACTCACGTTGCCGCCCTTACCCTTGGTCGACGCGAGCTGCGTGCGCACCTCGGGCTCGACCGTCGATGCCGACACCAGCACCTTGCCGCCGTCGGCCGAAATGACGCTCGCATAGATGTGAACGTTGGTGCGGTTGACCGTCAGGCGCTCGGTCTTCTGCAGCGCGATGCGGGCGCGAGTCGCGCGGGCACGGCGCAGTCGGGTTTCCTTCTTTTCGATCATGGTTGACCTCTCGCCGCCTACTTCTTCTTGGTCTCTTTGATGACCACCGCCTCATCGGCGTAGCGCACGCCCTTGCCCTTGTAGGGCTCTGGCGGCTTGTAGCCGCGCACTTCAGCTGCGACCTGCCCGACCTTCTGCTTGTCCGCACCCTTGATCAGGATTTCGGTCTGTGTCGGGGTCTCGCATTTCACTCCCGCCGGCATCTGATGAACGATCGGGTGCGAAAAACCCAGCGACAGGTTGAGCTTGTCGCCCTGAGCCTGCGCGCGGTAGCCGACGCCGACCAGCGAAAGCTTCTTTTCGAAGCCCTTGGAAACCCCTTGCACCATGCCTGCCACCAACGAACGCATCGTTCCGCTCATCGCGTTCGCTTCGCGCGATTCGTCGGCGGCCGCGAACGAGACCTGACCGTCCGCCAGTTCAATCTTCACCCGGCTGGACATCGGCTGATGCAGTGTGCCCAGCGGACCCTTGACGGTGATATGGCTCGCGCTGATCTGTACGTCAACGCCCTTGGCAACGCTCACCGGAATTCGTGCAACTCGAGACATGTCGTTCCTCCGCCCGCTACGCCACGTAGCAGAGCACTTCGCCGCCGACGCCCTGGCTGCGCGCCTTGCGGTCGGTCATTACACCGCGCGAAGTGGAGACGATCGCCACGCCCAGTCCGTTCATCACCGGCGGGATGTCGTCGCGACCCTTGTAGACCCGCAGCCCCGGGCGCGACACACGCTCCAGGCTTTCGATCACGGGGCGACCGGCGTAATACTTCAATCCGATGCGCAGTTCCGGCTTGCCCTCGTTGGCGTTCACCTGGAAGCCCTCGATGTAACCCTCATCCTTGAGAACCTGGGCGATCGCAACCTTCACCTTGGACGACGGCATCGCGACTTCCGGCTTCTCGACCCGCTGCGCATTGCGGATACGGGTCAGCATGTCGGCGATGGGATCACTCATACTCATGTGCGCTCCTCGCTTACCAGCTGGCCTTGGTCAGGCCCGGAATATCGCCGCGCATTGCGGCCTCACGAATCTTGGCGCGTGCAAGACCGAACTTGCGGAACGTGCCACGCGGACGACCCGTCAGCGCGCAACGGTTGCGCAGACGCACCGGACTCGAGTTACGCGGCAGCGCCTGCAGCCGCTTCATCGCGTCCATTCGATCGTCCATCGAGCGCGTCTGATCGTCGATGATGCCTTTGAGCTCGGCGCGCCTGGCAGCATGCTTCTTCACTGCGGCTTCGCGCTTCGCTTCGCGGTTTACCAATGCGAGTTTCGCCATGTATTCCTCGCCTGCTAATTGCGGAACGGGAACCGGAAGGCGGCCAGAAGCGCCTTGGCTTCGTCGTCCGACTTCGCGGATGTCGTGATGCTGATGTTCAGGCCCCGGAGCTTGTCGATCTTGTCGTACTCGATCTCGGGGAAGATGATCTGTTCCTTCAGGCCGATGTTGTAGTTGCCACGGCCGTCGAACGCACGCCCGGACACGCCACGGAAGTCGCGTACCCGCGGCAGCGCCACCGTCACCAGGCGGTCGAGAAACTCGTACATGCGCTCGCCACGCAGGGTCACCATGGTGCCGATCGCCAGGCCCTCGCGGATCTTGAAGTTGGCGATCGCCTTGCGCGCCTTCGTGACGACCGGCTTCTGACCGGCGATCTTGATCAGATCGCCGACGGCCATGTCGATGTTCTTCTTGTCGTTGACCGCCTCGCCGACGCCCATGTTGAGCGTGATCTTCGTGATGCGCGGCACCTGCATCACCGTCTTGTAGCCGAACTTGCCCATCAGTTCGGGAACGATCTTCTCGCGGTACTGGTTCTGCAAACGAGCCATGTCCGGTTCCCCTTACTGCTTGGCGCCGACGACGACGCCGTTGCTCTTGAACACGCGGACCTTCTTGCCGTCGACGAGCTTGATGCCGACGCGGTCGCCCTTGCTTGTCGCCGGGTTGAACAGCATCACGTTCGACTGGTCGATCGGCATGGTCTTTTCGGTGATGCCACCCACCACGCCCTTGAGCGGATTGGGCCGCACGTGCTTCTTCACCACATTGATGCCCTCGACCACGAGATGATCGGCATCGACACGACGCAGCACGGTGCCGCGCTTGCCCTTGTTCTTGCCTGCGATGACGACGACTTCGTCGCCCTTGCGGATACGTTCCATGTCCGCGCTCCCCTTACAGTACTTCCGGTGCCAGCGACACGATCTTCATGAAGCGCTCGGTGCGCAACTCGCGCGTGACCGGGCCGAAGATGCGGGTGCCGATGGGCTCCAGCTTCGCGTTGAGAAGGACCGCGGCGTTGTTGTCGAACTTGATCGCCGAGCCATCGCCGCGGCGCAGACCCTTGGCGGTGCGCACGACGACCGCGTTGTAGACCTCGCCCTTTTTCACGCGACCGCGCGGCGCGCACTCCTTGATCGTCACCTTGATGACGTCACCGATGTGCGCATAGCGGCGCTTTGAGCCGCCCAACACCTTGATACACATCACCGACCGTGCGCCCGTGTTGTCGGCGACGTCGAGCATCGTCTGCATCTGAATCATGGCTTTTCGATCCCAACTTGAACCGGCGATCCGATCGCGTTAACTGCGAATCGGACCCAACGGCCAGTCTTGGTCCCGTCCGGGTTGAGGAGCCCGCCGCGCACCCGCCCTGTACCCCGCCGCCGGCGGGGGGACGAAGCGCACCTGCATGCTCCGGAAAACTGCTGTCTGACTACGCCTGTCTAACTGTGCCCAACATGCTTGCCGTCTGCCTTGACCACCGAACCCACGAAGCAGCGGAAAGCCTGAAAGTATATCCGCCTTTGCCGCAACGCGGCAAGCGCTAGATCGCCTGCGCGGCCTCGACGACCTTCGTCACGGTCCAGCTCTTCGTCCGGGCCAGCGGCCGCGACTCGGCGATCTCGACGATGTCGCCTTCGTTCAGCGCGTCGGTGGCGTCGTGCGCGTGGTACTTGTTCGACTTGACGACGTACTTGCCGTAGACCGGGTGCTTGACGCGGCGCTCGACCAGGACCGTCACCGTCTTGTCCATCTTGTTGCTGACCACCTTCCCCACGAGGGTGCGCGTCAGCTTCTTCTTGTCTGCATTCATTTGGCGGTTGCCTTCTGCGCCAGCACGGTGCGCACCCGGGCGATATCACGCCGGGTCCGGCTGAGCTGGGTCGTGTTCTGCAACTGCTGCGTGGCCTTCTGCATGCGCAACGAAAAGTGCGCCTTCTGCAGCTCCTGCAGCTCCTTCGTCAGCGCGGCAACGTCCTTCGCGCGCATTTCCTTGACGTTCATCGTCAGGTCTCCTTAGGCGCCCAGCTGTCGCACGACGAACGTCGTCTTCAGCGGCAGCTTGGCGGCGGCCAGCGCGAATGCCTCGCGCGCCAGCGTCTCGGTCACACCATCCAGTTCATAGACCACATTGCCGGGGCGCACTTCGGCAACCCAGTACTCCGGATTGCCCTTGCCGTTGCCCATCCGGACTTCGGCCGGCTTCTGCGAAATCGGCTTGTCCGGAAACACGCGGATCCAGACGCGGCCGCCGCGCTTGATGTGGCGGCTGATCGCGCGTCGCGCCGCTTCGATCTGGCGTGCGGTCAGGCGGCCGCGCTCGGTGACCTTGAGGCCGTATTCGCCGAAGGACACGTGCGCACCGCGCAGCGCAAGGCCGCGATTGCGACCTTTGTGC
Organism: uncultured beta proteobacterium; assembly: GCA_963712485.1. Lineage (GTDB taxonomy): Bacteria > Pseudomonadota > Gammaproteobacteria > Burkholderiales > Burkholderiaceae_F > JALORV01. The sequence goes on from CAVQID010000014.1 coordinate 115,219, forward strand.
TCCTTGCGATACTTGCGACGAGCAGGTTGCAGCATGGCTTACTCTCCGTCTTTCTTGCCGCCCTCGGCCGGCGACTTGACCGCCACCTTGCGCACGCGCTTGACGACCGGCTTGGCCGCATCGTCCTTCGGTTTCTCGGCCGGAGCAGCCTCGGCGGGTGCCGCGGCCTCGGCCGGCTTGCGCGTGCCGCGCTTCGCCGGCGCCTTGCCCGCCGGACGGCTGTCCGGGCGGCCCTCGCCGCGACGCGGACGACGCTCCTCACGGTCCGGCGCGGGCGTCGCGTCGGCCGCGGCCGGCGCATCGTTGCGGCCGAGCGTGTCGCCCTTGTAGACCCAGCACTTGACGCCGATGACGCCGTACGTGGTCTTGGCTTCTGAAAAGCCGTAGTCGATGTCGGCACGCAGCGTGTGCAGCGGCACCCGGCCTTCGCGGTACCACTCGGTGCGCGCAATCTCGATGCCGTTCAGGCGACCGGCGCTCATGATCTTGATGCCCTGGGCGCCGAGCCGCATCGCGTTCTGCATCGCGCGCTTCATCGCGCGGCGGAACATGATGCGCTTCTCGAGCTGCTGGGTGATCGAATCGGCGATCAGTTGCGCATCGAGTTCCGGCTTGCGGATTTCCTCGATGTTGACGTGCACCGGCACGCCCAGCATCTTCTGCAGCGTCGCCTTCAGCGTTTCGATGTCCTCGCCCTTCTTGCCGATGACGACACCCGGACGCGCCGAGTAGATCGTGATGCGCGCGTTCTTGGCCGGGCGCTCGATCACGATGCGTCCGACCGAAGCGCTGCGGAGCTTCTTCCGCAGGAATTCGCGGACTTCGAGGTCCTCTTTCAGCATCCGCGCAAACGCCGGCCCGGTGGCGAACCAGCGCGAGCCCCAGTTACGCGAGACAGGGAGACGGAAGCCGGTGGGATTGATCTTTTGACCCATGGATCACCTATTTCTTCTTGGGTTTGGCGTCACTGACCGTCACGAAGATGTGACAGGTCTGCTTGCCAATGCGCGCGCCGCGGCCCTTGGCCCGTGCGGCGAAACGACGCAGCGTCGCCGCCTTTTCGACCTGGATGCCGCTCGACACGCAGCTCGTCGATGTCGGCGCCGTCGTTGTGCTCGGCGTTGGCGATCGCCGACTGCGAGCGCCTTCTTGATGATCCCCGCCGCCTTCTTCTGCGTGAAGCCGAGGATGTTGAGCGCCTTGTCGACCGGCTTGCCGCGAATCAGGTCGGCGACCAGCCGACCCTTCTGGGCCGACAGTCGCACGCCTCGTACCGATGCAGTCGTTTCCATCGTCATCACCTTACTTCTTGGCCACGACGGCCTTCTTGTCCGCCGCGTGACCCTTGAAGGTGCGGGTCAGCGCGAACTCGCCGAGCTTGTGGCCGACCATGTTTTCGTTGATATAGACCGGCACGTGCTGCTTGCCGTTGTGCACGGCGATCGTCAGGCCGATGAATTCCGGCAGGATCATCGAGCGGCGCGACCAGGTCTTGATCGGCTTCTTGTCGCGGGTCGCCTGCGCCGTTTCGACCTTCTTCAGCAGATGCCCGTCGACAAACGGGCCCTTTTTCAGAGAACGAGACATTCAGGACCCCTTACTTGCGATTACGGCGCTGCACGATCATCGTGTCGGTACGCTTGTTGTTGCGGGTGCGGTAGCCCTTGGCCAGCTGACCCCAGGGGCTGACCGGATCGCGCTTGGTACCGGTGCGGCCTTCGCCACCGCCGTGCGGGTGGTCGACCGGGTTCATCGCCACGCCGCGCACCGTCGGACGCACGCCACGCCAGCGCATCGCACCGGCCTTGCCGATCTGGCGCAGATTGTTCTCCTCGTTGCCGACCTCGCCGATCGTGGCGCGGCAGTCGATCAGCACGCGGCGGATCTCGCCGGAGCGCAGTCGCAGCTGCGCGTAGGTTCCTTCGCGCGCCAGCAGTTGCACCGAGGTGCCGGCGGCACGCGCGAGCTGGGCGCCCTTGCCCGGCAGCATCTCGACGCAATGCACGGTGGTGCCCACCGGAATGTTCCGCAGCGGCAGCGTGTTGCCGACGCGGATCGGCGCCTCGTTCCCGCTCATCAGCTGCGCGCCGACCGTCACGCCCTTGGGCGCAACGATGTAGCGGCGCTCGCCGTCGGCGTAGACCAGCAGCGCAATGTGCGCCGAGCGGTTCGGGTCGTATTCCAGTCGCTCGACCTTGGCCGGCACACCGTCCTTGGCGCGCTTGAAGTCGATCATCCGGTAGTGCTGCTTGTGACCACCGCCCATATGCCGCGTCGTGATGCGGCCGCTGTTGTTGCGGCCCGACGAACGCGTCTTCTTCTCGAGCAGGCCGGCGTACGGCTTGCCCTTGTGCAGCTTGTCGTTGACGACCTTGACCAGCCCGCGCCGGCCGGCAGACGTCGGTTTGACCTTGACGAGTGCCATTACTTCACCTCTTGCGCGAAGTTGATCTCCTGACCTTCCTTGAGGCTCACGTACGCCTTGCGCACGTTGCCGCGCTTGCCGGTGAATCGGCCAAAGCGCTTGCTCTTGCCTTTCTGGTTCAGGATGGAAACCTTGTCGACCTGCACCTTGAACAGCAGTTCGACAGCGGCCTTGACTTCCAGCTTGGTGGCGTCCTGCATCACGCGGAACGCGACCTGGTTGTTCTTCTCGCCGATCATCGTGCTCTTCTCGGAGACGATGGGCGCCAGCAGCACGCTGTACAGACGGTCCTGACGGGTCGAGACGCTCATCCCCACATCTCCTCGAGCTTGGCGATCGCCGGCTTCGTCACGATCACCTTCTTGTAGTGGATCAGCGACAGCGGGTCCGCATAGCGCGGCTCGACGATCAGCACGTTCTTCAGGTTGCGCGAGGCGAGATACAGGTTCTCGTCGACCGCATCGGTGATGATCAGTACCGACTCGAGCCCCATCGCCTTCAGCTTCTCGGCGAGTTGCTTGGTCTTCGGGCGAATCGACCGCCAGGCTGTCGACGACGGCAATGCGGTCATCGCGCACCAGTTGCGACAGGATCGACGTCATCCCCGCGCGGTACATCTTCTTGTTGACCTTCTGCGTGAAGTTCTCGTCCGGCGAATTCGGGAAGGTACGGCCACCGCCACGCCAGATCGGGCTCGAGGTCATGCCGGCGCGTGCGCGGCCGGTGCCCTTCTGGCGCCACGGCTTCTTGGTCGAGTGCTTGACCGTCGTGCGGTCCTTCTGTGCGCGCGTGCCCTGTCGCGCATTGGCCTGGTAGGCCACGACGATCTGGTGCACCAGCGCCTCGTTGAATTCACGGCCGAAGAGCGTCTCCGGCGCGGTCGTCGTGCCGGCAGCCTGGCCCTGGGCGTTCAAAAGCTTGAGTTCCATTGCGCCCTCTCCTTAGGCCTTGGCCGCTGCTTTGGCCTTGGCGGCCGGGCGCACGATCACGTTGCCACCGGCCGCTCCGCGGTACCGCACCCCGAACCAGCAGCAGTCCGCGCTCGGCATCGACGCGCGCGACGACCAGATTCTGCGTGGTGCGCTGCTCGTCGCCGAGGTGCCCCGCCATGCGCTTGCCCGGAAACACGCGGCCCGGATCCTGCCGGTTACCGATCGAGCCCGGAGCATTGGTGGAGACCGAGTTGCCGTGGGTGGCGCGGTTGGACGAGAAGTGGTGGCGCTTGATTGCACCGGCAAAGCCCTTGCCGATCGTCACGCCGGTGACGTCAACCTTCTGGCCAACCGCGAAAAGGTCAAGGCCGATTGCGGTGCCGACCTTCAGTTCACCGGCCTTGTCGGCATCGACCCGGAACTCGCGCAGTACCGAGCCCGCCTCGACGCCGGATTTGGCGTAATGGCCAGCCTGGGGCTTTGCAACACGGGAGGACTTGCGGGTGCCGTAGGCCACCTGGACCGCGGAGTAGCCGTCGGTCTCGGCGTGTCTTCACTTGGCTGACGCGGTTGTTCGACACGTCGAGCACCGTGACCGGGACGGACTCGCCGTCATCCGTGAAGATGCGCGTCATGCCGACTTTCCGGCCCAATAGGCCGAGCGTCGAGCGAGCTTCGCTCATTCTTATCTCCATCCCCGGCTTCGATTGGCCAGGACCAAAATTTGTCGCTGCTGTCGGTCGCTGCTATGCGACCTGCGCTTTGCAGAGCTCTGCGGCCGGACTTTGCCGAGCCAAAGAGCCCGAGATTCTAACGGAAACGACCTGCCAGGAGCAAGTCGCGCTTACTGAACCTTGATCTCGACGTCCACTCCGGCCGGCAGGTCGAGCTTCATCAGCGCGTCGACGGTCTTGTCGGTCGGGTCGATGATGTCCATCAACCGCTGGTGGGTGCGCATCTCGAGCTGGTCGCGCGACGTCTTGTTGACGTGCGGCGAGCGCAGGATGTCGAAACGCTGGATGCGGGTCGGCAGCGGCACGGGACCGCGCACGACAGCGCCGGTGCGCTTGGCGGTGTCCACGATCTCGAGCGCCGACTGGTCGATCAGCTTGTAATCGAACGCCTTCAGGCGGATACGGATACGTTGGCTTTGCATGTCAAATCCTTTTCAAAGAGCGAGAGGCCGGCCCCGGAAGGCCGGCCCGAAGTTCAAAGCACGCGTCCCGACTACTCGACGATCTTTGCCACGACGCCGGCGCCGACGGTGCGGCCGCCTTCGCGGATGGCAAAGCGCAGTCCTTCTTCCATCGCGATCGGCGCGATCAGCGCCACATCCATCTGGATGTTGTCGCCCGGCATCACCATCTCGGTGCCCGCCGGCAACTGGATCGAGCCGGTCACGTCGGTCGTGCGGAAGTAAAACTGCGGCCGATAGCCGTTGAAGAACGGGGTGTGACGGCCGCCCTCTTCCTTGGACAGCACATACACCTCGGCCTTGAACTTGGTGTGCGGCGTGATCGAGCCGGGCTTGGCCAGCACCTGGCCGCGCTCGACTTCTTCGCGCTTGGTGCCGCGCAGCAGCACCCCGACGTTGTCACCGGCCTGGCCCTGGTCCAGGAGCTTCCTGAACATCTCGACGCCGGTGCAGGTGGTCTTCAGCGTCGGCTTGATGCCGATGATCTCGATCTCGTCGCCGACCTTGACGATGCCGCGCTCGATCCGCCCGGTCACCACGGTGCCACGACCGGAGATCGAGAACACGTCCTCGACCGGCATCAGGAAGGCCCCGTCAATCGCCCGCTCGGGCGTCGGGATGTAGCTGTCGAGGGCGTCGGCGAGCTTCATGATCGACTCTTCGCCGAGCTCGCCCTTGTCGCCTTCGAGCGCCATCTTGGCGCTGCCCTTGACGATCGGAATGTCGTCGCCCGGAAACTCGTACTTGCTCAAGAGCTCGCGCACTTCGAGCTCGACCAGCTCCAGGAGCTCGGCGTCGTCGACCATGTCGACCTTGTTCATGTAGACGATGATGTACGGCACGCCGACCTGGCGCGCCAGCAGGATGTGCTCGCGGGTCTGCGGCATCGGACCGTCGGCGGCACTGACCACCAGGATCGCGCCGTCCATCTGGGCGGCACCGGTGATCATGTTCTTCACATAGTCGGCATGGCCCGGGCAGTCCACGTGCGCGTAGTGCCGGTTCTTGGTCTCGTACTCGACGTGCGCGGTGTTGATCGTGATGCCGCGCGCCTTCTCCTCCGGCGCCGCATCAATCTGGTCGTACGCCTTGGCCTCGCCACCAAACTTCTTCGACAACACCAGCGTGATCGCCGCCGTCAGCGTCGTCTTGCCATGATCCACGTGACCAATCGTCCCCACATTCACATGCGGCTTCGTACGCTCAAATTTGCCCTTAGCCATCTTATGTTCCTCAAAGAACGGTTGTTGATGTGTTCCTGATTACTTCGTCTTGGCGGAGATCACCGCCTCGGCGACGGTCTTCGGCGCCTCGGCGTAGTGCTTGAACTCCATCGTGTAGGTCGCACGGCCCTGCGTCAGCGAGCGCAGCGTCGTCGAGTAGCCGAACATCTCGGCCAGCGGCACCTCGGCGCGGATCGCCTTGCCGCCACCCGGAATATCGTCCATGCCCTGGATCACGCCGCGGCGCGACGACAGGTCGCCCATGACGTCGCCCATCTTTTCCTCGGGCGTCTCGACCTCGACCGCCATGATCGGCTCGAGCAGCGCCGGCGATGCCGCGCGCATGCCGTCCTTGAAACCCATCGACGCCGCCATCTTGAACGCGTTTTCGTTCGAGTCGACCTCGTGGTACGAGCCGAAGTGCAGCGTCACCTTGACGTCGACCACCGGATAGCCGGCAAGCACGCCGGCCTTCAGCGTCTCGTTGACGCCCTTCTCGACCGCCGGGATGTACTCGCGCGGCACGACACCGCCCTTGATCGCATCGACGAACGCGAAGCCGGTACCCGGCGTCTGCGGTTCGAGCTTGAGCACGACGTGGCCGTACTGGCCGCGACCGCCCGACTGCTTGATGAACTTGCCTTCGGCGTTTTCCACGGTCTTGCGGATCGTCTCGCGATAGGCCACCTGCGGCTTACCGACCGAGGCGTCGACGCCGAATTCGCGCTTCATGCGGTCGACCAGGATCTCCAGGTGCAACTCGCCCATGCCCGAGATGATGGTCTGGCCGGACTCGTCGTCGGTGTGGACGCGGAACGACGGATCTTCCTGCGCCAGGCGATTGAGCGCGATGCCCATCTTCTCCTGGTCGGCCTTGGTCTTCGGCTCGACCGCCTGCGAGATCACCGGCTCCGGGAAGATCATCCGCTCGAGCGTGATGACCTTGTCCGGGTCGCACAGCGTGTCACCGGTGGTCACGTCCTTCATGCCGACCGCGGCCGCGATGTCACCGGCGCACACTTCCTTGATCTCGTCGCGCTGGTTGGCGTGCATCTGCAACAGGCGACCGACGCGCTCCTTGCGGCTCTTGATCGAATTGATGACCGTGTCGCCGGACTTCAGCACGCCGGAATACACGCGCAGGAAGGTCAGCTGACCGACGTACGGATCGGTCATGATCTTGAACGCCAGCGCGGCGAACGGCGCCTCGTCATTGGCCGGACGCTCTTCGGACACGCCGCGATCGTTCTCGCCCATGACCGCCGGACGATCGATCGGGCTCGGCAGGTACTCGACGACCGCATCGAGCATCGCCTGCACGCCCTTGTTCTTGAAGGCGGAGCCGCACAGCATCGGCGTGATTTCGTGCGCGATCGTGCGATGGCGCAGACCCTGCTTGATCTCGGCTTCCGTCAGCGCGATGCCCTCGAGGTACTTGTTCATCAGTTCCTCGTTGGCTTCGGCCGCCGCCTCGACCATCTTCTCGCGCCACTCCTTGGCCGTGTCGGCGAGCTCGGCCGGGATCTCGGCGTACTCGAACTTCATGCCCTTGGACGCCTCGTCCCAGAAGATCGCCTTCATCTTGACGAGGTCCACCACGCCCTTGAAGTTGTCCTCGGCGCCGATCGGAATCTGGATCGCCACCGGGTTGGCCTTCAGGCGCAGGCGCATCTGGTCATAGACCTTGAAGAAATTCGCACCGGTGCGGTCCATCTTGTTGACGAAGGCGAGCCGCGGAACACCGTACTTGTTGGCCTGGCGCCAGACGGTCTCCGACTGCGGCTGCACGCCGCCGACTGCGCAGTACACCATGCAGGCGCCGTCCAGCACCCGCATCGAGCGCTCGACCTCGATCGTGAAGTCGACGTGGCCCGGCGTGTCGATGATGTTGATGCGGTGCTCGGGGAACGACAGATCCATCCCCTTCCAGAACGTGGTGGTCGCGGCCGACGTGATCGTGATGCCGCGCTCCTGCTCCTGCTCCATCCAGTCCATCGTCGCGGCGCCTTCATGCACCTCGCCGAGCTTGTGGTTGACACCGGTGTAGAACAGGATGCGTTCGGTCGTGGTCGTCTTGCCGGCGTCGATGTGCGCCGAGATGCCGATATTCCGATACCGCTCGATGGGGGTCTTGCGTGCCATAAGGCTCACCTAGTAAACCTCGCCGCGGACCGACCTGAGGTCGATCCGCACAGAAAATTTGTTAGAAGCGGAAATGCGCGAACGCCTTGTTCGCCTCTGCCATGCGGTGGACTTCCTCGCGCTTCTTCATTGCGCCGCCACGTCCCTCGGCGGCTTCGAGGAGTTCCCCCGCCAGACGCTGCGGCATGGACTTCTCGCTGCGCTTCTTCGCTGCCTCACGCAGCCAGCGCATCGCGAGCGCCATGCGACGAACCGGACGGACTTCGACCGGAACCTGGTAGTTCGCACCGCCGACGCGGCGGCTCTTCACCTCGACCATCGGCTTGACGTTCGACAGGGCGGCCGAAAACACTTCCAGCGCGTTCTTTCCCGCCTTGGTCTCGATCTGCGTCAGCGCGCCGTAGACGATGCGCTCGGCGACGGCCTTCTTGCCGTCCAGCATGATCACGTTGACGAACTTGGTGATATCCGGCGAACCGAACTTCGGATCCGGCAGGATTTCACGCTTGGGTACTTCACGACGACGGGGCATTTCTCACCTCTTGCTGTCTTCAGTCGTTGGCGGGATCGACGGCGGTCTAGCCCGCGGAATGCGGCCCCATGGTGACGGGCCGCGACTTACTCGGCCGGCGCGTCCGCGGTTTTCCGCGAGGCGCGCCGGCACGGGGAAAACTAGGCGGCCTTCGGACGCTTGGCGCCGTACTTCGAGCGCGACTGCTTGCGGTCCTTGACGCCTTGGGTATCGAGCGAACCGCGGACGATGTGATAGCGCACGCCCGGCAGGTCCTTCACGCGGCCGCCACGGATCAGCACGACCGAGTGCTCCTGCAGGTTGTGGCCTTCGCCGCCGATGTACGAGATCACCTCGTAGCCGTTCACAAGACGCACTTTCGCGACCTTGCGCAGCGCGGAGTTAGGCTTTTTCGGCGTCGTCGTGTAGACGCGCGTGCACACACCGCGCTTCTGCGGGCTGTTCTTCAGCGCCGGGCTCTTGCTCTTGATGCGGGTCGTTTCGCGCGGCTTGCGCACGAGCTGATTGATGGTTGGCATACGCGTCCGTGTTCAAAAACCAAAGGGCGCGCCGCGAAAACGCGACACGCGAAAATTGTTGCTGCTGACCGGGACCGCAGTTCTTGCTGCTTGCTTCGGCGGCGCGTGGTGCGCCTCGGACTCGACCCAATCGCGGAACCTCGACCCGGGAAACCGGGGGGTCCTTGGCCGACACGTTCCGAAAAACGGACCGCGCGGTCATCGAAAGGGCGGGGCAAAGAGCGCAACGCCCAGGCGGGCGCCGAAAAGCTCGCCATTATCGCTAGCTGGGGGTCGCGGTGTCAAGGCGAGCCACCGGGGCTTCGAGTGTGTCGCCCAAAAACAAACGGCCCGCCGAAGCGGGCCGTTTGCGAGGCACAAGAGCGCTTACTCCGTGACTTCGGTCGACTCGTCCGCGCCGGTTTCGGTCTCGCCTTCGGTCGCCGCCATCGCTTCCATGGCTGCGAGCTGCTGCTGCTCGAGCGCGTCGGCCGCTTCCTTTTCCTTGCGGGCGCGGTGGAACGCCAGGCCGGTGCCCGCCGGAATCAGGCGGCCAACGATGACGTTCTCCTTCAGGCCGCGAAGGTCGTCCTTCTTGCCCATGATCGCGGCCTCGGTGAGGACGCGAGTGGTCTCCTGGAAGGACGCTGCGGAGATGAACGAATCCGTCGACAGCGACGCCTTGGTAATGCCGAGCAGGATGTTCTCGTACAGGGCCGGCCGCTTTTCGGCGGCGATGGCCGTGTCGTTCTCGTCGAGCAGCTCAGAGCGCTCGACCTGCTCGCCCGTGATGAACGGAGCGTCACCCGGATCGGTCACCTGCACCCGGCGCAGCATCTGGCGGACGATCACTTCGATGTGCTTGTCGTTGATCTTCACGCCCTGCAGACGGTAGACGTCCTGCACCTCGTCGACGATGTAGCGCGCCAGCGCCTCGACGCCGAGCAGGCGCAGGATGTCGTGCGGATCCGCCGGGCCGTCGACGATCGACTCGCCGCGGTTGACGACCTGGCCGTCATGGACCAGCAGGTGCTTGTCCTTGGTGATCAGGAACTCGTGCTCCTTGCCGTCGAGGTCGGTGATGATCAGGCGCTGCTTGCCCTTGGTCTCCTTGCCGAACGTCACGGTCCCGGTGACCTCGGCCAGCATGCCCGCGTCCTTCGGCGAGCGCGCTTCGAAAAGCTCGGCCACGCGCGGCAGACCACCCGTGATGTCGCGGGTCTTCTGCGACTCGGTCGGAATCCGCGCCAGCACTTCGCCGACGCCCACCTGCTGCGCGTCGCGCACGACGATCAGCGCGCCGATCGGGAAGCTGATCGTCACCGAGTGCTCGGTGCCGGGAATCTTCACTTCCTCGCCGGCCTCGTTCATCAGCTTGACCTGCGGACGCACACCCTTGCTCGACGCGGTGCGGCGCTTGGCGTCGATCACGACCAGCGTCGACAGGCCGGTGACCTCGTCGATCTGCTTCGCAACCGTCACGCCTTCCTCGACGTGCTCGAACTTCACCGTCCCTGCGTACTCGGTGATGATCGGACGCGTCAGCGGATCCCAGCTGGCGAGCTGCGTGCCGGCCTTGACCTGCTTGCCGTCCGCCGCCAGCAGCGTGGCGCCATACGGCACCTTGTGGCGCTCGCGCTCGCGACCGTTGTCGTCGACGATCGTGACTTCGCCGGATCGGCCGATCGCGACCTGCTCGCCCTTGGCATTGGTGACATAGCGCATCGTCGCCGTGAAGCGCACCGTGCCGTTGCTCTTCGCCTCGACGCCCGAGGCCACCGCCGCGCGCGACGCGGCACCGCCGATGTGGAACGTCCGCATCGTCAGCTGCGTGCCCGGCTCGCCGATCGACTGCGCGGCGATGACGCCGACCGCCTCGCCCGAGTTCACCAGCACGCCACGGCCCAGATCGCGGCCGTAGCACTTGGCGCACAGGCCGTAGCGTGTCTCGCAGGTCAGCGGCGTGCGCACACGCACCTCGTCGATGCCGAGCGCCTCGATCCTTTCGACCGCGTCCTCGTCCAGCAGCGCGGCCTGCGCATACAGCACGTCCTGCGTGTCCGGATGGATCACGTCGACCGCGGCCACGCGGCCCAGGATCCGGTCGCGCAGCGGTTCGATGACCTCCCCGCCTTCGACCAGCGCGCGCATCGCGACGCCATTGGTTGTGCCGCAATCATCCTCGGTCACCACCAGGTCCTGCGTGACGTCGACCAGACGACGCGTGAGGTAACCGGAGTTCGCCGTCTTCAGCGCGGTGTCGGCCAGGCCCTTGCGGGCGCCGTGCGTCGAGATGAAGTACTGCAGGACGTTCAGGCCTTCGCGGAAGTTCGCCGTGATCGGCGTCTCGATGATCGAGCCGTCCGGCTTGGCCATCAGGCCGCGCATCCCGGCGAGCTGGCGGATCTGCGCCACCGAACCGCGTGCGCCCGAGTCGGCCATCATGAAGATGGAGTTGAACGACTCCTGCTTCACTTCCTTGCCGTGGCGGTCGATCGTCTGCTCGGTGGCGAGCTGCTCCATCATCACCTTGCCGACATGGTCGCCAGCGCGGCCCCAGATGTCCACGACCTTGTTGTAGCGCTCGCCCTGGGTGACGAGGCCCGAGGTGTACTGCGCCTCGATCTCCTTCACTTCCTTCTCGGCGCTGCGGATGATCTCTTCCTTCTGCGCCGGCACGACCATGTCGTCGATCGCGATCGACAGGCCGGCGCGGGTCGCGAGTGCGAAGCCCGACTGCATCAGCTTGTCGGCGAAGATCACCGTCTCGCGCAGCCCGCACTTGCGGAAAGCCGTGTTGATGAGCTTGCTGATCTCCTTCTTCTTCAGCGGCCGGTTCAGCACTGAGAACGGCAACCCGGCAGGCAGGATCTCGGACATGAACGCCCGCCCGACCGTGGTCTCGTAACGCGTGATCTTCGGCGTCTTCTCGCCGGTTTCCGGGTTGACCTCGACCTCGCGGATGCGCACCGTGATGCGCGTCTGCAGTTCGACCTGCTTGTTCTCGTAGGCGCGATGCACCTCGGCGAGGTCGGTGTAGAACGAGCCTTCGCCCTTGCCGTTGACCTTCTCGCGCGTGGCAAAGTAAAGCCCCAGCACGATGTCCTGGCTCGGCACGATCGACGGATCGCCGTTGCTCGGGAACAGCACGTTGTTCGACGCCAGCATCAGCGAACGCGCTTCGAGCTGCGCCTCGAGCGACAGCGGGACGTGCACGGCCATCTGGTCGCCGTCGAAGTCGGCGTTGAACGCCGCGCAGACCAGCGGATGCAGCTGGATCGCCTTGCCCTCGATCAGCACCGGCTCGAAGGCCTGGATGCCGAGGCGGTGCAGCGTCGGAGCGCGGTTCAGCATCACCGGGTGCTGGCGGATCACCTCTTCGAGGATGTCCCACACCACCGGCTCCTGCGACTCGACCATCTTCTTGGCCGCCTTGATCGTGGTGGCCAGGCCCATCAGTTCGAGCTTGTTGAAGATGAACGGCTTGAAGAGCTCGAGCGCCATCAGCTTCGGCAGGCCGCACTGGTGCAGCTTCAGTTGCGGGCCGACCACGATGACCGAGCGGCCCGAGTAGTCGACGCGCTTGCCGAGCAGGTTCTGGCGGAAGCGGCCGCCCTTGCCCTTGATCATGTCGGCGAGCGACTTCAGCGGGCGCTTGTTGGCGCCCGTCATCGCCTTGCCGCGACGGCCGTTGTCGAGCAGCGAGTCGACCGCCTCCTGCAGCATCCGCTTCTCGTTGCGGACGATGATTTCCGGCGCCTTCAGTTCGAGCAGGCGCTTCAGGCGGTTGTTGCGGTTGATGACGCGGCGATACAGATCGTTCAGGTCCGACGTCGCGAAGCGGCCGCCGTCGAGCGGCACCAGCGGACGCAGCTCCGGCGGCAGCACCGGCAGCACCTCGAGGATCATCCACTCGGGCTTGATGCCGGAGCGCTGGAAGCCCTCGAGCACCTTCAGGCGCTTGGCGAACTTCTTGATCTTGGCTTCGGAACCGGTCTCGGCCAGGTCCTTGCGCAGCGTCTCGATCTCGCTGTTGACGTTGATGCCGCGCAGCAGCTCGCGGATCGCTTCGGCACCCATCAGCGCGCGGAAGTCGTCGCCGTACTCCTCGGTCTTGGCGATGAAGTCGTCCTCGGTCATCAGCTGCCCCTTCTTCAGGGGCGTGAAGCCGGGGTCGACCACGCAGTAGGCTTCGAAGTACAGCACGCGCTCGATGTCGCGCAGCGTCATGTCGAGCACCATGCCCATGCGGGACGGCAGGCTCTTCAGGAACCAGATGTGCGCGGTCGGGCTGGCGAGCTCGATGTGGCCCATGCGCTCGCGCCGCACCTTGGCCAGCGTCACCTCGACGCCGCACTTCTCGCAGATCACGCCACGGTGCTTCAGGCGCTTGTACTTGCCGCACAGGCACTCGTAGTCCTTGATCGGTCCGAAGATCTTGGCGCAGAAGAGACCATCGCGCTCGGGCTTGAACGTGCGGTAGTTGATCGTCTCGGGCTTCTTGACCTCGCCGAAGGACCACGAACGGATCTTGTCCGGAGAGGCGATGCCGATCTTGATGGCATCGAACTGCTCTTGCTGCTGTACCTGCTTGAATAGATCGAGTAGCGCTTTCATGCGTGCCTCTCAATGTCCGGTTAGTTGCGCTCGAGGTCGATGTCGATGCCCAACGACCGGATTTCCTTGACCAGCACGTTGAACGACTCCGGCATGCCGGCGTCGATCACGTGGTCGCCCTTGACGATGTTTTCGTAGACCTTGGTGCGCCCCTGCACGTCGTCGCTCTTGACCGTGAGCATCTCCTGCAGGACGTATGCCGCGCCGTAGGCCTCCAGTGCCCACACTTCCATCTCACCGAAGCGCTGTCCGCCGAACTGCGCCTTGCCGCCCAGCGGCTGCTGGGTGACCAGGGAGTACGGACCCGTCGAGCGCGCGTGCATCTTGTCGTCGACCAGGTGGTGCAGCTTCAGCATGTGCATGTAGCCGACGGTCACCGGTGCGCTCGAAGGCGTCGCCGGTGCGCCCGTCGAAGAGACGGGTTTGCGTCTTCGTGCCGGTCAGCTGCAGGCGCTTCGCCACCTCTTCCGGATAGGCGAGGTCCAGCATCGCGTGGATTTCCTTCTCGGCCGCGCCGTCGAACACCGGCGTGGCGAACGGAACCCCATCGCTCAGATGCTCGGCGAGCTGCATCACCTCGTCTTCGGTGAGGTGATCCAGGTCCTCGGGCTTGCCGGAGCGGTTGTAGATCTCCTTCAGCAACTGACGCAGCTGGGCCGCCTTGGCAGTCTTCAGCATGTCGCCGATGCGCTGACCCAGGCCCTTCGCCGCCCACCCGAGGTGAGTCTCGAGGATCTGGCCGACGTTCATCCGCGACGGCACGCCGAGCGGATTCAGCACGATGTCCACCGGAGTGCCATCGGCCATGTACGGCATGTCCTCGACCGGAACGATGCGCGACACGACGCCCTTGTTGCCGTGACGGCCGGCCATCTTGTCGCCCGGCTGCAGGCGGCGCTTGACGGCCAGGTACACCTTGACCATCTTCAGCACGCCCGGCGGCAGCTCGTCACCCTGCGTCAGCTTCTTCTTCTTGTCCTCGAAGGCCTGGTCGAACTGCTTGCGCTTGAGTTCGATCGAGTCCTTGAGCGACTCCAGCTGTGCCGCCGCCTCGTCATCCGCCAGGCGGATTTCGAACCAGTGGTACTTCTCGAGCGACTCGAGGTAGTCCTTGGTGATCACCGTGCCCTTGGCGATCTTGCGCGGGCCGCCGATCGCTTCCTTCTTCAGCAGCAGCTTCTCGATGCGCTGGAAGGCATCGCCTTCGACGATGCGCAGCTGGTCGTTCAGGTCCTGGCGGTACCTCTTCAGCGCGTCATCGATGATCTGCTGGGCGCGCTTGTCGCGCACGATGCCTTCGCGCGTGAACACCTGCACGTCGATCACCGTGCCGCTCATGCCCGACGGCACGCGCAGCGAGGTGTCCTTCACGTCGGAGGCCTTCTCGCCGAAGATCGCGCGCAGCAGCTTCTCTTCCGGCGTCAGCTGGGTCTCGCCCTTCGGCGTGACCTTGCCGACCAGCACGTCACCGGCGTTGACTTCGGCGCCGATGTAGACGATGCCGGAGTCGTCGAGCCGCGCCAGCTGGTTCTCGGACAGGTTGCTGATGTCCCGCGTGATCTCCTCGGGGCCCAGCTTCGTGTCGCGCGCGACGACGTTCAGCTCCTCGATGTGGATCGAGGTGTAGCGGTCGTCGGCGACGACGCGCTCGCTGATCAGGATCGAGTCCTCGAAGTTGTAGCCGTTCCACGGCATGAACGCGACCAGCATGTTCTGGCCGAGCGCCAGTTCGCCGAGGTCGGTCGACGCGCCATCGGCGATCACGTCGCCCTTGGCGATGACATCGCCCTTCTTGACGATCGGCGTCTGGTTGATGTTGGTGTTCTGGTTGGAACGCGTGTACTTGGTCAGGTTGTAGATGTCGACGCCGACCTCGCCCGCGACGTTCTCGCTTTCGTGCACGCGCACGACGATGCGGTTGGCGTCGACGTAGTCCACCAGCCCGCCGCGCAGCGCCTGCACGGTCGTGCCCGAGTCGACCGCGACCGTGCGCTCGACACCGGTGCCGACGAACGGCTTCTCCGGACGCAGGCAGGGCACCGCCTGGCGCTGCATGTTCGAACCCATCAGCGCGCGGTTGGCGTCGTCGTGCTCGAGGAACGGAATCAGCGACGCCGCCACCGAGACGATCTGCGACGGCGCGATGTCCATGTACTGCACGCGCTCGGGCGACATCAGCACGAATTCGCCGTTCTCGCGGCAGCTGACCAGCTCGTCCATGAACTTGCCGGTCTTGTCGAGCGGGGCGTTGGCCTGCGCGATCACGTACTTGCCTTCCTCGATCGCCGACAGGTACGAGATCTCGGTCGTGACATGGCCTTTTTCGACCTTGCGGTACGGCGTCTCGAGGAAGCCGTACTCGTTCAGGCGTGCGTACAGCGCCATCGAGTTGATCAGGCCGATGTTCGGACCTTCAGGCGTCTCGATCGGGCACACGCGGCCGTAGTGCGTCGGGTGCACGTCGCGCACCTCGAAGCCGGCGCGCTCGCGCGTCAGGCCGCCCGGTCCGAGGGCGGAGACGCGCCGCTTGTGCGTGATCTCCGACAGCGGGTTGGTCTGGTCCATGAACTGCGACAGCTGCGAGCTGCCGAAGAACTCGCGGATCGACGCGCTGATCGGCTTGCTGTTGATCAGGTCGTGCGGCATCAGGTTCTCGGTCTCGGCCTGGCCGAGGCGTTCCTTGACCGCACGTTCAACGCGCACGAGGCCGGCGCGGAACTGGTTCTCGGCCAGCTCGCCGACGCAGCGCACGCGGCGATTGCCGAGGTGGTCGATGTCGTCGATCTCGCCGCGGCCGTTGCGCAACTCGACGAGGAGCTTCATCGTGTCGATGATGTCCTCGTTGGTCAGCGTCATCGGGCCGGTGATCTCCGGACGACCGAAGCGCGAGTTGACCTTCATGCGGCCGACGCGCGACAGGTCGTAGGTCTCGTCGTCGAAGAACAGGCGCCGGAACAGCGTCTCGACCGCGTCTTCGGTCGGCGGCTCGCCGGGACGCATCATGCGGTAGATCGCGATGCGCGCCGCCAGCTGGTCGCCGGTCTCGTCGATGCGCAGCGTATTCGAGATGAACGGGCCCTGGTCCAGGTCGTTCGTGTAGATCGTGCGGATCTCCTGCACGTTGGCGGCACGCAGCTTCTTCAGAAGATCTTCGGTCAGCTCGTCGTTCGCTGCGGCAACGATCTCGCCCGTTTCCGGATCGACGACGTTGTTGGACAGCACGCGGCCGAGCAGGTAATCCTCGGTCACGGCGATGCGCTTCATGCCCGCCGCTTCCATGTCGCGGATGTGCTTGGCGTTGATGCGCTTGTCCTTCGCGACGACGACCTTGCCGGTCTTGTCGGTGATGTCGAAACGCGCGATTTCGCCACGCAGCCGCTCGGGCACGAGTTCCATGAAGCCGCCCTCGGCGCCCAGCTGGAACGTGTCGAAGCGGAAGAAGTGCGCCAGCACCTGCTCATTGGAGAGGCCGATCGCCTTCAACAGGATCGTCGCCGGCATCTTGCGACGACGGTCGACGCGGAAGTACAGGATGTCCTTCGGGTCGAACTCGAAGTCGAGCCACGAGCCGCGGTAGGGGATCACGCGCGCCGAGAAGAGCAGCTTGCCCGAGGAGTGCGTCTTGCCGCGGTCGTGCTCGAAGAACACGCCGGGCGAGCGGTGCAGCTGGCTGACGATGACGCGCTCGGTGCCATTGATGACGAATGAACCGGTGGTCGTCATGAGCGGAATCTCGCCCATGTAGACCTCCTGCTCCTTCACTTCCTTGACCGTCGGCTTGCTGGCTTCGCGGTCCATGATCACCAGGCGCACCTTGGCGCGCAGCGGCGACGCGTAGGTCAGGCCGCGCTGCTGGCACTCCTTGACGTCGAACGCGGGCTCGCCCAGGTTGAAGCTGACGAACTCGAGCCGCGCCATGCCGTTGTGGCTGGAGATCGGGAAGATCGACGAGAACGCGGCCTGCAGGCCCTCGTTCTTGCGCTTGGTCCCGGGCGTATCCGCCTGCAGGAACTGCGTGTACGACTCGAGCTGGGTCGCGAGCAGGAAAGGCACCGACAACACGCTTGGCCGCTTGGCAAAGCTCTTGCGGATGCGCTTCTTTTCAGTGAACGAGTACGGCATGGACACTCCGTTCGACGCGGGAGAGATGAAAACTGCGGCCCGAATGCGGCGCGGATGCAGGGACGACAAACGCCACCGCGGGCACAGCAGAGGCTGTCGCCCGGGCGGCGTAGGGGAATCCTGCGCGTCCGCTCATTCAGGGGAAGACTTTGATCTGAGGCCGTCGGCTTCAGATCGAAGGCCTCCCGGCCCTCTCGGTTCAGGCAGCCGGCGCAGCGCGCTGCGCCGGCTTTCCGGAACGATTACTTCACCTCGACCTTGGCGCCGGCTTCTTCGAGCTTCTTCTTGGCGGCTTCGGCGTCGGCCTTGTTCACGCCTTCCTTCACAGGCTTGGGCGCACCGTCGACCAGGTCCTTGGCTTCCTTCAGACCCAGGCCGGTCAGTTCGCGCACGGCCTTGATGACGTTGACCTTGTTCGCGCCAACCTCGGCGAGGATGACGTTGAACTCGGTCTGCTCTTCCGCGGCCGGGGCAGCAGCACCGGCAGCCGGGGCAGCCACGGCGACGGCAGCAGCAGCGGCCGAGACGCCGAACTTCTCTTCCATCAGCTTGATCAGTTCGCTGATCTCGAGCACCGACTTGGCGGCGATTGCGTCGAGGATTTCTTGGTTGGAAAGTGCCATTTGCTTGACTCCTGTACGTTGTTTCAGTTCCAGAAATTTGGGATGCGGATCAGGCAGCCGCCTTTTCCTTGGCGTCGCGGACTGCGGCGAGCGTACGAACCAGGCGCGACGGCACTTCGTTCAGCGTGCGAACGAACTGCGCGATCGGTGCCTGCATCGTTGCCATCAGCTTGGCCAGGAGTTCCTCGCGGCTCGGCATCGTCGCCAGCGCCTTGACACCCTTTTCGTCCATGACGTAGTTGGGCATCGCGCCAGCCTTGACGACGAGCTTGTCGTTGTCCTTGGCAAAGCCGGAGATCACCTTGGCCGCCGCCACCGGGTCAGCGGAAAAACCGTAGACGAGCGGCCCGACCAGCTTGTCGGACAGCCCGGCGAACGGAGTTCCGTTCATGGCGCGGCGTGCCAGCGTGTTCTTCAGCACGCGCAGTTGGACACCCTGGCTGCGCGCTTGCTTGCGCAGCTTGGTGGCCGAATCCACATCCAGACCACGGTACTCCGCGACCACGATCGACTGTGCAGTCGCCACGAGGGCGCTGACCTCTTCGACCTTGGCCGCCTTCTCTTGCTTGTTGAGACCCACGGTACTGGCTCCACTCAAAATGTGCTTCGCATTCGTGCTTGCGCACTGGCTAGGCACCGGTTGCACCACCCGGCGTCCGAAGCGACATCTCGAGCGCTGAACAACGCACTGTCCATGTCTTCCTCGGGGCCGTCTGCGCTGGACTCCTGCTGCCGACCTGTCATCGCCGAGCGTTTCGATGCGAGACAGAGCAGTCGGTGATTAAAGAGAAGACCCTCGGGCGCATTCGTTGCACGCTCGCACCGTCGGGATCGTTCTCGTCCAGCGGTCTTTGACAGCAGCGCGCCCGTATCGATGTTCCGACGCAGCGCGCAGCCCAAAGTCCCTTGTGACCCGGTCGCGGCCGGGTCGAATTCCTTACCTCTCGTTCTAGCCGTTCAGCGACGCTGCATCGACGCGCACGCCGATGCCCATCGTCGAGGAGACCGAAATCTTGCGCAGGTAAATGCCCTTGCTCGACGCCGGCTTGACCTTGTTCAACGCATCGACCAGCGCCGACAGGTTCGTCTGCAACCGATCGACTTCAAAAGAAGCGCGGCCGATCGTCGCGTGGACGATGCCCGCCTTGTCGGCGCGGAACTGCACCTGACCGGCCTTGGCGTTCTTCACCGCCTGCACGACATCCGGCGTCACCGTGCCGACCTTCGGGTTCGGCATCAGGCCGCGCGGACCCAGGATCTGGCCCAGCTGGCCCACGACGCGCATCGCATCCGGTGAGGCGATCACGACGTCGAAGTCCATGAAGCCTTCCTTGACCTTCGCGGCGAGATCTTCAAAACCGACGATGTCGGCACCCGCCGCCTTGGCTTCCTCGGCCTTGGCGCCCTGCGTGAACACCGCCACGCGCTTGGTCTTGCCGCTGCCGGCCGGCAGCACGACGGAGCCGCGTACCGACTGGTCGGATTTCTTCGCGTCAATGCCGAGCACCACCGCGACGTCGACCGATTCGTCGAACTTGGCGGTCGCGCATGACTTCACCAGCGTGAGCGCGTCGCCGACGGGATAGTGCTTCTGCGGGTCGACCTTGCTGTGGATCGCCTTGGAGCGCTTGGATTCCTTCGACATTTACAGGCCCTCCACCGTGATGCCCATCGAACGGGCGCTGCCGGCGATCGTGCGCACCGCGGCATCGATGCCGGCGGCGGTCAGGTCAGGCATCTTGGCCTTGGCAATGTCCTCGGCCTGAGCGCGGGTGATCTTGCCTACCTTGTCGGTATGCGGTTTGGGCGAGCCCTTGTCGATCTTCGCGGCCTTCTTGATCAGCACCGTCGCGGGCGGCGTCTTCATCACGAAGGTGAAGCTCTTGTCCGCGTAGGCCGTGATCACCACCGGAATCGGCAGGCCCGGTTCGACGCCCTGTGTCTGGGCATTGAAGGCCTTGCAGAACTCCATGATGTTCAGGCCGCGCTGACCGAGCGCGGGACCGATCGGGGGCGACGGATTCGCCTTCCCCGCCGGCACTTGCAACTTGATAAAGCCGACGATCTTCTTTGCCATGATGGCTCCTGTGGGTTCAAGCGCCGCGCGACTCTACGCACGGCTCCCCGGTTGCTGCACATGGGCCTGTAACGCCGGCCCGACTGCGTTTGCTTCCGACCTTTTGGTTCCGGCCGCCCGCTTCGCGGGCTTAACCGCTGCGCGGTTAGCCTTCACCGAAAGGTTTGACGACGCGCCGCGTCGTCAAACCTTTTCAACCTGCCCGAACTCGAGCTCGACCGGCGTCGAACGACCGAAGATGGTCACTGACACACGCAAGCGGCTCTTCTCGTAGTTCACTTCCTCGACATTGCCGTTGAAGTCGGTGAACGGACCGTCCTTCACGCGCACCATCTCGCCCACCTCGAACAGCGTCTTCGGACGCGGCTTCTCGGCGCCCTCCTGCATCCGCATCAGGATCTCGTCGACTTCCTTCTGCGGCAGCGGCGACGGGCGGTTCGCGGTTCCACCGAGGAACCCCGTCACCTTGGGCGTGCTCTTCACCAGGTGCCAGGCCTCGTCGGTCATGTCCATCTCGACGAGCACGTAACCCGAATACATGCGGCGCTCGGTGATCGACTTCTTGCCGCCCTTGACCTCGACGACTTCTTCGACCGGCACCAGGATCTGCCCGAACTGCGACTGCAGCCCGGCGCGGTTGATGCGCTCCTGCAGAGTGCGCGCGACGCTTTTCTCCATGCCCGAATAGGCGTGGACCACGTACCAGCGCTTGGTTCCGGAGCTCGTTACTGTTTCAGTCATCCTTCGTACCTCTTCAGCGCCAGCTCAACAGCAGGTCGTACAGGAACCACTCGAGGCTCTTGTCGACGACGAACAGGAAGATCGCCATCAGCACCACGAAACCGAAGACGATGCCCGTCGTGCTGACCGTTTCCTTGCGCGTCGGCCAGACGACCCGTTTCGTCTCCTGATAGGACTCGCGGGCATAGGCCAGAAAACGCTTGCCCGGCTCGGAGAACCAGGCGATCGCAACGCCCACCGCCAGGCCGCCGATCAGCGCACCGACGCGCACCAGCGTCGGCTGTTCCGACAGGAAGGTGAAGGCAAGCACCCCCGCAGCAGCGGCAAGCACCGCCACCGCGACGATGGCGAAGTCGGTCTTGCTGGCTACGGTCTCGACGTTTTGCGTCGTCATCTGCTGTGATCTCATCTGCCCCGCGTTTTGGCGGGGTCACTCTGATTGGCAGGGGCAGAGGGAATCGAACCCCCAACCTTCGGTTTTGGAGACCGACGCTCTGCCAGTTGAGCTATACCCCTACCGAAACTGGCCGGCGCCGCCTTGCGGCCGCGCCGCGATCTCTCTCCCTTACTCGACGATCTTTGCCACGACGCCGGCGCCGACGGTGCGGCCGCCTTCGCGGATGGCAAAGCGCAGTCCTTCTTCCATCGCGATCGGCGCGATCAGCGCCACATCCATCTGGATGTTGTCGCCCGGCATCACCATCTCGGTGCCCGCCGGCAACTGGATCGAGCCGGTCACGTCGGTCGTGCGGAAGTAAAACTGCGGCCGATAGCCATTGAAGAACGGGGTGTGACGGCCGCCCTCTTCCTTGGACAGCACATACACCTCGGCCTTGAACTTGGTGTGCGGCGTGATCGAGCCGGGCTTGGCCAGCACCTGGCCACGCTCGACTTCTTCGCGCTTGGTGCCGCGCAGCAGCACCCCGACGTTGTCACCGGCCTGGCCCTGGTCCAGGAGCTTCCTGAACATCTCCACGCCGGTGCAGGTGGTCTTCAGCGTCGGCTTGATGCCGATGATCTCGATTTCATCGCCGACCTTGACGATGCCGCGCTCGATCCGCCCGGTCACCACGGTGCCACGACCGGAGATCGAGAACACGTCCTCGACCGGCATCAGGAAGGCCCCGTCAATCGCCCGCTCGGGCGTCGGGATGTAGCTGTCGAGGGCGTCGGCGAGCTTCATGATCGACTCTTCGCCGAGCTCGCCCTTGTCGCCTTCGAGCGCCATCTTGGCGCTGCCCTTGACGATCGGAATGTCATCGCCCGGAAACTCGTACTTGCTCAAGCAGCTCGCGCACTTCGAGCTCGACGAGCTCCAGGAGCTCGGCGTCGTCGACCATGTCGACCTTGTTCATGTAGACGATGATGTACGGCACGCCGACCTGGCGCGCCAGCAGGATGTGCTCGCGGGTCTGCGGCATCGGACCGTCGGCGGCACTGACCACCAGGATCGCACCGTCCATCTGGGCGGCACCGGTGATCATGTTCTTCACATAGTCGGCATGGCCCGGGCAGTCCACGTGCGCGTAGTGCCGGTTCTTGGTCTCGTACTCGACGTGCGCGGTGTTGATCGTGATGCCGCGCGCCTTCTCCTCCGGCGCCGCATCAATCTGGTCGTACGCCTTGGCCTCGCCACCAAACTTCTTCGACAACACCAGCGTGATCGCCGCCGTCAGCGTCGTCTTGCCATGATCCACGTGACCAATCGTCCCCACATTCACATGCGGCTTCGTACGCTCAAATTTGCCTTTTGCCATCGCAGACTCCTGACTGCCCGTTCTTGATTGCGCCCGATCGTTTCGACCGCGGCGGTCTACCCTGTTGCCTTCATTCTGGTGCCCATGACGCGGATCGAACGCGTGACCTCTCCCTTACCAAGGGAGTGCTCTACCACTGAGCCACATGGGCCTCGCGTCGTCAGCAGCACTCAACGCCGCGCTTGCTGAACTTGACCTATGCGTCGTTCCTCTTGGTAACTGGAGCGGGTGAAGGGAATCGAACCCTCGTCGTAAGCTTGGAAGGCTTCTGCTCTACCATTGAGCTACACCCGCTCGACGAACTCCTGATTTCAAAGGCTGCACTTGCAGCGGGTGTTTCGTTTTCCGCATCCCGACGTCGCTCGGAAATGATGGTGGAGGAGGCTGGATTCGAACCAGCGTAGGCGTAAGCCAACAGATTTACAGTCTGCCCCCTTTAACCACTCGGGCACCCCTCCGCGGCGAACCGCAAATTATGGTTGTGCAACAAGGGCTTGTCAAACCGACGCCCCTTGCGTGCAGCGCGTCAAGGCTCTCCGCACGCTGCAACTCCTCATCCAGGCTCTGACACCCGTCGACCGGGCCCCGACAGGGAATCCGGAAACATGAAGTTAGCGCACACTTACTGCTTGATTCCGCGGCATTAGAGCGCTCTCCTAGTTGACTCCCGAACGCAGACCCGGATATTGATGCAATGCACAAAAAGTCGTCTTCTGGCTCGATGGCCACGCAGCCAGGCGCCGCTCCGGCCCTCCCGCACATGACGGCCCGCTGGTGGCGCAATTGGGCCCTGGACACCGGACACTGATCGCGGCGCATCTGCTGGCCCTTACTCCCGGCGACCGCCGACTGCGGTTTGGCCACACGATCAGCGATGAATCGATAAGGGACTACGTGCGCCAGATCCGTTTTGTCCGTGATGCTGCGTTCGGGGCGTTCGACGACGCGGGTCAATTGATCGGGTTCGGTCACCTGGCGTTTGGCACGGAAGGCGCCGAATTCGCGTTGTCCGTGGGTCTCGCGGGACGTCGCCAGGGCATCGGCCGGGCACTGCTCGAACGCGCAAGCACTCATGCACGCAACCGCGGCTACGACGTGCTCGTGATGCTGTACATGTCGGAGAACAACGCGCTTGCTTCGCTGGCGCGCCGCGCCGGCATGCAGATCGTGTCCGACCCGGTCGAGTGCCGCGCTTACGTCGGACTCAAGCCACCGACCGCCCACTCAGTGGTTTTCGAGGCGTGGCGCGAGGCTGTCTGTGCGCTTGACCTGGGCTTCCGGCTCAGCGCTCGCGAGGCGGCTACATCTGCTTGAACAGATGCGTGTAGTTGCGGCTCACCTCGAGTTTGTCGGTTCGCCCCTTCACCTGAACCAGCTGCCGGCCGCGAAAATCGCGTGTCACGCCTGAGATCGCGTCCACGTTGACGATCGTCGATCGATGGATCTGCCAGAACTTCGCCGGATCCAGCTCCTCCACCAGTTCCTTGATTGGCTTGCGGATCAGCGCTTCCAGTGTCTCGGTCTGCACGCGCGTGTACTTCTCGTCGGACGTGAAGAACAACACGTCGGCGACCGGGATCATTTTCAGCTGCTGGCCGACGCTGGCCTGAATCCACTGCAACCTCTCGGGGCCGGCTTTAGTCGGCGACAGCCCGGCGCCACCGTCGAGGCGCTCCGTCAGGCGGGTCAGCAGGTCGCGCAGGTCGCTTGGACGGCTGGCCGAGACGCTTTTTCAGTCGAGCGACGGTAAGTTCGAGGCGCTCGCGTTCGGCCGGCTTCAGCACATAGTCCACGGCACCCTGCTCGAATGCCTCGACCGCGTACTCGTTGTAGGCCGTGATGAACACGACGTGACAGGCATCACCGATCGCCCGCGCGGCCTCGATGCCGGTCATCCCGGGCATCTGGATATCCAGGAAGGCGAGATCCGGCGCCAGGTCGCGGACGGCGGCGACCGCCTCCTCGCCGTTCTTCGCTTCGGCAACGATCTCGAGGTCGGACCAAACCTCCGCCAGCCGCGAGCGAAGTTGCTCGCGCATCAGCCTTTCGTCGTCCGCGATGATCGCCGTTGGCATGCGGCGATTATGCGTCAGGCAGGCTGCGCCACGGGCTGTGCCGGCAAGTCCGCCTCGAAGGCGTACGGAACGTCGATAGTGACAATCGTGCCGGTCGGATCGTTGGCATCGATCGAGAGCCGCGCCCGCCCACCGTAGAGCGCAGACAGGCGCTCGCGCACGTTCGCCAGCCCGACGCCGGTGCCCGGACGTGAAGCGGCGGCGAAGCCGAGTCCGGTATCCGCCACCGTGACACGCAGGCGGCCGTTGACAATGTCAGCGGAGATCGTGATCGCACCGCCCTCCGGCTTCGGCTCCAGTCCATGCTTGATCGAGTTCTCGACCAGCGACTGCAGCATCATCGGCGGGAACTGCGCCGTCATCAGGCCTTGCGGCACCGTCACCGCGTACTGCAGCCGGTCTTCCATCCGGAATTTCAGGATTTCCAGGAACGCCCGGCACAGTTGCACTTCCTTGCCCAGTGTCGTCGATCCCTCCCGCATCTGCGGCAGCGCGGCGCGCAGGTACTGGATCAGGTTCTTCTGCATCTTCGAGGCCGTCGCCGGATCGGTTTCGATCAGGTAATCCACTGACGCCAGCGTATTGAACAGGAAGTGCGGCTCGACCTGGGCCTGCATCATCTTCAGTTGCGCTTCGACCAGTTGGCGCTTGAGTCCTTCTTCCGCGGCCGTCGCCGTCGCCACCTGCGCCCGTCGCTCCGCCCGCTTCTTGCCGCCCAGTACCACCTTGACGATGATGCCGGTGAGGATCAGCAGCACCGCGAAGCTCATCAGCCAGTCGCCGCTGCGCTCGTGATAGCTGCGGACCTCGCGCGCCACGCTGCGATTCACCTGGTCCGACACGATCGTCTCGATCTCGCGCCGAGCACTTTCAAGGGCCAGCTCGACCTTCGCGGGGTCGCCCGCAACGTCCGGAGGAATCACGACCGAGCCGTCGCGATCGATCACCACGGCAGGCGGCTCGTTCTCAGCGCGCGCCGGTCCCTTGCCGGCCTCCTCGACACGGATCCCGTCGGTATCGATGATGACCTGCACCGGTTTTCCATCGCGCTGCGACTGGATCCGGACGCCGCTTTCGTCGATGCTGACCGAGCTCTGTCCCTTGCCAGCCTCCGGGGGCGCCGGGGGCTTGGGGGGCGCCGGCGGCTTCGTCGGGCCGGGCGGCGTCGGTGGCCGCGGCGGTGCGACTGCACCTGGGCCGCTCGATCCGGATGCCGTCAGCACCGACCTTGATGTCCACCTTGACGTTGTCGGTCGGAGCTCGGTCGACGATCACGACGGGCGATTCGTCGTAAATGATGTTGGATGCGATGCCAGCAAAGATGAGCAGCAGGATCGCGACCAGGGCGAACTTGCCCCAGCCCACCACGGCCAGCCAGTCGCCGATGCGATTCAGCACGCGCCGGACCGGCGGCAGGATGCGCGACTGGACGAACGCCCAGCTGCGCGCAGCTCCGCTCGCCACGTCGGGTGCCGCGGTCCGGGCGCCGGCCGCGGTGGCCGCGCCAACGCGCCGCAGCGCGCCGTTCGGGTCCGCGGATTCCTTGGGTTCCTGATCGTCGACCATGGACGGATTATCGCGGCGAGGCGGCGACCCGCGAGGAGTCTGGCGCGACACCCTGCGAGGCCGATCGCGGAACAGTGGCCGACGAGCTGCTTTACCGGTGTCGATGTAGTGGTCTTGCTCATGGCGGCACCTTAGTAGGGGGGTGCCACCAGGGCCACTGGGCTGCGACAGGCTGCAGGATGCAAGGCCCAGACTGCATGTTCTCGGGGCCAAGCGCCCAGCGCGCGGCCCAGCAGAGTCAGAAGTCGGTCGCCCGCTCGTCAACGGCGCAGGGCGCGGGCACCCGGACGACGCCCACGCGCCCGATGATCGACTCCCGGATCAGGACGCGCCGGTGAAACGCAACACGAGGGAGATGCCCAGCAGCACCCAGCCGGCGCGGCCGGCCACGTCGGACCACGGGTGCTCGGCCTTCAGCTGCGCAGCCTGTTTCATCAACTCTTCCTGACGGCGCTTGGCGCGGTCGGGCGTGCCGTCGTCCTCGGCGCTGGCGCGAATGACCGCGCGGACGAACGGAAACTGCGCGATCAGTGACACCATCAGCACTGACGCGCCCAGATCCCCGAGGCCGTGCGCCAGGCGACCGGCATCGAACTGCGTAAGCGCGAGCGCGGCAAGCGTGGCGCTCAGCACGAAGAACGTGTTGCGCCAGATGCGCTCGCCTGGCGTGACGACCAGTGGCGGCGGAACCTTGCGTTGCGTATCCATATGTCCGTTAGATGGCACCCGCGATCGCCGGTTCAAGCGGGGTGAACCCGCGTCAACGGCAAGGCGGTAGTGTCCTTGATGCGTTCCAGGGCAAAGCTGGATTTCACGTCGACTACCCCTGGCTGGCGCAGTAGCTGGTCCATGACGAAGCGCGAAAAGTGTGGCAGATCCTCGACCTGAACGCGCAGCAGGTAATCCATCTCGCCGGTCATCGCGTAGCAGGCGAGAACCTCGGGCCAGCCTTGCACCCGCGCTCGAAAGTCATCCATCGGCATCTTGCCGCGTTTCTCGAGCTTGACACTGACATAGGCCAGCAAGCCGAGCCCCAGCTGCTCCGGATCGAGCAGCGCGACATAGCCGCGAATGACGCCATGCGCCTCGAGCCGCTTGATTCGACGCAGACACGGCGACGGCGACAGGGCAACGCGCTCGGCGATCTCCTGGTTGGACAGCCGGCCTTCCTGCTGCAGGACGTCGAGAATGCGCACGTCAGTGCGATCCAGTTCGATGGCGGGCATTTTCTGCTTCAAAAGTAGCACTTTCTGAGCATGATATTGCGGCAGAAGCGGAAATGCGAACCCTTTTTGCAATCGCCTGCTCAGCTCTGTGCACGATACTTTGCGGCTTTCGCTGACTCGATTGCGCTAGGAGACCGCCATGCAGTTCACGCCATGGGACAACCCGATGGGAACCGACGGCTTCGAGTTCATCGAGTACGCGGCCCCCGATCCCGCAGCACTCGGTGCGCTGTTCGAGAGCCTGGGCTTCGCCGCGATCGCCCGGCATCGGCACAAGTCCGTGACGCTTTACCGGCAGGGTGACATCAACTTCATCATCAATGCCGAGCCGGACTCGTTTGCGCAGCGCTTTGCACGGCTGCACGGTCCTTCGATCTGCGCGATTGCGTTCCGGGTGCGGGATGCGGCTGCCGCCTATCGCCGCGCACTTGAACTGGGCGCCTGGGGATTCGACTCCAAGTCGGGGCCGATGGAACTGAATATCCCGGCGATCAAGGGCATCGGCGACAGCCTGCTGTACTTCGTCGATCGCTGGCGCGGCAAGAACGGCGCCGCCCCCGGTGTGATCGGCGATATCTCGATCTACGACGTCGACTTCGAGCCGATCGCCGACGCGACGGCGCGCCCGCAAGGCTTCGGCCTGACGATGATCGACCACCTGACGCACAACGTGCACCGCGGTCGCATGAAGGAGTGGGCCGAGTTCTACGAGCGGCTGTTCAACTTCCGCGAGGTGCGTTATTTCGACATCGAAGGCAAGCTCACCGGACTGAAGTCGAAGGCGATGACGAGCCCGTGCGGCAAGATCCGCATCCCGATCAACGAGAGCTCCGACGACAAGAGCCAGATCGCCGAATACCTCGACCTGTACCACGGCGAAGGCATCCAGCACGTGGCACTGGGCACCGATGACATCTATTCGACTGTGCAGGCGATGCAGGCCAATGGCGTCGCCTTCCAGGACACGCTCGAAACTTATTACGACCTGGTCGACAAGCGCCTGCCGGACCACGGCGAGCGCCTCGCCGACCTCAAGCGACTGCGGATCCTGATCGATGGTGCGACCCACCAGGGCGCGCCCAACGAACTGTTGCTGCAGATCTTCACGCAGCCGGTCATCGGTCCAATCTTCTTCGAGCTGATCCAGCGCAAGGGCGACGAGGGCTTCGGCGAGGGAAATTTCCGCGCTCTCTTCGAATCGATCGAGCTGGACCAGATCCGCCGCGGCGTGCTGAGCGACGCTGGAACCGCCGCCTGACGATGGCCGTCACCCCCACCACCTACGGCACCAGCACGCGGCCACCGCGGGGCGACTATGCAACCGCCCGCGCGGACTTCACGTGCGAGCAGGAATGGAGCCGCTATAGCGCCGAGGAGCACGCGCTTTACGCGCGGCTGTACACGCGTCAGGCCCGGCAGGTCCCGGGGCAGGCGTGCGACGAATTCATTCATGCGCTGAGGCAGCTGGGCAGCGAGCGCGAGATCCCGCGGTTCGAGGCGATCAGCGCGACGCTGCGACGCGCGACGGGATGGGAGATCGTGGCCGTGCCGGGGTTGATTCCGGAACGGGCGTTCTTCGCATTGCTGGCGAGCCGGCGTTTTCCGGTGACCGTCTGGATGCGACGGCCCGACGAGTTCGACTACATCGTCGAGCCGGACGTCTTTCACGACCTGTTCGGGCACGTGCCCCTGCTGTTCAACCCGTTGTTCGCGGACTACATGCAGGCCTTCGGCGCGGGCGGCCTGAAGGCGCACGACCTGTCCGCACTCGAGTATCTGGCGCGGCTCTACTGGTACACGGTGGAGTTCGGCCTGATCACCACGCCGCGTGGACTGCGTGCCTACGGCGCCGGCATCCTGTCGTCGGTCGGTGAAACCGCGTATGCGTTGACCTCGATGAAACCGCAGCGCCTGCCGTTCGATCTCGAGCGCGTGCTGAGGACGCCGTACAGGATCGACGACTTCCAGCACACCTACTTCGTCATCGAATCGTTTGCACAGCTATTCGATGCGACCGCGCCGGACTTCACTCCGACCTATCGACGCGTCTCCGCGCTGCCGACGCTGACCGTGCAGGATCGGCTGCCGGGTGAGCGCGTCGTCGCGCCCAACCCGGCGATTGCGCCCGGCTGAACCGGGCTGGGCTCAGCTACGGTTCACGGCTTGACCGGCTCAACCGGGGCGTTCGGGGTCGGGCGAGGCTGTGCCTTGCGCCACGCATGCATCTCGTCACGCGTCAGCACGCCGTCCTTGTTCGCGTCCATCGCGTCGAAGTTCTGCGCCAGTCGCGGGGCCGTCTTGGCCTCGTCGCGCGAGATCGATCCGTCATTGTTCACGTCGAGCCTGCCGTGATGCCCGTGGTGGCCGGAACGCCGCGCGGCGCGCAGCTCGTCGAAGGACAACTGGCCATCCTTGTTGGCATCGATGCGGTCAAACGACTCGGCCAGGCGCGGATGGTTGGACGCTTCGTCACGCGAGACGAAGCCATCGCCGTTCTTGTCGAGGGCGCTCGCACCGGGGCGAACCGGCGACTGGGCGTCGGTGGGTGCGGCGAAGGCGATGGAGCAGGCGACAGACAGCGCTGTTGCCAGGAGGAAGCGGGTCATGAGGTTCTCCGTTGAAGGTGTTGTCATTCAACGGGACACCGCCGCAGCGGTCGACGCCTCTTACCTTTGTTTACAGCTGAAACGCCTTGCCACGCGCCGCTACTGCGACTGCGGCGGAGTTCCAGGCGGATTCTGTGGCATGCCGGGCGGCGGCATGGCCGGCGGCGGCGGAGCCGTCGGCCGGGGAACCGTCGCCCCGCCTGCCACACTGGGCGCCGTCAACGTGTTGCCCTCGCGCGTGAAGGTCTGCGTCGGAGTCCCGCCGCTGACCGCAACCGCCGGGCGGGGCGGCAAGCGCACTTCCTGCCGTCCGCCGGGGCTGTCGAGGACGATCACTTCGGCATCGATCGACGCGAGGCGCGTGCCCGGGACGACCTCCTGACCCACGAGGTACACACGCGGCGGTTTGCCGTCGACCGCCAGTACGGCACTTGAGTCCTTACCGGCCGCAAACGCGCCGAGTGCCTGGATGTTGGCCGCGACGACCGCCTGCGCCACTTCGACCTTGCCGAACATGCGGGCGGCGGCCGCGGCATCCGGATCACGCAGCGGCGGCGGTGCCAGCGGCGGCGGCGCAGCGGTCGGCGCGGGCGTGAAGATCCGCACCGCCCAGTAGGCGCCGATGGCCACCACACCCGCGAAGAACAGCAGGTGCATGGCGGCGGCAGCAAACTTTTTCAGCATCGCATGTCCAAACGGGGTCGATGATCGCGCAGTTGCATCGGTGAACGATCATCCTCAAGCATTAGCGGCCGCACCGGATCCCGCCTTAGGGGGGTAAGGTGGCAGAGTGGCATTGATAATATCCGCCGCAGTCCCCGTTGTCCGCGCCCAAAACACAAGAACTTCAAGGCCTTCGGCGCGCAACTTCAAGCTTTCCTTAGCCTAGGGCAATGGTCATATGAGTACGATGAAGGCACTCCGTTCCCCGCGCATTCGCGGCTTCACGCTGATCGAGATCATGGTCGTGATCACGATCCTCGGGATCCTGGCAGCGCTTATCGTTCCGCGCGTTGTCGGCCGCACTGATGACGCCCGCATTGCTGCCGCCAAGCAGGACATCGCTTCGGTCATGCAGGCGCTGAAGCTCTACCGGCTCGACAACGGGCGCTATCCGACGACCGAGCAGGGCCTGCAGGCGCTGATATCGAAACCGGCGGCCGAACCCGTGCCGATGAACTGGAAACAGGGCGGCTATCTCGAGCGGAGCAATGTGCCGAAGGATCCGTGGGGCCACCCCTACCAGTACCTGAACCCCGGCCTGCGCGGCGAGATCGACGTCTTCAGCTTCGGCGCCGACGGCCAGGCGGGCGGTCAGAACACCGACGCCGACATCGGCTCCTGGTCGCTTTAGCCCGCGGCGGGCGACCGCCGCCGGTGACGCGGACCGCGCCGAACCACTAAACCCGATGATGATCCGAACTGCCGGCTGCGCGGATCGACGGCGGCGCGTGAGCGGCTTCACGCTGCTCGAGATGCTGGTCGTCATCGTGCTCGCCGGCATCCTCGTTTCGATCGTCACGATCAGCGTGGCGCCCGATCCGCGGCAGAAGCTCACACGCGAGGCCGAACGCATCGGACAACTGATGTCGCTGGCGGCCGATGAAGCGCGCATCCGCCAGTTGCCGATCGTGTGGGAAGCGGACCTGCGCGGCTACCGTTTCGTCGCCGAAGTCAGCGGCGAGAGGAAGCTGCTGACCGGAGATGACCTGCTGCGCGAGCGCAACTGGGAGACGCCGCTGACCCGGCTTGTCGGTGCAGGACGGCGCCGGGCCGCAGCCGGCGCAGGTGCTGCTGGGGCCGGGCGCACCGCCGGTGCGCATGGCGATCGCGCGGGAATGGGTGCAGCCACGCTGGCAACTTGAACTCACCAATGAGGACGCGACCGTACGGCTGGAGTTCGACGAGTCAGGCCGGGCGACGGTGATGCAATGAAACGCCGCGCACACGGATTTACGCTGCTTGAGGTGCTGGTCGCACTGGTCATCATCGGCGTGGCGCTGGCCGCCGCCATGCGCGGAGCAATGGCACTCACCTCCACGGCCGAGTACACGCGCGAGAAGATGTTGGCGGTGATGACCGCGGAGAACCGCCTGCTCGAACTGCGCCTGGCGCGCGAGCGGCTCGAACAGGGTGAGAACACCCTGCCCTGTGAACAGGGGGGCGTGACGTTCCAGTGCGTGCTGGCGGTGAAGCCGACGCCCAACCCGTTTTTCCGGCGGGTCGAGGTACGGGTCTTCAGGCCGGAAAACGACGGCTCGCTGCGCGTGATGGCCGAGCTGATGACCGTGTTGCCGACAAACCAATGAAATCGCGCGGATTCACGCTGCTCGAACTGCTGGTCGCGATCACCGTGCTGTCGATCGTGTCGGTGATCGCGTGGCGCGGGCTCGATTCGCTGGTGATGACGCGCGAACGGCTCGAACCCGAGGCCGACGACGTGCGGGCGCTGCTGACGACGTTCGGCCAGATGGAGCGTGACCTGGCCCAGGTCACCAATCCGAAATTCCTCGGCCTGAACGCTGCACCGATCAACGTGTCGATTGCCGATGGCGCCATCGTGCTGCAGCTGGCCCGCATCGCGCCGCCGGCGCCCGACCGGGCGACCGAAGTGCAGTCCGTTTACTACCGAGTCGTCGATGGCACGCTGATGCGCCAGGCCACGGCCGCGCTGCCCGGCTTCGAACCCGTCTCCACCGAACGACTCGAGTCGGCCCGGCTGCTCGACAAGGTGCGCCTGATGCAGGTCCGCACCTGGTCGCCCGGCGTCGGCTGGATCGATCCCAACGTACCGCAGGACACCAGCGGCGGCGCGCCCGCCGCGCAAGGGGTCGTGCCGGGCATCGAAGTGACAATCGAGCGCGACAACGGCCGCATCTTTCGCCGCGTGCTGCTGGTGGGTGCATGAGGACGATTGAACGCTGCGACACGACGCGGCACAAGCGGCGCGGCGCGGCCGTGCCACCCGCCCCTCGGGGGCGGGCCGGGGTGGGGCCAGTTGGTCGGCACCGGCACAAGCAGCGCGGCGCCGCCGTGCTGCTTGCGCTCTTCGTGGCCACGCTGTCGACGCTGATCGTCAGCGGGCTGTTCTACCGGCAGTTCGTCCTGCTGCGGACGATCGAAAACCAGCAGCTGATGACGCAAAGCCGGCTGCTATTGCGCGGCGCGCTCGACTGGGGTCGCGCCATTTTGCGCGAGGATGCCAACCGCTCCAGCTACGACGCGCTGTCCGAGCCGTGGGCCCAGCCGCTGATGGAAACGCGGCTCGACCAGCTGGGCGAGACCTCGGCCCTGGCATCGATGGCGTCGATTGCCGGCTCGATGGAGGACGCGCAGTCACGCTTCAATCTGCGCAACCTGGTCGAGAACGGTCAGGTGATGGAACTGGAAGTCGACGCCTTGCGCCGCCTGTGTACCCTGCTGCAGGTCCCCGCCCAGACCGCCGATCTCATCGCACTGCGAATGCAGGAAGCGTTGCCGGCCACGATGCCCGATCAGGACGGACGCATGCCCGACAATGCGATGACGGCGACAAGCGGCGGCCGATTCCGCTGATGCTGCCGCATGACCTGATATCGATCGCCGGAATTTCGGCAGAGGCGGCCGAGCGCCTCGGGACCGTATATCGTCGTCCTCGATGAACGTACGCCGATCAACGCCAACACCGCCCGCCCGGAAGTCATCGCGGCGCGGGTGCCTGACATGTCACTGTCCGACGCGCGCACGCTGGTCGCCGAACGCGAGCGCATCTCGTACTTCAACAACATCGGCGAGGTCCGTACCCGCCTGGGCCCCAAGTCAAACGGTGTACAAGACACCGATCTCGCCACCGCTTCGCGCTTTTTCTTCGTTCGCGGCGAGGTCAAACTCGACCGCGCGGTGACGCGCATGGAAGCACTGGTTCGTCGAGGGGTGCCCGGGCAGGGTGTCCAGCCGGTGGTCGTGCTGTGGATCCGCGAGATCTGATCAAACGATGAAGGAAAAATCCCTCCAACGAGTTCTGGTCTTCGTGCCGCCGCGCCGGTCGTTCGGCGCGAAAGGCCACATGTCGACCGGCACCGTCGTCAGCTACGTGGCGCCCGGCAGCGGGGCTTCCGCCGCCGAGACGCCGCTCGCGCTGCTGCCCAAGGCCAACAGCATCGACCTCGTGTTCGATCCGGCGGATGTCTTCATCACCGCGATTGAGCCGCCCAAGCTGTCCGAGGGCAAGCTGCGGCTGGCGCTGCCAAACATGCTGGAAGACCGGCTCCTCGCCGACCCGACGGACTGCCATTTCGCGTTCAACATCCCGCGCGGTGGCACCGGCACGACGACGATCGCGGCGATGCCGCGGATGCCGGTGGCTGTCATCGATCGCGGCGTGCTGACTCACGCGCTGGACGCCTGTGCCGAGGCCGGGTACCGGGTACAGGGCCGCCTACTCCGAGATCTACACGGTCCCGGCGCCTGCGGCCGGCGTGCTCTCGGTGCGCGTGGACCGGGGCCGCGGCGTGGCCCGTTCTGCGACGCATGACGGGTTTGCGTTCGATCTCGAAGGCGACGACGTGCCGGCAGCGCTGGCGCTGGCCATACGCCAACTGGGCGTGCGCCGCATCCAGGCCTACGGACGCGAGACCTCAAAACTGAGCGCGATGGCCTCGACGCTCAATGTGCAGGTCGACGTTGCTCCGTCGGAAGTCGATCTCGGCAGCATCGACGGGGCCGTCAACCTGCTGCAGGGCAGTTTCGCGCAGGCCGGCATGTTCGGCAGCCTGATGCCGCTGGCGGGCCGAGCCGCCGGGCTGCGCGGTGCGTCGCTCAAGGCCCCGCTGATCTGGAGCGCGATTGGCGCCACCGTCGCGATCGCGGGCATGAACGCCTACTGGCTGAAGCTGGAGTCCGAATCCAAGGCGCTCAAGCAGCAGATGGAGAACGCCTTCCGGACGAATTTTCCCGAGTCGACGGCGATCGTCGACCCGGTGTTGCAGACCAAGCGGCAACTCAACGACCTGCGTGCCCGTGCCGGACTGCCGTCGGCGAATGACTTCTCGGTGCTGAACGCGCGGACCGCGCTGTTGCTGACCGCGGCGCCGCTGGGCAGCGTGACGGCGATCGACTACCGGGACGGCGCACTCAAGGTGAAGTTCAAGGGCGGCATCGCCGATAACCCGGCGTTCCAGAACACGCTGCGCGCCGCCGGCGTGCAGCAGGGGCTCGCGGTGCGCTTCGAAGCCGACGGTTCGGCGCGCATCACGGCGGCGGGGTCGTGATGGACGGGCTCAAGCAATTCTGGGCTGAGCGCGCGCCGCGCGAGCGCATGATCCTCGGCGTCGGCGGCACCCTGCTGCTGATCGTCGTGTGCTACCTGATGCTGATCGAGCCGGCATGGACCGGGATCGGCCGCCTCGAACGTTCGTTGCCACAGCAACGCGCTACAGGCCGCGGAACTCGACGCGCTTGCTGGGTGAGGTCAAGGGACTGAAGTCGCAGCCGCAGGTGGCGACCGTATCACCGAGCGAAGTCAAAGGCGCGATCGAGGCGTCGCTCGCGCGCGCCGGACTCAAGACCTCGCGCATCGTGCCGCTGTCCGATGGCGACATGCAGCTCACGTTTGCCAACGTCCCGTATGGCACCTGGGCGGGCTGGCTGGCCGGCATCGAACGGGAACTGGGCGCACGCGCAACCTCGGTCGTCGTCACCGGCAAGGACGCCACGCCGGGCAACGTTGACGCGGAACTGGCACTGCGTCTGGCACGGAAATGAAACGCCACGATGCGCGCCGCCCTCTATCTGCTCGCAGCCCTCGTCGTGCTGGTCATCACGGTGGCGGTACTTGCGCCGGCGCAGTGGGCCGCGGGCATCGTGAGTTCCGCGACCCAGGGCCGGCTCGAGCTGGCGGAGACGCGGGGCACGGTGTGGAACGGCTCGGCGGTGGTGGTGCTGGCCTCCGGATCGGACGCGGGTGCAGCCCGCGCCAGCTTGCCCGAGCGACTGGCCTGGCAGTTGAGCCCTTGGTCGCTGCTTGGCGGCCAGGTCGACCTGACGCTGTCGCACCCGTCGGCACTGACGCAGCCACTGGTCATCCGTGCCCCGTTCTTCGGCGGCTCGGCAACGCTGGGTGCGACCACCGTGCGGCTGCCTGCCTCGCTGCTGGTCGGCCTGGGCGCCCCGTGGAACACGGTACGGCCCGGCGGCATCCTGATGCTGAGCTGGGATCGACTGCAGATCGAGCCCGGCCGTCTTGCAGGCAACGTGTCGGCGGAGTGGCAGCAGGCATCGAGCGCGCTGACGCCCGTCTCGCCGATGGGCCACTACCGCCTGAAGACCAATGGAATGTGGCCGGGAACTCAGCTGGAATTACTAACCATTTCGGGTCCCCTCGAGCTGAAGGGCAGTGGCACAATCCCGGAGGGTGGGCGCTTACGCTTTACCGGTCGCGCTCAGGCTCTGGCTGGCACCGATCCCGGTGTGAAAGCACAACTGACGGGCCTCATTTCGCTGCTCGGGCGGCGCGATGGCGATGGGGCTCTCCTGAACTTCGGCGGTGGCTGACATGACGAGCGGGCGCACAACTCGGAGCGCGGAGGGACAGTCACTGTCCCGGCTGGTGGCGCTCGCCTGCGCCATCACGATCGGGCTGACGCCAGCCACACCCACCGCCTTCGCACAGTCCAAGACCGCGGCGAAGGGCAAGTCCACCGATGCGCCGGCGAACGACAGCGTGATGCTGAACTTCGTCAACGCCGAGATCGACTCCGTGGTCCGTGCGATCGGCCAGTACACCGGACGCACCTTCGTCATCGATCCGCGGGTCAAAGGCACGATATCGCTTGTGACCGAGCGGCCGGTGACGAAGCAGCAGGCCTTCGAGCAGCTGCTGTCGGCGCTGCGCCTGCAGGGTTTCACCATCGTGCAGACCGGCAACGTGATGCGCGTGGTCCCCGAAGCCGATGCCAAGCTGCAGGGCGGCACCGTAGTGGTCCCCCGCAGCCCCTCACCCCCGGGGGACCAGCTGGTGACCCAGGTATTCCGCCTGCAGTACGAGTCGGCGACCGCGATGGTGCCGATCCTGCGGCCGCTGATCGCGCCGAACAACACGATCTCGGCCTATCCACAGAACAACACGCTGGTCATTACCGACTACGCCGAAAACCTGCGCCGCATCCAGCGCATCATCGAGTCGATCGACACGCCGGCGACCTCGGACGTCGAGATGATCCCGGTGAAGTTCGGCCTGGCGATGGAGATCGCCAGCGTCGTCAATCGCATGCTCGACGAGGGTGCCCGGGCCGCAGGACAGGCGGTTGACGCCGGACAGCGCATCTCCGTACTCGCCGAGCCGCGCACCAACACCCTGATCGTCCGGGCGCCGAGCCAGGCGCGTCTGACACTGGCCAAGGGCCTGATCGCGCAGCTCGACCGGCCCGCGTCCACGCCGGGCAACATCAACGTCGTCTACCTGCGCAACGCCGAGGCCACGCGCCTCGCGCCGCTGCTGCGGGCGATCATCAGTTCCGATCCGTCGTACACGCCGCAGGCCACGAGCGGCGGCGGCCTGTCGCCGCAGAGCACGACGACCGGACAGGCCGGCATG
The DNA here is from genome assembly GCA_963712485.1 of uncultured beta proteobacterium. Lineage (GTDB taxonomy): Bacteria > Pseudomonadota > Gammaproteobacteria > Burkholderiales > Burkholderiaceae_F > JALORV01. The sequence goes on from CAVQID010000014.1 coordinate 153,148, forward strand.
ACGCAGGGCGCCGGCCTCAGCACCGGAACGGCGACGACGACACTGGGCAGTGGCGGTGGGGGCGGGGGCGGCGGCGCCGGTGGCCCGCTCGCGGGACTGATCCAGGCCGATGCGGCGACCAATTCGCTGATCATCACCGCGCCGGAGCCGCTCTACCGGAATATCCGCGCGATCATCGACAAGCTCGACGTGCGCCGCGCCCAGGTTGTCATCGAGTCGCTGATCGTCGAGATGACCGCCGACAAGGCGGCCGAGTTCGGCGTCCAGTGGCAGGCGCTCGGCGCGGTCAACAACAGTGACGTCGGCGTGATCGGCAGCCAGAATTTCGGCGGCGGCGGCACCAACATCCTCGGCGTGCAGGGCAACCTGACCACGGTCGGCCAGGGCCTGAACCTCGGCGTGATCAACGGCAAGATCAACATCCCGGGCGTGGGTGAAGTCATCAATCTCGCCTTCCTCGCACGGGCGCTGGAAACGACCGCCGACGCCAACATCCTGTCGACGCCGACGATCCAGACGCTCGACAACGAAGAAGCGAAGTTCCTGGTCGGGCAGAACATCCCGCTGATCACCGGCTCGTACGCCGCTGCCGGCGGCAACACGGCAGTAGGCGTCAATCCGTTCCAGACGTTCGAACGCAAGGACATCGGCCTGCAGTTGCGCGTCAAGCCGCAGATCTCCGAAGGCGGCGTCGTGCGCCTGGCGATCTACCAGGAACTGTCGTCGATCCAGAACACGTTGACGGCCGCCCAGGGCGGGATCATCACCAACAAGCGCAGTTTTGAGTCGACCGTGCTGGTCGAGGACGGCAACATTGTCGTGCTCGGCGGCCTGATCGAGGACCGCAGCGACAACAGCCGCAGTTCGCTGCCGATCCTGGGGCGCATCCCGGGGCTCGGCTATCTCTTCAGCTACGAGAACCGCGGACGCAAGAAGACCAACCTCTTCGTGTTCCTGCGCCCCTACGTGGTGCGCGAGGAGGGCAAGTCGTCGGAACTCGCGCTCGACCGGTACAGCTATATCCGCGGCCAGGTGGCTACGACCACGAAACCCGACAACGTGATCTTCCGCGGCTTCGAGGGCCGGCAGTTGCCGGAAACGCCGCCCGTGGCGCCGGCGATGCAGCCGCGGACTCCGGTGACTGCACCCGGCGCGCCGGTCGACCCCGCGGGACTCGGCGCGCGCCAGGAGCCGCGGACCGGCCCGCCTGCACCGATCGTCGAGACGCCGCCGGCTTCGCCTGCGCCGCAGCCGGTACCGCTGCCGGCACCGTTGCCCGAGTCTCGCAGTGCACCGTCGTCGCTCGCGCCGTCGCCGGCTCCGTCGTCCGCAGCGGTCGCTACGGTGCCGCCCGCGACGACCGCGATGCGCACCGAACCGAGCACCGCCGCCACGGCGCCGCCGCCACAGGTTCCGGTGGCCACGCCCGCCACCGCCGCAGCACCCACCACGGCGGCCCAGGTGCAGGCTCCCGCGCCGCGCGTCGAGCCTGCCCCGGCGGCCAGTCGAGCCCGTTCGAACGCCACCCCCGGCGACTGCTGAAGTGGTCGTGCCGACGCCTGCGGCGACCCCGGAGCCAGCGAGCACCGCGCCTGCGGCCAGTTCCACGCCTCAGGCAGCGACTCAAACCTCCGCGGCTTCGCCCACGCCCGCGCCATCGACGGCAGCAGCAACGCCGGCCGCCGTCGCGCCGTCGACGGGTGCCTATGCCGCGTCGTCCGGCGCACCGGCCCCGATCACGAGCAATCTGGTGCAGGTGGCCGCGGTCTCGCAGATCAGCCGCGGACGCGAACTGCAGCAGCAGTTGCGTGTGGCCGGATTCGATGCCTACTGGGAAAGTGTCAGGACCAAGACGGGCGAAGTGGTCCGCGTGCGGGTCGCCGTCGACACCGCGACGCAAAGCATGGCCGACACGATCGCACGACTGAAGGCGATGGGATTCGACCCCGTCATCGTCGCTCCCTGACCGTCCCACGGACGCTGCCATGACGCTGGCCAGCCGTTTCGTCCCGTACTCGTACGCTCGCGACAACGCGATCCTGCTGGTGCCGAAGAGCGAGCGCGATGCCGAGGTCTGGATCTCGGACGCGACGCCGCTCGCCGCGCTGAACGAGGTCATGCGCGTGTTCCCCGGGACGGTCAAGCCGATCGTCGTGGAACCGACGAAGCTCACCGAAGCGATCTCGCAGACCTACGGCGACCAGAGCGGTTCGGCGCAGCAGATCGTCGGCGACATCGAGGGTGAATTCGACATCACGCGGATGATGCAGGAGGTCCCGGACGTCGAGGACCTGCTCGAGACCGAGGACGACGCCCCGATCATCCGCATGATCAACGCGCTGCTGACGCAGGCGGCGCGCGACGGCGCGAGTGACATCCACATCGAGCCGTTCGAGAGCTACTCGCTGGTGCGCTTCCGCGTCGACGGCACGCTGCGCGATGTGGTCCGGCCCAAGCGCGCGCTGCATGCGGCGCTGGTGTCGCGCATCAAGATCATGGCGGCGCTCGATATCGCCGAAAAGCGCCTGCCGCAGGATGGCCGCATCACGCTGCGCGTCGGCGGCCGGCCGGTGGATGTGCGGGTATCGACGCTGCCGACCGGACACGGCGAGCGCGCGGTGCTGCGCTTGCTGGAAAAGGACCTGTCGAAACTCGAGCTCACGAACCTCGGCATGTCGCAGGGTGCGCTCGACCGCTTCGACACCCTGATCCACCAGCCGCACGGGATCATCCTCGTCACCGGACCCACGGGCTCCGGCAAGTCCACGACGCTGTACGCGGCAATCCGTCGCCTGGACAAGAACACGACCAACATCATGACGGTCGAGGACCCGATCGAATACGACATCGAGGGCATCGGCCAGACCCAGGTCAACCCGAAGATCGAGATGACCTTCGCGAAGGCGCTGCGTGCGATCCTGCGCCAGGACCCCGACGTCGTGATGATCGGCGAGATCCGCGATCTCGAGACCGCGCAGATCGCCGTGCAGGCCTCGCTCACGGGTCACCTGGTACTGGCGACACTGCATACGAACGATGCCGCCAGCGCGGTCGCGCGATTGATCGACATGGGGATCGAGCCGTTCCTGCTGTCGTCGTCGCTGCTCGGGGTCATGGGCCAGCGGCTGGTGCGCAAGCTCTGCCCCAAGTGCCGCGTGCAGGACAGCCCGACCAGCCCGTGGCGCGCGGTCGGCTGCGACAACTGCGGCAATACCGGCTACGTCGGCCGCACCGGCATCTATGAACTGCTGACCGTCGACGACGAGATGCGGATGCTGATCCACCAGGGCGCGAACGACACCGATATCCGCCGGACCGCCGAGCGCGGCGGCATGGTGAACATGCGGGCCGATGCCCAGCGCTGGGTCGTCACCGGCGTCACATCCCAAGAAGAAGCTCTCCGGGTAACGCGAGAGTGACGGCACTGCGCGTTGTGGCGTTCACCGTGATGGCGCCCCCTTGCCTTTGGACTCACGTCGGGCGCCCGGCCGCTCCGAAGCCCGACGTGCAAACTGAGCCGCGACGAGTGCACGTGCGACCCGCAGGGTCGCGTACACGAGGAGCGAATTAGTGGCAGCGTTTAGATTTGCAGCGGCGGACACCTCGGGGAAGGAGCAGAGCGGGGTACTCGAGGCGGACAGCGCCCGGGTGGCGCGACAGCTGCTGCGCGGCCGCGGGCTGATTCCGCTGACGGTCGAACCGGTGTTCGACGAGGTCACGAGCGGCACCGGGGTATCGGTGCGTCTCGGTCGCAGGCTGGGACAAACCGAGCTCGCAGTCATCACACGCCAGCTGGCTTCGCTGATGGGCGCTCAGTTGCCGGTCGCCGATGCGCTGACCGTGATGGTCGAGCAGAGCGAGAAGCAGCAGGTGCGGGAAATCATGGCGTCGATCCGCACCGACGTGCTCTCGGGTACGTCGCTGTCGAAGGCCCTCGCGCGCCACCCACGCCAGTTTCCCGAGATCTACCGCGCGCTGATCGCGGCCGGCGAGGAATCCGGCAAACTGGGTTCCGTGCTCGGCAGCCTGGCGGACTACATCGAGGAGCGCGCGCGCCTGCAGCAGAAGATCACGCTGGCGTTCGTCTATCCGGCCATCGTCACGCTGGTTGCGCTGGCGGTCGTCATCGGTCTGCTGACCTACGTCGTGCCGCAGGTGGTGCAGGTGTTTGCGAACACCAAGCAGAAGCTGCCGTTTCTGACGGTGGCGCTGATCGCACTGTCGGACTTCGTGCGCAACTACGGCTGGATCGTGGTCGTGGCGCTGGGAGTGGCGGCGTTCCTGTGGAAGCGCGCGCTGCGCGTGCCGGCCGTAAGACTGCGCTGGCACCAGCGCATCCTGACGATGCCGATCTTCGGCGTGCTGTCGCGCTCGATCAACACCGCGCGCTTCTCCTCGACGCTGGCCATCCTGGTCGGCTCCGGCGTACCGATGCTGCGCTCGCTGCAGGCCGCCGGCGAGACCGTGACGAACCTGGCGATGCGCGGCCGCGTGATGGACGCCGTGCAGCGCGTGCGCGAGGGGTTTTCACTCGCGAAGGCGCTGCGGGCCGATGCGGACGAGGAAAAGAAGCCCGGCCACGTCAAGCTGTTTCCGCCGGTGCTGATCCACCTGATCGCCTCGGGCGAAGCCACCGGCAAACTGCCCGACATGCTCAGCCGCGCGGCGGATATTCACTCGCGCGAAGCCGAGCGGCGCGCGCTCTTCTTCACCTCGCTGCTCGAGCCGATCCTGATCCTGACGATGGGCGTCGTCGTCATGCTGATCGTCATGGCCGTGCTGCTGCCGATCATCGAGATCAACACGTTGGTGAAATAGCGACAGCGGATTCCCGGCTCAGGCCCGGCGGCTGTCTGAGTCGAGCTTCAGCGCCCCACCGGCCGCATCAGCGTGCTCTTGCCGAACAGGCTTTCGATCAGGTCCACCGTCAGCCGCGCGGTCTTGTTCTGCACGTCGAAGGCCGGGTTGAGTTCCATGACATCGAGCGAACCCAGCCGGGCGCTGTCGGCGATCATCTCCATGCACAGCTGCGCCTCACGGTACGTCGGCCCGCCCGACACGGTGGTGCCGACGCCCGGCGCGATCTCCGGATCGAGGAAGTCGACGTCGAAGCTGACGTGCAGGTGGGTCCCGGGATCCATCGTCGCCAGCGCCAGCTCCATCGCGTGGCGCATGCCGAGTTCGTCGATGAAACGCATGTCGAACACTTCGAGCCCCGCTTCATGCACGAAGCGCTTTTCGCCGGCGTCGACGCTGCGGATACCGATCTGGCGGATCCAGCGCGGTTCGACCGCGCGCGGCGCGCCGCTCAGCTCGACCAGTTCACGTGGTCCGTGACCACACAGGCACGCGACCGGCATGCCATGAACGTTGCCGCTCGGCGTCAGCTCGTTGGTGTTGAAATCGGCATGCGCGTCGAGCCACAGCACGCGCAGCCGCTTGCCGCGCTCGCGGCAATGCCGGGCAACCGCACTGATGCTGCCGATCGCCAGGCAGTGATCGCCACCCAGCAGGATCGGCAAGCGGCCGGCCCCGAGTTCCGCGCCGACCGCGTCGTGGACGAGCTGGTTCCATGCGACGACTTCCTCGAGATGCCGGTAGCCGTCGACGGCAGGCAGCCACGGGTTCGGCGGGCCGCTGAGATTGCCCTGGTCGATCACCTCCAGGCCGTGCTTCTCCAGCATCGGGCCGATTTCGGCGACCCGCAGCGCCTCCGGGCCCATGCTGGCGCCACGCGTGCTCGCACCGACGTCGGTCGGTGCACCGATCAGCGAGACGACTTGGGCAGGGGTGGAGGCCGACATCGGGCGCGAGCGTAAACGACTTGCCAGGGCGCAGCCAGCCGCGCGCGCCGATCTGGCCTGGCGGCGGGGTTGCGATAATCGGCCGATGATCCGAACGACCATCGAGCAACTGCCTGCATCGCGCATCCGTGAAGTCGCCAACGCGGGACTGGGCCGCAGCGACGTCCTGAAGTTCTGGTTCGGAGAAGGCGACCAGGTGACACCCGCCTTCATCCGCGACGCGGCCAAGGCCGCACTCGACGCCGGCGAAACGTTCTACAACCACAACCTCGGCATCATCGAGCTGCGCGAGATGCTGGCGGACTACTGCTCGCGCCTGCACCGATCGGCCACGCCGATCACGTGCAGAACGCATTGCCGTCACCAGCGCCGGTGTGCATGCGCTGTCGCTGGTGGATCAGGCACTGATCGATCCCGGCGACCGCGTCGTCATCGTCACGCCGGTGTGGCCGAACCTGACTTCGATGCCGCGCATCATGAGCGCCGAGGTGGTGCGGGTCGCGCTCGAATGCCGCGACGGTGCCTGGTCACTCGATATCCAGCGCCTGCTCGACGCGGTCACCCCGCAGACCCGGCTCGTGCTCGTCAATTCACCGAACAACCCGACCGGCTGGACGATGCCGCAGCACGACTGGGATGCGCTGCTGGCGCACTGCCGCCGGCACGGCGTCTGGCTGGTCAGCGACGACGCCTACGAGCGGCTGGTGTTCGAGCCTTCGCTGACGATCGACGGACATGCGCCCGGCGTGCTGGCCAGCATCGACGACGAGGATCGGGTCATCAGTGCCAACACGTTCTCGAAGAGCTGGACGATGACGGGCTGGCGACTCGGCTGGCTGATCGCGCCCAAGGCTTTCATCGCGCAGATCGGCAAGGTGATCGAGTTCAACACGTCGTGCGCGCCCACCTTCGTGCAGCAGGCCGGCCTGGTCGCGGTACGCGACGGTGAAGCGCTGGTGACGCAGACCGTGGCGCGACTGCGCGCATCGCGCGATCTGCTGGTACGCGGACTGGCTGAATTGCCCGGCGTCGAGGTGGCCCCTCCCCCCGGCGCGATGTACCTCTTCTTCCGCGTTGCGGGCCGCAGCGACGACAGCCTGGCGTTTGCGAAGCGACTGGTGAGCGAAGTCCGGCCTGGGTATTGCGCCCGGCGTGGCGTTCGGGCCCGAAGGCGAGGGCTACGTGCGCTGGTGTTTTGCGGCTTCCGATACGCTGCTGCAGAAAGGCGTGGAGCGCCTGCGGCAGTTCCTGCAGCGTGGCTAGCCGGGCATCCGCTGCACGCCGCGCTGCAGGCCGGCGGCGGCGAAGCCCAGGCTGGCGTAAAGCTGCTCCGGCATCTCGCCGGCCGCAGCGGCGATGATCAGCCGGTCAGCCCGTAACTCCTCGCGTGCATGGCGGGCCGCCGTGGCGACGAGCGCGCGGCACAGTCCGCGACGCCGATAGGCGGCATCGGTCATGACGGACTGGTAGCGCGCCAGTCGCTCACCGTCTTCCGGTTCCGCCTCCACGTACACACCCAGCGCGGAGACCAGTCGCGGTCCGGCCACAGGGTCGTCGATGAACGCACCGAACCAGTTGCCCTGCCCGGCATGAGCCAGGGCCCGCCAACGCTCGACGCGTCGACTCGCGAACGGCCAGTACTCGCCCTCCTCGAATTCCGCGCCGCGTGTCGCGACGCTCAGTTCGACGAGCGCCGACCAGTCGCGCTCGGCGGCGTCGCCGTGCAGCGCGAGCGGCCGCAGCTGCGCGTCGAGGGTCGGCGGTGGCGCGCTCGGCACGTCCGTGGCCTGCATCACAGAGACGTTGTTCTGCCGGTAGCCGTCGGCAAGGAAGCCGGCGATATCGCCCACAGCATCTTCCATCCAGCCGAAAGCGCGGTGTGTCGACTGCGGCTGTTCTGCGGCGATCAGACGCTCGAACAAGTCCGGCCAGCGCTGCGCATCACCGGGCTGGGGCGCACGCTCGAACAGCAGGTAGTTGCCCCAGTAGTAGGTCGGATTCGACGGCGTACGGATCACGCGGCAGCCGTGCTCGGCGCGGCAGTCAATCACCTCGCCGTCAGCGCGATGAAAGATGAGCTCGGTACGGAACCCCAGCGCCGCCGCCGTTGCCATGCGTACAGCCCGGTTCGCGCGCCGTCAGGCCGAGGCCGAGGTCTCTGCCAGCCCGCGCTTCGACAGCATCGGCTCCACCTTCGGGTCGCGCCCGCGAAACGCGCGGAAAGCGGCTGCGGGTTCCAGCGTGTTGCCGGCGGAGTAGACATAGCGTTGCAGGCGCTCGGCGACGGCCGGATCGAACGGGTTGCCGGCCTCGAGGAAGGCGTTGTAGCCGTCGGCGTCGAGCACTTCGGCCCACATGTAGACGTAATAGCCGGCCGCATAGCCCGAGCTCGCGAACAGGTGCAGGAAGTGCGGCAGGCGGTGGCGCATGACGATCTCGCGCGGCATGCCGAGGCGCTTCAGTTCCTCGCGCTCGAACTCGGTGATGTCGATGTCCTCGGCCACCGAGGCATGCAGCGCCATGTCGACCAGCGCGCAGGCGGTGTATTCGACGGTCTCGAAGCCCTGGTTGAAGCGGCGCGCCTGCTCCAGCCGCGCAATCAGCTCGTCGGGCATCGGCGCGCCGGTCTCGACATGACGCGCATGCCGCCGCAGCACGTCGGGCTCGAGCAGCCAGTTCTCGAAGATCTGCGACGGCAGCTCGACGAAGTCGCGCAGCACCTGCGTGCCCGACAGGCTTTCGAAGGTGACCTGCGACAGCAGTCCGTGCAGCCCATGACCGAACTCGTGGAACAGCGTCAGTGCATCGTCGAGCGAAAGCAGGGTCGACTCGCCCGGCGCGCCCTTCGCGAAGTTGTTGTTGTTGACGATGATCGGCAGCACGTCGCCGGCGATGCGCGACTGCAGACGATAGGAACTCATCCAGGCGCCGCCGCGCTTGGTCGGCCGCGCAAAGTTGTCGTGCAGGAACACGCCGATGGCGCGGTCGTCGCGGCCGCGAACTTCATAGACCTTCACGTCGGGGTGGTAGGCCGCGATCTCGGGTCGAAGGATGAACGTCAGCCCGAAGAGACGCTGGGCGCAGTCGAATGCCGCGTCCACGACTCGCTCGAGCGCGAAGTACGGCTTGACGGCGGCGTCGTCCACCGCGTAGCGCACCTGCCGCACTTTCTCGGCGTAGTAGCGCCAGTCCCATGGCTCGATCGTCGTTGGCTCGCCACGCGACGCCGCGAGCGCGGCCAGGGCGTCGCGCTCCTCCGTCGCTCGTTTCTTGGCCGGCGTCCACACCTGTTCCAGCAGTCGCGCGACGGCCGCCGGGGTTCCAGCCATCCGGTCGACCAGCGCATAGTCCGCGTAGGTCCCGTAACCCATCAGCGACGCTTGTTCCCTTCGCAATGCGAGGATCTCGCGGGCGATCGGACGGTTGTCATGCTCGCCCGCGTGTTCGCCACGCGACATCCAGGCCGTGAACGCCTGCTCGCGAAGATCGCGCCGATCCGAGAAGGTCAGGAAAGGCACCACCAGCGAGCGGCTCAGCGTGATCGCCCACGCGTCCGGCCGGCCGCGCTGCTGCGCCGCCTGACGCGCCGACACGCGCACGAACGGCGGCAATCCGGCGAGTTCACGCTCGTCGGCCAGCCACAGGGCCCAGTTCGATTCGTCGTGCAGCACGTTCTGCGAGAACGCGGTCTGCAGTTCGGCCAGGCGCTGGACGATCGCGCCGAAGCGCTGCTTGTCGGCGGCGGACAGGCGGGCGCCGGCGAGCACGAAGTCCAGATGCACTCGCTCGAGCAGCCGTTGCGCTTCGGGCGCGAGGCCGAGCGCTTCGCGCCGCGCGTGCAGGTCATCCACGCGGCCAAACAACTTGTCGTTCAGGTAGATGGCGCTGTGGTGCGTCGCCAGCCGCGGCGCCATCGTGCGCTCGACGGCCTGCAGCTCAGGCGACGTTTCTGAGCTGCAGAGGTTGTGAAAAAGGTGACCGATGCGGGCCAGCAGCCGCCCGCTGGCATCGAACGCGGCGATCGTGTTGTCGAACGATGGCGCCTGCGACTGCGTCGCGATGCGCTCGATCTCGGCGTTGTGCTGGGCCAGCGCCACATCGAACGCCGCTACGAAATGCCCGGCGCGGACTTCACCGAACGGCGGCAGTCCGTACGGTGATTTCCACTCGACAAGCAGGGGATTGTTTGAGGTCATCGGGACACCTTCGAAGAGCCCGCAACGATACCGAATGCCCCGCGCTCCCGCGACGCCGTGCAACCCCGTGATTTCGGCATCGCACACATCGACTTGAGGTCCGGACGACCGCGGCCATGCCCGGCGGACGGGCGGAACACCTCGCCGTTACGCGGCGTTTCCGTTTGTAAAGATGCTTGGGAGACGACCCGGCGTCGCGTTCAGATGCGCGAGGTCGGACAACAACAAAGGAGACGGTGATGTTCCTCATCAGTCGCGCCGCGCACGCCGCACTGTTCGCCAGTGCCGTGGCACTCGGTCTGACGGCCTGCGGCGGCAGCTCATCTCCGGCCAGTCCGTCGCCGGCATCCCCGAGCGCCCCGAGTCCCGCTCCCCCACCGCCCGCCGCACCCACGGCAGACGAAGCAGCGCGCTTCCTGGGTCAGGCCACGTTCGGCCCGACCGAAAGCGACATCGCCCGTGTGCAGGCGCTCGGTTATGGCGGGTGGATCGACGAGCAGTTCGCCATCGTGCCCACCCCACACCTCACCTACGTGCGGGCCAACGTCAACCCGCTGCTCTTCGGCGCCAATTTCAGCTTCATGCAGGACTCGTTCTGGCAGCAGGCCATCGCTGCCCCGGACCAGTTGCGCCAGCGCGTGAAGTTCGCGTTGTCACAGATCGTCGTCGTGTCGGCCGAGAGCGGGACTATCGCCACGGCGGCTGAGGGCCTGGCCAACTATGTGGATCTGCTTGGCGAGCACGCCTTCGGCAACTACCGCACGCTGCTCGAAGCGGTCGCGACCAGCCCGATGATGGGTCTGTATCTCTCGCACCTGCGCAACCAGAAGGCCGACCCGGTCACCGGGCGCGTGCCGGACGAGAACTTTGCGCGCGAGGTGATGCAGCTGTTTTCCATCGGGCTTACCGAGATCAATCCCGACGGTTCGCCGAAGCTCGTCAACGGCCAACCCGTCGAGACCTACACGAACGCCGACATCACCGGCCTCGCCCGCGTGTTCACCGGCTGGAGCTGGGCGGCACAGGACACCTCGAACGCGAGCTTCAACGGCGGCGGTACCGCCTACGCCGATCGCATCGTGCGGCCGATGCAGCCGTATCCGCAGTTCCACGAGAACGACAGCAAGTCCTTCCTCAATGTGACGATCCCGCCCGGTACGACGGCGCAGGACAGCTTGAGGATCGCGCTCGACACCTTGTTCAACCACCCGAACCTGTGTCCGTTCATCGGCAAGCAGCTGATCCAGCGACTCGTCACCAGCAATCCCTCCCCGGCATACGTCGGCCGGGTCTCGTCCGCCTGCATCAACAACGGGGCCGGCGTACGCGGCGACATGAAGGCGATCGTGCGCTCGATCCTGCTCGACGACGAAGCGCGCAGCGCCGCCGGCCTCGCCAATCCGCAGTTCGGCAAGTTGCGCGAGCCGGTGCTTCGACTGTCGCAGTGGGCACGCTGCTTCGGTGCGACGTCCGCGTCGGGCAACTGGCTGATCCGCAATCTCGACAGCCCCGCGACGTCGCTCGGTCAGCAACCGCTGCGCGCACCGTCGGTCTTCAACTTCTTCCGTCCGGGCTACGTGCCGGCGAATACCGCGATCGCCAGCGCCGGACTGGTGGCTCCGGAGTTCCAGATCACCGGCGAGACTTCGGTCGCCGGATACACGAACTTCATGCAGGGCGTGATTTCGGTCGGCGTCGGCATCAACCGCGATGTACGAGCCGCCTACACCGCTGAACTGGCCGTGGCCGACAACGCCGACGCGCTGATCGACCGCGTCAGCCGCTGCCTGATGGCCGGCGCGATGGGCGCGCAGCAGCGCCAGGAGATCCGCGACGCCGTCAATGCGATCGCGGTCACCGCCCCTAACGGCGCCGCCAACCGCGTCTACACCGCGGTGCTGCTGACGATGGCTTCGCCCGAATACCTGGTGCAGAAATAGTCTGGAGGACACGACGATGAAACCTCTGAATGCCTCCCGCCGCACCTTCCTGCGCCAGGTGTCTGCCCTCAGCCTGGCGGGCACCGCGGCTCCCTTCGCGCTGAATCTCGCCTCCATCGGTGCGGCATCGGCCTCGACCGCCGCCGACTACAAGGCGCTGGTGTGCGTCTTCCTCTACGGCGCCAACGACGCCCACAACACGGTCGTTCCCTACGACGCGGCCGGGTACTCGACCTATGCCGGTGTGCGCGGTGCACTCGCGTGGCCGCAGGCCGAACTGATACCGCTGGCTCCGGCCACGCCGCTGCCGGGCAGCCAGCAAGTGGCGTTGCCTGCCGCACTTGCCCCGCTCGCGGCATTGTTCGATGCAGGACAGTGCGCCGTCGTCGCCAATGTCGGCCCGTTGGTGGTGCCGACCGATCGGACGAGTTTCAGCAACAAGTCGGTGCCGCTGCCGCCGAAACTCTTCTCGCACAACGACCAGCAGTCGGTGTGGCAGGCGTCGGTGCCGGAAGGCGCGAAGTTCGGCTGGGGCGGACGCATCGGCGACCTGCTCGCGAGCCAGAACACGAATCAGCTCTTCACCTGCAACTCGCTGACCGGCAATGCGGTGTTCCTGAGCGGCCAGGTGGTGCAGCCGTTCCAGATCGATCCGGCGCAGGGCTCGATCCCGTTCAACGCGCTGACGGCCGGTTCGCTGTATGGCTCGACGACCGGTGCATCGGCCCTGCGCGCCACGCTGACCCGCACGCGCACGCACCTGATGGAAGGCGACCTGCGCAACATCAACCAGCGCTCGATCGACTCCAACACGGCACTCGCCGCGGCGCTGGCCGTGGCCCCGGCACTGACGACGCCGTTTCCCGCAGGCAGCACGCTGGCCACGCAGCTGGCGATGGTGGCGAAGATCATCAGCGTCAGCGCCGAACTCGGCGCGAAGCGCCAGGTGTTCATGGTGTCGCTCGGCGGCTTCGACACGCACTCGGGGCAGGACACGACGCATCCGGCACTGCTCGGCCAGCTGGCCGGCGCCATCGACGCCTTCCAGAAGGCACTGGTCGAGCTCAACGCAGCGCAGAAGGTGACTCTGTTCACGGCATCGGACTTCGGCCGGACGCTGACAGTGAACGGCGACGGCACCGACCACGGCTGGGGTGGACATCACTTCGTCGTCGGCGGGGCGGTCAAGGGCAAGCAGGTCGTCGGCAGCTATCCCGACTTGACTCTGAACGGACCCACCGATGCCGGGAACGGCCGCCTGATCCCGACGACGGCGGTCGAGCAGTACGCTGCGACGCTGGCGGGGTGGATGGGCGTGAGCACGACCGACATTCCCCTGATCCTGCCGAATATCGTGAACTTCCCGACGCGCGACCTTGGCTTCATGAGCTGACCCGGCTCACTCGCGGGACGCCCGGCGTTATGCTGCGCGTCCATCTGCCTGCCGGAGGCCCCGATGAGCATGCCCGCGCCGCTGAACACACCGAACGAATCGCTCGTCACGACGACACATATTGTTTACGCGCTGCACACCCTCGGGCTCGTGATCGGTGCGTTCGGTACCGCAACGGTGATCGGAACCTTTCTCTTTGGCTGGCCGTCGATCATCGCGGTGATCATCAACTACGTGAAGCGCAGCGAGGTGCGCGGCACCTGGCTCGAATCGCACTTCTCGTGGCAGATCCGCACCTTCTGGTGGGCACTGCTGTGGGCGGTGATCATCGGCATCGTCGGCGCGGTCTTCGCGATCGTGCTGGTCGGCTTCGCCATATGGATCATCGGCTTCTTCCTGCTGGGCATCTGGGCGATCTACCGCATCGCGCGCGGCTGGCTGCGCCTCAAGGACCGTCAGCCGATGCCGGGCCCTTGACCCTCTTAGTCGTGCGGCGATCGCCAATCGCGGCGCCGCAGGATTGAGTCGCCTGCAGCGCGGTGTTACGCTCGCCGCCACTCTGAAAACCCGCTTCCGCGGACACACGCCGAGCGCGCCCACAAGGCGCTTTCCGGCCGCACGGCACAGGGACACCCCGCCCGACTGCCGCGCTCCCAAGAACACGATTTTTGGCAGGAGTCTTGATGAACGCGCCCCTCCCTGAAGCCGTCCGCCGTGCACTGGCGGAGGTCACGCTCGACGACAAGTGGACACTGGACCGCGGCCGCGCCTACATGAGCGGTACGCAGGCACTCATCCGTCTCGCGATGCTGCAGCGGCAGCGCGACCAGCTGGTTGGTCTGAACACTGCAGGCTTTATCACCGGCTACCGCGGCTCGCCGCTCGGCGGCGTGGATCAGACCGCGTGGAAAGCGAAGAAACATCTCGAGCGCCACCACGTGAAGTTCCAGCCGGGACTGAACGAGGATCTCGCGGCCACCAGCGTGTGGGGCACACAGCAGGTCAACATGTTCGAAGGCGCGAAGTACGACGGCGTCTTTTCGATGTGGTACGGCAAGGGGCCGGGTGTCGACCGCTGCGGCGACGTGTTCAAGCACGCGAATGCGGCCGGCACCAGCCAGCACGGCGGAGTGCTGGCACTGGCCGGCGACGACCATGGGGCCAAGTCATCGACCCTCCCCCACCAGTCCGACCACATCTTCAAAGCCTGCATGATTCCGGTGCTGTTCCCGGCCACGGTGCAGGAATACCTCGACATGGGCCTGCACGGCTTCGCGATGAGCCGCTACGCCGGCGTCTGGGTTGGCATGAAGACCGTGACCGAAGTGGTCGAGGCCTCCGCCTCGGTCATCGTCGACCCCGAGCGCGTCGATATCCAGTTGCCAACCGATTTCGCGATGCCCTCGGGCGGGCTCAACATCCGCTGGCCGGACACCGCGCTCGAGATGGAAGCGCGCCTGCTCGATTACAAGCTGTACGCCGCGCTCGCCTACTGCCGGGCCAACAAGCTCAATTACACGGCAATCGACTCGCCGCATGCACGCTTCGGCATCGTCGCCAGCGGCAAGGCCTACCTGGACACGCGGCAGGCGCTCGCCGACCTGGGTCTCGATGAAGAGACCTGCCATCAGATCGGTATCCGGCTCTTCAAGTGCGGCATGGTGTGGCCGCTTGAGCCGCACACGATCGGCACCTTCGCCGAGGGTCTTGAGGAGATCCTGGTCGTCGAGGAAAAGCGCCAGATGATCGAATACCAGGTGAAGGAAGAGCTCTTCAACTGGATCGGCAAGGGCAAGCGCATCCCGCGCGTCATCGGCAAGTTCGACGAGAAGGACGGCGGCGAGTGGTCGGTGCCGCAGGGCAACTGGATCCTGCCCGCGCATTCCGAGTTCTCGCCGGCCATCGTCGCCAAGGCGATCGTGGCGCGCATCGGCAAGCTCGATCTGCCCGCCGACATCCGCGCCCGCATGCAGTCGCGCCTGGCGATCATCGAAGCCAAGGAGAAGGCGCTCGCCAAGCCGCGCGTCGTTCCCGAACGCAAGCCCTGGTTCTGCTCGGGCTGCCCGCACAACACCTCGACCAACCTGCCGGATGGCTCGCGCGCGGTGGCCGGCATCGGCTGCCACTACATGGTCGTGTGGATGGACCGCAACACGTCCACCTACACGCAGATGGGCGGCGAGGGCGTGCCGTGGATCGGCCAGGCGCCCTTCACCAACGAGAAGCACATCTTCGCCAACCTGGGCGACGGCACGTATTTCCACTCCGGCTCGCTGGCGGTGCGGGCTGCGGTGGCAGCGAACGTGCCGGTCACCTACAAGATCCTGTTCAACGATGCGGTGGCGATGACCGGCGGGCAGCCGACCGACGGCCAGATCACCGCGCCACAGATCACGCAGCAGATGCACGCCGAGGGCGTGAAGAAGATCGTCATCGTCACCGATGAGCCGTCGAAGTACGACGCCACCAGCGAACTCGACCACAGCGCGGTCAATGCGCACGGCGCCACCGGCGACGCGTGGAAGCTCGCTCCGGGAGTCACGGTGCATCACCGCGACGAACTCGATCGCATCCAGCGCGAGACTGCGCGAGTACCCGGGCGTGTCGGTGCTGATCTACGACCAGACCTGCGCCTCCGAAAAGCGCCGCCGCCGCAAGAAGAACACGCCGGAAAAGACCGTGTTTCCGGATCCCGCGCGCCGCGTCGTCATCAACGACCTCGTCTGCGAAGGCTGCGGCGACTGCAGCGTCAAGTCCAATTGCCTGTCGGTCGAGCCGCTCGAAACCGAGTTCGGGCGCAAGCGCACGATCAACCAGTCGAGCTGCAACAAGGACTACTCCTGCCTGAATGGCTTCTGTCCGAGCTTCGTCACGGTCGAAGGCGGCAAGCCGAGGAAGGGCAAGGCGTCGGTCAGCGCCGCCCTGCCTGACCTGCCGACACCGGAGTTGCCGGCACTGCGGTCGCGCGGCACCTACGGCGTGGTCGTCACGGGCGTCGGCGGCACCGGTGTCGTCACGATCGGCCAGTTGCTCGGCATGGCGGCGCACGTGGAGGGCCGCGGGGTCTCCGTGCTCGACATGGCCGGGCTGGCACAAAAGGGCGGCGCGGTGTTCTCGCACGTGCAGATCGCCCCGACGCCAGCCGATCTCTTCGCGACGCGGATCGCGATGGGCGAGGCCGATGTGCTGCTCGGCTGCGACCTGATCGTCACGACCAGCAACGAGGCGTTGTCGAAGATCCAGCTCGGCAAGACCAAGGCCGTCGTCAACACGTCCGAGTCGCCGACGGCGGATTTCGTCCGCAACCCGGACTGGCAGTTCGGCGGCGGCAACCTTGCGCAGCAGGTGCGCGATGCTGTCGGCTCCGATGCAGACTGCACCTTCGTCGATGCCAACGCACTTGCGACGGCGCTGATGGGCGACGCCATTTACACCAACCCGTTCATGCTGGGGTACGCATGGCAGAAGGGCTGGATCCCGCTGGCGCACGAGACGCTTGCTGCGCGCGATCGAACTGAATGGCGTGGCCATCGATACCAACAAGAAGGCGTTCGAGTGGGGCCGGTATGCCGCACATGACGTCGAGGCCGTGCGTCGCATCGCGTTCCCGGACGCGGCGAGAAATGTCGTCGAGCTGAAGCGCTTCGCTTCGTCGCTCGAGGACATCGTCGCGCGACGCGTCGAGTTCCTCACCGGCTACCAGAATGCTTCTTACGCGAAGCGCTATGCGGACCTCGTGGAGCGGGTGCGCCGTGTCGAGTCGGACCGGCTGCAGTCAACCAAGATCGCCGAAGCGGTCGCCCGCAACTATTTCAAGCTGCTCGCCTACAAGGACGAGTACGAGGTTGCCCGGCTGCACTCCGACCCGGCATTCCGCGAACGCATCGCCAGCCAGTTCGAAGGCGACTACAAACTCAACTTCCACCTGGCACCGCCGCTGCTGGCGCGCCCGGACCCGGTGACTGGCCGCATCAAGAAGATGACATTCGGTCCATGGGCGTTGACGCTGTTCTCACTCCTGGCACGCCTGAAGCCGTTGCGCGGAACGGCCCTCGACATCTTCGGCTACCTTCCCGAGCGGCGCACCGAGCGGGCGCTGATCGCCGAGTACGAGTCGCTGGTCGACGAAGTGCTGTCGCGGCTGAGCGCGGACAATCACGCGGTCGCATTGCAGCTGGCCAGCCTCCCGGACGAGATTCGCGGTTACGGCCACGTGAAGGAGCGCAACCTGGCGACCGTGCGCGAGAAGTGGTCATCCCTGCTGGCGCGCCTGCGCGGACAGACCAACGCACAGGTCATTCGCATGCCGCAGAAGGCGGCTTGAGGTTGAACCCAGGTCAAATGACGGGACGGTGCCGTCCCGTTATTGCGTCGAATCGACTCCTGCGTCAAATCACTGCGCCATTGCCGTGGCGCGCGCCGACGCACATGGTTATCGTTGCCTCGCACTGGGAGGGTTATGCGAGACAACGATCCGCCCTCGGCCTGTTCTGCCGGTGGGTCCGACGACCCGGCACGCCTGGCCGAGCGGCTTGCGGTACTGGCACGAGAAGCACGCCTGCTCGAGTTCGCACTCGACGGCAACTGCGATAGCGCGCGGCAGCTTGCCAGCGACCTCGAGGCGGCGCTCGAGAATGCGATGGATGCCGACTCGGCCGAAGAGCTGGCGCAGGCGTCGAGTGCGCTGGAGACGGTGCTCGGCGAAATCCTCGGTCGGGGCATGCAGTTCTCGGCCGAGATGACCGAGATGGAAGTCGACGGCGTGCTCGGACGTACGCGCATGCCGGTGCTGACGGCGGTACTGACTACCGGTTAGCGCCAGCGTCAGCGCCTTCCCAGCGCGCCGGTCGCAGCAAGCTTTTCTGATGGATTCAATCTCGCGCTGGGCCAGCGCGTCGGCGGAGCCAGGACTTTCACGTCGCCCCTGACAGCGCCGAGTTGTCCACGGCGCCCGCAAAGGGCACGGCTGCCTGCGGATGAACGTCCCGCCTGCATCACCGAGCGCAACACCATTAGAGATCGCTTTATTCCCGGCCGCCCGGTTGCGGACGCGGGAGTGACGACGCAGCGCTTCGGTAGCAGCATTCCCACCGGCCGCACTCAAACCTCTGCCGGTCAGGGAGGTTCACATGAATTCATCCCGTCGATTGTTCGTCGTCGATGCCGCAGCAAGCGCCGTTACCTTGATGCTCGTTGCCTGCGGTGGAGGCAGCGATGACAGCCCTCCGCCACCGCCAGCTCCGGCACCCGTGCCGGCCCCGCCGCCACCACCGGCAGGTGCACTCGCATGCGGCGCCACCGCCATATCCGCAAATCACGGCCACGCCCTGGTACTTGCTCCGGGGGACGTCGATTCGACCGTCGACAAGGTCTACGGCATCGCCGGTGCGGCAGATCACAACCATCTGGTGACGCTGACTGCAGCACAACTCGCGCAACTGAAGACCCGAACAGCGGTCACCGTCGTCTCGTCGGTGGGCGGCGACGGCCACACGCACGCCGTGACTGTCAACTGCACGTAGGAATTGGCATCGCGCCGCCAGCCAGGGGACGCGACTTCCGACCGACGACAGGGGCAGCTCGGTCCGGACTCACAACGCCTCCGGCAGCGCGACGTTCAGCTTGCTGAGCCCACGGCACCAGCGCGGGAACGATGTCCTCGTGCAGCGCCACACCGCGCTCGAGTTGCTCGTGCCTGAGCGCAAGGCCACGCTGGCCGGGAAGACGCACCGCGCTCGTGCCCGGTCGCGGAGCGCTCGTGCGACAGGCCGCGACCAGCCAGTCCGCCTGACGCAGGAACGCGGCGGTGCCGCCGAACGCGGCGGGGTCATAGGCCTGCACCAGCACTGTCGCTCCCCACCCTTCCTTCGGGTCGGCGCGGCCGAAGCCCGCCAGTGCGCCAGTCAGCATCTCGACGACCAATGCGAGCGCGTAGCCCTTGTGACCGGCATCGACACCGCCGGTGGGCAGGATCGTCCCCTTGGGCTCGGTGAACAGCACGGCCGGGTCGTCGGTCGCCCGGCCTGCGGCGTCCAGCAGCCAGGGGTGCGCGAGCTTGCGGCCGTGCTTGTGCAGGCGCGCCGTCAAGCCGTTGGTCGTGAGCGATGCGGAAAGATCAACCAGCACCGGATCGCCGCTGGTCGGTACTCCAAACGCCAGCGGGTCCGGCGTGAACAGCGGCTTGAGTCCTCCATGCGGCGCGACGCTGGCCGAATTCGGATCGGAGCAACTCAACGAGCAGTACGAAGCCCTGCTCGGTCGCGCGGGTCAGGTACGCCGCGAGGCAGGCGATGTGATGGCTGCGGCGGATGACAATCGTCCCGGTTCCACAGTGCCGCGCGCGAGCGATCGCATCGTCGATGGCACGCAGCGTCAACCACGGGCCGGGCAGGCGCTCGCCGTCCCACAGCGCCGCGGCGGCACGTTCGTTGAGGACGCTGTAGCTGCCCGCCTTGCGCATCGACCCCGCGTCGAGTTCGGCGAGGTAAGGCGCCAGCAGCGCCAGGCCGTGCGTGTCATGCCCCAGCAGGTCGCCTTCGACCAGCACCGCGGCGACATCGCGCGCCATGTCCGTATCCATGCCGGCCGCTGCAAGCAGGGCCGCCGCGGTCGAGCGCAGCGCCTCGGCGGAGTAGCGAGCCGTCATCAGTACACCGCGCGGCCGCCGGAAAGATCGAACACCGCCCCGGTCGAAAACGAACACTCCTCGGTGGCCAGCCACGTCACCAGCGCCGCGATCTCGTCGACCTCACCGAAGCGGCCCATCGGGATCTTCGACAGCATGAAGTCGATGTGGGCCTGCGTCATCTGCGCGAACATGCCGGTCTTCACCGCGGCCGGCGTCACGCAGTTGACGCGGATGCCGGTCTTCGCGAGTTCCTTGCCGAGCGACTTGGTCAGCGCGATGACGCCCGCCTTCGACGCGCTGTAGGCCGAGGCATTCGGATTGCCTTCCTTGCCGGCGATCGACGCGATGTTGACGATGCGGCCGTAGCCGTTCGCCGTCATGTGCGGAACGACGACCCGGTTGCACAGAAAGACCCCGGTCAGGTTGATGTCGATGACTTCCTTCCACGCCGCCAGCGGGTACTGCTCGACGGTGGTGTTCGGTCCGGTGATGCCGGCGCTGCAGACCAGCACGTCGACACGCTTCAGCGCAGCAGCCGACGCGGCGAACGCCGCCGCGACTGCGTCTTCGCGCGTGACGTCGACCGTCGTCACGTGGGTACCGGCGCCCAGCGCCTGCGCTGCCGTGCTCAGTGCCGCCGCGTCGCGATCCCACAGGCTGACGCGCGCGCCGGAGGCGACGAGTCGCCGAGCGATCGCCAGTCCGATCCCCGCGGCACCACCGGTGACGATGGCGGCGCGCCCCTGCATGTCGAGTTGATTCATGTCCTGCCTCTCCCGGCGGCTGGTGCGCCGCCGCACGACTATATCGCCTCCGCCGGAAATTGGTCAGACCACTTGACCGCTTTTCGTTGACCCCCGCAGGGCGGGTGGATACACTCGCCGGCACTTTTCGCTGGTCTCCCCCATGCCCCGCAAACCCCGCCGCAGCCAGAGCTGGTTCGGTCGCCTCGACCGCGACGGCTTCATCTACCGCTCGTGGACCAAGAATCGCGGCATCCCGCACGACCAGTTCGACGGCCGTCCGGTGATCGGCATCTGCAACACCTGGTCCGAGCTGACTCCCTGCAACACGCACTTCCGCGTGCTGGCCGATCAGGTGCGCCAGGGCGTGCTCGAGGCCGGCGGCTTCCCGCTCGAATTCCCGGTGATGTCGCTCGGCGAGACGCTGATGCGGCCGACGACGATGCTGTTCCGCAATCTCGTCAGCATGGACGTCGAGGAATCGATCCGCGCCAACCCGCTCGACGGCGTCGTACTTGCTGATGGGGTGCGACAAGACGACGCCGGCGCTGCTGATGGGCGCGGCGAGCGTCGACCTGCCGACGATCGGCGTCTCGGGCGGGCCGATGCTGTCGGGCAAGTTCCGCGGCGGCGAACTCGGCTCCGGCACCGGTGTCTGGCAGATGAGCGAGGCGGTGCGCGCCGGCACGATGTCGCAGGCGGACTTCTTCGAGGCCGAGAGCTGCATGCACCGCTCGCACGGCCACTGCATGACGATGGGCACGGCCTCGACGATGGCCTGCATGGTCGAGTCGCTCGGCATGGGACTGCCCGGCAATGCGGCGATCCCCGCGGTCGATGGCCGCCGCAATGTGCTGGCGCGCATGGCCGGGCGGCGCATCGTGCAGATGGTCGAAGAAGACCTCGTGATGTCGAAGGTCCTGACGCGCGGCGCGTTCGAGAACGCGATCCGCGCCAACGCCGCGATCGGCGGCTCGACCAACGCGGTGATCCACCTGCTCGCGCTCGCCGGCCGCTCCGGCGTGAAGCTGGCGCTCGAGGACTGGGACCGCTTCGGCCACGACCTGCCGTGCCTGGTCGATCTGCAGCCGTCGGGCCAGTACCTGATGGAAGACTTCTACTACGCCGGTGGCCTGCCGGCGGTACTGCGCGAACTCGGCGACGTGCTCGATCGCGACGCGCTGACCGTCAATGGCCAGACGATGTGGGACAACGTCAAGGATGCGCCGCGCTACGACCTCGAAGGAACGAAGCGCGTGATCCGCCCCCTCGCCGACCCGTTCAAGACGAAGGCCGGCATCGCGGTGCTGCGCGGCAACCTTGCTCCGGACGGTGCGGTGATCAAGCCCTCGGCCGCGACGCCTGCCCTGATGCAGCATCGCGGCCGCGCGGTGGTGTTCGAGGACAGCGCCGACATGCATGCGAAGGTCGAGGACGAATCGCTCGACGTGAAGCCTGACGACATCCTGGTGCTGAAGAACTGCGGGCCGAAGGGCTATCCCGGCATGGCGGAGGTCGGCAACATGCCGATCCCGGCCAAGCTGGTGAAGCAGGGCGTCACCGACATGGTGCGCATTTCGGACGCGCGGATGAGCGGCACGGCCTATGGCACGGTGGTGCTGCATGCGGCTCCGGAAGCCGCGGCCGGCGGCACGCTCGCGCTGGTGAAGAGCGGCGACATCATCGAGCTCGATGTCGAGCGCCGCCGCCTGCACCTCGAAGTCGACGACGCCGAACTGGCACGCCGGCGCGCCGCCTGGAAGGCGCCGGCCGCACCGATGCCGCGCGGCTACACCAAGCTCTATTTCGATCATGTGCAGCAGGCCGACAAGGGCGCCGATCTGGACTTTCTCGTCGGCGGCAGCGGCTCGGCGGTCGCCAAGGACAACCACTGATGAACGGCCTCGTGTACGCGACGCGCTTTGCGCGTCGCACGTGCACTCAGAGCGGAACGGCAGTGAGTCGGCTGCGCTCCGGAGCGGCCGCGCGCTTCGCCGATTCTCAAGCACGGCACCCCCACCCTAGCCCTCCCGCCGTGCGGGGAGGACGTGAGTCGCCTTCCGAGACATGATGTCGGAAGACGCAGCGACCCGATTGCGCGTCGCCAATCCCGTCGGCGCTGCGGCTGGGCCGGCGACGATCCGCTGATGGTCGCGTACCACGACGACGAATGGGGCGTGCCGTCGCATGACGACCGGCACCTCTTCGAGATGCTGATCCTCGAAGGCGCGCAGGCCGGACTGTCGTGGACGACGATACTGCGCAAGCGCGAGGGCTATCGCGAGGCTTTCGACGACTTCGACGTCGACCGCGTGGCGCGCTACACGCCGGCCCGCATCGAGCGCCTGCTGAAGAATCCGGCGATCGTGCGCAACCGCGCCAAGGTGGAGTCGGCCGTGCTGAACGCGCGAGCCGCGCGCGCGATCCGCGACGACTTCGGGTCGCTCGACCGCTATCTGTGGTCCTTCACCGGCGGGCGTCCGATCGTCAACCAGCGCAAACGACTCAGTGACGTCCCGGCGACGAGTGCCGAGTCGGACGCGATGAGCAAGGCGCTGAAGGCACGCGGCTGCAAGTTCGTCGGTTCGACGATCTGCTACGCGTTCATGCAGGCGACCGGCATGGTCGACGACCACCTGCGCGACTGCTGGCGGCGGGGAGCGCGCAATGAAGGCGCTGGTCACCGACTTCGATTTCCCGGACATCGCGCTCGAGCGCGGGCTGTTCGCCGAGGCCGGGATCGAGCTCGCCGACGCCCAGTGCCGGACCGAGGAGCAGCTGATCGACGCCGCGAAGGACTGCGACGCGCTGCTGCTGCAGTACGCGCCGGTCACCGACCGCGTGCTGAGTGCCCTGCCCCGGCTTGGCATCGTCAGTCGCTACGGGGCGGGCTTCGACACGGTCGACACGACGGCCTGTGCGCGGCATGGCGTCTGGGTCGCCAACTCGCCCGACTATGGTGTCGGCGAAGTCGCCACGCATGCGCTCGCGATGGCGCTTGCGCTGCTGCGCCATCTCGCGATCTACGACCGTGACGTCAAGGCGGGCCGATGGAGCTACCTGTCGCCAGGAACGATCCGCCGTGCGAGCGACATGACCGTCGGCATCCTCGGCCTCGGCCGCATCGGCAAGCGCTTTGCGCACCTGGCCCGCAACTGCTTCGCGCGCGTGATCGCCTGCGATCCGTACATCATCGACGGCGACTTTCCCGCGTACGTGGGACGTGTCGATCTCGAAGCGCTGTTCGAGCAGAGCGACATCGTCTCGCTGCACGTGCCGCTCACTGACGAAACGCGCGCCATGGTTGGCGACCGTCTGATCGCGCGCATGCGCCGCGGCAGCATGCTGGTGAATACCGCACGCGGCGCCGTCGTCGATGTCGATGCGGTGGTGCGTGCGCTGGACAGCGGCCAGCTCGATGGCGCGGCGCTCGACGTGCTGCCGACCGAGCCGCTGACGACCAGCCATCCGCTGGCGCGGCACCCGCGCGCGCTGCTGACGCCGCACGCGGCCTTCTATTCGACGGCCGCGGAAGTGGAGCTGCGCCGCAAGGCAGCGATGAACATCGTGCAATGGGCGACGACGGGACGCCCCATGTATCCTGTGATTCAAGGGACGAAGATCCCTGCGAGCTGACGCGCAACGGCGCTACGGCGCCGCGCGGAGGAGACAACGCTTCATGGCGCAAGTCGCGATTCGCGGCGTTGGCAAGCGCTTCGGCGGAACGACCGTGATCCACGGCGTCGACATCGAAATCGCCGACGGCGAGTTCGCGGTCCTGGTCGGTCCGTCCGGCTGCGGCAAGACCACGCTGCTGCGGATGATCGCCGGGCTCGAGGAAATCACCGAAGGCGAGATCCTGATCGGCGATCGCGTCGTCAATCGCATGCCGCCCGAAGGAGCGCGACATCGCGATGGTGTTCCAGAACTACGCGCTCTATCCGCACATGACGGTGCGCGACAACATGTCGTTCAGCCTGCGGCTGGCCGACGCCTCGAAGGATGAGATCGACCGCCGCGTCGCGCGCGCGGCCGACATCCTCGGACTCGGCAAGCTGCTCGACCGCTATCCGCGGCAGCTCTCGGGCGGACAGCGCCAGCGCGTCGCGATGGGCCGCGCCATCGTGCGCGACCCGCAGGTGTTCCTGTTCGACGAGCCGCTGTCCAATCTCGACGCCAAGCTGCGCGTGCAGATGCGCACCGAGATCAAGGAACTGCACCAGCGGCTGAAGACCACCTCGGTGTACGTCACGCACGACCAGATCGAGGCGATGACGATGGCCGACAAGATCGTCGTGATGAAGGACGGCGTCGTCGAACAGACCGGCGGCCCGCTCGACCTCTACGACCACCCCGCGAACACGTTCGTGGCAGGCTTCATCGGCTCGCCGGCCATGAACCTGCTGCCGGGCACCGTGCAGCGTCACGGCAGCGGCTTCGAGGCGGCGTTCGCCAATGGAAGCCGACTGCCGCTGGCGCAGACCGCGGCGGTGCGCGAGGGACAGCCCATCCTGTACGGCATCCGGCCCGAGCACTTTGCGGTGGGCAGTGCCGGCGGTCTCGCGGTTGAAGTGGTCGTCGTCGAGCCGACCGGTGCAGACACGCAGATCTACTGCCGCTTCGTCGACCAGGAAGTGACGGCGACGATCCGCGATCGCACGAACGTGCGCGCCGGCGAACGCATCACGCTCGTCCCGGATGCCGGACGAGCGCATCTTTTCGACGCCGCGAGCGGCAAGCGCCTCGCGACGGGACTTCAACCGGCTTGACGCAGTGAGCCAACCACAAAGGAGACGTGCATGAAGAGTCTGAAACGACGGGAGTTTCTGAAGACGTCGGCGGGCGTGGCGGCGGCCGCGGCCGGTCCGCTCATCTGGGTCAAGGATGCCGAGGCGCAGTGGAGCAACGCGCCCGAGAAAGGCGCCAAGCTGCGCGTGCTGCGCTGGAAGCGCTTCGTGCAGGGCGACGAGGACCAGTACCTGGCCAACGTCAAGAAGTTCACCGAGAAGACCGGCATCGAAGTGCGCGTCGACGCCGAAGGCTGGGAGGACGTGCGCCCGAAGGCGGCGGTGGCGGCCAATACCGGCGCCGGGCCCGACATCATCCTGTCGACCAACGACGACGCCAACCTGTATCCGGACAAGCTGGTCGACGTCACCGACGTCTGCACCTACCTCGGCAAGAAGTACGGCGGCTTCTATCCGGTCTGCGACCCGTATCTGCGGCCGAACGGCAAGAAGTGGATCGGCGTGCCGCTCGGCGTCGCCGGCGTGTGCATGGTGTATCGCGAACAGCCACATGAAGGCGGCGGGTTTCAACACGTTTCCGAAGGACACCGACGGCTTCCTGAAGCTGTGCAAGGCGCTGAAGGACAAGGGCACACCGCCCGGGTTCGCGCTCGGCAATGCGACCGGCGACGGCAACACCTGGGCGCAGACGCTGGTGTGGGGCTTCGGCGGCAAGCTGGTCGATGCGAACAACAAGGTCGTCATCGACAGCCCGGAAACGATCAAGGCGCTCGAGTATGCGAAGGAGCTTGTACTCGACCTTCGTGCCGGGCACGCTGTCCTGGCTCGACCCGAACAACAACAAGGCGTTCCTGGACGAGCAGATCTCGCTGACCAACAACGGCATCTCGATCTACTACGCGGCGAAGACGTCGAAGGATCCGAAGGTCGCGGCGCTGGCGGCCGACATCAACCACGCCAACATGCCGATCGGACCGATCGGCAAGCCGAGCGAGTTCCAGCTGTTCTTCAACCAGATGATCTTCAAGTACACGAAGTATCCGAAGGCGGCCAAGGAGTTCCTGCGCTTCATGATGGAAGCCGAGCAGATGGACCCGTGGGTGCAGGCCGCGATCGGCTACGTGACGCCGGCGCTGACGTACTTACGAGAAGAATCCGATCTGGACCGTCGATCCGAAGCACACGCCGTACCGCGACTCGATGAAGAACATGTGGCCGAGCGGATACGCCGGCAAGATGGGCTACGCGTCGGCCGGCGCGCTGGCCGACTTCATCATCGTCAACATGGTGGCCGAAGCCGCGTCAGGATCGAAGACGCCGAAGGAAGCCGCGGAGCGCGCGCAGAAGCGGGCCGAGCGCTACTACAAGGTCTAGACGCGTCCGTCGTGCATGGCGGTGCCGAATCGGGTGCCGCCATGCACTTCCCTGCATTCCAGCCCTGACACCTGACCGTCATGAACAGCGCCCGAGTCCAGGCACCCGTCCATGAGGCCGGTGTGCTGAGTCGCCTGCTCGAAAGCCGCAACTTCCTCGGGCTGATGTTCATGCTGCCGGCGGCGGTCGTGCTGCTGCTGTTCCTGACCTATCCGCTCGGCCTCGGCACCTGGCTCGGCTTCACCGACACCAAGATCGGACGCGGCGGCGAGTGGATCGGGCTGGAGAACTACGAGTTCCTCTGGGGCGATGCGGTCACCCGGCTGTCGGTCTTCAACACGATCTTCTACACGGTCGTCGCCAGCGTCATCAAGTTCGCGCTCGGCCTGTGGCTGGCGCTTTTGCTCAACAAGCACCTGCCGTTCAAGTCCTTCATCCGCGCCATCGTGCTGCTGCCGTTCATCGTGCCGACCGCGCTGTCTGCGATCGCCTTCTGGTGGATCTACGACGCGCAGTTCTCGATCATCAGCTGGACGCTGCGTCAAGCTCGGGTGGATCGACCGCTACATCGATTTCCTCGGCGAGCCGTGGCTGGCGCGCCTGTCGGTGATCGCGGCCAACATCTGGCGCGGCGTGCCCTTTGTCGCGATCTGCCTGCTGGCGGGCCTGCAGACGATCTCGCCGTCGTACTACGAGGCCGCGAGCCTCGACGGCGCCACCGACTGGCAGCAGTTCCGCTACGTGACGCTGCCGTTGCTGACGCCGATCATCGCGGTGGTGATGACCTTCTCGGTGCTGTTTACCTTCACCGATTTCCAGTTGATCTACGTGCTGACGCGCGGCGGACCGCTGAATTCGACCCACCTGATGGCTACACTCAGTTTCCAGCGCGCCATTCCCGGGGGAGCGCTGGGCGAAGGCGCCGCGCTGGCGACCGCAATGGTGCCGTTCCTGATGGCGGCGATCCTGTTCAGCTACTTCGGACTGCAGCGACGCGCGTGGCAGCAGGGCGGGCAGGACAAATGAGCGACACCGAGCGTCCCGAGGCGCCGGCGTCCGCCGCGACGACCGATTCGCAGGGCATGAAGTACCTCGAGTCCACGCCGCGGCGTCTGGTCACCGTGTACCTGCCGCTGGCCGTGTTCCTGTTCGTGCTGCTGTTTCCCGTTCTACTGGATGACGATCACGGCGTTCAAGCCGAACGAGGAACTGCTGTCGCGCGAAGGCAATCCGTTCTGGGTGATCAACCCGACGCTCGCGCACATCAAGAAGCTGCTGTTCGACACCGCTTATCCGGACTGGCTGTGGAACACGATCCTCGTGTCGGTCGTCTCGACGCTGCTGTCGCTCTTCTGCAGCGTGCTGGCGGCATACGCGATCGAGCGGCTGCGGTTTCGCGGGTCGCGCTATGTCGGCATGAGCATCTTCCTGGCGTACCTGGTGCCGCCATCCATTCTCTTCATTCCGCTGGCGGCGATCATCTTCAAGTTCCAGCTCTTCGACACGCGCCTCGCGCTGATCCTGACGTACCCGACGTTCCTGATTCCTTTTTGCACCTGGCTGCTGATGGGCTACTTCCGCTCGATCCCGTTCGAACTCGAGGAATGCGCCTTGATCGACGGCGCGAGCCGCCTGCAGATCCTCGTCAAGATCGTCCTGCCGCTGGCGGTGCCAGGCCTGATCTCGGCCGGGATCTTTGCGTTCACGCTGT
>CAVQID010000015.1:0-92185 GCA_963712485.1 uncultured beta proteobacterium
ACATAGCGCCAGGTGCTGCCCAGTTCCGCATAGACGTTCTTCGGCCGGCCTGCCTCGCGCATCGAGCGCACCAGCACATCAACACCCGCCTTCGCACCCGGGTCGTACGGCCCCTCCTTCACTCCGGTATCGAAACCCGAGTGGTAGATCAGGAAGGTCATGTCCCGATAGCGCACAGCGGCTGGTCCGACGTCGCGCGACGTCGAGAATTCGTAGCCGCGCGCGCCGAAGGCGAGCCCTTTGTGCACAGCGATGTTGCGCACCTTCAGCCGACGCGCGCGCTCGATGAACGGTGCGCTGTAGGTATCGTCATCGAGGAAGAAACCGGCGGCGCCGTCGCTCGGACCGAACTGCGTGTAGGTCTTGAAGGCAGCGATCGGATAGCGGGCCACCTGCGCGTCCATCGCGTCGACTTCGCCGGGCAGTGTCGGCATGCAGCGTCCGTGCAGCAGCAGGCGCTCGGTGCCATCCAGCGTATTTGCCGCCACTCGGGTCGCGCCGGCCGCCTCGAAATCGAGCGGATTGGTTTCGGCGCCGCCGGGCACATGCGACAGCACGCCCATCGCTGTGTCGCTGTCCATGAAGACGTCCTTCAGCAGCGCGCCGCTGGAGAAGCACTCGACATGATCGGCCTGGCCGCAGTTGCTGTTCGGGAAACCCTTGAAGGCGTTCGGACCGGCACGCTTGCGCCACGCGCCCTGCGGGTTCACATGGTGCAGTTGCACGTCGAAGATGAACTCGTCACCGCCGACGGCCGCCTGCGCTGCCGCAAGTTCGAATGGCGCCTCGGCGGATACGGCATAGTGACCGCCACGTCTTCCCGCCGCGGCGAACGCCCGGTCGAAGGCCAGCAGCGTCGCCGCGGATCCGAGCATCGACACGAGATAACGGCGTCGCGTCAGTCCGAGCCGTTGCGCCGCGCGCCGCACCGCCTCGCTGGCCAGCGCGCGCGCATGAAGCGCCGCGGCGTCCAGCGGAACCGGAGCGAACTCCCCGTTCGACGTCGAATCGAGTTTGACGGGAAGACGGTCGATTGGCGGCGCATCTCTCGTTGCCACGGTGCCTCCCGTTCGCTCGCGCTAGTAACGCTAGTACGTCACGACGATGGATGCCGCGGATCGCTGCGACGGTCCGTGAAAGACCGCCTCGATGTTGTTGCCGTCCGGATCGATGACGAACGCCGCGTAGTACCCGGCGTGATACGGGCGCAGGCCTGGCGCGCCGTTGTCGGTTCCGCCTGCCGCGAGCGCTGCGCTGTGGAAGCGCTCGACGGCGGCGCGATCGCGCGCCTGGAATGCGAGATGGATCCGCGTCGCGCCGCGCGTGTGCTCGTCCGCTGAACTAACGAAGAGCTCGTCGGACCAGAAATAGTGCTCACCTTCGCCCTCGATCCGGCGGCCCAGCGCGCCGAGCACCGCCGCGTAAAAACGCTTGCTGGCGGCCAGGTCGCCTGCGATCAAATGGACATGGTCAATCAGGCGACCGCGATGCAATTGCTGCGCTTCCATTGGCGCAAGGTCACTTTGCGAACATCGCTTCCATGCGTTTCTGTCCCTCGGCCTCGCTGACGTCCTCGATGTGCGTTCCGATGGACCATTGGAAGCCGTACGGGTCCTTCAGCGTCCCGGTGCGATCGCCGTAGAACTGGTCTTCGACCGGCCGCACCTGGGTGCAGCCTGCTGCGAGCGCTCGTGCGAGTGCCGCGTCGGCATCGGCAACGTAGACCATGAACGAAACCGGCGAACCGCCAAGCTTCAGCGGACTCTGGTTGCCCCACTCCGGGTTCTCCTCGGCCATCATGATGTGCGAATCGCCGATCTTGATTTCGGCATGCGCGTACTTGCCGTCCGGCATAGTCAGTTTCATCACCAGTTCGGCGCCCAGGGCGCGCCGATAGAACTCGACGGCCGCCTTGGCGTCCCGCACCGCGAGGTAGGGCGTGACTGAGTGATAGCCGTCGGGCGTGTACGGAACCTTGGACATCGGAACCTCCGACTCAGTGAATCGATTTCGGAGCGTGCGGCTCAGCCGGCGGCTGCCACCGCGCGCTTGGCCAGCACCGTGATCAGGTGCGCCCGGTACTCGGCCGATGCGTGCAGGTCGGTATTCAGTCCCGTCGACGGCACGCTGACACCGTCGCACGACTCCGGCGCAAACCGGGCGGCAAGCTTGTCCTCGAGAGCCTTGACGCGGAACACGCTAGGTCCGGCACCCGTCACTGCAACACGTACGCCGCCTGCGGTCTTCGCGACGAACACGCCCACCAGCGCGAAGCGCGACGCCGGCTGCTTGAACTTCAGGTACGCAGCCTTTTCAGGGACCGGGAAATGGACGGACGTTATGATCTCGCCGGCGTTCAGCGCCGTTTCGTACAGTCCCTTGAAATAGTCGTCGGCCGCGATCTTCCGCCGATCCGTCTGCACGGTTGCACCGAGCCCAAGCACCGCCGCCGGGTAGCACGCTGCCGGATCATTGTTGGCCAGCGAGCCGCCGATCGTGCCGCGATTGCGCACCTGGCGATCACCGATTCCGCCGGCGAGGAGTGCTAGCGCCGGTATGCGCGACTGCACGTCTTTCGACGCGGCGACAGCGGCGTGCGTCGTCATCGCACCGATGACGACGTTGTTTCCTTCAATGCGAACACCCTGCAGCTCGGCGATGCCGGCAAGATCGATCCAGCCGGTCGGCGACAGCAGGCCCAGCCGCATCGACGGCAGCGTCGACTGTCCGCCCGCCAGGACCTTGTCATCGCCATGCTGGCCGGCCAGCTTCACCGCATCGGCCACCGAGGCGGGGCGGTGATAGTGCATCGTTTCCATTGTCATCTCCTCGGTTCGGTCAGTGGCGCGCGGCCGCGCGTATCGTCTTCCAGACCGTGTGCGGCGTCGCCGGCATCGGCACGTCCTTGACACCCAGGTGCCACAGCGCATCGGTGACCGCGTTGATCACCGCCGCGGGAGAGCCGATCGCACCGGCTTCGCCGCAGCCCTTGACTCCGAGCGGGTTGTGCGTGCACGGCGTGCCCTTGACCGTTTCGACCTTAAGGCTCGGCAGGTCGTCGGCGCGCGGCATCGCGTAGTCCATGTAGCTGCCGGTCACGAGCTGGCCGTCGTCGTTGTAGATACCGTGCTCGAGCAGCGCCTGGCCAATGCCGTGCGCGACTCCGCCGTGCACCTGCCCCTCGACGATCATCGGATTGATGACGTTGCCGAAATCGTCGCAGGCGGTGAATCGATCGATGCGCACGACACCGGTAGCGGGATCGACTTCCACCTCGCAAACGTACGATCCGGCCGGATACGTGAAGTTGGTCGGGTCGTAGAACGCGTTTTCGTTGAGCCCGGGCTCGAGCTTGTCGAGCGGATAGTTATGCGGCACGTAGGCGGCCAACGAGACTTCTGCAAACGCCTTCTTGCGATCGGTGCCGGCAACGCGAAACTCGCCGTTCGCGAATTCGATATCAGCTTCGCTCGCTTCCAGCAGGTGCGCGGCGATCTTGCGGCCCTTGGTGATGACCTTGTCGAGCGCCTTGACGATCGCCGTACCGCCGACCGCAATCGAGCGCGAACCGTAGGTGCCCATGCCAAACAGGACCTTGCCGGTATCGCCATGCTGGATATCGACATCCTCGATCGGGATGCCGAGGCGGTCGGCCACGACCTGCGAAAAGGTCGTTTCGTGCCCTTGCCCGTGCGAGTGCGAGCCGGTGAACACCGTGACCTTGCCGGTTGGATGAACGCGCACTTCGCCGGCCTCGAACAGTC
The DNA here is from genome assembly GCA_963712485.1 of uncultured beta proteobacterium. Taxonomy (GTDB): domain Bacteria; phylum Pseudomonadota; class Gammaproteobacteria; order Burkholderiales; family Burkholderiaceae_F; genus JALORV01. The sequence continues at coordinate 3,765 of CAVQID010000015.1, forward strand.
CGGCGCGCGCGCCCAGCGCGCCCGCGATGTTCGACGGCGCGAGGCCGCACGCCTCGATGTAGCACGAGTATCCGACTCCGCGCAGCAGTCCCTTCTTTTCGCTTTCCGCCTTGCGGGCCGAGTAGCCCTTCATGTCGGCCAGCTCGAGCGCGCGTGCGAGCGTGGCCTCGTAGTCGCCGGTGTCGTAAGTGAGTCCGACCGGCGACGCGTGCGGAAAACTGCGGACGAAATTGCGACGACGCAGATCGATCGGATCGATTTTCATCTCGCGGGCCGCGGTCTCGACGATGCGCTCGACGACGTAGGTGGCTTCCGGCCGTCCGGCGCCGCGCAGCGCGTCGACCGGCGCGGTGTTCGTGAAGACGGCCTTGACCTCGCAGTAGATCGCCGGCGTCGCGTACTGACCGGCGAGCAGAGTCGCGTACAGGATCGTCGGCACACAGGAAGCAAACGTCGACAGGTAGGCACCGACGTTGGCCGTCGTGTGCACGCGCAGGGCGAGGAACTTGCCGTCCTTGTCGAGCGCGAGTTCGGCCCGGGTCACGTGGTCGCGCCCGTGCGCGTCGGTCAGGAAGCTCTCGGCGCGTTCGGCCGTCCACTTGATCGGCCGGCCGACCCGCTTGCTGGCCCAGACCAGCGCGGTCTCCTCGGCGTACAGGAAGATCTTCGAGCCGAAGCCGCCGCCCACGTCCGGCGCGACCACACGCACTTTGTGCTCGGGCAGACCCAACACGAAGGCCGTCATCAGCAGCCGCTCGACATGCGGGTTCTGGTTGGCGACGTACAGCGTGTACGCGTCGTCGCCCTTGTTATAGGCCGCATTGGCCGCGCGCGGCTCGATCGCGTTCGGAATCAGCCGGTTGTTGACGATGTCCAGCGTCGTGACATGGGCTGCCTTGGCGAAGGCGGCATCGACCGCGCCCTTGTCGCCGATGCCCCATGTGTAGCAGACGTTGTCCGGCGCGATGTCGTGCACTGCAGTCTTGTGTTCGGCCGCGGTGCCGGTATCGACGACCGCAGGCAGGATCTCGTAGTCGACATCGATCAGGTGGGCGGCAGCTTTTGCCTGTGCTGCCGTTTCGGCGACGACCAGCGCGACCTGGTCGCCGACGTAGCAGACCTTGCTCTCGGCCAGCACCGAATGCTTGGGCTCCTTCATCGGCGTGCCGTCGAGATTGTTGATCTGCCAGCCGCACGGCAGCCCGCCGACGCCGGCCATGTCCTTGCCGGTGAACACCGCCAGGACACCGGGTGCCGACTGCGCCGCCGCCGGGTCGATCGCGCGGATACGTGCATGCGCATGCGGACTGCGGAGGAAATATCCGTAGGTCTGGCGCGGCAGCGTGATGTCGTCGGTGAACTGGCCGGTACCGCTGAGAAAGCGCAAGTCTTCCTTGCGCTCGACGGACTTGCCAATGAATCCTGCTTTGATGTCGTTCATCGCCGCCCCTATTTCATCGCCGCCGCGCCCTGCGCGATGGCCTTGACGATGTTCTGGTAGCCGGTGCAGCGGCACAGGTTGCCTTCCAACCCCTCGCGGATTTCGCGGTCGGTGGCATGCGGATGGTGCTGCACCAGGTCGATCGCACTCATCACCATGCCGGGAGTGCAGAAGCCGCACTGCAGTCCGTGGCACGCCTTGAACGCGGCCTGCATCGGATGCATGCCTTCGGCCGGAGTGATGCCTTCGATCGTGGTGACCTCGGCCCCGGCGGCCTGCAGCGCGAGCACGTTGCAGCTCTTCACTGCGCGGCCGTTCAAGTGGACAGTGCACGCGCCGCACTGCGCGGTGTCGCAGCCCACGTGCGTGCCGGTCAGTCCGAGCTGCTCGCGCAGCAGCGTCACGAGCGAGGTGGAGGGGTCAACGTCGGCCGAAACGGCCTTGCCATTGACCCGCAGTGAAAGCGCAGCGGGCATCCGATGTCTCCTTTGAAGATTTCGTGCCGACCGCCTTTCCTGCATCGGCGGTGGAGCGGTACACATTAGCAGCAGCAAAAAGCCCGGCGCAACCTTGCGGGAACGACATCACGCCTTTGTGACCGATGGCGCATCGCAGCACCCGGCTACCACCGAACTAGAATGAATGTTCTCGCGTTGGGCGAAGCGGATATTCCGACCGCCGATCATGGACAGCGTCGACCTCCAGGTTTTGAAGAAAGCCGATGAATGGCTGCGCGACGGCCATCATGCCGTCATGGGCACGGTCGTGCGCACGTGGGGTTCGGCGCCGCGTCCGGTCGGTTCCCTGGTCATCATCCGCGATGACGGCCTGGTGGTCGGCTCCGTGTCCGGCGGCTGCATTGAGGACGATCTGGTCGAACGGGTGCGCAATCAGGCTGCGGCGGCGACGCGACCCGAGCGGGTCAAGTACGGGGTGACCGCGGAAGAGGCTTTCAAGTTCGGCTTGCCGTGTGGCGGCACGATCGAACTGATTCTCGAACCGCTCGGGTCCGGCGCGCAGGTCGGCGATCTGCTGAGCCGCGTCGCGACCGGTCTGCACACGGTGCGTACGCTGGACCTGCGCACCGGAGCCGTGACGCTGGCCGAGGGTGACGGTACCGACGTGCTCGACTGCAGCGACACGCGACTGGTGACTGCCTACGGACCGCGCTGGCGCCTGCTGGTGATAGGGGCCGGTCAGCTGACACACTACGTCGCGCAGATGGCGCTTGCCCTCGACTACACGGTGACGATCTGCGATCCACGCGAGGAATACGCCGACGGCTGGCTGGTGCCCGGCACGCAGTTGGTGCGGACCATGCCGGATGACACGGTCATCGAGTTCCGCCCCGACAAGCACACGGCGATCGTGGCGTTGACCCATGATCCCAAGCTCGACGACCTCGCGCTGATCGAGGCGCTGAAGAGCGACGCGTTCTACGTCGGCGCGATCGGCTCGCAGAAGAACCAAGCCAAGCGCAAGGAGCGGCTGCTGGAGTTCGGGGTCACTGTGGAGCAGCTCGAACGCCTGCACGGGCCGGTCGGACTCAAGAACGGTGCGCGCACTCCGCCGGAGATTGCCGTGTCGATTCTGGCCGAGATGACCGGCGTCAAGTATGGCTACCGCATCCCGACACCGATCGCGGTCGCCGACCGCGTGAAGGCCCAGGCGGGCTGCGTTTCCTGAATCCGGGCGGCGAGCTGCCGTAACGAATTTTCGAAGCTCCGCACGATTCTTTCGCGAACGCCACGACGCGGACGCGCCGTTGCTGACGCGCGATTTCAGCCCTGGCGTTTGGCGGTGAGCGCCAGGTAGTTTCCGGCCAATGCGAGCGCGGCCCCGATCGCGGCCGTGGTCGTCCATCGATACCCTTCGAAAACCGTGCTCAGTGCCATCGCCACGACCGGGATCGCGACGGCAGTGAAGCTGGCGCGACTGGCGCCCACGCGTTCGATCAGCTTGAAGTAGGTACCGAAGGCAATGATGCTGCCAAAGACCGCGAGGTACACGAGCGAGGAGACGTAGGCAAAACCCCAGTCGAACGTCCACGCTGAGCCGCGAGCCGACGCGACGACGGCGGCCGTCAGTGCACCGTAGCCCATGGCCCAGGCCGTGCCGCTGATAGCCGAAACCTTGTCGCGTTGCAGACGAACGGTAACGAGGTTGCCGATCGCCGCGATGACAGTGGAACCCAGCGCAAAGGCGACGCCCAGCGCTGCCGTTCCTCCCGCCGCCGCGGCGCGCAGCTCCGGCAGGAACAGCGATGCGATTCCGGACACCCCGATCAACGCGCCCACCGCAACGCGCGCCAGCACCGGCGTGCCGAAGGCGAGGCGTGCGCCGATCGGCACGACGAACACGAGGGTCGAAAATGCCACGGCGACTAGGCCGGAAGCGACATAGCGTTCGGCGACGTAGACGCCGACATAGTTCAGCCCGAACAGCGTCGCACCTTGCAATGCCAGCCAGGCATGGGTTCGCAGCGAAAACGCGAGGCGCGGCCCGCGCACAGCGCACCAGACGAAAAGGATGGCAGCGGCCAGCGCGAAGCGGTAGACAACCGAAACTTCAGGCTCGACGATGCCAAGCTGGAAAGTGATCGCAAGCCAGGTCGATCCCCAGATGAGGGTGGCGATCGCGAAAAGTGCGGCCGGGCTGTTCATGTTTTCGCCGACCCGCCGGCGGCTCGGCATCCTTTCCGGAACCTGTTCGTCGCCTTATGGCCGGCTCGATATCGTCGATGTCCGCCGGCAGCGGTTCCCGTAACGTCGTCCCTGGCAACCGGCAATCGGGCTATCGGTCACCTGCTGTGGAGCGAATTCAGAGCGAGGGATTGATCCTTAACGCTTCGAGCCGCAGCGCGATGGCCTGCTCGAGTTCGCTGAGCTTGTGGCTGATCTTCTGCCGCTCGTCCGGATCGGTCGATGCCGCGAGAGCCTTGGCAAGCTGGGCTCGTTCGCGAACATCTCCACCTCGCGCGGTACCACCCCTGCATCCTTGAGGATCTTGAACGGCATGCGCAAGGCTTCCGGCGTGTCGTCCCAACCGTCACCCTCGAGCATCGGCTTGCCGTAGCTCTCGGCCTTGCTCAGTTCTCCGGAAGCCTGGGCTTCAGCAAGGCGTCGGGCAATTTCCTCGTCCATGCTGCGCATCGTGGGGCTCCATTTCTGGCATTGCGGCGATTGAAGCACAGTTGCGCGCCGGAGTCAGCGAGCTTCCGCGGCAGGTCGGTGCACGCCGAGCGCGACGCGCTGGCCTTCGGGCAACTCATCAACGGCGGCCGCCGCGTAGTCGTAGCCCTGTTGCACGATCTCGTCGAAGCGTGACCACTGAAGCAGACCGACGCGATTGAGCGGCGGATTCAGATACAGATCGGCGAGCCGCTGAACCTCGCGCTGCCGCGACGTGCTGTACAAAATGGTGATGTTCAGCAGGTACGCGGTCAGCGAAGGCAGGCGGTAGCGACGCTTCTTCCGCGGCCGCAGGCGATCGAGCAGCAGCGCCCAGCTGCCAGGCATTTCATCGAATTCGAGCCGACGCGAATTGCGTAGCCCGAGATCGACACCGATCACTTTGCCGACGCCGCGCAGTTCGCGCATCGCATCGACGGGAAAGTTATTGAAGGTGCCGCCGTCACAGAGCAGGTCGCCGTCGCGCACCACCGGCGGCAGCGCGCCGGGGATCGCCACGCTCGCGAGCAGAGCGTGGCCCAGGTCGCCGCTGGCGATGCGCTGCTCGCGCGCCTGCGAATAGTTGCTGGCAACGCAAAAGAAGCCCTTCCACAGGTCCTCGATGTCGAACTGGCGGCCGCCGAGTTCATCGATGGAGCTGCGAATGACCTCGCGCACACGCCGTCCCTTGATCAGCGAGACCAGCGGCAGCAGGTTGTAGTCGCCGGTCGGATTGATGCTGAACGCCTTGCGCGCGATCCTGATCGCTCGTTCGATCGGCGAGTCGGCGGCAACGAGCGCAGCCATGATCGCGCCGATACTGGTTCCGCCGACGACGTCGATCTCGATGCCGCGCTCGTGCAGTGCACGCCATACGCCGAGGTGGGCAAAGCCCCGCGCGCCCCCGCCGGCGAAGACCAGGCCGATTGCGTTGCGGCTCAGCAGGCGCGCCAGACGCGCCATGTCCCGCTCGAGCGCCGGACGCAGATTGACGTGGCTCGTGACGGGACGGCGCGCGAGCCACTCGCGCGCGCCGCGCGGGATCGGCGAATCCGCATGAAGCAACACGAGGATCTCCGCCGCCTCGCTGCGCGACGGCCGCCCCGTCAGGCATGCGGCCTCGATTGCATGAACCGCGGGCGGCTGTGCCGCCTCCGCCACCAGCAGCATCTCGTCACTGTTGCGAATGCAGCGTCGGGTCCAGTGATTCGGCGTGGAATCCGCCACCAGCAGCACGAAGTCGTGTTGCGCTTCGAGGCTGTCGAGCGCGAGTGAAATGCGATGGTCGGCGTCCGAATCGTCGCGGGTACTGATGCCGCTGTCGCCCAGCGCGCCATCCATCACCGGCCCGCTGATGATGGTGACCCGTCCGAAACGCTGCAGCTGCGCAGCAAGTTTCTGCGCAAACTCTTCGAGCAGAACGCCCGCCGAAACCGGCAGCAGGCCGACCGTCACCGGCGCGGCGACGCTGTGGCGTTCGTGCTCCGTCTGCAGCCGCCGGATCATCTGCCGCGTGAAGGTCATCGAGACCTGTGGCTGGCTAACGACGAGCGACTCGAAGTGCTCCTTTGCCAGCTGCACCAGAACGGAATCGCGCACGGCGACCACGGTGGCCGAGCGCGGCTCGCCGGTGTACAGGCTCATTTCGCCGATCACCTCGCCGCGCGACAGTTCACGCACCATGCGCGGCGGCGCGTCGTCCGCCGCAACATAGACACGCAGGCGACCGCTGATGGTCAGGTAGGCCGAATCCCCCGGGGCACCCTGCTCGATCAGCGTTTCGCCGGCCGCAACCTCGACCCAGCGCAGGTGTCGCTGCATGAACTCGATCGTGGCAGCAGCGACGTCCGGGAACAGAGTGCGCAACTGGTGGACCAGCAGTGCGTCGCGATGCGGATAAGACGTTGATGCAGAAGACATGCGCAAAAGTGTTGCCTGTTTCAGTGCAGCGGTCCAGCGTGCGGCGCGGCACTGCCGGGCCACCGGGGCCGTCAAGCGATCAACGGACTGTCTGTGCCGACTCGAGCTCGTCGGTCAGTGCGCGCACGCGGGACGACAGCAGCAGGCCGAGGCTCAGCAGCAGCTTGCCGTGCAGCACCGGGTGCTCGGCCAGCAGTCGCTCGTAGTTCGCGCGCGACAGTTCCAGCACCACCGCGTCGTCCTCGGCAAGCGCGTCCGCGGAACGCGACTGGTTCTGCAGCAGTCCCATTTCACCGAAGACGACGCCCGGGGCGTACGACACCATGCGGCGATCCTCGCCGCCGCTGGCCGGATCGGCGCGCAGCCAGATGCCTATCGGCCCCCGCAGCGAGACGTACATCGCATCGCCGGGGTCGCCGCGGTGAAACACCGGCTCACCCTTCTTGAAATGTCGTTCCTGCAGCAGCGGCGACAACACGGCGATCTCGTCCGGATTCAAACGCGCGCCAAGCAGCGTTTGCTGCAGGCTCAGGGTCTCGTCGCCGGAGGACACCGTGTGCGCCAACGACGCCAGCAACTGATCCTCCGCGGACTCCAGTGCCCGGTCGACATCCGGGTAGAACTGCGCATCGGCAAGGCGGTGATGTACGTCCATGTCGCGGATGATGCGCGTGCGTGAATCACGCTGCGACAAACCCGCGAGCAGCAGCTGCTTGCCCGCGTGTCGGACCGCCGCGGCAGCATGCAGCAGCACGCGGGCGCCGCTGGCGTCCACGTCGGTGACGCGCGTGAAGTCGATGATGATGAACTGGGCATCGTGCGCCAGGTGTTCGATCTCCTCGTCCGCCTGCTCGGCCGTGCCAAAGAAGAGCGCGCCGTCGAGCTCGATAATGGCAATGCGCTTGCCTTCAGCGTGCAGCCGATCCGACTGCTCGGCCGGACGCACCTTGCGCGAGCGGCGCCGGTCGGCGTGCGACACCCGCCGGACCGGCTTCTTGCTGTTGCTGCGGATGAAAAGGATCATCGCCACCAGCGTGCCGAGCGCAATGGCCAGCGCCAGCGAAACAAAGATCGTGACGCCGGCTACCAGCAGCATCACGAGGTAGCTTTCCATCAGCGCCGCCGGGGCGCGCCACTTCAGCGACTGCTGCCACAGGACCTTCGTGGCGCTGCGAGTCCAGTCGTCGATCAGCGAATAAGCCACCGCGCAGAACACGCCAGCGATGGCCGCCATCGGCACCAGGTTCATGTACTGCAGGCCATACGCCATCGCCAGCAACAGCGCCACGCCGAAGACCACGCGCGACATCGAGGTGCTGCCGCCGGCGTCGAGATTGATCTTGCTGCGCATCGTCGATCCGGCCGACGGCAGCGCACCAATCACACCGACGCTGATATTGGCCACGCCCTGGGCGAGGAGTTCGCGTTCGCTGTCGCGGCGCACGTGCGTCAGTTCGTCCGTCGTGGAGCCGGCGAGTGCCGTCTGCAACGTCGACATCATGGCCACGGCCGCCGCAAAGATCAGCAGGGGGCCGAGCATGTCACGCAGAAGCCCGCTGCCGAAGTGATCGGCAATCGGCGCCAGGACATCGAGCCCCGGCCACTCGAACAGCGGGGCATCGAACAGGGGACCGAGCGCGGAGGCTGCCGGCGTTATCGAAAGCAGGTGATGAAGTGCAGTGGCCGCCAGCAACCCGGTCAGGTAAGAGGGTATGCGTCGCGTCCACTTGGGCGGCTTCACCGCGAGGTAGAGCGCCACCATCGCGATCGCCGGAGCAAGCGCGCTGGTCAGGTGCCAGTCGGTCGCTGCCGAACCGAGCGGCAATCCCAGCAGGTGCGGCAGCATGCCGCCGACCATCACAACCGCCACGCCATTCATATAACCGGCGTGCACCGGATAGGGAACGTAGCGGACCAGGCCGCCGAGCTTCAGCTTCGCCAGCAGCACCTGCATGACACCGGCCAGAACGACCCCGAGTGCGGTAAACGCCAGCAGCAGCGGCAGGAACGGACGCCCGTCGGCGCCGTGGAAGCGCGGATCGCCAATCAGCCAGCCAATCAGCGACGCAAGGAGCAACGCCAGTGCGGCGCTGGATCCACTCAGCATGGGGCCGCGGCCGCCGGCGACCATCGTTGCGATGCAGGCGACGCCGGCGGTGCACGCCCCAAGCAGGAAGCCGATGGCTGCCTGCTCCGGACCGAGCCCGGCGAACGCGATCAGGCCGTAACCACCCTCGATTGCAGGCAACACCAGCGCGGCAGTGACGCCCCCAGCGATGTCCCCACGGGCGATGCCACGACGATGAAACAACGAACCCAGCCAGCTCGTTTGCGCGACCGCGTCGCCCATTCCGCCCCCGAAGCGACTCGCAAGCGAATTTCAAGAACTGAAATGCAGCCCCTTGCGAGAGCGGTGTTCCGCTCCTATGGGTCGTCCGCGCGAGTCGCGGCGGAGCATAGCAAGGTGCCCTTCATCTCTTTGGCTGAGCCGCCCGGCAGGTCGATCTCCGACCGGCGGTGGCACTTCTTCGTTGACTGCATCCCGTGTTTTGGTCATGCTGCGGCGCTCAATACAAAGAACAAGCGGCAAATGACATTCTTTTTTGCCAGAGCGCGCTGACTCGGCCCGGGCTTACCGAAGGGCCCAATCGAAGGGGAACTTTTTCATGAGAATCATTAGGTCGAGCAGCATCGTGCTTGCAGCGCTCCTTGCTGCGGCACCGGCTTTCGGCACCACGACAACAAATCGTCAGGTCTCTGTGACGGTCACATCGTTATCGGGAAATGTGACCTACAACACCGGGCCGGAAACGGCTTACGTCGTTGGTTACAACGTCACGGTGCTGAACGGCGGCGGCAACACCATCAACAACGTCATTTTCCGGGGCGCGACGTCGGTCACGGACGACGCGAACGAAACCGCCGGATTCGATTCGACCGACGCGGCTTTCTGCGCTGCAACGCTCGGCAGCAAGCAAATCAGCTGCTCGGTTGGCACGTTAGCCGCAGGTGCCTCGAAGTCGTTCACTGTCACGTTCAGGGCGCCCATAAAGTTCGATAACAACGGCATAGGGGACGCAACGGGAACGGATTTCGTTTTATTCGGCGGCTTCGTCGATTTCGCCGAGGGCCAAAACGACAACCAGAACAATCCGCCGAACAATGACCAGGTCGTGTGGCAGGCAGACAACGTTCTGCTCGGCACCGCCAGCACAACCGTGGTGATCTCGGGCCTCACCCCGGTTGGCGGCACGTTCTACACGGGCGCCCCGCTCGTCACGAGCAGCGCCGACAAGTTTGCGATCAAGGTCAGCGTACCAGCGCAGGAGAAGTATTCCACGGTCAAGTTGGACGAGGTGGCCGACGTCGATCCGGTGCAATGCGCTGCGCGCAGAAACTTTGCCAAGTGCTACCAGGCGAACGTTTTCATTCCGGAAGTTCAATTTACCGGGACCAACAGTAATTTCCTGGAAATCTTTCTGCGTGTTGACGGCTCCAACATCCTTTTAAGCGCCAAGATCAACCGCGTCCTGATCCAATACGACGCACGGCCCGAAGGTTCGACTGATCCTCTGGAGCTCTACACCGTCGGACCATGCCCGATCATCAATGGCGTCGCGCAGCCGCTGAGCGGCGCGGAAGCGGGCAAACCTTGCATCGCCGATGCCACCCAGGTGGGCGGCTCCAAGGGCAAGGTCAAGACGCCCGCGTCGTTCGTTTGGCGAATCCTCAACATCAACAACGGAAAGATGGGGATCTTCTGACCCGGTGCCTTGGCGTGATGCGTAGCTAGTTTCATGTGGGGCAGCACACCAATGTGCTGCCCCACTTTCATTTCTCGGCATTACGGTTCCTCGAATTTGGCTGCCCACGCTTTGCAGCGCGCAGTCGAAACGACGTCCCCCTTCGAACTGTAGAGCGCGATCGCCTCGCCGATCGCCCGGCGTGCGTCTTCGACCTTTCCCGCCAGCTGCAGCACTGCCGCAAGTTCGGCCAGAGTGTCGGCCTGTGAACTCGGCGCCTCGGTTCCGCGGATGATCTCGACCGCGGCCCGCGCAAGGTCCTCGGCGTGAGCCAGGTCGCCGTTACGCGCAACGATGGGCGCACGAATCGAACGCCATAGCGCCTGCGATTCAGCGTCGTCCGCGGCAGTGAGGCCTTCGGCGGTTTTCGACAGCGCGAGCGCTTCATCGTCGCGCCCCTGATCCCGAACGACGCGCGACAGCAACGCAGCCATCGTCGACAGGTAGTAGGTTTCGCCGATGCTCGCGAGAAACTGATAATCCGCGCGAGTCTCGCGCTCGGCAACCGCTGGATCGCCTCCAATTAGTTCGACCAGGATGACGTCGATGCCAGTTGACGCCATATTGACGCCCTCCCCCAGCTCGCGCAGGATCGCTCGGCTCTGTCGATAAAGGTCACGCGCTGTTTTCAGCTCGCCATTCATGGCTCGCAACTGCGCGAGGTAGCACATCACCTTGCATTCAACGTGACGGTCGGTCAGTCCGCCGGCAAGCAGCGCTTCGCAGTGGCCAATGGCGTGCTGCACGGGTGTGGCGCCCAGCAACGAGAAGTTGGCCAGAATTGCGCCGACTCGCGCGACGAGCCGGTCATTGCCGGCCAGGAGTGCGTGCGTAATCGAACGCTCGGCTGCTTCACTGGCAAGCGTGTATCGGCCTGCCATGCCATTGACAAGAACGATCAACCGCCAGGCTGTCGCCAGTTCCTGGTGCGCGTCTTCCCGCTCAAGTCCGGGGATGAGCGCTTGCACGGCGCGCTGCGTCTCCTCGCTCGAGCCACCTTTATCGCCGCCGTAAAGGCGAATGAACATTCCGATGAGATGGCAGGACGCCTTGATTCGCGCATTGGATGCCCGCTCGGCCAGAGCAACCGCCTCGTCCAGGACACCTGTGGCACCTGAGAAATCACCCAGGCCCATCCGCGCCTCGGCGAGCTCCGGCATCAAAACCAGACGTTCAGGATCCTGCTCTCCCAGCAGAGCGATAGCGCGTCCGAACAGGTTGACTGCTGCGTGCATGTCGCCACGCGCGAAGGCGCGTCGGCCTGCAGAGGAAAGACGCCGCGCACCGTCTCTTCCGATCGCCGTTCCCGCCTCATCGATCGGCCCGAGCTCACCGAGATACTTATAGGCCTGCTCCAGGTGATACCCGAGGATCGCCTCGAACTCCTGCCCTCGGTCGCTCTCGGCGTTGACCTGATCCGCCCACTTGACGAACTCGACATGCATCGTCGCGCGGGCGCGCTTGAGAAGGCCGTTGTAGACGGTGTCGCGCACCAGATGATGATCGAAGCGGAAGCGCGCGTCGGCTTCGTCGGTGCTGGAAGGCCGGATGAAGTGCTTGCGCGTCAAGGCCTGAAGCTGGTCGCCGACTTTTTCGCGCAGCTGCTGCGGCGCGAGCGACTGGACTGCGGAATGGGGGAATTCCATGCCAATGACCGAAGCCGGCTCGGCGGCCGCACGTTCCGAGCGTTCCAGCTTGTCGAGGCGTGCTTCAAGCAGCGCATGGATCGTCGGCGGCACGGCGATGTCGGCATCGGCCTTGAGCGCGGTCCGAGTGCCGTCCTCGCTGACTGCGCCGCTGTCGATCAACATCGACAGCATCTGCTCGACGTACAACGGATTGCCTTCCGCAGCGGAGACGATGCGCTTGACCAGCGTATCCGGCAGGCCCGCCGCGCCAAGCAGGTTGGCGACGACCTGCGTGGCCGCTTCGTCCGAGAGCGGCTTCAGGATCAGGCGCTGGGAGCGTTCGCGCTCGCCCCAGTTCGCGCGCGCTTCGAGCAGGTCGTGGCGCGAGGTCGCGACGAGGAGGACCGGCGCGTCCTCGACGGTGTCGAGCAGGTTCTCGATCAGATCGAGAAACGCCGGCTCGGCCCAGTGGATGTCGTCGATCATCGCCAGCACCGGTCCATCCCTGGCCAGGTGCTGCATGAAGCGGCGCGCACCCCAGTTGATCTCGTGCAGCGGAAACTGCCGCGCACTGAGGCCGGCCGCCGACGCGAGCCGGTCGACGACGTCCTGGTCGCCGACACATTCCAGCAGCTTCGTCAGCGCGGTTTCGGGCGTGTCATCACGGTCGATCCCCGCCGCAGCAACAACCATTTCACGCAACGGCCAGAAGGTGATGCCCTCGCCGTACGCCAGGCAGCGCCCGAAGACGAGGCGCGCTTGGCCGCTGACGCGGTCCATCAGTTCACGAACCAGGCGCGACTTGCCGACACCGGCGTCGGCAATGACCGTCACCAAATGCGCGCGTCGCGTGCCAAGCGCTGCGTCCCAGGAAGCCTGCAGCGCGGCGAGTTCGGCGTCGCGGCCGACGACCGGGGTATCGACGCGTCTTTCGTTGCCGTACAAACCAGGCGCATTGATGATGCGGAACGCCGGCACCGGCTGTGATTTGCCCTTCAGCGTCAGCGGCTCGACCGCCTCGGCCTCGACCGCATCGCGTACCAGCCGGTAGGTGACGTCGCCGATGTAAATCTCGTTGGCGGGCGCAGCGGCCTCCAGCCGCGCGGTGACGTTGACCGCGTCGCCGGTGGCCAGCTTCTGGTCGGCCGACGGGTCGTCGAGGGCGACCACCTCGCCGGTGTTGACTCCGGTCCGCGCGGCCAACGTGACACCAAAGTGCTTTTCCAGCGTCGCGTTGAGTTCCTTGAGCTTGTCGCGCATGCCGACCGCAGCACGCACCGCGCGCAGCGCATCGTCCTCGTGGGCGCGTGGCAGCCCGAACACCGCCATGATGGCGTCGCCGATGTACTTCTCGATCTTGCCGCCGTGGCGCGTGATCTCGGCGGCCATTGCGGCGAAGTAGCGCTCCTTCACCTCGTGCAGTGCCTCGCTGTCGAGGCGCTCGCCGAGCGCCGTCGAATCCTTCAGGTCGGTGAACACCAGCGTGACCGTCTTGCGCACCTCGTGCGCCGGCAACGCGGCCGCTGCCGCCGTAGCGAGCGGCGCACCGCAGTAGCCGCACAGCCGGAACTTGGGTGGGTTCTCTTCGCCGCAGGCCGGGCACTTCACCATGAGCGCAGGCCTTGCATGGACGGCCGCTCTAGGATTCGGCTCTGCCGGGCGGATAAGGTCATGTCAATCGCGCGAGCCCCACGACGGGAAGTCTTCGACAAGTTCGGTATGCGTGACAACCTCGGAGCCATTCCATAGATGCAGGTGAAATTCGGACGGCTCGAAAGTGAAGCGGATGTCGGCGTTGGGTACGAGATTGAGCACCAGTTGATGGGCAGCGCTTGGGCATACCGACGCGATAGTGCCACCGAAGCGCGCCTGGATATTTCGATGGTAGTGCCCGCAGATCACCCGCTCGACGTGAACGTGCCTGCGCAGGACGGCCGCCTCGGCCGCCGGGTTCTCGAGCGCCATCTGGTCCATGATCGAAAGGCCGGTAACCAGCGGCGGATGATGTTGCGCGACGATCGTTGGCCGATTGGATTCGGCGAGCGTGCGATCGAGCCACGCAAGACGCTCGCGACAAAGCCGGCCGCCAGGCGCGCCGGGGATCAGCGTGTCGAGCACGACGAGTCGCACCGAGAAGTCGTCGACGACGTACTGCACGAACCCGCCCTCGCCCGCCAGGTAAGCGTGATCGGGAAACGCGGCGCGCAGGACATCGCGGTCATCGTGGTTGCCGACGGCCAGGTAGACCGGGATTCGGGCGGCGAGTGGCGCAAGCAGTTCGCGCAGCACCTCGTACTCCGCCAGCGTGGCGTGATCCGTCAGGTCACCGGTAACGACGGCAACATCGGGTGTCCGGCTCAGTGACAACACCTTGCTGACGCAGCGCCCGAGCATGGCCGGCGTGTCGATCCGGCCGTAGGCGAGTTCGCCCGACGGCACGATGTGCGGATCGCTGATCTGACACAGAAGCATTCCCGGTCCCTGTTTGGTCGACACTGATCGCCGCCATTTCGCGTCACGCACCCGTACCGTTCGCCGGCACTCGTGGCGATGCAGATCGAGCCCCCACGGCAAGGGCGGAGGTTAGACGAAGCGAGGCCACCACGGGCATCGGCGAGGCACGCCTGTGACCAGCACGCGACAGCCGGTCATCTATGACCGCTCAGAACGACATTGCGGCCGCGTTCAGGATGCCGACCGCCACTGCGAGTGTGCCGACGAAGGTTCCGTGAGCGCAACGCAGGCAACAAGGCAGAGGGCAGAAGCAGCAACGCCGAACCGAAATACGCAATCGCGTACGGCAGGTCCATCGCGGACTCGACGATCGCCGAGAAGAGCGAAAACCGGTCCGAGACAACCGCCTAGATTCGATCGCGGCTTGCCGTTCGCTGGCTCATCGCTTGACCTCGGACTTGGCGATCGACCTGTCGCTGGCGTCCGTCGCCACGCGCTGCGCATAGCCGCCGTCGACCGCCTCCTTGCGCAGCTGGACCTGCGTTTCTTCACGATAGCTCTTCGCATAGATCGGACCGAGGAAGCTGGCTCCGGCTTGCTGTTCGGAAGAGCCCGGCGCAACCGGCACGCACTTCTGCGCATAGCCCCAGTCGTAGACGCAGTCGTCGAGCTTGGCATAGTGATCGCGCACGAAGGATGGCGGAGCCTTCGGCGGCGGAGGAATGACCGGTGGCGGCTGGGTCTTGCCCGCCGGTGCAACCGCTACCTGCTCACTCTTGCCACATCCGGCGCCCAAGACCACCATCGAACCGAGCCCGAACAGTGCGACCCACCCCTTGCTCGCGAGTGTCATGCGACAAGCCCCTGCATCGAAACGAAGTGTTCATTGTGTATCGAAGCGCGTCGGCAGCGCGCCTAGCCGCGGTAGGCCGTGAGTACGACTTCCGCGCCGGCTTCGCGCAGGGCAATGAGCGCCTGGTACTCGGGCGAGTCATGCCAGCGCTGCAATGACTCGACATCGGGAAATTCCGCGACCACAACGCGCTCGCCGTGGGCACTGCCGGCCAGTTCCGCTGTCTTCACCCCACGGAACAGCACGCGGCCGCCGTGCGGGCCGAACGTCTCACCGACGCGATCCACATAGCGCTGCCACGTCTGCGGCTCGGTGACGCGGATCGTGCCGACAATGAACGCTCGCATTTGCCCGGGTCAGTACAGGCCGGCGAGGTAGTTGGCGAGGTTCAGGATGTCCTCGTCGCTCAGGGTACTGGCAACACTGACCATGTTGCCGGCGTCGTTGGTGCGATGTCTGGCCTTGAAATCCCTCAGCTGCTTGACGACATAGTCGTACTGCTGACCGGCAACGCGCGGGACTTCGTTCTGTCCCATGAAGCCGCCAAGATGGCACATCGTGCACAGCGTCTCATCCGCCTTGGCCTTGCCCTTGGCGGCACGAGCCGGATCGGGCTTGAACGGGGTTGCCGCCGGCTTCTGTCCGGAAAAATACGCGGCGAGGTCGAACATGTCTTCGCGCGACATGTCCTTCGCGTTCGGCGTCATGTCCGGATCGCTGCGCCGTCCCTCCTTGAAGTCCTTGAGCTGCAGATAGATATAGCGCGAGGTCTGGCCCGCCAGGATCGGATACTGGCCCTGCGTCGAGTTCCCTTTCGGACCATGGCATTCGACGCACACTTCGGCCTTCTTCGCGCCAGCCGCAGCGTCCTGGGCGCTGGCGACCGGCGCGGCCACAACGACGACGGCAGTCAGGGCCCACCCAAAGATGCGGTTCATACAATGCTCCGAGCAAAAAAAGGGCCGCCTGCGGGCGGCCCCGAACGTCGATAAGCGATTCTATAGCGCGAACACGAACACGCTGTTGCCGCGCTTGAAGTCGAGCTGCGTGTTGCCGCCGCAGCCCATCGCGATGTACTGCTTGCCGCCGACCATGTATGAAACCGGCATCGCGTTCGCGCCGGCCCCGCAGTTGAAGCTCCAGAGCTTCTTGCCGGTTGCCGAATCAAGCGCGTTGAAGCTGCCGTTGCCTTCACCGAAGAAGTAAAGCCCACCGCCCGTGGCCAGGCCGCCGCCGATCAGCGGTTGCTCGGTGTCGTGCTTCCACTTGACCTTGCCCGTGTCGACATCGACGGCAGCCACACGGCCCCACTGCTTTTCGCCCGGGATCACCTTGAAAGCGCCGCCCAGCCAGAGCTTGCTACCGCCCGGGTACTTCGCTGCTTCGACGTGATACGTCATCGGCTGGTGCAGGTTGAGCGCGATCGCGAGCCGCGACTTCGGATCGAAGCTCATCGGCGACCACTCGACGCCACCGTTCGCTCCCGGCAGCATGCGCGCGCCTTCGGCCGTCGGCAGCACCCACATGTTCTCCTGCGGGATCATTGCCTCGGAGAAGCGGATCAGGTTGCAGTTCGAACGGTCGTGGACGTAGACGTGACCGGTCTTGCCACCGTGGAGAACACCAGGAACCATCTTGCCGGACTTGTCCTTGACGTCGACCAGGATCGGCGGGCTGACCGCATCAAGATCCCAGACGTCGTGCGCGACGTACTGGTAGTGGCACTTATACGTACCTTTGTCCAGGTCGATCGCCACGAGCGAGTCGGTGTACAGGTTGTCGCCCGGGCGCTCCGCGCCGTACAGGTCGGGCGACGGATTGCCGACCACGAACCATACGGTGCGCGCCTTCAGGTCGACCGAAGGGTTCATCCACACGCCACCGCCAAGCGTCTGCCAGAACGAGCTGTCCTTGGCGAACGCCGCCTTTTCCGCCGCGATGTCGCGCTTCATGTTGCGGCCAGTGGCGTCGTTCACGGCCCATACACCTTCGTGGCCCTTTTCCGGCACCGTGTAGAAGGTCCAGACGAGCTTGCCGTCGTCGGCGTTGTAGGCCTTGACGAAGCCGCGAATACCGTACTCGCCCCCATTGGTGCCAATCAGCACCTTGTTGTCGACGACGGTCGGCGACATCGTCTCGCTGTAACCCTTCTCGGGATCGGCAATCTCGACGTTCCACAGCACGTTGCCGGTCTTCGCATCGAGCGCAACCAGTCGCGCGTCGAGTGTGCCCATGAAGACCTTGCCACCCGAAATGGCCACACCGCGGTTATTCGGCCCGCAGCAGAACGTCGTCACCGGCCCCATCTTGTGCTTGTAGTGCCAGAACTGCTTTCCGGTCACGGCATCGATCGCGTAGATGTGGTTGTACGAGGTGGTCAGGTACATCACTCCATCGATAACGATCGGAGCGGTTTCCATCGACTCGACAACCTCGGTCTGGAACACGAAGGCGGGCCGGAGGTTCTTGACGTTGCCTTTGTTGATCTGGTTGCCGCCGTAGTAGCGCAACTGACCGTAATCACCATTGGTATGCAGCCAGTTCGCGTTCTGCTTGCCGGCATCGTTCAGCTGCGCCTGGGTAACCGCAACGGTCTTCGGAACGCCGGCTGCGGCAGCGCCCTTTTGCCCTTGCACTTCCTGCGCGAACGCCCCGCCCATTGCTGCCGAAGCGGCAATGCCCAGAATGATCGCTCCAACCTTCATACTCCGCTGTGTCATTGTTCTCCCCCTGCTTGTCCTTACGAGGCGCTGTGCAGCGGCGCCAACATCGCGATGCTGGAGAAGGCGCCGCACACGCGGTGCTTGCTCCAGACGAACGCCACTGAATACCCAGTGTCGGTGGTTCTTGATCGAACCGGGCGGGCCGATAATAGGCGCCGTTCGCGTGCCGCAACACATTCGCCCCCGAAATAAGGGACGCGGCGCGCCAGGCTTCGGAGGAAGAGTTAGATGACCACAATTCGCTGCATTGCAGCAGCCCTGTTGCTTGCCGTAAGCGTCAATGCGTCAGCCCAGCAACGCAATATCAACTTCGACCTGCTGCAGGCGGCGCGTGGCGGCTCGGTCGCGACTGCACGTTCGCTGCTCGAACAGGGTGCGAACCCGAACTCGCGTAACCGCCTCGGCGATACGCCGCTCAATACCGCGGCACGCAGTGGCAACCTTGAACTCGTCAAACTGCTGCTTGAGCGGGGCTCGGACGTGAATCTGGCGAACCTGGCACGGGTGACTCCGCTGATGAGCGCGGTCTACGGCGGCCATGGCGAGGTCGCGCGGTTACTGATTGCCGCGAAGTCGGCGGTCGAACCGACCGACCGCATGGATAAGACCGCGATGGTCTATGCGGCCGGCAACGGCAATGCCGACTGTGTCTCGGCTCTGCTCGCGGCCGGGGTGAGCGTGAACCAGCGCTACGCCAACGACGCAACGGCGCTGATGTGGGCGGCGGCTTACGGCAAGAACGACAACGTCAAGCTCCTGCTTGAAAAGGGCGCCGACGTTGCAGCACGCGACAACCGCGGAGAGTCGGCCCTGTCTATCGCAGTCGCGGAGAAGCACGCCGAGGCGGCCGCGTTGCTGCGCGCTGCAGGCGCCAAACAGTAGCGGCTGTGACTCCCGGTGTCTCTCACATGAACGCAGCGCGGCGCGATCTGGTACGCCGCTCGCTCGCCAACGGGTGAATCACATCGTGACAGCACACGAACGGGCTCGCGGTCCTGGCTACGACCACGTTGCGATGACTCTACATTGGCTGGTGGCGATTGGCGTGATCAGCCAGATCATCCTGGGACTTTGGATGATCGAGATCCCGAAGGTGCCGGCGGGTGTGCGTGCGTACTGGTTCAACCTGCACAAGTCGATCGGCCTCACGCTGGCGGTACTGATCGTCATGCGGCTCTCCTGGCGCCTTGGACATCGTCCGCCTCCGCTGCCCTCGACACTGCCGCGGTGGCAACTGCGCGCGGCCGGCATCAGCCACTGGCTTCTCTACGCCTGCATGATCACGATGCCCCTCGCGGGGTATCTCGGGTCCACGTTTTCCGGCTACCCGATCAAGTACTTCGGGCTGACGCTGCCCGCCTGGGGCTGGAAGGACGACATGCTTAAGGACTTCTTCAGCTCCGTGCACTTGGTCGCGGCGGTTGTCTTCATTGCCTTGATCAAGCTGCACGTCCTGGCCGCGCTGAAGCACCTGTGGATAGACCGCGACGGCGTGTTTCACCGGATGCTGCCGTTTCGTCGACCGGCCGCATCCGGTCCGCAGCCGACGGTTGTGCCAGGTCAGGGCGTGTAGCCGTCGGTCAGGGTTTCGAGGAACGCGAGGATGTCGTCGATCTCCTCGTCATTGAGTGCCGGCCGCTGCCCCGGCCGGCGGTGATACGGCCGGGTCTCGAGGTCGACGTTGACGCGAAAGGGAGCGGGAAGGTCATCGAACTTCTCGCTCTTCGGGTACCAGCGTTCGGGGTGCGTGTCGCGCGTCGCATAGAAAGCGACAGCTTCGCGCAACGTTGCGAAGCGGCCGTTGTGCATGTACGGGGCGGTCAGCTTGATGTTCCGCAGCGTCGGCGTCTTGAACCAACCGCACCAGCGTGCATTTGCGGCTTCGCCTCCGGGCTGCGCTGCGCAGTATCCGAGGTCGGATTGTCCCGCCTGCACAATGTCTGCGTTGCGTGGAACGCCGAGCGCGTGAAAACCGAAGTCCGTGAACAGGGAATCGCGCGGCTCGCGACTGTCCGGCTTCAACGTGTGGCACGCCGCACAGTTGCCCTTCTGCGCGATGGTGAAAAGGCTTTGACCCCGCTCTTCCTGTGGCGTGAAGCGAGCCTGCCCACGCAGAACGGCATCGAACTTGGACGAGAACGGCGCAAAAGTCGGACTCTGCTCGAATGCGGCCAGTGCCGTCGTGATCGCCTTCAATGCGCCGCCCGTGTCGGCGAAGACCCCGGCGCCAAAGGCCTGTCGCAATGCCGGTGCGGAGTCCGAGGCGGCGATGCGGGCGACGAGCGCCGCGGCATCGCGATTGTTCATCTCGTGGGGGGCGAAGAGCGGGCCGAGTGCCTGCTCCGAAAGCGTGACTGCGCGTCCGTCCCAGAAGAATCCGCCACTGGGAACCGGCTTGCCGTCCTTTAACGACATGCCCGGACCCGGGCTGGTCGCAAGGTACATCACGGTCGGGACATTGCGCGTGCCGCGTGTTTCCGGGCGACTGCCGCGCGGCACTGCAGTTCCGGATCCGTTGTCGCCTGTAAACGCACGCGCCGGCTCGTGGCAGGAAGCACACGAAGTTCCGGGGGGATCAGACAGTTGGCCATCGAAGAACAGCCGTCGGCCCGCCTCGATCACCGCCTGCTGCCCTCGCGGATCGGCGGCGGCCGATGGCGCGAACCCTGCAGACGTGCCGGCGACGATGAAAATAATAACGGATAAGCTGGCCGCCAACCGCATGCAAGCTCCGGGAGACACGGTGCGAAGAACGCCGCACATCATCGCAAATGCGCTCCACGCCTGCACGCTGGGCATCGCTGTCGCCGTGGGTGCCGTTAATGCCCAGGCTGACGCGGCACGTGCAGCCTACGAGCGCGAGGACTACAACGCGGCGGCCGCGCTGTATGCGCCGCGTGCTGCGGCCGGAGACGCGGATGCGCAATACCGAATGGGCATGATGGCGCGGTTCGGCTGGGGCATGGACAAGGACGCCGCCGCCGCCGCGCGGTGGCTCGACGAAGCCGCCAAACAGAACCATCCCCAGGCGCAGGCGGAACTCGGAACGATGTACCGATTAGGCCGTGGCGTGCCCGAAGACTCCAAGCGGGCTGCGCAACTGCTGACCGCAGCAGCAACGGCAGGAGTCGGCATTGCGCAGCTTTCGATCGGCCGCATGTACCGGGACGGCGCAGGTGTCGACCGGGACCTGATCGAAGCCTACGCCTGGTTCACCGCAGCGGGAGAGAACAGCGTGATGGATGGGTTCGCCTACCGCGCCGAGATTGCCAAGCAGATGAGTCCCGAGCAGATTGCCGAGGGCAAGCGGCGCGGCGCCCAACGCAGCAGAAAGGAGACGGAGAACAAATGAAGACATCGCTTCTGGCGGTGATGGCGGCCGCCGTGCTGCTGGCGCCTCTCGGCGCTTCGGCGCAACTCGCGTATGCCTCCAACGAAAAGGACGGCACGATCTCGGTGATCGATACAAGCAGTGACGAAGTCGTCGCGTCGATAAAGGCCGGCAAGACGCCGCGCGGCATGGCCGCCAGCGTCGACGGCAAAGCGCTGTATGTCAGCGACCAGAAGAGCAACGCATTGCGGATCATCGACCTCGCAACGCGTGCGCCTTCGGACGCCATCGACCTCGGTGAATCCCCCGAGGGTGTCGGACGGTCGCCCGACGGCAAGTGGGTTGTCATTGCAATCGAAGAGGACCATCAGGTCTTCTTCGTCGACACGGCAACCCGCAAGATTGCGTTCAAGTTGAAAGTCGAGGGCGAGAACCCGGAGCACGCCGTCTTCAGTCCCGACAGCAAATGGGTATTCGTCAGCGCCGAGGAGTCGCAGGTGGTCGACGTCATCGACGTGGCAGCGCAGAAACTGGTCGGTTCGGTGCGCGTCGGCAAGCGCCCGCGCGGAATCGGCTTCACGCCGGATGGCAGCCGGGCTTACGTCGCCTGCGAACTGGCCAACACGGTCTACGCCATCGATGTGGCCAACAGGAAGGTACTCGCCACCATCCCGGCGGGCGGGCGGTCGAACGGCATCAAGGTGCATCCATCCGGCAAGGAGGTCTATGTCTCCAACGGAGCCGACGGCTCGGTGATGGTGATCGATACCGCAAGCAACAAGGTCATCAGCACCATCAAGGTCGGCAACCGCCCATGGAACATGGCGCTGACGTCCGATGGCAGCAAGCTCTACGTCGCAAATGGCCGGTCGAACACGGTGTCCGTGATCGATACGGCGACCAGGAAGGAACTGCGGCAGATCAAGGTCGGCGAACAGCCCTGGGGCGTCGTGATCCCCGGGGGACATTGACTCCGCACCACGGGTCGAAGTGCGCCACCGTGGCAACTGGAGTCACGATGCCGTGAACGGAGACAGGCCCGCTCGATTTCGATAATGTGAGTTGATGCGTTCATCCGAGGATCTCGAGCGCTTTGTCAACGCACAGGACGCGGTTTACGCGGATGTGCTGAATGAGCTCAAGGTCGGCAGGAAGAAGACTCATTGGATGTGGTTCGTCTTTCCGCAGTTGCGTGGGCTGGGACGAAGCGCGACGGCTTACCTTTTCGGAATTGTTTCCGCGGACGAAGCTGCAGCCTACCTTGCGCACCCGGTGCTCGGGCCGCGTCTGCGTGCGTGCGTCGAACTCGTGCTGGCAGTGAAGGGACGCAGCGCGCATGAGATATTCGGGTTGCCCGACGACTTGAAGTTCCGTTCCTCAATGACTCTCTTCGCCAGCGTTGCGCCACCCGGAGAGAAGCTGTTCCAAACGGCGCTCGACCGGTTCTTCGGCGGCGAGCGCGATCCGCTGACAACGGCAGCATTGCGCAGCAACGACTAGACCACACAAAGCGCTCGTGTTGGCTGGTCCTGCTAGACAACATCTTTGGGCTCCGATCGCCCGCATCTGCATCCCTTTGCGGACAATCACGTTGCTTAGCGACAGAATCCTGCCTGCGCGAAAGCAGCACCCGCAGCCACAGTCTGCGCCGCAGGCTGGCGGACCCATCGCAGATAACCCATTGTGAGGCTCGGACAAGTAACCGCGAAGTCCGCCGCTCGCCGCCGCCGCGGTAACACCCGGGAATACCGACATGAATGGAGGCCGCGGTCAGCATCGAGCTGTTCCCCCAGCATCAAACTTGTGGACACTCGGCATGCGGCTTGCCGACAAAGTCACGACCGACGGCATCGACGTGGTGCGCTTCCGCCAACGACCGCAAGTCACGATGAGGAGCACGCTATGGAACCTGCATTGATTCTTCTGACATCGACCATCTTGCTGGCCGCTGCGGCAGCAGGCGGCCTGGTCTTGGCAGGAATCAGATTCGTCGCCGATCGATCGCCCCCCGCCGCGCTTGCGATGTTGCACGGCTTTTTGGCTGCAGCTGCAATCACCTTGCTGTTGTATGCCGCCGCGACGGTCGGGCTACCCCGGCCGGCGCTGATTGCGGTGGCACTCCTTCTCGCCGCCGCCGTCGGTGGCGCGATCCTGAACCTGAACTATCACTGGAAGCAGCTGCCTTTGCCCAAGTGGCTCGTGCTGGTCCACGCCGGCGCTGCGGTGGCGGGTTTTGTGTTGCTGCTGGCCGCGACCTGGGCGACTCGGACGTACTAGACACGAACGATCCCGTTCGCGCTGGTGCAACCGAGGCGACGTCGGGAATGTGGAGCAATGCCCTGTTGTTGCAGATGTCCTCGTCCCAATTTGCCCTCGCCGCCCCCATGATCGCGACTTGGGTCCGACGTGTCCCGTTGTGACGCCGTCGAAAACAAAGCCAAGTACTGCCGGCGCCGTCCAATGGGACTCGCCAGCGGGTTGGATGCAACCTTGCAGCGGTAGAGAACGCCCGCCGCTGCCGCGAACGCTTGTTCTGCCGTCTCGTGCCGGCGCCGTTCGAGCCCTATTCCTAGCCTGAACTCTTCGCCGTGACCGGGTCATCACGATCTGGATTGAGAACGCCAAAGGTCGCCGGAATCTCGGCGTAGAACAGTCGGACTTGCTCAGCGGTAATCAGTTCGAGCAGTCGCTTCTTCTCCTCAGCGGTGACGATGAACTCCACCTCGACGATCAGGCTTCCTCCCAACTCGAAGAATCGATCCTCGTGCATGCGGTGATGGTGGCCGAAGCCAGCCATCGCATGAAACGCTGAGCCGCCGCGGATCTTCATCTTGTTCGCGGCATGAAGCAGCCAGTCCCACAGCGGCGCGCCATGCAGCCGCTGACCCTGCGGGACGTAGAAACGAAGATACGAACCCTGCATCGCTTTCTCCTCAGTCTTCGCGTCTGCCCGGAACGACGCCGCGCCGTACGCGGCACCATCGAGTCCCTCAACGAGGGACCCACAGATTACGAAGGAGTCGCGATCACCAAGTGAGCCCGGGTGGCGAACGTCACTCGCCCATTTGCGTCGACATAGTCGCGGAAGACGTCTTCGGCCGCTTCCAGAATGCGCGAGATTTGCTCTTCGGTCAGACGGACGCCCATCACTGGAAGCCAACCGCGGAGGTCGGCTTCGACCATCTGCCGAACGCCGGGGAACCGGGCCGTGCCTTCATGCGTCGCCACTTCTATGGAGCGCGCGCCGGCCTCGGTGAAGATTCTTGCGAGGTATTCGCGATCACCGAGTACGAACGGCGCACGGAGCGCGTCCGCCGCGCGCGGCCCGGCGAGTTGGTCCAGCAAACCGACCTCGGCGGCATACGCCGGCATGCTGGCAAGCTGATCCCAGACAGCGACGCAAAGCCTGCCTTGCGGCGTCACGACGCGCATCATTTCGCGTAGCGCCTGACGCCGGTCTGCGAAGAACATCAGGCCAAACTGGCTGACGACGGCGTCGAATGAGCCGTTCTCGAACGGAATCGACTCTGCTACGCCCTGACGCCAGTCGATGCCTGGTCCAAGCGCCTTGGCTACGGCCAGCATGCCCGGGTTGGGGTCAATTCCGGCCACATATCCCGTCGAGCCGGTAATTGCCCTCACAACACGTGCCAGGACGCCGGTCCCGCAGGCGACGTCAAGGACGCGCTGTCCCGGCTGAATCGCAATTGCCTCGGCAACTCTCGGCGCCCACTGCCCGAAGAGGGCGGCAACGAACAGCGCTTCGTACGCTTGCGCCGCATCGACTTGAGCTTGCATGGCAGGGTCGCTCATGGGCTCCTCCTGCGATCCGGCCAAACGTATCAATGGCGCGAGGCCATAAGTCCGACGAAGACGCCGGAGTGGCCGCAAACGCACCGACCGCAACAGGCAGGGGTGCAGCATCGGCCGATGGTGGCGGCGCTTGCTTGATCGCCGATTCGTCGAGCAGATCGTGGCCGAATTCAAGGTCAACCGCAATCGCGGAAGCTTGCGGTACAACTGGCCGTGGAGGCTTAAGCCGGACGCGTGGCTGAAGCGAAACTGTCATGTCCGCCAGCCAATTACATCGATTCGATAGGGACTCTGATAGGGGGCCACCCGCCATCCGGTTCGGCGTTCGCGGCGGATTCGCATGGCGATATTCAATCCACTCGGGATCTAATGAGGCACATTAAATTGGGGGCCGCGACTAAGACGGCGGAGGCAGCCGATTGCGACCGCCGACGGCGTGGGTGAGAATCGCCCCAAAGCCGAAGCTTCAGCAATGGGATCCGCTACTGCAGTGCAACTCCACCTCGGACCGTTCGTGCATAGGGAGTTTCTCGCCGGATTGCGTGGATTCACCTAGGATGCAGGTGATCCTCCGAAGTCTGCGCGAGCTCTGGGTCAGGACAGAATCGACCGAGTCTTCAAGGCGTTCAAGCCGATCGCCTTTGCGACGAGAACGCGGGAAGTCATGACAAAAACGTCGCAAGCGCGTTTGGGCGGGTGGGCGCACCTCCTGGTCATGGCTATCACTTGGGGCACAGCGAGCACCGCGTTCGCCTGGATCTACCCGGAGCACCGCGACATTGCAGTGCTCGCCGTTCAGGGACTCGGCCCCGAACACAAGGCCGAGTTCGATCGCCTTTGGCAGGAGGCGCGAGCCGGTGACCCGCAGCGCATGTGCGCGCTGGTGGCCGACTCCGAGCAGGGGGTGACGCCGGCGTGTATCGACTGGGCGGCACTCTCGGGTATTGCCGGCGACCATTCGTGTTCAAGCGCGGAGATGCTCGAGACGGTTCGCAAATCGGACTGGATTCTCGTCGTTGCGGATGTTGCCGCCCAGCTCAAGGTGGATCTCGCGCGGATTCCGGTGACCGCGCCGGCGGAGCAGGTCGAGCCCGCCGCGCGCATCATTGCCGACGCCCAGCGGCGCCTCGCCGACGAGGCGAGTCGCGCACAGCGCCAGAATGCGCAGCGCTCGGCCGATACGCGGATGCAGCGCGCGGATCCGCAGTACGCGACGCGCGCGGATGCCAACCTCGCCCATTTCCTTCTGCCGCGCCCCGACACCAATCTCGATCCGATCGACTATGGAAGACTGGCACTGAAGCCCGGGTCGCCTCTGAACGCAGTCGGCGTCTATGCCTGGTTTCACATCAGCGCGATGGAGAAGGCGAGCCGGCTCGCCAACGAGCGGCTTTCGCCCGAGGAGCGGAGCGCGCTGGTGCGCGCGATGCTGTTCGACGAGGCGTTCGCGCTGCACTTTCTGGAAGACGACTTTGCGGCCGGCCACGTCGCGGGCAGCTGGGGCGACGTGTCGCAGCGCAAGGGTACGCACGACCTCTATAACCAGAACGGGCTCGAAGTGTTCACGTGGACAGGGCGCGAACGAACGATCGTGCTGATGGGCGATGCGCATATGCGCTCGCAGGACGCCGCGCTTGCCGCCGAATCGGTGCGCAAGAGCATCGTGCAGCTGCTCGATGCTGCCGCCGGACGGTCTCGCGGCTACAGCATTCCGCTCGCCGCAACCGCGGAGGCGAAGCCGGACGACTTCGACGTCTGCAAGAGCGCTACGTTTCCCGACCGTGGCGCCGGCCTCGGCACCGGCCGCGGGCAATACGGACAGGTTCTCGTGGAAGTGCTGCTGGACACACCCGTGCCGGCGCTGGGTCCGGGCCTGGGCTCGCTCCCGCGCGCGCGCAGTGAGGTGGGTACGTTCATGGGACTCGCCGCATCGATCACCGGGCGTGGCGTGAATGGCGGCTTCGAGGCCTCGCAGAACGAAAACGGCTTCATTGCCGGACTCGACCTCGCGTTTCGCGTCGGATTGGGACTGGAGGGGGCGCTGGGCAATGCGGGAGATGGACTCGCCTTTCTTCAGGTCGGCCTCGCCGCCGACGGACCCTCGACGAACAAGATCTCCGAGACGGGACTGGGAACGCTCGGAGGGAGCCTGAGCGCTGCGATCCCGGCGCGCTCGGGCCTGTCGACGCGGATCCGGCTGCCCTTTTACCTCATTCCGGGCGACCTCCTGTTCCTGTCGCCGATCTACTTCTTCAACCCCGAGAAGTACACGCAGCTCGCCGTCACCGCCAGTAACGGCGGTCTCTTGCGCTGGCAACAGGGCTTGGCCACGCGCATCGGCCGATTCCAGTTCGTGCTCGGGCGCGAGCTCGGCGTGACCTTCTATGGGCTATGGGGCGACCCACAGTTGGTCGCGCCGCCCGCTCCCCCGGCCGCCGTCGGGCGCGTGGTCAACTTCAAGTCGACGTACTTCGACCTGCCGATCCTCGAGTACCGTCCGTACCGCGCGTTCTCCGCGAACCAGAGCTCGACCGTCTTGTTTCAGCTGTTCGCCGGCGCAGACGTGCCTTACGGCGAATCGGTGGTTTCTCCGCTCGGCGCCCCGCCACCAAGTCTGCACACGGTGTGGTCGGTTGGCCTGCGCATGACCTTTGACTGGAGGTATTACTGGCAATGACGACACTGGCTCAGGATCCGCGCTCGGCCGGGACGCGCGCTCGGCACCTCGGACGCTGGTGCGCGCGAGGGCGTCTTCTGGCCTCATTGCTCATGGCGGGAGCGGCGGCAGGCTGTGCGTCCCCGCCGTTGAATCCCTATTCCGTCGATACACCGCCGCTTATCGTTGTCCCTGTTGCGCAGGCGGGCGTTCAGGACAAGCGGGCCCGGTTTCGCGAGATCTTTTGCGCGGTCCTCGAGGCGCGCAAGGCTGAGCTGCCCGACTATCGGACCTGCGACGAAGCGCTGACGCGAGTGGGCGTCGAACCCGCGGGCGCCGCCACGCCGGTCAATCTCGCGCCGTCGCGCCGGCGACTCGTTGCCGTGCTGGTGGCGGGATTTGGGTACGACTGCTTTGCAAATTGGCTCGAGGCGCCCGGCACGACCGTGGAGCACCTGCGCCGACAAGGCTATGACCTTTCGCTGGTCGGCGTCGAGGGTCTTTCAAGCACGACCCGCAACGCGCGGCTGATCCGCGATGCCCTGATGGCGCTGCCGACGGAGGCTGGTCCGCCGCGCACCGTACTCGTCGGGTATTCGAAGGGTTCGAACGATATTCTCGAAGCCCTCGTGGCCTACCCGGAGGTTCGAGCGCGCGTGGCAGCGTTCGTGAGCATGGCCGGCACGATCGGAGGCTCGCCGCTCGCCAACGACTCCGACCAGGGCATGGCCGAGTTGCTGACGCGCTTCCCCGGCTCGACGTGCACCGTGGGCGATCGAGGCGCGGTGGCGAGCCTGCGGCCCGACACACGGCAGCGCTGGCTGGCCACGAATCCGCTGCCGAAGGAATTGCGCTACTACTCGGTCGTCACCTTTCCGCAGCCGGAGCGGATCTCGTCGATCCTGAAGCAGGGATACGACAAGCTCGGCCGCGTCGATGCGCGCAACGACAGTCAGGCGATCTTCTACGACCAGGTGGTCCCGGGAAGCACGCTGGTCGCCTATCTCAATGCCGACCACTGGGCGGTCGCCGTGCCGATCGCGCGCACGCACACGACGATCGCGGCGACGTTCGTGACGCAGAACGCCTATCCGCGGGAAGCGCTCGCGGAAGCCGTGTTGCGTTTCGTCGAGGAGGATCTCGAAATGCCGCAGCGACCGACAACGCAAAGCTCGGCAGATCCGACATCGACGTCCGCCGCGGCGTTTGCCCGCTGAAGGGTTCTGAGGAGCGCGCCAGCCGGGTTCTGTGACCGGTTCTGCCGCGCGATGGCCGTGCAGCAATTCAGTTCGCTCGTAGCGAAGCCTTGATGCACCCTACTGTGAGAAGGCAAGCTACTCGACCCGGCCGGACCGATTCCTGCGAAATCCCCAGGACAGAAGGACCAGAGCTGTTCCAAAAGCAGCACCGACCCCGGCTCCGGAACGTCCTTGTTTACCGTCTGCCCGCGGCTGACCAGTGTTGCGCCGGCCGGCAACGTCAGATGAAACTGCAGCGTCATGGAGTAAGGCAGCAGATCTGCAACGACGAAAGGCCCGCCGTTATAGGCAAAGGATTCCGGAATGAACGTGGAGGCGAAGTCAAAAGAGTCGAGCAAGTTTCCGGGCGTGTCGTCGGGATCTTCAGCACCTTGCTGATTGGTCGGATCGTCCACCAGAGAAGCTCGATCGTGGACCCGGAAACGACCCCAAAGGTGCCGCTGCCCGAGGTAAACGCTCTAGCCGACGTCGGCACGAAGTCTGTCGCACTCACGGCGACCAGAATATCCACCGCGAAGGCATTGGTATTGATGATCTGCAGCGATGAACTGTTCAGTATGTTGTTCGGCGGCCCATACGTCGCGATGTGCAGTGAGCCAAATACCTGAACGCCATTGATGGTGACCTCGGCTAGTCCGAGCTGGTTAAGCGCGGCATTGCCATCCGCGATCACCCCTCCGAAACCGCATCCGACGTTCTGGTCGGCAGCACAAAAATTCGTCCCGTTGATGCTGCCCGAGAGCATCAATGTTGCGTCGGCCGAAGGAGCCACCACCGCGGTCAGTCCACTCATCGCGATGATTGCCAGGTACTTTTTGCAATTGGGGCTCATGCTGCTGCCTCCGTCGTCGCGACACGTGCGCGTGTGCGACGTTCAAGCATTCTTTGTACCAAGCCTCTTTTTCTCGGCTATTCAGGCGCTTAGCTTTTGAGCAACTTGCTGAGTGTCAAGAGGGTCGACAAGCGCAGTGCCCGATGTTTCAACGTGGTTTTCTCACGCCGCTTTGAGGCACGGCGGCTGCCAGCCTTGTCGACAGCCGCAACTGGCGTGCTGTTGCTGCCGTGTGCCGTCGCGGCCACGAGACGGCCCGGGGCCGCCTCAGGTATGCGACACCTTGATCGTCGGCATCTTCAGCGACATGTCCCTGGCCTTCTCGGCGATGCGAACCGCGACCTTGCGAGCGATCTCCTTGTAAGTCTGCGTGATCGCACTGTCGGGCTCTGCCACGACGGTTGGCCGTCCCGCATCCGCCTGCTCGCGGATGCGGATGTCGAGCGGCAGCCCGCCGAGATACTCGACGTCGTACTGCTCGGCCATGCGCCGGCCGCCATCGGCGCCAAAGATGTGCTCGGTGTGTCCGCAGTTCGAACAGACGTGCACCGCCATGTTCTCGACGACGCCGAGGATCGGGATACCGACCTTCTCGAACATCTTGAGGCCCTTTTTGGCGTCCATCAGGGCGATGTCCTGCGGCGTCGTCACGATGACAGCACCCGTGACCGGCACCTGCTGCGCCAGCGTGAGCTGGATATCGCCGGTACCCGGCGGCATGTCGACGACGAGGTAGTCGAGATCCTTCCAGTTGGTCTGGCCCAGGAGCTGCTGCAGCGCCTGCGTCACCATCGGACCACGCCAGACCATCGGCTGGTCGGTATCGATCAGCAATCCGATGGAACTCACCTGTACGCCGTGATTCTCCTTCGGCTCGATCGTGTGGCCGTCAATGCTTTCCGGCTGCCCGGAGACACCGAGCATGGTCGGCTGGCTCGGGCCGTAGATGTCGGCATCGAGCACGCCGACGCGTGCGCCTTCGGCCGACAGCGCCAGCGCGAGGTTGGCAGCGACCGTGCTTTTGCCTACGCCGCCCTTGCCCGAGGCCACCGCGATGATGTTCTTGACGTTGGGCATGACCTTCACGCCACGCTGGACCGCGTGCGCGACGATCTTCATCGTGACATTGGCACTGACATTGGCCGCGCCGGCGCCTTTCAGCGCTTCGATCACCGCGCGGCGCATCGGGGCGATCTGGCTGGCGGCCGGATAGCCGAGCTCGACATCGACGCTCACGTCGTCGCCCTCGACGCGCACGTTTCGCGCCGAGCGCGAACTGACGAGGTCCTTGCCGGTGTTGGGATCGACAACCTTCTGCAGCGCTCCATTGGCGGATTCGACGGTAATGCTCATGGGACTCGTTTCGAATGACGGGAAATGAGAGTCATTCTTGCACGAATCGAGGGCTCGCTCGAACCGCGCAAATCTCTACGCGGCATTTACGCCGGTGCACCTAGAGTTCGATCACCTCGATCTGGGAGTAACCCTGATGGACGTCATCTTTCTCGCTGCCATTGGCGGCCTGTTTGCGCTGACCTGCGGCCTGGTCGTCCTCTGTGACCGACTGTTAGAGCCTCGTAAGGACCGCTGATGAGCCTTCTGAACTGGTTCGGCCTCGCACTCGTCGTCGCGGTCGCGGCTTATCTCGTCTGGGCGCTGCTGCGCGCGGAGGACCTCTGATATGAGCGGCATCGGATTGCTTCAGATCGTCATCTACTTTGCCGTGCTGACCGCCCTCGCGGTTCCGCTCGGCGGATTCATGGCGCGCGTGTACACGGGCGAGCGGACATTCCTGTCGCCGGTGCTCGGGCCGGTCGAGCGGCTGATCTATCGCGCCACCGGCGTCAGGGTCGACGACGACATGCACTGGAAGCGCTACGCGCTGGCAGCGCTCGTGTTCAACCTGCTAGGCGCGCTCGCCGTCTACGCACTGCAACGGCTGCAGGGCATGCTGCCGCTCAACCCGATGGACCTCGGCGCGGTTTCGCCCGATTCGTCGTTCAACACCGCCGTGAGCTTTGCCACGAACACCAACTGGCAGGGCTACGGCGGCGAGTCGACGATGAGCTACCTGACGCAGATGCTGGGGCTCAACGTGCAGAACTTCCTGTCGGCGGCGACCGGCATGGCGGTGCTCGTCGCGTTCATCCGCGGCTTTGTCCGCAAGCAGTCGGCCGGAATCGGCAACTTCTGGGTCGACCTGACCCGCTCGACGCTGTACGTGCTGCTGCCGCTGTCGTTCGTGGTCGCGCTGGTGCTGGTCTCGCAGGGTGTGGTGCAGAACTTCGGCAAAGCCGTAGAGGTTCCGCTGCTGCAATCGGTCGAGGTGACGACTCCGGCCAAGGACGGAGCGCCGGAGAAAATAGAGACGATCACGACCCAGGCGCTGCCTCAGGGACCGGCCGCCTCGCAGGTCGCGATCAAGCAGCTCGGCACCAACGGCGGCGGCTTCTTCAACGTCAATTCGGCACATCCGTATGAGAACGCGACGCCGTTGTCGAACTTCGTCGAGGTGCTGTCGATTCTGTTGATCTCGGCGGGCCTCTGCTTCACCTTCGGCCGCCTGGTGAACGATGCTCGCCAGGGCTGGGCGATCTACGCGGCGATGAGCGTTGTCTTTCTGACGCTGGGGCTCGGCGCGATCGCCGCCGAGGAGACACCGAATCCGCGCCTTTCTGCGCTCGGCGTCGAGACAAGTGTGGGCAACCTCGAAGGCAAGGAAGTGCGTTTCGGCCCCGCGACGTCCGCGCTGTGGGCGACTGCAACGACCGCGGCCTCGAACGGCTCGGTGAACTCGATGCACGACTCGTACACGCCGCTCGGCGGTCTGGTGCCGATGTGGCTGATGCAGCTAGGCGAAGTGATCTACGGCGGCGTCGGTTCGGGTCTGTACGGGATGCTGGTGTTCGCGATCATCGCGGTGTTCATCGCCGGGCTGATGGTGGGCCGCACGCCCGAGTACCTCGGCAAGAAGATCCAGGCCTACGAGATGAAGATGGCGTCGCTGGTCATCCTGATTCCGCCGTTCGTGGTGCTGGTCGGCACCGCGCTGGCGGTGGTGATCGAACCCGGCGTATCCAGCATGTCGAACCCGGGCGTGCACGGCTTTTCGCAGGTGTTGTATGCATTCAGTTCGGCCGGCAACAACAACGGCAGCGCATTCGCGGGTCTCTCGGCCAATACGCCCTTTTACAACTCCGCGCTGGGTGTGGCGATGTGGCTCTCGCGCTACTGGCTGATCGTGCCGGTGCTGGCGATCGCCGGCAGCCTGGCCGCCAAGAAATTCATACCGGCCTCAAGCGGAACGCTGCCGACGCATACGCCGCTGTTCGTCGGACTGCTGATCGGGACCGTGCTGCTGGTCGGCGCGCTGACCTTCGTGCCTGCGCTGGCGCTGGGGCCGATCGTCGAGCACCTGATGCTGTTCGCGGTGAAATAGGCAAGGAACTCGAATGAGCACGCATAAACACAAGATCAACACCTTCGATCCGGCACTGCTGGGCGGTGCCGTGGTCGAGTCGCTGAAGCGTCTGACGCCGATGGCGCAGTGGCGCAATCCGGTGATGTTCGTCACCTGGCTGGGCGCGCTGCTGACCGCGGTGCTCGCGGTCGTCGAACGCGACGCCTTCACCGGCGTGATTTCACTGTGGCTCTGGTTCACGGTGCTGTTCGCGAACTTTGCGGAAGCACTGGCCGAAGGCCGCGGCAAGGCGCAGGCCGCGAGCCTGCGCGGCGCCAAGAAGGACACTCCGGCGATCCGGCTCGAGGGCGAGCGCCGCGACTCGAGGCAATTCGCGGTGTCGTCGAGCGAACTGCGCAAGGGCGATGTGGCGCTGGTCGAAGCCGGCCACGTGATTCCCGGAGATGGCGAGGTGATCGAAGGTGTCGCTTCGGTCGACGAATCGGCGATCACCGGCGAGTCCGCTCCGGTCGTGCGCGCGTCGGGTGGCGACCGCTCTGCCGTAACCGGTGGCACGCGCGTACTGTCCGACTGGCTGGTCGTGCGGATCAGCGCCAATCCGGGCGACAGCTTCCTCGACCGGATGATCGCGATGGTCGAAGGCGCGAAACGGCAGCGCACGCCGAACGAGATCGCGCTGGCAATCCTGCTGGCAGCCCTCACGCTGGTGTTCCTGGTCGCGGTCGCGACGCTGCTGCCGTTCTCGTCGTACGCGGTGGCGAGCTCGAAGCAGGGCGAAGTGGTCACGGTTGTGGTGCTGGTCGCGCTGCTGGTTTGCCTGATCCCGACGACGATTGGCGGCCTGCTGTCGGCAATCGGCATTGCGGGGATGGATCGCATGATCCAGGCCAACGTCGTCGCGACATCAGGCCGCGCGATCGAGGCGGCCGGAGACGTTGACGTTCTCCTGCTCGACAAGACCGGCACGATCACGCTCGGCAACCGCCAGGCCGCGAAGCTCTATCCCGCGCCGGGAGTCACCGAGAAGGAGCTGGCAGACGCCGCCCAGCTCGCCTCGCTTGCCGATGAAACACCGGAGGGCCGCTCGATCGTTGTGCTGGCGAAAAACTTCGGCATCCGGGCACGCGACCTGACCGAGCTGAATGCAACCTTCGTGCCGTTCACCGCGCAGACGCGCATGAGCGGCATGGACATCGGCGAACGGCGCATTCGCAAGGGCGCGCCCGACGCGATCGACGCCTGGCTGAAGCAGCACGGCAAGCCAATGGATCGCCAGATCCGCGGCTTTGTCGACCAGATCGCGACCAAGGGTGCGACGCCGTTGGTCGTGGCCGAAGGCGACCGCACGCTGGGCGTCGTCGAACTGCGCGACATCATCAAGGGCGGCATCAAGGAACGCTTCGCGCAGCTGCGCCGCATGGGGATCAGGACCGTGATGATCACCGGCGACAACCGTCTGACTGCGGCGGCGATCGCGGCCGAGGCTGGTGTCGACGAATTTCTGGCCGAGGCGACGCCTGAGGCGAAGCTGAAGCTGATCCGCGAACAGCAGGCTCAGGGGCGCCTGGTCGCGATGTGCGGCGACGGCACCAACGATGCGCCGGCATTGGCGCAGGCCGACGTTGCAGTCGCCATGAACACTGGCACGCAGGCGGCGAAAGAGGCCGGCAACATGGTCGACCTCGACTCGAACCCGACCAAGCTGATCGAGGTGGTCGAGATCGGCAAGCAGATGCTGATCACGCGCGGTGCGTTGACGACGTTCTCGATCGCCAACGACGTAGCGAAGTATTTCGCGATCATCCCGGCGGCCTTTGCGGCGACCTACCCACAGCTCAACGCGCTGAACGTGATGGGACTGGGGTCACCCTCGTCGGCGATCCTGTCGGCGGTGATCTTCAATGCGCTGATCATCGTCGCGCTGATCCCGCTTGCGCTGCGCGGCATCGCGACTCGCGCGGACACCGCCGCCGGGCTGCTGCGCCGGAACCTGCTGATCTACGGCCTCGGCGGACTCATCGTTCCCTTCATCGGCATCAAGGCGATCGACCTGCTGCTGGTCGGCTTCGGCCTCGCCTAGGAGACATCATGCAACGCGACCTCCCCACAGCGGTTCTGCTGTTCCTGCTGCTGACGGCCGTCACGGGTCTCGCCTATCCGGGCCTCGTGACGGGTGTCGCACAACTGGCCTTCCGCGATCAGGCGAACGGCAGCCTGATCGTTCGTGACGGCAAGGCGATCGGGTCGACGCTGATCGGCCAGCCGGTTTCGGATCCGAAGTATTTCTGGAGCCGGCCGTCGGCCACTGGACCGCAGCCGTACAACGGGCTGGCTTCCAGCGGATCAAACCAGGGAACGACCAACCCGGCGCTCGCCGACGCGGTCAAGGAACGCATCGCTGCATTGCGCGCAGTCGATCCGGGCAACAACGCGCCGGTGCCGGTCGACCTGGTGACGGCTTCCGGCAGCGGCCTGGATCCGCACATCAGCCCGGCGGCCGCCGAGTATCAGGTAGCACGCGTGGCGCGCGTGCGTAGCATCGATGCTGCCAAGCTGCGCGCGCTGGTCGCGCAGAACACCGAGGGACGCGATCTCGGCGTGCTGGGAGAGCCGCGCGTCAACGTTCTGCGGTTGAACCTCACTCTCGACGCGACGAAGTGAGCGAGCTGTTCATGTGGGACGACGCGCTGCTCCTGATCGTCGTCGTAACAGTGGTGCTGGCGTTGTCCGCCGTGCGCGTGGGCCTTTCGATGCGACGGCGACGGCATAACGAACGGCGCCCGCGCGATCGACTACGCTAGACCAATGCAAGACCGCCGCATCGACCCCGACGCACTGCTCGCGCATGTAAAGGCGGAGGAACGTGCGGCTCACCGCGGCAAGCTGAAGATCTTCTTCGGCGCGACCGCCGGCGTCGGCAAGACCTACGCGATGCTGGAAGCGGCCCAGCGCCGCAAGGCCGAAGGCGCAGATGTCGTCGTCGGCTATGTCGAGCCGCACGGACGGATCGAGACCGAGCGCCTGCTCGAGGGACTCGAATCGATTCCGCTCGCTGCTGCTGCAGGACGGCCCAGCGCTGGTCCGCGAGTTCGATCTGGACCGCGCGCTGGCACGCAAGCCACAACTGCTGCTGGTCGACGAGCTGGCGCACACGAACGCGGTCGGCACACGGCACACGAAACGCTGGCAGGACATCGAGGAACTGCGCGACGCCGGGATCGATGTCTGGACGACGGTCAATGTCCAGCATCTGGAGAGCCTGAACGACGTCGTCGCGGGCATCACGACGGTGCGCATGCAGGAGACGGTGCCCGACACCGTCTTCGAGTCGGCCGACGAGGTCGAGCTGATCGACCTGCCGCCGGACGATCTGCTGCAGCGGCTGCGCGAAGGCAAGGTCTACGTGCCCGAACGCGTACGCGTTGCGATCGAGAACTTCTTCCGCAAGGGCAACCTGATTGCGCTGCGCGAACTCGCGTTGCGCAAGACGGCCGAACGGGTCGATGCGGCGATGGACCGCTACCGCGCAACCGAGGGCATCGGCGCGCCCTGGGCGGCCGGCGAACGCGTGCTGGTCGGTGTCGGACCCAGTAGCGACGGCGAGTCCCTCGTGCGCGCGGGCAAGCGGCTGGCCGCTGCCCTGCATGCGCCGTGGATTGTCGTCTATGTGGAAACGCCGGACCTGATCCGGCTGCCCGAAGCGGAGCGCAACAAGCGCATCGCATGGCTGCGCCTGGCCGAGTCGCTCGGCGCCGAGACAGTGACGCTCGGCGGCCACTCGGCCGGTTCCGAACTCGTCGCCTATGCGCAGACGCGCAACGCGACCCGCATATTGCTAGGGGAGCCGAGTCGAAAGGGCGTCGCACGCTGGCTTCGGCCGTCGACGGTCGATCAAGTGCTGGCGCGTATCCGTGGCATCGACGTCACGGTGATCAAGACGACCGAGGCAATGCGCATCGCCCGCAGCCCGCTGCTGACGCGCAGCGCCGCGTATCTTGCCGCGCCGCCCTCGGGAAAGGAGCGCTGGCCGAACTACGTCGGGGCGATGGCGGGCGTCGCGGCTGCCACAGCACTCGCATGGTTCACCACGCCCGTCCTGAACGAGCCGAACGTCGTGATGATCTACCTGCTTGCGATCACGCTGATTGCATGGCGCTTCGGTCGCGGACCGTCCGTGCTCGCGTCGCTCGCAAGTACGCTTGCCTACAACTTCTTCTTCGTCCAGCCGCTCTTCACGCTGAACATCGCCGACGGTCAGTACCTGATCACCTTTGCTGTTCTGACCGCGGTGGGCCTGCTGATCGGCACCTTGATGAACAGCGTCCGGCTGCAGGCGCGCGTCGCCGGTCACCGCGAACGCCGCACCGCGCGGCTCTACGCGATGAGCCGCGAGCTCGCGTCTGTGCGCGGTGTGGACAGCATGGCGCGCGTCGCGATCCGCCACATCGGCGAGGTCTTCGAAGCACAGGTTGTGCTGCTGTTGCCGGATGAACGCGGCGCGTTGGGGTTTCCCAGCTCGGAGGCCGAGCCGTCCTCGCTGCGCGGTGCGGATCTGTCAGTGGCGCAATGGGTTCAGGACCATGGCCAGCCGGCCGGGCTCGGAACGGATACCCTGCCTGGCTCGCCAGCAAGCTACCTTCCGTTGGCCACCAGCGATGCGCAGCGCGGCCAGCTGGGCGTGCTCGCCATTTTGCCTGCCAACCCGCGCCGAATCCTGCTACCGGAGCAGGCTCATCTGCTCGAGACCTTTGCTTCCCAGCTGGCTCTCGCGCTGGAGCGCGCGCAACTCGCAGAGCAGGCGCAATCGGCGCGCATTCAGGCCGAAACCGAATCGGTGCGCAACAGCCTGCTGGCGGCCATCTCGCACGACATGCGCACGCCTCTGGCCGTGATTGGAGGCGCGGCAAGCAGCCTGGCCGCGGACGAATCGCGAATCGATGCCACCACCCGCCGCGAACTCGCGCAGTCGATTGTCGAACAGTCGAGCCAGATGACCCAGCTCGTCGCCAACGTTCTCGACATGACACGGCTCGAGTCCGGCGCCGGGGTGGCGAAACCCGAGTGGGTCTCGCTGGAGGAGATCGTCGGGTCCGCATTGCACCGCCTGCGGCGCCCACTCGCGGCGCACAAAGTCAGTGCGCGACTCGAAGATGCGCCCACGCTGATTCACGCCGATCCGGTCCTGCTGGAACAACTGCTCTACAACCTGCTCGAGAACGCCGCCAAGTACACGCCGCCCGGCAGCCACATCCGCATCAGCGCGCGGCGCGCGGTCGACGAGGTCGAGTTGCTGGTAGCCGATGATGGCCCTGGCTTTGCACCGGACATCGAGCCCAGCACGTTGTTCGAGAAGTTCCAGCGCGGGCGCGCTGAAGGCGCAATCGGCGGCGTCGGGCTCGGGCTCGCGATCTGCCGCGCGATTGCGCGTGCGCATGGCGGTGAGATCCGCGCCGAGCGGATTCCCGCCGGCGGCGCACTGTTCATCGTCTCGCTGCCGCAGGAGCGTGAAGCGCCAGTCGTGCCGACCGAGGAAGTCGCCGAATGACCAGTGCAACCCACGCGGTGCTGATCGTCGACGACGAGCCCCAGCTGCGGCGGCTGCTTCGCACAACGCTTGTGGCCGAGGGATTTCGCGTCTTCGAGGCCGAGAATGCCCGCCGCGGCCTGATCGAGGCCGCGAGCCACAAGCCCGACCTCGTGATTCTCGACCTGGGTCTGCCCGATGCCGATGGGCACTCGGTCGTTCGCGGAATTCGCGAATGGTCTTCACTGCCGATCGTCGTGCTGTCGGCGCGCGTCGACGAGCAGCAGAAGATCGCCGCGCTCGATGCCGGGGCCGACGACTACGTGACCAAGCCCTTCGCGGTCGGAGAGCTGCTGGCCCGCGTCCGGTCCGCACTGCGGCGCGCGGCGCGCGCCCCCGGCGACCAGATCGGTCCGCTCACGCTCGGCGAGGTAGCGATCGATCTTGCCCGCCGGCAGGCCACGCGTAGCGGCGAGGCGTTGCACTTCACTCCGATCGAGTACCGCCTTCTTGCTGCGCTGGCGCGGCACGGCGGCATGGTGGCGACGCAGAGGCACCTGTTGCGCGAGGTCTGGGGCCCCGAGCACGTCGACGACCCGCACTATCTACGCGTCTACATGAAGCAACTGCGGCAGAAGATCGAGCCCGACCCGGCGCGCCCGCAGCATCTGCTGACCGAAACCGGCGTTGGCTATCGGCTGCTGACCGACTGACCGCTCGCGGCGCCTTTAGAATGCGCCGGATGAACCACCGCCCGAATCTCCTCTCGGCTTCGCGGCCAGCGCCCGCGTTTCACCGAATGTGCCGTCCGTCGCAATGACGGCCCGCCGCGGCTGATGCGCGGCTCTTGAGCACATTCCCGGAATCCCGAACATGAAACGACGACTCTTTGTAACGACCGCACTGCCGTATGCCAATGGACCGCTGCACATCGGCCACATCATGGAGTACATCCAGGCCGACATCTGGGTGCGGTTCCAGAAGATGCGCGGACACGAGGTGCACTTCGTCGGAGCCGAAGACGCGCACGGTGCGCCAATCATGATCGCGGCCGAGCGAGCCGGTAAGACACCGCAGCAGTTCATCGCCGACGTACGCGCCACGCGGCCGCGTTACCTCGACGGCTTTCACATCGGCTTCGACCACTGGCACACGACCGACTCGCCCGAGAACGTCGAGCTGTCGCAGTCGATCTATCGCGCGCTGAAGTCCGAGGGCCTCATCGAAACGCGGACGATCGAGCAGTTCTACGATCCGGTGAAGGGCATGTTCCTGGCGGACCGCTACATCAAAGGCACCTGCCCGAAGTGCGGCGCAAAGGACCAGTACGGCGACAACTGCGAGGTGTGCGGCTCGACCTATGCACCGACCGACCTGCTCGACCCCTACTCGGTCCTGACCGGGGCACGACCCGAGTTGCGCAGCTCCGAGCATTACTTCTTCCGGCTGTCGGACGCGCGCTGCGTCGAGTTCCTGCGCACGTGGACCGAAGGCACCAACCGGCACGGCGAGAAGACGCTACAGCCCGAGGTCTACGCCAAGACGCAGGAGTGGCTGGGACCCGACGGCAAAGGCCTGGCGGACTGGGACATCTCGCGCGACGCGCCCTTTTTCGGCATCCCGATTCCGGACGCACCCGGCAAATTCTTCTATGTCTGGTTCGACGCGCCGATCGGCTACCTCGCGTCACTCAAGTTGTATTTCGACAGCGGCAAGGCGAAAGCCCGCGGCGAGGCGCGCGGTTTCGACGAGTTCGTCGCCGCCGCAGACGTCGAACAGATCCACTTCATCGGCAAGGACATCATCTACCATCACACGCTCTTCTGGCCGGCGATGCTGAAGTTTTCGGGCCGCAAGGTTCCCGACAACGTCTACGTGCATGGTTTCATCACCGTCAGCGGCGAGAAGATGAGCAAGAGTCGCGGCACGGGCATCGATCCGCTGCGCTATCTCGAGCTCGGCATGAACCCCGAGTGGTTCCGCTACTACGTCGCCGCCAAACTCAACGGCCGGGTCGAGGATGTCGACTTCAACCCGGATGACTTTCTGCAGCGGGTCAACAGCGATCTGATCGGCAAGTACGTCAACATCGCGAGCCGGGCCGCGAGTTTCCTCATCCGCAACTTCGACGGTCGCCTCGCATCCGCCGGCGAAACGACGGGGGTTGCATTGGCAAGCCTGCCGGTGGCGCTGAACGCCGCCGACGATATCGCCACGCAGATGGAGCAACGCGAGTTCGGCAAGGCGCTGCGCGAAATCATGCGAATCGCGGATCACGCGAACGAACACTTTGATCGCATGAAACCGTGGGAGCTAGCGAAGGACCCTGCCGGCCGGGATCTGCTGCACAGCGTATGCAGTGACGTCATGCGCTGCTTCAGGGTGCTCAGCATTTATCTCGCCCCGGTCCTGCCGGCCACCGCGGAGCGCGTAGCCCGCGAACTGTTCGGCATGGACCGGCCGTTCCTGTGGTCGGATCTCGATGCGGCGCTCGAGCGTATTGCGCCCTACAAGCACCTGATGACCCGCGTGGAAGCCAAGCAGATGGACTCGCTCTTCGAACCCCCGGCCGAAGTCGCGGTGCCGCAGCCGCTTCCCGGCGGTGCCGCGATTGCCGACACAATCACGATCGACGACTTCGCCAAGCTCGACTTCCGCATCGCGAAGATCGTCACCGCCTCGTTCGTCGACGGCAGCGACAAACTGCTCAAACTGACACTCGATTCCGGCGAAGGCCGTGAGCGCACCGTCTTTTCCGGTATCAAGTCGGCCTACAAGCCCGAAGACCTGGTCGGACGCCTGACCGTGCTGGTCGCGAATCTGGCGCCGCGCAAGATGAAGTTTGGTCTTAGCGAGGGCATGGTGCTCGCCGCCAGTCATGCCGACGAGAAGGCGCATCCGGGCATCTTCCTGCTTGACCCGGACGAAGGCGCACAGCCGGGCATGCGCGTCAAGTAGCGGCTGTACCCTGGCCAGCGAACGAGGCATGCGGCACGCGGGCGCGGCCGCGGCGCCTCACAGAACCGCCGGGTTCAATCTTTCAATACTTGCCCTGAACCTTTTCGAGCTGTTCCTTCGTTACAGCCGGGACATCACCGCGAGCTTTCCAGCGGTTGAGATTCCACGCTCCGTCGCCCAGCCAGGACTTGATCAATTGAAGGTTCCTGGCACGTTCCTCGTCGCTGCTCCCGAGGTAGGGGTACATGTTGCCGGGTTTGCCGCCGGCGGCCCTGCCGTCGTCCAGGCGACGCATCATCGCGCCGGTGCCGGGCCAGACCACATAGGTCATGAACGTCGGGTACGAGTCGACGCGCGGTGCGACTGTCTTGCGCTTTTCGTCACCCAGCAGCATCCAGTCGCTGTACTCGGGCATGTTGGCGCCGTGACACGCACCACACTTCGCAGCAATGATCGGTCCGATGTCTTTCCGCCAGGTCAGGTCCTGTGCTGTCGCAGACACAGCGACTCCCGCGAGCAGCAGCAGCGCTGCAGTGATCTTCAGCATTCGATCTCTCCTTGTGTCTCAGGCAAGTGGTACGAGAGCACGGTAGGCCCGTCCGATTCGCCAGGATTGACCGCGATCAAGCGCGGCGCCATCGGCCCCCGGCCATCGCTCCAACTTCGTACCCTCTGAGTGACAATTCGAGTATTCGCGTTTGATGCACATATCATTAACATAGCGAATTCTTCGAATCTTCTCCCGGACATGCCATGCCTGCGAAGACCGAGTCCAAGACCGCGCGACTGACGCTGCTGCTTGATCCGCGCAAGAAGCTCATGTTCGAGGAGATCTGCGCTGCGCAGGATCTGACGCCATCGCAGGTCGTGCGCCAGCTGATCCGCGAGTACATCATCGAGCATGCCGGCAACCGGCCTTTGCCGTCCTGGCTGCTGGTGGCCTCGCGCAAGAAAGCCGGCACATCCCGCCGGAGCCGGACATCGTGATTCCCCCCTGGGACTGGCTGGCGATCGACTGGATCCTGGCCGGTGTTGCGCTGTGGATCGGGCTCGGCATGATCGGCATCCTGCGTCCGCACAACTTCTACATCGTCGCCCGGGTGCTGTTTCCGATCGGAGCGGCCATTGGCCTGCTGGTCGCGGTCGCCGCCGCGCTGGCGCTGTTCGCCGGCGCGCAGGTCGCCGTGCTGCCGCTGGGATTGCCCGGGTTGCCATTCCACCTGCGACTCGATGCGCTCTCGGCGTTTTTCCTGCTGCTGCTCGGTAGCACTGCGGCGGGCGTCTCCGTATTCGCGTCCGGCTACTTTCGCCAGGGGGAAGGCACGCCGCCGGGACTGCTGTGCCTGCTGTACCACCTGTTCCTCGCCAGCATGGCGATGGTCATGCTCGCCGACGACGCTTACGTGTTCATGGTGATGTGGGAACTGATGGCGCTGTCGTCGTTCTTCCTGGTGACCGCGAACCACGTGATTCCCGAGATCCGCCGCGCCGGCTACCTGTACCTGCTGGTGGCGCACGTCGGCGCACTGGCGATCCTGCTGTGCTTTGGCGTGCTGCAGGCCAACACCGGTGACTACACGTTCGACAACATGCGCGCGCAGCCGCTGACGCACGCATGGGCGTCGATCGCATTCCTGCTCGCGCTCTTCGGCTTCGGCGCCAAGGCCGGCATCGTGCCGCTGCACATCTGGCTGCCCGAAGCGCACCCGGCCGCGCCCTCACCGGTGTCGGCGCTGATGAGCGGCGTGATGCTGAAGACGGCGATCTACGGTCTGCTGCGGATCGGCTTCGAGATACTGCAGACTCAGCTGTGGTGGTGGGGCGTTCTGGCGCTGGCGATCGGGCTTGTGACCGCGCTCTTCGGCGTGGTGTTCGCCGCCGTACAGTCCGACATGAAGCGCCTGCTCGCGTACTCCTCGATTGAAAACATCGGGCTGCTGCTGGTCGGCATCGGCCTCGCACTGCTCTTCACCGGTTATGCGATGTCGGCGATGGCCGCGCTGGCGCTGACAGCCGTGCTGTATCACGCGCTGAACCACGCGTTCTTCAAGAGTCTGTTGTTTCTCGGCACCGGCGCGGTGCTGCACGCCACGCGCGAGCGCAACCTCGGCAAGCTGGGCGGTCTGCTGCGCTACATGCCCTGGGTCGGATGGCTGGTGCTCGCGGGCGCGCTCGCCGCGGCCGGCCTGCCGCCACTGAACGGTTTCGTCTCGGAGTGGCTGCTGCTACAGAGTTTCCTGTTCACGCTCGGCCTGCCGAGCACCTTTGTGAACAACCTTGTCCCGGTAGCGGCGGCGGGCGTGGCACTCGTGGCCGCGCTCGGCGGCTACGTGATGGTGAAGTTCTTCGGTGTGATCTTCCTGGGCCAGCCGCGTGAGCCCGGGTTGACTCGTTCGCACGACCCCGGCACAACCGAGCGTATCGGTCTCGTCTGGCTGGCGTCGGGCTGCGTGCTGCTCGGGCTGCTGCCTGCACAGGTGATC
The DNA here is from genome assembly GCA_963712485.1 of uncultured beta proteobacterium. GTDB lineage: Bacteria > Pseudomonadota > Gammaproteobacteria > Burkholderiales > Burkholderiaceae_F > JALORV01. Next base: position 48,034 of record CAVQID010000015.1, read on the forward strand.
GCGCTGATCGATCCGGTGACGCAGGTCCTGGTCGGCAACGGCATCGGTCGCGAGGTTGCTGCGCACGGCTGGCTGTTTCTCGCGCCGGTCGCGCCCGAGCGTGCCAGCTACAGTCCCGCTGCTCTTCCTGCTGCTGGTGTCCGGGAGCTTCGCGCTCGCGTTCGTGCTGGTGCGGCGGCTCTACCACGGGCGGATCCGTCGCGCCGCGCCGTGGGACTGCGGCTTCCCGCTGCTGAACGCGCGCATGCAGGATACGGCCGAGGGCTTCGGTCAGCCGATACGGCAGGTCTTCGAGCCATTTTTCCGCATCGAGCGGCACCTGCCCGACCCGTTCGACCGCGCGCCGTCCTATCAGATGGTGGCCAGCGATCACTTCTGGCACTGGATATACCTGCCGATCGCGCGCCTCGTCGAGGCCGCGTCGCGACTGATTGGACGACTGCAGCAGGGGCGGATTTCCACCTACCTGCTTTACAGCTTCGTCACGCTGCTGGTGATGCTCGTGCTGGTGTTCCGATGACGATCTACAGCCTCTTCGCGCAGTTGCTGGCTGTCGCCGTCGCGGTGCTCGGCGCGCCGTTGCTCGACAGGATGGGTCAACCAGTGTCGCGCCTGGCTGCAGAACAAGAGTGCGCCGCCGCTGCTACTGCCCTATCGAACACTGCACAAGCTCTTCTACAAGGAATCGGTCGTTGCCGAGGACGCCACGCAGCTCTTCCGCGCGACGCCTTACATTGTCTTCGGTGCGATGGTGCTCGCCTGCGGCATCATTCCCAGCCTGTCAACCGACCTCGCACTCGCGCCCGCGGCCGATGCGATCGCGCTGGTCGGTCTGTTCGCGCTGGCCCGCGTCTTCATGTCGCTCGCCGCGATGGACATCGGCACGGCTTTCGGCACGCTCGGCGCCCGGCGCGAAATGCTGGTGGGCTTCCTGGCCGAGCCGGCACTGCTGATGGTGCTTTTCATCGCGGCGTTCATGACGCAGTCCACCTCGCTGGCGAGCATCGTGGAGACGATCGCCAACCAGGAGTTCGCGATCTATCCCAGCCTTGCCTTTGCCGGCGTCGCGTTCACGATGGTGTCGCTCGCGGAAAACGCGCGCATCCCGGTCGACAACCCGACCACGCACCTCGAACTGACGATGATCCACGAGGCGATGATCCTCGAGTACTCGGGCCGTCACCTGGCGTTGCTGGAGTGGGCCGCGAGCCTGAAGCTCTTTGCGTATTCGTGCATCGGGCTCGCGATCTTCTTTCCGTGGGGCATCGCGCAGGTCGACGATCCGCTCGGACTGCTCCTCGCGGCGCCGGTGCTGGTCGGCAAGCTCGCGATCGGCGGTGCACTCGTGGCGGTCATCGAATCGGTTTCCGCCAAGATGCGCATCTTCCGCGTGCCAGAGTTTCTCGCCGGGGCGTTCCTGCTGGCGGTGATCGGCATCCTCGTGCACTTCCTCCTGGGGGCCTGACGGTGGCGCCACTGGTCACGCAACTCATCAACCTGTTCGCCGCACTGCTGCTGCTGCTGTCCTTTGCGCTGCTCGCGCAGCGGCGCGTGCTGTCCCTGGTTCACCTGTTCACGCTGCAGGGGCTGACGCTCGTCGCGTCGACCACCACGATGGCTTTCTTCACGCAGCAGCCGCACCTGTACTACTCGGCCGGACTCACGTTCCTGCTGAAGGTGCTGCTGATGCCGTGGCTGCTGCACCGGCTGATCGAGCGACTCAACGTTCGCTGGGACGTCGAGACGCTGATCAATATCCCGACGACGATGCTGATCGGCATCGTGCTGGTGATCTTCGCGTTCAACCTCGCACTGCCGATCTCGAACCTCTCGGCGTCCGTAGCGCGCGGCACGCTCGGCATCGCACTCGCCTGCGTGCTGCTGGCGTTCCTGATGATGATCACACGGACGAAAGCGATTCCGCAGGTGATCGGCTTCCTGGCCATGGAGAACTCGCTCTTCTTCGCCGCTACCAGCGCCACCTACGGGATGCCGATGGTGGTCGAACTCGGCATCGCGCTCGACGTGCTGATCGGCATGATCATCCTCGGCGTGTTCATGTTCCAGATTCGCGAACAGTTCGACAGCCTCGACATTCGCCATCTGGAGCGGCTGAAGGAAGAGTAGGAGCGGCCATCCGATGGAAGCCTTGATCGCCGTCCTCGGCATTCCCCTCTTCGGAGCCGGCGTGCTCGCGCTCGTGGGCCATCGCGACCATGCGCCGGCCGTGAACGTGGCGTTCAGCTTGGGCACGTTCATCGCGGCGTCGGTGCTGACGGGAAAGATCATCGCGGCCGGGCCGATCCTGGTGCTGCATCAGCAGTTCTTCGTCGATTCGCTCAACGTCTTCCTGGTGGCGCTGACGGCCTTCGTCGCCTTCACCACGGCGCTCTTCGCACGGCCGTACATGCGCATCGAGCGCGACCACGGCAAGATGACGCCGCCGCGAATGCGGCTCTTCCACAGCATGTATCAGCTGTTTTCGTTCACGATGCTGTTGGCGCTGCTGACCAACAACATGGGACTGCTGTGGGTCGCGATGGAGGCCGCCACGCTCGCGACTGTGCTGCTGGTGGCGGTGTACCGGACACCGGCAAGCCTCGAAGCCGCGTGGAAATACTTCATTCTCTGCGGCGTCGGAATCGCGCAGGCGCTGTTCGGCACGATCCTGCTTTACCTCGCCGCCGAGCGCGTGATCGGCGCGGAGGGCGGGGGGCTCTTGTGGACCAACCTGAACGCCGTCAAGGAACAGCTCGAACCGACGGTGATCGCGCTGTCGTTCGTGTTTCTCCTGATCGGTTACGGCACGAAGGTCGGCCTGGCGCCACTGCACAACTGGCTGCCAGACGCGCATGCGGAAGGGCCGACGCCGATCTCGGCGATACTGTCCGGCCTGCTGCTCAATGTCGCGCTCTATGCGGTGCTGAGATGCAAGGTGCTCACCGACGGCGCGCTTGCTTCACGCTTCGCCGGCGACCTGATGATGGGATTCGGCCTGTTTTCGGTGGTACTGGCGGCATTCTTCATCTCGCGCCAGCGCGACGTGAAGCGGATGTTCGCGTACTCCTCGATCGAGCACATGGGCCTGATCACCTTTGCCTTCGGCATGGGCGGACCGATCGCGAGCTTCGCCGGCCTGCTTCACATGACGGTGCACTCGCTGGTGAAGTCGGCGATCTTCTTCGCGGTCGGCCACGCTGCGCAGAAGGCCGGAACGCAGATCATGGACGACATCCGCGGCCTGGCGCGCGTCAACCCGACGGTGGGCTGGGGGCTGATGATCGGTTCGCTGGCGATCCTGGGCATGCCGCCGTTCGGCGTGTTTGCCAGCGAGTTCCTGATCCTGACCACGGCGATGCGCGAATTCCCGTGGACGACTCCATTTCTACTGCTGGCGCTCGGCGTCGCTTTCGCGGCGGTGCTGGGGAAAGTACAACCGATGGTGTTCGGCGAGTCCACGGTCAAGCCGCTCGCACACCCGCCGGCGCTGGTGCCGGTGTTCGTGCATCTCGGGCTGGCGCTCGTGCTTGGGCTGTACATCCCGCCGTACCTGGACAGCTGGTACCAGCAGGCGGCCCGCCTGATCTCCGGAGGCTGAGGCGTGAGCACGACGGTCGCCAACATCGGACTTCGACCGCTTGCAGGTGCGGTTCCGTCGGCCACGGCGACCGTCGACGAGGAGCAGTGGAACGCCGCCGCGGATGCCTACGCCGGCGGTGAAGGTCGGTTGGTTGCGCTGTGGGGTTCCGACCGCCGCGACATGGGCGCGGGATTCGTCATTCTTGCGGCGTATGCCGCGCGTGACCGGATGGTCTGCCTGCAATTGCCGCTTGCGCCGGAGCGGCCGGATTACCCGGATCTGGCGGCGCGATTTCCCGCCGCCGGCCGGATGCAGCGCGCCACCTTCGATCTGCTCGGCATTCGCGCGCGCCACGCTGAAGATGCGCGACCCTGGCTGCGCCACGCAGCGTGGCCGGCCGACTACTACCCGCTGCGGCGTGACAGTGACGGCGGGCGCACCTTTGTCGGCGAGCAGGAGCACTACGACTTCGTCAGCGTGGCCGGTGATGGCGTGCACGAGATCCCGGTTGGACCGATACACGCCGGCATCATCGAGCCCGGTCATTTCCGCTTCTCGATCGTCGGCGAAAAGGTGCTGCGACTCGAAGAGCGTCTCGGCTACGTCCACAAGGGCATCGAGAAGCGATTCGAAGGCATGCCCGTCGCCGAGGGCCATCGCCTCGCGGGACGGGTGTCGGGCGACTCCACCGTGGCCTATGCGTGGGCCTACGCGATGGCCGCCGAGAGCGTCGCCGGCTGCAGCATTCCGCCGCGCGCCACCTGGCTGCGCGCCCTTTTCCTCGAGCGCGAGCGCGTCGGCAATCATCTCGGCGATCTCGGCGCGCTCGGCAATGATGCCGCCCTGAGTTTCGGGCTGGCGCAGTTCTCGCGACTGCGCGAGCAGTGGCTACGCCTCAACGGCGAGGTGTTCGGTCACCGGCTGATGATGGACTGCATCGTTCCCGGCGGCGTGGTTGCAGAGCCCGACCGCGATGGGCTCGAGCGTGTCGTCCGGCAATGCCGCGACGTTGCGGTCGAGGTGCGGCGGTTGCGGTCGATCTACGACGAGCACGCCGGTCTGCAGGATCGCTTCCAGCGCACCGGCATCGTCTCGACCGATCTGGCGCTGCGCCTCGGCCTGACCGGCCTGGCCGCGCGTGCGAGTGGGCTCGCATATGACCTGCGCATCGATCTGCCGTCCACCCCGTACCGCGACGTCGGCGTGAACATTGCCACCGATGCGCGCGGCGACGTCGCGGCCCGCGTGGCGGTGCGCTTCGACGAAGTGATCGAGTCGCTGCGGCTGATTCAGGCGATCGCCGAGCGACTGCCGGTCGGCGAGTCGCGCAGCGCTGTGCCGGCGGTCGGGAGCAATGGATTCGGACTCGGCTGGATCGAAGGCTGGCGCGGCGACGTGATGGTGGCGCTCGAGACCGATGCTGCCGGCCGTGTACGCCGCTGCCATTGCCATGACCCGTCATGGCAGAACTGGCCGGTCCTCGAACACGCGGTCATCGGCAACATCGTCCCCGACTTCCCGCTGATCAACAAGTCGTTCAACCTGAGCTACTCGGGACAGGATCTCTGATGCTGACGCTGCTGAGACAGGTCGTCAGGGCGGGCATCTGCTCGGAGGCCGCGCCACAACCGGCGGACGAACTACGCGTCGATGGGGATCGCATCCAGGCCGACATCCTGGCACTGCTGGGCCGCGCGCTCGCGATTCGCCAGATCGACGCCGGCTCGTGCAATGGCTGCGAACTGGAGATCCACGCGCTCAACAATCCCTACTACAACCTCGAGGGACACGGCATCAAGTTCGTCGCCAGCCCGCGCCATGCGGATCTGCTCCTGGTCACCGGACCGGTGGCCCGAAACATGGAGATCGCCGTCAAGCGTGCGTATGACGCCACGCCGGAGCCGCGACTCGTCGTTGCGGTCGGCGATTGTGGCTGCACCGGCGGCATCTTCGGTCAGAGCTATGCCAGTTGCGGGCGCGTCGCCAACGTGATTCCGGTGGACATCGCGGTGCCCGGCTGCCCTCCGCCGCCGCTGGAAATACTGCGCGCCATTTTTACCGCGGTGACCGCGCGCGGTCGTTGAGCGCCCCCCGTGCGGCTCACCCGCCGATGCGGGGCACCTCTTCGATCGCTGTAGAAGCCACCTGCCCGGCCGCGTTGAATGTCACCACGAACACTCGAGTCTCGGCGCCATCATTGAAGCGCCATTCCCAGGCAGTTTCCTGCTTCAGCCGGTACTCCTCGCGCCGGCCGGGTCGGGCGAGCAGAGCCAGCACGTCGGCTTCCTTCATGCCGGGCGCCACGCGCTGGAAATTGGCGCGCGTCAGCAGGTTCTCACGTCCCTGGTATTTGCCGTCACGGCCGATGCGCAACAGCAGCGTCGCCGTGCCGTTGGGCCCGAGGGGGTAGACGAGACCCTTGCCGTCCGCCGTCTCACGCACGGAATCTGGCGGGCCGAAGAGCTTGCGTACATCCTGTTCGGTCGATTCGCCCGGCTTGAGCTGAGCGAGCCGCAGGTCCTCGTAGACCTGTCCGCTCGGGTCGCAAGCCGCCACCGCCGCGATCGCTCCGAGCGCTGCTACCACGCGCGCCATCCATCCCATGTCGTTGCTCCTGCTCGCGTAAACTTCACGCTTCGAAATTACACAACACACGCCGACCACCGTCACATGTCAGGCCACTACGAATCCGAGCTGACGCGCTTCCTCCGCGACCTCAAGCAGCAGAATCCTGCCATCGAGCCCGGACAGAAGGAAGGACGCGCCATCTTCTGGGACAAGAACCTCGACCGGGACATGTACCGGCGCTTCCGGCAATCCGGAGTCCCACAGTCGGCCTACGTCTACCAGTCGAAGGCCAAGTAGTTGAATCCGGCCAGCGCAATCGTGCACGACCCCGCAATGCAGGCCCCGGACGACACCGGCGCCCTGGCCGCTGCGGCCGATTCCACGCCGGATGTCATCGACGGCGTCGCGCTTGCGCGTCTTTATGGCGAGCCGCTGTTCCGACTACCGGATGACCTCTACATCCCGCCCGATGCGCTGGAAATCTTCCTTGAAGCATTCGAAGGCCCGCTGGATCTGCTGCTCTATCTGATCCGCAAGCAGCACTTCAACGTGCTCGATATCCCGATGGCGCCGTTGACGGTGCAGTATCTGGCGTATATCGACCAGATCCGCGCCAAGAACCTCGAGCTCGCGGCCGAGTACCTGTTGATGGCCGCGCTGCTGATCGAGATCAAGTCGCGCATGCTGCTTCCCGTGCGCAAGGCGGATACCGGCGACGAGGTCGAGGACCCGCGCGCCGAGCTGGTGCGCCGTCTGCTCGAGTACGAGCGCATCAAGCTGGCGGCGCAGCAGCTCGACGAGTTGCCGCGCGTGGGCCGGGATTTCGTGCGGGCCATCGTGACCATCGAGCAGTCGATCGAGCGGCGCTTCCCCGACGTGAATGTCATCGAGCTTCGTGACGCGTGGGTCGACGTGCTGCAGCGAGCGCGGCTGCACGCCCATCACCGCATCGCGCGCGAGGAGCTTTCCGTGCGCGAGCACATGAGCTTCATTCTCCGACGATTGCAGAACACGCGCTTCGTCGAGTTCGCTGACCTGTTCGACCCCGCCCGCGGCGTCCCGGTGGCCATCGTTCACTTCCTGGCGCTGCTTGAGCTTGCCCGTGAAGCGCTGATCGAAATCACGCAGGCGACCCCGTTTGCACCGATCTACATCCGTCTCGCCTACACACCGACCTGATCGGTCGCGGGCTCCTGTGCCCGTCATTCGAAGGACTGCCATGTTGATACGCATCTTGATTGCCCTCACCGTCGCTGCCGGCGGTGCGGCCCATGCACAGCTCAAACCGCCGGCCGACTTCGGCAAGCCGTCGGCACCGCAGGGCGCGCAGGAAGCTCCGCTCAGCGACCCCGTTGCCGAGGCAAAGGAGGCGGCCGCCGCGAAGGTCGCCGGCGAGTGGTTGAAGCTCATCGACGGCGGGCAGTACGGCAAGGCATGGGAAGAGTGCGCGCCGGTGTTTCGCGAGAAGGTGACGCGCGAGCAATGGCTTGCCGGCATACCGAAGAACCGCGCCGACTACGGCAAGCTCAACGCGCGCAAGCTCAAGGGCGCCGCATATCGCAAGTCGATTCCCGGTGCGCCGGCCGGCGACTACGTCACGGTGGGCTACGCCAGTGATTTCGAGAAGAACGCAGCGGCCGAGGAACTGGTGACGCTGATGTATCACGAAGGGGCGTGGCGCCCGCTGGGCTACCTGCTGCGCTGAGTTGCCGTGACCGCGCAGGACACGCTACTCGCCGCGCTGTTCTTTGCCGCCGCGGTCCTGTATTCATCCGTCGGCCATGGCGGCGCTTCGGGTTACCTGGCGGCAATGGGCCTGATGGGGATGCCTGCTGCGATCATGCGTCCGACCGCGCTGGTGATGAACGTCGCGGTGTCGTCCATCTCCCTGTACAAGTTCGCGCGGGCTGGAGGCTTCCAGTGGCGCCTGTTCCTGCCGTTTGCCGCCAGCGCGATGCCAATGGCGTTCATCGGCGGCCGCATCCAGCTGCCGGTGGCGTGGTTCGGCGTTCTGGTCGGCGCCGTATTGCTGTTCTCGGCGGCTCGCCTGTTTCTCGACGCCATCAGCGATCAAGACCGTCCGCGACCCGCGCGACGGCCACCGCCGTTGTGGCTGTCACTCATTATCGGGGCGGCGATGGGGCTGCTGGCGGGATTGACCGGCGTCGGCGGCGGAATCTTCCTGAGCCCGCTGCTGGTCCTGACCGGCTGGGCGACGGTGCGCGAGAGTGCCGCGCCGACGGCCGCTTTCATCCTGGTGAACTCGGTGGCGGGACTGGTGGGTCTGCTGAGCCGCCAGCCGGCGCTGCCGGACGCGCTGCCCGCGTGGGTCGCGGCGGTGGTCGCGGGCGGATTCATCGGCGCGAGCTTCGGCTCCCGACGGCTCGGCCACAAGGCGCTACGCCTGGCACTGGCAGCGGTGCTGGTGATCGCCGGCGGCAAGATGCTTCTCTGATGGCTGCGTCGCACTGAGGCCGCGCAGATCGATCCAGCGCGTTCCTTTCAGTGCGCCTCGTCCCAGTTGTCGCCGACCCCCAGCTCGACCAGCAGCGGCACGCGCAGGTCGGCAACGCCGGCCATCAGCGCGGGCAGGCGCTCACGCAGCTGCGCGACCTCGGCGTCGGGGACTTCGAGCACGAGTTCGTCATGCACCTGCATCACCAGGCGGGTGGCAAGCGAGGACTCGTGGATCCAGCGATCGACCGCGATCATCGCGAGCTTGATCAGGTCCGCCGCAGTGCCCTGCATCGGCGCGTTGATCGCCGCACGCTCGGCAGCACCGCGGCGCGGGCCGTTCGGCGAGTTGATTTCCGGCAGCCAAAGTCGCCGGCCGAACACGGTCTCCACATAGCCCTGGCGCTTCGCCAGCGCCCGCGTCGACTCCATGTACTTGGCGACGCCGGGATAGCGCATGAAGTAGCGATCGATGTAGCTGCGTGCCGCATCGCGCTCGATGCCGAGATTGGATGCAAGCCCGAACGCGCTCATGCCGTAGATGAGGCCGAAGTTGATGACCTTGGCATAGCGGCGCTGCTGGCTCGAGACCTCGGCGACCGGCACGCCGAAAACTTCCGACGCCGTCGCACGGTGGATGTCCTCGCCCTTCGAAAAGGCGTCAAGCAGGCCGCTGTCCTCCGAGATGTGCGCCATGATGCGCAATTCGATCTGCGAGTAATCGGCCGACATGATGCGATGGCCCGGCGGTGCGATGAACGCTTCGCGGATGCGCCGGCCCTCCGCGGTGCGGATCGGGATGTTCTGCAGGTTGGGGTCCGATGACGACAACCGCCCGGTAACCGCAATCGCCTGCCCATAAGTCGTGTGTACCCGCCCTTGCGCGTCGGCGCTCAGCGGCAGCTTGTCGCAGTACGTGGACTTGAGCTTCGACAAACCGCGGTGTTCGAGCAGCAACTTGGGCAGCGGGTAGTCCTCCGCCAGCTTCTCGAGGACTTCCTCGTCCGTGGACGGTGTGCCGCTCGCGGTCTTCTTGATCACCGGCAGCTTGAGCAGCCCGAACAGGATCTCGCCGATCTGCTTGGGGCTGCCGAGATTGAAGGGCTGCCCCGCCAGTTCGATCGCCTCGCGTTCCAGCTGCGCAATGCGCTCTCCCAACTGCCGGCTCTGCTCCTCGAGCTTCGGCGCGATCGATCAGTACGCCGGTGCGTTCCATTCCGAACAGCACCCGGGCGACCGGCAGTTCGATGTCCTCATAGACCTTGCGCAGACGCTCGTTGGGCTCGATCTGCGGCCACAGCGCCTGGTGCAGTGCGAGCGTCACCTCGGCATCCTCGGCGGCGTAATCGGTGGCCCGGTCGAGCGCCACTTCATCGAAACACAGCTGGTTCGCGCCTTTGCCGCAGACCTCCGTGTACGTCAGGGTCCGGCGGCCCAGGTGTCGCTCGGCAAGCGAGTCCATGTCGTGATTGCGATGCGCCTCCAGCACGTAGGACTCGAGCAGCGTGTCATGGGCGACGCCGACCAGCCGAACGCCGTGGTTCGCGAAAACGTGGGTGTCGTACTTCAGGTGTTGGCCGACCTTGCGATGGTGCGGGCTTTCCAGCCACGGCCGCAGCGCCGCGAGGGTCGGCTCGAACGGCAACTGCTCCGGCACGCCGGGGTAGCGGTGAGCGAGCGGGATGTAGCAGGCTTTGAGCGGCTCCACCGACAGGGAAATGCCGACCAGCTGCGCCGCCATCGGGTCGAGCGATGTAGTTTCGGTATCGATGCAGGTCAGTTCGGCCGCGCCGATGCGTTGCAGCCACGTATCGAGTTGATCCGGCGTCGTCACCATTTCGTATTCTGTGCGGCTTTCCCGTTCGGGCACGGCGCTTGCGGACTGCGCTGCGGGCTGCCCGGTGGCATTGGCAATGGCCTGCGCATCGACTTCGCGCAACCACGACTTGAATTCGTACCGCTGATAAAGCTCGCGCAGGCGATCGGCGTCTTCATCGCGAACCGCCAGCGCACTGATCGACGGCACATGCGCAGACAGATCGCAATCGGTCCTGATCGTCACCAACGTGCGCGCCGTAGGCAGCCAGGGCAACGCCTTGCGCAGGTTTTCGCCGACGGCACCGCCGATCTCGCCGGCACGCTCCACCAGCGCATCGAGCGAACCATAGGTGTGGAGCCACTTGGCGGCGGTCTTCGGGCCGACCTTGTCGACGCCCGGCACGTTGTCGACGCTGTCTCCGACCAGCGTCAGGTAGTCGACGATGCGCGCCGGAGGGACGCCGAACTTCGACGCAACACCCGGGATATCGAGCGTTTCGCCGCTCATCGTGTTCACCAGCGTCGTGCGCTCGTCGACCAGCTGCGCGAGGTCCTTGTCGCCGGTCGAGATCACGGTTCGCAGGCCATGCTCTGCGGCCTGGCGTGCGAGCGTGCCGATGACATCGTCGGCCTCGATGCCCTCGATTTCGATGACGGGCCAGCCGAGTGCCCGTACCGCCGCGTGGATGGGCTCGATCTGGGCCACCAGATCATCCGGCATGGCGGCCCGATTCGCCTTGTATTCGGCGTACAGGTCGTCCCGGAAGGTCTTACCCTTGGCATCGAAGACGCACGCAATGTAGTCGGCCGGAACCTGCTGGCGCAGCGTGCGCAGCATTCCGATGAATCCGCGGATCGCTCCGGTGGGCTCGCCGGCAGCGGTTCGCAGGTCCGGCAGCGCATGGAATGCGCGGTATAAGTAGCTCGATCCATCGAGCAACAACAGTGTTTTCATTGGGAGATTCGCCGTGCTCGACCACCGCAAGAACATACCCAGCCTGCGTGCAGTCACGATGCCGGAGCGCGCGACCAGCCAGAAGGCACGGGAGTCCTGGCAGCTCTGGGGCATTATTTCAGAGTTCGTCGAGGCGACCGAACGGCTGTCCGAGATCCGGCCGGCGGTGTCGATTTTTGGCAGTGCGCGGAGCCAGCCCGGCACGCCGAACTACGAACTGGCCGTCGAGATCGCACGCAAGCTCTCGGACGCCGGCTTTGCCGTCATCAGCGGCGGCGGCCCAGGCATCATGGAAGCCGCCAATCGGGGAGCGTTCGAAGGCGCATCTCCGTCGGTCGGCCTCAATATCGAGTTGCCCTTCGAGCAATCGGGCAACGATTACCAGGACATCTCGCTGCGCTTCCGCCACTTCTTTGCGCGCAAGGTCGCGTTCGTCAAGTACGCCGCGGCCTACGTCGTCATGCCCGGGGGCTTCGGCACCCTCGACGAACTGAGCGAAGCCCTGACGCTGATGCAGACCGGCAAGGGCAAGCGGATGCCGATTGTGCTGGTCGGTTCATCCTTCTGGGCCGGGCTGCTTGACTGGTTGCGCGACAGGGTTGCGACCGAAGGCATGATCAGCCTCGCCGATCTCGACATGATGCGTGTCGTCGACGACAGCGACGCCGTCGTCAACGCACTATTCGACTTCTACGACGCGCGCGGCTTCGAGCAGAGTGCCACTGAACGCGAGCAGTTGCTCTATCTCTAAGAGCGCCTGGCTTTCCCGTTCGCCCCAGCCCTTCCGTGGCGGGCAGCCGGTTAGAATTGAATATATGTGGCGATCTGCCTCCCCGCGTTCCTACGGCCGCCGGCCGCTGATCTGCGTTGCAGTGATGCTTGCGGCTGCCGCAGCGCTGCCCGCGTGGGGTCAGGTGAGCTCGCCGGACGCACGCGCACCGGCAGCGACCGGCGCGAAAGCCGGCAAGCCGGCCGCTTCGCCTGCGGTACCGCGCCAGCGCATCGAACTCACGCCTGCCGAGCGCCAGGCTCTCGATAAAGCTGCGGCGCCGCCCGCATCCGCCGCGGCGCGCGACGAACTGGTCCCGACTGAAGCGGACGCCAAGGCCGTCCCGCCGGATGAGCCGGCGACGCGCATCGAACAGGTGTGGACATCGAACCGAATCAGCGAGATCAGGGTGACGCCGGCGCTGACCGGGCGTACCTACACCATCAACAATCGCGAAGGCCAGCAGCCGATGTCAGCTACCGATACGTCGTCTGGCCTGTCACTGCCGAAATTCTTCACGTTCGAGTTCGGCCGGCCCGCCGAACGTCCGACTCCCGGGCTGCCTCCTCCGCCGTCGTCTACGACCCGCTAGCTCGCCGGCCCCGACTCCATGGCCGTTTTTACCGCGCTGACTCGCGCTGAAGCCGCGAGCTTTCTGACGCAGTTCGCCATTGGCGAACTGGTTGAACTGCAGGGCATTGCCTCCGGGATCGAGAACACGAATTTCTTCATCACGACGACCCACGGGCGCTACGTCCTGACGATCTTCGAGCGACTGACCTTCAAGCAACTGCCGTTTTACCTGGAACTGATGCGCCACCTCGCGCGGCGCGGGCTGCCGGTGCCGGCACCGCAGGAAAATCGCAGCGGCGCGCTGCTGGCTGAGATCAAGGGCAAGCCTGCGGCGATCGTCACGCGCCTCGAAGGCCGCGCGGTTGTCGATCCCTCACCCGCGCAATGTGCGCTGGTCGGCGAGGTTCTCGCAAAGATGCATCTGGCCGGCGCGGATTTCCCGCTGTTCCAGCCGCATCTGCGCGGCATCGGCTGGTGGAAGGACTCGGTGCCCAAGCTCGAGCCGCACATTCCGGACGAATTGTTCCATCGGCTGGCCGACGAACTGGTCTACCAGGACTCGTTCTTCCGCAGTGCCCGCTTCGAACGGCTGCCGGCCGGCCCGATCCACGCGGATTTGTTCCGCGACAACGTGCTGCTCGTCCAGGCGCCCGCGGGCGATGCCATTGGCGGACTGATCGACTTCTATTTCGCCGGCTGCTCCATCTGGCTCTTCGATCTCGCGGTCACGATGAACGACTGGTGCATCGATCTCGCGAGCGGAGCGTTCGATCCGGCGCGGGCGCAGCAGCTTATCGATGCATACCACGCGGTGCGACCGCTGACCGAGGAGGAGCACGAGTGCTGGCGTACGGTTTTGCGGGCCGCCGCGCTGCGCTTCTGGATCTCGCGGCTGTACGACTATTACCTGCCACGACCCGCTCAGGTCCTGACACCGCACGATCCGACGCACTTCGAGCGCATCCTCGTGCACCGCATTACCGACGCGACGCTGCCGTGGGTCGCGACGTCGGCCTGATCCGGCGCCGATAGAATCGGCCCCATGCAAGTCAGAACGCTGCCGGCTAAGGCCGGCTGGGCCTGGTTGCGCGAAGGACTGGCCCTTTACCGGCGACAGGCATTCGCGTTCACCGCACTCGTCATCCTCTACTCGATGGCGCTGATGCTGATCGCGAATCTGCCGCTGGTCGGGCTGCCGCTTGCCGCACTGCTGGTGCCGTTCGGCACGATCGGCATCACGGCCGCAGGGCGCGATGCGCAGCGCAACGTCATGCCGCTGCCGTCACTGCTGATCGACGGCTTCAAGGGCCCGCAGCGCAGTGCTTTAGTGCGGCTCGGCATCGTTCACTCGGCGCTCGTGGTCGTGCTCGTGCTGCTGACGTCGCTTTTTGCCCGCGATGAGATCTCGAACTGGAAGATGATCGAGGGCCAGGTCGATGCCGCGTCGGTGGCCGGCAACGTACCCTGGGACGCCATCTTCGTCGCCGCAATCATCTACACACCGATACTGATGCTGACCTGGTTTTCGCCGCAGCTGGTGGCCTGGCACCGGATGCCGGTCGGCAAGGCACTTTTCTACTCGCTTTTCGCCTGCTGGCGTAACCGCTGGCCTTTTCTCGTGCTCGCGTTGGCGCTGGTGGCTCTGGTCATTGTCGTGTCGTGGGTGACTTCGACGATTCTGAGCCTGCTCGGCGTTTCGCCGCAGGTGGGCTCGATGTTTCTCGCACCGATCGCACTGCTGCTGACCTGCGTCGCCTACTCGACGCAATACCCGATCTACCGCACGGTCCTGGAGCCGCCCATGCCGTAACGCCGAGGGTGTACGCGACGCGCTGCGCGCGTCGCACGTGCACCCTCGGCGGCACGGTTCGCGCGCCGCGCGAACCGCTCAAGACTGATCAGTCGGCTGCGCTCCGGGGCGGCCGCGCGCTCCGCCGACCGTCAACCTCACGACACACCCACCCAGCCTCCCGCCAGGCGGGAGGAGATGCACACCCCTCCCTCTCCGCCCGGCGGGGAGGGTAAGGAAACCTAGGAGCGTGCAAGGAGTATCGCGGGGAGGAGTGCCCGCCTTTGCTACTCGGCGTAGCGCGCGGCCGCTCCGGAGCGGAGCCGACTAACCGGTCTTGTGCGGTTCGCGCAACGCGCGAACCGTGCCGCCGCGAGCGCACGTGCGACCGCGCAGCGGTCGCGTACGTGAGCGGCGCTGGACTATGCCGGCATCAGCTTGGCGACGGCCAGCGCCAGCCATTTGACACCCACCGGTCCGAAGTTGACCTGCGCCCGGGCATCGTCACCACTGCCTTCGAGATTAATGACGACGCCTTCGCCAAAGCGGGCGTGTCGCACCGCCTGGCCGATGCGAACCCCGTGCGAGGGCGCCGAGCGCGCGGGTGGCGTCGCCGGCGACGTCGAGCGTGCGCCGGTGTCATGCCACGGACCGAAGCGCCCACCGCCGCCTGCCGAGACACGCGGCGTCAGCCACTTTACCGCCACCTCGGGCAGTTCTCCGAGGAAGCGCGAGCGGATGCCGTAGCGCGTCTGCCCGTGCAGCAGCCGGCTCTGTGCAAAACTGATGTAAAGCCGCCGGCGTGCGCGCGTGATCGCCACATACATCAGGCGGCGCTCTTCCTCGAGTCCGTCCATTTCGTTCAGGCTGTTCTCGTGCGGGAACAACCCCTCCTCGAGGCCGGTGATGAAGACGGCGTGAAATTCGAGGCCTTTGGCCGCATGGACGGTCATGAGCTGCAGTGCGTCCTGCCCTGCCTCGGCCTGGTTGTCACCGGCTTCCAGTGATGCGTGCGAGAGAAATCCGGCCAGCGGCGACGGGATCGCGGTCTCGGCCTCCGCCTGCGTGCCCGGCGCATCGTTGCCGTAGCCTTCCTCCTGCACGAAGGCGGCCGCCGCGTTCACCAGTTCGTTGAGGTTTTCGATGCGTTCCTGCCCTTCCCTCTCGTTCTGGTAATGCGGGATCAGTCCGCTGCGCTGGATCACGGCGTCGACGATCTCCGACAGCGACAGCTGAGCTGTCTCGAAGCGCAGGCTGTCGATCAGCGCGACGAACGCGCCGAGATTGGTGCCGGCCTTGCCGGTCATCGCGCCCACCGCGGCGTAGAGGCTCGCCGAGCCGGAGCGCGCCGCGTCGGCGAGTTGCTCCAGCGTCCGGGCGCCGATACCGCGCGGTGGAAAGTTGACGACGCGCAGGAACGCCGTGTCGTCTGCCGGATTCTCGATGAGCCGGAGATAGGCGAGCGCATGCTTGATCTCGGCCCGCTCGAAGAAGCGCAGGCCGCCATAGACGCGGTACGGGATGGCCGCGTTGAAAAGCGCGTGTTCGATCACGCGCGACTGCGCATTGGACCGGTACAGCACCGCGATTTCGGAACGGGTGTGGCCCTCGGCAATCAGGCCTTTCACTTCGTCGACCAACCAGGCCGCCTCGTAGCCGTCCGTCTGCGCCTCGTGGATGCGTACCGGCTCGCCCTCGCCGGCATCGGTCCACAGTTCCTTGCCGAGCCGGCGCTGGTTATTGGCGATCAGCGCGTTGGCGGCGTTGAGGATGTGGCCGACTGAGCGGTAGTTCTGTTCGAGCTTGATCAGGTTCCTGACCCGGAACTCGCGCTCGAAGTCCGCCATGTTGCCGACGTTGGCGCCGCGAAAGGCGTAGATCGACTGGTCGTCGTCGCCGACGGCGAAAATGGCGTTCTTCCCGCCCGCAAGCTGCTTCAACCATGCGTACTGCAGCCTGTTGGTGTCCTGGAACTCGTCGACCAGGATGTGGCGGAAGCGGTCCTGGTAGTGGCTCCGCAGCACCTCGTTGCGGTCGAGCAGCTCGTAGCAGCGCAGCAGCAGTTCGGAAAAGTCGCACACGCCCTCGCGGTTGCACTGCGCGTCGTACATCGAAAAGAGCTCGACGAACTTGCGGTTGTAGTCGTCGTTGACCTCGACGTCCTTCGCGCGCAGCCCGGCTTCCTTGGAACTGTTGATGAAAAGCTGCAGGTTGCGCGGCGGATAGCGCTCGTCGTCGATGTTGTTCGCCTTCAGCAGCCGCTTGATTGCGCCGAGCTGGTCGGCGGAATCGAGGATCTGGAACGTCGACGGCAGGCCAGCATCGCGGTGATGCGCACGCAGCATGCGGTTGCACAGACCATGAAAAGTGCCGATCCACATGCCGCGCACGTTGATCGGCAGCATTGCGGCGAGGCGCGTCAGCATCTCCTTCGCCGCCTTGTTGGTGAAGGTCACCGCGAGCACGCCCTGCGGCGACAGCTGGCCGGTCTGGATCAGCCACGCGATGCGCGTCGTCAGCACGCGCGTCTTGCCGCTGCCGGCACCGGCAAGGATCAGGGCGGACTGGTTCGGGAGCGTGACGGCAGCGAGTTGCTGCTCGTTGAGGTTCTGCAGCAGATTCATGAGCGGGACGAAGTTTAGCGGCCCCTATAATCACCCTCTTGAATCAAATACTTAGAACATCGATGGAACCGAAGTACGACCCGCAGGCCGTCGAAGGCGCAGCGCAGGCGCACTGGGAGCGCACTCAGGCTTATCGCGCGGTCGAGCACGTCAGGGACGCGACAGGCCAGCCGAAGCCCAAGTTCTACGTGTGTTCGATGCTGCCGTATCCGAGCGGCAAGCTGCACATGGGTCACGTGCGCAATTACACGCTGAACGATGTGATGTATCGCATCCTGCGCATGCGCGGGCACAACGTGATGACGCCGATGGGCTGGGACGCATTCGGCCTGCCGGCCGAAAACGCGGCGATCGAAAAGAAAGTGGCGCCGGCCGAGTGGACCTACGGCAACATCGCCGACATGAAGGCGCAGATGCAGCCGCTCGGCCTCGCCTTCGACTGGTCGCGGGAACTCGCAACCTGCACGCCCGACTATTACCAGTGGAACCAGTGGATGTTCCTGAAGATGCTCGACAAGGGCATCGCCTACCGCAAGACGCAGATCGTCAACTGGGATCCGGTCGACCAGACCGTGCTCGCCAACGAGCAGGTGGTCGACGGCCGCGGCTGGCGTTCCCAGGCGATCGTCGAGAAGCGAGAGATCCCCGGGTACTACCTAGGCATCACGCAGTACGCCGAAGAGCTGCTCGCCGATCTGGCCAAGGTCGACTGGCCGCCGCAGGTCAAGGCGATGCAGGAAAACTGGATCGGCAAGAGCGTCGGCGTCAACTTCGGCTTCCCGTACGAGCTCGATGGCGAACAGAAGCTGCTGCGCGTGTTTACCACGCGCGCCGACACGATCATGGGCGTGACGTTCATGGCGATCGCCGCCGAGCATCCCCTTGCCACGCGACTGGCTCAGGGCCGCCAGGACATCACCGCCTTCATCGACGAGTGCAAGAAAGGCAGCTTTGCCGAAGCCGAACTGGCGACGATGGAGAAGAAGGGCGTGGCAACGGGTTTCTCCGTTAGTCATCCTCTGACCGGAGCGGCGGTTCCGGTATGGATCGGCAACTACGTGCTGATGGGCTACGGCGAAGGCGCGGTGATGGGCGTTCCGGCGCACGATGAGCGCGACTTCGCGTTTGCGAAGAAGTACGCGCTGCCGATCAGGCAGGTGATCGGCGTTCCGGGCGAAACCTTCTCGCTCGACGGCTGGCAGGAGTGGTACGCCGACAAGGCCCGCGGCGCCTGCGTCAACTCCGGCAAGTACGACGGCCTCGGCTACGAGGCCGCAACCGATGCGATCGCGGCCGACCTGACCGCGAAGGGCCTCGGCGACAAGCAGGTGCAGTACCGCCTGCGCGACTGGGGCATCTCGCGCCAGCGCTACTGGGGCACGCCGATTCCGATCGTCCATTGCGAATCCTGCGGCGAAGTGCCGGTGCCGGAGGAAGATCTGCCGGTGGTCCTGCCCGAAGGCCTCATCCCGGACGGCAGCGGCAGCCCGCTCGCCAAGTACGAGCCGTTTCTCAAGTGCACCTGCCCGGCATGCGGCAAGCCGGCGCGGCGCGAGACCGACACGATGGACACGTTCGTCGACTCGAGCTGGTACTACATGCGCTACTGCTCGCCCGGTGCCAGCACGATGGTCGACGCCCGCAATGACTACTGGATGCCGATGGACCAGTACATCGGTGGCATCGAGCATGCGGTGCTGCATCTGCTGTACGCGCGTTTCTGGACCAAGGTGATGCGCGACATGGGGCTGGTGAAATTCGACGAGCCGTTCAGTCGGCTGTTCACCCAGGGCATGCTGACGCACGACTGCTACTACCGCGAGGACGCCGCCGGCAGGAAGCGCTGGTTCTATCCGGCCGAGATCGACATCGAGTACGACGACAAGGGCCGGCCGCTCAAGGTGACCGCGCGCGAAGACGGGCAGCCGGTGACCTACGGCGGCACCGAAAAGATGTCGAAGAGCAAGAACAACGTCGTCGAGCCGCGCGACATCATTGCCAAGTACGGGGCCGACACCGCGCGCGCCTTCGTGATGTTCGCCGGGCCGCCGGACCAGAGCGCCGCCTGGAGCAACTCCGGAGCCGAAGGGACCTACCGCTTCCTGCGTCGCCTGTGGAATTTCTGCAGCGAGCGGCAGGACGCGTTCAAGGCGCGCGCGAAGATCGATGCGTCACGCCTGTCGCCTGCCGGCAAGACACTGCTGCGGGATATCCATGCCAACCTGAAGCAGGCCGACTTCGACTATTCGCGACTGCAGTACAACACCGTCGTGTCGGCCGCGATGAAGATGCTGAACGCGCTCGAAGACGCAAAGCTCGGCGCAGCACCCGCAGACGCTGCGCTGCTGCAGGAGGGTGTCGGCATCCTGCTGCGCTCGCTTTATCCGATCGCGCCGCATATCACGCATGCGCTGTGGAACGCGCTCGGCTACGCCGACGAGTTCGGCGTCGAGGTCATCGACGCGCCCTGGCCGCAACCCGATCCGGCGGCCCTCGTGCAGGACGAGATCGATCTGGTCGTGCAGGTCAACGGCAAGCTGCGCGCGTCCATACGCGTGCCGGCCGCGGCGGACAAGTCCGCGATCGAGCAGGCGGCCATCAACGATGTCAACGTGCAGAAGTACGTCGCCGGTCAGGCGGTCAAGCGCGTCGTGGTGGTCCCGGGCAAGCTGGTCAACGTCGTCGTCTGATGAGGCGTCGGCGACTCGTTCTGATGCTGGCGGTGGCGCCGTTGGCGGCGTGCGGTTTCCACCTGCGCGGAACGCAGTCGTTGCCGGTCGACTCGATTTACCTGGCGCTGCCGGTGAACTCACCGATCGGCGCCGAGATGTCGCGACTGCTGCGGGCGTCGACCAACGCCAAAGTGGTCCCTGAGCGCAACGAGGCTCAGGCGATCTTCGAACTGATGGGCGAGAACCGCGAGCGCGAGGTGCTGGCGATCAACGCGCAGGGCCGCGCCACCGAGTACCAGTTGCGCCTGCGGATCCGCTTCCGCGTGCTCGACAAGGACGCGCTGGAACTGATCCCGCCCACCGACCTCATCGCGCGTCGCGACATCACGTTCAACGAGTCCGATCTTCTCGCGAAGGAATCGGAGGAAGGGCTGTTGTACCGGGACATGCAGAGCGACCTGGTGCGCCAGATGGTGAGCCGGCTGGCGGGCATGCGCGCCGAGGCGGCCTGAGTGGCGATGATCGCTATCGTCCGTCATCGCGCAGTCGACTGACATGCAAGCCAAGGGCGATGCCCTGCCCACCCTGCTCGCCCGCGCCGAACGCGAGCGGCACATGCCCCCGCTCATCACAGTCAGTAGCGACGAGGCGCTGCTTGCGCTCGAGGCGCAGGACGCCATCCGCGCCACGGCACGCACGCTGGGTTACAGCGAGCGCGAGGTGCTGAATGCGGACGCGCGCTTCGACTGGTCACGGCTGGCCCAGGCGAGCCAGGGGCTGTCTCTTTTCGCCGAACGCCGGATCATTGAACTGCGACTGCCTACGGGCAAACCGGGCACGGCCGGGGCGGCCGCGATCGAGGCGATCGCCGGATCGGCGCTCGACGACACGCTGATTCTCTTTGCGCTGCCGCGGCTGGACCGCAAGACGCGCGATTCGCGCTGGGCCAGTGCGCTGGCACGCGCCGGCGCCTGGCTCGACATCGAAGCGGTCGAGCGGGCGCGCCTGCCGCAGTGGATCGGCCAGCGCCTGGCGCGCCAGCAGCAGCGAGCCTCCGCCGAAGCGCTCGAATTCATCGCGGAGCGTGTCGAGGGCAACCTGCTGGCTGCGCATCAGGAAATCGCGAAGCTCGCGCTGCTGCATCCGGCGGGCGAGCTCACGCTCGAGCAGGTCCGCGATGCCGTGCTCAACGTCGCGCGTTATGACATCTTCCAGTTGCAGACGGCCATGGTGGCCGGCGACGCGGCGCGGGTCGCGAAGACCATGGCAGGCTTGCGCGCCGAGGGTGAGCCGATCCCGCTGGTGATCTGGGCCTTGAGCGAGGAGCTGCGTTCGCTGGTGCGAGTGAAGGCCCAGGTCGACGCCGGTCGCCCTTTTGCGATGGCTGCGCGTGAAAACCGCGTCTGGGGCCCGCGCGAGCGGCTCTTCGAGCGCGCCATCGGTCGAGTGGATCCGCGGCGGCTGGAGCGCACACTGTCACGCGTGGCGGATGTCGACCGGCTGGCGAAAGGCTTGCGCGCGCCACGGGCGGACAGCGACCCTTGGCTAGAATTAACCGAACTGGCGCTCGATGTTGCTCGCTGAGCATCGACCGCTCCATACCCCGGCCCATCGATGAACGCTCCGAACGACAAGCGACTCGCTGCACGCGCTAGTGGCCCCGCACCGGCGACGGATCGCGTCGAGTCGGGGTTTGGCGGCGATCTGGCCGCCTACATGCGACATGTGGGGCAGACCGCACGCACGATGTCGGCCACGATGGCCGCTTCGTCAACAGCTCAGCGCAACGCGGCGCTGAATGATCTCGCACGTCGGCTTCGTACCGAGCGCGGTGCGGTGCTGGCGGCGAACGCGCGCGACCTCGCTCGCGCGCGCGCGAGCGGCCTGACAGCCGCGATGCTCGACCGGCTCACGCTCGCCGAAGCCTCGGTGGAGCAGATGGCCGCTGGTGTGGAGCAGGTCGCTCAGCTGCCGGACCCGATCGGCGCGATTGTCGACGTGCGTCCGCAGCCGAGCGGCATACGTGTCGGCCGCATGCGCGTGCCGCTGGGGGTCATCGGCATCATCTACGAAAGCCGCCCCAATGTGACGGTCGATGCGGCGGCCCTCTGCATCAAGAGCGGCAATGCCACGATCCTGCGCGGCGGGTCCGAAGCCATCGAGTGCAATCGCCTGCTCGCCCGCCTGATCGGCGCGGCGCTGTCAGCGGCGGGGCTGCCCGACCAGGCGGTACAGCTTATCGACACCACCGATCGAAGCGCGGTGGGTTTGCTCGTAACGATGCCGGAGTATGTGGACATCATTGTCCCGCGCGGTGGCAAGGGACTGATCGAACGCCTGATGCTCGAAAGCCGCATCCCGATGATCAAGCATCTCGATGGCATCTGTCACGTCTACCTCGACGCGGCAGCGGATCCGGCGATGGCGCTGGCGATCGCGGACAACGCGAAGACACAGCGCTATGGCACCTGCAACACGATGGAAACCCTGCTTGTCGCCGAGCCGCTCGCCCCGCACGTGCTGCCTGAGCTCGGGCGCGTTTATGCCGACAAGGGCGTCGAGCTGCGTGGCGATGACCGCGCGCGCGCACTGCTCGGCGCGGCCGGAGTCGCGTGCGTGCCCGCGAGCGAAGACGACTGGCGCACCGAGTATCTCGCGCCGATCCTTTCGATCCGCGTCGTGTCCGGGCTCGACGAGGCGATTGCCCATATCAATATGTACGGCAGCAAGCACACCGACGCGATCGTCACCGGGGACTACAGTGCGGCCATGCGCTTCCTGCGCGAGGTGGACTCGGCATCGGTCATGGTCAACGCATCGACACGGTTTGCAGACGGCTTCGAATACGGGCTCGGCGCGGAAATCGGGATCAGCAATGACAAGCTGCATGCACGCGGACCCGTCGGTCTCGAGGGCCTCACGTCCCTCAAGTACGTGGTATTCGGCAACGGCGAGCTCCGTCGCTGAGCCGGCGGTCGACGCGGCAGGCGATGAATGCGTACGCATGGCTCAAGACCCTGCATCTGGTGTTCGTCATCAGCTGGTTTGCCGGGCTCTTTTACCTGCCGCGGATCTACGTCAACCTGGCCGACGTCCAGGATGCGGCCACGCGCGAGCGCCTGCTGTTAATGGCACGCAAGCTGCTCCGTTTCATGACCGGCCTCGGGCTGCTCGCCGTGGCCTTAGGGATGGTCCTATGGGGCGGATATGGGGTCGGCAAGGGAAGCGGCTGGATGTACGTTAAGTTGGCTCTGGTGCTTGGCCTGGTCACTTATCACGCCTACTGTGCGATCCTGTACCGCCGCTTCCTCGACGGCAGCAGCACCCGCTCGCACGTCTGGTTCCGCTGGTTCAACGAAGTTCCCGTGCTGATGCTGTTCGCCATCGTCGCCCTTGCCGTCGGCAAGCCGTTCTGAAAACCTTGGCCAGCCGCGCCCACCACACATGCCCGCTACCGTCGACTACTTCATGACCCCGGTGTCCCCGTTCACTTACATGGGACACGACCGTTTCCGGCAGATCTGCCGCCAGCACGGCGCGCAGATCAACTTGCACGTGATGGATCTGGGCAAGGTGTTCCCTGCGTCCGGTGGATTGCCATTGAAGGACCGGCCGCCGCAGCGGCGCGCTTATCGCATGATGGAGCTCAAGCGCTGGCGGGACTTCCTGGGCATCCCGCTCAACCCGGAACCGAAATTCTTTCCGGTGCCGGCCGAAGCGGCCGCGACGATGATCCTCGCGGTGCTGGAGCGCCATGGCGTGGAGTCGGCCCTGGACGTGGCGGGCGACTGCCTGCGCGCGATATGGACCGAGGACCGGGACATCTCGGCACGCGACACGCTGCTCGACATCGCCCGGGCACGCGGGCTCGACGCCGACGCCCTGCTCGCGCACGCGTCCTCCGCCGGAGTGGCCGCGCAATTTGTCATGAACTCGCAGGAGGCGATCGCGCGAGGCGTGTTCGGCTCGCCGACATACATACTGAACGACGAACTGTTCTGGGGTCAGGACCGGCTCGACTTCCTCGACCGGGCGCTCGCTCGTTCGTGATTCCACAGCCCTGCGGCGCAATGGCCGGCTCGCGCCGATGACGACGCGCCTGCACACGTATTTCGCGGTCTGCCCGCGTGGCCTGGAGGCTGCGCTGGCGGACGAACTCGAGCGGCTTGGCGCTGCATCGGTTCGCCCGGAAAGCGGCGGCGTCGGTTTTTCCGGCTCGGTGGAAACAGGCTACGCGGCCAACCTGCATTCGCGCCTCGCCAGCCGCATCCTGTGGCAGGTCGGCCGGCGTGGCTACACGACGGAGCAACATCTCTACGACGCGACGCAGGAGATCCGCTGGCAGGATCTGATGTCACCGCAGCAGACGCTGCGTGTCGACGTGACGGCGTCGCGTTCACCGCTCGCCAGCCTCGAATTCGCGATGCTTCGCGTCAAGGACGGCATCGTCGACCGCCTGCGCGACCTGACCGGCGAGCGACCCTCGATCGATCGCCAGGATCCGGACGTGCGCGTATTCGCCTATCTGGACGCGCGCACGGTCACACTTTATGTGGATCTGTCCGGTGAACCACTCTTCAAGCGCGGCTGGCGCGCGGACAAGGGAGAGGCCCCGCTGAAGGAGAATCTCGCAGCGGGCCTGCTGGCGCTTTCCGGATGGACTCCCGACGTCGCGTTGTTCGACCCGTTCTGCGGCAGCGGGACGATCGTCATCGAGGCCGCCACGATTGCGACGCATCGTGCGCCCGGACTCAATCGCTCGTTCGCGTTCGAGCGCCTGGCCAACTTCGAGCGCGGGACATGGCGCCGCCTGCTACAGCGCGCACAGCAGGCCGTCGACGATGCTGCACCCATGCTCATCGTCGGTTCCGACATCTCGACGCGCGTGATCGAGCAGGCGCAGGCGAACGCCGGCCTGGCGGGCCTCGACGCCCTGCTCACGGACGGCCGGCTGCAGTCGATCGCCGGCGACGCCCGTGTCGCCGAGCCGCCGGCCGAACACGGCATGATCATTTCCAACCCGCCCTATGGCGAGCAGAGCACGCCACGCTCGTCGAGCGTTCCGAAGATGATGGGCGAAGTCGGTGACCGGCTGAAAGCCAGCTTCCCCGGCTGGCACGCCTGGTTCCTGACTTCCGACCGTCAGTTGCCGCGTCAAATGCGCCTGGCAGAGACGCGCAAGCCGGTGCTCTACAACGGCGCGCTCGAATGCCGGTTCTTCCGGTTCGAAGTGGTGGGAGGAAGGTATCGGCCGCGGGCAAGTCGCGATGGAAACGTCGTCGCTCACGAAGATCACGGCGATCCGTCCTGATCTCCAACCCTCTCCCGGCAGGCGCGCGAGCGACTAGCCGCGCAGGTGGCACGACACCCAGTGGCCTTCGCTGCTGCGCTCAAGTGCTGGCACCTCGGTCGCGCAGAGTGGCAACTGGCGAATCGGGCAGCGGGTGTGAAACGGGCAGCCGGAGGGCGGATGGATCGGACTCGGCACGTCGCCCTGCAGCATGATGCGCTTGCGCTTGACCTTCGGGTCCGGAATCGGCACGGCGGACAGCAGCGCCTCGGTGTAGGGGTGCAGCGGTTTCGTGTAGAGGTCGCGCGACAGTTGCGATCTCGACGATGCGGCCGAGGTACATCACCGCCACGCGGTCGCTGATGTGTTCCACGACCGAGAGGTCGTGCGCGATGAAGATGTAGGTCAGGCTGAACTTGGCCTGCAGGTCTTCGAGCAGGTTGATGACCTGCGCCTGGATCGACACGTCGAGTGCTGATACGGCTTCGTCGCAGACCACGAGCTTGGGGCTCACCGCCAGCGCGCGCGCGATGCCGATGCGTTGGCGCTGGCCGCCGGAAAACTCGTGCGGGTAACGGCGCATGTGATCGGCGGCCAGCCCGACGGTCTCGAGCAGTTGCACGATGCGGTCTTCGTATTCGCGCGCGGTCTTCGTCAGCTTGTGGATGGTCAGCGCCTCGCCGACGATGGCACCCACCGTCATCCGCGGGTTCAGGCTGGCGTACGGATCCTGGAAGATGATCTGCATGTCGCGCGCCAGCGCGCGCAGTTCTTTCTTGCCTGCGGCGATGACGTTCCTGGCTTCGAACCACACCTCGCCCGCGGTCGGCTCGATCAGGCGCAGGATGCAACGGCCCGTGGTGCTCTTGCCGCAACCCGACTCGCCCACCACGCCGAGCGTTTCGCCGGCGGCGAGTTCGAAGCTCACGCCGTCGACCGCATGCACGCGGTCGATCTCGCGCCGAAGCAGCCCGCCCTTGAGCGGGAAGTGCTTGACCAGGTTCTTGACCCTGAGCAACGGTTCGGTCATGCGGATGCACTCGGGAGAATGCAGGCGACTTTGTGTCCCGGTGCCACTTCGCGCAGTAGCGGCGTTGCAGTCGTGCAATCCCGCATCGCAAACCTGCAGCGCGCGGCGAAGCGGCAACCTTCGGGCGGCGCGACGAGCTTGGGAACCGTGCCGGAAATGGCCTCCAGTCGTATCTTGTGCGTCGCTGCGATGTCGATGCGTGGGATGCTGCGGATCAGCCCCTGCGTGTAAGGGTGCCGCGGGTGCGCGAAGAGCTCCTCCACCGGCGCCTCTTCGACGACCTTGCCGGCGTACATCACGACCACGCGCTGCGCCGTCTCGGCCACCACGCCCATCGCATGGGTGATCAGCATCACCGCCATGCCAAGGCGCGACTTGAGTTCGAGCACCAGGTCAAGGATCTGTGCCTGAATGGTCACGTCGAGCGCGGTAGTCGGCTCATCGGCGATCAGCAACTTGGGGTTGCATGCCAGTGCGATGGCAATCATCACGCGCTGGCGCATGCCGCCGGAGAACTGATGCGGGTAGTCGCGCACGCGGCGGTCGGGCGTTGGGATACGCACGAGGCGCAGCATCTCTATTGCGCGATCCATCGCGTCCTTTCTCGAGAGGCCCTCGTGCAGACGCAGGCTCTCGGCGATCTGCTCGCCCACGGTGTAAACGGGGTTGAGCGACGTCATCGGTTCCTGGAAGATGATCGCAATTTCCTTCGCGCGGATCTTGCGCATCTCGTCGGCCGAAAGCGGCACCAGGTCGCGTCCCTGCCACAACACCTGGCCGGCGACAATCTTTCCCGGCGGCATCTGGATAAGCTTGAGCACCGTCATCGCCGTGACGGTCTTGCCGCAGCCCGATTCCCCGACCACGCCCACCGTCTCGCCCGCGTCGATAGCAAGGTCCACACCATCGACGGCGTGCACCCAGCCGTCGTCCGTCTTGAAGTGGGTCTTCAGTCCCTTGATCTCGAGCAATGGCATCACATCACCTTGCGCGGGTCGAGTGCGTCGCGCAGACCGTCGCCGACGAAGTTGATCGTCAGCACCGTGAGGAAGATCGCCAGCCCCGGAGCGAGCGCCCAGTGCGGCGCGATGTCCAGGTAGTCCTTGCTATCGAAGAGGATGCGGCCCCAGGTCGGAATATCCGGCGGGAAGCCCAGACCCAGGAATGAGAGCGTGCTCTCGGCGATGATCGCCGCAGCCACGTCGATGGTACCCGCCACGATCACCGGTCCGAGTGAGTTGGGCAGGATGTGGCGCACGACCTGACGCGGCACACTGGCGCCGAGCGCGCGCGCGGCCTCGACAAACTCCTTCTCGCGCAGACTGAAAAACTGCGCCCGCACCAGGCGCGCCACCGGCATCCAGCGGAAACCACCGATCACCAGCACGATCAACAGGAACACGCCCACTTCAGTGCCGAACGCGGCCTTCAACGCGTCACGGAACAGGTAGATCAGCAGCAGCAGCAGCGGCAGCTGCGGCAGCGACAGAAACAGATCGGTGAGCCACATCAGCGCGGTGTCGACCCAGCCACGCGAGATGCCGGCGATCGCACCGATTAGCACCCCGACGAAGATGGCCATCGTCATTGCCGCCAGTCCCACCGCGATCGAGATGCGACCGCCGTACAGGATGCGTGCGAGGATGTCCTGCCCGAGATCGTCGGTGCCCAACGGGTGCTTGAACGAAGGCGTGGTCAGGCGTGCGGTGAAGTCGATGTCGTTGATCGCAACGGGCCACAGCAGCGGGCCAAACAACACTGCCGTCACCATCAGCCCCAGCACGACGAGGCTTGCCACCGCCATCTTGTGGCGGCGGAAGCGCCGCCACGCCTCGTGCCAGGGTGACGTGGCCGAGCGCGAGCGCAGAAGAGCGGCGCTATCTGTAACTGATGCGGGGGTCGAGCCAGCCATAGAGCAGGTCTGCGATCAGATTGAAGAGGACCACGAGGCAGCTGAACACGAACGTGACGGCCATGATCACCGGCGTGTCGTTGCGCAGGATGGCGTCGATCAGCAGCGAGCCGATGCCGGGAATACGGAAGATCTGCTCGGTGACGATGGCGCCGCCGAATATCGCCGGCATCTGCAGCGCCACCAGCGTGACCACCGGAATCAGCGCATTGCGCACGACGTGCTTCAGGATCACCACGCGTTCGGGCAGCCCCTTGCTGCGCGCGGTGGTGACATAGTCGAGCCGAATCACGTCCAACGCGGCCGAGCGTACGTAGCGCGTCCAGCTCGCGCCCTGGAACAGGCCGAGTACCGTCACCGGCATGATCGCCTGCAAGATGTGCGCTTTCCACCAGGGCCAGCCGCTGCCGGCGATGTCGGCGCGATAGACGAAGGGCAGCCAGTCCAGCGTGATCGAGAAGATCAGGATCAGCAGCAGGCCCGTGAAGAACGTCGGCAGCGAAAAGCCGACAAAGGCGAGCGTACTGGCGATGCGGTCGAACCAGGAATAGGGCCGGATCGCGGAGTACACGCCCACCGGCAGCGCGATCGCCAGCGCCAGCAACTGCGAAGCGCCGATCACGGCCAGCGTGACCGGCACGCGCTGCAGGATGAGGGTGTCGACGTCGACGCGGCTGATGAACGAGAAGCCCCAGTCGCCACGCAACATGGCCGCGAGCCAGTGAAAGTAACGCTGCCAGACCGGATCGTCGAGGCCGAACTTTGCGCGCAGTGCCATGCGCACCTCGGCCGGCACGTTGGGGTTCAGCGCGAGTTCGCTGAACGGATCCCCGGGCGCCAGTGCCAGGATGGTGAACAGCACGACGCTCAGGCCCAGCAAGCTGGGCACGGCGATCAGCAGCCGCCGCAGGAGATAGGAGCCCAAGGGACGACCGGGAGCGCTCAGCCTGCCCGGCACCAGTCCGCGAGTCCGGACAGGCCCAGGTCCCAGCCGGACAGCGGCGGGACTACGCCATTGCCGATCCCGCTCACCGAGGGCCGGTACACCACCGGGATCACTGCGTGGTCCCTGAAGACGAGGTCGTTCATCCGGATCAGCATTGCGACGCGCTTGACCGGGTCGAGTTCGATGTTGGTGGCCAGGTACAGCGCGTCGTCGTCATCGCTTATCCAGCGGCCGCGGGTCACGCTGAGCCGCTTGTTCGCGCGGCGACGCCCAACGCTGCAAAGCAGGCCAGGAAATCGCGCCGCGCGAGTGAGCCATCCCGCACGCACGCGATCCACTGTCGAAGCTCGTCCTTGTCGGTCATCTACTTCAGCCTCCGGGCGTTCGCTTATCGCCTGCGGCGGATCGGTGCGGTCAGCCGGCGGTGGTCTCCCGATACCAGTTCTGCAACTGCGAGAAGTCGAGGTCCCAGCCTGTCAACGGCGTTACCAGCTTCAGGTTCGAACCACGCACACGCGGGCGGCTGATCAACGGGATGATGACGTTGTCCTTGACCGGCAGGTCATTCAGTCGGATGAACAACGCGGCCCGCTTGACCGGATCGAGTTCGCCCTCAGCGGCTGCGTAGGTTTTGTCGTATTCCTCATTCACCCAGCGCGTGATGTTCCGGCCCAGCCATTTGTTCGCCTTGGATGAAACTTCGCGCGACAGGTACTGGTCCATGAAGCGCTCCGGATCGGGCTGCGTCATGGTCGTCGTGTACATCTGCATGTCGCACCAGAACTTGCCGTAGGTGTCCGGATTGGCCACATCCGAAGAGAAGAACACGCTGGCGGTGACGGACTTCAGTTCGAGATCGATCCCGGCCTTCTGGCAACCCTGCTTGATGACGGCCTGCTCCTTCTGGCGCAGCGAGTTGACCGAAGTCTGGTAGACGAATTTCATCTTCTTGCCGTCCTTCTCCCGAATGCCGTCGGCTCCTTTCTTCCAGCCCGCGGCGTCGAGAATCTGGTTGGCCTTGTCGACGTTGAACTCGAATTTCGTGTTGGGTGAGCGAAAGCGCGCCGGATTGTTCAGGATGTTGCTCGTGGCAATGCCGGTGCGCCCATAGATGAAATCCTGTATGCCTTTGCGGTCGGCGAGCAGCGACATCGCCTCCCGAACCGCTGGATCGGCGAACGCGAAGTGCCTGGACTTGACGTGGGCACGTTCGCCTTCCATCTCGTTCCATGGGTCCTTCGTATTGAGTTGGATGAACTCGATGTCGCCGCTGGGAACGATCAGCGCCCTGCCCTTGCCGCCAGCCTCCAGGCGCTTGAGCACGTCATCTTCGACCTGCAGGTTCCAGGCGTAGTCGAATTCGCCCGTTTGCAGCACCGCGCGCGCAGCCGAGACCGCGTCACCGCCGCCCTTCATCTCGATCGAGTCGAAGAAGGGACGGTTCGGCATGTGGTAGTTGGTGTTGATGTCGCCGCGCACCATGTCGCCCGGCTTGAAATCGACGAACTTGTAGGGACCGGTGCCCACCGGCTTGAGGTTGCCGGGCGCCTCGCGCGACTTGGCGCCGCTATACGGCCCGAAGACGTGCTTCGGGATGATCATGCCTTCTGCCGCGACGAATGCCGTAGCCCAGAAGGGAGTCGGCTTAGGGAAGGCGACGCGGACGGTGTGCGAATCGACCTTCGTCACCGTGACGTCTTTATATATACCGCTTGTCCACGCAGCAGTGGCCGGATCGCGCGCGTACTCCCAGGTAAACACCACGTCGTCGGCAGTGAACGGCTGGCCATCGTGCCATGTGACCCCCTTCTTCAGCTTCCACGTCACGCTCTTGCCGTCGGCCGCGAGTCCGCCGTTGTCGCGAGTCGGGGCCTCGGCGGCGAGAATCGGCACGAGGTTGGCATCAGCGTCCCAGACCGCCAGCGGCTCATAGAAGATCCGCGAGCCCTCCTGGTCCTTGGTGCCGCTGGCGAAGTGCGGCTGGAGCAGCGTCGCTCCCTGCCACCAGAGCACCTTAAGTGCGCCGCCACCGCCGCGTTTGGTGGGCTTGTAGTCAAACGGCACCTGAGCCGAGGCCACACCCCCGTGCATCAGCATCGAGGCTGCCATGGGGACAGTCAGGCCGAGCGACACCATTTGCTGGATGAATTGGCGTCGCGGCAGCCGGCCTTTGCGGACGTCTTCGATGAGGTTGCGCAGGTCATGTTCTTGCATGGGACTTGTCCTTGATCCGAGGGAGGGAAGGATGACCCCGATCGATCCGACGCGCAAGGTGCGTCGCAGGCGTCGGGTCGAGCGCGTCTTGCGCACCGCAAGACAGACTCAGTCTGATGGGAAACGACCTGCATACAACCACTCCCCGGCTGACACGCCTGAGTCCTGGCCTCGCAGCGCCAGCGGCCGACGCTCCCATCCGTCCAGTGCTCGGCCACCGCGCGCCCGAGAGACGCTTCTTCCGCGCGGTCGGCGCCACAACCGACCACGGCGTAGGCGTGCCGCCCCACCACTCGGCAGCGGCCTCACGGCTCCCGCCCAACGCAGAGTCTTGTGTGAATCTGCCGGCGGTGCAATGCTGCGCACGCGGGTCAGCGCCTGTCGAATTTCCACATTGAGTCGTACGCACGACGCGTCCAGAATCGTGCAGCGCGAAAGAGCGGGGGACACGACGTGGTATTGGCAAGCGTCCTATTGAAGGATGAAATTGGCCGTCCGGCTCCCACCCGGCTGGCAGCCGAGATCGAGCCGCGAAAGACGGATGTGATTCCGGAAACCCTGCCCACTGAGATCGGCTTCGAACGCGTCGTCCGGACCGTGCTGGTTGCAGACGTCGTCGAGTCCGTGCGCCTGATGCAGGAGGACGAGGCCGGCACGGTGCAACGGTGGCGCAGCTTCGTCGACCACGTCGTGCATCGCCTGCTGCCGGGACACGAAGGCCGGCTGGTCAAGAGCCTGGGCGACGGCTTGATGCTCGAGTTCCCGCGCGTGGCGACGGCGGTCGGCATCGCTTTCGCGATGCAGGAGGCCATCGCAAAGGCCAATGAAGCGCTCGAACCGACGCGCCGGCTGCACCTGCGCATCGGCATCCACGTCAGTCCGCTGGTGGTCGACGAGCACGACATCTACGGACACGGAGTCAACCTCGCCGCGCGGCTGACCACGCTGGCTGGACCGGACGAGATCGTCGTCTCGGGCGATGTCCGCGACCAACTGACGCCTGCGCTCGATGCCGACATCGAGGATTTGGGCGAGTGCTATGTCAAGCACGTCCAGCAGCCGGTACGAGCCTTTCGGGTCGGTGCGCCGGGTGAGCAACCGGTCGTCGAGCGCGGCAATCTGGCTGAAGACCTGCGCGCAACGATCGCGGTCATCCCGTTCACCGCGCGCGCGCAGACGTCCGCTGGCGACGTGCTCGGGCAGCTTTTGGCCGACGAGGTCATTTCCGTGCTGTCGCACTCCCCAGAGGTCAACGTGATCTCGCGGCTGTCGACCACAGCGTTTCAAGGACGCGAGGTCAATCTCAACGATGTCAGCGCATACCTGCGCGCCGACTACGTGCTGTCGGGTTCTTATCATGTCGCTGGCGATCGCTTAACGATGAAGGCCGAGATGGCCGAGACGCGATCGATGCAGGTCGTGTGGGCGCAGACCCTGAAAGGCAGCGTCAACGGGGTCGTTGCCGGCGGTGACCCCCTCGCCAGTCATCTGGTCAACCAGGCGTGTGCGGCAATGATGGTGCGCGAACTGCAGCGCTCGCAGGGCAAGGCACCGCAGAGCCTTCAGAACCACACGCTGCTGTTGAGCAGCATCGCGCTGATGCACCGAATCTCGCCGATCGCGTTCCAGCGCGCGCAGCAGCTGCTGCAGGTTCTGATGGATCGCACGCCGCGACTCGCGTCCCCCTACGCCTGGATGGCGAAGTGGCATGTCCTGCGCGTCACGCAGGGTTGGTCGCAGGATGCCCAAGCGGACGGCAAGGCCGCGTTGGAAAATACGAAGCGCGCGCTGGACCGTGACGCGACATCGTCGCTCGCGATGACAGTCGAAGGTCAGGTCAATACTTGGATTCTCAAGCGCCTCGATGTCGCGGAACAGTTTTTTAGCCAAGCACTGCAATCGAACCCAAATGACGCACTGGCGTGGCTCTTGAAAGGGACGCTGCATGGCTTCCGCGATGAGGGGAAAGAAGCCGTGCGGCTTACGCGGCACGCGCTGAAGCTTTCCCCGCTCGATCCGCTCCAGTTCTACTTTGAAGCTCACGCGGCATCTGCCCAGCTTTCTGCGGGGAACTACGGCCGAGCGTTGCAACTGGCCGAGCGCTCGTTTCGACTGAATCGTACGCACGCCTCAACGCTGCGCGTGATTATCACGGCGCTGTGCAAGCTCGGTCGAATGGACGAAGCGCGGCGCCACGCCACTCAATTGCTCGCTCTCGAACCGGGGTTTACTGTCGACCGCTATCTTGAGCGTTCGCCGGGCGCTCCGTACAAGCTGGGCCGCGACGTTGCATCGGCGCTCGCGGAAGCAGGCGTTCCATTGCACGCCTGAAACAGCTAACCGATGTGCTCATTCGGGAAAGGAACATCATGAGTTGGCTCGATGCAGCAGACGCCGCTGATGCCGCGGACGCAGCGGACGCCGCCGATGCAGCCGATGCGGCTGATGCAGCTGATGCCGCGGAAGGCGCAGGAAGACTTCGGCGATCTCCAACCGGTGCCCTGCTCAGTCACCGCGACGGCATCGTCGGAACATGGGCCGGCGGAGCCGGAGGCGTTGCCTGGACACTTCCCCCGCGCGACGTCGGAGGCCCAAACGCCCAGAAACACCTGAATCTCTGGGATGCGCGGGTCAGACGGTTCGTCTTTGAATCCGAGTTGTTGTCGCGATTGAGTTTTGGCGTTGACCCGCCGCCGGTGGGCGCCGGCACGCAGTGGGCGACGCTCTGGTCCCTGGAAGTGACACAAGATGCGACCGGAACGACAGCCCCGATATCTACGGCGCCGGCGGCACTCAACGTGGCGGCCGGCGCGCCAGTTCCAGCGGGCAACTGGACCCCGCTTGTGCGCATGCAGGCTCCCAGCATGCCGGTGCTTGTAGACCAGATCGATTTGGTCAACGGCTACGCTGACCTCCGTGTTGATCGGGCGCGCGAAATCGTGTCGCAGATGACACCTCAGTATGCATTCTGGGGAACCGTCGTCCCGCTTTACCCAGCGCGACACCGGAAGACGCTCGAGTTGATCGGCTTGGTGCTGAGACTGGCGAAATACGCGGAAATGAATTTCAAGAACGCGTTCGCGGTGCTGCGACCCCATGAGCTCTCGCCACAAATACAGCCGATGATCCAAACGCCGGCTCATGGATCATTCCCGAGCGGCCACTGCACCGAGTGCTTTGTTGTGGCCCGCGTGTTGTACGAACTCCTCTCCGAGACTTTGGGTCCGGCTGCAGCGGCAGCAAAGCAGCAACTTCGCGAGTTGCTACTTCGTCAGGCGGCGCGCATCGCGATCAATCGCACGGTCGCCGGTATGCACTACCCGATCGACAGCCTTGCCGGACAGTTGCTCGGCCTCGGCGTTGCCGACTACATCCTGGCCAGACTTGGAGCAGCCACCACACCGGCGAACGTCGCAGCATGGGAGCTCGACGCATCGAGCCTGAACACGGCAGCCTCGAATGCGCCGCCGAACGGCACGGTGTCAAAAGGAACAGATTTCACCGGCCTTGAACTCTACGATTTTTCGCAGGGCGCTCGTCAGCCGGCGACCACCTATGCCAAACCGGTAGACCTGGGCGGAGGCCCTATTACTGCTCCCGTCTCCATATCGCCGAGCCTCAATTGGCTGTGGAAGCAAGCACGCTCGGAGTGGACGTGATATGCATGATTTGCCAAGCGATATACCGCCCAGCCATGGTCCCCTTCGACCAGCGCAGTCCGAACTCGAGTGGGCCATTGAGACCCGGCTCGCTTACCTTCGAAAGGGCACGTGGTTGCCGCTGCTGGTCCGCTTCCGGATTGATGCGCTACCCCGCATCGCGGACCGAACGCCATTGGAAGTATTCGCCACCCTTAAATGGCTCGAGCCGGAAGTCGAGAAACCGAAAGACATCGTCGTCCCGGAACTCTTCGACAATCTACCCGCCTTCCTGAAGACGGCGAAAGACTTCAGCTATTGCATTCTGCTTATCAAGCGCGATAGACCCGACGACATCGCGCGGGTGCGTCGCGTCGTTAGATCCGAGCAATGGACCAGGGTGATCGTCAGTGCGCAGCTGGGCCCGCCGATCGATTACTTCACGGAATCGGCCACGAGCGGCAACTCGCCGGTGCCAGCGCCGGACGAGGCGCAGAAGCCGGTGCGGGTCGTGGTCGCGGTTATCGATCAGGGCATTGCCTTTGCCAACAGCCGGTTCTTCAACGGCAATCAACCACGGATCGAATATCTCTGGCAGCAGAATTTTCTCGGGACGATCCTTCCTCCGCCGAGCCTGACGATGGGCGCGACACCCGGATTCGAGCTAACTAAAGCGTCGATCCAGGCGGCGGTCGGCACCGGACGATTGGTGGGTGCGGACGAAGAGTGGGTCTATCGCAATTTCGGCGGCCTCACCTATTCCATTGATGGCTACAAGCCTTTGGGCCGGCGCCGAACTCATGGCACGCAAGTTCTGGACCTTGCGGTTTCCAAGCTCGATCCGACAAAGCATCCCGTCATCGCAGTCGACTTGCCCGAGGATGCGGTTGGCGATCCAGCAGGCGCAACCCTCTCGGTGCATGCGGCGTGGGGCCTCATTTATGCGATTGATCGTGCCGAAAGGCTGCGTCTCCCATATGAACGATTGCCCGTCGTCGTTAACCTCAGTTACGGCCAGCACGAAGGTCCACACGACGGTTCCGGAGATCTTGAGCAGTTCATGGAACAGATCTACGCTGCAGCTGCGGGCTCACCGACGCCGCTCGAGATCGTGCTGGCTGCCGGCAACTTCAGGCAGACGCGCACCCATGCCACCGCAAATTTGCGGGCAACCCGTGGGAAGGTCTTGCATTGGCGTCTCCAGCCGGGCAGCCTCTCGCCGAGCCTGATGGAGATCTGGCTACCACCGAACTACAACGGCCAGTTCACGGTTGAGCTCAAGCCACCTTCACCCACAGCCCAGTTGCGGCGGTTGAACGTTGGTACAAACCAAGCGGTTGATACAGTGCTCGACGGATTCGGCAATGCGCTCTATCGCGGCACGTACGTCCCAGCCGGAACCTTCCCCGGCCAAAACCGCGCCCGCGTATCTTTGGCGATAGCCAGAACGGCGCCAGATCCGGCCGGAGGGTGGGCATCCGCTGCAGTGCCCTCGGGCGTCTGGCACGTGACGATCA
Source organism: uncultured beta proteobacterium (assembly GCA_963712485.1). Classification (GTDB taxonomy): domain Bacteria; phylum Pseudomonadota; class Gammaproteobacteria; order Burkholderiales; family Burkholderiaceae_F; genus JALORV01. Next base: position 84,383 of record CAVQID010000015.1, read on the forward strand.
AGTCGAGCAACGCCGTCAAGGGTATCGACGCATGGATCAAGCGCTCGGTCACGCTTGCAGGTCGCCGCGCGAAGGGACGGCAGTCCTCCTTCGAGGACAAGGCGTACCAGCGGCTCATGGCCAGTGGGCGTCAGTATGACTACGATCCCGGTGGCACGAGCTACATCAGACGGATCGGCACGTTGAGCGGCATAGCAACCGGTACGAACACGCGGATCATCGGGGCTTACCGGGCATCAGACTTCTACCCGTCGTTGCACTCATCCCACGGTACGCGGATGACCGCGATTAGCGGAGCACAGGGTCCGAACTGGCTGGAATGCGGCGAAGAATCCGACGTGCTGCGCGGCGTTCTCGCATCGGGTTCGCGCACTGGTTCGGCCGCTCGTATCAACGGCACCAGTGCAGCGGCGCCCCAGGCAACTCGCTGGATCGCACAGGAGTGGTTGGCTACGGGGGCGCGGCCGAACTTGCCACCGGGCCTGTTTGTGCCGGTGCTACGAGCACAACGTCCGATCCCGTTGCTGGAGCGCCCCGTCGCGCTCAGCAATGGACTAGCGCCGGCTCGTCTGACACCACCTCCTTATCGCTGACGGATAGCCTTCACTTCGCCAAAGCTTTCTCCAAATCCCGCTCCAGGTCTTCCGGCTTCGTCGTCGGCGCATAGCGCTCGACCACCTCGCCGTTCTTGCCAATCAGGAACTTGGTGAAGTTCCACTTGATGCCTTCACTGCCAAGCAATCCTTTCTTCGTGGTCGTCAGGTACTTGAACAGCGGATGAGCGGCGTCGCCGTTGACGTCGATCTTCGAGAACATCGGGAAGGTGACGCCGTAGTTCATCTCGCAGAACTCGGCGATCTCGCTCTCGGGGCCGGGCTCCTGCTGGCCGAACTGGTTGCTCGGGAAGCCGAGCACCGCGAAGCCCTTGTCCTTGTACTTCTTGTACAGCGCCTCGAGCCCCTTGTACTGCGGCGTGAAGCCGCACTGGCTCGCGGTGTTCACCACCAGCAGCACCTTGCCCTTGTAGTCGGCCAGCTTGCGTGGCTTGCCGTCGATCGTGGTGGCACTGAAATCGTAGACGGTGGTCATTGAAGCCTCCGTTGGCGAAAGTTCCAGTTTATTCGCCGGCGGGGGACGGAAAGAAAACGGGGCGCCCAGCGCCCCGTCTGTACACCCATGCAGCCCTTGGCTAACCAGCCAGCCCGAGGTGTTCAATGCCTTTATGGATGCCGGCGACTCCGCCCGACAGCTTGCTGTTGAGCTTGATCTGCAGGCGCAGGTCGTTGACCGAATCGGCGTTGCGCAGCGCGTCCTCGTAGGAGATCTGCTCGCGCTCGTGCAGGTCGAACAGCGACTGGTCGAAGGTCTGCATGCCCTGCTCGCGCGATCGCTTCATGACTTCCTTGATCTCGTGCACTTCGCCCTTGAAGACCAGGTCGGCGATCAGCGGGCTGTTGATCATGATCTCCACGGCGGGGATGCGGCCCTTGCGGTCCTTGAACGGGATCAGGCGCTGCGACACCATTGCGCGCAGGTTCAGCGACAGGTCCATCAGCAGCTGCTGGCGCTTTTCCTCGGGGAAGAAGTTGATGATCCGGTCGAGCGCCTGGTTGGTGGAGTTCGCGTGCAGCGTGCACATGACGAGGTGGCCGGTCTCGGCAAAGGCGATCGCGTGTTCCATCGTCTCGCGTTCCCGCACCTCGCCGATCAGGATGACGTCGGGTGCCTGCCGCAACGTGTTCTTCAGCGCGATCTGCCACGACTCGCAGTCCACGCCGACCTCGCGCTGCGTGATGATGCAGTTCTTGTGCGCATGGACGTACTCGATCGGGTCCTCGATCGTGATGATGTGGCCGTTGCTGTTTTCGTTGCGGTAGCCGACCATCGCCGCGAGTGAGGTCGACTTTCCCGAGCCCGTCGCGCCAACGACGATGATGATGCCGCGCTTGGCCATCGCCAGCTCGTTGATCAGATTTGGCAGGTTGAGTTCATCGGACGTGGGGATGTGATCGGCAATCGTCCGGAAAACAATGCCGACCTTGCCCTGTTGCACAAAGGATGAAACGCGGAAGCGCCCGATGCCCGTCGGGTTGATCGCAAAATTGCATTCCTTGCTTTTCTCGAATTCACTCGCCTGCCGGTCGTTCATGATCGCGCGCACCAGCTCGCTGGTGTGCTGCGCCGTCAGCGGCTGGTTCGAGACCGGCAGCACACGGCCGTCGATCTTGAACGCCGGAGGGAAGTCCGCCGTCAGAAAAAGGTCCGATCCCTTCTTGCTGTGCAGCAGCCGCAGCAGGTCGTGGACGAATCGTGTTGCCTGGTCGCGTTCCATGGTTTTTTTCCTGCCTTAGGCGAAGTTCTCTGGCGTCTTCGCATACTGTCGCGCCTCGGCCATCCCCACCACGTTGCGGCGGACGAGTTCGAGCAGCGTCTGGTCCAGCGTCTGCATGCCGTGCTGCTGGCCGGTCTGGATCATCGAGTACATCTGCGCCACCTTGTTCTCGCGGATCAGGTTACGGATGGCCGGCGTGCCGACCATGATCTCGTGCGCCGCCACGCGGCCGTTGCCGTCCTTGACCTTCAGCAGCGTCTGCGAGATGACCGCGACGACGGATTCCGACAACATCGCGCGCACCATCTCTTTTTCCGCTGCCGGGAACACGTCGACGACACGGTCTATCGTTTTCGCCGCCGACGAGGTGTGCAGCGTGCCGAACACCAGGTGACCGGTTTCGGCGGCCGTCAGCGCCAGGCGAATCGTTTCCAGGTCGCGCAACTCACCCACAAGCACGACGTCCGGATCTTCGCGCAGCGCCGAACGAAGGGCGTTCGCAAACGACAGCGTGTGCGGCCCCACCTCGCGCTGGTTGATCACCGACTTGCGGCTTTCGTGGACGAACTCGATCGGATCCTCGATCGTCAGGATGTGGCCGTACAGGTTGTTGTTGACGTGGTCGACCATCGCTGCCAGCGTCGTCGACTTGCCCGAGCCGGTCGGGCCGGTGACCAGCACCAGTCCGCGCGGCTTCAGTGAGAACTCCGCGAACTGCCGCGGGCACTGCAGTTCCTCGAGCGACAGCACGCGCGACGGAATCGTCCGCAGGACGGCGGCCGCTCCACGGTCCTGGTTGAACGCATTGACGCGGAAGCGCGCGAGACCCGGCAGATCGAACGAGAAGTCCGTCTCCAGGTTCTCGTCGTACTGCTTGCGCTGCGAGTCGTTCATGATGTCGTAGATCATGCCGTGGACATCCTTGTGCTCGAGCGGCGGCAGGTTGATGCGCCGAACATCGCCATGCACACGGATCATCGGTGGCAGACCGGCCGACAGGTGCAGGTCCGAGGCCTTGTTTTTGACGGAGAATGCGAGCAGTTCTGAGATGTCCATGGCGGAACGCGGGTGCTCCTGGGCGATACGGCTGCCTGACGCCGGGGTCGGGCCAAGCTTAATGAGCCACTAAAGGGGCGAGCGTAGGGCCGGCAAAGGCCCTTGGATCGGCAAAAAAGCCAGAAAAAATAAGTCTCTAGCGGCTTTGCAATCGATTATGTCCAGGTTGCGAGAAACCTTGCAAGCCAATTTGCGGGTGATTCACGAGCGCATTACCAAGGCTGCGCGAGGCGTCGGGCGGGTCGGGGACGACATTGTGCTGGTCGCGGTCAGCAAGACCTTCGGCCCGGAAGCGGTCGTTGCCGCCGCCCAATGCGGCCAGCGCGACTTCGGCGAAAACTACGTGCAGGAGGCGATCGAGAAGGTCGCGCGCGCGCGTGAGCTTGCGCCGGACCTGGTGTTGCGGTGGCACTTCATCGGGCCGATCCAGAGCAACAAGACGCGCCCGATCGCCGAGCACTTCGACTGGGTCCAGTCGGTCGACCGACTCAAGGTTGCTGAGCGCCTGTCCGAGCAGCGACCCACCGAGCTTGCTCCGCTGAACCTGCTGCTGCAGGTGAACATCAGCGGCGAGGCGACGAAGAGTGGCGTTGCGCCTGGCGAGGCAATCGCGCTGGCGCGTGCCGTGGCGGCACTGCCCGGCGTGCGACTGCGTGGTCTGATGGCGATTCCCGAGCCCGAGAGCGAGCCGGGCCGCCAGGTCGAACCGCTGCAGCGCATGAAAGTGCTCTTTGATGCGCTTCGCCAGGAAAACCCGGGCTGCGACACGCTGTCGATGGGCATGTCGGCAGATCTCGAGGCGGCTGTGGCGTCCGGGTCAACCATGGTGCGGGTTGGCACCGCGATATTCGGCGAAAGGGAAAGGAAGGCGGCATGAACCTGGCGTTCATCGGTGGCGGCAACATGGCGCACGCGATGCTCGGCGGCATGCGTGACAGCGGCATGGTGACCGCGTCGATGCACGTGCTCGAACCGGATCCGGCCAAGTGCGCCGAGCTCGAACGGATGTTCGGAATCGCTGCGCACCGTGAAGCCGGCAAGTGGTTGCGCGACGCCGATGTCGTCGTACTGGCCATCAAGCCGCAGCAGGCGCGCGAGGCGGTCGCTGCGATCGTTCCGTATGTCGGCGCGCCGGTCGTGTTGTCGATCATTGCCGGCGTGCGCGGGCCGACGCTGTCCCGCTGGCTGGGTCATCAGCGCGTGGTCCGCGCGATGCCGAATACCCCTGCGCTGATCCGGGCCGGGATTACCGGCGCGGTGGCCCTTGCCGAAGTCTCGACGAGCCAGCACGACAAGGCCGACCGCATCCTGCGTTCGGTCGGCGCGGTGCTCTGGCTTGCCGACGAGTCATTGCTCGACGCGGTAACCGCTGTTTCCGGCAGCGGACCCGCGTACGTCTTCTATTTCATTGAAGCCCTGCAGGAGGCGGCCGAGGACATGGGGTTCACGGGCGCGCAGGCGCGCACGCTGGCCGTCGAGACCTTTGTCGGCGCCGCACGCCTCGCCCAGCAGTCGCACGACCCTGTCGCCGCGCAGCGCGAACGAGTGACCTCAAAAGGAGGCACGACCGCGGCCGCGCTGAACCAATTGGAGCGGGACGATGTGCGCAGCCGCATCGTCAAGGCGGTGCGTGCAGCGCGCGACCGCGCGACACAAATGGGTCAGCAGTTCGACGACGAAGCCTGATCGTCAGCGCACTCGGCGGTAGGTGAACGACTGACCGTTGATCCAGTCCGCGCCTTCGCGACGCTGGCGCGTGACACGAAAACTGTCCGCGTCGATGCGCTGCCAGCGCGTCCGCGACGTCGCTTCGCCGCCGTCGCGACGCGGCATCGGAAACACCACGGCCTCGCCCTCGAACCAGGCTTCACTCGATGTGACGGTGCCGTTGCTTGCCCAGGTCGTCAGCGCGAATCGATTACGCGCGGCGTCCCAGGCCCAGACCGAATCGCCAAGCAACTCGATCGGCGGCTTTGCCGGCGCCTCGATCACCATCGCTATCGTCCCGCGCAGAAAGCGCCCGTACTGCGTGTCGTAGCACTGTGTGTCCGTTGCCTTGCCGTCGGCGCCCTGTCCGCGCCAGCAGGCGCCGGCCAGATCGCGCAGCCAGCCGAACGGTGCAAGCGCTTCCGGCGCTGCCGTCTGCGCTCGACCGGCCGCAGGAAGGCATGCCACTGCCGCCCACAGCAGCAATGCCGGCGCGACGCGGCTCATGTGGCGAAGTGAGCGACGGTCCCGGCGAATAGTGCCAGCCCGACCCAGTTGTTGTGGCGAAAGGCGGCGAAGCAGCCTTCACGAGTCCGCGACCGGATCAACCCATGGTGATACAGCGCGCACAGCATGCCGAACGCCCAACCGGCGTAGTACGGCCATGTCGCGTGGATTTCGTAGCCGACCAGCAGCATCAGCGAAAAGAAGCCGCCGTAACAGGCCATGACCGCGGCCACGTCCCAGCGCCCGAAAAAGATTGCCGATGAGCGGATGCCGAGCTTGAGGTCGTCGTCGCGATCGACCATCGCGTACTCGGTGTCGTAGGCGACGACCCAGAACATGTTCCCGACGAAGAGCAGCCAGCCCAGTGTGGGCACGTGCCCTTGCACGGCGGCGAACGCCATCGGGATGCCGAACGAGAATGCCACGCCCAGGTAAAGCTGCGGAACCGGAAAGAACCGCTTCGCCAGCGGATAGGTCCCGGCCACCGCGGCTGCGATCAATGCCAGACGCATCGCGGTTTCGTTCAGGAACAGCAACAGCAACGCCGCGAGCGCGCAAAGCGCCGCCGCCACCGCCACGGCTTCCAGCGGGCTGACATCGCCCCGCGCGACGACGCGGTTGGCAGTGCGTTTGACATAGCCGTCGAAGCGGTAATCGGCGGCGTCGTTGATCGCACACCCGGCCGAGCGCATCAGGAACGTGCCCAGAACGAAAACGGCCAGCAACAGCGCGTCCGGCACGCCGGCGGAGGCGATCCACAGCGCAGTCAGAGTCGGCCAGAGCAGCAACAGCGTCCCGACCGGCTTGTCGAGGCGGACCAGGCTGGCGTAAAGCGGAAGTCGACCGGTGGAGATCATGGGCGGTGGGGGATACTTTGCCCCGGAACCACAGGCGGGCTATCGTAACAGTCGCGACACACCCTTTCGCCAGAATTCATCCACCGGAGGAGACCCATGTTCCGCAAGACTTACGCAAAGAGTGCAGTGGCCGCTGTGCTGGCACTCGGCGCAACCGGCGCGCTTGCCCAGACTGAAGTGCAGTGGTGGCATTCGATGCCGGGGGCCCTTGGGGACTGGGTTAATGGCCTGGCGAGCGGCTTCAATGCGGGCCAGAAGCAATGCAAGGTCACGACGACGTACAAAGGCGCCTACGACGTTTCGATGACGGCGGCGATTGCCGCATATCGCGCCGGCAATGCCCCGCACATCCTGCAAGTCTTTGAAGTCGGCACCGCGACGATGATGGGCTCCAAGGGCGCGATCGTCCCGGTAGGCGAAGTGATGAGCAAGGCCGGCTACAAGTTTGATCCGAAGGTCTACGTCCCGGCAGTGACGGGCTATTACACCGCGCCGAACGGGCAGATGATGTCCTACCCGCTGAACAGCTCGACGACGGTCTTCTATTACAACAGGGACGCCTTCAAGAAGGCCGGACTCGATCCGAACAAGCCGCCGAAGACGTGGCCGGAAGTGGTTCTGGCTGCGGCCAAGCTCAAGGCGAGCGGGGAAAGATGCCCGTTCACGACCAGCTGGCAGAGCTGGACCCAGCTGGAAAGCTTCTCGACGTGGCACAACACCGAGTTCGCGACCAAGAACAACGGCTTCGGGGGCACATCGACGCGCCTGGCGTTCGATACGCCATTGCATGTACGGCACATCGAGAACCTTGCGAACATGGCCAAGCAGGGCCTGTTCGTCTACAAGGGACGCGGCAACGCGGGCGACGCGCCGTTCTACTCGGGCGAATGCGCAATGAGCACGGCTTCGTCGTCGGCCTACGGCAACATCAAGAAGAACGCCAAGTTTGACTTCGGCATCTCGACTCTGCCGTACTACCCGGATGTCTCTGGCGCGCCGCAAAACACCGTTATCGGCGGTGCCAGCCTCTGGGTAATGTCCGGCAAGAAGCCGAACGAATACAAATGCGTGGCCGACTTCTTCGATTACCTGTCGAAGCCGGAGATCCAGGCCAAGAGCCACCAGGAGACGGGCTACCTGCCCATTACCATGGCCGCCTACGAGCTCACCAAGAAGTCGGGCTTCTACGACAAGAATCCGGGCACGGACGTTTCGGTGCAGCAGATGATCGTGAAGACCACCGACAAGTCGCGCGGCATTCGCCTCGGCAACTTCGTGCAGATCCGCACGATCAATGACGAGGAAATGGAGAACATCTGGTCGGGCAAGAAGACCGTGCAGCAG
>CAVQID010000016.1:0-13437 GCA_963712485.1 uncultured beta proteobacterium
ATCGGATCTGCGCCGTCGAGCGTGATGATCGCGCCCACGAACTTCGACACCGATCCAACTGTCGGGTCGAGTCCAGCAGCGACTGCAGCAATATTCGTGGCGGCGATTGCAACCCCACCGAGGAGTCCGTACCGCTTCCTTGCCATTGCATATGTCTGCCGTACCCACAACGCGGTGCCCGTCTTCGGTACCGAACAGACTTCGTCGATAGCCCGATTCACGTTCTCCATGAACGTCAGTTCAGAGAACTGTGGCCATTCACGCAGTAGGCGACTGTCCTTGAAGGCGGTCAGGAGGGAGTCTGCGGCTCCCTCGGATAGTTGGAAGGCCGTGAGCAGACCTCGCTCGAACGTCACAATCTTCTCGACATCCCCGCGGACCTTATCGATCGACACTGTCCCTTGCTTTAGATCGTGCTCGACGCTGCGTGCAAGTTCCTCGAACAGACCGCGCTTCCGAACTTCCTGCAAGACACTGCACAGGTCGGATGCCATCAGCGACACATAGCCGGCCTTCTGCACGTCGGTCAGCCCCGGCTTCTTCAATTCCCGCGCCACCTCGTTCAGGCGACCGAACAGACGGTTGGCTTCAATGCGCAACCATGCAGCGTCACTCTCTAGACTCATTCTTCCCTCCTGGTGAATGCGGCTCTGCCCTAAAGCGATCTCTGAGATCGACTTGAAGGCCCTAGGGTGTACGTCTACAGGCTTGCTTCATCATATTTGATGGGACGACGTGCTCGGAAGTCCCATGGCGGTGTCGGCTGCCCCTCCTTCCAAAGACCGCGCCTTGCTTCTCGCGCCTTTTGCTCAAGAGGCAGACACTTGTCCGGCTGTTTTAGGTACTTCGTGAAGCACCACGCCAGTCCGTCCTCGACTTGTCGCCAGTTCACATGCACACCGTCGCAGCGGTGCAGGACCATCCGGAGAATGCGGTGGACTATCTCTCGTTTGTCAGCATGCTGGCGAGGTCTTTGGACAGAACGAAGACTTAGCTACCCGCCGCGTACTGACCGACCGCTTCTTGCCAAGATCAACCGGACTCGACCGATCTCCAGCGGTTCTACTTGGCTGCGGCCGTGGCGTCATCGACACACTTCTTGGTGAAGCTCGACCTCGCAGCGCCCGACAGCTTCTTGTCGGTAGCCTCCGCATCGCAAACCTCGGCAGCCACCAAAGTATCTCCAGCGGTGCGCGGCCACGTCCGCAACTCAGACCCATTCAAGATTCGCGCCAAAGTGGTCTATGAGATGGACTCTTTCGAAAGGGCTTGTAAAGAACCCGATCCAAGTGACTTCGGCAGGTACTGAAATCTGTGGCCAAACCGAATGATCGGTCCCTCAATGAAGCGGTATGAGAGCATCGCTAAGAACAGCGTAACGCACAAGGCCAAAGCGGTGACGGCTGCATCCGACAGACTGCGAATTTGTGGAGACGCGCCTCGCAAATAGGCGTGGAGCAAGCCACTTACGGCTTCGTGCAGCATATAGATTCCGTATGAGAGTTGCCCAAACCAGACCAGAAATCGAGTTTGAAGGAGACGTCCTACGATAGATTCGCCTTCGAGATAGCCAATGAGGATAAAGTTAACGTAGAGACCGGCGAGCAACAGGTGATCGATTACGCCACCTAGTTTCGGTGTCAACATCGCGGCCCCTACGAGCAAAGCGATGAAACAGACGAAAAGAAGCGAGCGCCGCGAGCGAACCGCCGAGACGAATGAGGGATCACGTACGAGGATGGCAAGAACGGCTCCTGATAGTAGCGAATCCGCCCGCCACGGCGTACCAACAAACGCATGAAAACCGGGGTAAGCGTAGCGAAGTGCAGGCGCCGCAAGTAGCCCCACCATCAAAACCCAAAGTAGGGTTCGACGCGGCAGGAAGTAGATCAACAACGGCACAAGAAGGTAAAACTGTTCCTCAACAGCCAACGACCATGTGATGCCAAGCCAAAGTGGGCCAAAGTCGCCACGATCGCCCATAAGGATATTTTGGGTAAATGTCGCGTATGACCATAGTGGCAGCGGGTCACCGAACAACCCTTGAAGCGGCGAGGATGAAAATGGGCCAGTTGAAGCGAAGAGAATGAAGAGCGCCAAGACCAAAAAATATAATGGAAAGATTCGGCAAATTCGGCGCAAATAGAACACGCGGAAGTAGTTTGTCGAATTTCGATGATCAAGTAGTAGGCCAACGATCAAAAAGCCAGATAGCACGAAGAACAGATCGACTCCGCTCCATGTCAGGCGAAATATACGAATGGAATAAGCGAGAACGCTCGTGGGTTCAGCGACTACTACTATTTGGCCCCAAATGTAATGCCAGATTAGTACGAGCAAAATAGCAATGCCGCGTATGCCGTCGAGTTGTGGGGTTCGTCTCATATCGCGTCATAAGCCGAGCTAGGACGGCCCAAGGTATTTGTTCACGGCCTCTCGCATCAACACATCGCAGACAAGGACGTCTTTGCTGTCGGTGGTTATTTGAACGCCGGCACGGCGAGCATAAATCACTCGACGATGCGCGGCGCGCCCGCGACCTTCTTCCAGTTCACATGCACGCCGTCGCATCGAATGTGCGCAACGGTCCGGCCATAGCGGTCGGTATCGACTGGGGTGATCTCGACCACCTTTGCATTTCGGCACAGCGCCTCTAGGTTGCGGCGCGAGACCTGCGAGTAGGGCTGCGTCCGCTCAGGCGCATCGATTTCCGCGAGGCGGATGACGGTCTTAGTCTCGCCCTCTCTGACGGTCAGGGTGTCGCCGTCAGATACCCCGATGACAACCAGATGCCAGTGCGACGATGCCGCCGATCATTCGTCGTCGGCTCCCACCGCACGAAGCCAGTACGCGCAACCAATCCTCGCGTCACCGATCACCCGATCACGCTCGAACCGTTCGCAGACGATGTGACCGCCTGACCATTGCCCGCGGAAGTATTCGCACGTCAGGCACCCGCGTGCGCGCGCGCCGACGGCAAGGGCGTGCGGAGTGAAGTATGCAGTGGGCATCGACAATTCAAAGCGGAACTGTCGAACTTCTTTACATGAGAAGGGATTAGTGATCAGTTCACGCTCGACAAGATTAGTCTTTCGGGGAAGAGCGATTGTCCGTTGTCAAGCACCGCGTCATCGTCCGGAGCACGATGCTAAGACTTCATCCTCGGAGCGCGAAGAGGGGACTACTAGATGAGGACACTTCAAAGACTTGCTGTCCTAGCCTTCGGGACGCTTATCTCCTGCGCCGCGCACGCAGCCTTAATCACCCACGAGTTCAGCGGCATGATCACAGAAGTCCAACTTTGGGGTCCCGATCCCCTCAATGGACAGATCCAAGTTGGGATGACTCTTAGCGGCTTCTACCAGTTTGATGACAGTCAGGCGCCGGCCTGCAATGCCGCGCTCTCTCAGTGCTACAGGGAGTTCGCCATTCCTCCGTACAGGCTCAGTTTTGCGATTGGATCGCTTACGTTCGAGGCGGAAAATGAGTTTGAGATATCCGTCAACGACGATAAGACGGGAAGCGGGAGCGACTGGTACAACATTTACAGCCAAGTGGATTTTGGCAGCTGGCTCAATGTGGCGATGGCCTTGGGTCTATCTGATCCAACAGGCACCGCTATCGACGACGCGACCGACCTGCTCTTGAAGCCGCCCAAGCTGAACGACTTCGCGGAGCATGTTTTCAAGATCAACGGCAGCTTTGACCAAGGCTATGTGACTGGGAACATAGAGAAGTTCAAGCGCGTTCCCGAACCCGGCACGCTTGCGCTTCTCGGCCTCGGCCTCGCTGGTCTAGCTTTCACCCGCCGCCGCAAGCGTAGTCAGCCAATCACCAGTACGATCCCGCCCGCGTGGCGGGCCTTCACTTGCGCTGAACAAATCGCGGCTGGTGCTTGACGAGCGTGCCGAGCGCGTGCCCGACCCCTGGGAGGGCACAGTGCGAGGCCGCGAGGCTCACAGACTCATTCCTGAGAGCACGACGTGCGTAGGAGTCTGACGAGCCTCCTAGACCCCCGGTCCCCTGCATCGTCTCTTTGGTGTGGCCTTCCCTTATAGGCACAGATGGGACCCGTTATCCGCGCCAACATCCGCAGGAGCGTCTACGGCGGGATAATCGACTCGTGCCAGCATTCGCCAGCACATACACAAGAATCGGTGGGAGGAAATATGAGATCTCTACTAGCTGCACTCTTCGTCGCTGTCGTTTCGTTGGTCGCCCCTGCTCAAGCCATGGAACACGAGCCGGTGCTCGTTGCCCAGGCGAAGGGTGAGCCGATCGACATCAATCGGGCCAAGGCCGATGAGCTGATGACACTGAAGGGGATCGGCGAGGCCCGCGCAGCGGCCATCATCAAGGGCCGGCCCTATGCGCGCAAGGATGAGCTGGTGCAGAAGAAGATCCTGCCGGAGTCCGTCTACAACGAGATCAAGGACAAGATCATTGCGAAGCAGTGACCGTAGCAATTCGGCCACGAGCTGCCGCTGACCCGCGCCACGCAATTCGCCTATAAGCGGACGTGAGGCTAGCCGCTGATTTCGCCCTGATTGCGTCATCTTGGAGTCGGCGAGGGTCGTAGGTAAATCGGCCCCCGTGTGACAACATGGCAACTCTAGAAAGCTGTGTTCATTTCGTGTAGGAGAAACGGCATGGGGAGCAATCACGAATCTGCGGAGTCGCGGGCCGAGGCTGAAGCGAGACGAGCCGAAGCCAGAGCGGAGGCTGCTGCCTCGGCAGGGGCACAGGCGGCTGATGCCGCGGAAGACCCTCCGCTGGTGTCGGCGCTGGCGTCTGCTAGGTGGGATCCGCTTGGCGACGATCCGGAAGCCAACTATGACGACGGTCAGCCTCACGCCGACGAAGACGCAATCGCCGATAGACAAGCAAGCCGCGACGCAAAGATGGAAGCCTGGAACTACCGTGCTCAGCGGCTTGGAGATCAGGGTCGGCTGGCTGAACAGCGCAAAGCCTTTGATCATATGCAGCACTGGCTGCACCGTCTTCCTTAAGGTCCAATCGCGTCGACGAACGTCTCGCGTTCTCAGCTTCACAATTGATGGCACCGCGTGCGAGCGTTCGCACGTCCGTGTCTAGACTTGGGAAACACCTTTAGCGGCGGTCGCGAACGGCGACCTTGGGTCGCCATCTGCCGACAGCGCGCAGCGCAGTACCTGTCGGAGTCCGCTGAGCCTCACCCACCCCCTGGTCGACTAGAGTTTCATTGCCGGCTGCGCCTTCTTCCTGGGCGCGCAGATGGGACCCATTTCATTTGCCAGGAAGGCGCGGCCTCTGTCGGGACGCTGACCTCCGACCACCCCCCGGTCGATTCTTGGTCGAGCATGAGGTACGGGTGCCGCTGAGGAGGCCCGGATAGGGCCTATTGCATGTCCTGGCGCTATAGTCGGCAGATTCAGAGGCGGGAGTTTCCGAACCGAAGTGGCGACTCAGGTGGCGACTTCCCGACGGAACCCTTGGAGATCAAGGATTGGCGCGGACCTTGTCTTGCAAGTGCAGCACAGTGCAGGACAGAAGCAGTAAGTAGTTGATTTGACGGCAATAATTGCCGACTTTACAGTTTCTGCACCCTGCTCGCACTGCCGCCAAGTGCACGACAAGTGGCGACTCCAGTGGCGACTTTTCTCCAAGGTGCGGAACGATGGCAATTCACCTCCTCACGTCCAGGCAGATCGCAGCAGCGCCTGACGGCCATCTGAACGATGGCGGTGGGCTGGCTCTCCGCATAGACGGCGACCATGGCCGTTGGTGGTTCCGCTATACGAGCCCAGGCGGTCAGAGGCGTGCGATGAGCCTCGGTACAGCAGCGATACGCGGCGAGACCAAACTGATCGACCAGGGACTGCGAAACGCCCGCGAAGTCGCATCCGAAGCCCGCAGCTTCTTGACTCGAGGTCAGGACCCGCTTGAACTTCGAAACGCCAGCAAGACACAGGCGCAGAAGCGAATCCAGGAGGCAAGATCAGCACGAAAGCGAGAGCGGACCACGCTGGCTCGGGTCGCTCGCGCCTACCACGAGACCGCGATCGAAAAGAGCCGGACTCCGTTGCACGCTCAGCACTGGATCGCTTCACTCGAAAACCACCTTCCGTCCTCTATCTGGGATACCCCCATTGATTCCATCGAGGCGCCCGACCTGCTGGACGCCATGATTAATATTCAACGCAACGTGCCCGAAACGGCGACGCGCATTCGGCAGCGGCTTGAGGCCGTATTCAATGACGCCGAGTTACGTGGCCTGTGCACGAGTAACCCAGCGCGCACGATACGGCGGCCAATGTCAGAAGCACTTGGGAAGCGCCAGCAGCGAGCATTGTCAGCCCTCCCCTATGCGGAGGTGCCCGCCTTTGTCGCCGACCTCCGTAAGCGCCCGGGAGTCGCCGCCAGTGCCTTGGAATTCGCTTTGCTTACCAGTGCCCGCACTTGCGAAGTGATCGGCGCGAAGTGGTCGGAGTTCAACTTGGATGCGGGGCTCTGGATTGTGCCTGGCGAGCGAATGAAGGCGGGCGAGGAGCACACGGTGTTCCTCTCGCCCCGAGCCGTTGCCTTGTTACGAGAGCGCAAGAACGAAACGCAGCCGTTCAGCATTTCGAACTGGGCGATGTTGATGCTTGTTCGACGAATGGGCTACGCAAAGCGAACAACTGTCCATGGACTCTGCCGCGCGTCGTTCTCAACGTGGGCGAATGAAAACGATGTCGCTCGCCCCGACGTCAGTCGAGGCTTGCTTGGCTCACCGGGAAGGCAATCTTGTCCGAAAGGCATACAACAGGGCGCAGTTTTCTAACGCCCGCCGCGACCTTCTTATGAGTTGGGCAGGCTATTGCGAAGGCAAGTTGGAAGTCGCAGCCGACGAGACACGTGCGGCAATCGTCATCCCGCTCGCGGCATGAAGCCCACGACCCCACGCAAGCGCTTAAAAACCGAGGAAGACCTAATGGCGTCCTCAAACGAGGAGCTGGTGTCACTTGTTGTGGAGAAGTCGAAATCGAATCCAGATGGGTGGACTCACGGCGCTGGCGTAAGTGTGACCCTACGTCGGCTGAACGAGGGGGAGTGGAGCAAGGAGGAACTGAAGATACACAGGTCTGGCAGACGACGAGAATCCTATGGTGTTGCGCGAAAAGTTGTGAAACGACTGGCTCCCTCCTGCCGAACTCTTGATGACCTCATTGCCGCCATGAAGCACGAGAAAGGAGCGGACCGCGAGATTGTCGACATCGATGACGGAGAAGTCTCGTTCAACGACAAAGGTCGGACAAAAACCGTGACGTACAAAACTTTGCGCGACTATTTGCGCGAAGAGAGAAGCGGCAAATAGGCCAACTCCCGAATCGCCTCCCTAACCTGCGCATCATCTAAACACCACGATGGAGCGCAGATGCAGCCTGCAACGCTTTCGGCCACCGATGCGGCCACTCACCTGGGACTCTCCGAGAGGAAGTTTCACGGTCTTCGCAAAGACCCCGCCTTCCCAAAACCACGGCTCATCGGCAGTCGCAACCGGTGGTTGCGGGACGAACTTAATCAATGGATTCTGGAGCTGCCGGTCTCCGCACGGCTGCCCGAGCCAAGGCAACTTTCTCATTCTGCCAAGCGTAGGCCGACGATTGAGCCCAAGCCCGAATTGTGGCCAACGCCGACGTCTGCCGGTTCCTTTACAGGATTGACACGCGACCTAAAAGCGGTTGCGAGAGCTCGCCGGCTCGCGGATCAAATATCTTCAGGGAAGCGCGTCGATGAAGAATGAACTTTATGAATTGTGGAAAGACTGGACGCGCGAGAGAACGACCGAAGTGAGCGACGCCAGATGCAAGCTCCGCTTCGAGTTGCTCGAGTACCTGCGGCGCTTACCCGATGATGAACGCGAGCGCCAATTGCCGCTAGTTGCCGAGTACGCATCAGTCTTTGACGATGTCGACGAGGCGACCTTTCGGAAGATGCTGAAGGCCTGGATGGCCGATGACGCTTCTGAGTTCAGGAGAACGACGCTTGAACGGCTGGGTTGCGATCCCGAAGCCTGGAAGGGTTGGAGTAAGAATTGAACACGCATAAGCCGCGACTGCTGCGCCTCGATGACTTTCTCAGACGCCCACGACCGAGCTGGCTCGTCGATGGCCTTCTGCCCGCCGGAGAGCTGGGCGTGCTGTACGGCTGCTACGGCAGCGGCAAGAGCTTCGTAGCTGTGGAACTTGCCGGTTGCATCTCACAGGGACGCCCATTCGCCGGTCGCCCTATTCGCCGAGGACGCGTTCTAGTCCTGCTCGCAGAGGGTTCGAGCGGCATGCGTGACAGATTTGACGCAATGGTCCGAGAAGGTCTCATCGACCCAAGCAATATCGTGATTGATGACAGCGGCCGCCAGATCGGCAAAGGAGCCGACCGAGAAGCGCTTATCGCGGAACTCGCGGTGCAGAATTTCAAGCCCGAATTGATCATCGTGGACACGCTGGCTCGACACGCGGTTGGCGTCGAGGAGAACAGCGCGAGGGAAATGGGTGCCTGGATTGCCGGCGTCGAGGCATTGGCAACCGAGTTCGGGTGCACGGTGCTGCTAGTGCATCACGCCGGAAAGTCGGCGCAAAACGGCATGCGCGGAAGCTCAGCACTAGTTGGCGCGATTTCCACGGCCATCGAATGCGAGAAGGGCGGCGACCTGATCACTCTGAAGTGCGAGAAGCAAAAGGATGCCGACGCGTTCGCGCCGATTAGCTTCCGGACTCGAAAGGTCCGGCATGGCGAAGTCGAGTCCCTGATCCTCGATCACGTCGATGGCAACAAGCGGGAACCAGATCGACTGAAGCCCGTCGAGGCATCGATCCTCAGAACGTTAGAGGTCGCTTACCCCAGACCAGTGAAGCGGAGAGAGTTACTGTGCTCGAACGGAACGGGCATTAAGGGTTCGACGTTTGACCGTGCGCGTGACGAACTGATCAAGCTTGGACTGATCGAAAAGTGGGGCCATGGTGAGTATGTGCTCTCCAAATCCCCATCCCCAGACAATCCCCAAGAATCCCCAATGGGGATTTCCTCCGCCCCAGACAAATCCCCACCAGCCCCACCACCCTATAAGGGTGGGGATGTGGGGATTTGGGGAGGGGACCAAGAAGGGCAGAAGACTGACGTGCGAAGGGCATTGCCGGAAGACCAGGCCGTGGCGGGCCTCCAGGGGCTGTGTGTGCCGAAGTTCGACGAACTCAAGTCCCTATCGCTATCAGCCGCCGGAAGGCCACCATGGCCGAACTAAGGCGGCACAGGCGTCGGCACGGAGACGAATGCGATTCCAACGAGCATCCCCGCTGGCGTTCCCGGCACGTTACGGTGCTGAGGATCGTGGTTGCTCATCCGGAGTTCACCAACGCCGAGATTGCCGCACGCACTGGATACGGGCCGACCCACATCTCCCGCATCCGCAACAGTTCTGATTTCATGCGGGCTCTCAGTACCGCCAGGACGCGGGCAATGTCGAAGTTGATCGCCCTGCGACACCTGGGAGTGAAGCCCCGATTCTGAACTTGCGCGCTAGAAGTGCGTGAACGCTCGTGTCACTGCAAAGCGAAAATCTTGCGCATTATGGAGACCGTCTGATTTCTGCGGGCGATTGCGGCGCTGGCTCCCTGTGCCTGGCCGCCTGGAAGCGGACGCTCTTGCGGACAGAGAACGATCCACAGCGGTACTTCAGGCCGCGGGATTCGATCCCACAAAGCTGTCGTTCAACGGCGAGAACGCGACGGTTGACATCACAGGGTCGGCTCTGCCATCTACGCGGACAGGTGTTGCATGAACTCTAGAAGACTGCGAAGTTCACGATCGATACCGTGGTCGATATCTTCAGCCGCGTGGGCAAACCCGTGCGCCTCGCCGTGCACTAAAACGGTTGTCGGTCAACCGCTCGAAAACTGGCACCAGCACATCTGTGAACTTCATAGGCCCGTGATCGCTACCACATGGTCACGAGGGCAGTTCGTAGGTTGTGTTGGGATCGAAGGAACCACCGCCTGGACTTCGATGTACGCGTTCGCGCCCGATTGAGCTCCAGTCCTGCGTGACCACGACGCCCAGGCGAGCGGGTGCGTGCATTTACGGCCCAACTTCAAGCACGGTTCGGTCGAGCAGTACCAGGAACTTCCCGTCGCGGGAGATGACGCGGCCAAGCGACGAGCCGATCTCCTGGAGTGCTGCTCCAGGCACCGCCCGATAGCGCTTCTGCGCATGGGTGAGCAAGACGGTTCCATCGGGCCCAATGGCGTCGATGGTGCTTGAACTACCGAAGAACGTGAGTTGCTGTTCGCCTGCGGGGCTGTGCCTCCAGATCTGCAATGCCTTGACGCCGTCTTCAACGCAATAAGCGACGAATCCACCGGCCACCGCGTAGCCTGAGTCGGGCCGTGGCATATTCATTTCGAGCGTGATGGTGGACAAGACAGTTTCCGCTGATCCGTCGTGCGCGGCGATCCGGTAAACGGGAGGAGACTGCTCCCTCACATAGACCACGTTCACTCCATCAGTGACAGGGTGGCCATTTACCGGGTTGTCGTACGGCTGATCCTTCGTCAGCGCGAGCGCAGTGCCATTTCGCCAACGATAGATGCTGCGGCCGAATTCGTCTTTAAGTTGATAGGCGACATCACCATTCGAGGAAACGTCGTATTCCGTGAAGACAGGTTCGGCAACGAGGGTAGACTGACCAATTCCGAGGTCGCGCCGCCACAATCTTTGGATATCCGAGGCAAAGACAGCCCAGTTCCCGGCTACACGGAGTGCGCGCGACCAGCGATAGTCGAGTTTCGTTGCAACAATCTGGCCGAGTTCGGCGACGGATCCCGCTCGCCACTCGTAGACCCAAGACAAGAACGGCTCATCTGCTTTTCCACGCACGTAAATTGCTCCGGTCTGCGTTAGGAACCCATACCCCGCGCGGTCCCCCACCAGTTCTGCAGCCTCCTCGACCGTTTGGAGCTTTCCCGTGGCGCTGTCGAGTACCTTCAGAGCGGCCGGTGCGCCGGACACGTCGACGAAGAGGACGCGTGTATTGGAAACGTCCCATACTGGGCCAGTCACTTCAGCACGCACGGAGAGATGAGAACTGGATTCGACGAAGATGTTTCGCGTTACGGTGGCGCGCTGGCCGATGGAGTCGAAACCAGTGATGACCAGGCTGATGCTCTGGCCCTCGTAGGCAGAGAAGTCCACCGCCTGTGAGATGGAACCCTTCCCGCTTGCGACCACCTTTTCGTTGACCGTCGCGGTGAGCGAAACGCAACCAGCCGGATCGTCACCAGTGCACGTGGCGACGATGTTGGCATTGGGCCTGGCGACGAATCCTTCGAAGGGTGCGGAAACGCTCACCGCTGGCGCCCGGTCCAGCACCACCGGAACGATGACGTCCGTCGAGTGGCCGAAGACGTCGTCTGCCGTGACGACGAAGACGACGTCCCCCCGTGACTGGCCGGCGAGGGAAAGAACACCGCTCCAGGCATTATTGTCGACATGCGTCCAGCGGGGGGGCCCGTAGTAAGGGCCGTAGGTCAGTTGGACGGACTTCCCGTTGAATGAGGCTCTCACGGTGGCGAGCATGTAGGTCGACGTGACTGTCGCGGCCACCGTCATCGCCTCACCCACCGTCTGCCCAGGCGATGGCGCCAGCACCGATACGGACACATCTGCCGATGTGTTGGCGGCCTTCGCGGAGAATGTCATCGGCACGAGGCCTGCCACGCTCGCTCTGAGAGTGTTGAGGCCCTTCGCCGACCCTAGCGTCCAAGCACCACAGGAGGCATGGCCGGCAGCGTCCGTACGAGCGCTCGTGACCTGAACGCTTCCACCGCCGGCGGTAACAGCGAAGGCAACGTCGATATCAGCCATGGGTGCGCCGGCTGAGTCGACAACTACAACCTCCGGGGCAACGGCAACCTTTGCGCCAGGGGCGGCAGTCTGGCCATCGCCGGCCACCTTCGACAGTGCGTTAGGTGCAGGCGGAGACGGTGGAGGTGGCGTTGGCGTCTCGTCGCCGCTTCCTCCGCCGCAAGATATCGCAAGCAGCAGCAGAACTGCCCAAGCGAGGATCAATTTGATCAAACGGCTCATTCTTTCGCCCTCGGGTCGGTCACCGCGTCATCGAGTGGCACCGTGCTACAGCATTCGCCTTATGAAGATGCTTGATTTGTTGTCAACCCGCAGGCAATCAATGCTCCACAGAACGCCGAGTTAAGCAATGCCCCACAACTCGACTTAAGTTCAGGCACCTGGATTTCCATCTTCAACGTCTAGGATCTATCCGTGCGCGCTGCCATGGTCGATCAACAGACTCCTTTGCAACTCGTCAATCGCTTCTACCACTCTCTCTTGGCCCGCTAATGCCTGCGATCAATTGACAATCGCATTGCACGCATCCGGCGATCACATCTTGACGCCGCGCAGACCGCGGTGGCCGGCAGCGGCGATCGGTTGGCCGCGAGGTCCAGGCGCCAGCGATGCGGCAGCAACTCGCCGATACGGCTGGCCGGGTGCGTGCGCAGCTTTTCGAGCGCATCCTTGAGTTACGCATAGGGGTCGTGAGCATTGAGCCGCGCGGAGTGCACCAAGCTCATGATCGCAGCGGCGCGCTGGCCCGCGCGCAGGCTGCCGGCGAAAAGCCAGTTGCTGCGCCTGAGCGCGATCGGTCGGGTCCGGTTCTCGACCCAGTTGTTGTCGGCCGGCAGCGCGCCATCATCCAGGCAGCGCGTCAGCGCCACCCGGCGCCCGGGGCTATAGTCGATCGCCTTGGCCGTTGCGGTGCCGTCGGGCACTTTCTGCCGCTGCGCGAGGATAGAAAACTCCAACGCCATTTTCCCGACCGTGGCGGGGCCGCGTCCGGCACGTGACGGTCTCGACGCGGCCACCGAAGTCGGCAGCCGCCGGTTGAGCGGCGCTGACCACGGCTGAAATCGCCGGTCTTCGGGGTCGTCTACTTGTCTTTCCGGACGATCAGGCGGCCTTGCTCGTTCCAGAAAACCCCAGACGCAGCCTGCCCCCTCGGCCCCGATCATCGGGCCGCCCGAGCACAGACGTTGAGCCCAAATCAGGCCACTTGCAGCGCCTCCCGCGCGCCGACGCACGCGGCAGCGTCCGAGCCTGCAGACCCAAGTGCATGCGGAGGCGCTCGATGACCGGCGCTTGCACGATGGCAGCAATGATGTTGACCCGCCATGAAGCTGCCGGCCGCGAACGACGGCAAATGGCCGATTGGCGAAGTTCGCGCTAGGCCAGAAGCAGAAGTTTTCCACCTCCGACTCATCTGAAACGATCGACTTGCCCACCGCGGCGGTCGTTCGTCGCAAGCGACGCCCGCCGCCGTGGACAAGTCTCATTCCCGCTTCACCACTGAAGTTTCGCAAACCCCGATAGGAGTCACTTCGTCGCCGCCTGACCGTCGACACCTCA
>CAVQID010000017.1:0-97850 GCA_963712485.1 uncultured beta proteobacterium
GTTGATCGTTTACGGGGCTACTGCAGGCGTATCGGTGGTGCAGTTGTACGCCGGCGCGTTCTTTCCCGGGATCATGCTGGCTGGCCTCTACATTGTGTACGTGGTGCTGCTCGCCAAACTGAAGCCGGCGCTGATGCCGCCGCTGACGACGGAACAGCGCTTCGTACCGTTGCCGCCGCTGACCGAGAGGGTCTCGAAAGCGATATCCAACCGCGCACTGCCGGCGCTGCTTGGTGCACTGAAGGGTGCGCGCAACCTCGGCGTTCCGAGCGACTACCTCGCGAAGCAGTTGGGCATTGCATTGCTGCCTGCGCTGCTGTTCGTCGCGGTGTTCGGTCTGACCTGGTATGCGAACACGGCACCAAGCGCAGTGGAAACGTTGCCCGCGGAGATGGGCGGCGGACTGTCCGTGCCGACTGGTGCGGCGAGCGAGCCCGCAGCCGTTGGCGGACTGCAGGAGCCGCCGGGGGCGTCCGGTGGGCTCAGTGAACCGCCCGGCGCAACTGAAGGCGGCGCGGCACCCGCAGCGATGGGCGGCGTTTCGGCCCCACCGGGATCAGACGGAGGATTGAAGGAACCCCCCGGTGCCGTGCAGGGGGTGCAGGAACCGCCGGCGAGCGGTGGCCTCGCAGCGCCGCCTGGCTCGGGCGAGAGCGAGCGGTCTGGAGCGACGTTGCGTGAACCCGGTGCTGGCGCCGCAACTGCCGCGGGACTCGTCGCAGGCGGGCCGCCAGCCCGCGAGCAGGAACTTCTGGATCGGCACCGCCGTCGGTGTGCTGGCCCTGGTTGCGTTCTACGCGATGCTCAGTTTTCAGCGGCTCGAAGTGTTCAAGATGCTGCTGTCGAGCTTCTTTCCGCTGATGATCCTGATTCTCGCGGTGCTGGGTTCGATCGTTTTCGGCCTCGCCACTCCTACGGAGGCCGCGGCGGTGGGCGCTTTTGGCGGCTACCTGCTCGCGGCGGTCTACACGATCGTCGGCAAGCGGCCCGCCAACTGGGTGGGCAAGCTGTTCCTGTGGTTGCTGCTATGGGCGCCCGCGTTGATCTCGATCGTCTGGTTCCTGCTGGAAAGCGGCGGCCTCATCGCGCAACCCGTGCCGAAGCTCCTTGGCATCGTCGCATCAGTGGGTGTCGGTCTGTGGGCACTGCTGGCGTACCGCCAGGCCGGCATACAGAGCGAAGTCAAGGAGTCGGTCTTCCTGACCGCCAAGACCAGCGCGATGGTGTGCTGGCTCTTCGTCGGCAGCGCGATCTTCTCGGCGGCGTTCGCCCTGCTGGGCGGGCAGGACCTGGTCGAGAAGTGGGTGCTGTCGCTGGGACTGTCGAAGGTCCAGTTCATGCTGCTGTCGCAGGTGATCATCTTCATTCTCGGCTGGCCGCTGGAGTGGACGGAGATCATCGTCATCTTCATGCCGATCTTCATTCCGTTGCTCGACAACTTCGGCATCGACCCGTTGTTCTTCGGCCTGCTGGTCGCGCTGAACCTGCAGACGGCGTTCCTCTCGCCGCCGGTCGCGATGGCCGCCTTCTATCTGAAGGGCGTGTCGCCGCCGCACGTCACCTTGAACCAGATCTTCGCCGGCATGCTGCCGTTCATGGGGATACAGATCATCGCGATCTTCATGCTGTACGTGTTCCCGGAGATCGGGCTGTGGCTGCCGAGCGTGCTGTACGGCCGCTAGCCGGGTGAAACCGCGTCGTCGCTGACCGGCTGCTCGGTCAGCGACCGTCGCGCGCTCCGGCGCATAATCCGCGCGCACATTTATTGGCGCCCACATGCAGGCGTTAGCGCGCTCGATACTTCCGGTAGTCAACGTCCTCGGTTACGTCGTGCTGATCTTCGCAGGCACGATGCTGGTGCCGCTCGCCTTCGCCTTCTTTGCGAACGAAGCGGCATTAAGGGACTACGACTTCGCCGTGCTGATCACGGCCGGCGTCGGGGGTCTGCTGCTGCTCGGCACGCGCCGCTACCGGCGCGAGTTGCAGCCGCGTGACGGCTTTCTGCTGGTGACGCTCGGGTGGACGATTCTGCCGGCGTTGGCGACGCTGCCGCTGCTGTTTCACCTGCCCGGGCTGTCCTTCACCGACGCGTATTTCGAAACGATGTCCGGGCTGACGACGACCGGCGCGACCGTGCTGAGCGGGCTCGACAACCTGCCGCTGTCGATCAACGTCTGGCGCCATCTCCTGGTGTGGATGGGCGGCATGGGGATCCTGGTGCTGGTGGTGGCGATCCTGCCGCTGCTGGGGGTCGGCGGCGCGCAGGTGTTCAAGGCGGAAACCGCGGGTCCGATGAAGGAAACCAAGCTGACGCCGCGTATCGCCGACACCGCCCAGGCGCTGTACTCGATCTACTTCGGCCTTTCGCTCGTCTGCTTTCTCGCTTATCGCGTCGCCGGTATGACCTGGACCGACGCTTTCATGCACATGTGTTCGACGATGGGCCTCGGCGGCTTTTCCACCCATGACAGCAGTTTCGGTTACTGGGACTCGCCCGTAATCGAAGCGGTCGCGGTGATCTTTATGGTGCTCGCAGGTTTCAACTTCTCGCTGCACTTCCTCGCCTGGCGGCGTCGCTCGCTCATCGCCTATTTCCAGAATCCCGAAGCGCGTGCGTATGTACTGACGCTGGTGCTGGCTGTAACGACCGTGGCGGTCTTCCTGCTCTGGCGCGGCGTCTACCCCGACCTGGAGACGGCGGCCCGCTATGCCGCTTTCAATGTCGTGTCGATCGCGACGACGACCGGCTACGCAAGTACCGACTTCAACCAGTGGCCGATCTTCGCTCCGGTGCTGATGTTGTTCCTGTGCGGTTTCACGACCTGCGCCGGATCCACCGGAGGCGGCGTGAAGATGATCCGCGGGCTGATCCTGCTGAAGCAGGCGCGCCGCGAGTTCACGCGCATCCTGCATCCGCGGCTGGTAAATCCAGTCATCGTCGGTGATCAGGTCATCGAAAACAAGGTGATCTTCGCGGTGCTGGCGTTCATGCTGCTCTACGGCGCCTGCATCACCTGGCTGACCTTCCTGATGCTGCTCTCGGGGCTCGACGTCATTACCGCCTTCAGCGCCATCGTCGCCTGCATCAACAACACGGGCCCCGGCTTGAACCAGGTCGGCCCGGCCACGACGTACGCGGCGCTGACCGACTTCGAGACCTGGGTCTGCATCTTCGCGATGCTGATCGGCCGGCTCGAGCTCTTTGCGGTGCTGGTGCTGTTCACGCCGGAGTTCTGGCGACGCTGATGCGCGCAACCGTGGCGCTGCACGACGACCAGGCGCAACGCGCGGTCGATGCCTGGCTCGCGGCGACGGCATCACAGCGCCGCGCAGTCGTCGTCGAAAGTCCGTTCGCCGCCATCGACGTGCCTGATGGTGTTTCGCTGACACGGCTCGGCGGCGCATGCCCGTGTTGCCTCGGTCAACTGCCGTTGCGTGTGGCGATCGTGCGCCTGGTCCGGTTGCAGCGCCCGGAGGCGGTCCTGCTCCTGCTGGCAGGTGCTGCGCATGCGGGCCGGGTGCGCGCCCTGCTCGCCGATGGCAGTCTTGGCGTTCGATTCGTCGTGGAGTGAGCCATGTTGAGGATGATGAACGTCGGTGGGATCAATCTCGCGTATCGCGACGACGGGCCGGTCGACGCACCCTGGGTCGTGATGAGCCACTCGCTTGCCTGCGACCACACGATGTGGGATCCGCAGATGGAAGCGCTGCATGACTTTCACGTGCTGCGCTTCGACACGCGCGGCCACGGCGCGTCCGAAGCGCCCGCGGGGGATTACACGATCGAGCAGCTGGGCGACGACGCACTCGGCCTGCTCGATACGCTCGGCATCGACCGCTGCCACTTCGTCGGTCTGTCGATGGGCGGCATGATCGGGCAGCAGCTGGCGCTGAGCGCACCTGAGCGCCTGCTCTCGCTGACGCTGGCCGACACCAGCAGCCGATACCCGCCCTCGGTGTTGCCGGTGTGGGCAGAGCGCATTGCGCTCGTGCGCAGTCAAGGCATGGAAGCGGTGCTCACGTCCACGCTCGAGCGCTGGTTCACCGCACGATTCCGCGCCGAAGAGCCGCAGGCCGTTGCACCGATTTCCGCGTCGATACGGGCAACGCCCGTCGCGGGCTACATCGGCTGCGCGCATGCGGTGCCACGCATCGACTTCACTGCGAGGTTGGCCGCCGTCAAGTGCCCGACGCTGGTGATCGTCGGGGCGGAAGACCTGGGCACCCCGGTCGCGATGGCCGAAGAGATCGCGCGCGCGATTCCGCAGGCACGGCTTGAAGTGATCGATGCTGCCGCGCACCTGTCGAATATCGAGCAGGCGGATCGCTTCAACGCACTGCTTCGGCAGTTTCTCCTTGCTAATAGTTAGCGATTACTAGCGCTGAGACTGTTTCCTGATCACAATTCAGGAAAGACGCTTGAATAAGGGGAGCGGGTACCGATATTGCATCTAGGTGGGCGGCGGCAGTGTCGTGCGCACCCGTACCGCCCGAAAGGATGCAAACCATGGCACTGACGATCATCTACAACAGCCCGCAGTACTGCGTGTTCGAGTTCGAAGGCTCGGACGCGGATGACAGTCGTGTCACGGGCGGCTACGAGATCATGGACAAGCAGCTGCGCCGCGAGATCTTTCTGGGCGGCAAGGATGCGGAGAATTTTCGCCGCAGCGTCCAGGAACTGATCGAGCAGGGGCCGACGTCGGACGAGATCGACGCGTTCCTCAACGGGTTCAGCGGGTTGATGACACAGCCGGTCGTCCTTCACTGACACGGCGCGGGCCGTCTCGCCGTCACTTCAGTCTCGAGCTTGCGTTTCGAGGAGAGCTTCTAGGGGTCGCGCTCCGGCGGGCGGCCGCCGGCGCGACAATGCAGCTCTACGAACGTCGGCCGCACTGACGGCCGACGGCTAGGGGGCATTTTGGAGTTCGACTACGTCATCGTCGGCGGCGGCTCAGGGGGCTGCGTGCTGGCCGCGCGCCTCACCGAGGATCCCGGCGTCCGCGTCGCGCTGCTTGAAGCCGGTGGTAACAATGATCGCCTGCTGAATCGCGTGCCGACCGGCGCCGCGATCCACATCATCAACCGCAATGCCCACAACTGGGCATTTTCCACGACACCGCAGGCAGGTCTCAATGGCCGCATCGGCTATCAGCCGCGCGGTCGCGGCCTGGGCGGCTCGTCGTCGATCAATGCGATGGTCTATCTGCGCGGCCAGCGCGAGGACTACGACGACTGGGCCGCCGACGGTGCGGCCGGCTGGGCCTGGAAGGATGTGCTGCCGTACTTCCTGAAATCGGAACACAACGAGCGCGGCGCCAGCGCGCTGCACGGCACGGGCGGCCCGCTCAATGTCGCCGATCTGCGCTCACCGCATCCGTTCGCTGAACGGTTCATCCAGGCCGGGATGCAGGCGGGCCTGCCGCGCAACGACGACTTCGCGGGCGAGACGCAGGAGGGCGTGGGCTTCTACCAGGTGACGCAGAAAGATGGCGAACGCTGGTCGGTCGCGCGCGGCTATCTTGATCCGGTGCGATCGCGTCCCAACCTGAAGATCGAGACAGGTGCGCTGGCGACTCGCATCCTCTTCGAAGGCGCTCGCGCGGTCGGCGTGGAATTCGACCAGGACGGCGTTCGACGTACGCTGAATGCGCGGCGCGAAGTGATTCTTGCCGCCGGTGCGTTGCAGTCGCCGCAACTGCTGATGGTGTCCGGAGTCGGGCCAGGGCCATCGTTGCAAGGCCTCGGGATTCCGGTGGTGGCGGACCTTCCGGTCGGCCTCAACCTGCAGGACCATCTCGACATCATCATCAACCGTCGTGTCGATCACACGGACCTGCTGGGCCTGTCACCGGTCGGCGGCTACAAGCTGCTGAAGGCGATCGGGCAGTGGCGACGCGAGCGCCGCGGCGTGCTGACGTCGAACTTCGCCGAGGCCGGGGCGTTCGTGCGCACGCTGCCCGAACTGACGCGACCCGATGTGCAGCTGCATTTCGTCATCGGCATGGTCGACAACCACAATCGCACGTTCCACTGGGGCCACGGCATGAGTTGCCACTCGTGCCCGCTGCGTCCGAAGAGCCGCGGCATGCTGCACATCGCGTCGCGCGACGCGCGCGATGCTCCGCTGATCGATCCGGGGTTTCTGTCCGCCAGCGAGGACCTGGACACGATGGTGCGTGCGTTCAAGGTCGTGCGGCGCATCTTCGCGCAGCCGGCATTCGCGCCGTTTCATGGTGGCGACCCGTCGCGCGAACTGTATTTCGCCGACGTCCGCACCGACGACGAGATTCGCGCGGCGATCCGCTCGCGCGCGGACACGATCTATCACCCGGTCGGCACCTGCCGCATGGGCTCGGACGCGCGGGCGGTCGTCGACCCGCAGTTGCGCGTGCGCGGTATCGAGGGCCTCCGCGTCGTCGATGCCTCCGTCATGCCGTCGCTGATCTCCGGCAACACCAATGCACCCGTGGTCATGATCGCCGAAAGGGCCGCTGACATGATCGGACAGGCAAACCGCACTGCAGGAAGCCATCACGGCGTGGCCATCACCCGCGAGTCGGCTCTGGCTTGACCGCTGCATCAGGGTCCATCGTCCGGCCGACCTACATCACCGGCGGGAATGACCTCATGCGCTTCGCTGCGCGTGTGATCGGCGCGCCAGCCTAAAATGCCGGGTTCCTCGCGCCCCGCCGGGCCAGCAGAAGATCACCGATGAGCGTTGCCATTCCAACATCCACGACCGAGAGCCCGGCTGCGGGAAGTCCTTGCGCGGCGCATCCTGATTCTGGATGGCGCGATGGGCACGATGATCCAGAGCTTGCGGCTGAGCGAAGCGGAATTTCGCGGCACGCGGTTCGTCGATCATCCGATCGACCTGAAGGGCAACAACGACCTGCTGGTGCTGACGCGCCCCGACCTCGTTCGCGAGATCCATCAGCAGTATCTGGATGCCGGCAGCGACATCATCGAAACCAACACCTTCGGTGCCACCGCGATCGCGCAGGACGACTACGGACTCGGCGCGGTCGCTTACGAGATGAATGTCGCGGCCGCGCGCATCGCCCGCGAGGCCGCGGACAAGTTCGCGAGCGCGGCGCAGCCGCGCTTTGTCGCCGGCGCGCTCGGACCGACACCGCGCACCGCATCGATTTCGCCCGACGTCAACGATCCGGGCGCCCGCAATGTCACGTTTGACGAGTTGGTGTCGGCTTACGGCGAACAGGCGCGCGGACTGCTCGACGGCGGCGCGGATCTGCTGTTGATCGAGACCATTTTCGACACACTGAACGCGAAGGCGGCGATCTTCGCGGTCGAGGCCGAGTTCGAGCGGCGCGGCCAGCGCGTGCCGGTGATGATCTCGGGTACCGTCACCGACGCGTCGGGGCGGATCCTCAGCGGGCAGACCGTCGAGGCATTCTGGCATTCGATCCGCCACGCGCGTCCGCTGACCGTGGGCCTGAACTGCGCGCTCGGTGCCGCGCTGATGCGGCCGTATATCGAGGAGCTTGCCCGCCTCGCGGACACGTTCGTCAGTGTCTACCCGAACGCCGGCCTGCCTAATCCGATGAGCGAGACCGGCTTCGACGAGACACCGGAGATCACCTCGAGTCTGCTGCGCGAGTTTGCCGAGGTCGGTTTCGTCAACATCGCCGGCGGTTGCTGTGGCACGACACCCGACCATGTCCGCGCAATCGCGCAGGCGATCGAAGGACTGCCACCGCGCAGCGTGCCCGCCACGGATCACGTGTTGAAGCTGTCGGGACTCGAGCCGCTCAAGGTCGGCGACGAGAGCCTGTTCGTCAATGTCGGCGAACGGACGAACGTCACCGGCTCCAAGGCCTTCGCGCGGCTGATCCTCAACGAGCAGTACCACGAAGCGGTCAGTGTCGCGCGGCAGCAGGTCGAAAACGGCGCCCAGGTCATCGACGTCAACATGGACGAGGCGATGTTGGATTCCGCTGCGGCAATGACGCGATTCCTGAACCTGATCGCCAGCGAGCCGGACATCGCGCGCGTACCGATCATGATCGACAGTTCCAAGTGGAGCGTCATCGAGGCCGGCCTCAAGTGCGTGCAGGGCAAGAGCATCGTCAACTCGATCTCGATGAAGGAGGGCGAAGCGGAGTTCATCCGGCAGGCGCGGCTGGCGCGTCGCTACGGCGCGGCCGTGATCGTCATGGCCTTCGACGAGCAGGGCCAGGCCGACACCTACGCGCGCAAGACCGAGATCTGCAGACGCTCGTACGAACTGCTGACGCGCGAGGTCGGTTTTCCTCCGGAAGACATCATCTTCGACCCGAACGTATTCGCGATCGCCACGGGAATCGAGGAGCACAACAACTACGCGGTCGACTTCATCGAGGCGACACACTGGATCAAGCAGCATCTGCCCTACGCGAAGGTGAGCGGCGGCGTCAGCAACGTCAGCTTCAGCTTCCGCGGCAATGATCACGTGCGCGAGGCGATCCACACGGTTTTCCTTTACCACGCGATCCGCGCCGGCATGACGATGGGCATCGTCAATGCCGGTCAACTCGGCGTCTACGAAGATATCGAGCCCGAGCTGCGCGAGCGAGTCGAGGATGTCGTCCTGAATCGTCGGCCCGACGCCGGCGAGCGCCTCGTGAGCTTCGCGGAGCAGGTGAAGGCCGGCGGCAGGAAAAAGGACGAGGACCTGGCGTGGCGCGCCGAACCGGTCGAGAAGCGGCTCGCGCACGCGCTGATCCACGGCATCACGAATTACATCGTCGAGGACACCGAGGAGTGCCGCGCGGCCGTCGCCGCGCGGTCGGGGCGCCCGATCGAGGTCATCGAAGGCCCGCTGATGGACGGCATGAACATCGTCGGTGATCTCTTCGGCGCCGGAAAGATGTTCCTGCCGCAGGTGGTGAAGTCGGCCCGCGTGATGAAGCAGGCGGTCGCGCACTTGATCCCGTTCATCGAGGCCGAAAAGGCGGCGCATGTCGCTGCCGGCGGCGAGGTGAGGGCCAAGGGCAAGGTAGTGATTGCCACGGTGAAGGGCGACGTGCACGACATCGGCAAGAACATCGTCTCGGTCGTGCTCCAGTGCAACAACTTCGAAGTCGTCAACATGGGCGTCATGGTCCCGGCCGAGAAGATCCTCGCCACCGCGCGTGAGGAAAACGCCGACATGATCGGGCTTTCGGGGCTGATCACGCCATCGCTCGAGGAAATGCAGCACGTTGCGCGGGAAATGCAGCGCCAGGGCTTCGCGATGCCGCTG
This sequence comes from uncultured beta proteobacterium, assembly GCA_963712485.1. GTDB lineage: Bacteria > Pseudomonadota > Gammaproteobacteria > Burkholderiales > Burkholderiaceae_F > JALORV01. Next base: position 9,248 of record CAVQID010000017.1, read on the forward strand.
CTGATCGGAGGCGCGACCACCAGTCGGGTGCATACGGCGGTCAAGATCGCGCCGCACTACACGAACGGCCCCGTGATCTATGTCTCGGACGCGAGTCGATCGGTCAGCGTGTGCCAGAACCTCGTCAGCGACGACGCGGCGGCCCGCTTCATCGCCGAGGTCAAGCGCGAGTACGAGCGCGTACGCGAGCAGCATGCGAGCAAGAAGGGACCGGAGCTGATCGCGTTGGCCGATGCACGTGCCAATGCGACGCGCGTCGACTGGAAGGGCTATCGGCCCACGAAGCCCAAGTTCCTGGGCCGGCGCCTGTTCAAGAACTACGACCTGGCGATGATCGCGAAGTACATCGACTGGGGGCCATTTTTCCAGACGTGGGACCTGCACGGGCCGTTCCCTCAGATCCTGGCGGACGATGTCATCGGCGAGCACGCGCGGCAGGTATTCGCCGAAGGCGAGAAGATGCTCGAGCGCATCGTCGCGGAGCGCTGGCTCACCGCCAATGCGGTCGTCGCCTTCTTTCCCGCGAATGCCGTCGGTGACGACATCGAGCTTTATAAGGACGACACGCGGCGCGAGGTGCTGTTCACCTGGCACGGCCTGCGCCAGCAGACGAAGAAGCCGGTCCTCGATGGCGTGCCCAATCCGAACCAGTCGCTCGCCGACTTCATCGCGCCGAAGTCGTCGGGCATCCCCGACTACATCGGTGCGTTTGCCGTGACCAGCGGGATTGGCATCGAAAAGCGCGAGGCCGCTTTCCAGACCAAGCACGATGACTACGGCTCGATCATGCTGAAGGCGATCGCCGATCGGCTGGCCGAAGCCTTTGCCGAGCTGATGCACGAGCGCGTCCGGCGCGACCTGTGGGGCTATGCCACCGGCGAAACGCTGACGAGTGAAGAACTGATCAAGGAACGCTATCGCGGCATCCGGCCGGCACCCGGTTATCCGGCGTGTCCGGAGCATTCGGTCAAGCGCGCGATGTTTGCGGCGCTGGCGGCCGGTGACATCGGAATGACGCTGACCGAGAACTACGCGATGCACCCGGCGTCGTCGGTGAGCGGCTTTTACCTGGCGCATCCGCAGGCGAGGTATTTCAACGTCGGCCGCATTGGCCGCGACCAGCTCGAGGATCTCGCTCGTCGCAAGAGCGAGTCCGTCGCCGACCTGGAACGCTGGCTGGCGCCGAACCTCGGCTGACGTCCGGCCGCTGTCGGCCATGCAGTGCGCATGTCGCCAACGGGCGCGGCGAGCCCGCGCCGTATAAGCTCAGCCCATGCGGTTCGGAGTCATTGCCGACGATCTCACCGGCGCGACGGATGTCGCGGTCAATGTGCGTACGGCCGGCCTGTCGGTCGTGCAGATCAACGGGGTGCCGCGGGCCGATCTCGATCCGGGCGATGTGGATGCGGTCGTGATCGCATTGAAGTCGCGCACGATCGCGGCCGCCGACGCCTGCGCCCTGTCGTTGTCATCGCTCGCCTGGCTGCGCAAGCACAGGGCCGAGCGGATCTACTTCAAGTACTGCTCCACGTTCGACTCGACAGCCGCCGGCAACATCGGTCCGGTCACCGATGCGCTCGCAGATGCGCTCGGCGCGGCGATCGTGCCGGCCACGCCGGCGTATCCGCGCAACCAGCGCACCGTCTACCTGGGTCACCTTTTTGTCGGTGATGCATTGCTGTCCGAAACCGGCATGCGCCACCACCCGTTGACGCCGATGACCGACGCCAACCTGGTGCGCGTGCTGCAGGCGCAGACGCCGCGCCGGGTCGGACTCGTGCCGCTTGCTGACATCGACCGCGGTGCCGACGCGATCCGAGCGCGCCTCGACTCGCTGGCAGCAGCGGGATACCGGCATGCGATCGTCGATGCGACCGAGCAACGGCATCTCGAGGCACTCGGTGCAGCGCTGCTCTCCTACCCACTGACGACCGGCGGAGCGGGGCTCGCCAGCGGAATCGCGTCGCAGCTGCGGCCGCGATCGCCGGCCGGTCGATCCGGGCTGCGTCGGGTCGAAGGTCCGCTCGTGATCCTTGCCGGCAGTTGTTCCTCGGCAACGCTCGAGCAGTTGGAGGCACTGCCCGCCGATTGGCCGGCACGGCACCTCGACCTGTCCGCTCTGCTGAATGGTGCCGACGAGGAGGCACGAACGATCGACTGGGCGCTCGGCCGGGTCGGCGATGCGCCGACGGTCATCAGTGCGTCCGTTCCGGCACAGGAGCTGGCCGCCATCCAGCAACGCTATGGGCGCGAGCGTTCGGCAGAGGCGGTCGAAAGCGCGTTCCGGTCGATTGCGACGGCACTGGCGCGCCACGGTGTCCGGCGCTTTGTCGTCGCAGGGGGCGAGACGTCGGGTGCGGTCGTTGAGGCGCTGGCGAGCGAACTCGGATTCCAGGCACTGGCCATCGGCAACGAGATCGCGCCTGGCGTGCCGTGGACGGTGTCGGTCGACGGCGAGCCCGTGGCACTGGCGCTGAAGTCGGGAAATTTCGGCGGCCGCGATTTCTTCCTGCGGGCCGGGGGGATACCGACATGAAGGCCATCGCTCTCGCCGAGGCGATCGTCCGCTACGCGAAGTCGATGTACGACCGCGGCCTGACGCACGGCTCGACCGGCAACATCAGCGTGCGCCTCGACGACGGCTGGCTGATGACCCCGACCGGCGCGAGTTTCGGCAACCTTGATCCGGCCCGACTGGCGCGACTCGGTCCCGCGGGCGAGCTGCTCTCCGGCGACGCGCCGACCAAGGAAGCGACGCTGCATCGGGCGATGTACGACGCTCGCCCGGGAGCAGGCGCCGTCGTGCATCTTCACGCGACGCACTCGGTGGCGGTCTCGGTGCTCGAGGACGTCAATGCGGACGATGTGCTGCCGCCGCTGACGGCGTACTACGTCATGAGGGTGGGCCGTTTGCCGCTGGTGCCCTTTTATCCGCCGGGCGATGCACGGCTGGCCGACGTTGTGCGCGACTACGCCGACCGGCACCACGCCGTGCTGCTCGCCAATCACGGCCCGGTCGTGGCCGGCAGCTCGCTCGACGCGGCAGTCGATGCGATCGAGGAACTCGAGGCCACCGCCCGACTGCACCTCCTGCTGCGACACGAGCGCTGCCGGCCGTTGACGCCGCAGCAGGTTGCGGACGTCGCAGGCCGCTTCCCCGCGGTTTGAACGAGCGCATGATCTCGCGCGTCTTCCTCGTTGCGTTGATCTTTCTCGCCGCGGCCTGCGGACGCAGCGACCCGGAGAAGGAGCTGCGCGCCGCCGTCGCCGCGATGGCGCAGGCGATCGAGCAGCATCGCGTCGCTGATGCGCTCGAGCCGGTCGCTGACGACTTCACACGCGAGTCCGGGGCCTTCGGCAAGCAGGACGCGCGGCGCCTCCTGGCGGCCACCCTGCTGCGCAACGAAAAAATCCAGGTGAGCGCCACCGTCACCGAGGTCCGCATTGAAGGCGATCGCGCGTTTGTGAAGGTGCGCGTGCTGGCAACCGGCGGCGCCGGGCTGCTGCCCGAGCGCGGGCAGACGTGGGAATTCGACACCGTATGGCGCCGCGATCGCGGCGGCTGGAAGGTCTACAACGCAGAGTGGCGCGAGGGTTTCTAGCGGCAGCGTTCGAGTGCAGCGCACCTTGCGTTCGGCCCGGGCCGGTGCCATCGTGTCGACCCCATTCGCATCGCCGGAGGATCCATGCTGACGCTCGCTCCCGCCACGACCATCCTGCCGGTGCTCGATCTTGAGCGCGCACGCGCTTTTTATCAGCAGCGGCTCGGCCTCCGACCGATGGGCCTGCAGCAGGACGGCAAGTTCCTGTTTGCGCTGGGCGATGGTGGAACGCTGGCCCTGTTCCCGAAGCCCGAAGGCACCCGGGCCGAGCACACGGCCGTGAGCTTCAAGGTCGACGACATCGTCGGCGAAATCCGCGCGCTCAAGTCCCAGGGCGTCGTGTTCGAGGACTATGACCTGCCGGGATTCCGGACCGAAGGGCACGTTTGTGTGCTCGGTTCGGAAAAAGCGGCCTGGTTCAAGGACCCCGAAGGCAACATCCTCTGCCTTCACGAAGACGTGCCGTAGTCGCGCCGGCGGCAGGCGCGGCCTGCCGTTGTTCTTCAGCAGCCTCTTGATCAAGGCGGAAACGGCCCCACACCAACGGCATACGCTGCAATGGTGCGGATCCCAGGGAGGCCGCCGCCGATGACGTCACTGATCAAGCCGGCCACATCGAGCCGGCCTCCGGCCGTCGCCGGAATGTTCTATTCCGCCGATCCGGCCGCATTGCGCTGCGACGTGCAGCAGTTCGTGACCGCGGCCGGAAAACCGGTGGCTGATGCGGCGCCGCCGAAGGCGCTGATCGTGCCGCATGCCGGCTATATCTATTCAGGTCCGATCGCAGGCCGTGCGTATGCGCAGCTGCTGCCCTATGCGGCACGCATCCGTCGCGTCGTCCTGCTTGGGCCGGTGCATCGTGTGCCGGTGCGCGGCCTAGCGCTGCCTTCGGTCGAGCAATTCGACACACCCCTCGGTCCGGTCGAGATCGACCGGGCGAGCGTGGCCCGGCTGCAGGACCTGCCTCAGATCGTGACGAGCGACCGCGCGCATGCCGCGGAGCACTCGCTCGAAGTTCATCTGCCGTTCCTGCAGCAGGTGCTCGGTCGCTTCACGCTGGTGCCGCTCGCAGTAGGCGATGCGACACCGGACGAGGTGGCCGAGGTCCTCACGCGGCTTTGGGGCGGCGAGGAAACGCTGATCGTCGTCAGCTCGGATCTTTCGCATTACCTGCCCTACGCGTCGGCGCGCGCAGTCGACCGTGCCACGGTCGAGACGATGCTGACGCTCGCGCCAATCCTGGATCACGAACAGGCCTGCGGCGCGACGCCGGTGAATGGTCTGCTTGCCGTCGCGCGCCGTCGCGGTTTGCGCGCCGAACTGCTCGATCTGCGCAACTCGGGCGACACCGCAGGCGACCGCAGCCGCGTGGTCGGCTACGCCGCGCTGGCGTTCTACGAAGCGGTCGGCGCTGCGGTGCCGATCGACGATGGCGCCTCGACCTCAACCTCGGTCGAGTCGCGCGGTCCGACGCTGCTCGCGCATGCGCGCTCAGCCATTGCATTCCGGCTCGGCCTGTCGGACGGAATTGCCCCGGTCGCCGCTTTCCTCGAGGCGCCCGGCGCCACGTTCGTGACGCTGATGGCTGACCAGCAGCTTCGCGGCTGCGTCGGCTCGCTCGCGGCGCGGCGGCCACTCGGCGAAGACGTGCGCGCCAATGCGCAGGCCGCAGCGTTCGACGATCCGCGCTTTCCGCCGCTGGCGCGGGCCGAATACGACACGCTCGAGGTCGAGGTTTCGCTGCTTTCAGCATCGACGCCACTCGTCGTCGCGAGCGAGCGCGAGTTGCACGCGCAACTGCGTCCGGGCATCGACGGCGTGACGTTGCAGCGGGGTCATTGCCGCGCGACGTTCCTGCCGCAGGTCTGGGAGAATCTCCGCGATCCGCGCGAATTCCTGGCGCACCTGAAGCGCAAGGCGGGGCTGCCGTTCGACTTCTGGTCGAGCGATCTCGAGATCTCGCGCTACACGGTCGAGAAGTTCACCGAAGGATCGATCGCATGACGCACACGATCCAGCGGACCGCGCCCGCGCGACAACCGGACGAGCATTACCCAGCGCGTTGGTGGCACAGGATCGACGACGGCCGTATCCAGTGCGACCTGTGTCCGCGCGACTGCAAGCTGCATGAGGGTCAGCGCGGATTGTGTTTCGTGCGCAAGCGCGAAGGCGACGCGATGGTGCTGACCACCTATGGCCGCTCCTCGGGCTTCTGCGTCGACCCCATCGAGAAGAAGCCGCTCAACCATTTTTATCCGGGCTCGGCGGTGTTCTCGTTCGGCACCGCCGGCTGCAACCTGGCGTGCAAGTTCTGCCAGAACTGGGACATCTCGAAGTCCACCGAGATGGATCGGCTGATGGACCAGGCGAGCCCCGAGGCAATCGCCGAGGCGGCGCTGGCGTCTGGCTGCGCGAGCGTGGCGTTTACTTACAACGATCCGGTGATCTTCGCCGAGTACGCGCTCGACACCGCGGACGCGTGTCATGCGCAGGGGCTGAAGACGGTCGCGGTGACGGCAGGCTATATCCACGCGGAACCGCGCCGCGAGTTCTACTCGAAAATGGACGCTGCCAACGTCGACCTGAAGGCGTTCAGCGAGGAGTTCTATTTCAAGCTGACGGGTGCGCACCTGGCGCCGGTGCTCGAGACGCTGAAATACCTGGTGCATGAGACCGACTGCTGGACCGAGATCACGACGCTGCTGATCCCGACCAAGAACGACTCGGACGCCGAGCTGCGCGCGATGTGCCAGTGGATCGCGCGTGAGCTGCGAACCGACGTGCCGCTGCACTTCACCGCGTTCCACCCGGATTACAAGCTCGACGACCTGCCGGCCACGCCCGCGTCAACGCTCGCGCGCGCGCGTCGCATCGCGCACGAGGAAGGGCTCAAGTATGTCTACACCGGCAATGTGCACGACCGGGAGGGCGGCACGACGTTCTGTCCGGCCTGCCACGCGGCGCTGATCGAGCGCGACTGGCATCGCATACTCCACTACGACCTCGGAGCGGACGGACGCTGCCCGCACTGCGCGACGGCGGTGGCCGGCCGCTTCGGCCGGTTTAGCGGCGGGTTCGGCAACCGGCGCATTCCGGTTCGGGTCGCGATGCGCTGACGGGTTGTTCGGCGCACTTGACGAAGGTTCGACTGCGGCTGCGCTGACGCTCGTTCCTGCCTTTTTCGCGGGTACCGCGAAAACCAGTGTCCTGCCCGCCCAGCGCGTGCGCTCAGTCTTCGGCAACTCCCGCATCTGCATCAGCACCCAGCGCGCGCGCTCCGTCTCCGGCCGTCCCGCGACGAACTGCTGCTCATGCGCACGGTGAGGCGCCCGCAAAATGCCGGCAAGCCACGCCGCCTCCACTGGTGTCAGCTGATTGGGCCGCTTCCTGAAGTAGGTTCGCGCGGCAGATCGTGCGCCACACAGCCCCGGCCCCCAGTCGACCGTGTTGAGGTAGAGCTCGAGGATCCGTGTCTTGCCGAGCGTCCGCTCCATTTCGACGGCATACAGAAACTCGCGCAGCTTGCGCGCCGCGGTCTTTTCGCCACCGGTGAATAGCGTCCGCGCCAGTTGCTGCGTCAGTGTGCTGGCACCGCGGCTTGACCCGGTGATGTCGAGATGAGCCAGCAGTGCGGCAACCTGGGCATCATCGAAACCTGCATGAGCGTGGAAGCGCTGATCCTCGGCAGCGATGACGGCGGCAGGCAGCAGCGAACCCATGCTGTCCAGCGGGACCCAGCGCATTTCGCCCTCGCCGGTCACGACGCGTCGAGGCTCGCCTCCGGCCTGCCGGCAGGACATCGCAAACCAGCCGAACTGCAGCGCTTCGGTGCCCAGCCCGCCGACTTCGAGATCGGTCGTGCTGAACTGCATCCCGCCGTGGCCGCTGGGCAGATCGAGCGACCCACTCGCAGTCAAGTTGCCTTCGATGCGCGCGCTCAGTGCCTCGGGCACGATCGAGGCGACCGCGCGGTACGCGGCCGCGATGTCGGTGGTCGGCAACTGCCAGCGCAGGCGGATGCGGTCGGGCGCCAGCTCGGCGACGTAGCTGAACTGCACGGTATCGACGGCAAGTCGGCCGCGGACGCTCGCACCGGTGCGTTCGGCACTGAGCTCAATGCGCGACGGCGTCAGCGGCGATGCTGCAATTGTCGGGTGTTGAATCCGGCATGCGCAGCGCGCGACAAGCGTCGATCCATCTCGATGAAACGTGATGCGGCCCGCGCCGGTCGTCACGCTGCGGCCGTCAAGCAGATGCGCGATGCCGGGTGCCGTCGCCAGACGCACGAGGCCGGGCACACTGAGTTCCAGTGTGCGGCCGGCAACGGCGACCTCGGTCGTCCACGCCGGAGCTGTGGTCGCAAGGACGCCGTTGGCAAGCACGAAGACGCAGGCGGTGCCGGCGAGCGCTGTGATCGCGACGCCGGCCACGAGCAGCAATGTGCCCGCGGCGTGTTTGAGTGGGGTCACGACGGCTACGCGTCGGGTTCGACGACCGTCGTCGCCCACCACGGACCGCCGCCATACTGCGCGGCCCAGAACCACGAGGAGGTGTCGGTCCACGCGCGGCCGTCGCTGTCATGAATGCGCTCGCAGACGCGGACACGGGTGCCGTCGCGCGTGGCCGCGAAGCAGCTCCACTGCGCGCCATTGTCGTCGGCTACCGGACGCGGCCGGCTCACCGTATAGCCGAGCGCAGCGAAACAATCAGAGGCGGGATGCAGCTGCCGCGTCGGACGGTGGACCTGGCGCAGGATCAGCACACGATTGCCGGCACTGAAGCGGGCGATGGCGCCGGGAAAGCGCCGGGCAAACCGCTGTTCGAGTTCAGACAGCGGCAGCGGGGTCAGCGGCTGGTCGCGGAAGTGGGTGGGCCAGTCGACGCGCGGCGGCGCATCGGCTTCCACCGCGACGGACCGTGTCTGGCTTGCAAGCCACACGGACCGCCCGGCCGACTGCGGCGCGACAAGCGCCGCCAGTGGCATCACGCCCGCGACCAGCAGGGCGCCGACGAAGAGGGTTCGAGCATTCATGTCTGACTCCGCGGAAAGAGCGTGATGGAAAGCACCAGCGGGGCCATCGCCGCTGCAAACGCGGCGAGCCCGACGACTTCGTGCGACCACGACGGCCACTGCACGAGTCCGGCCTCCGGGAAGAACAGCACCGTGTTGCGGCCGATATTGGCGAGCAGCACCAATATCGCGGCGACCGCGCCGTTGCGCGCTGTCGCGAGGGGGTCGGCGCCGTGCAGGTACGACAGCAGCGCGGCGACGTAGCTGCCAAGCCAGAGCATGCCGATGCCGGCGCACGGCGCATCGATCAGCACCGTCGTGCCGTCGTGGACGATCGAAGCTCCGGTCGCGACGGCGTCGAAGCCTGCGAGCCCAAGCAGCCCGGTGCTCGCGTGCGCTACGACGAGGCGTAACGGATAACCGAGATAAAACTGCAGCGAAGCAATGACTGGGAGAGTGAGCAGCAACAGGATGACTAGAGCCGTGGCGGGCCGCCGCAGCGCGTGCGTCAGAAACAGTCCGACGGCTAGCATGGCGAGCGCGGCAGCCGCCAGATCGGGCAGCACCCGGTCTGCTGCTGCTGCGATGACCGCCAGCGCGCCGCTCGCGACCAGAGTCCGCCGATTAGGTTGCGCCAGCAGCGCGCGATCGCGGATCAGCAGTATCGCGAGCGTCAGCAGCGCCAGCACGCCCCAGGGTTCGTCGGATCCATCCACCAGGCGCCGCGCGATGTAGATCCAGTGCGGCCACAGCGCGGCCAGCAGACCCGCGAGAAGCCAGACCGCGTGCGGCACCGCCGGCCAGGAAAACCCGTGGCTGCGCGCTGCAGACACGGACGGTGCGGCCACCAACATGCCGAAGAGCGGTGACGGCATCGTGCGTCCGACCCGTGCATTGAGCTCAGTGCGCATGTCGGACTTCGCGGCGACGCCGCCTTAGCCACCAGACCACTCCCGCAGCGGCCAGCGCCATCGAGGCAAACTCGGGTTCGGGTGTACTCGGCACGGCGCCGACCGCGAGTTCGGTCACGCCCTCGGGCAGCGGTTGCGGCTGATCGACCGAGCGCTGGGCTCCGGTCGGATTGCGCACGACCTGATCTACCGCGACAAACGAGGTGTAATCGGTCAGCAGGCCGTACTTCAGACCCAGCGACGTGATTTCCTGCGCGGCCGCGCCATCGTTGACGAGCTTCTGGTAGTCACCCAGCGTGGCGATGCGACCGCGTGCCCATAGCGTCGCCAGCGCCCGCGTGTCTGCCCGCGCGTCGGCGTGCGCGACAACATCGACCGAGCTCTGGAATGCGCCGCTTGCAGTGATGCCCGAAATCGCGATCGTTCCGCTCGGCGGTCCGCGGAACTTGCCGGTCACGATCAGTGGCCGCTGCGCGAACAGGTCCGGCAGTTGCGGCGGCTCGACGTCGTACGCGTCGAAACCGCGGAAATCGAGCTGGATGCGCGTCAACAGCGGCGACTCGATGTACGTGCGGAAGCGATCGGCCTCGACTGCGGCCTGCTGGGCATTCAGCACGACGAAGGCTTCGCCGCGACCCGCGCGCGCCAGCCCGTCGATGAGGAAGCGATTCACCGACGAGCCGATGCCGAATGCAAAGACGTTCGCCTGGCCGAGGCTGGCACGCACCAGGTCCATCGCTTCCTTTTCGATCGACACGTAGCCGTCGGTGATGACGACGAAACTGCGCGCGCGATCGGGCTCGGTCGGTAGCGCCAGCGCAGTGCGCAGCGCGGCCAGCAGTTCGGTCGAACCGCCGCCGCGCTGACTGTTGATGAAGCGCGTCGCGGTCTCGACGTTCGCCTGGCTCGCGGCCAGTGAACGCGGCGCAAGCAGCGACTGACCGCCGGCAAACGGGATGATGTTGAAGGTGTCCGTCGGCCGCAGATTCCCCACCAGGCCGCGCAACAGCGTCTTCGCGGTCTCGATCGGAAAGCCGTGCATCGAGCCCGAGACATCGAGTACGAAGACGTAGTCGCGCGGAACGATCGACGACGAAGGCGCGCGCGCTGGCGGCTCGATCATCGCCAGGAAAAAATTCTCGTCCTTGCCCTCGTGCACCAGCACGCCGGAGGCGATTTCGCGGCCGGCGAGACGGTATTCCAGCACGACGTCGCGATTGCCGTGTTCGGCGGCGGCGGGCAGCACCGCGCGGGCGCTGCGGCTGCCGATGCCGTCGATCGTGAAGCGATGCGACGGCGACGACAGGTCCTGCACGGGTATTGCGCCATTGATCTCGACGGACATCGATAGCGCCGCCGACGCAGGCGCGCCAGCACGCAGGGTCGGCTGCGCGATCCAGGTCTCGGGCTGGTGGCTTTCCCGTCCCGGAGCGCCGTTGTAGCGCGGGCCGACGACGGTCGGGAAGATGAAGCGATAGGTCCCGTCGGTCGGAACGATCGTCTCGCCGTACTGGAGTTCGACTTCGATGTCGTCGCCGGGCAGCAGGTTGGCGATCGACATCTGGAAGACATTGGGGCGCTGCTGTTCCAGCAAGGAAGCACTCTTGCCGGCGCGCTTGGCGCCGTCGTACTCGCGCCGCGCCGCCTGCTTTTCGCGGATTTCGGCGCGTACGACACGGTCACCGACGCGCATCGTCAGTGCGGTGACGGCCGCCCGTGTCGACGCCGGGAAGAGGTAGCGTGCCTCGATTGCCTGTGCGCCTTCGTTGCGATAACGCTGGCGGACGCGAACATCTGCGATCACACCGCTCACCTTGACATCGACCGCGGTGGACTTCAGCGGTAGTGCATCGACACCGGGCTCGGCCTGGTCGACAACGAAGTACGGCGACAGCGTTCGGTCGAGCAGTTCCGTGCGATCGCGAGACGGCGTCTCGGCACTGGCCGCGGCCATCGTCACGCCCAGCGGTAGCGCCACCAGCAGACTCACGGCAACCGTGCGAGCCAAGGACGAATGGGACATGTCTCGCTCCGTCAATCGGCGTGGCGAGCGAGGGTGACCGACGCGGCGTCATGCTGCTGTGTCGGCAACGTCATCCAGCGCATCTGGCGGCCGGGCAGTTCGATTTCGATCGCGCCGCCAGCGAGTTGCGCCAGAACGCCGGGGTCGCTCAGCGGGATGACGTAGGCCGTCCCGGGCGCGGCGTGTTCGAGCCGAATCTCTCGGGCCGGGCCTGCTGCCGGTCGCAGTATCAATTGCAGTGCGCCTTCGGCATCGGCCGGCGGGATGACGACAACGGCGCCGGCGGTCGCGTGCGCAACCAGCAGGGCCCGGGCGCTGGGCGGCGCTAGCGTGGCGGGCAGGGCAATGCGATAGACGCCGCCGGTCAGCTCCAAGGTTTCGGTGATCGCGGCTTCGACCGTTGCCCGCTGCCCCGGCAACAGTCGCAACAGGTCTGCGATCGCCTCGTCATGCGCGGTCTGTGCCCGGCCGGCATGCGGATCGTCTTCGCCATCGCAGCCCACCGCGGCTTCGCCCAGCAGGTCGGTAGAACGGCCGTCGCGCAGGATAGACAGGCGATCCGTTGTCTGCATCAGCGCGGGCAGGTGGTCGCCCAGGTCGATCGCCGTCGTCGTGTCGTTGCGCACTGTCTGCACGACTCGCACGTCCGCCAGCAACCCCAGCAGCTGCACCTCCACCGCTGCATCCGTGAGATGCAGGTCGCGCAGTGTCTGGGCATTGCGAGCCGCGTCGGAAGCCGCGGCGCGGGTGACGATGGCCGCTGACGCCGGCGGGGCAGCATGCGGTTCGGCCGCGGTGGCCGGGCCGATCGGTGTCAGCAATAGCAGTGCGACCAGTTCGGCGGCGGTCGACGCTGCGTCGCGGATCAGTTGCAGGGCGGACATTCCGTTCTCCTCTTTTGGGGTCGATGGGCACGCAGGGCGGGCACGGACCGAACGATGGGCGGTCAACGCGAAGCGCATGCGAAGTGCGCGCGCGGTCTGTGTGAAAAGCGCGTGAAACGCGGTTTGCCGATCGGCCTATGCCGAATGGAGGCCCCGCTTAGGCCGACTGATGAATGGTCCGGTGCAGATGGGTAGCCGACACTTCACTCCGCAGCAACGGGGCTGTTGCCACCCCTGGGGAAATCCAGATGCACTCAGCGACCAAGCAATCGTTTCGAACGAATGAGGAAATACTCAATGCGCGGCTGGTGCGCGTCCTGCGAGCGGTTGCTGCCAGCGTGATCGTCGGCGGCATGGTCATCGCGGCGCTGGACATGGCGCCGCAGCCATCGGGCTCACCGTCCGCGGATGGAATCGAAGGAAGCAGTTCGAGCGCCGTTCCGAGGGTCGGCCCGGCCTCGGAAGAGGGTCTGATGCCGGCCACTGGTCAGGAAGACCCCGCACTGAAGCGCACGGATGGAGCCGCGGAGCATCACCTGATCGACACGGCGGGTCGCCGCCGTGGCGCCTATGCCGTCGGCATCGGCTAACCCGAGCAGTGCGACGTACTCGCCGCGCTGTTAGCTTGCAGGACGAAATCATGAGAAAGACATTGGCATTTCTCGCTACAGCATGGATCGCTGCGGCGACGGCCGCGCCGGCCGTTGTTGGGGACGGCGCCTGTCCCGACTTCGCGATCGACATCGCGGCTTTCGCCACCTGCGATGGCGATCGAGTTGCAAGGCACGAGCGCCTGCAGCTGGCACCGGCGATGCTGGTCGCCGAGGCGCTCGTGCCGCAGCACAAGCGCACCAATTCGTCGCTCTACGTCGATGCCGCTCGGGCTTACGCATTGAAACGCGCGCATCCGGACGACATCGTGCTGGTCGATATTCGCAGCGGCCTCGAAGTGAGTCTGACGGGGCACGCAGAGTCGGTTGACATGAACGTCGCCTATCACGAGTTTGTCCAGCCCCTGGCGTGGGACGGGCAGGCCGGAGCCTGGAAGATGACAGAGAACATCCGCTTCGCCCCGCAGCTCGACGCAGCATTGCAGCGACGGGGTGCCACCCACGACACCGTCGTGATGCTGCTCTGTCGGTCGGGCGAGGAGAGCCCCCGCGCCGGCGATCAGTTGAGCCAGCTGGGCTATCGACGCGTGGTCAGCGTCATCGATGGTTTCGAGGGCGATATCGGGCCGGACGGCCGTCGCTCGCTGAATGGATGGAAGAACGCTGGGCTGCCCTGGACGGCCCGTGTTGACACGGCGCTCTTTGTCGGAGCGCGCTGACCGCAACTCTCCCTGGCGCTCCGGGCGGCCCGGCTCTCAAAGACTGGTCGCCTGGAGTTTTTTTTGCGCGGCCACCACGGCTTCCGTGCGGTTGCGCACGTCGAGCGCGCGAAAAATGGCGAGCAGATGAACCTTCACGGTTCCCTCGGACAGTCCCAGTTGGCGCGCGATGATCTTGTTCGGAAGGCCGCGCGCGAGCAGCGCGAGGACATCCTGCTGCCGATGGGTCAGGCCGTGCGAGGCATTGGCGGGCGCGTGCGCGGCGTTGGCGCTTCCGCCCCCGCCGCCGGTCAGGCAAGCGCAGCGGCGCATACGTGCCTCCGGACAGCACAAGGCGCACGGCCTGAAGGACAACCGCCGCGGAGTCCGATTTGGGTATGAATCCCGCAACGCCGTGATCGATCAGCGCGTGGACCAGCTGCGGCGACTCCTCGGCGGAAATGACGATGATCGGCAGTACCGGAAAGCGCTGGCGCAGGCTTCCGATCCACGGCACGCCGTCCGAACCCGGCATATGAAGATCCACCAGCGCGAGGTCGGGATCGGTCACGGCGAGCCGTTCGACATCGGCGGCATTACTGGCCTCGCGCCATTCGATCCTGTTGGACAGCGGCGCAAGCGCATGCCGCATCGCCAGTCGGACCATCTCGTGGTCGTCCGCAAGCAAGATCCGCAGCTCTGGACTGGCGGCGTCGTGCTCAGGACGGTATGGTGCATGCGGCATGGCGTCGGAAAACATACCGCTCGGGTCGGAGTTCGCACAAGGGGGGACGCCGGGGTGAGCCCGTGAATATTCACGTGAGGCTGCGGCGGTGGGGTACGCCGTGGCTTGCGCTGGCAGTGCTTGCGCTCGGCGGCTGCAGCCTGGCTCCCGGGGACGACATCCAGCGCCTGACCGAGGCGCGCACCGCCGATGGCCAGCAACTCACGCTGCCTCACACCTGGCCGCGCAACGGCTTCGTCCAGGGCATCCGCGTCGACGTGCCGTTCGTCCACCCGGACTCGACCGAGTCGGTCGGCGTTTACCTCGGCGCGACCACGGTTGCATTCCGTGCCTCGGTCAACCAGGTTTTCGTCTACGAAAGCAACGATATAGCGTCGCCGGCTATCAACCCATTTAGCTATCGCGCGAAACCCCACTTCCGGATTCCCGCACAGTTGCTGCGTAGCGGAAGTAATGTGCTGACGCTGCGCCTGTCCGCTCCCGACGGTACCTATCCGATCGAACTCGGACGTGTTTATCTCGGCAGCGGCGAAGCCGTCGAGCGGCTCGTCTTTCGCCGATGGCTCGCCTTTCACGTCGGCCCGATGGTGATCGGCGTCGTACTCGTGGCCGTGGGCGTGGTTGCGCTCGGCCTGTGGCGCGGACGCCGCGACAGCGAACTGTTCCTGCTGCTCGCGATCGGTTCCCTGCTGTGGGCGCTGCAGATCTTCATGTATCAGGCGCCGACGCGTTGGCTGCCGCGTCCGCACTGGAGCGTCTTCGTGCTCGCCGCCTACGCGTGGTTCCCGGCATTGATCGGCGTGTTCTTCCTGAGATTTGCCTATCGCCGGTCGAAGCTGTTCGAGTGGTGGGCGACGGCGCTGGCCGCGGTCGCCGCTCCATCGCTATACGCCGCCGTGCAGTTCGGCTGGCTTGGCGGGGCTTCGATCGCGCTCAGGCTGTGCGTGCTTGTCTTCGTTTTGGTCGCCCTATTTGCGCTGCTGCGTTACGCGCTGGAACTGCGTACATGGACCGGGTACACGCTCTTTGCGATGGGAGCGATCTGCGTCGCCGTCGGGGTGCGGGATTTCGTGTTGTCGCTGATGCCGGGTACGGACGAGATCCTGGTACTCAACCCGTATTCCGGCGTGGCGCTCGTTCTTTTTGCCGGCTGGATGCTGCTCGAGCGCTATCACAAGGCTTACGCGGAATTCGAGATGCTGAACCGCGACCTTGGCAAGCGTGTCGACGCGGCCAATGCCGAACTGCACCAACGACTCGAGCAGGTCGAAGCCGCACGCGCCACCGCCGAGCAGGCCAACGTTGCGAAGTCACGCTTCTTCGCGGCTGCGAGCCACGACCTGCGTCAGCCGCTCCACTCGCTGGGGCTGTTCGCGACGGCGCTGCGCGACGTGGTCGACAATGCCGAGGCGCGCGTGCTGGTCCGCCGTATCGGCGATTCGATTGGTGCACTCCATCGGCTTTTCGACGAGCTGCTGGACATTTCGCGACTCGAGGCCGGAACGGTCGAGGTCCGGCGTCGCGACACCGCGTTGCAGCCGCTTTTCGATCGACTGGAAGAAGAGTTCTATGCCGAAGCGGCGGCCAAGGGCCTGCGGCTGCGCTTTCATCCGACGGCTCTTGCGGTACACACGGACCCCTCACTGCTGGAACGGATCCTCGCCAACCTGGTGTCCAACGCGATCCGCTACACGCGGGAAGGGGGTGTCCTCATTGGAGCGCGGCCGCGTGGCAGCGACGTCGTCCTGCAGGTCTGGGATACCGGCATCGGCATCCCGCCGGAACAGCGCGCCATGGTCTTCGAGGAGTTTTATCAGATCGGGAATCCGGCGCGAGATGCGCGCAAGGGCCTGGGCCTGGGACTGGCGATCGTGCGGCGACTGGCCGTCCTGCTGGGGATCCGACTCGACTTCGGTTCGACCGCTGGTCAAGGGACGTGTTTCGCCCTCGCACTGCCTCGCGTTACCGGTCCGCTGCCGCCGCCCGTGGCAGCCGAGGAACTCAACGAGCTTGAGCGCCGCTTCGAGGGCTGGTCCGCACTGATCGTGGACGACGACGCTGCGATCTGCGAAGCGACCGAACGGCTGCTGCGCCGCTGGGGCTTCGATGCCCGCGCCGCCGAGCATGCTTCCGCCGCCTGCGAACTCCTGGATCAGGGATTCATTCCGCACGTCGTTCTCGCGGACCTGCGACTTGCGGACGATTTCGACGGCATCCGTGCCGTCGAACTCCTGCGCGACAAGCTGGGCCGCGCCGTCCCGGCCTTGCTGATATCGGGCGACACCGGCGCGCGCGAGCTCGCCCGCGTGAAGGAAAGCGGCCTGCTGTTGCTCACGAAGCCGGTCGCGCCTGCGCGCCTGCGCAGTGTGCTGCATGCGCTGCTTGTCGGCAGCGGATCCGGAGTGCCGGTTTAGGCCGCTTCCAGGCGCGGCAGCACGAGTGTCGCAACCGCGCCCCCCTCAGGGTGGTTCGCGAGACGAGCGCCACCGCCATGCAATGTCGCCACTTCGCGGACGAAAGCGAGCCCCAGGCCTGTGCCCCTGCGTCCGGTGTCGGGCCGCGGCAGCGAAAAGAATTTCTCGAACACGCGGTCGCGCGCATACGCAGGCAGTCCCGACCCGTGGTCGCGTACCGTCACCTCGATGCGGCCGCGCACATCGTGGGCGTCGACGGTGACCGTGGCTTCGCGCGGCGAGAACTCGATTGCGTTCAGCACCAGGTTCGCCAGCGCGCGCTGCAGCAGAAAGCGATCGCCGGCGACAGCCAGTGCGGGATCGACATCGACGAAGAGTTCGACGTCGCGCCGGGTCGCCAGCGGCGCCATTTCCTCGCGCACCGCATCGGCAAGCGGCGCCAGCAGCACGCGCTCGCGATGGTGCAGCGCCCGGCGCCGTTCGAGACCGGACAGTTCCAGCATGCGCTCGACCAGGTCCTGCGCGCGCTTCACCTGTTCTTCGACGTTGCCGGTAAAGCGCATGCGCGCATCCTCCGGCAGCGGCTCGCGCAACAGTTCGGCCGCACCGCGGATCGCCGCCAGCGGGCTCTTGATCTCGTGCGTCAGCGCGGCGACGTATTCATCGACGTAGTTTTTGCCGGCAAGAGCATCGCGCATGTCGAGAAAAGCCGCCCGCAGCGACTGCCCCAGCGGTCGCGCCTCGCCGGGGCGCGCGAGCAGCGCTCGCCACAGGTCGGTCACGAGGCCGAACGGACGCACCAGCCAGACCGTGACCATCAGCAGCAGGAGCGCAAACGCCGCTACCGCGATGACGCCGACAATCACGAGCTTTTCGCGCGCGTTGGCAATGAACGGCGCAAACGCGGCAATCGGCTTGCCGACACCCACCATGCCGACGATGTCGTCGGGTGCATCGGGCGCGGCGCGTTCGCGGATGGCCGCTCCCACGTACATGACGGCCGAAGCCGGGTCGGCCTCGTCGGCCAGCGTTGTGCGCGCACCGTACTGGCCGGCAAGGGTGCGACCGACGTCACGCCATGCGCGGTAATCGCGGCCGACGTCGCGGCCGGCCGAATCGAAGAGCACGATGCCGTTGGCGTCGGTGACGTAAACGTGCAGGTCGACGCGTGTCTTTTCGACGTTGAAAATGCGGGCATTGAGCGGCCGCTTGGTGAGCTGCTGCAGCGTGCGTTCGAGCTCTTCGGTCTGGATCACGCCGCTGTAGACCTGGCGCTCCAGCAGCGTCGCCAGCAAGTTGGCGGTGTCGACCAGCGAGTCCTCGGCCGATTCGCGATAGCGCGGGTCGAGATCCAGACTGACGCGGTAGAGCAGGAAGACAACCGCCGCGATATAGACGACGACAACGCCGAGAAAGATGCGCGATCGTCGCGACATCAGACGGCCCTGGCAGGGCGCATCAAGCGAGGTCCTCGCGCAGCGAATAGCCCATGCCACGATGGGTCGAGATCGGATCGGCCGATTCGTCGATGTCACGCAACTTGGCGCGCAGCGCCTTGATGTGCGCGTCGACTGTGCGATCGAAGGCCGAGGCCGGGTCGTCCCAGGCGCGCTGCATCAGTTCGTCGCGGGAAAAGACTCGGCCCGGCCGGTCGATCAGGACCTTCAGCAGTCGGTACTCGGTGCGCGAAAGATCGAGGCTGTGTCCACGGAAGCGAACCGACTTCTTCTCGTCGTCGACGACGAACGCGTGCTGGGCAACGGCCGTCGCTGCCGACGGGGCGCGCTGGACGCGGCGCAGGACTGTGCGCACGCGCGCCACCAGTTCGCGCGGCGAAAACGGTTTGCCGACATAGTCGTCGGCGCCCAGTTCCAGCCCGACGACGCGGTCGATTTCACTGGAGCGCGCGGTCAGAAAAATCGCCGGCAAAATGGCGTCGATCAGGCGCATCTGCTTGAACAGTTCGAAGCCGTTCATGTCCGGCAGGCCGACATCGAGAATGGCGAGCGCGGCCGGCCGAGCGCGCATCGCCGCCAGCGCGGCTGCCCCGGTGCCACACCATTCCGGATCGAAATCATCGGTCGCGAGCGCGTAGACGATCGTGTCCGCGATCGCAGGCTCGTCCTCGACGACGAGAATGCGCGGCTTCATGGTGCGGACGCGACTTCGAGCGGCAGCGTCGCCTGCAGTTCCCGGCCCGCGATCATCGTGCGATTGCGGCCGCCTTTCTTCGCGAGCCGCAGGGCCTGATCGGCGCGCTGCAGCAGTTCGGTCGCCGATTCGCTGCCGTCCCAGGTGGCGATGCCCGCCGAAAACGTCTGGCGGTCCGGCAGCAGCGGACGCAGCCGATCCACCAGCTGGGCGGCCTGATCCGAGGTGCACGACGGCAGCACCAGCGTGAATTCCTCGCCGCCATAGCGCGCCAGCAGATCGGTCGGTCGCATCTGCTTCTGCCAGCCTTGTGCAGCGGCGCGCAACAGCGCGTCTCCGGCCGCGTGTCCGCGGCGATCGTTGTAGCGCTTGAAGTGATCGAGATCCATCATCACCAGCGTCAGCGGCAGGTTGCTGCGCTTGCCCCGCGCAAACTCCACCGGCACCACCTCATCGAGGGCGCGACGGTTGGCGATCCCGGTGAGCCCGTCCTGCTGTGCCAGGCGCGACATGCGCTCCAGCAGTTCCTTGTTCGAACGCAGTGTGCGGAGCGTGAGCGCCGTCAGCAGCAACGCGAGCATCAGCGCGATGACCGAAAACCCGATCAAGCCGGCCCGGGCGGTCGCCTTCAGGCCTTCTGCCTGGCGCGCGATGGCGGTGGCCCGCGCATTCGTCTCCACGACGAGTTCCTGCAATGAGTGCTCGAATGCCTCGAACTCGCCGGCCAGGGCCACCAGCGCGGCGCGCGACATCGGCACGCCGGTCTCGCCGACAGCCATCCCGTTGCGTGCGATGCGCTCCAGCCGCAGCAGGGTCGAGCGCAGTTCGGCGATCCGGGCTCTGCGGTCAGCGGCCATCTGCATGTCGGCCAGTCGGTCCAGCCGGCCGCGCAGTTCCGCGGACGCTTCCGCAAGCGCCTCCAATTCGGCCGGCGCGATCGGACTGTCGCCGTCGCGCTGCAACTGTCGCGTGTTGCGGGACTGCCATGCCCGCACGTTGCCGCTGGCATGCTGCGTCTCGATCGCCGCCTGGGCCAGGGCCAGCGCGGACTCGTAGCGCTCGTGCATCTCCCTGTCGAAGTTCATCGCGCGCAGCGCCAGCACGACGCCGGTCGCCATCAACACGGCGGCGACAAGGCCGATCCACAGCTGCCGGACGGCTCCGTTGGGCGTGGCTTGCAATGAGGCTCCGAAGGTTGAGGAACTGCGACCGGTGTCGTGCGGGCGCAGTCGCGCAATTCTAGGTGGAGCCGGGCGTGCCGATGCGCGTCGATGCCGCGCCGGGGGCGGCTGCTCCTTAAACGCCCCAGGTAACGTCGACCTGGCGCTTTTCGGCGGCGCGCAGCATCTCGATCAGCGGAAAGGCGCGTTGGCCCAGCGTGACCGGCATCGCAGCCGCCGGTTCATCCGAGCCGCGGCGGTCGTTCTGGTCCGCGGCAGCCTGTGCCGCCTTGAGGTCCGCCTTTTCCTGCTCAACGGCGGCCACCAGGCGTCGCAGTGCATCGGGAACCTGCTCGGCCGTGATGACGCCGCGCGCCGCATCGCTGCGACCGATGATCTCGAAGATTCGACGGGCCGTTTCGGCAAACATGAAGATCTCGCCGGCGGCCTTGGAGCGGAAAACGACTAGCGACATGGTGATCGACGGTAGGGCGGCCGCTCATTGGGCACGCAATGGCGCGCTCGCCGCGACCCGGCGTCCGCGGCGACTGCCGTGGAGCGTCGATTGTAGGCCGCGGCAGGCTTCGCCGACCGCGGCACCGGCTCGGGTCAGTCGCGATTGTCCCGACGGGCGACGACGGCTTCGACGACCTGGTCGACATCCGGGCCGTAGATCAGCGGAATCGCGCCGAGGACCGCCACGAGGCTCATGATGAACAACGCGCCGTCGCCAAGCGCCAACGGAAGGGCTGTTGCGACCAGAGAAAACAGCGGAAAGTGTTGCTTGATCATCGCGCACCTCGCTTTGCAGTCTTGCCAAGGTACGCCTCCGTGGCGGCAGCAGATACCGCGTAATGCGGCAGCAAAACGCCGAAACTTCAGTGTAATCGGCTCAGCGCGTACAGGCGTGTCGGAATTCGTCCTACATCGTTCGTCGCTATACTGGAAACATCGCTCGGCCGAGCGACTCAGGCTTCACCGGGCAAAGACAGTACCCGCTCGCGTCGCAGCGGAATCCGCGTCCGCGAAAAGGGCGGCCACGTCGATGCGGCGGCTCGCCAAGCCTCGGTGATCGACGAAACTGGAGGTTGCCGCCGTGTCGGCCCCTCTTCTGAGTTGCTCCGACCCGGCAGACCCAACGATCATGCTGCGGAAACCGGCGTACGACCTGTTGCATCGATGGGCTGGCCTCATGCTCTGTGTGGCGGCTCTCGCCGGCTGCAGTGAGCGCCTCGAATGGCGTGAGACGAGATCGGCGGATGGCTATACGGTGATGCTGCCCGGGCGCGCCCAGCATGTGACCCGCGATGTCGAATTCGAGGGTCACAAGCTGCCGGTGGCGATGACGTCGACCGGCGTTGGCGCCGCGATGTTCGCGATCGGCGTCGCCAGGCTGCCCGCCGAGGTCGCCCGTGATGCGGCGGCGCGGGATCGGACCATCGCCTACTTCCGGGACGGCCTGGTGCGCAACATCGGTGGAACCGTCATTTCGTCGGAACCGGCGCCACTCGTGCTGCCACCGGGCTCTCCGGTCCTGCTGCGTGCCGCGCAGGCGGTCCATGCACGTGGCCGGGCCGGCGCTGACGGACGTGCGGCCGTGCTTGCGGCACGCTTCTTCATCGTCGATGATCAATTTTTCCAACTGATCGTGCTGGGCGGCGAGGGCGGCATCGAGCCGCAAGCGCTCGACACCTTCTTCAGCTCGTTCCGGCTAAGTTCATAGGAGGCGCCCCATGAAGCTCGAGAATCCCTCGGTCCACGCAACGACGCTCGATCACTTCTGGATGCCGTTCACCGCGAATCGGCAGTTCAAGGCCGCGCCGCGTTTGCTGGCGCGCGCGGAAGGGATGTACTACTGGACCCCCGAGGGGCGCGAGATCCTCGATGGTACGGCCGGCCTGTGGTGCGTGAACGCCGGGCATAGCCGCAAGCCGATCGTCGAGGCGGTGCAGAAGCAGGCGGCCACGATGGACTACGCACCGCCGTTCAATATGGGCCATCCGCTGGCGTTCGAGGCAGCGACGGCGGTCGCGCGCGTCGCGCCGGCGGGTATGGAACGCGTGTTCTTCACGAACTCCGGTTCCGAGTCGGCCGACACGGCAATCAAAATGGCGCTCGCCTACCATCGCGCGCGCGGTGAGCCGAGCCGTCGCATCATCATCGGCCGCGAGCGCGGCTACCACGGCGTCAACATCGGCGGCACGACGGTGGGCGGCATTCCCGGCAACCGCAAGGCGTTCCCGGCGATGATGGCCGGCGTCGATCACATCCGCTCGACGCACGACCTGGCGCGTAATGCGTTTTCGCGCGGCCAGCCGGCGCACGGTGCGGAGTTCGCCGACGAGCTCGAGCGCCTGGTGGCGTTTCACGACCCGAGCAACATCGCAGCAGTCATCGTCGAGCCGATGGCCGGCTCGGCCGGGGTGCTGATTCCTCCGCAGGGTTACCTCGACCGGCTCGCGGCCACCTGCAGGAAGAACGGCATCCTGTTGATCTTCGACGAGGTGATCACCGGCTTTGGTCGCCTCGGCACGGCGTTTGCGGCGCACTTCTTCAACATCACGCCGGACCTGCTGACCTGCGCGAAGGCAATCAACAACGCCGCCGTGCCGATGGGCGCGGTGATCGCGAAGAACGAGGTCTACGACACGATCACCAACGCCGCGCCCGAAGGAGCGATCGAGTTCCTGCACGGCTACACCTACTCGGCGCATCCGCTGGCCTGCGCCGCGCTGCTGGCGACACAGCAGCTTTATGTCGACGAACAGCTCTTTGCGCGCGCGCAGGCGATGGCGCCGAAGTTCGAGGCGGCGTTGCATTCGCTGAAGGGTGCACGCCATGTGATCGACGTCCGCAATCTCGGCATGGTGGGCGGCGTCGAGCTCGAACCGCGTGCCGGAGCGATCGGTCGACGCGGTCTCGAGGCTCACATACGCTGCTTCGAGGCTGGCGTGCTGGTGCGCTCCACCGGCGACATCCTGGCGCTGTCGCCGCCGCTGATCATCGAGGAAGCACAGATCGGACAGATCATCGAAACCATACGCACGGCATTGGCCGGACTGGAGTAGATCGTGGGAAAGACTGAGGCAGTCATCGCCGACATCACGCACTGGATCGACGGCGCTCGGTTCGCCGGCACGGATGTCCGCGCCGGCGATGTCTTCAATCCCGCAACCGGCGAAGTGTCGGGCCGGGTACGCCTGGCCGATGCCGCGGTCGTCGACGCTGCGGTCCGCAGCGCTGCGGCCGCGTTCGGTCGCTGGAGTGAAACTTCGGTGCTGAACCGCGCGCGGGTGATGTTCCGGTTCAAGGAGCTGCTCGATCGGCATCACGACGAGCTCGCACGCATCATCACGCGCGAACATGGCAAGGTCTTCAGCGATGCGCGCGGCGAGGTCCAGCGCGGACTCGAGGTCGTCGAATTCGCCTGCGGCGCACCGCAACTCATGAAGAGCCAGTTTTCCGACAACATCGGCGGCGGCATCGACAACTACGCACTGCGCCAGCCATTGGGAGTAGTTGCCGGCATTACGCCGTTCAATTTCCCGTGCATGGTGCCTATGTGGATGTTCCCTCTGGCACTGGTGTGCGGCAACACCTTCATCCTGAAGCCGTCGGAGCGGGATCCGTCGGCCGCGCTGCTGATGGCAGACCTGCTGAAGCAGGCTGGCCTGCCCGACGGCGCATTCAATGTCGTTCAGGGCGATAAGGCCGCCGTTGATGCCATCCTCGCGCATCCCGGCATCGCCGCCGTCAGTTTCGTCGGCTCGACGCCGATCGCGGAATACATTCAGCAGCAGGGCATCGCGCATGGCAAGCGCGTGCAGGCGCTTGGCGGTGCGAAGAACCACATGGTCGTGATGCCGGACGCGGATTTAGACCAGGCCGCGGATGCGCTGGTCGGTGCGGCCTACGGTTCGGCGGGCGAGCGCTGCATGGCGATTTCTGTCGGCGTGGCGGTCGGTCACATCGCCGACGAACTCATCGAGAAACTGAAGCCGCGCATCGCCAGTTTGCGCATCCGCGACGGCATGGAGGCCGACGCCGACATGGGTCCGGTCGTGACCGGTGTGCATCGGGAAAAGATCCTGTCGTACATCGAATCCGGCATCGCCGACGGGGCGCAACTCGTCTGCGACGGCAGACGGCACACGGTGCCGGGACGCGAGGGCGGTTTCTTCATGGGCGCCACGTTGTTCGACCACGCACGTCCCGAGATGAAGATCTACCGCGAGGAGATATTCGGTCCCGTGCTGACGATGGTGCGCGTTCCCGGATCTCGCGTCGGCGCTGGCGCTGGTCAACTCGCACGAGTTCGGCAACGGTGTGGCCTGCTTCACCGCCGACGGCGGTACCGCGCGCGAGTTCTCGCGTCGGGTCAACGCCGGCATGGTCGGTATCAACGTGCCGATCCCGGTGCCGATGGCGTTCCATTCGTTCGGCGGCTGGAAGCGGTCGCTGTTTGGCGACCACCATGCCTATGGCGAGGAAGCGGTGCGCTTTTATACGCGCTACAAGAGTGTGATGCAGCGTTGGCCTGATCCGGCCGTGAGCAAGGGGCCGGAGTTCACGATGCCGGTGAATCGCTAGCCGGCCAGCTCAGATGCGCGGCCTCAGTGGGCGCGCGCCGGCAGTACCGACCTGAGTTCACCGGCCGCGCGGCGCAGCACCTCTGCGGTCGCGGGCCAGTCGACGCACGCATCGGTGACCGACACGCCGTACTTCAGCTGCGACAGGTCGGCCGGGATGGGCTGGTTGCCGCCGTGAAGATGGCTTTCGAGCATCAGCCCGACGATCGACCGATTGCCTTCCTTGATCTGGTGCACGCAATCCATGAAGACCAGCGGCTGCAGCGTCGGGTCCTTCAGCGAGTTGCTGTGCGAGCAGTCGACGACGATGTTGGGCGCGAGGCCAGCCTTCACCAAGGCCGATTCGGCCAGGCGCACGCTCACCGTGTCGTAATTCGGCCGTCCGCCGCCGCCGCGCAGCACCAGGTGACCGAGCCGGTTGCCGCGGGTGCGCACGATCGCGGTGCGGCCGTCCGGCCCGATGCCGAGGAAGCTGTGCGGCGAGCGTGCCGAGCGGATCGCGTTGATCGCCACGTCGAGTCCCCCGTCGGTGCCGTTCTTGAAGCCGACAGGAGTTGAAAGGCCGCTCGCCATTTCGCGGTGCGTCTGTGACTCGGTCGTGCGTGCGCCGATCGCATACCAGCCGATCAGGTCGGCCAGATACTGCGGCGACAGCGGATCCAGCGCCTCGCTGCCGGTGGGCAGGCCCAGTTCGGCAAAGGCCAGCAGCAACTCACGGGCGCGGCGCATGCCCTGGCCAATGTGAAACGAATCGTCCATGTCCGGATCATTGATGAATCCCTTCCAGCCGATGGCCGTGCGCGGCTTCTCGAAGTAGACACGCATCACCAGCAGCAGCACGTCGCCCACCTCATCGGCAAGCGCGCGCAGGCGATGGGCGTACTCGAGCGCGGCG
This sequence comes from uncultured beta proteobacterium, assembly GCA_963712485.1. Classification (GTDB taxonomy): domain Bacteria; phylum Pseudomonadota; class Gammaproteobacteria; order Burkholderiales; family Burkholderiaceae_F; genus JALORV01. Next base: position 34,942 of record CAVQID010000017.1, read on the forward strand.
CGCGGGTCGTGGATCGAGCACGGCCCGACGACGACGAACAGTCGCGGGTCCTCGCGGTCGAGGATGCGCGCCAGCTGCGCGCGACCGCCGCTCACCGTATCGGCTGCAGCCGACCGCAGCGGAAGTTCCGCCTTGATCTGCGCCGGCGGCGGCATCTCGTCCAGCCCGATGACGTTCAGATTGTCGGTAATCGCGGAGTCGGTCATGAGTGGGGTCGGATGCGCTTGCCGTCCAGCGCGTTCGGGAAGGGGTTAGACATTGCAACGATACGGCACCGGGCCTGGTTCGGCTGCCGTGAGATTCTCGTGCCGGAGGCGAAGCAAGTCCGGCGTCGCGGCAGATACTTCGTCTGAAGTAATCAGCCGTTCGCCGGCTCCTTGTCGACGGATCGACGAGTCATGGCGTCGCTTAGACTGGCGCGCCGGCTGGGGGGCCGGACCACTCCTGGAAGGTCGACATGTCGTCGCTGCCGCGCGTTCGCGCAATCGCGCTGACGTGCCTGCTGTTGGTGCTGCTGGGGATGACCAGCGCAGGCGCGCAGGCTGCTCCATCGCCGTCCGCCGCTGCGCCGCTGCCATCGGCTACGACACCAGCGAGCCAGGGCCGCCCGAAGATTGGTCTGGTCCTGTCGGGTGGCGGTGCGCGTGGAGCCGCGCACATCGGTGTGCTCAAGGTCCTGGAAGAGCTACGCGTTCCGGTCGATGTGATAGCCGGCACCAGCATGGGCGCGATCGTCGGGGCGTCCTACTCGACCGGCCTGACCGTGCCGCAAATGGAAGCGGCCATCGGCACGATGACGGTCGACAAGCTCTTCACCGACAAGCCGCCGCGCGCCGACCAGACGATGCGGCAGAAGACCGACGATGAAGTGCCGTACATCCTCCCGGAACTGGGTGTGGGCAAGGACGGCGTGGTGCTGCCCAAGGGCATCGTCACTGGCGTAGCGCTTGAAGGCGAGCTGCGACGCCTGGTGCAGGTCGGCAATGCGCGCAGCTTCGACGAGCTTCCGATCCCTTTCCGCGCGATCGCCACCGACATCGGTACCGGCGAGATGGTCGTGCTGAAGAGCGGCAGCGTGGTCGGGGCGATCCGTGCCTCGATGTCGGTTCCGGGGGCCGTCGCTCCGGTGACGATCGACAAGCGCCAGCTTGTCGACGGCGGACTGGTACGCAACCTTCCGGTCGACATCGCGCGGTCGATGGGCGCCGACGTCATCATCGCGGTCAATCTCGGCACGCCGCTGCTGCGGCCCGATCAGATCACGTCGGTGTTCAGCGTCTCGATGCAGATGATCAACATCCTGACCGAACAGAACGTCAATCGCTCGCTGAAGGAACTGACTTCCCGCGACATCCTCATCGTGCCGGAGCTCGGTGACTTCTCGTCAGCGGACTTCGACAACCTCGTGAAGACGGTGCCGATCGGCGAGGCGGCCGCCCGCAAGGTTGCGGACCAGTTGCGCCGCTATTCCCTGCCGCCCGACGAGTACGCGGCGCTGCGCGAAAAGCAGAGTGCTCCGGCGCAGAAGGGACCGATTGTCATCGAGGCGATCAAGGTCGAGGGCACAAAACGCGTGGCGCCCGACGTGGTGCTGCAGTCGCTGCAGACGCAGATCGGCGAGCCGCTGGATCGCGACACGATCGACCTCGACATGCGCCGCGTGTTCGGCCGCGGCGACTTCGAAAACGTCAATTACGCGATCGACGAGATCGATGGGAAGCAGACCCTCGTCGTGCTGGTCGAGGAAAGGCCGGAACGGGACTACTTCCGCTTCGGGCTGCAGCTCGATGCCGACCTCGGCCGGCAGTCGAACTTCAACCTGTTCGCGTCGTACCGCTCGAAGTGGCTCAACACCTGGGGCGCGGAATGGCGCACGGATGCGGTGCTGGGGACCGACGTTGTGGTGGCGACCGAGTTCTACCAGCCGATCGGCGAGCGCCAGTACTTCTTCGTCGCTCCGCGGCTCGCATACGTCGTCGAACCGTGGCGGCTGTATGAAGACGCGGTTCAGCTCGCCGAGTACAGCGATACGGAGGCGGTCGCGCAGTTCGACGTCGGCGCCAACATCATCGCGTACGGCGACATTCGCGCCGGCATCCGATACGGCTATCGCAGTTTCGAGCTGGAAAGCGGCAGCCCGCTGTTCCCGACTCGCGGCCACGCCTCGATCGGCGCGCTGTCCGCGCGATTCCGGCTCGACCGTCTGGACAGCCTCAACTTCACGCACGACGGCTACAAGGTGGACCTGCAGGCATATTCGTCGCTCAGCGCGCTCGGCGCAGACGACCAGTACGCCTACTGGACCGGGCTCGCGACGGGCGCCTACACGATCGGGCCGCATACGCTCGAAGCGCTGGTGACCGCCGGAACCAAGATCGGCACCAACGACATCCCGGCTTACGATCTCTTCAACCTCGGCGGCTTCCTCTATCTGTCCGGCTTGCAGCGGCAGCAGCTTAAGACCGAGGACTTCGTCTTCGGCCGGCTGGTGTATCGCACCAAGCTCGCCGACATTCCGCTGTTTGATGGGGTGTACGTCGGCGCGTCGATCGAGGGGGCGCACTTGAAGCCGGCAGTGCCGGTCTGGCAGGGAGAACGCGTCGACGGGTATCTGGATGTGCTCGCGGGCTCGGTCTACTTCGGCCTCGATTCACCGCTCGGGCCGCTTTACGTCGGCTTCGGCTACGCGAACCGCGACAACCGCGCGATCTACCTCTACCTCGGCCGACCTTAGCGCGCGGGCGTCAGCTGTCGCGCAGTGAGCGCCGGTACTGGATCGCCTCGGCCACGTGGTGGGTTGCAAGCGGCTCTTCATCGGCCAGGTCGGCAATCGTGCGAGCGACCTTCAGCACGCGGTGGTAGGCGCGCGCCGACCAACCCAGTCGCACGCTGGCGGCGTGCAGCAGCTTCTGCACGGGCTCGTCGAGCGCGCACGCTTCTTCCAGTTCGGCGCCTTGCAGGTGATCGTTGACCTTGCCCTGCCGCGCAATGGCCCGGTCGTACGCCTTGCGCACACGCTCGGCGACGAAGCGCGTGGGTTCGCCGTCGGGCAGCGCCGTCATCACTTCTTCCGGGACCGAACTGACTTCGACGCGCATGTCGATGCGGTCAAGCAGCGGCCCGGAAATCCGGTCCTGGTAGCGCGCCACCATGTCAGGCGTGCAGCGGCAGGCGATGGCCGCGTGACCGAAGTAGCCGCAGGGGCACGGGTTCATCGCGCCGATCAGCTGGAAGCGCGCCGGAAAGTCGACCTGGCGCGCCGCGCGGGACACCGTGATGCGCCCGGCCTCGAGCGGCTGGCGCAGCGTTTCGAGAACGCGGCGATCGAATTCGGGCAACTCGTCCAGAAACAGCACGCCGTGATGGGCCAGCGAGATCTCGCCCGGCATCGGCGGTGATCCTCCGCCGGTGAGCGCCACCGCACTGGCGGTGTGATGCGGCGAACGAAAGATGCGGGTGGCCCAGCGCTGCGGAGCGAACTGTCCCACCAGGCTCAGAACGGCGGCCGATTCCAGGGCTTCGTCGGTCGTCATCGGCGGCAGGATGCCGGCAAACCGCTGCGCCAGCATTGTCTTGCCGGTACCCGGCGGCCCGACCAGCAGTACGCTGTGCCCTCCGGCCGCCGCCACCTCGAGCGCACGCTTGGCCGCGAGCTGCCCCTTGACGTCGAACAGATCGGGATAAATCGGCGGAGTCAGTCGCACCATCGCCTGGTGTTCGGTGACGGCGTGGGCCGATGCATCGCCGGCGTCGGCGCGCAGGTGCTCGACAACCTGCAGCAAAGTGCGCGCCGGAAAGATCGGAATGCCGCCAACCAGCGCCGCCTCATCGGCGCTCTCGGCCGGCACGACAAAGCCGCGCCGCGGTCCGACCGTGTGTTCTGAGCGCGCCACCGCGTAAGCCATGGCCAGCGTTCCGCGCACCGGTCGCAGTTCACCGGTCAGCGACAGTTCGCCGGCGAACTCGTACTGGTCGAGCGTGCGGGTCGGCACCTGGCCGGTGGCCGCAAGGATGCCGAGCGCAATCGGCAAGTCGAACCGGCCAGATTCCTTGGGAAGATCGGCCGGAGCCAGGTTGACGGTGATGCGCCGCGCCGGAAAGTCGAACCGGCTGGTCAGCAGTGCCGCCCGTACCCGTTCGCGCGCCTCGCGCACTTCGGTGTCGGGCAAGCCCACCAGCGTGAATGACGGCAGGCCGTTCGCAAGGTGAACTTCGACGGTGACCTGCGGCGCATACATGCCGGACAAGCCGCGGGTACGAACAATGGCGATCGACATGGAGGAGGAGGCAGGCGCGACGATTCTATCGGCGCAGACCGTGCGGCCGGGACTTTAATTCGATGAATACACGGGCAGTTCGCCGGCTTGGGCGGCCGCGCACGGCCGGAAATGCCGCATGTCACCTGCCGCAGCGGCGAAAAATGGTGCGTTTGTCCCCGTATTCGGTTGGGCTTCCGGTCCGAGTCGTGTCACGATTCGTGCTCCAAACGCTCGCTGGCGCCCGATCGCGCCGGTTCTGGTCCGCACAGACGTGTCTTCGCTGCTCTTCGGCCTGGGTCTGCTGGTCGTCCTCGTGGGGCTCTACCTGTGGGCGCGCCGGCGCGCGGAAACGATTCGTCATCAGGCGGCGCAGCGCGAGCAGGCCGCGATGGCGATGATGCTCGGCGCATCGCCAGCGCAAGACAAGGTGGCCAAGCCCGCCGCGCCCGTCGAGGAAATCGATCATGCGGCGCTGATCCGGCAGGCGCACGGCGAGGCGGCCGAGCAGGATCAGGCGAGCAAGGACCTGCCTCCGATTGAATATGACCAGAAGCGACTGGGCGGCGAGCGTGAAATGACGCCGGCCGAAGAGGCTGCCGCCGGGCTGGACCCGATCGAGGACTTGATCTCGCAGATCATGGTTGACGACTCGAGTCGTCGTTCAGCGCCGCGGGTCAGCCCGCCGCCGCCGCCGGAGCCCAGGCGCGCGACGGCCGCAGCTCGCGCAGCGGCGCGTGAAGCGTCGCCGATGCTCGACTCGATGGCGCCATCGGTTCCGCTCCGTGAGCTCGTGCTGGCCTGGTACGAGTCGCGCGGCTACCGTCAGGTGCCTGCATCGCCGGCGGTGTGGCCGATTGAACTGGTGCTGCGTCACCGCGACGACCCGTCACGTGCTTATGCATTCGTCGTGCAGAACGACAATGTGTCGGTCGATCGCATCACGGCGCTGATCGAACAGGCGCGCGAGATCGGCATGCTGCGGGTGGCCGTGATTGCCGAGGCGGGATACGAGCGCGGCGCGAAGGAAATCGCCAAGCGCAAGAGCGTTCGCCTGATCGACCGTCCGACGATGGATGCCGAGCTCTCGGAACTTCAGCTGGAAACGGCAGCGAAGATCATCGCCGTCGCGCGCAAGCGCTCTTCCCCCGAGGCTTCCGCCGCCTGACGCGAGGAAGTTGCCGCGCGCCGCTAGCCGCGGCGTTGTTCCAGGTCTGCGATTCGCCGCTCGAGGTCCTCGAGCTTGGCGCGCGCACGCGCCAGTACCTTGCTCTGCGTATCAAACTCTTCGCGTGTCACGAGTTCGAGGCGGGCGAACTGCTGGCTCAACATGGCCTTCAGGTTTTTCTGCAGATCGGCCGCGGGCGTCTGCTGCACCAGGGCACTGACGCGGTCCTGCAATTCGTCGAGAAACGAAGTCTTGTCCATTGGCGTCTTGCGTTCGGCGGCGCGCACGCTGCGCAGTCGGCCGCTCTCCGAACCTTCTGGTTTCGATTCCTGAATCAGCCCGAATCAGTCTAACAGCGCGCCTCTGTACGGCGCCCGACGCGCGTGAACCAACTGTGTGCGTTCGAAGCGACCGCAAACGGGCCGCGCACGCACCGAAATGTCGCATCCGCACTGTTCACCGGCTGAATCTGCACCACGCGAACGCATTTTTGGCGTTGCACCAATTGGCATGCATGTTGCGTAAGGGGTGACCCGAGCCTTGCTCCAACCTTGCCTTGAAAGGAAGAACGACATGAAGAAAGCGCTTGTTGCCACGGCGGCTGCCGTGGCCTGCTCTGTTCCGATGTTCGCGGCCGCTCAGACGGCCGCGCCGACTCCGGAATACACGCTGGGCGGCAATATCACGATCGGCAGCGACTATCGCTTCCGTGGCTTCACCCAGACCGACTACCAGCCGACGATCCAGGGCGGTGTCGACTTTGCGCACAAGTCGGGCTTCTATCTCGGCAACTGGAACTCGAACGTTTCGTCGACGCTTTATAACGGCGCGCCGATCGAGATGGACTTCTACGGCGGCTGGAAGACGACCTTCGACGGCGGATTCGGGCTCGATCTCGGGGTCATCTACTACTACTACCCGGGCACCGGCGAATACAACCCGGACTTCGAAGCCAAGAACTTCGAGGCCTACATCGGCGGCTCATGGGGCCCGGTGTCGGCGAAGTACTACTACTCGTTCACGGACTTCTTCGGCGTCACGGCACCAGGCTACGACACCAAGGGCTCGCAGTACCTTGACTTCACTGGCACGTTCCCGCTCGCCGACGGCTTTGCCATTGTCGGACATGTCGGCTGGCAGTACGTGAAGAACTACCAGAACATCAACACCGTCGTGAATGACGACAACGTCTGGGATTACAAGCTCGGCGGCACGTGGGACATCATGGGCTCTGGCTGGATCCTCGGCGCGTTCTGGGTCGGAACCAGCGAGAAGGATTTCTTCACGACAGCCGAGAACCCGTCGCGCGGCGCCGGCAAGAGCGGCTTCCTTGCGACCATCGGCAAGACGTTCTAAGCACAGGGGAAAGAGTCGCATGAAACTAATCACCGCCATCATCAAGCCGTTCAAGCTTGACGAGGTGCGTGAGGCGCTGAGCGGCGTGGGCGTTCAGGGCATCACGGTCACCGAAGTCAAGGGCTTCGGACGGCAGAAGGGCCACACGGAGCTGTATCGCGGCGCCGAATACGTGGTCGACTTCCTGCCCAAAGTGAAGATCGAAGCCGCCGTGGCTGACGACATCGTCGAGCGTGCGATCGAGGCCATCGAAGGCTCGGCGCGCACCGGCAAGATCGGCGACGGCAAGATCTTCGTCTATGACCTCGAGCAGGTCGTCCGCATCCGCACCGGTGAAACCGGCAAGGATGCTCTTTGAACCGACCCGTTCTGGAGCCAAATATGAAGAAGCTTGTTTACCTGTGGACGTTGACCCTGGTCGTGCTCGGTTTGTCTGCCACTCCCGTTCGGGCGGCGGATGCCTTGCCCGCCTCGGTGACATTCGAGCTCGACAAGGCGGACCTCTCGGAAGAGGCGCTCAAGGCAATCGGCGCCGGAGCCGAGCAGGCCAAGGCAGTGGCGGGGTCGCGCATACTCGTTTCTGGGTTCACCGATACCTCGGGTAGCGCTGCACACAACGACGAACTCGCCAAGAAGCGCGCGCTTGCGGTCCGCGACGCGCTGATCAAGGCGGGCTTGCCGGAAACGCAGATCCTGCTGGTCAAGCCCTCTGAGCGGATGAAGGACGGCGACCCGGCGAAAGCGCGACACGTCGAGATCTCGCTCCTTGCAGCCGGCGCGGCTGCTCCAGCGGCCGACATGTTGCTCGTCGTTGAAGCACCCAAGGCCGAGGAAGCTCCCGCCGCTCCGAAGATCGAGAAGGCCGACACCGCGTTCATGTATGTCGCGACGATCATGGTCATCCTGATGACCATTCCGGGCCTCGCACTGTTCTACGGCGGCCTGGTGCGTTCGAAGAATATGCTGAGCGTGCTGATGCAGGTCTTCGTGATCTTCTCGCTGATCTCGGTGCTGTGGGTCATCTACGGCTACACGCTCGCCTTTGGCGGAGCCGGTGCCGTCTTCGGCAACTTCTCGAAGCTGTTCCTGAGCGGCGTCAACGCCGGAATCGGCCGCCGCGACCTTCAGCAAGGGGGTCTACATCCCCGAGCTGCTGTTCGTGGCGTTCCAGTGCACGTTCGCCGCCATCACCTGCGCGCTGATCGTCGGCTCGTACGCGGAGCGGATGAAGTTTTCGGCCGTGCTGCTGTTCACGGTGATCTGGTTCACGTTCAGCTACCTGCCGATGGCGCACATGGTGTGGTACTGGGACGGCCCCGATGCGATCAAGGACCAGGCCACGCTCGACGCCGTGGCGGCGAATGCCGGCTGGTTCTGGGCCAAGGGCGCACTCGACTTCGCCGGCGGAACGGTGGTGCATATCAACGCAGGTGTCGCGGGCCTGATGGCGGCCTACGTGCTGGGCAAGCGCATCGGCTACGGCAAGGAGAGCATGGCGCCGCACAGCCTGACGCTGACCATGGTCGGTGCCGCACTGCTGTGGGTGGGCTGGTTCGGCTTCAATGCCGGCTCCAACCTCGAAGCCAACGGCGTCGCGGCCTTCGCGTTCCTCAACACGTTGCTGGCCACGGCCGTCGCAGTGCTGGCGTGGATGTTCGCGGAGTGGATGGTGAAGGGAAAGCCGTCGATGCTGGGTGCAGCATCGGGTGCCGTGGCCGGGTTGGTGGCGATCACGCCTGCCTGCGGCTTTGTCGGCGTCATCGGCGCGTTGGTCATCGGCGTCGCGGCCGGCCTGCTCTGCTTCTGGGGCGTGACGGGTCTGAAGAAGATGCTCGGCGCGGACGATGCGCTCGACGTGTTCGGCGTACACGGCGTCGGCGGCATTGTCGGTGCGCTGCTGACCGGCGTGTTCGCCGCGCCGTCGCTCGGCGGTGCCGGCATCTGCAACTACATCACCAACGAGTGCGGTGACCCGGCCGACTTCCCAGGCATAGGCGCGCAGCTCTGGATCCAGTTCCAGGCGGTGCTGACGGCGGTCATTCTCTCGGCCGTGGTCTCGCTGGTGGCGCTGTATGTCGTCAAGATGATCACCGGACTGCGCGTCACGCCGGAAGAGGAGCGCGAAGGCCTCGATACGACGTATCACGGCGAGTCCGCCTACAAGATGTAATACGAATCGGCCCGGGAGGCGACTCCCGGGCTGCCGGCGCGCCAACCCGGAGGCGGCGTAACGGCAAGTGCAGGTTGTGTCTCCCTAGCTCGCCGGGCTGTTTCGCAGCCCACTCGTGGCGAACTTTCACGGGCACCGTTCGGTGCCCGTTTTTTCTTCTGATATCGACACCAGGCATGGCGATAACCCGGACCGCGACTCGGAGATGAAGTCGGCGGGCCGGCGCTAAACTGCCGATCCCAACGACCTGGCGCGGTCGATCGACTTTGGAAAGCCCGCGCAAAAGCGAGCCCGTCGTGTCGAACCTTGCAATTCCCCGGCTGGCCACGGCCAATACCGGCCCCCTGCTGGCGCTCGAGCAGAAAATCGTCGACGAAATGCCGTCGATCGAGCGCTGGTTCAGGTTGCAATGGCAGGACCACACACCGCCGTTCTACGGCTCGGTCGATCTGCGCAATGCCGGCTACAAGCTGGCGCCGGTCGACATGAACCTCTTCCCGGGTGGCTTCAACAACCTTTCGGAAGAGATGCTGCCGTGCGCAGTGCAGGCAGCCCAGTCCGCGATCGAGCACCTGTGCCCGGATGCCCGCAACCTGGTGCTTGTTCCGGAGCGCCATACGCGCAACCTGTACTACCTGGCGAACGTTGCGAGGCTCGCTCGCATCCTCCGGCAGACCGGTCTCGAGGTGCGGATTGGCTCGGTTTCGGACGACATCACAGAGCCGACCCGAATCGAATTGCCCAGCGGCGACCAGCTGATCGTCGAACCCCTGGTGCGCCAGAACGGCAAGGTTGGTGTAGCCGATTTCACGCCCTGCGCCGTGCTGTTGAACAATGACCTTTCGGCGGGAATCCCGTCCATCTTCCGTGATCTCGATGACCAGGTCGTCGTTCCGCCGCTGCAGGCCGGCTGGGCGATCCGTCGCAAATCGAATCACTTCGCCGCCTACGACGTCGTGGCGGCGGAGTTCTCGCAGCTGATCGACATCGACCCGTGGCTGATCAATCCGGCGTTCGGTCGCTGCGGTGAAGTGAATTTCCACGAACGGGCTGGCGAAGAGTGCCTCGCCAGCAACATCGACTTCGTGCTCGGAAAGATGCGAGAGAAGTACAGGGAGCACGGCATCGACGACACGCCCTACGTCGTCGTGAAAGCCGACGCGGGGACCTACGGCATGGGCGTGATGACGGTGAAGGACGCCTCCGAAGTGCGCGGACTCAACCGCAAGCAGCGCAACAAGATGTCGGTGGTCAAGGAGGGCCTGGAGGTCAGTGAAGTCATCATCCAGGAGGGCGTACCCACCAACGAACTGGTGGATAACGCGGTCGCCGAGCCGGTCGTCTACATGATTGATCGCTACGTGGTCGGCGGCTTTTACCGCGTGCACACCGAGCGTGGCCGTGACGAGAACCTCAATGCGCCCGGCATGCACTTCGTGCCGCTGGCGTTTGCCGGCAGCTGCAACCTGCCCGAGTGCGGTGCCGCCGCGGGCGGCAGCGCCGCCAACCGCTTCTATGCCTACGGGGTCATCGCCAGGCTGGCGCTGTTGGCGTCTGCGGTCGAGCTCGAACGCACCGCCCACCGCGTGGGCTCGTCGACGGCGCCGGTCGCTGCCGCGATTGCCGGCTGAGTGCGGCGCTGGCACACGGACCGGATCGCATGTCGTTCGAACTGCTCTTCATCGTCGATCCGCTCGATCAGCTCAAGGCCTACAAGGATTCAAGCGTGGCGATGATGCGCGAGGCCGCGCGGCGCGGCCACGCGATTTTCGCGGCCGCGCCGGACGAGCTGGCGGCGACCACTGTCACCGTCACCGCGCGGGCGCATCGCCTCGAGCTGCAAGACGACGATCATGGCTGGTATGACGATCGCGGAGCGGAGGAGCGTGATCTCGCCTCCTTTCATGCGGTGCTGATGCGCAAGGATCCGCCGTTCGACGTCGAGTTCCTCAACGCCACGCTGCTGCTGTCACGCGCGGCGACACTGGGCGCGCGGGTCATCAATGACGCACGCGCGCTGCGTGATTACAACGAGAAGCTTTCGATCCTCGAGTTTCCGCAATTCACCGTGCCGAACCTGGTGACGCGGGACGCCGGTCGTATCCGCAGTTTCTGGGCCGATCATGCCGACATCATCGTCAAGCCGCTCGATGGCATGGGCGGCACCGGGGTCTTCCGGCTGCAACCCGGTGACCCGAATGCAGGCTCGATCATCGAAACGGTCACTGCTCGCGGCACGCGCACGGCGATGGCGCAAAGATTCATCCCGGCGATCCGCGACGGCGACAAGCGGGTACTCGTGATCGACGGCGAACCGGTGCCGTATTGCCTCGCACGCGTTCCGATGGCGGGCGAAACGCGCGGCAACCTGGCCGCGGGCGGCATCGGTCGCGCGCAGGCACTCAGCGCGCGCGACCGCGAGATTGCCGAAACGGTTGGCCGCGCCCTGCTGCCACGCGGCCTGCGGCTGCTCGGCCTCGATGTCATCGGCGATCACCTGACCGAGATCAACGTCACGAGCCCGACCTGTTTCGTCGAGATTTTCGAGCAGGCCGGCTGCAATGTCGCCGCCCTCTTCATCGATGCACTCGAGCGATCCGGATGAGGGCTAGTATTGGTTTTTGTAGTGTGCGCGCCCGCCCGGCCGCCCGAAGGGCGCGCACCATTTCAGGCGCGCGAGGTGCACGTGCGACGCGCAGCGTCGCGCACACCGAGCGCGAATCCTCATGACCGGCATTGTCCTCATCGCCCACTCACCGCTGGCCAGCGCGCTCGAGCGCTGCGTTGAACATGTCTACAGCTGCGAGCCGGGCATCGCCAAGGCCAACCTGCGCGCGCTCGATGTGGAGCCCGGTGCCGCGGTCGACGCGCTGATTGACCAGGCGGTGATGCTGGTAAAGGAAGTCGACTCGGGCTCGGGTGTGCTGGTGCTGACCGACGCTTTCGGTGCAACGCCCGGAAACCTGGCGGCGCGCCTGAACGATCCCGGGCGCGTCACCGTGATTGCAGGGGTCAATCTGCCGATGCTGTTGCGTGCGGTGTGTTACCGCGGCAGTTCACTGGCCGATGTCGTGGAAAAGGCGCTTGCCGGCGGGCAGCAGGGCATGATGCAGGTTGCCACACCGACGGTGCAGAACCAGGGTTACAAGCCGCAGGGCGATGATCAGCAGAGACTTCACCATCAACAATAAGCTCGGTTTGCACGCACGCCCTTCGGCACAGATCACTCAGGTAGCAAGTCGTTACTTCGCGGAAGTGTGGATCTCGAAGAATGGACGCCGCGTGAATGCCAAGTCGATCATGGGCGTGATGATGCTGGCGGCGGGGCAGGGCAGCGTGCTGACCGTCGAAGCCGACGGCCCGGATGAAGAGCAGGCGATCGAAGCGGTCGGGCAGCTCATTTCGACCGGATTTGGCGAAGACTAGGACCAGCGGGCGATGAACGAGCCGAAGCGTGGGTCGGTGACCGGCAGCGGTGTCACGCGCGGCATCGCCATCGGTCGCGCGCACCTGATGGCGCCCTCGGAACTCGAGGTCCGTCAGGCCACGATCGAGCGGCGCGATGTCGTGCACGAGATTGCGCGGCTGACGCGGGCGTTTTCGGCAGTTCGCGAGGAACTCGACGGACTCAAGCGCGGTATCGCGCCCGATGCACCGAGCGAAGTGCGTGCCTTCCTCGACCTGCACCGGATGATTCTCGAGGACGCACTGCTGTCCGAGGCGCCGCGCGACCTGATCCGGTCGCGGCTGATGAATGCCGAGTGGGCCCTGACGATCCAGCTCGAGGAAGTCTGCCGTCAGTTCGAGGCAATCGACGACGAATACCTGCGAGAGCGATCGACCGATGTGCGGCAGGTCGTCGAGCGCGTGCTCAACGCACTCGCGGAGGGCACGCCGACGCGCGTCGCACTGCCGAAGAAGCTGCCTGCCGGCGAGCGCCTCGTATTGGTGGCGCGCGATCTCGCCCCCGCGGACGTGCTGCACCTGAAGGATCGCGCCGATCTTGAACTCGCGGGCTTCGTGACGGAGCTCGGCGGCCCCACCTCGCATACCGCGATCCTCGCGCGCAGCCTCGGATTGCCGGCGATCGTCGGCGCGGACCGGGCGCGTGAGCTCATTCAGGAAGGCGATGTCGTCGTCATCGACGCCGAATCCGACGTCGTCGTCGTCAATCCGTCGACCGAAGAGCTGCAGGAGTTCCGCCGTCGGTCGCGCGCCGAAGTCGAGCACCGAACGCAGCTGCGCAAGCTCAAGGGCAAGCTTGCACGGACGCGCGACGGCATTGCGATCGACCTGCTGGCCAACATCGAGCTGCCCGAGGATGCGCGCGACGCGCTCGAGGCGGGCGCCGACGGCATCGGCCTGTTTCGCTCCGAGTTCCTGTTTATGGATCGCGACGAGCTACCGTCCGAGGATGAGCAGTACGAGGCCTACGCGAGGGTCGCGCGGGCGATGAAGGGCAAGCCGGTCGTGATCCGCACGCTGGATATCGGTGCCGACAAGGTGCTGACCGAGACCGCGCGCGAGAGCCTCGGCATGGCACGCGGTGCGCCGCGCCCCGAATCGAATCCGGCCCTCGGACTGCGCGCGATCCGCTATTGCCTGGCGTACCCTGAGCTCTTCCTCACGCAACTGCGCGCGATCCTGCGCGCGTCCGAGGTGGGGACCGTCCGCATCCTGATACCGATGCTCGCGCACGTGCACGAGATCGAACAGGCGACCGCCTTCGTCGCGCGCGCCAAGGAGCAGCTGAAGGAACGCAAGCTCAAGTTCGACGCCCGCATCCCGCTCGGCGGCATGATCGAGGTCCCTGCCGCGGCGCTGTCGATACCGGAGTTCGTGCAGCGACTCAAGTTCCTGTCGATCGGCACCAACGACCTGATCCAGTACACGCTGGCGATCGACCGCACCGACAGCACGGTCGCGCATCTTTATGACCAGATGCACCCGGCCGTATTGCGCCTGATTTCCCAGACGATCCGCATCGGCACGAAGTCACGCGTGCCGGTGTCGGTCTGCGGGGAACTCGCCGGGGAGCTGGAAATGACGGAGCTTCTGCTGGGAATGGGATTGCGCCAGTTCTCGATGCACCCGTCGCAGATCCTGCCGGTGAAGGAACGGCTGTTCGAACTGTCCTTCAGGGACTCGGGACGGTTCGCCGGCCGCGTTCTCAGGATGTCCGACCCGGTCAAGATCCGCCACGTGCTGCAGCGGGAGATGCGAAACGTCGCGCCGGCGGTATTGCAGTAGCGGCCGCAAAAAAAGCCCGGCAGAGCCGGGCCTTTTCCTCAAGTCGTGACCTAGTTCAGTTCCTTGTCCTTCCAGACCTTGGTGCCCTGGGCTGCCACGCCAACTTCCAGGCCGGTCTTCGTCAGCTGATAGAACTTGCCGCCGGAAAAGGCGCCAGCGCTGCCGCCACCCGACTCCTTGCCGGTGCCGGCGCCCGCCGCGACATTCGCCGATGCTTCCCAGCCCTTGTTAACGAACTGCTGCATCTGTGCCGCGTCCTTGAAGATGAACAGGTAGCGGGTCTCTGCAGCGCCGATCTGAAGTCCCGCGCTGGCAAGTGCCATGTCCATGAACGTGTTCTTTTTCGTCGCGTTGTCGTGCACGACCCCCTTGCCGCCCGCGCCGCCGATGAGAAAGCTCAGGCCGTACGTCGTGAATACCGCATAGCCCGGCGCCTTCTCGACCTCGCCCTTGACTTTCGGGTCGGCCTTGTAGAAATCGTTGAGTGAGGTTTGCGCAGCCTTCAGCACTTCGTCCTGCTTGGCCTTGTCCGCGGCAATCGCGGATGTCATTCCGAACGCGAGCAGCGCCGCGCCGGTGGTGATCCATTTCAGTAGCTTCATTTTTTCCCCTTTTCCTCGCCGGACACGCGTCATGCGCCGGCCTCCCTAGGCCGGCGGACGATCCGTGGTGTCAGTGTACGGCAGTGTCAGGATCACGTTTGACAGGCTCAAGCCCACCCTCTACCCTTTTCCTTTGCGCCGATTTGCCGACTCGCTTGCGGGCGCGCGAGGACTCATCCTCCGAAAACCGCTAAAGAGGTCAAGCAGCCTTGCTGCCCGGACCCGAGCCGCCGTCGCGCACCTCGGGTTTTTTGTTGCCTTGATCCTGCCTTTGTCCTGCCGATCGTGAAGCCCCGCTCCGTTGGCGTCGTTACGCCCCGAACCCTGCGTTTCGATGAACCGCTCGCACTGACCAGTGGCGCGTCGATCGGCGGCTACGAACTGATGATCGAGACCTATGGCAACCTGAACGCGGACCGCAGCAACGCTGTGCTGGTCTGCCACGCGCTGAATGCGTCTCACCATGTTGCCGGCATGCATGCCGACGACCCGGGCAGCGTCGGCTGGTGGGACAACATGGTCGGCCCGGGCAAGCCACTCGACACCGAGCGCTTCTTCGTCGTCGGCGTCAACAATCTGGGCTCGTGCTTCGGTTCGACCGGTCCGATGTCGACGGATCCGGCGACCGGAACGCCATACGGCGCGCGCTTCCCGGTCGTGACAGTGGAAGATTGGGTCCATGCACAGGCACGCTTGGCGGATCTGCTGGGAGTCGAGCGCTGGGCCGCCGTCATGGGCGGTTCGCTCGGCGGCATGCAGGCGCTGTCCTGGGCGATCCAGTATCCGCAGCGCCTGCGCCACTGCATCGCGATCGCCGCCGCGCCCAAGCTCTCCGCGCAGAACATCGCCTTCAACGAAGTGGCGCGTACCGCGATCCGCTCGGATCCGGATTTCCACGGCGGGGACTACTACGCGCACGGCGTGGTGCCGAAGCGCGGTCTGCGGGTGGCCCGCATGATCGGGCACATCACTTATCTGTCGGGCGCGGACATGGCCGAGAAGTTCGGCCGCGCGATGCAAACCGAAAACTACCAGTTCCACTACGAAGTCGAATTCGAGGTGGAAAGCTACCTGCGTTACCAGGGCGACAAGTTCTCGGAGTACTTCGACGCCAATACGTATCTGCTGATCACACGCGCGCTCGATTACTTCGACCCGGCGCGGCATACCGGCGGGAATCTCGCGCAGGCGCTGGCGCCGGCCGGCGCGAAGTTCCTCGTGGTCAGCTTTTCCACCGACTGGCGCTTCCCGCCAGAGCGCTCGCGCGAGATCGTCGAGGCGCTGATCGATAACGGGCGCGACGTGGCCTACGCGGAGATCGACGCACCGCACGGCCATGACGCGTTCCTGCTGGAAGATCCCCGGTATCACCGGGTCGTGCGCGCGTACTTCGACAATATCGCGCAGGAGATCGAGCGATGACACTGCGCGTCGACCTGGCGCAGATCGCCGAGTGGGTGGCGCCCGGCAGCCGGGTGCTCGACCTCGGTTGCGGCGACGGATCGCTGATTGCGCACCTGCGCGACGCGAAGTCCTGCCGCGGCTATGGGGTGGAGATCGACGACGATCACGTGGCCCGCTGCGTGAAGGAGGGCATCAACGTCGTGCAGCAGAACCTCGATGCCGGGCTGCGCATGTTCACCGACAACATGTTCGACACCGTCGTGCTGTCGCAGACACTGCAGGCCATGCACAACGTCGAAGGAATTCTGCGCGAGATGGCGCGCGTTGCCCGGCAGGGCATCGTGAGCTTCCCCAATTTCGGCCACTGGCGCCATATCGTTTCGTTGCTTGCGGGTCGCATGCCGGTCACCCGGCAGATTCCCTACCAATGGTTCGACACGCCGAACATCCACCTGTGCACGCTGAAGGATTTCGAGATACTCGCTGCACGCGTCGGACTGACGATTACCGGGCGCTCGGTGCTGGCGGAAGGACAACCGGTCTCGTTTGCGCCCGCGCTGCGTGCGACGGTCGCTATCTATCGCTTCGAGGCGCGCTGAGCCCCGTGTTGCGATAGCGCGTCGGCAGTTGGCGGGGAGGAGGCGACGGGCAGGGCGCTGACGCGGCCCGCAAGCCAGACCAGCAGCAGCACCGGAATCCCCAGCGCGGCAGTCGAATAGAAGAACGCGATGTACCCATGGGCGTCGACAAAGGCACCCGAGAACCCGGCGACGAATTTCGGCAGCAGCAGCATCACCGACGAAAACAGCGCGTACTGCGTCGCCGAATAGGCGACGTTGGTGAGTCCCGACAGGTAGGCGATGAAGGCCGCGGACGCGATGCCGGCCGACAGATTGTCGGCGGAGATCACCAGAATCAGCCCCGTCAGGTCGTGGCCTCGCGTTGCAAGCCAGGCGAAGAGCAGGTTCGATGTGGCCGACAGGACCGCGCCGAGCATCAGTACGCGGATGACGCCGAATCGCAGCGTCAACGCGCCGCCGAGGAATGCGCCGGCGAGCGTCATTGCCACGCCGTAGGCTTTTGATACTGCGGCGACCTCATCCTTGCTGTAGCCCATGTCCACGTAGAACGGGTTGGCCATGATGCCCATGACGACATCCGAGATGCGGTAGGTGGCGATCAGCGCAAGCAGCAGCAGTGCGTGCCAACGGTAGCGCCGCAGGAAGTCCGCGAAGGGGCCGAGGACCGCAACCTGCAGCCAGGCCACGAGTCGCTCGATCCAAGACCCGCCCCTCGCGCCCGGAAAGACGATCAGCGATACCGACGACGACTTGGCCGGTTCCGGTGACAGCAGTACCGCGGCAACGCCAACGACCATCGTTGCCGCCATGGACAGATAGGCGGTCGACCATGCGCTGGCGTGGTACCCGTCGTCGCCCGCCGCGCGCGCGGCGATCCACAGCACGCCCGCGCCCGCCCAGATCATCGCCAGCCGGTAGCCGGTCTGGTACATCGCGGCGAGTGCCCCCTGCTTCTCGACCGACGCAGATTCGATGCGGTAGGCATCGAGTGCGATGTCCTGCGTTGCCGAAGCGAAGGCCACCACGAGCGCGGCGATGGTCAGTGCGCGCAGGCCCGCCTGCGGATCGCTGAAGGCCATCGCGACCAGGCCACAGATGATGACGGCCTGTGACAGCAACAGCCACGCGCGACGGCGGCCGAAAAGGCGCGTCAGGCCGGGAAGCGGCAGTCGATCGACGAGCGGCGCCCAGGCCCACTTGAACCCGTAGGCGAGGCCGACCCAGGACAGGTAGCCGATCGTTGCGCGGTCGATGCCGGCTTCGCGCAGTCGAAACGACAGCGTGCCGAGAACCAGCAGCAGCGGCAGCCCGGCCGCGAAACCGAGAAAGAACATTCGCAGCGCGGCGGGCTCGGTGTAGACGCGCAGGATGGCGCTCCATGAACGGCGCGCAGTCGGTACCGCTGATGTGGCGGGCGCGGCGGCGTCTGACGCGGAACGGATGTCACCTGGCATGAAGGCGTGCAGTGTAGTAGTGACTCGCGTCGCGCACGGGCGACGAGAACGGTATGGCCCCTCAGTCGATCGACGTGCCCGTCGCGTCGCCGGGGTATACCGCCCGATGCAATGGCGCGATCATTCAGGCTCCGAACATGCTTGCGAACACCGGGCAATTCGCTTTGATGGCACGCGCCCGCGCGTTCGATACTGACGGCAGCGGCCAGACGCCCGTCGGTGCGAAACGCCAATTGTCGTGCAAGTCGGATTCATGTCGCCGATCGACTCGAATGACCATTCAAACCCGTGAGCCGAGCGAGGCGTTGCGCCGCGTTCTCGAGAATGCGGTGATTCTGATCTTTGCCTCGCTGCTCGTGATGTCCGTGGCGCTGGCCCGCTATGACGGTGCGCTGCTGTGGGGCGGCGCCCTCATGGTGCTCTTTGCGCATGCCTGGGAGGGCCGCGCACAGCGCCGCCCGCAGGACGCGCCGGCCGGATCGTCACCGGCCGCGCCGCCCGCGCGTCGTTACGACACGTTGCGCTGGGTCGGCCTGGTGCTGGCCTGTGCCGGCGCGGCGGGTTTCGCCGTCTAGCCGCGGGCAGAACCACCGGCGCGCCTCGAGCAACTTGAGGACGGCGGCTGCCCATTCCCTAGAGCCGGCCGATGTAGTCGATGATCAACGGTGCATGATCGGAGAAGCGCTTGGCGGTATAGATCTCGGTGCGGCGCGCGCGCGCGGCAAAGGCGGGCGTGGCGATCTGGTAATCGATGCGCCAGCCGACATTCTTGGCCCAGGCCTGGCCGCGGTTGCTCCACCAGGTGTACTGCTCCGGGCGATCGTCCAGTCGACGGAACACGTCGACCCAGCCGTGCCGCTCGAATACGCCGGTCAGCCACTCGCGCTCCTGCGGCAGAAACCCCGAGTTCTTGCGGTTGCTGCGCCAGTTGCGCAGATCGATTTCTTTGTGCGCGATATTGATGTCGCCGCAGAACACGATCTCGCGGCCGCTGGCCCGAAGCTCGTTCAGGTGCGGCGCGAACTCAGACAGGAAGCGGTACTTCGCGTCCTGGCGTTCCGGGCCGGACGATCCCGACGGGAAGTACACCGAGATGGCGGTGAAGTCCTTGAACTGCGCCTCGACGTAGCGTCCTTCGGCATCGAATTCGGCTGAACCGAAGCCGAGCCGTATCGCGCGCGGTTCCTTGGCCGCGTACAGCGCCGCACCGGCGTAGCCGCGCCGTTGGGCACAATGGAAAAACCCATGCATCCCGTGGGGAAACCGGAATGCCTCGGGAATGTCGACCTCGTCCGCTTTGACCTCCTGCAGGCAGACGATGTCGGGCTCGGCGCGGCGCAGCCAGCGGAACATGCCCTTGGAGGCCGCTGAGCGGATGCCGTTGACGTTGAGCGTGACGATTCGCAACACGGATTCAAATGTCTTTGCAGTTCGGATTTCGGCGGCATTTTCCATCCTTTCGCCCCGCGCGCTGCGGCACAATGGGATTGGAACGACTCCAGTGGGCGGCGGGGCCCAGAGCAAAATCGTGCAGTCGCTGCGCCAGCAGTTCATCGAGTTCGCGTTGCAGGCGGGAGTCCTGCGCTTTGGTGAGTTCAGGACCAAGGCCGGGCGGCTGTCGCCGTATTTCTTCAACGCCGGACTCTTCAATCGCGGCGCGCTGCTGGGCCGACTTGCCCGCTTTTATGCGCAGACGCTGCTTGCGGCGCGCGCGGAAGGTCGCGTGCAGTTCGACATGCTGTTCGGTCCGGCCTACAAGGGCATCACGCTCGCCGCGGCCACTGCGGTCGCGCTGGCCGACCTCGGCACCGATGTGCCGTTCGCGTTCAACCGCAAGGAAGCCAAGGATCACGGTGAGGGTGGCGTCATCGTCGGCGCGCCGTTGGCTGGGCGGGTGGTCATCATCGACGACGTGATCAGCGCCGGCACGTCAGTGCGTGAATCGGTTGAACTGATCCGTGGCGCGGGCGCCACGCCCGCAGCGGTCCTCATTGCGCTGGACCGGATGGAGCGCGCCGGGCCTGACGATGCGCTGTCGCCGCGGTCGGCCGTGCAGGAAGTCGAGGCGATGTACCGGCTGCCGGTCTTGTCGATTGCAGCGCTCGACGACCTCATGCAGTTCCTGGCGGCAGAAACCGCCCAGGCCGAGCAGATTCGCGCGCACCGCCCGGCGGTCGAACGCTATCGGGAACGCTATGGCGCCTGACGCTGCAACGGCCCGCGGCACACTCGGGCTTGCCCTGGTGGCATGGATCTTTGTCGCGGCGACGGCGTCGGCACAGACGCCTGTTCCCTCGGGAACGATGTTCAGTTGCGTCGCCAATGGCAAGACCTACTCGGCCGATCGCCCGCCACCCGAGTGTGTGAACAGCGATATGCGCGAACTCAACCGCGACGGTTCGGTGCGCCGACTCATCCCGCGTCCGCTCACGGTCGAGGAACAGCGCGCGCGCGCACTCGAGGCCAAGAAGAAACTCGAGGACGATGAAAGAATGCTGGCGCAGCGGCGGCGGGATCGCTCGCTGCTCGAGGCTTACGCCAACGAAGACGAGATCGAAGCGGCTCGGAAGAAATCCCTCGAGAGTGCGGAGCAGGCGATCAAGCGTTCGCAGGAGCGCGCATTGAGCCTGGCCCAGGATCGCAGGCGACTCGACAATGAGGCCGAGTTCTACAAGAAGCGTGAGCAGCCCGACAGCCTGAAGCGCGCCTATGCACTGAATGCCCAGGCAGTGAGCGCGGAAGAAAAGATCATCGCCGAAGCACGCGGCGAGGCGACCCGGATCAACGAGCGCTTCGACGCCGAGAAAAAGCGCTTTAAGGAGCTGGTGGCGCAGGGCGCTCGCCCCGTGCAGCGCAACCCGGAAGCCGACATCCTGCTGGACCCGCGCTTCCGCGACGCTTCGCGCCAGTAGTCTGTTCCAACTCGCGACTTCCCCGGGCGAGGACACCGCCAGCCACCGCACGCGACGGGACCGCTGCGGCGCCTGCGCGCGACCTCCTCCGACAGAGCCGGCAGACAGGCGGGTTAGCGGAACCTACCCCCGGGCTGGACTCGGCTACCGAGCCGGGGTGGCATCGCGTTTTGCTTCCGGCGGATTTCGAGGCACCTCCCGCATCCGTGACTGCTCACAGGCCCTGCCTCAACGCTGCCCGAGGCTGAGGCTTGAGCCGGCGTCATGCAATGAGGCGCTGCGGTTGCCGCCCTCTCGAATCGTGCCGGCGACCGGTCATCCGGGCCTTCCGGACTACCGCATATGGTTGATCGTCGCGTGGTCGGTGGAATGGGAAAATTTCCCATGTTGTCGGCTTGGCCCGACCTGCTCAACGAGGAGATTCGATGAGGAAGTTTTCAGCGGCCGTTCAATCGGCGGCCCTGTGCCTGGCGGGCGCGCTGGCGCTTGCATCCTGCGGCGGCGGTGATCCGGCGCCAGGCGCTCCCCCGCCCGCCCCGACGGGGCCCGCGCCCGGCGGCGGCGTCGGCAATTTGCGCGTCGCGCTCACCGACGCACCGGCGTGCGGCTTCGACCATGTCTATGTGACCGTAGATCGGGTTCGGGTGCACGGCTCGGTGTCGGCGAACGAAGGTGACGGCGGGTGGAGCGAGATTGTCGTCAACCCGTCACAACGCATCGACTTGCTGAGTCTCACCAACGGAGTTCTGGTCGAACTGGGTCAGACGCCGCTGCCGGCGGGCCAGTACTCGCAGGTGCGACTGGGGCTGCGGGCCAATGGCGCCGGAACGCCAGCCAACGCGCTCGTGCTGACCGGCTCCGGCGGCGTCGAGGTTCCGCTCGATACGCCCAGCGCCGTGCAGAGTGGCCTGAAGCTGGTGCACGGATTCACCGTGCAGCCGAACCAGCTGGTCGACCTGGTGCTGGATTTCGACGCCTGTCGCTCGATCGTTCGCCGTGGAAACAGTGGCTTGTACAACCTCAAGCCGGTGATTGCAGTGATCCCACGCTCCACGACGGGGATCGTCGGGACGGTTGACCCCGTGCTCACGGGTGTAACGGTTTCAGCGCAGAGGCAGGGCATGGTCGTGCGCAGCACCGCGCCGAATGCCAATGGCGAATTCGTGCTCTCGGGACTGGATCCGGCGAAGGCGCCCTTTGACGTGGTATTCACGGCGGACAAGCGCACCACGACGGTCATCGCGAATGTTCCGGTGACTCTGAATTTGACGACCCGCGTGAGCACGACGGCGGCGCCGATCACGCTGCCGGCAGCGACGATGGGCACGGCCAGCGGCACTGCGCTGCCGTTGGTAGCAGCCCCGGCGGTGCGCGCGCTGCAGGCTGTGGGCGTCGCCCCCAAGATCGAGGTTGCGCATGCGAACGCCGATGCGACCACCGGCGCGTACTCGATGAGCTTGCCGATCGAGGCCGCACGGCTGGCAACCTATTCGACAACCTTGCCGCTCACCTTCGCGCCGCAAAACGGCAGTGCAGCGACTTACACGCTCGAAGCGTTTGCGCCGGGCTATGCGACCCAGACCAAGGCCGTGACGGTGACGACGACGCCGTCCAGCAGCAACAACTTCACGCTGGTTGTCGCTCCCTGACCCTCAGGGCGATCTACGGACCCGTGCCATTGACGTGAAGGCGGCGCGGCAGCCCTTGGGTAGCGCCGCCTTCTAGGCCAGCTTGCGGCGCAGGATCTCGTTGACCTGCGCCGGATTGGCCTTGCCCTTCGTGGCCTTCATCGCCTGGCCCACCAGCGCGTTGAACGCCTTCTCCTTGCCGGATCGGAACTCCTCGACCGACCGGGTATTGGCCGCGAGGATCTCGTCGACGATCTTCTCGATCGCGCCGATGTCCGAGATCTGACGCAAGCCGCGCGTCTCGATGACGGCGTCGGCGTCGTTCGCTTCGCCGGCCCACAGCGCAGCGAACACTTCCTTCGCGGTTTTGTTATTGATGGTGCCGTCGAGCACGCGCCGGATCAGCCCGGCGAGCTTTGCAGGCCCGACCGGTGCGTTGTCGACCTCGCGTGACGACTCATTGAGCGCGGCCGAAAATTCCCCCATCACCCAGTTGGCAGCTGCCTTGCGATCGGCGACGGCCTGAGCCACGGCTTCGAAGTAACGCGCCAATTCCTTCGATGCCGTCAAAGTCTGCGCGTCGTACTCACTGAGGGCGTACTCGCGAGTGAAGCGCTCGCGCATCGCGCCGGGCAGTTCGGGTAGCTCGCCACGCACACGTTCGATCCACTGCGGCGAGATTTCGAGCGGCAGCAGGTCGGGGTCGGGAAAGTAGCGATAGTCCATCGCGTCTTCCTTGCTGCGCATCGATCGTGTCTCGTCGCGGTCCGGATCGTAGAGGCGCGTTTCCTGCACGACGGTCCCACCGTCTTCGATGAGCTCGATCTGACGCCGTGCCTCGTACTCGATCGCCTGCTGCATGAAGCGGAAGCTATTGAGGTTCTTGATCTCGCAGCGCGTGCCGAACTCCGTCTGTCCGACCCGCCGCACCGAGACGTTGGCGTCACAGCGGAACGACCCTTCCTGCATATTGCCGTCGCAGATACCCAGCCAGACGACGAGCGAGTGCAGCGCCTTCGCATAGGCAACCGCTTCGGCCGCGGCGCCCGCCACGCTGGCCACGCGGATGTCGGGTTCCGAGACGATTTCCAGCAGAGGCGTTCCGGCGCGGTTCAGATCGATGCCGGACATGCCGTGGAAGTCCTCGTGCAGTGATTTGCCGGCATCTTCCTCAAGGTGCGCACGGGTCAGGCGCATCGTCTTGACGTACGAATCGCCCCCCTTCGGCTGCACGACGAACGGTAGGGTTCCGCCCTGAACGACGGGAATCTCGTACTGGCTGATCTGGTAGCCCTTCGGCAGGTCGGGATAGAAATAATTCTTGCGCGCAAAGATGCTGCGCGGCGCGATCGTCGCGCCGATCGCCAGACCGAACCGGATGGCGCGCTCGACCGCACCGCGGTTGAGCACCGGCAGCGTACCCGGCAACGCGACATCGATGACGCTCGCGTGCGTATTCGGCAGCGCGCCGAAGGCGGTGGATGCGCCGGAAAAGATCTTGCTCGAGGTCGTCAGTTGCGCATGAGTTTCGAGCCCGATCACCACTTCCCATGCCATCTCGGATGCTCCTAATGCAGGGTTTCGATCGGATCGGTGACGAGCAGGCGCCGCGCCTCGCGCTGCTCATGTGCGTAAGTGTCCCAAGCCATGGTGGCCATGACACGGTGCTGTTCGGCGTCAGTGGTACGCCCGAGTTTTTTCAACGCCGCCGCCATGTTGGCGTGCACGATGGCGCGGATGTCGGCCGGCGTCGACTCGTCGACACGCTGCATCGCCGCCAGCAGCTGCGCATTGCCTTCATCACCGTTCCCAAGCTCGATGTGGCACTGCGCGCAATCGGCCATCGCCGCAGTGACTTCATGCAGGAAACCTTCGCCTTCGGCAGCCGGAAGATGGGCTTCGTAGAGCGCAAGCGCCTCGGCGTGGCGGCGCTGAAGCAGACGCATTTCCGCGAGCAGCAGGTGGTCAAGCGTCGTGTCGGGGCCCTCGGCCAGGCTGCCGGCAAACGCGATGCTCTTTTTCAACGCCGCGACCGCGCTCGTCAGCGTGGGCGCATCGAGCTCATCGAGCGCCGCGGCCTGACGGGCATGCGCGGCCTGAGTCAGTGCGCAGCGCTGCAACCAGCTGGCCATCGCGATATCGTCGTCGAGCCGGCGCACCACGTCCTCGGCTTCACGATATAGCCGACTTGCCTCCTCGTAGTCGTAAGCGTCCTGATGTAATGAGCCGAGTGCAAGCAACGCGCGATAACGCGACTCCAGCGTGGCAGCGGGGTTGGCAAGCACGTTGCGGGCGTAGCGCGCTGCTGCGCGAACGTCGTTCTCTCGCTGCATGAACAACGCCAGCGCGGACTCGCATTCGCCGACGAGCGCGAGGTCGCCGGCGCCGTGCCGGGCGCGCTCGGCCACGTCGAGCATGGCCAAGCGCGCGTCGTCGAAGCGTTTGGCAAAGTAAAGACAGATCGCATCGGCGTAGTCAAAGCGCAGGTCCAGCGCAGCCGGTGCTTCCGCCGGGCGGTCGCGTCGTGCGCCATCGAGAACCTCGCGTGCCTGCTCGACCTTGCCGAGACGCGCGAGAAGCACGACGCGGTCCTGCAGCCGGTGCGCCCGCTCGACCGGGTCGCGCGCGGCATCGATGAGCTTCTGATTGGAGGCAAGCAGGCGCTGCGACATCGCTCCTCAGATACCGGCAGGCAGGCGCTTATGCCAGTCAGTTGCGCGCTGGTAGGCGTGCGCAACGCCCAGCAGCTTGGCTTCCTCGCAATAATCGGCAATCAATTGCAGACCCACCGGCCGCCGC
The DNA here is from genome assembly GCA_963712485.1 of uncultured beta proteobacterium. GTDB lineage: Bacteria > Pseudomonadota > Gammaproteobacteria > Burkholderiales > Burkholderiaceae_F > JALORV01. The sequence goes on from CAVQID010000017.1 coordinate 60,522, forward strand.
CCGTTGACGGGGCCGGTGCCGAATCCGCATGGAATGCTCATGGACGGTACGCCGGCAAGGCTTCCCGGCACCGTGTAAAGGTCGGCCATGTACATCGCGACCGGGTCGGCCGCCTTTTCGCCGAAGCCGAACGCGACGCTGGTCGTGACCGGCCCGGCAATGACATCGCACAGTTCGAAGGCACGTTGGAATTCGTTGGCGATCAGGCGCCGCACCTTCATCGCCTTGATGAAGTAGGCGTCGTAGTAGCCGTGCGAGAGCACATAGGTGCCGATCAGTATGCGGCGCTTCGGCTCGTCGCCGAAGCCTTCGGCACGCGAGCGGCGGATCATGTTCTGGAGATCCGTGTACTGCGCAGCGCGGTGGCCATAGCGTACGCCGTCGAAGCGGGCGAGATTGCTCGAAGCCTCGGCGGGCGCAATCACGTAGTAAACCGGGATACCGAGTTCGGCATTGGGAAGCGAGATCGGCACGAGTTTGGCGCCGAGCTTCTCGTACTCGGCGAGTGCGGCACGCACAGCGGCTTCGACGTCCGGCTGCAATCCGGCGCCGAAGAATTCCTTCGGCACACCGATCTTCAGACCCTGCATCGACAGGTCGAGGGAGCGTGTGTAGTCCTCCGCGGGCCGATCCAGGCTCGTCGAATCCTTCGGGTCGAACCCGAGCATCGCGTTGAAGACCAGCGCCGCATCTTCGGCGGTCTGCGTCATCAGTCCGGCGGTATCCAGGCTCGAAGCGAACGCGATCATGCCCCAGCGCGACGGCCGGCCGTAAGTCGGCTTGGTGCCGGTGATTCCGGAAAACGCGGCCGGTTCGCGGATCGATCCACCGGTGTCCGTGGCGGTCGCCACCGGGGTCATGCGCGCCGCGACTGCCGCCGCAGACCCTCCGGACGAGCCGCCGGGCACGACCGACCGGTCCCAGGGATTCAGCACGTTGCCGTAAGCGCTGTTTTCGTTGCTCGAACCCATCGCGAACTCGTCGCAGTTGAGCTTGCCGAGTGTCACCATGCCCGCCTGCGACAGGTTGTCGACCACCGTCGCATCGAACGGGCTCATGTAGTGCTCGAGAATGCGACTCGACGCGGTCGAGGCGAAATCCTTCGTGACAAAGATGTCCTTGTGGGCGATCGGAATCCCGGTGAGCGGCGTGGCGTCGCCGCGGGCGATGCGCTGGTCCGCGGCCGCGGCCTGCGCCATCGTCACGTCCGGGCGCAGATCAAGAAAGGCATTGAGCTCGTGCTGCGCCTGGATCCGGGCCAGGTAGGCACGCGCCAGTTCGACCGCCGAGACCTCGCGTCCCGCCAGCAACCGCGACAGTTGCGCAAGCGTCGCCTGACTGAGATCGGATGCGCTCACTGGAGTACCTTCGCGCTGCGCGCTGCGGTGCGAGCTTGCCTGGGGCGGCCCGGCGCTGCGCTCATTCGATGACGCGCGGCACGAGGAACAACCCGTCCTGCTGCTCGGGCGCATTGGCCAGGTTGGCGGCGCTCTCGTCGCCGACGGTCACGATATCGTCGCGCAGCCGCTGCGCACCACCGAGCGGATGTGCCATCGGCTCGATGCCGTCGGTGTCGACCGCCTGCATCCGTTCGATCATGCGGAATATGTCGTTCAACTGATCCAGTACGCGCTGGGCCTCGGCCTCGGTCACGTCGATGCGGGCGAGATCGGCAATGCGGCGGATTTGCGCGAGATCGAGTGCCATCGGGGCGGGCGGGGAAAGGTCGACGCGGAAATGCGGGGTAGATGACCGCCGCGTAAGCCTTTCAAAACAAGCGTTTGCAGCGGGTTTGTCGTGTGATTAGTTTATCATCGCGCATTCTCCACAGTCTCTGCGCACTTCCGAGAGAACAAAGCGCCGACGGGCGGCGCGCACCGGGACGCAGATCCGTCACCAAAGGTAGTCATGTTCGGTTTTCTCCGCAGCTATTTCTCCAACGATCTGGCAATCGACCTCGGCACCGCGAACACGCTCATCTATGTACGCGGCAAGGGCATCGTGCTTGACGAGCCATCGGTCGTTGCGATCCGCCAGGAGGGCGGTCCCAACGGCAAGCGAACGATCCAGGCCGTCGGCAAGGAAGCCAAGCAGATGCTCGGCAAGGTCCCGGGCAACATCGAGGCGATCCGCCCGATGAAGGACGGCGTGATCGCCGACTTCACCGTCACCGAGCAGATGCTCAAGCAGTTCATCAAGATGGTGCACCCGTCGAGCCTGTTCGCGCCGAACCCACGCATCATCATTTGCGTGCCGTGCGGGTCTACCCAGGTCGAGCGGCGCGCAATCAAGGAATCGGCCGAGGCGGCGGGGGCTTCTCAGGTGTTCCTGATCGAGGAGCCGATGGCGGCTGCGATCGGCGCCGGACTGCCGGTATCGGAAGCGTCGGGCTCGATGGTCGTCGACATCGGCGGCGGCACGACCGAGGTCGGCGTGATCTCGCTCGGCGGCATGGTCTACAAGGGCAGCGTACGCGTCGGCGGTGACAAGTTCGACGAGGCGATCATCAATTACATCCGCCGCAACTACGGCATGCTGATTGGCGAACCGACGGCCGAATCGATCAAGAAGAACATTGGCTCGGCGTTCCCGGGTTCCGAAGTCAGGGAAATCGAGGTCAAGGGGCGCAATCTTTCCGAAGGCATTCCGCGCAGTTTCACGATCTCGAGCAACGAGATCCTCGAAGCGCTGACCGACCCGCTGAACCAGATCGTGTCAAGCGTGAAGATAGCGCTCGAGCAAACACCTCCCGAACTCGGGGCCGACATTGCCGACCGCGGCATGATGCTGACTGGCGGCGGTGCGTTGTTGCGCGATCTCGACCGCCTGCTGATGGAAGAAACGGGCCTGCCGGTCGTCGTGGCCGAAGAGCCGCTCACCTGCGTCGTACGCGGCTGCGGCATCGCGCTGGAACGCATGGACAAGCTCGGCACGATCTTCGCGACCGGCTGATTGCCACACGACGACGCCTCAGACTCGTCGTGTCCTCCACGCAGTTGCACTCAAAAAGATCGTGTGGCTTTGCCACCGATCTTCTTCTGACTAGTCACGCGAAAGTAGGGTTTTACTTTCGCGTGCGCAACAACTGATGGAATACGGACCACCTCCGCTTTTCAACCAGGGCGTTTCTGCGCGCGCGCGCCTCGCGTTCTTTTCGTTTCTCGCCATCGCACTAATCATCATCGACTCACGCATCCCGGTACTGGAGACCGTGCGCGTGGGCGCCGGCGTTGTGCTGTACCCGGTGCAGCAGGCGCTGCTGGTGCCTGGCCGGGTCGTCGAAGCCGTCGGCAACTACTTCACTTCCGTCTCGGCTCTACAGCGCGAAAACGACGCGCTCAAGCGCAAGCAGGTCGAAGTTTCGCAGGCGCTGCTGCAGGCTCAGCAGATGGCTCAGGAAAACGAGCGCCTGCGCAAGCTGCTCGGTGCGCGTGACCGCATCGGCAACCGTGCCGTCGTCGGTTCCGTCCTCTACGAGTCGCGTGACCGCTTTTCGCACAAGATCGTGATGCATCTCGGATCGGAAGACGGCGTGCAGAGCGGCAATCCGGTGATCGACGATGCCGGTGTCGTGGGACAGGTGACGCGCGCGTTCCGCAACACGGCCGAGGTGACTCTGCTCACCGACAAAGACCAGTCGATTCCGATACAGATCGTGCGCAATGGCCTGCGCGGCATCGCGTTTGGCGGCGTTGATCCGGGCACGCTCGACCTGCGCTTCATGGCAGCCAATGCGGATGTCGAAAACGGCGACCTTGCCGTGACGTCGGGACTCGACGGTGTCTATCCCGAAGGGCTTCCGGTCGGCCGAGTGGACCTGGTCGAACGAGCCGCCAAGGACCAGTTCGCGCGGATCGTGCTGAAACCGACTGCCGGCGTCGAGAACCATACCCATCTGCTGGTCCTGCTGGTCGAACCGTCCCGTCGTCCTGCGGCGCCAGTGCCGGCGCAACCGGACGTGCCGACACGTCGCGGAGCGACCAAGCGATGAGTTCGATCACCCGCGTCCATCAGTGGGTTCGCGACACCTTCGCGTTGCGACCGACGGATCCGCTCGACGCGATAGGGCGCGGCATGGCGCGTCGCGAGTATCTGCTCAGGCCCGCCAACCCGCTTTTCATCTGGCTGTCGCTGATCGTTGCGCTGTTGCTGAACATGATGCCGTGGGGGCGCAACGCCTATGCCCCGGACGTGCTGGCTCTCGCGCTCGTGTTCTGGAACGTCCATCAGCCGCGGCGCGTCGGCATGGGTGCGGCATTCGTGTTCGGTCTGCTGATGGACGTGCACGAAGGCGCGCTGTTCGGGCAGCACGCGCTCGCCTATACGTTGCTGTCCTATGGTGCGATCACGCTGCATCGGCGCATCCAGTGGTTTCCGCTCGGCGCGCAGGCGGTGCATGTGCTGCCGCTGCTGCTGGCTGCGCAACTGGTGACCCTGGCAATCCGCATGTGGGTCGGCGGCGAGTGGCCAGGCTGGGTGTTTTTCGCGCAGAGCCTGGTCGGCGCCGTGCTATGGCCGTTGATAGCCTGGATGCTGCTCGCCCCGCAGCGGCGCCCGGTCGATCGGGACGAAACGCGGCCAATCTAGCTTGCGTCGCTCGTGTATTCGATCGGCTTTGCCGATCGCACGTGCACTCATCCGGTCACGCGCACGACGTGAGCGGCGCCTGTCGTCGCGTACACCCGAGGTGATCACTTGTAGATCTGCCCTGAAACCCAGTCGCCCCAGCCCTGCAGCGGGCCGAGCGGATTGCGGTCGACCTGCGTTTCGTGCACGTTCGGCTGGCCGCCATAGACGGCATACACCGCACGATCCTCCACGAACAGGATCAGCGCACTGAAGGTCCATCCGCTGGATTCGGTCTCACGGCGGAAGCGGAACGCATCGAGCCAGAAGTTGCCGACCCGGTCGTTGCTGATGCGCTTGATATTCAGCAGGTAGCCGTTGCACCCTTTGCCGGCTTTCAGGCAGTCGCGAATGCCGGGGTCGACGTCCGCAGCATTCAGCACGCCGCCGATCGGGAACCGCAGCGCGATATCGGCATGAGAAAGCAGCGTGACGGCGGGGTTGACTGGCGTAACGCCGACGACGGCGAGATCCGCCTTGGTCGTGTTGTACGGATCGATCGCAAGCACCATCGACCGCGCGTCGTCGAAGGTCGTCCATTGCACATCGGTCCGAACGTCCTGCTTCGGAAGTAGTTCTGCGCAGCCGGTGACCCCGATCACACAAGCTGCCAACAGTGACAGATATACACGGGACCGCATGATTCGGTCCGTCATCGCTCCCTGACGGATCATCGGCCTGGATCGCCGATGCCGGCTTGTGGATCGTCAACACCCCGGCCGAAGGCAGCGCTGGCCTAGCTCGACAACCCGTCGTTGCCTTTGCGCCGCCGTGGCGTCTTGCGTGTCGCGGCCGCTGCCTTTGATTTGCGACCACTTACTGCGCGCGGCTTGGATGCGGGGGCACGCGGCGGTTTCCGCGCGGGGCTTGTCGCTGCCCCCCGGCCGGCCGCCGGCGCATCGTTCGACTCGCCCGCGATTCGCGTCTGGATCAGCGCCAGGGCGGCAGCCGCCTGCACGGCGTCGTTCTTGACCGCGGCCAGGGAACCCAGCAAACGGCTCAAGGTCGCGATCTGCGTGGTCGCGGAATCAACCTGCCGTGTCGTCGCCTGCGTCATGCGGATCGCTTGCTCGTACATGATCGCCACGCGCTCGACTTCTTTTGCGACACGCGACGGCTCGCCGACCAGCGTCCCGCCGCCGAAGGCACGCAGCAGCTGCGCCTCGGCGAGCGCAACCGCGTCGAAGAAGTCCTTGCTGCGCGCAAAACGCTCGTGGGCCGCCGCATCGATGCGGTCGAGCAGCGATTCGAGATCCCGCAGCGGGGATCCGAGCAGGATTTCGAGCGCAACCCAGTTCAATACCGGATAGGGATCGAAGCGTCCACGCTCGCTGTTGAGCTCGTGCGCCAGTCGGTAGTGCCGAGCGGACTGCTCGACTGCGAGGCGGATTTCATCGCGGTCGGTGCGGATCAATGCCAGCCGCTTGTAGCAGCCGGCGAGCAGCGCCAGACGTTCGGCGGTCTGGCCCAGCGCGCCGAGCGTGATCAGCCGGCTGATGGCCGTCTCGATGCTCGCTGCGCCGCGGGCCTTCTGCTCGACATCGCTGCCTGGAGCTGTCGCGAGCCGCTCGCCCAGGCGGGCTTCGAAGTTGGCCAGGCGCTCGACCGCACTGAGCGTCGTGCAGCTGTCCAGCTCGTCCGATGCGAGGGCGGCGGCGAGATATCGCGACGCTTGTTCGAAATCCGCCAGCTCGCCGAAGGCCAGCCCGAGTTCAACCAGCACTTCACTGCGGCTCAGCCACTCGCTCGGGCAATCCTTCAGCAGGCCCGCGATGAACTTCGCGGCGGCCGGAGCGAACTGACTCACGTCTCCCTTGCGTTCACCGCGATCGATTTCGCGCGCGGTCTGCCGGCTGTCGCGCAGTACGTCGATAAATTCCGCCGTCGAAACGTAATCGCGCATGCTGGCGCGCCTGCCGGCTGAGGTGCCGTCGGGGTCGAGGCGGAAGTCGGGATCGCCATACGCCTGGTACGCACCCCAGGTATTGCAGTCGGGAAACTGCTGCCAGGTGCGGGTACGCGCCTCCTGCAGCGCGCGACCAAAGGCCTGGCCTTCCAGCATCTGCTCATAGAACACCCGGGCGAAGACGAGCGCGGCATCGTCGCGCACGGCCCAACCGGCGGCGACGACGGCACGCACTCCCATTTCAATCAGTTCGCGCGAGATGCTGGCGGCGAGCCGGTTGTACGGCGTGCCGATGCTTCGCGGTGGTGCTTCCGGCCCGACCTGGCCGATATGGCAGCAGTTCAGGAACACCAGCTCCGGGACCTGCTGCATCTGCCCGATCTCGACCGCAGTCAGGTGGACGCCGTTGTCGAGCACCATGCCGCTGCGTGCACTGGCGTTATCCCCCGCGCTTTCGTAGTAACCGTGTCCTGCCAGGTGGATCAGCCGATAGGGCTTCTCGAACAGCCCACCGAGCACTTCGAGTGCAGTCAACTGCTCGTCGCGGTAGTTCACCTGGAGTCGCGGCGCCAGCAGGCCGGCGACCAGCCGCGCTTCGTCGCGGGCGCCGCCGAGCTGTTGGTACGGCGCGCTCACGAGGGGATCGCCGACGACGTAGGCCGTCTGCGCGGTGGTCGCGCGGATGTGGGGGCGGAACGTGGCGGTCTTCAACTGGCGCACCAATCCCATTCGTGTCGCCAGCGGCTCCTTGCCGTCGGTCATCAGCTCCCACGGGTAAGCCGCGGTCTCGGCATCAACCACGAAAACGACTCGAGCGAGCTGGGCGAGGCCATCTTCAGGTCGTTGGGAACGATCAATTCAAAGAGCGCGCGAGCCTCCTCCGGCCGGAACCGTGTCTGTGTGACCGACGCAGAAATCAGGCGCTCGACGAGCTCCGGCTGGCGCTGCTGGTGGATCACTTCGGCGCGTGCGCGGTCGGACATCGACACGAACTTGAGTTCGCGATGCGGCGTGCGCTCCGGAGCGTCGCTGAACGCCAGTTGCGCCAGCGCGGTTAGGAGTTCGGCATCGGCCGCCGCCACCTGAGAGATCGCAGCCTGCAAGCGCTGCACCACCGGTCGAGGCAGCCGTGGCGGCGTCGCCACGGCAGGCGCTTCGACCACGCTGATCTCCCAGCGCCGCCACGGATCGCGACCCTGGACCGGCGTCAGGCGCGTGCGGCCATTGCGGCCGCGCGCGAGCAGCGGCGCGGCCTCGATGCGCGTGTCGAGCTCGTCGGAAAGCGGTGCCGCCAGCCGCTTGACGGCCCGCGCGGCCTCGATGGCGGTGTCCGCATAAAGCTCGATGATCTCGAGTTCCTCGACGCACCGTGCAGCCGGCACGCGGCTGGAAAGCTCGCGATTGGCCTGCGCGATGCCGCGCAGCACGGCCGCCACCGAGTCGTCGATCGAGATATTCGCAGTAGAGTTGGTGCCGATCAGCAGGATGCTCAGGCCGACGGTATCGATGTCGGCCGCCGGCACGGCCGCGGCGTCGTCGAGTTGCAGCACGTAGGTGAGCGCAGCGCGCCGGATCAGGTTGCCCAGCTGCGCGGCGGTCAGGTCGCCCCAGCGTCCGAGTCCGATGACGACCGCGCCATTGGGCAGTTTGAGTGCCTTCTGCAGTGCAGTCGGCTGGCGCAGAATGACGGCCGTGGTACGCGTCGGACCCGGATACAGGCCGAGGTTGTAGCGGGTGCTGAGCGCCCCTTCAAGCAACTGGTCGATGCGGGACTCGGCCCCGATGATCGTATCGCCTTCATAATGTCCGACGACGATCGGGTACCTCGCGTAGCGCAGGTCGCCGTGCACGACGCTGGCGCGAAATCCCGCCGTGACCGGCGTGCGATAGCGCTTGGTGCGCCGCTGCCCGAGCGCGCCCGCCGTGAGGTCGCCGGCGGTGGGGAAAAGGACCGGCTGCGGCAACGTTCGAAAAGTCGCAGCGCCACCGCGCGCAGTGCTGGGCGGCGAGCGGGATAGCCGCGTCGTGGTGCCGCGCTCCAGCAGATCGAGCAGGGCAGGGAAGCCGGCTTCGGCAGCGGGCAGCTCGCCATGCGGGGCGTCCTGATACCAGGTCAGTACGCCGGGCAGACTGCCGGATTCGTAGGTCACGAGCCCATCGCCCTCGGTTGTCGCTTTCAGGACGATTCGACCTTCGACCACGTCGATGCCCGTCACGGTCTGCGGCGCGCATCCCGCGACGTGCAGGACGTGCGAGACGTGCGGGATGGCTTGGGGCAGGCCGCTCAGTGTCGATCGCGCTTGCGTGAGTAAGCCGGAAGCGGGCTGCGAGCCCTGGCCGCACTGCGCGCGCAACTGGTTCCAGGTCTCGCGCTCGAAGTAACGGGCGTCTTCGGCGAGCGGCAGCAGCTGAAGGACGCCCGGGAAGTTCTGGATGATCCCGAGAACGCCTTCGATGCCTCGTGTGCCATCCAGCATCGCCATCTGCTGGACGATGCTTGCCGTGCCCAGCAGTGCCTCCACCGTCGAGTGCGAGCCGCGGTTCGGCGTGCCCAGCATGATGAAGCGGCTGCCATCGCGTCCGCAGATGCGATCCCAGAGCGCCGGTGCGTCCTTGATCATCTGCCGCACAACGAGGCCGCCCATGCCGTGTGCGACCAGGCGCACCGGCTGTGAACTGCGCACCAGTGTGCGTTCGACTTCAGCCGCGAGCAACGCGGCGCTGTCGACGATGGAGCGGCGCCAGTCGTAGGCAAACGGCACGACTTCGTGAGTATCCGCGAGCCATTCGCACAGCCCCCGGTAGTACTCGCCGACGAGTGCCGCAGGCGTCACCTGGGTGCCCTTGATGTCGTGCAGATCCGCGAGGCCCCCGCCGAGCAGTTTCTGGTAGTCCAGCCAGATGCGGTCGCCGTCTTTCGTCAGATGGGAGCCCATGACGCCAGGCAGCATGAAGACGACGGGTTGCGCGGCACCAGCACGTTTCTGCAGCGAGCGCAGCATCGGCACCGGCTCGACCTCGGCCTCCTCGATCGAGCGGAATTCCGGCGGAACCGCGTCGTTCGCCGCAGTGAGCCAGCGCTGCATGGCCCCCCGCGTGCGCTCATTGCGGAAATAGTTGAAGTGAGTGACGTCACCACCCTGGTCAAAGACGTAGTGCGCCTGCTTGCGCGCTGCGCCTTCGAACATGGAATCGGTGTTGACGACCAGATCGTTATCGCGACTTTCGTAGATAAACTGGTCCGTCAGAAAGACGCCGAGCCGCTTCAGCCAGTGTCCGCCCTCGATGTCGCCGGCGACGACGCCGAGGACGCCCGCCGCTTCCTGCGAATTCAGGAACTGGATCAGCGGCGACTGCGGCGTCATCGCCTCGATGCCCGGCACCAGCCCCGGCTGCCACCGGTTCTTCGCCACCTGCAGCGTGATGCGCTTGACGACGTCGTAGAGCGGTGATCCCGCGAGCCCCGGAATCAGTCCCGCCAGGTTGGTCAGCACCGACAGGAACTGGTCGGTGTTCTCCGAGGCCAGCAGCGTTCCGCGTGCGGGGCATGCGCAGCGCAACAGTCGTTCGATGCGAAACTGCTTGCGCGTCAGCAGTTCGCCGAGCAGCTGCAGGTTGCGCCGATCGACCGTGTCGGCCTCGGCCAGCGCCGCATCGGCGCGCCGGACGCGGCCGATCGTTTCGGCGCTGATCGACGACATGCAGAGCAGGTCGCCGACCAGGCCGCCGCGCGAGTGCATGACCAGTGAGATGCGTGCCCGCGCCGGCAGCGCCTCGGCAAGTCTGATCGCGTTTTCGATCGGGCTCGCACTCATCGTGCGGTGTTCGAAGCCGAAGATGCGCCCGCCGTAGGCATCGCTGAGCGCCTGCCAGTCGACCTGCGCAGTCGTGTCCAGCAGTGCGCCGAAACTGCCCTGTGTCGTCGATCCGGCACCGTGGATGAACACGAGCATCGGTTGGTCGACGCTGGCGTCGTGCAGGCTGACGGGGACGGCGGGGCCGCCAGAGACTTTCTGCGCGACATCGACGAACCGGTACAGGCCTTCACCGTTCGGCAGGCGCTGTTCGATCAGCCAGAGAGCGAACTTGGTGGCAGCCCAGGCGCCGGCGTTGATCGCGTGTCCCAGCCCTGCATCGAGGATGAATTCCTTCCAGCGCGCCGGGTCGGCCATCTCGGCGTCGATACTGTCGGGTCGCAGCCGCAGCACTCGCAGCGCACTGGTGACCCAGTCGCGCACGCCCCGCTCCGAAACGCTGGCCCGAGGGAGCAGATCGAGCGTCAGCTCGCCGCCGCGCAAGGCTTCCGGACGAAGGACCGCGACATCCTGACGGTAGCGCTCGACCGAGGTCCACAGCGTGAAACCGCCTTCGACCTCGATCTCGAGCAGGTCGTCTTCCCGCGCGACGAGGCGCTCCGGAACGACCGCGCGCGCACGCGCCGCGGGCGACAGCGTGTAGGCCTCGATTGTGTCAACCGCGTCGAGCAGGTCGGTCGACCGCAATGCGCTGGCCGTACCCCCGCGGGTGGCGACCTTGCCCTGCGGATCGGGCTGGCCCGGGACCAGCAGCTGGATTGTCATCGAGTTGTATCGGCTGCCGTCGGTCGGAGGCGCTACTCGAGCGGAGCCAGGAAAGGCTGGTCGAGCCGTGCGCGCGCGCCTTCAAGCTGGGGGACCTGATCGAAGCGGCCGCGCTTGAGCCGCGCCGTCGTCAACTCGTGCAGTTCGCGGTAGGTGAGTTTGCCGTTCGACGCGCGGGCGCTCGCGGCGAGATTGAAGGTCAGCGCGCCGTGAAATCCGCCCTCGATCGCCGCGTCGGCCGACGTCTGGTCGGCGCGGCAGCCGGTAATCAGTACCTCGGGCAGGTCAGCGACAACGATATCGCGCTGGCGGCGGGCGGCGGCCGTAGCGGCGTGCAGTCCGCCGCGTACCTTGCCGCGCAATCGTCGTCCGGATTCGGCCGCGAGCAGGTCCTGCGGCGACGGCAGGTAGCGCGCAATGATCGGGGCATCGGGAGGTGCAACGGCGCGGGTGATCGTGCCCGAATGGCAGCAGTCGGTGATGACTGTCAGGCTGACGCCGGCGCGCAACGAGTCGAAGATTTGGCGCAGCCAGTCGTCGCGCAGCGGGTTCTTCCAGTCGAGATCCGTCGGGCAGAGGATTTCGTCGCGCTGGTCGGCTTCGTCGCCGTCGTTGTCGGGCACGTTCGAGCCGTGGCCCGAAAAGTGGCACAGCAGCACGTCGCCGCGCCGGCCGCCGCGAACCAGCTTGCGTATCCCCGTTTCGATCGCCTTCTTGGTGGCGGCAAAGTCAGTCAGCCGTTCGATATCCGCGGCCGCGAAGCCATGAACGCCAGTGAGCAGCCGCGTGATGGTCTCGACGTCGGCGACGCAACCACGCAGGTCGGCGCCCGGCAGGCGGTAACGGTTAATACCCACGAGCAGCGCACGCTTCGCCATCGTTCCCCCTTTCGCGCCGGCGCATAGCTGTGCCGGCAGTCCGACCCCTATCCGGTGCATTGGTCACACGCCCGGATACCGCCCAACGGATGCGATGCAACGCGGCCGATGCTAGCCCGCCCAGCCGTAACGTCCGCAGTGAAGATTCGACAGCCGGCGATGCCATGCCACGTATGTGGGACGGCCAGCTTTAAGAGAACCGGTCAGGCGCGCGGCCGGGCGCGCGGCTTGGCGGGTGCCGGATAGCGCTTGTCGAGGACGTGTCGCAGCGCCAGCCAGGGATGACGCAGCATCATGCGCGGGCCGGCATAACGCATGATCGTGCGCACCTCCTCGCGCGGGGCCGGGCCATAGCAGTGCACCTGGCATTTGGCGCACACAGGCTTCGCCTCTCCGAAAGGGCAGACCGCGAGCCGCTTGGCGGCGTACGTCATCAGTTCCCGGCAGGCTCCGCACAGCTCCGTCGTGCCGTGGTGATCACGGCAGAAAATGGCGGTCATCGCTTCGAGCGTGCGCAGTTCGCGCAGCAGCCGCGGTGTCGTGGGGCGGTCGCGCCCGGGGCGGGCGACGACGTTGAGGGTTTCGGCCATGACGCGGATTGTGGCCAGCGCCGTCGCCGCACGGGCTGAGGCGGATCAAATGCGGCGTCGCACGCGTTCGCAGCGCGGGTAAGTCCGGACAGGGCCTGCGTGGCCGGGCGGATGGGAAGCAGCCAGGTCGTCCGCAGGGCGAATTCCTTCGATTTCGCGCGATTCCGTGCGGGGGTGCCTCCTATAATCGGCGCCGTTTCCTCCGTTGCGCGCTTTTGCGCGGTCTTCGAGTGGTCGTTCCTGGTTCGATGCAGGCGACGAGGCCCTTCGGCACCTCTGCCGACCGCGCCAACGCCTGCCACCGCTGCCGTCATGCCGATTAGCCGCTGGGGGCGCCGCCGGCGCCGTTCGACCGGCGACGAGCTGTCGTTCGGTCCGCGTTCGGCCGCGATGCGCAATCCGGAGCGCGAGGTTCACTATTTCCGCGTCCGCGTGCTGGTGGCGATGGCCTTTGTCATCACCTGCTTCACGCTGTTGGGTGCGCGCTTCGCCTGGCTGCAGGTCGTCAAGCACGAGGCCTACCTGGCGCAGGCGGAACAGAACCGCATCGCGGTGCTGCCGGTGGCGCCCAACCGGGGCCTGATCAAAGACCGCCACGGACGCATCATTGCCCGCAACTATTCTGCGTACACGCTGGAAATCACGCCAGCCAAGGTGGGCAATCTCGAGGAGACGATCGACGAGCTGGGGCAGGTGGTCGATGTCCAGCCGCGCGACCGGCGCCGCTTCAAGAAGCTGATGGAGGACACCAAACGCTTCGACTCGGTGCCGATCCGCACCCGGCTGACCGACGAGGAGGTGGCGCGCTTCACCGCCCATCGATATCGCTTCCCCGGAGTCGAGCTGCGCGCGCGCCTGTTCCGCGACTATCCGCTCGGCAGCGTCGGTTCACACATGCTCGGCTACATCGGGCGGATTTCCCAGCGCGACCTCGAGCGGATCGAGAAGCTGGGCGACCCGGCGGCGTATGCCGGCACTGAGCACATCGGCAAGCTTGGCATCGAGCAGAGCTACGAGAGCGACCTGCACGGGACCACCGGGTACGAGGAAGTCGAAATCACCGCAGGCGGCCGCGCGGTGCGCACGCTGAAACGCACGCCGTCGATGCCGGGCAACAACCTGACGCTGTCGGTCGACATCGAGCTGCAACGGGTCGTCGAGCAGGCCTTTGGCAAGCGCCGCGGCGCGCTGATTGCGATCGAACCGAAGTCCGGGGATGTGCTGGCGTTCGTATCGATGCCGAATTTTGACCCCAACCTCTTCGTGGACGGCATCGATCCGAAGAGCTGGGACGAGCTCAATAACGACCCGGACAAGCCACTGCTGAACCGGGCGCTGCGCGGCACCTATCCGATTGGATCCACCTACAAGCCGTTCCTCGCGCTCGCCGCGCTGGAGACCGGCAAACGGCGCACGGATACCGTGATCCACGACGGTGGCACCTTCGTCTTCGGCAACCGCGTGTTCCGTGACTCGAACAAGGTACCGCTCGGTGCGGTCGACATGCACCGGTCGATCGTCAAATCGAGCGACATTTATTACTACCAGCTGGCCAACGACCTTGGGGTCGATGCGATCCACGACTTCATGAAGCCGTGGGGTTTTGGCCAGATCACCGGCCTCGACCTCGAAGGCGAACAGACCGGCATATTGCCTTCGACGGCATGGAAGGAGCGCCGCTTCAAGCAGAAGTGGTACCCGGGGGAGACGATCTCGATCGGGATCGGCCAGGGTTACAACGCGTTTACGCTGCTGCAACTGGCGCACGCAACGGCCACGCTGGCCAACGACGCCGTCGTCATGAAGCCGCACCTCGTCAAGGAAGTGGAAGACGCGCGCACCGGTGGAAGGCGCCTGACGGTGCCCAAGGAAAGCTACCGGATCCCGATCAAGCCGGAGCATCTGAAGTTCGTCCGCGACGCGATGGTCGACGTGAACATCAGCGGCACCGGGCGCATCGCCTTCCAGGGCGTGCCCTACAAGGTCGGCGGCAAGACCGGCACGGCGCAGGTCGTCAGCATCAAACAGGGCGAGAAGTACAACGAGGCGCGCGTCGCCGAGCGCCATCGCGACCATTCGCTCTTCATCGCGTTCGCGCCGGCCGAGGATCCGAAGATCGCGATCGCCGTTCTCGTCGAAAACGGCGGTTTCGGCGCGCGCGCGGCGGCGCCGATTGCGCGCGCCGGGATCGACTACTACCTGCTCGGCAAGAAGCCGACCGGGCCGGCACCGAGCGACGACGACCCCGACGATGGCGAGGTTCCGCGTACCGTTGCCGTGGCCCCTCCGATCGTTGCCCCGCGGAGCATCCGATGAACGAGATGAGTATCGGCCGCCGCATCGGTCTGTTGGTGCGTCCCTACGTCTCGGTGTTTGATCCGTCGTTGCTTGCCATCGTCGGTTGCCTTGGTGTGATTGGTCTGGTCACGCTGTATTCGGCCGGCTTCGACTTTCCGTGGCGTGTGACCGATCAATTGCGCAATTTCGGCATAGCCCTGGCGATCATGCTGGTTCTGGCGAACATCTCGTCGCAGTGGCTGATGCGACTGGCCGTGCCGATCTACGTCATCGGCGTCGGACTGCTGATCGCCACGGAGGTGGCCGGGATCACGGTCAAGGGAGCGACGCGCTGGCTCGACATCGGAGTCGGCCGCATCCAGCCGTCGGAAATCATGAAGCTCGGGCTGCCGATGATGCTGGCCTGGTACTTCCACAAGCGTGAGGGCGGCCTGCGCGCGTTCGACTTCGTCGTTGCGGCGGTCATCGTCGTGGTGCCGGTTGCCCTCATCATCAAGCAGCCGGACCTGGGCACTGCCCTGCTCGTGCTCGCCGCCGGATCGTTCGTGATCTTCTTCGCCGGGCTGCCGTGGAAGTGGTTGCTGGTCATGGTGGTCGGCGGCGTCGCCGCGCTGCCGCTCGCCTGGACGATGCTCCACGACTATCAGCGCGAGCGCATCCTGACACTGATCGATCCGTCCACCGATCCGCTGGGCAAGGGCTTCCACACGCTGCAGGCGATGATCGCCATCGGTTCGGGCGGCCTGTTCGGCAAGGGCTGGATGCAGGGCACGCAAACCCATCTGGAATTCATTCCCGAGCGCACCAGCGACTTCATTTTCGCCGTGTACTCGGAGGAATTCGGGCTGGTCGGAAACCTCGTGCTGGTCCTGCTGTTCACCGCGCTCGTGTGGCGTGCACTGGCGATCGCGCTCAATGCGCCGACGCTCTTTGCGCGATTGCTGGCGGCGGCGATTGCTCTGATCATCTTTACCTATGCCTTCGTCAACATGGGCATGGTGAGCGGAATCCTCCCGGTGGTGGGCGTTCCGCTGCCCTTCATCAGCTACGGCGGCACCGCGCTCGTGACCCTCGGCATGGCGTGCGGCATGCTGATGTCAATCGGAGCCAGCCGCAAGCTGGTGCAAAGCTGATGCTGAAACGCGCGCGCCCGTGCATGGTCGCGGCGCTTGCAGTGTTGCTGGCCGCCTGCGGAACCACTCCGCCGAAGAAGAGCGTCTATTACCAGGATGACGGCCCGCCCGATCGGGTGCCCGCGGATGTCGCTGCAATTCCGGACGCGGAGCCGCGCGTCGAGCCGACGCACCGCGCGACCAGCAAGCCGTACAACGCGT
The DNA here is from genome assembly GCA_963712485.1 of uncultured beta proteobacterium. Classification (GTDB taxonomy): domain Bacteria; phylum Pseudomonadota; class Gammaproteobacteria; order Burkholderiales; family Burkholderiaceae_F; genus JALORV01. The sequence continues at coordinate 76,734 of CAVQID010000017.1, forward strand.
TGGGCCGAACCTACACGCCGCTGACCGGAGATGTGACCTACCGGCAGCGCGGCATGGCGTCCTGGTATGGCCGCCAGTTTCACGGCAGCCGCACCGCCAACGGCGAAATCTACGACATGTTCGCGATGACGGCGGCACATCCGGTCCTGCCGATCCCGAGCTACGTGCGCGTCACCAATGTTCGAAACGGCCGCAGCGTCATTGTCCGCGTCAATGATCGCGGCCCATTTAAGCACGATCGAGTCATCGACCTGTCGTACGCTGCCGCGACGAAGCTGGGCATCGCCGGCGCCGGCACCGGAGAAGTCGAGGTCGAGCGCATCACGATGGCGCAGATCGCCAGTGGCGCCTACCGGCGTGGCGACGGTGCCAACCGCAGCGACGACGCGGCGCTGGCGAGCGCGCCGGCTGCGCAACCCGTTGCCGCTGCTTCCGCACCGCTCACGACCGCGGTGCCAACGTCGATGGTGACACCGGTCGCCACCGAGGTCGTAAACGCACGTGATGCGTCGACATCGGCCGCTGCGCCGCTGCGCGGCTGGACGGTCCAGCTTGGCGCGTTCACGCAGGAAACGAATGCCGAGGCGCTGGCAGGACGTGCGGCAGCACTGCTGGCGTTCGTCGATCCGGTCGAGCCGTCGCCAGTTCGGTCACCGCGCATAGAGAAAGACGGTTCGGTGTATCGCGTGCTGGTGGGCGCCACCAGCGACCGCGGCGATGCCGAGTCGCTTGCCCGGCAACTCGAACAGCTGCTCGAGCGACCGACCACGCTATTGCTGCGTTAGTGGCCTGCAACAGGCAATTCAGAACTGCCTTACGCGCCGGCGCGGCCGATTGCTTTGTCGCTCACCTTGCGAATAGGCGACGGCTATTCGACGCGGGTCGCTTCGCGCTCAGTGGGTCAATGCGGGCTCGCGCAGGCACTCCTTTCAGTCCCGAATCGAGTGTTGCAGCCCACTAGTCTTCGCGCCGCCGATCCAGCGCCAGCGCGTAGACGGCGGCGCGCGGCGCTCCGGTCATTCGGCTCACGATCGCGGCCGCGCGCGCCGGCGGCAGCTCGTCCAGCAGCGCGTCGAGCCAGCGCCGGCCCTGCTCGTCGAGCACCGCTGGGACCGTCTCGACTGCCGCGTCGATGACGATGACGTACTCACCGCGTTGCTCCAGTTCGGCGGCAGCGATTGCCGATGCGGCAAGCGCGGTGACGGTTTCGAACTTCTTCGTCAGTTCGCGGGTGATGACGACGCGGCGCTGCGGTGGCAGCGCTCCGGTCAGTTCGGCCATCGTTGCGCGAATACGGTGCGGAGCTTCAAAAACCACGGTCGCCTCGCCGCTCGCCGCAATTTCCCGCAGCAGCTGTTCGCGTTCGCGCGCGCCGGTCGGCAGGAATCCAACGAAGCGAAAGCGCGAACTTGCCAGTCCGGCCACGGAGATCGCGGCCACCGCACTACTGGCACCCGGCACCGGGATCACGCGGTAGCCGGCTTCGAGCGCCGTCCGGACGATCAGCGCGCCGGGATCGGACACACCGGGCGTGCCGGCATCCGTCACCAGCGCGACCCGCTCCCCGGCGGCAAGCCGCGCGACCAGCGCCGTGGCGATGCGGCGCTCGTTGTGCTGATGCGCCGGCAGCAGCGGTGTGGCAATGCCAAGTCGGCTGAGCAACGGACCCGTGACGCGCGTGTCTTCGGCGGCGATTGCATCGACGCGCGCCAGTACCCAGAGCGCTCGCAGCGTGATGTCGGCGGCATTTCCGATCGGCAGCGCAACTACATACAATGCGCCGGCAGGCAGGTCCTGTTCGGCCAGTCCTGCCCGCGCGGTCAGGTCGTCATTCCCTGTGGGGTTCGCGCCCAGATCCATGGATCGCTCAATGCTGCTGCTGTCGACGACGTTACGTTGCCTGCTTCTGTCGGCAAGTGTCGCATGCGCCGCGCACGCGCAGGCGCCTGCACCCATGCCGCCGGTGCCATCGGATGCGGTGCCGACCTCCAGTCCGATACGACCGTCGGTCATGCTGTTGCTTCCGGCCAAGTCGACGGCCTTCGCCCGCCCCGCCGACGCCCTGCGCGAAGGCTTCCTGGCCGCGCACAAGGTGAGCGGCGATGAGGTCACGCTCTTCGTTGTCGAGGTCGACGACGGCGCCGATCCAATGGCTGCGGCGCTCGCCGCCGCGCTGGACCGGAAGGTCAGCGTCATTGTCGGTCCGCTGCCGCGCGCTGCGGTGACGGATGTCATCGAGGGCCGGCGCACGGCGTTGCCGCTGGTGGCGCTGAATTTTCCGGAAGCCGACGGCACGGCACCGTCGTCGATGCTCGCGGTCGCCTTGTCGCTCGAGGCCGAGGCGCAGCGCATCGCAGGCATAGCGCTATCGGAGTTCATCGGCACGCGCAGGGCGGACACGCGCCCGCGCGTCGCCATCGTCTCCAGTCCGGGTGGCCTGGAGCGACGAATTGCGCAGGCGTATCTCGGTGCGCTGCGCAGCGCCGGCGAGGTACCGCAGTTGATCGAGTGGACGCCGCAGACCGCGGCAAGCGTAAGCCGGCAACTCGCAGTTCCTACCTTGGAGGCGGTCTTCCTCGCGTTGACGGCGCGCGACGCCGCGCAGATGCGTGCGCTGATCCCGCGCGGTGCGCAGGTCTTCGGGACCTCGCTGCTCAATATCGGCGATCCGCGCGTCTCGCCGGACGCGGCCACGCTGGCGCACGACCTGGAGGGCGTTCGCTTCGTCGATATGCCGTGGCTGCTGGAGCCGGATCACAGTGGAGTGATGGTCTACCCACCGCCGGGCAGCGCCCTGACCACGGAGATGTTGCGGCTCTACGCGCTGGGCATCGACGCCTATCGGATCGCCGCAGTATGGATGAAGGGCGAACGACGCTTTGATCTCGATGGCGTCACGGGTCGGCTGCGGATCGACCGAGCGCAGTCGCTGCGGGTCGACCGCACGCCGCTGATGGCGACGTACCGCGGCGGCGAATTGCGTCGCGTGGACCTCGCCCGCTGATGGCGATCTTCGGGGCTCGGGCGGCGCGCACACGGGCCGCGGTGCGCACGCCGAAGCAGCGTGCCGGGGACGCCGCCGAAACCGCGGCCGCGGACCACCTCACGGCATGCGGCTGCGTGCTGATCGCGCGCAACGCCCGGTTCCCTGAAGGTGAACTGGATCTCATTGTGCGTGAACGAGATGTGCTGGTCTTTGTCGAAGTGCGCATGCGCAGCAGTTCTGCGTTCGGAGGGGCCGCCGCCAGCGTCGACCGCTACAAGCAGAAGCGGCTGCTGCGTGCCGCGCAGCACTGGCTGCTGCAGAACTATCGCGAGCGCTGGCCGGTCTGCCGCTTCGATGTCGTCAGTGTGGGCGGCGATGGCACAATCGAATGGATCCGCGACGCTTTCGCGGCATAGGAGTCGTCAGCAACATGAATCAGCCTTTTCTGCGTGTGATGTGCGCCGTGCTAGTGATCGCGAGTGCGGCCGCCTGTGCCCCTTTGCTGGTGGGTGTCGTGGTCGCGGGTACCGCACTGGTGGTGACCGATCGCCGTACGACCGGATCGCAGCTCGATGACCAGACCATTCAGTTGCGCGTTGCGAACGAACTGTCCGCCGCGCTGAGCAAGCAGCCGGTGCACATCAATGTGAACAGCTTCGATCGAAAGGTCCTGCTGACCGGTGAAGTTCCCGACGAAGCCGTGAAGGCGCGCGCCGGCGAGATCGCAGCCGCTTCGCAGAATGTGCGTGCTGTCGTCAACGAACTGGCGGTGGCGCCGCCGAGTTCGACGTCCGACCGAACCGCCGACACGGCGCTTTCGACCAAGGTCCGTGCAGCGTTTGTCAACACCCGCGAGATCTCTTTCAATTCCATCGAGATCGTCACCGAGCGCAGCATCGTCTACCTGCTCGGGCTGGTCACCGACAAGGAAGGCCAGATCGCTGCACTGGTCGCGAGCAAGGTTGCGGGCGTGAAGCAGGTCGTGAAGGTCTTCGACTACGCCTCGGCGGAGGAGATCGAGCGGCGACGCGCGATCTCGTCGTCGGGAGCGACCCCGACGACACCCGCGCCGGCGCCGGCATCCGGGCGCCCGGCGCAGTAGCAGCGCGCGCGCCATCGCCGGCGGAAACCAGGGGATCAACGGTCACTTCAACCATTGCGCCGCCGGCGCCTTGTCTTATAGTGCGCCGGCTCCCGATACGCCGGCCGGCGTGTCGGATGCTCTGGCTTCCTTGTGGAGGGTTGAAATGGGCTGGATCATCGTGCTGGTCATCGTCGCAGTCGTCGTCTTCTGGGCGGTCGGTGCGTACAACCGGCTGGTAAGCCTGCGCAACAAGTTCAAGAACGCGTTTGCGCAGATCGATGTGCAGCTGAAGCGCCGCTACGACCTGATCCCGAATCTGGTCGAGACCGCCAAGGGCTACATGAAGCACGAGCGCGAGACGCTCGAGCGCGTCATCGCTGCCCGCAACACCGCGGTCACCGCCAATGCCGCCGCGGCGGCCGATCCCGGCAGCGCGAACGCAATGCAGGGGCTGATCGCGGCCGAGGGTGCATTGTCTGGCGCGCTGTCGCGCCTGTTTGCCTTGGTCGAGGCCTATCCGGACCTCAAGGCCAACCAGAACATGATGCAGCTCACCGAGGAACTCACCGGCACCGAGAACAAGATCTCGTTCGCGCGCCAGGCGTTCAACGACTCGGTAATGAGCTACAACACCGCGTCGCAGCAGTTTCCGACCAACGTCATCGCCGGCATGTTCGCGTTCAGCCCCGCCGAGCTGCTGCAGGCGACCGAGAGCGACGAAGAACGCAAGTCGGTCCGCGTTCAGTTCTGACCGAACGATTCTTACGGCAGGCCCGCGACCACGGGCCCCGCTGACTCGCCTGCGACAAAGTCGCCCCGCGTCCCGATGAACTTCTTCGAGCACCAGGAAGTCGCCCGGCGCAGCAGTCGGCGACTGGTGATGCTGTTTGCGCTGGCGGTCATCGCGATTGTCATTGCGGTGAACCTGGCGGCGACACTCGTCTATCACGCGTTCGTCGTGCCCGCCGGCGCGGGCTGGGTGTCCTCGCAGCTGCCGAAAGGCTTCTACCTCACCAATACGGTCGTCGTTCTGGGACTCATCTTCGGCGGGACCTGGCTGGAGATGAACCGTCTGAAAGCCGGCGGCGAGGCCGTGGCGAAGATGATCGGCGCGCGCGAAGTCGATACCTCGACGCGCGACATGCTCGATCGACGGCTGCTCAATGTGGTCGAGGAGATGGCCATTGCGTCGGGCGTTCCGGTGCCGCGCGTCTTCGTGATGGACAGCGAGAACACGATCAACGCCTTTGCGGCCGGGCACTCGATCAACGATGCCATTGTCGCGGTCACGCGAGGAACATTGACGCGACTGTCGCGCGACGAACTTCAGGGGGTCATTGCCCACGAGTTCTCGCACATTCTCAACGGCGACATGAAGCTCAATCTGCGACTGGTCGGCGTGCTCTTTGGGCTGCTGATCGTCGCGATGGCAGGACGGTTCCTGCTCGAGATCGGCCGCCGCACCCGTGGTGGCGGCGACCGCAGCAGCGGCAGCGCGATCGCCATGCTGTTCGCGGCCGGGCTCGTACTGTGGATCCTCGGCTACATCGGCGTGTTCTTCGGTCGGCTGATCAAAGCCGGGGTGTCGCGCCAACGCGAATTCCTCGCCGATGCCAGCGCGGTGCAGTTCACGCGCAATCCGGACGGCATCGGCGGCGCGTTGCGCAAGATCGCCGGACTGTCGGAACAGACCGGACTCGGCACGCGCATCGACCACCCGCAGGCCGAAGCGCTGTCGCATCTGTTCCTTGGCGCGGCTCGTCCGAGTTTCGTTCGCGGAGTGTTCGCAACACACCCGCCGCTAGCCGAGCGCGTGCAGCGCATCTACGGCCGCGCGATGGCGGCGCTGCCGGCCCCGGAAAATGCGGTCGCCCTGGCGCTTAGTGGTCTGAGCCCGGCCAGGATCGAGTCGCCGCGCTCGCCGATCGAGTTCGTGCCGTCCAGCAGTGCCGGAGTGCCGGCGGCGGCGAAGGCGTCGCCGTTTCCTTCGAGCAGCAGCCCGCTCGCGACTTTGGTCGAGCCGGCCGCCGCGGTGGCGCTGACGGCCGCGGCGCAGGTCGGCGCACAGGTTACGGCCGACATCGGCACGGTACGGCCACGCCATGTCGACTTTGCGCTCGACGACGCACAACGCGCGCTGCTCGAATCCCTGCGACGGGCCGCAAGCGACGGCATGCGCGCGCAGCTACTGGTGCTGGCACTGCTGGTCGCCAAGGAGCGCGACCTGCGCGGTCAGCAACGCGCGTTGATCGCCGAGGCGTACGGCGGCGAAGCCGCGCAGATCGCCGAGGCCTATCACGAGCAGATCCAGAAGCTGCCGCCGGGCGCGCGCCAGCCGCTCGCCGACGTGGCGATGCCGGCGCTGCGCAAGCTGCCAAAGCAAACGCGCGACTTCCTGCTGCGCACCGCGCATCTGCTGGTAGCGGCCGATGGCCGCGTCACCATTAGCGAGTTCCTGCTGTTCACGATTCTCAAGCGCCGCCTCGGTCCGCAGGCGGGGCGGGCGGTGTCGGCGAAATTCGCATCGCTCGCGCCACTCGCGCCGGAGGCAGGTCTGGTCCTGTCGCTGGTGGCGGCAGTGCGACTGCCCGAGCGGGCGGAACACGCCTTCAATGCGGGAGCCGTGCAGTGCCGTGATGTCGAGTTGCCGTTCGTGCCATCTTCGGCGGTGCGGCTCGATGACGTTACGGCCGCGCTCGATCGCCTGAATCAGTTGATGCCGCTCGCCAAGCCGCAACTGATCAAGGCGGCGACAGCGGTGGCGTTTATCGACGATCAGACCAACTGGAAGGCGGCGAGCACGCTGCGGATGATCTGTGCAGCCCTCGATGCACCGCTGCCGCCGCAGATCGTCGAAGCCGAAGGCGCGTCAGGCGGCTGACGTTTCAGCGCCAGACTTCGCCGAGCAATGCCGCAACCCCGGCGACGAGGGCGACGACGCCAAGCACGATGGCGCCGGTGCGCAGCGCGCGCAGTGCGGATGAGCCATTGCGCGAGAAAGCAAAGCCCACTAGCGGCAATACGACCGCGAGCAGCAGCGCGGTCGCCGCAACCTTGAGTGCAAGTTCCTGCCAGGGAAGCATCGATGGCGCCTGTCGGACAGTGAAGCGAGCGTAGTCCAGAGAGCGGCGCGAACCAACACCGCGTGCGCTTGAAAAACCGCGCGATCGCACGGCAATTCGGCCCCAACGACGGATCGACGTCAGGGCGAAGAGGGGTCTTGCAGGCGCGCGACGACGATGCCTGCAGCGAGCGGCGCGAGCGCAAGCAGGCCGGCACAGCCGACGCTGAGCACCGTCGATGCTTCGCTTCCAGCCTCGAACAACATGAAAAGGCCGGCAAGCACCAGCGTGGCGACGGCGATAGCGGCGCGGCCACCCGGACGGCGCATCAGCCACGGGTAGGCAAAGATGCCCGGCACGACGATCAGCGCGATGGTCGCCGGGCCGCTGATCGCAAGCGGAATATCGATCACCAGCCGCTCAGCTCGAGGACTGTAGTTTCAAACTCGACACCAAGGCGACCACGATGGTGTCCCGACGTCCTTCGCAAGCGCTCATGACCAACCCGTTTTTGTTGGACGACGAGTTGGAACTTGCATGCCGCTTCTGGGCTCCTACGGCTTGATGCGGCCAACCACGTCCAACGCGCCGCCCGGCTGAATCTTCGCGATCACGGCTTCGCCTTCCTCGACCAGTTCCATGGTCAACGCGTCGATGTTCGGCCGATGCGAGACCAGCGCCACGTTGCCCTTGCCGGCGTGACGCGCGAGCAATTCAGTGACGGCCTGTGTGCGCGCCTGCCCCTGAGCCTGCGTGCCGATTTCCAGCGCGGTGAGGTTCGGATCGACCGTGGCGTTGCCAAGGGCAAGTTGTGCTGTTTCCTTGGCGCGGCAAAACGGGCTTGTCAGCACCGCGTCGAACTTGACGCCCGCGTTATCGAGCAGGGCCTTCAGCCGCTGCGCCTGGGCACGACCGTCGGCGCTGAGATTCTCTTCGTTGGCGCAGTTGCCTTTGGGATCGAGGACCATCGCCTTTGAGTGGCCACTGATCTTGGCGTGCCGCATCAGCAGCGCATGGCCGCCCTGCGTCATTGCCTTGATGGCGGTCTCGTCCGCGTGCGCTGCGGTCGCGGCCACCATCAGCGCGGCTGTCATGGCGGCCAGGCAAAAGCTGCTGTACCTCACTTCTCTCATCTCCGTGCTGCTATGCGTTTGACAACGAAGGCCAGCGTCGCGATGCTCGCTCAGCAATGGCGTATCAATCGTTGGCCGTTGGCAATCCCGCGAGGCGCCACTCCGGCAACCCATCCTGGAGTCGACGCGCTTTCAATCCTCGCTTACGGAGCAGGTGCACTGCGTCGTACGACATCAGGCAGTACGGTCCGCGGCAATAGGCGACGACCTCCTTGCGCTTGGGCAGTTCAGCCAGCCGTTTCTCAAGCTCGTGGATCGGGATGTTGATCGCGCCAGGCACATGACCCGCTGCAAACTCCTCGCGCGGGCGCACGTCGAGCACCGTCACGAGCCCCTTCTTCGCGCGCTGCAGGAGTTCGGCGGCGGGCACGGGTTCCATCTCGTCCTTGGCCGTGAAGTACAGCCGAACGATGCGATCGACGTCGGCCAGATACGCCTGACCCGCCGCACCGAGCGCGTTAAACAGCGCGATGACCTCGTCGCCAGCCAGCCGATACCTGACGAACTGCGCTTCCTTACGACCGACGATCAGGCCGACCTGCTTGAGCTTCTGCAGGTGTTGCGACGTGTTGGCGACCGTGGTGCCGGTCAGCGCGGCCAGCTCGTCAACACTGCGCTCGCCCTGTGCCAACAGCTCCAATAGGTCGAGCCGTACGGCGCTGGACAGCGCGGTGCCGATCCGCGCCAGGCTCTCGAAGACCTCGCGTTTGGGATTGACGGTAGTTGACATCGATCTCGCTCCCCGCCTAGTATTCAAGCGATTAATTGAATACTATATTACCACACGGCAGCCTACCACCGCCGCCGTACCCAACGGGAAGATCTGTGATGGGCGATTCGCTGACCGCGGTCGAGCCGATGCTGCGCTTCGGTGCGTTCCTGGGCGTGTTCGTCCTGGTCGCGCTATGGGAAGTGCTGGCACCGAAGCGGCAGCCACGCTTCACCCGCGCGCAACGCTGGCCGCACAACTTGGGATTGGTCGTCCTCAATGCCGGGATCCTGCGGCTGGTGGCTCCGGGCGCCGCGATCGCCGTGGCGATGGCTGGCGAGGCCCATGGCTGGGGTCTGTTCAACGTCGTGACGCTGCCGTCCTGGGCGGCCATTCTGCTGGGCGTGGTGCTGCTCGACCTGGCCATCTACTTCCAGCATGTGCTGTTTCACGCGGTACCCGTGTTGTGGTGGCTGCACCGCGTGCATCATGCCGATGCGGATTATGACGTGACAACGGGACTGCGCTTTCATCCGATCGAGATTCTGTTGTCGCTCGGCATCAAGTGCGCGGTGATCGCGGCGCTCGGCGTGCCTGCAGTTGCCGTGCTTGCGTTCGAGGTGCTGCTGAACGGTGCCTCGATGTTCAACCATGCCAACGCGCGCTTGCCGCTCGTTGTCGATCGCTGGCTGCGCTGGATCGTGGTCACGCCCGACATGCACCGCGTGCATCACTCGGTGGTGCCGCGCGAGTTGAACAGCAACTTCGGATTCAACTTGCCGTGGTGGGACCGCTTGTTCGGCACCTACCGCGCGCAGCCGGCCGCCGGCCATGAGGCGATGCGGATTGGTGTCGACGAACTGCAGGGTACCGGGGAAGTCAGGCTCACTCGGTTGCTGACGCAGCCTCTACGGGCGGCCCGTCCCGCCGCGTGGCCGGCACATGCTAAAGGGCCTCACCGATGAATTGGAGTTGTACGCCGTGAGTGACCGCGCCTGACGACGCCCGCTCGCCGGCAGCGTATTCGGGTGGCTTAAGTCTTTTTCGCGTCGATGTCATACACCGTCGGCAAGTTACTTCTGACAACTTGCCTACGGGACCGTAACCGACTTCACGCACCGGCTGCGGTCGACGTCGACGCCGCGTGCACCGGAATTTCCATCCAACGCCAGGTTGGCCAGATGCACTCTCTCCGCGCTAACGCCGGCCCTGGGAGTCGTGGCGGCATCAATCAAGGTTTGAGATAGGCGTATCCCTCGCGCTGTTGCAGACGCGCGATCTCCGCTACCGCGGCCTGAATCACGACGACCTTCTCGGCTACCGCATCGTCCGTGAGCTTGCGCGCGGTCAGCGTGTTTCTGCACACCTTGAACGTCACCCCCTTGCCCGCCAGTTCAGACAGGGTCGGCTGGAACGGCGTGCCCTGCTTGTCGCTGGCATCTTTCAGGAGGAAGTCAATGCCGCCGCCGTTGGCGACGAGGACGATGCGGACCGACGGGTCGTCGCGCAGGTGGTTCTGGATATTGCGCAGCGCTGTCCATACCTTGTCCGGTTCGTTTACGTGGTAGACGGCCTTGATCGGTTCAGCTGCCGTGGTGGTCGGCGGCGCGGCTACAGCGGCGTTGGTCAACAGGCCGAGGGCGAAAAGGATCGACAGGAGAGTGATCTTCATGGCTTTCTCTTACAAAGGGTGAGTATCGAATGGGATTGTGTTTGGCTCGTTCGTTCAGTCGTACGAGGCGTACACGCGCGCCTTGCCGTCCCGCTGGACCAGCAGCACGTCGTACGGATCCCGCATTCCGCGATACGAAGGACCATCCATGCCGGGAGAGCCCAGCGGCATGGCGGGCACGCTGATCCCCAGCGCCGCGGGCTTTTCCCGCAGCAGTCTTCGGATCTCGCGAGCCGGAACGTGGCCCTCAACAACGTAGCCGCCGACCAGACCGGTGTGGCACGACGCAAACTTTTCCGGCATGCCGAACTTCGCGCGCACATGGCGTGAATTAGGAACGTTGACGGCTTCGACCTTGAAGCCGTTTTCCTGGAGATGCTGGATCCAGTCGTTGCAGCAACCACAGGCTGGAGATTTCCATACGGTCATGCCCGGCGGTGGAGTCGCCGCGATGGATGGCAGGATCAGGCCTGCAAGGCAGGCGCTCGACAGATGCATGGCCGTCCGGAGCGCGCGACGGCGGGTTGGAGAGTGCTGATTCATTGGATGTCCTTGGCTGGGAGCACCGAGTGTCGATGCGTCCCGAGGCTGTTACTGCGATTCAGGGAATGTTTCCCGCGTAAAGGCCTTTGTACGTCGCGCCCATGTTCAATGGGCGTCAGCTCGAGGCGGGCAAGCGAGCGGATGCCTTACGCCGTCAGGCGTGGCGGCTCGTGCGGCGGAGGAGCGAAGAAGTGCTGGAAGGATGGTGTCGGGCCTGCGAGACGCAGCGACGCCGGCCCGGTCACGTACCTGGCAGCGACAGGCAATGCCGCAGCCATGGCACACAGGCTGGCACAGGTGTGATCAGGGTGATGGTTCGAACCAGGCGGCTGAGCGTCCGATGTCGCGCCGTCAGTGCTCTCCTCGGCATGTTGTGAAAGGACGTTCGCGATGCAGGTCGAGTGAGTTGCAGCCTGCACTGCATTGACGTCCAGGCCGACGACGATCACTGCCGCCCCGACCGATCGGATCGGAAGCAGCAAGCAAATCAGCAGAAGGACGAAGCGATGCAGGGACATGGCGCCATTTGAACTCGGAGCTCGTACTGCCGCCTTGACGCGCATCACGGTACTAAAGCTGGCCTAAGTACAGCGAGAGTCGACTCTGGCGACATCCGAACTCTGCCATATGGCTGACTGTGGCCGGGGCAGGGCTTCCACAAGCCCACTCCCGTCCGACATGGCGCAGTAGAGATGTCATTGCTTGTCCTGCATCAAGGCCATGGGCTATGGCTTCATGAAGTGACGCACCTGAAGGCGCCGGTCGACCCTGGCATCACCTGCAAGTAGCCGTCGAATCGCTGTGACATCCCAGCCCGGCAAGCGGCTATGTCTGCTACCGCACCGACAGTACGGCTCTCTGCAGTTAAGGTCACTGTGATGGGACGTGCTCTCAGCTGATCGCGTCCCGTTGAAGCCACGCAAATCGAATCCGAGGCAAGTCGGGCGGTCAGGCCTGAGTTGTCGGGAATCGCGGAATCGCAGCGGCTCCGCGCACGGCCGTGCGCTGCCTTACGCCTGAGGTTTCAAGTGCTTCACTTCTGTGCCTGGGAGAATTCATGAAAAAGTTACTTGCTACTGGAATTGGGTCCGCATCTATGTTGGCTGCCACTGCAGCACTGGGGCAAACCGGTCAGATGATGAATGACGGCGGTTGGGGCATGGGCTGGATGGGCGGCTACGGCGGGATCTGGGTGCCGGTCCTGCTTGTCGTCGTGGTTGCCGCGGCCGTGGCAGTCGTCATGCAACGAAAGCGCAAGTGAACAGGGTTAGGCATCAGGAATTTGTGACTGCCTCATCGTCAAATGACTCACTGACGTGTTGGTTTCTAGTGGCATAGCTCGAAGGAAACCATGCCTCAACTGCTGCGCCGCCATCGAAAAGGCCTCGCCTCCGCGGCTCTTGGGCTGTGGCTGTTTGCGCTCTTCCTCGGTATCGCGCACGCATGCAGCTGGGATGGCGTAACAACGGTAACGCACACTCCGCCCCTGGAAGCACACGTGGGCGGCGGCGTGGCCGGCGACAGCGCGCCGGACTGTGAGGACTCTGCCAGCAACGATCTTCCGCTGCCGAGCGTGTTTCAGCTTGTGCAGGATCCGCCGGCAGAAGTCGCGCTGATCGTCGCAACACAGCACGACCTCCATCTCCTGCCGAATTCGGCACCGCTTGCCGGATTGTCGGGCCGAGCACACCCGCCACCGGGCGTGCCGTTCTCCCATCGCATCGTTCGCCTGACGTTATAGGTCGAGCGCAGGGCGGGGCGCCCCACCGATGTTGGGCTGGCGCCACCACATCTTTCCGCAGGTTCTAGTCCCCAGGGTCTGCTCGCCTCCCGCGCGCGGCGCCTGTTATTCATTCGCTTCACTTGGAGATTCACATGAAAAGATCAGTCGCAGTAGCTATTTCTACGGCCCTTGTACTTGCCGCGGGCACTTCGTTAGCCCAGGACGCAAAGGCTCCGGCGTCGACACCCAGCACGACCGCCACTCAGCCCCGCGCGGCCATGACCACAAGCAGTCCAATGGGGCAGATGGATGAGCACACGAAGAGCATGCAGGCGCTGCACGACCGGTTGATGAGCGCCACCACCCCTGAGGAGCGCCAGAGGGTGATGGACGAGCAACGGAAGGAAATGCAGGGAAGCATGGGCATGATGAATCAGATGATGCAAGGCGGTACCACGACGGGGGGAATGGGCACCAGCATGATGGGTCAGAAGGGCAAGCCCGCGGACGCCGGCGCGCAGATGCAGATGATGCAGAAGCGCATGGACATGATGCAGATGATGATGCAGACCATGATGGACCAGCAAGGAATGATGGCCGGTTCCCAGGGCATGGGCGCTACGCCCAGGAAGTAACAACGCACCGCCTGTCCGCCCCCAATGGACGCAGATGGGCAAGCACCACTGCCCATCTGCCCGTCCAACCAGGCAACGTCTTACTGCGCATCTCACCGCCTCGGTGACCGAGATGCCCCTGGCCAGCAGAAAAAGGACGCGATGGCGCCAAACTTCTCCGACGATGACTTTCTGGTGGGTAGATGACGCTACAGCCGGTCAAGTCCGGCGTAGCAACGCTAGTCGCTCACGAGCCTCCGGCGACGCCCGTCGCCAATCGCGCAGCGTCAACGCGTTGAGGACGACGCTGACGCTGCTGAACGCCATGATGGCGCCTGCCACGACCGGGTTGAGCAGGCCGAACGCCGCCAGCGGTATTCCCACGATGTTGTAGCCGAAGGCCCAGAAAAGGTTCTGTCGAATCTTCGAATACGTTCTGCGCGAGATGTCGATAGCATCGGCCACCAGTGCCGGATCGCCGTGCATCAGCGTTATGCCGGCCGCATGCATGGCGACATCGGTCCCGGTCGACATCGCTATGCCGACGTCCGCGGCTGCCAGCGCCGGCGCATCATTGATGCCATCGCCGACCATGGCAACGCGCGCGGCGCCATCCTTCTGGCGGGCGATGATGGCGGCCTTGTCGGCGGGTAGTACTTCGGCCTCGATCGAGTCGATGCCGAGAGCTGCACCGATCGCTGCTGCGCTGCCCTGGTTGTCTCCGGTCAGCAGCACCGAGCGCACGCCTTGGGCATGCAACCGCTCGACGGCACCACGGGCCGATGGCTTCACCGTATCGCCGAACGCGAGCAGACCAATCAGCCGAGGTGAGGTCGTCACGGTCGCGAGCCATGACACGGTCCGTCCTTGGCGCTGCAGCGTGCTGGCACGTACCGCCAACGCGCTGAGATCGACGCCGAGTTCCTGCATGTAGCGTGTGCTCCCGAGGCGAAGCGCCTGCCCGAGGACCTGGGCTGCCACGCCCTTGCCTGGCACCGCGCTGACCTGCATCGCTGCGGGTACCGTGATTTCCGCGTCGGCTGCCGCCGTCACGACAGCCTTCGCGAGCGGGTGTTCGCTGCCGGCCTGGATCGCAGCGGCGCGGGACAGCAGGTCCACGCGATCGCCGTTGACGGCTTCGGCCACGAGCAACTGTGGTCGACCCTCGGTCAACGTTCCGGTCTTGTCGAACGCAACGACTTCGATTTGGTGCGCAAGCTCCAGCGCCTCGGCGTCCTTGATCAGAATGCCGTGGCGCGCGGCCACGCCAGTGCCAGCCATGATGGCAGTCGGTGTTGCCAGTCCAAGCGCGCAGGGACAGGCGATCACCAGTACCGCGACCGCGTTGAGGATCGCCTGCTCCCAGTCTCCGGTACCGAGGCCCCAGCCCAGCACCGTGAGTAGCGCGAGGCCCAGCACCATCGGCACGAAGACCGCACTGACCCGATCGACCAGGTGCTGAATCGGTGCCTTCTTGGCCTGCGCCGATTCAACCAAGCGCACGATGCGCGACAGCGTCGTTTCGGCACCCACTGCCGTGGTTCGCACCAGCAGCAGCCCCTCGGCGTTGACGGCGCCACCGGTGACGTTGTCCCCGCGCCCTTGGCCACAGGCAGGCTCTCGCCGGTGACGAGCGACTCGTCCACCTGGCTCTCGCCTTCTACGACGATACCGTCCACAGCAACGCGCTCGCCCGGGCGAATCACCACCACATCGCCGACGCTGACCAGCGTGATCGGCACTTCGGTGTCGACACCCTCGCGCCGCACACGGGCAACCTCGGGACGCAGGGCGTTCAGCGAGCGGATCGCCTCCGTGGTTTGGCGCTTGGCGCGTGCCTCGAGCCACTTGCCCAGCAGCACCAGCGTGATGACTGCCGCCGACGCCTCGAAATACAGATGCGGCGTGCCGTGTTCGGCATGCCTGAACAGCATATAGGCCGACAGGCCATAACCCGCAGATGTTCCGAGCGCCACCAGCAGGTCCATGTTGCCCGCGCCGGCGCGCAGCGCTTTCCAGCCTGCTCGATAGAAGCGGGCGCCCAGCCAGAACTGCACGGGCGTGGCCAGTGCGAGTTGCAGCCAGCCGTTCAGCATCCAGTCCTGTCCAAAGAGCCCTCCAACCATCGGCAGAAGCAACGGCAGTGAAAGCGCTGCCGACGCGGCAATCCGCCACCCCTCATTGGCGGGCCTGCGTGGATCGTTCGACGCTGCTCCAGTGGTTGGTGCCGATCCGCGTGCTCGCGCTGTGTAGCCGGCATCCCTGACGGCCGCAACGAGGCTCTCGATGTCCAAGGAGACGATGGCTTGCACGCTCGCCGTTTCGGCGGCCAGATTGACAGTCGCCTCGATGACGCCGGGGACTGCCTTCAGTGCCTTTTCGACCCGCGACGCGCAGGACGCGCACGTCGTGTCCCCGATCTCCAGCTCGAGCGACTGCATGCCGACCGCATAGCCTGCCTTTTCAATAGCCGCCGTGAGCGACGCAAACGCGACCGCCCCGGGTGTTGTCTGCACCGCCGCAGATTCGGTGGCGAGGTTCACTGTGGCTGCAATGACCCCCTCCACGGCGCGCAGCGATTGCTCGACTCGCGTGGCACAGGAGGCACAGGTCATGCCTTCGATCGGCAAGTTGAGCTGTGTGCTGGCTGAATTAATCACTGTGCGAACTCCGGGTTGTAGGGCCGCCGCTGCGGCAGTTCCCGGACTATCAGCCTTGCCCTCGGGGGAAGGTCAAGCCGCGCAGCAGATCGGGTGCGGAAGTTGCAAGCCCTTGACCTTGCCCCCATGGCAAGGATCAAAGTGACGACTCCCTTATCCACTCCTGAGGAGTAGCTATGTACGAAGAATTCAAGTTGCCGGACATGACGTGCGGACACTGCGCCAGCCGGGTTACCCAGGCTCTCGTCGGCACCAAGCTGGCGAGTTACGTCAACATCGACCTGAAGTCACAGCTGATCAAGGTGCGGAGCGGTCAAGACCGCACGACACTGGCCACGGCGCTCGCCGAAGCGGGATACCCGCCGGCATGACGAACGGCGGCCCGGTTGTCCGGCGCCGCCCGTCGCTCCTTCCCATTCATGCAAGGGCAGAAGTAGGATTTCACCGCCCCGCATGTAGTGATATTGACTTGATGGCATGGACCCGGAACATTCGGGTGTAATCGAAGGCACCGCGCAGCCGGCGAGCGGCCCAGAGGGACAAAGGCGGCTCAGGGGCGGAACCTGACCGCGAATGCCCAGACTAAGATAGGTCTATGCACCGACGCCTTGCCACCGCTATCGCCTGGCTGATCATCGTTGCCGTTCCCGTGCAGGCAATGGCGGCGACGACAATGGTGCACTGCATGTCCGCGCTCGACAGGTCGGCCGCCAGCCCGGTGGAGTCCGCGGATGCTCACCCTCCGAGCGCCGCTTCGCACACTCACGACTCGCTCGACAAGGTGGTGACACTGCACGCGCATTCAGCGATGGACACGGCTGATGCAGGTGCTGCGGACGCGAAAACCGCCGCGAAGTGTTCTGCTTGCGCTTTCTGCTGTGTCGGCGGAGCCCCGACGTCGAGTTCACGGTCGCTGGTGGTCACGCCACCGCGTGAATTGCCGACACTTCGCCCAGTTGAACCTGTGCCGGATATCGTCGTCTCCGGCCCCGAACGACCACCCCGCATCTCCCTCGGCTAGGGGCACTCCGCCCCGTTGTGATGTGGCTTGCCCTTCGGGCGGGCCGCCTGTCGATGGCCGCACGAAGCCGTCGGCCACTGCCTCATCACTTGGGAGACAACGATGGTCCAGCTTCAGCTGCTTCTCGTTCTGCTTCTTTCGATCGGCTCGTCAGCGCGCTCGCAGACGACCGGGTCACTGCCGGCCGGCTCGACGCCGAAAGCAACTGCACAGAATGCTGCTGACCCGCAGGCGGTGACCCAACCGCTGGCGTATCGCTCGCCGTTCGCGGCGTACCAGACGGACAAGATCGACGAACCGGGCTCCTGGCGCGAAGTCAACGACCGGGTCGGGTCGATTGGCGGCTGGCGCGTCTATGCGCGTGAAGCGCAGGCGCCACAGTCAACTCTGCCCGCGCTTGACAAGCCGGTACCAGCGCCGAGGAACTAGCCATGGGATCAATCCTCTCCGGACGCGCCGTCCGAATGGGTGCAACGTCGGGGCTGGCCCTCGTGCTGGTCGGCTGCGCGACCTTCTCGGACGACGGTGGAATCGGCGGCGTTGAATCGACCGTGCGCAAGCATCTGAAGCAGGACACGGTTTGGTCTCGAAGCGATGCAGATAGCGCCATGGTGGAACGGCGCGTTGCCGAACTGTTGAGCAAACCCTTGTCTGTCGATGACGCCGTGCAGATTGCTTTGCTCAACAACAAGGGATTGCAAGCCGGCTACTACGAGCTCGGCATTTCGGAAGCGGATCTCGTACAGGCCGGCCGGCTGCCCAATCTCGGATTCTCCTTTGCGCGCAAGACGCAGGGCGAGGAAGTGGAGATTGAGCGGCTCTTCACCATCAACCTGATGCGGCTGGTGACCATCCCTCTCGCCATGCAGGTCGAGACGCGCCGCTTCGAGCAGACCCAACGCAGTATTGCTCTAGGAGTGATCTCGTTGGCGTCGGCCACACGCAAGGCCTACTACGAGGCAGTCGCCGCCGAGGAATCGGTGCGTTACATGCGACGCGCGATGGAGGCAGCCGAAGCGGGTGCCGATCTTGCCCGCCGGATGGCGCAGGCGGGCAACTGGGGCAAGCTGCAGCAGGCTCGGGAGCAGAGTTTTTATGCGGACGCCGCGTTGGGGCTGGCACGTGCCGAGCAGGCCAAGGTAGCGGCTCGCGAGCAACTGATCCGCCTGCTGGGACTGTGGGGCGACCAGACCGCCTTCCGATTACCCGAGCGGCTGCCCGACCTGCCCAAGCAGGCAGACGATCTGCCTGACATCGAGCAGCAGGCGTTGGCACAGCGGCTGGATGTGCAGTCTGCGCGCATTGGCACCGAGGCAGTGGCCGCCAATCTTGGCCTGACGAAGGCCACCCGCTTGATCAATGTCCTCGAGTTCGGCGTCATCCACAACAGCTTCAACAACGCGCCGAACCAACGCGGTTACGAGATCGCGATCGAAGTTCCGCTGTTCGATTGGGGCACTGCGCGCGTCGCCCAGTCCGAGTCGATCTATGGCCAGGCGGTCAATCGCCTGGCCGAGACCGCCGTCAACGCCCGCTCGGAAGTGCGCCAAGCGTACCTGAACTACCGAATGTCGTACGACATCGCGCGGCATTATCGCGACGAGATCGTGCCGATCCGCAAGCGAATCTCCGAGGAGAACCTGCTTCGCTACAACGGCATGTTGATCGGCGTGTTCGAGCTGCTGGCCGATGCCCGTTCCCAGATCGCGAGCGTCAACGGCTACATCGACGCGCTTCGCGATTTCTGGCTGGCACAGGCCGACCTGGAGATGTCGCTGATCGGCCGTCCCGATCCGCGCGCATCTCCCGCAACTCCCAGTCGGACGCTGGGAACTCCGGCCGAACATTGAAAGGGGAACCCAGGTGAACTCTCGACGAAAGTTCTTCCGCGGAGCCGGTGTGATCGCTGCAGCCGTCACGGCCGCGTCGGTCAGCCGCACAGCGCTGGCGGCGTTACCAGAAGCGGTTTCACAGCAGAAACCGGACACGATGCCGCCGTTATCGCCCTCGAGCGGCCGGCCGTATCGACCTGTGGTGACGCTCAATGGATGGACACTGCCCTGGCGCATGAACGCAGGCGTCAAGGAATTTCACCTGATGGCCGAACCGGTGGTGCGCGAGATGGCGCCCGGGATGAAGGCTCACCTGTGGGGCTACAACGGGCAGTCGCCGGGTCCGACGATCGAAGTCGTCGAAGGCGACCGCGTGCGAATTTTCGTCACCAACCGTCTTCCCGAGCACACCACCATCCACTGGCACGGACAGCGGATTCCGAACGGCATGGACGGCGTCGGTGGTCTCAATCAAAAGCAGATTCCGCCGGGCAAGACCTACGTCTATGAGTTCGTCGCGCGACGGCCCGGCACGTTCATGTACCACCCGCACGCGGACGAAATGACTCAGATGGCGATGGGCATGATGGGCTTCTGGGTCACTCATCCGCGCGCGAGGCATCCGCTGATTGATGACGTGGATCGTGACTTCTGCTTCCTGCTGAACGCCTACGACATCGAACCTGGGAGTGCGACGCCGAAGATCATGACGATGCTCGATTTCAATCTGTGGTCCTGGAACAGCCGCATCTTTCCCGGCATCGACTCGCTGAACGTGAGGTTGAACGACAAGGTACGCATCCGCATCGGCAACCTGACGATGACGAGTCATCCGATCCACCTGCACGGCCACGAATTCCTGGTGACCGGAACCGATGGTGGCCCGACGCCGAAGTCGACGCGCTGGTACGAAGTGACGACCGACGTCGCGGTCGGCCAGATGCGCCAGATCGAGTTTCTCGCTGACGAAGAGGGCGACTGGGCGTTCCATTGCCACAAATCGCATCACACGATGAATGCGATGGGACACGACGTGCCCACGATGATCGGAGTCGACCATCGCGGTATCGCGAAGAAGGTCACATCGCTGATCCCGGATTACATGGTGATGGGCGAGCGCGGCATGGCCGACATGGCCGAGATGGAAATGCCGCTGCCGGACAACACGATTCCGATGATGACGGGCCAGGGCCCGTACGGCTCGGTCGAGATGGGAGGCATGTTCACGGTCGTCAAGGTCCGTCGGAATCAGAAACCAGGCGACTACATCCGATCCTGGCTGGTACCAACAGCCCGCCGGCACGCAAGCATACGAGTGGACCGGCCCGCTGGCCGCGCCGGCACGCTTCAAGGCCGAGGGCGGGCAGTCGATGCCGGTACAAGCCAAGCCCGCATTGGACACGGAAATCAAGGTGCGTAAGCCGTCCGGTCATTCCGGACATCACTGAGCGATTCGCTCACAACGCTGAAAGGACCCTCCAATGAAACTCAATCTGAAGGCGACCGCACTGCCGGTCGCGATGCTTGCCGTTCTGGCCTCCGGGCCGGTCGGGACGGCCACTGCGCACGGTGACCCGGGGAAGGCAAAGACCACCGGTGCCGTAGTGAAGGAACAAATGGCATGGGGCATTGCCGGGGAAAGGTCGGCAGTCGATCGCACGATCACATCCGCCATGCTCGACCAGATGCGTTTCTCGCCCGAGCGCATCGAAGTCAGGCAGGGTGAAACGATTCGCTTCGTGCTAAAAAATGGCGGCAAGCTCATGCACGAGTTCGTCATCGGCACCAGGGAGGAACTTGACGCTCACGCGGCGCTGATGAAGAAGTTCCCGAAAATGGAGCACGACCAGCCGTACATGGCGCACGTCGCTCCCGGAAAGACCGGCGAAGTGATCTGGACGTTCAATAAACCGGGTGACTTCAACTTCGCCTGCCTGATCGACGGCCACTACCAAAGCGGCATGATCGGGACGATCAAAGTGGTCGCGAAATGAGCGTCGCACGTCGCCACCTGTGTATCGGCCTCTCACTTTGGCCACTGCTGACGATTGCACGTGCGCAGACACCGCCCGCGCACA